>NZ_KE387233.1:0-31578 GCF_000430745.1 Fictibacillus gelatini DSM 15865 | reverse complement strand
ACCTTGTTTTCTGTCCTTGAGAACGCCTCTCCTCGACATCATCGGACCCAGCGACAAAAAAATATTCTTTAAATTGGCGCTGTTAAAGACAAATTCACTTATGACTCTCGAATAACAAACAAATTACCCTTTTTCTAAATGTAAGAAATAGACCCGCGTTACCTCTTTGCGGGCCTGTTTCTTACTTCATTTCAAACGTTAACGATTTTTCATATTTCGGAGCGTCTTTTGCGGTCAGCCAGATCGTAATTGTATACGTTCCTGGTTCCAAATTTTTGACCATGATATCCTGAACCCATGATTCTCCTTGTTTAATTTGGAGTTTCGAGAGCACTTGGATAAACATATGGTCTTTCGAGTATTGGTAAACCTGTTTTCCGGTTTTATCCTTTATGATGTAATCGAATTTTTGCCCCGATTTAAACTGAAATACTTTAACTTGCTCGGTCTGGTTTTTTAATTCATAGCGGAGCAGTGTCATACCTTTTTTTTCTTCCATTACTTTTAAGGAAGGCTCTATGCTTCCAGCGATGATGCCATGTTCGCCAGGCGTCGGTTCTTCCCCGCGTTTTTCATTCTTTTTTCCATCCCCCATGACAGGCGCCCCCTTCTCTGCCTCTTTTTTATCGACAGTCGATCCACAACCGGCCAGAAATACGATCATGCTTAATAGTACGAACCAAATTTTCAAATTTGATCACCTCATGATTAGTTTAGGCTGATTGCTTATTTTTTACTAGTTTAAAAAAGGATTTTCCATATCTTTATATAAATTACCCTATAGACCTGTAATTCACACTGCATCTTAAGGAGGGTTTTAAAGTGAAAATTATCCATGAATCACTTCTTCTGGATATGAAGAAACTAACGGCGGAAGACCGGGCAACGATGAATGAAACGATACTAGAACAGCATAGCAAAGATGAATCTCACCATTCACCTGTTATGCCGGATGTTGTCGTTTTCCCCATCTCAAAGGAAGAAGTGGCTTCTATTTTAAAATTCGCGAATGTTCACCAAATTCCTGTCGTCCCGTTTGGCGTCGGATCAAGTTTAGAGGGGCACTGTATCCCACTTAAAGGCGGCATTTCAATCGATTTTCAACTGATGAACCAAGTGATTGAAGTCCGGCCTGAAGATTTCCTTGTCCGTGTCCAGCCCGGCGTTACTCGAACGCAGCTTAATCAAGCATTAAAAAAATACGGATTGTTTTTCCCTGTCGATCCCGGTGCAGATGCGACGATCGGCGGTATGGCCGCAACTAATGCAAGCGGTACAACTAGCGTCCGCTATGGCATTATGAGGGATCAAGTGCGGGATCTTGAAGTGGTGCTGGCCGATGGAACAATTATTCACACAGGCGGCCTTGCTGCTAAATCTTCATCTGGCTACCATATGACCGGGCTTTTTGTCGGATCGGAAGGAACACTCGGGTTGTTTACTGAAATTACATTAAAAGTTTACGGCATTCCCGAGCATATTGCGGCGGGAAGAGCGACATTCCCGTCAATAAAAGAAGCAGTAGATGGGGCGATTTCGCTTCTTTCGGCGGGAATTCAAGTCGCAAGAGTAGAGCTGGTCGATCCTTATTCTATCCATCAAGTGAACAAGCATAGTGAAACCGATTATCCGGAGCTTCCAACATTGTTTCTGGAGTTTCATGGAAACGAAGCGGGATTGAAGCACGATATCCAATTTGCGATAGAACTTCTTGAAGCAAATGGCTGCAATGGACTGTTGTTTGAAACCGATTCGAAAAAGCGGTCAATCCTCTGGGAAGCACGTCATCAGCTTGCATACGCCTTTAAACATGGGCATCCCGGAAAAGAAATGATGTTAACGGATGTATGCCTTCCGCTTTCGGAATTAAGCGGTACCGTCGTGTACGCGCGAAATGTCATTGATCAATCCGGATTGGTCGGCGGCGTTCTCGGGCATGTAGGAGACGGTAATTTCCACTCCATCTTGATGTTTAACAAAAAGGATCCGGTTGAAGTGAAGAAGGCAAATGATGTGAATGAAAAAATTGTTGAATATGCACTGGCAAAAGGCGGAACATGTACAGGCGAGCATGGCATCGGGATTGGGAAAATGAAGTATTTAAAGAAAGAACATAAGGATACATTACCGTTAATGAAGATGATTAAGCAACAATTAGATCCAGGCCATATTTTAAATCCCGGTAAAATTTTATAAAAAATCAACTAACCTCCAAAAAGCGCTTTTGGAGGTTTTATTTGGTTCATTTACAAGTCCACTGCCTTACATCGTAATAGCCGCTGTCAATTTTCTCTTTTTCTTTGTGCAATACTTCAAGCAACTCGCCAGGCAAATGACTCGTGTTATAGGTTAAATCAATCCGGTCTTCGGGGGAATGAAGAAGAATCGAAAACAGCTCTTTTGTTTTCATATTCATCCCATGCACATTTAGAAAATTCAAGTCAGTTGCCCGATAACAAAAAAAGATTCGAAAACGTTCCTCCATGTCCATCCCGCTTTCTTTTTAGCACCAGTATAGCCAGTAAAAACTTATGTTAAACGATCGTCCGCTGAAATCGGCAATTGAATTTCCACCCGTGTCCCGCGGCCTTCTTCACTAAAAAATTGAATCGAGCCACGATGCTCTTTCACAATTGAAAAACAGACCATTAGGCCAAGTCCTGTCCCCTTCTCCTTCGTTGTGTAAAACGGTTCCCCGAGCGTAGTGAGCCGGTCTTTTGGTATGCCCCCGCCTTCATCTTCTAAAATGGCCCTCACGTTTCCATTTTGATAAAAAGCGGTCAGTTGGATCAATCCTCCATTGTCCATTGCTTCAATTGAATTTTTCAATAAATTAATAAAAAGCTGCTTCATTTGATTTCCAACACAATAAACGGGAGGAAGGTTTGAATCGATATCGCACTTGATTTGGATGTTTTTCATAATAGCCTGGGTATCAAGCAGCCTGACAACACTATACAACAATTCATTAAAATTTCTGTATTCATATTGGACAGCCTGGGGTTTTGCGACAAGCATTAATTCACCAACAATATCATTAATACGGTCCAATTCTGAAAGCATTATATCGATATATTCCATTTTCATTTCATCTTTTGCTTCCTTTAACAGTTGGGCAAATCCTTTTAATGACGTTAAAGGATTGCGGATTTCGTGGGCTACGCCTGCCGCGAGTTCCCCAAGCACAGAAAGCTTTTCAGATTTTCGCATCATTTCTTCTGCCTGCTTTTTCTTCGTCATATCCCTGCCAATCATGACAATGCTCTCAATCTCGTCTTTTTCATTAATCACGGGAACTCCGCTCATTTCAATATCGATCCAGCTTCCGTTTGCATGTTTTATTCGCACATCAATTTTAAACGATTTTTTCTCTATGACTGCGCTTTTATATGTATCGATGAACCGGTCTATATCTTCTTGATGAATATGGGAGAGCATATGTTTGTGTACATATTGTACTTCGAAACCTAATACATAATGATGGGAAGGGGAAGCATAAAGAACTCTTCCTTTAGTATCTAACACGACCATTAAATCCGTTGAATGTTCGGCAATCACCCTGTATTTTGCTTCGCTTTCCCTGAGGGCGCGTTCCACCTTTTTCTGCCTTGTAATATCTCTATAAATGAGGACAAAACCGATGACCTCTCCCTCCAAATCTTTAATCGAGGAATAGGATATCGATACATCGATCTTCTCCGCGCTTTTTCGAAGCCGTTGGGTATTATGTATAGGGAGGGATCCCCCTGATTTCAAATGATGGATAATTCCATCTACCTCTTTTTCATGTTCAGATGGAATGATAATTCGTGTTTTCAACTCGTTTTCTTGCAATTCCCGCACACTCCAGCCAAACATCTGCTCAAACGACTGGTTGATGCGGATAATGTCTTCATTTTTATCTAAAATAAGAATGGCGTCTGATGTGCCTTCTAACACGGATTCTAACAATTCAAGCGCAACCGTTAATTCTTCTTCATTTTTAGGTGCCATTCTCCTTCCACCCTTCATATGCAATCTTCTATACTATTTAGAAATAAATGGTCGTAATCCTTCTTCATTTATCATTTTTTTGCAAGAAGACGTAAAAAAAGAGAAGCGGATGCCCGCTTCTTTTTTATACCGCTTTAACTGCTTCTTTCAACGTTTTGCCTGGCTTAAATGCCGGTACGCTGCTTGCTGCGATCATAATTTCTTCACCTGTTAGTGGATTGCGCCCTTTTCTCGCATTTCGATTACGAGTTTCAAAGGTTCCAAAACCGATCAATTGAACGCTTTCACCTTTACTAAGAGCTTCAGTAATCGCATTAAGAACGGCTTCAACCGCTAACGTTGATTCTTTTTTATTCATGCTGGTAGCTTCTCTTACCGCATTCACAAGGTCTTGTTTTCTCATAAGTGAAACTTCCTCCTCAAAAACTAGTTTTAATCTTGCTTTGCTACCATTATGACCAGGAATATATTTTTTATACACGTTTCCGAAAAATAGAGATAATCAGTAATAAAAATGGCAAGAACACTCAAAATAAAAATGAATAAGACGTCCAAATGTTCAAAGCGACATAATAGAAAAAAACGATGTTTGGAAACATAAGAATTGATAAAACCACCGCAATTATCGCAAACGGCATAATAAGAAAACGATAGTCCCTAAAATGCAGGCACTGGGCAAAACCGAGCACGGATGCATAAAAACAAACCGTAATTTTAATGATCGTTCCAATGAGCCAAATTCCGCCGAAGACCGCCTCAATCCGCGCCGGAAAATTTCCGATCGTTATTTTTTTCGCTAATACATATGGCGCAAAAAAATTAACGGACGTTAAATAATGGCCGAAAATAAGGATAGAGAGCGCAGTTATAATAACAATGATCAATCCCCCAACTACGGTTCCGGTCAGGAAAGCTTTTTTTGCCGCGGATTGATCATTCACGTAAGGAAAAATCATTAAAAAAATGACAAAATCTAAAAAAGGGATTCCGAGAAAAATATAGCCCGCCCGCATTATGGATAACGTCCCATGTTCATAGACCGGCTGAATTTTCTGCCAATCAATATTGGGCATAGTTGCTATAATGATAAGAATAAAAAATAAAATAAGCCATGGAAAAATTAATTGGGCCGTACGGGCAAGCGATTCAAGCCCAAGTCTTGTCCCATATATCATAACGGCTGTCGCAAGTAATAATCGCTTGTAAAGGTGTATTCGGCATGATTTGTGTTGTCATAAAATCTCCAAGTTGCCGCAGTAAAGCTGCCGTTAGAGATAAGAAATAAAAAATATAAAGAAAGGAAAGCGGTTTGCCGATCCATTTTCCAAGTAATTTTTCACACGATTCTACTAAAGTATATTCGCCATTCTTTTTTCCTAGCGAACTGTATAAACTAACAAATAATAAACCAAAGATTACACCAAATACAGCCCCGATCCACGCATCTTGTTTGATTTCAAGGGTAAGGAGCGTTGGGATAAGCATCGCCGCACTGCCAATGGTAAACATGGTCACTAAGATTGCAAATTGACTGCTTGATATTTTCCCTTTTTCAATCATTTTTTCACCCCATCTATTGACCATATGCAAATCCCTCTACCGTTACACTCTCCAAAATCATCCAATTTAATACATTTCCTGGCTTCTTCAATAGTACTTTCGAATGATCTTAACGTTAGACACATAGATTGAACCATGAACGTTTTTTAGGGGGAATGTTATGGCGTATGAAATCATTCATCCGTGGGAAGAGCATGCCTTTTGGCTGGAAATTTTGGAAGACCATGCGTATTTCATCCGTGATTTCTTATCACCGGATGAAGAACGCTGGGTAGCCGGGGCTCAATATTATATTCATGCTTTTTCTCAATTAAGAAAAAAGTTGCAAACCATCTCCCTCCAGGAGACCGAGTCTTCGCAAAAAATGATCGAATTCTCAAATGAAGCTTACCCGGTAGCTTACGGATATTATCAATTTGAAGGGCACTTGCAACGGCTTCGGATTGAAAACAAGGTGAATTTAAATTTAACGCCGACTTATTTAAACGGCACATTAAACGAAAATCAAGAATATTTGCGGTTACTTTCCTTTTATCGAAACGGAGAAACTCCCCCGATTCTTTCACTGGTTGAATTGCTAGATCTATGGTTGGAGGACCAGGTTGGCCATGCCGCACTTTTGATTCGCAGCATAGATGGTGTAGAACTGCCGCTCGTAAAAGAAACGGAACAGTTTAAACAGCAATTTGAAGCCCATATGGTAAAAAACGAAGCCATTAAAGGCTATTTAAGATTTACACCGCAAAATTTCCCGGCACAAATCCATTTTGCAAGAAATGTAGCATTATCTGTCTCAGGATTTACCCGGCTAGTCGAACACGCCGTTCAGCTCTTTGAAAAAGAAGAAATTTTTACCCAAACAACCCTTCGATTTTTGGAACACCACTTTCCAGAAGCGTGTTACTTTTTAAAAAAATTATCACATTACGCACCCGATATTCACTATCCGCCTTGTAGCTTGTCAAAACCTTCATTTCGAAAAAAATAAGAGAATGACTCACCTGTTAGAGTCATTCTCTATTCATCCACCCATTCTTTTCTCAGTGCAAAAAGCTCCCTTAACTCAGAAGTTGAAAGTTCGGTAATCCAGTTTTCGCTTGAAATCACTTTTTCGCTTAATTCTTTTTTGTTTTCCAGCATCTCATCAATGCGTTCTTCCAATGTTCCGAGCGTGATCAGTTTATGGACCCGGACAAACCGTTTTTGTCCGATCCGATGGGCGCGGTCGGTCGCCTGATTTTCCACAGCAGGATTCCACCAGCGGTCAAAATGGATGACGTGATTAGCTTCTGTCAAATTCAATCCCGTTCCACCCGCTTTAAGCGACAGGATGAAAACCCCATTTTCACCGCTTTGAAAACGTTCAATCATTTCATCTCGTTTTGCTTTAGGAACACTGCCATGTAAATAAAGAACAGGCTCTCCCCACTTCTTCTCAAGAAACTCGCGGATCATATTTCCCATTGAAATGAATTGCGTGAAAATGAGACAGCGTTCTCCTTCATCGCGAATGGCTTCTAACAGCTCGACCATTTTTGTAAATTTATTCGACCTTTCGTCAAGCCTTTTCCCTTTCTCTTCTTTTAAAAACAGGGCGGGATGGTCGCAAATTTGCTTTAACTTGCCTAACATCGCAAGGATCAACCCGCGTCGCTTCATTCCCGTCAACTCTTCCAACTGCTTAAACGTATCCTGAATAATTCGTTCATAAAGTGATGCCTGTTCAGCCGTCAAATGGCAATATTCCTTGATTTCTTGTTTATCCGGCAAATTTAGCTGGACGATCGAGTCCTGCTTCGTCCGCCGCAATAAAAACGGTTGAACGAGACGCTTCAACTGGTTTAGCCGGGCATTGTCATTCTCCCGTTCGACCGGCAAGACAAACCTCTTTCGAAAAGCCGCCTCACTCCCAAGATACCCTGGATTCAAAAAGTCAAAAATAGACCATAATTCAAGTAGCCTATTTTCAACAGGTGTTCCGGTTAAAGCGATTTTATGGCGGCCTTTCATGCGGCGGATCGTTTTCGATTGTTTCGTGAAGCTGTTTTTAATATTTTGCGCTTCATCAAGGACAATTGCATTCCATATTACTTTGGAAATCTCTTCTTCATCAAGCTGTGCCGTTGTATATGATGTAATAACAACATCCGCTTCTTGAATCGACTTCGCGAATTGATCGCCTTTTGCCCTATTTCCTCCATAATGAAGATAAACATTTAAATCAGGTCCAAATTGCTTCAGCTCTTTTTGCCAGTTGCCAATTACCGAAGTGGGGCAAATGAGCAATGCCGGCACATCACTTTCTTCATTTTCTTTGACATGAAGAAGATAATTAATCGTCTGTATTGTTTTCCCGAGCCCCATATCATCGGCCAGACAGCAGCCGAGACCAAACTTGCGGAAAAATTGCATCCACGAGCTGCCAACCTTCTGATACTCGCGAAGGCTCCCGTTAAATCCTTTCGCTTCGTTTGATACTGGAATCGACTTAACTTCGGTTAACTGCTCTATCATTTTTGCAAAATATTGATTTAACTCAATCGAAAAATGCCTAATTTGCGAGGTATCTTCTTGTTCGTCCGTTTCCGCTCCTTTTAACAAGTGTTGTTCCAAAATATCTTTTAATTGCAGGCCATTTTTGTCAACGGACTTCATGACCTGTTTCACTTCCTTAATAAAGGCCGGATCGAGCTTGAACCATTTCCCGCGTATTTTTATCAACCGGCGCTTGCTGTCTACAAGCTTCATAAACTCTTCTTCGCTTAATTCTATTTCTCCGGTTGAAAGTTTCCAATCAAATTGAATAATCGAATGTAAACCGACAAATGATGAAGCATATTTGCTTGAAGAAGACTTTACTTTCGCCTTTAGCGTTGGCTGCAATTCTTTCAACGCTTCCCACCACTCCGGAAGCACAACTTGAAGTCCTGCCTCATTAAGCAGCTCGCTTTTTTCATTTAAAAAATCCCACGCCTGTAGTTCAGTCAGATTTCGCTTGAATGTGCCATCTTTATTACGTAAAAAAGGAACGAGCTCCGAAGCGACTTTCAAATCTTCTGTCACCCGTGATTGATAAGGTGCCCATTCTTCAGGAAGATCCCGTATTGAGTCTGTCCATTCAACCGAAAGCGGCCCTTTTTTCTCTTGGAGCATCAATTTAACGTTCCAATGCCGTTCGTCTTCTTCCGGTTCAATTAATTTAAATATAGTATAAAAGGGGGCAAGATCCTTTTTCCATCCAATTTTCGCAAGCCATGTTTCCTCCGAAAGCGTATCATAGATCGTTGCTTGTTCCAGAAGATGCTCAAATGGAAAACGGTCGAAAAATTCCTCTTCGGCGTCAAGCATTTCCGGCTCGGATTGGGCAAGGTTATCAAGCGCGGCGTTTACCCACTCTGGCACATGATCGATGCCCTGGACAGCCCATCCCCACACTCCAGCTTTCCAGGCGGCAAAATCTGGTTTAACTTGCTTATTTAAAACGGCCTTCATAATAATGCGTGCGGTTTCGATCATCTCCCACGCAGAGGCGCTCCAGTTTTCCTGCTTAATAAAAAAAGAAGGATAATTGGAAAAAAGCTTAACCGCACTCCATGGCGATAAAAAAATAAGCGAATTTTTTTCACAGTTAAGAAACGTCCCATAAAACGATTCTTCATGCCGCGCAAAAAGAAGCGATTTCCAGTCATCGATATGAAGAATCTCGTCTTCTTTTTCCGCCCATAACATGACACCTTTGTCACCAACCCATTTTGCGTGATAAACTGTGTCAATAACATTAATCATGAAATTAGCTTTCCTTTCTTCAACTCTTCTTGAAAAGCGCGCAACCGGCTATATTCATCGCTCAATTTTTCAATAAATTGCTCAAACCGTTCTTCCCGTTTCATTTTTTTATAAATCGTTTTTAATTTTTTTAAAAAGTAAACAGCAAGCTTGTACGACTTCCTATTTTTTTCACGGATCAGTTTATCAACCGATTGATGGTACAAGGGAAGGAGAACTTCACGATTTTCATTTTCAACTTCCTTTAAGTCTGCGCCATTGATAAGCGATGGCGAAAATCCCATTAATAAATAAAGTTCAACCCACCGCTCGAAATGTTGTTGAACAAGCAAATATTCACCGTATTCATGAAACGTAATAGGTAAAAATTCAATCAGCAATTGTTCATACTCTTCTTCTTCACCCGTATATTGAGCGTATTTCCAGAAAAAATGCAAATAATCATGTATTAGCTCTCTTGCCTCAGCATCCCGATAGTAGTACCCGAGAATGCGCTTGAATGTTGGTTTTAACGCCAATAGCCATTTAAGCAGATCGTCCCACTGCCTCCAGCTAAACAAAAGTTCGATCCAAACCATCGAATGATAAACCGAAAATTCTTCCATCTGGTCGACTCTCTCAAATGTTTCTTTCAAATCCCCTTTTAAAAATGAAAAATGGGCGAGTGCCATATCTAAAAACAACGCTTTCGAACCGGCTTCTTTTTCTTTTAGCAATTGTTTTTCATAGGCTAAAACCCATTCTTTATCGTAATAAAAAGTCGCCCAGCCGATTTGAAACACAAGAAAAATGCGATCGGAATATTTTGGCGGTAGTTGAAAAACGGATTGAAATTCTTTTAAACTTTCTTCGACTAATTGCAAATAGTTTTTTCTTAGTTGAGATGGATCCGCCTGTTGTGACGTTTCAAACATTCCGTCGACCAATTGGTTCAATACTAGAGAAAAATGGGATTGTGGATACTCGGGAATCCCGAATTTTTTTTCATAGTCTGCTAAGCGCATTAATGTTTCCAGCTGAACATGAAATCGATATAATAGAGCAATATTATCGTCTGGAAATTCCCCGGCATTCAGCAACCGAGGGTAGTATTCTTTATGAATGTGGGAGAAACTATACTCTTTCCCCTCCACCATTTGGCGAAACGAAAGTTGGCGTAATTTTTGTTGTTCAAATTGATCAAAGCAATCATTAAAAAACGCCTTCCAGCTCGCAATTGAAATCTCATCTATATGTTGTTTCTGTTTTTTTTCAATGATTGTTTCAGGGACACCGAGATCCCACAATTCTTGTTTGCTCTCATTTTCCCTGTCCATTTCTTTCATTTCCTTTCATAAAAACGATTCATCCCTGTGATCGGGCAGTGATCCTTTATTTTGTGCTATTTCTTCATTATATCAAAAACAACAGATGCTCATTCAAATAACCTCTTGATCCATTCTGCATCTTTCTGGAAATAAGGACAAAGTTGGATATAAGTTTACATATTATTATTAAAACTGGACTTTTTTCTCAAATGGTGTAGCATTAATTCGAAATCGTGTTACAATAGTAACGAAAATGGCGAAATTTATTGTCATTGTTCTCAACTTCAACTTAGATGATGTCGAAAACTTTTTCCAATAACTTGATAAAGACGGTCTTATTTCGATAAAAAGAACGAAAACTATAGACAGTGTTCTACTTTAACTTTTACATAACCAATGAGTGGAGATTCATATAACTATTTTTTAGACAAGGAGGGTAATCGTTCACGAAAAACAAAAACAGCACCGTCATTCACATTTTACTATCCCATCAGTTTTTCGTAACGACGTCGGCATGGTCGAAAATCAGCAAACTATCCTTTCCCAAATTTCTCTTTTGCGGGATGAGCTATATGCCATCGGCAAACAAGTTGGAGATAATTTAACACACCCCGATCTTCTTAAAATTAGCCAAAAGTTAGATAAAGTTTTATTTCAGTATCAACAACTGCGAAAAACCGGTCGATAATAAATATGAGCAGTTTACAATAAACGGATTTTCTTATAATAAAAATTCTATTAGAAAGTGTGAAATAAATGCTGTTACAACAAATTGAAGACAAGCGTGAAGTTTTATTATGTCTTGGCAAAACTTATGGTTTAACGGCAGAAGAAACGATTAAGTGCAGCCAGGAACTTGATGAACTGTTAAATCTTCTATTGTCCAACCGTTCAACAAATAGAAAGTCCTTTTATTATTGATGATCGCTTCATGATGACTTCATTGGCCCTGACAAAACTTGTTCGGGCCATTATTTTTGCCCAACTTGAAAAAAATGGATTTATTTCAGTCGAATTTTGCCAATGAAATAAACATGTAATGTTACTGTTACTTCCTCCTAACCCCCCTGTCATACTCCGCTTGTATAATTGGGCACTGAGGTTAAGTTAACCCGTTATACAAATTTGACAGCAGAAGCGCTTTTCCAAAATAGAACTTGCTCTATTTGCCGCTATCTGCAAAATCTGGAGGAGGTATTACATATGCTCAAGAAAGTACTCGCGGTTGGGGCGATGGCCGGAATGATGTTTTCATCTCCGCTTGTCAGCCACGCTGCCTTAGGGGACCAAACGCTAAAAAAGGGAATGCAGCATAATGATGTAAAAGAGCTTCAACAGAAATTGATGGATAAAGGATATTTTCAATATAAAGAAACAACAGGATATTATGGAGATATCACGAAAGAAGCTGTCAGCGACTTTCAACGGAAAAACGGATTGAAAGTAGACGGAGTTGTTGATGAAGATACGGTTAAAGCGTTGAAAAACCCTTCGTCTGTTTCCAATCTTTTAAAAGAAGGCGATCGTGGCCATGATGTTTCCGGCCTGCAAAGTGAATTAAAAGACCGGGGATATTACGATTATACGGTTGACGGCATCTTCGGGCCAATTACATTAAATGCCGTAAAAATGTTCCAAAAAGACAGCGGCATTCGTGTTGACGGAATTGCAGGCCCTGAAACATTTAACGCATTGTACCACGAAGCAGGTACTGCGGCTTCTAAAGAAAACCATGAGGCACCTGCTGAAAAGAAAAACAGTGAACGTCCTGCCCCTAAGAAGGACTCTCAAACTACGAAAAAAGGAACAGCAGCTAAAGCGCCTGAAGGCAAGACTCTTTCTGTTGAAGCGACTGCCTATACGGCAAATTGTTCAGGCTGTTCCGGGGTAACCGCAACTGGCATGAACTTAAAATCCAACCCAAATGCAAAAGTCATTGCGGTTGATCCGAATGTTATTCCATTAGGTACAAAAGTATACGTTGAAGGCTACGGTACCGCAGTCGCAGCCGATACAGGTGGCGCGATTAAAGGCAATCGCATCGATGTCTTTATGCCATCAGAAGATCAAGCGAACAACTGGGGAAGAAAACAGGTTAATATCACCATTTTAAATTAATCATTGCTCACAAAAAGAGATGGGAAGTTTCCCATCTCTTTTGTTTTGCAGGCTGGATTCCGTCTACAGCTAAACCTCAGCTATAGTAGACTCACGCATTAACCTCCTTTTTTTGAAACAACCGATTTGCACAATATTCGATAATATCGCTCCTTCTTACAATGCCGATAAAAACCTCCTGGTCATCGACGACCGGCACGAAATTTTGCGTCCTCGCGAGACTAATCAAGTCTTCCATTTCCGCATGAATATGAACAGGCTTAATAGTTCTATCCGGCTCAATGATCGAAATGGAAAATCGATGACTGGTTTGAAACGTCAACCCTTCTTTATTTTTCAACGTCCAGAGCAAATCTCCTTCTGTTAATGTTCGTATATATCTCCCCTTTTCATCAAGAACCGGGACAGCTGTATAACGATGGTACTCCATTTTCTCAAGCGCCTGACGGATCGTCGAACTCGTTTTTACATAAGCTACTTCTTCTTTCGGCAATAAAAAAAATGCAACATTCATTTTTGATTCCTCCTCATTATCGTATGAAATCGCTTTCAAAACAGGTGATTCTATTTTTATATGGTATAAGAATACGCCATCTTGCACATCCTCCTATACAAGGAGTGATGTTAATGGAAAGAGAACAGTTCGTTGCTGTACAAAAAAATGGAGACGGTGACATTACTGCATTTAAGACCGATTCCGGGCGCGTTCTTGATTATCAATCCGCACTTCAAGAAGTAAAAAACGGTAATATTGCTAATGTAAACACATTTAAAGGAAGAGACGGCGAGGAATATATACGCAGTAATGCGGATGGTGATCCTTCAAACAATTTAGATAATTTGCCTACCTTTTAATCATAACAAAAAGAAAAAGAACCTGCCATCAATTAACCCGGCAGGTTCTTTTTCGTGAGCAAAAGTTTTTTTATGCGAGTTGGGCGGATGTTGTTAATTGAGCCGCAAGTTCAGAGGCTTTTTCTTTTGCCGCTGCTAAAATTTCTTCCGCACGATCAGGTGTTGCCGCCATTCCTTCTACGAAGAGATGATGGTAGTCCGTAATACCGATAAATTGCATGATCGATTGGAGATAGTTATTTGTAAATTCCATTTGAGCAGCCGGGCCTTCAGAATAAATGCCTCCACGCGCTTGAACGTGTACGACAGTTTTATCTTTCAACAAGCCTTGAGGGCCATTTTCCGTATATTTAAATGTTTTGCCCGCAATCGTAATATTATCAATGTATGCTTTTAATAATGGCGGATAGCTTAAGTTCCACATTGGAGTCGCAAACACATAAACATCAGCGGCTAAAAACTGCTCTAAAATTTCGTTCATCCGACCGACTTTTGCCGCTTCTTCTGCTGTTAATTCTGCTTGGACAGCAAATTTCCCCCATGCGCTAAGTACAACTTCATCAATTAACGGAATGTCTTCCTTGTATAAATTAACGGTTTCAACCTCAGCATCCGGTTCATTTTTTAGCCATTCTTCTAGAAAATGTTGGCCAAGCTGAAGGCCGAACGATTGGTCAACGGCTTTTGGATTGGAGTTAATATAAAGAATTTTAGTCATTGTTTTCTCTCCCTTTTGAAAATTAGGATTATTACCATTTTGAATTAACTACCTTTTAGTAAGTTAAATCCTATATGGATTGTATTTCATCTACTTACTTTTGTCAAGTAATTAACAAAATGTTTTATTCTATACAAAAGAAAAAGTACCTGTATCAGGCACTTTTTCTTTTATTTCATCCCTTTTCCTTTCGTTAAATGGCACGGAACCCCGTAGCCTATCGTTCCTGGCTCCGACATTTTTTCAATATACGCAATTCCCCTTGCACATTTTGTTCTACACGCAATGCACGTATCGCTTGTCACCATCTTCATCGTGTGCTCATATTTATTACGTCCTGGGTCCATCCCTTTTTTGACAACCTTTTTTTTGCCAGCTTTTTTTGCCATTTCAATCCCCTCCCACAACACTTCCTCACATTGTATGAGAGAAGACGACTGATTGACATATGGAATTTTAGGTTATCAAACAAAATAGTGTATGTTATATGAAACTTAAAATTTCACAGCCGAATGAATAGGGTATTTCACCCTGTATGAATTTTCTTCAACTCTTGTTCATGAATATTTCTCTTCCTTACAGATACGTCTATCATAAATATATACTGGTGCGTGGATGGTGCGACTGCCCATAAGAAAAAAAGACTACCTAGTAGTACAGGTAGTCTTCATCATATTTCATTTCTAATTCGATTGAAGCATTAGTTGCAAGTGCTAAAATATAGTCACTGTCTTTACGGTCATAGGACATCATGAATTCATCTAATGACATGTTGTATTTCTCCCAGACCACGTCAAGTAACCAATTGGTATCGACTTCAAAATACTCGCCGTCAAATCGGTCGATTTTAACCTTTTCACCTAAATACATGCCTAACACTCCTTTCAAAAGAGGTTAATTCTGCATCAGGTATTTCAAGTAATATACTTTCATTATAAAGCACGTATTAAAAAAATCAACCAATAATATTGCAAGCCTCGTTTCATATGGCTCCAAAACGGGTAAAGGTTCACTAAACAAAAAAGAACAGGCCGCTGTTGCCTGTTCGTAGATGTTACATTTTCTTAGCGCTCACATAACGCGGACCCCAATACGTGTTGTGGAGTGAATCGATTTTCACACCTTTTGATGAAGTCGCGCTAATAAATTTGTTATCTCCAATATAGATCCCAACATGTGAAACGCCTTTTCCAGACGTATTGAAGAATACAAGATCTCCCTTACTTGGCTTGCTTACTTTCGTTCCTTTTAAATACATCGCTGATGAACTGCGCGGGAGATTAATCGACGTTGCTTTGTCAAATACATAGCCTACATAACCGCTGCAGTCAAATCCGCTTGGGCTTGTCCCGCCCCAACGATATGGCACCCCGATATACTTTTTCGCAGTGCTTACGAGTTTATCCGGGCTATAGCTTCGAGAGCTTGATGAAGATTTTGTCGCTTTAACTCCAAGTGCTTTAAATACTTGTGGTCCTGCAATTCCGTCCACTTTAAGTTTTTTCGCTTTTTGAAGCTTTTTCACTGCCGCTGTCGTATATTTTCCGTAATATGTAGTCGTTTTTCCTTTATATGTAAAATAACCTTTTTTCTTTAACACTTCTTGAAGATCTTTTACTTCTTTATGATTCATACCTTGCTTTAATGTATGATCCCCTAATGCGGCATGACCAACAATCGGATTAAACGCGAGTATTCCTGCAAGTACCGTTCCCATTACCAACTTCTTCAAAGCATGTATCCCCCTATACCATTCATTCTTTTCTATGTAAGTTTGTCAAATTATTCATTGCTGTTTTCTATGATTAGATTTTATCAACAAAATGTGACATGAACGTTTTAGAAATATTACACTTACATTACAAAATGGGATTATTCCGATAATTTGTGACGAAAAACCTATCGTTTCCCCTTAATTTCACATAAAAATAAAGAAAATCTGGTCGAAATTAAGCAATAAGATCTAGACAAAAAATGTGCATGTTTATTTCAGTTGCGAACACTGTAATAAAGTTGTTAGTTTTTCTTGTTCAATGTGAGGGAATTGTAAGGGTATAATGAAACTGGAAGCTAAAAAGAATAAGCAGTTTTTTACTATTTATGGTAGAATAGAAGAATGTTATTATAGAAAAGGAGAACAATATGTTTCAAAAACTCAAAAAAAATGTATTACCTTTATCTCTCATGCTGTCTATCCCTTTATTACATCTTATATATGAACATTTAAATAATGGGGATGACGGTGCAAGAATTCTGGTAACAACCATTGATCTACACATTCCTTTTCTAAAAGTTTTCATCATCCCTTATGTTTTTTGGTATGTTTACTTATTTATCATGTTTACCTGGCTATGTTTTGCTGACCGTCCAGTTTATTATAAAACGCTGCTCAGCTTGACGATCGGAATGGGAATTTGCTATATCATTTATTACTTTTTCCAAACGACTGTCCCAAGGCCGGAAGTTACCGGAACAGATTTATTGTCATCGATGGTTAAACTTATCTATGGCTCTGACCAGCCGTTTAACTGTTTTCCAAGCATCCATGTGTTTAGCAGTTATTTAATGATCCTTGCCATTCGCCACAGCCAATTGAAAAATCGCTGGAATGTCACACTTATCACGTCTATTTCCTGGTTAATCATTTTATCAACCCTGTTTGTAAAGCAGCATGTCGTCCTTGACGGGATTGCCGGTATTTTACTTGGCAATACGCTATTTACCATCATTTATTATTTCGAGCCGGGGTATGCATTTAGCCTGGTCAAGCGAATATTTACTAAAAACAAAAAAGCTACCGAATCGGTCAAATGATTCGGTAGCTTTTTTATTGGATGCTCCAAGTCATAAATTGCTTCTTCTAAAAATAAATATGAATGAAGAAAGGGGTTGATATCCGATGGAGGAGAGAAATGGACAAATTCAAGAGCAAGAACGAAATGTAGAGCACATGCATTCTCTTTGTAAACAGCATATGTATTGTCATGTCACGTTAACCATGCAAGATGGAACAAAAACACACGGTATTATTTATCAAGTCGACCATCAAAATGTTTATATGTTTATTCCCCAGGACTATGCAGGCCATAGTGGACAATATCCTTCAAGAGAAGAAGGCAGCAATGATGAAAGAATTTGGGGCAGGCCGTGGGGTTGGGGCGGCTGGGGCTGGGGGAGGCCCTGGTTCCGATTGCCGCCTTATCTTTATTTCCTTATTACGGCTATCCTTTCTATCCTTATCCTTATTATTGGTAAAATTCATGACCAACTGCAAACCCTGACGCAGTTGGTATTTTTTTTGCTCTTTCAAACCAAAAATAAGACGTTATTTACGCATGAAAAGCATAAATAACGTCTTATTCTTGAAACTTCCTTTGCACGAAAAACTTCTTTCCCTTCTTACTAATACGATGCCTTGCAAAATATCAGTTTATTTTTTTCCGGAGTGTGTTCCCGCATACCCACACATCGCAAAATCAGTTTTCACAGGCTGATTTTATAGTGGATGTGATTCTAGTATGCTTCGCTAACGAAAGTCATTGGAATCTACTCCCTTCGCTTGTTATGTACATCATAGCGTATTCCTTCAGAATATGAAACAGCTCTATTAACCTGAATGAACTGATTTTTAACAAAATTTACTGATTCTTTAGATATTTCTTTCAATTTCTTAGTTTTTTGGCTAATTTCTCATTATAGCTGTTAATGTAATGAAATCAACCCTCTTTTCATAATGTTTAATATAGAAAGGAAGTAGGTGGCCATAATGTATATTTTGTACATTTCCCTTGTATTGTTGATTTGTTATGCGGCGATCCATCTGGCTGTTTTTTATAAGAAAGAAGAACGTTCGATGATGGATCACATGATGACAACCATGCAAATTAGTATGTGTTTTGGTTTAAGCCTCGGTCTCTTTTTCGGTATCCTTTATCCTGAAACGCTTTATCTTGCCACGTTATTTGCTATTTTATTCGGCGGCTTTGCCGGATTGTTATATGGCATCCGCTTTTCCTATTTGACCGTGTTGGAAGGCTTTTTTTCTGGAGTGATGGCGGCTATGATGGGGGCCATGCTCGGTGTCATGATACCGCTTGATAAAGCAAACCTTTTGCTCTGGATTTTTATCGCCTTAACCATTGTTTCCTGCCTAATGATTGTGCGCCAATACTTGGATCATTTGTTTGACAGGTTTCATGTCCTTTTTATTGTTAGTTCCTGCGTCCTTCTATTTGCTTTATTTTTTACATTCCCGAACCCGCCGGAAAAGGCCCCTGCACCGCATGCGGACCATACGAGCGAAATCTGTAAATAGGGACCCCCATATCAAAGCCGTTGTTGATATGGGGGCCTTTTTATTTAAAGATTGATCCGTTTTAAACGCAATGCGTTGCTCACAACCGATACGGAGCTCAATGCCATCGCCGCGCCTGCCACCCATGGTTCAAGGAGGCCAAGCGCCGCAACCGGAATGCCGAGGGTATTATAAAACAATGCCCAGAACAAGTTTTGACGAATGTTTTTAATGGTTTTCCGGCTTAATTCAATTGCTTTCGGAATATGATTTAAATCGCCGCCTACAAGCGTTACATCAGCCGTTTCAATCGCGACATCCGCTCCAGTGCCGATCGCCATTCCGATATCGGCTACCGCAAGCGCGGGGGCATCATTAATTCCATCGCCAACCATCGCCACTCTCTTGCCCTGCGCCTGTAGCGCTCTTACCTTGTCGGCCTTTTCTTCCGGGAGTACTTCAGCAAATACACCGCTAATACCAACCTCATCCGCTATCGCCCTTGCCGTCCGTTCATTGTCTCCTGTAACCATATAAACATCAATGCCCATCTTCGTAAGCTTTTCGACCGCCTCTTTCGATGACTCTTTTACCGTATCGGCAACTGCAATCATTCCTGCTATCTTTCCGTCAACGGCTGCCAACACCACCGTTTTCCCTTCACTTTCTAGCCGAAAAATTTCATCCTCATGCTGCTTGAATGATATGTTTTTTTCACGCATGAATTTCCTCGTTCCGACTCCAATCATTTTCCCGCGAATTTCAGCTTCAATCCCGAGTCCGGGAATAGCATTGAAATGGTTGACTTCATATTGTTTTATATTTTCCCGATTGCCGTATTCGACAATGGCTTCTGCCAAAGGGTGCTCCGATAATTTTTCCGCCGCGACGACATATGGCATGACATATTGATGTTCAACAATGTCTGTAACTTCTGGTTTCCCATTTGTCACTGTTCCTGTTTTGTCTAATAAAACGGTGTTAATTTTATGTGCGCCCTCTAAATATTCCCCGCCTTTAAAAAGAATGCCTATCTCCGCTCCCTTACCCGTTCCGACCATAATTGATGTCGGTGTCGCAAGCCCAAGCGCACAAGGGCAGGCAATCACCAAAACAGCGATAGCCACTTCCAATGCTCTGGCAAGGTCCCCCGGGTTTATAACGCAATACCAGAGAATAAATGCAATGAAAGCAATACCAACTACGATTGGGACAAAAATGCCTGAGATTAGATCAGCCATACGCTGAATCGGCGCTTTTGACCCTTGCGCTTCTTCTACAATTTTAATAATTCCAGCAAGAGCCGTTTCTTTCCCGACTTTCTTTGCTTCGATTATTAGCGTACCATTTTTGTTGATCGTCGAACCGATGACACTATCCCCTCCCCGTTTTTCAACAGGCAAAGATTCCCCCGTAATCATTGATTCATCAACGGATGAGGCTCCGGATAAAACAGTGCCATCGACCGGTATTTTGTCGCCAGGTTTAACGATCAATTGATCCCCGACAACAACTTGATCAAGCGGGATTTTCATTTCTTCTCCGTTTCTTACGACAACAGCTTCCTTCGCCTGCAAGTCCAGCAATTTCGAAATCGCTTCTGTTGTCCGGCCCTTTGCGACCGCTTCGAAATATTTTCCTAATAAAATGAGCGTAATTAAGACGCTGCTCGTTTCAAAATAAAGGTTCGGGTGATCGTGCGGATGAATGAATGTTCGAATCGATTCTAGCAAGCTATAGTAGTAGGCGGCAGAGGTGCCTAAAGCGACGAGCACATCCATATTCGCGCTTTTATTCTTTAATGCCCGGTAAGCGCCAATGTAAAACGGGCCGCCGATGTAAAATTGAACAGGCGTCGCGAAAATGAACTGAAACCATGGGTTTAAAAAAATGGCCGGCATCGGAAGCCCGATATCCCAAGGAATGTGAGCGACCATTGTATAAAGAAGCGGCAATGAAAGAACGATAGATAAAAGAAGCCTCGTCTGTTTCTCTTTCAGTTCTTCCTCTTTTCGGCTAACTTTAGTCTCACGGTCTTGCTTCAATATCCCTTTATAGCCAAGCTTTTCGATTTTCGCCAACAGCTCATCAACCGTTACGGCTGCTGGATCATATTCGATGATTCCAGTCTCGCCTGCTAAATTGATGGCGGCATTTGATACCCCGGACATCCGTTTTAGCCCTTTTTCAATTCGCGCAGAACATGCTGCACATGTCATTCCTTCAATATCGAGTTCCACTTTTTCTTTTGCAATTCCGTAGCCGAGCTTTTCAATTTTTTGTTCGATCATTTCAAAGGATGTTTTCTCAGGATCATACGCAACGGATGCTTTTTCCATGGCAAGATTGACGTTCGCCTCAACGCCTTCCATTTTATTTAACACTTTTTCAATTCGGACGGCGCATGCCGAGCACGTCATTCCTGTAATCCCGACATTCACACGTTTTTGGCTCATCCCTTTTCACCTCCTGCACCTTTATTATGTTTGATTTTCCACAGCCATAATAAACCATACAAGGCGATTAGGCCGATAATGATTTTTCCCGCCATCGTCCACTTTTCAACATGATAAACCGAAAAAACTTCTATGAATAAAGCTGGCAGTTTTCCAATGCTGCTTGCGATTGCAAATGTTACGACAGACATCTTTCCTATAGCGGATCCAAACGTCACAACACCTGACGGAATAAACGGCAGCAGCCTTAAGTTGATAACCGCCATAAAAGCTTCTCTTCCGTCCATTTCGGCAAGCTTTCTCAGGCGGGGATGTTTATATAATTTTTCTTGAGCGATCGTTTGAAATCCTGCACGATAAATGACAAAAGAGATGATAGCACCTAATGATTCACCTAAAAAAGAAAGAAAAAAGCCTGTCCAAAATCCGAAAAATAAGATGTTGGCCGCTGTCAAAAAGAAGCTCGGCACGACTCCTAATACGGCGATGACGACACTTATGACTAAACTAATCGCTACCGCAAACGTCCGATATTCATTAAATATAGAAAGGAGTTGATCGGCCATCAAGAGCTTCCCCCTAATTTATCCATTTGTAGCCAACTCCCCAGACGGTTTGCAAATGGTCGTCAATTGGAAAGCCCGCCTTCTTGCACTTCGTCCGTATATTGCGGATATGAGAGTCGACCGTCCGCCCTTCAGTCTCGGAATCCCATCCCCAGACCGCGTCAATCAAATGATGCCGGTTATACACTTTCCCAGGGTTTTTCAAGAGAATGCCCATTAGTTCAAATTCTTTTTTCGTTAAAAAAATGTCCTGGTTCTCATACTTCATTTCATATGTAGCGCCATTGTAAATGAGGCCATTTGCTTCAATCTTTTCGGATGCGCCGCTTCGCCTGAGTACTGCTTTTAATCTGGCAATAAGGATTTCTTCATCAAATGGCTTCGTGACATAATCATCTGCGCCAAGCTCCAATCCTTTCACCATATCATTTTTTTCATCCCGTGCGGTTAACATGATGATCGGAACGTCAGAAATGCGGCGAATGTCCCGGCACGTTTTCCATCCGTCCTTGTCCGGCATCATAACATCGAGTAAAACCGCGTCAAAGACCGATGTCTCGATTTTCTGAATGGCTTCAATTCCAGAACTCGCCTTTTCACAATCGTACCCATGAGGAGCAAGGTATAGCTTCAGTAATTCGAGCATCCGCTTTTCGTCATCGACAAGCAAAAGTTTACTCAATGGCCTCACCTCTAATCGTAATGATAAAAGTTGTCCCTTTCCCTGATTGACTTTGAACACGAATCGTCCCACCGTGCCTTTCGATGATTTCTTTTGCAATCGAAAGGCCGAGACCAGAGCCTCCCCGCAATCTCGAACGGGATTTATCGACCCGGTATAACCGTTCAAAAATATACGGAACATCCTCTTTCGGAATCCCTTCCCCGTTATCCGATATGGCGAGCTTAATCGTGCCTTTTTCTTTTGTTAATCGTATTTCGACACGCCCGCCTTTGTTCGTATGCTTCAATGCGTTATCCAAAAAATTATAAATGACCTGGGAAAAACGTTTCTCGTCAACGCATGCCCACACGGGTTCAATGATAAGGCCTAACGATTTTTCTTCTTCATTAAAAACCGGCTCGATCTTCTCATAAATTTCCGTTAACAGTTCGTCCATCCGGACCTTTTCTTTCGTAATGGCAAACTGATTTTTATCCATTTTCGCAAGTTCGAACAGTTCCTTCACAAGCAGCGCCAATTTCTCCGCCTCTTCTTTTATAATATGAAGATAGTGTAGCCGTTCCTTTTCATCGATCGGCCTTGTTGCGATGTCAGCGTACCCTTTTAAATATGTTAAGGGGGTTCGAAGTTCATGGGCAATACTCGCTAAAAAATCATTCCGCTCTTTTTTTAACCGCTCTAAATCATTGGACAGGCTTTGGATTGAAGCCGCAAGCTCACCAAGTTCATCCGCACGCTTTATGGCGGGCACAGGGTGATGTTTCCCCCTGCTGATTTCCTTCGTTATTTGTTTCAAGTTAATGATCGGCATTGTAATGAATTTCGATAAAAAGAATACTAAAATAATGGACAATACGAATGTCAGAAAAGCAGCAAGTAAAAATTGCGAAGTTAATTTATCAACTAAACTTCGGATAGAGGCAGTAGGTGCAAACATATAAACATAGCCTTTTCGTTTTTCATTGTCATAAATAGGAGATGCCGTTACAAGATAAGGATGATCCCGCCAACTTCCTTGAATGACTGCACCTTTTCCACTGACCGCCGGCTTTTTCTTGATCATTTGCTTCATATGTTCCGTAAACGGTTTTGAATAAACGAGCAATCGATTATTGGCGTCGGTGACTGCCACTTTCGTTTCCGCTTCTGATTCCATAAGGGCGACATGCTTCAATGTCATGTCATCAAAATGATGTTCGAGCACATCTCGATGGCTGTTCCCTCTTGCCAATAACGCCTTCTTTTCATCCTCGATTCGATTATGCAATAATCCTGTATATAAGAAAATAAAAAGCACCACGTGAATAAATAAAACAACGGCCAAAAAAAGCGCGCCAAGCTTAAATGAAATGTTTTTCATCAATCTGCACCTCCTCCTTCATAAGCGTAACGATTTCAGAGAAAAAAGTCATGCTGAATTTAATAGCCTCTGTTCTTTTATCAGCCAGTTTAAAACACCTGGAAGCCTTGCTTCCAGGTGTTTGCTCTAATTTATTTAGATGTTAGTTCGCTTTCGGTGACCCATTTATGATTTTTTACTGGTTCTCCGCCAGTAGTTGACGTGTAATCAATCATATATACTGTCGTTTTTTCTGCAGTTTCAATTGTTCCAGTGGCGCCTTTCATACCTTTCATATGATCAGCTTCTAAAGTAACTTTTGTCCCGGGTTTTAAGACTTTAGTACCTGCATCTTTGATTTCTTCTTGGATGACCCACTTATGATTTTTTACCGGTTTTCCGCCAGTAGTTGGTGTGTAAGTAACAGAATAAGCTATCGTATCATAAGCACCCGCAATAGTTGCTTCAGCTCCATCCATACCTTCCATATGGTCTGCTTTCACAATTGCCTTGCTTCCTACTTTAAAGGCCGGATTCTTTGCTGCTTTTAAACCTTGCGGGATTTTCCCTGAGCTAGAATGCTCCATCTTATTATGATCCATACCTTCCATTTTGCTATGATCCATCCTTTTCTCGTTTTCCGTATTCCCGCTGTTTTTGGCTTTTTCATCACTTGTGTTGGAGCAGGCGCTAAGTACTAAGAAAAAAACGGCAATTAAAGATAATATGGTTTGTTTTTTTAACATGTGAACTCCTCCTTTGCTTCGCAGGATACCAAAAAAATGTGCAAAAATTATGCAGAAACTTCAAATCGAAAATTATGCTTAAAATTTTCGACTTTGTATTTACTAAATTAAAAAGTGTATAGTTTGCTTATTTAATCAAAGCAAGAGGGATGGCAATTGATCATGTCGAATATTTTAAATACTTTATTTATGGGGAGAGGTTAAACATGCAAAAGACTGCATTGCTCATTGTAGACGTTCAAAATGCCATGTTTGATGAAGCTAACCCGATATATGATGGAACACAGCTTCTTAAAAATCTTGAGGATGTAATTCAGAGAGCACGCGCCGCCAACATCCCTGTCTTTTTCGTTCAGCATAATGATGAGGAATTCAAAACTGGTACTCCTGCGTGGGAAATTCATCCTGCGATTGCCCCAATTAAAGGGGACGTTGTCATCCAAAAACGTACGCCGGATTCTTTTCATGGAACTGAGCTTTATGAAAAACTTCAAGCAGAACGAATCAAACATCTTGTTATCGCCGGAAATCAGACCGAGTATTGCATAGATACTACATGTCGCCGGGCATTTAGTCTCGGGTTTCATGTCACACTTGTCAAAGATGCCCACCGGACATGGGATTCCGGTACGTTAAGCGCCAAACAGATCATTGCTCATCACAATCAAGTGTTAGGGAATGCCTTTGCTACGCTTATGGAAACTAAAGAGATCCAATTTTTCTAAAAAAGAAGATTGGAATTGAAGAATTCGGTCCAGGGGGGTAAACAAGGCAAGGTCTTACCCCTTTATGGTATATTGTATATACAAAAATTAGAATGTGACTTGGACGATAAAAGTGTGTAAAATAAATACATAGTACCCTGTATGGGTATATCAGCCTTAAAGTGAGGGATGTTCAATGAGTAACGAAATAATTCCTGATAAAAATAATAAAGAAGAAATGGAAGGTTGTGAAACAAGACACGGGAAAGTTCCGAACGATTTAAAAGTGAATCTCATCAAAAGAATGAACCGGATTGAAGGGCAAGTTCGCGGCATCAAAAATATGATCGAACGGGATGTTTATTGCGATGATATTTTAAATCAAATGTCCGCCGTCCAATCCGCTCTCCATTCTGTTTCTCGATTACTGCTCGAAAGCCATATGAATACATGCGTTATAGACCGCTTAAAAAATGACGACCCGCAAATCATTAATGAATTTATGAAAACTTTATCAAAATTAATGAAATAAATGAATTGACATACGATAGGGGGGTATAGTAACATTAAGCCATAATAAAAATAAAACTTTTTGGAGGGATTGGATATGCAAAATGTAACGTTATCCGTACAAGGAATGTCTTGTAACCATTGTGTCAATTCGATTGAAAGTGAAGTTGGAAAATTAAATGGGGTAAGCGAAGTAAAGGTTCGATTGAATGAGGGAAAAGTGGATGTTACATTTAACTCCGAAGTAGTTTCCCTGGAACAAATCAAAGAAACAATCGAAGAACAAGGCTACGACGTCGCTTCCTGATTAGAATGCAAAACCTCAAATGGTTTAATGACTCAAAAATCATTACATCTATTTTTTTCTCGCAAGGATATCGTGCTAAGCACATTTAGCACGATATCTTTATAGAATATTTTATACCCTTAAGGGGTATATGTATATTAAGGAAAGGAGAATACCTTATGAGTGCTGATAAAGAAACAACGATGCAAATTGCCGGAATGTCCTGTGCGGCTTGCGCGATTAAAATAGAAAAAGGCTTAAAAAAAATCGAGGGCGTAAAAGACGCCAATGTGAATTTCACATTGGAAAAATCAAAAATTACGTATGACCCGAATGTAACGGATGTTTCTAAATTTCAGTCTAAAATTGAATCGTTAGGATATAAGGTGGTTAAAGAAAAAGTTGAATTCGAAATTTCTGGAATGACGTGCGCGGCTTGTGCCAACAGGATCGAAAAGAAATTAAACAAACTTCCAGGTGTACTGAATGCGACGGTCAATTTTGCACTAGAAACGGCTTCTGTAGACTATAATTCTTCGGAAATTACTGTCTCTGACATGAAAAACGCCATCTTAAAAATCGGTTATAAGTTGACGGAAAAAACAGAACAAAAAGAAACAGCACAGGGCCATCGACAAAAAGAAATCGAGCGGCAAAAAGGAAAGTTTATCTTTTCGCTCATTCTTTCATTCCCGTTACTCTGGGCAATGGTCAGCCATTTTTCATTCACTTCATTTATTTGGCTGCCAGATATGTTGATGAATCCGTGGGTTCAGCTGGCGTTAGCCACTCCGGTTCAATTTTTTGTCGGCGGTCAATTTTATGTAGGCGCCTATAAAGCACTACGAAATAAAAGCGCGAATATGGATGTCCTCGTCGCTCTAGGAACTTCAGCCGCTTATTTTTATAGCCTTTATTTGTCCATTCAATCGATCGGATCAACCGGGCATATGGTTTCCCTTTATTTCGAAACAAGCGCGGTTCTCATTACGCTCATTATTTTAGGGAAACTGTTTGAGGCAAAAGCAAAAGGTCGCTCTTCCGAAGCGATTAAGAAATTGATGGGCCTGCAAGCGAAAACCGCAACTGTCGTCCGTAATGGTGAGGAAATCGTCATTCCGATTGAAGAAGTAGAACAAGGCGACATTGTGTATGTGAAACCGGGGGAAAAAGTTCCGGTTGATGGTGAAATTATTGAAGGGCGTTCTTCCCTGGATGAATCAATGTTAACCGGTGAAAGTATCCCGGTCGATAAAACAATCGGTGATGCGGTTATCGGCGCAACAATCAACAAAAATGGCTTTCTTAAGATGAAAGCAACAAAAGTTGGCAAAGATACGGCTTTAGCGCAAATTATTAAAGTTGTAGAAGAAGCGCAAGGATCTAAAGCGCCCATTCAACGGCTTGCTGATAAAATTTCCGGCATTTTCGTTCCAATCGTTGTCGGCATCGCCATGATGACCTTCTTCATCTGGTACTTCATTGTCAGTCCCGGTGAATTTGCGGTTGCCTTAGAAAAATTAATTGCAGTATTAGTCATCGCCTGTCCTTGCGCGCTCGGATTAGCCACTCCTACTTCAATTATGGCAGGTTCAGGCCGATCAGCAGAATACGGCATTCTCTTTAAAGGCGGCGAACATTTAGAAACAACTCATCGGTTGAATACAATCATCCTTGATAAAACGGGAACGGTTACAAATGGAACACCTGTATTAACAGATGTCGTAACGAATGGTATGGACGAAAAAGAATTCCTTGAACTAGTTGGGGCTGCAGAGAAAAATTCAGAACACCCATTAGCTGACGCGATCGTCAAAGGAATTGCCGATAAAGGAATTACGCCCGGAAAATCTGAAGAATTTGAAGCGATCCCCGGGTTTGGTATTCTAGCAAAAGTCAACGGAAAAACCGTCCTGGCCGGAACCCGCCGTCTCATGAAGAAGTTTAATGTGGAAGTCGGAAGCGCCTTAAAGCAAATGGAACAATTGGAACGGGACGGCAAAACAGCGATGCTGATTAGCGTTGACGGTCGGTATGCTGGAATTGTCGCCGTGGCGGATACGATTAAAGAAACATCGAAAGAAGCTGTTGCGAGATTAAAAGAAATGGGTCTTCAAATCATTATGATTACAGGTGACAATGAACAAACGGCAAAAGCGATCGCTAAACAAGTCGGAATCGATGAGGTGATCGCGGAAGTGTTGCCGGAAGGAAAAGCGGATGAAGTGAAAAAGCTTCAAGCGACCGGGAAGAAAGTCGCCATGGTCGGAGACGGTATTAACGACGCGCCAGCTTTAGCAATTGCAGACATCGGAATGGCGATCGGCACGGGAACGGACGTCGCGATGGAAGCGGCCGACATTACGCTCATTCGCGGTGATTTAAACAGTATCGCCGATGCCATTTTCATGAGCAAAAAAACGATTCGAAATATTAAACAAAACTTGTTTTGGGCATTTGCCTATAATGCTATCGGTGTGCCAATCGCAAGCATAGGATTGTTAGCCCCATGGCTTGCAGGTGCCGCGATGGCGTTCAGTTCTGTATCCGTTGTCTTAAACGCACTTCGCTTGCAAAGAGTAAAACTATAACACGGGAGGGGTTATGTGATGGGCAAAATGACGAAATGGGCGCTATAAAATGTAGCTTATCATGTTTCGCCACTATCATTACAAATCGGTGAAATAAAATTTGTACAGAGCATAACTTGTGAATGGCATTGTCTATCAATCAATGCCATTCACACCTCTCTACACAATGGCAGTCGGTTGGCTCCTTCTCAATTTGAATGGTTGAATGGGCAATATGAAACTCTTTTTCAATCAACCCGGCTGCCTGGCGCAGAATGATCTGTTCATCGCTATCTACTTCAATTTTTAAATGGCAAGTTAGCATCGGAAAGTCGGATGAGAGCGACCAGACGTGGAGGTCATGGACATTTTCAACCTTCGGAATTGTTAATAGATGGCGCTCAATCTCCTCAAGCCGAATATGAGACGGTTTGCCTTCCATCAAAACATGCAAAGCATCCTTTGTCACCCTTATTGCAGATGCAAAAACGAGAATTCCGACGATGCTACTTGCAATCGGATCGGCGATCTCCCATCCGAAAAACATGATTAACAACGCCGCAACGATAGCTCCAACCGAGCCGAGCAAATCCCCTATGACATGAAGAAAAGCACTGCGTAAATTTAAATTTTCACTCGTATCGCCTTTCATTAAAATCCAGGCTGCCAGCACATTAATGACAAAACCGATGAGAGCGATGGTGAGCATTCCATTGCTGGCTACGACAGGAGGATGCTGAAACCTTCCTATCGCTTCCCAAAAAATATAAAGGGAAACGACAATTAAAGCGATCCCGTTGAATAACGCCGCAAGTATTTCAAATCGTTTGTAACCGTATGTTTTATGTTCGGTCGATCTCTTCTCTCCTAATTTAAACGCGAGGAGACTGAATCCAAGAGAGATGGCGTCGCTTAACATATGACCGCTATCTGAAATGAGCGCAAGGCTGTTTGTTATAATGCCTCCGATAATCTCCGCAACCATAAAGCTGAGGGTAAGTAAAAATGCCAGTAAGAGAGACTTTTTATTCTTATGATGAATATGGTGATGATCGTGTCCATGTCCCATTATATTCGCCCCTTAATATATGTGTATATAATCATATATTAATATATTGGATTCGATTAGTAAATACAAATTAATTATTCCCGGGTAAACGGGGAAAAACACTTTAAAAAACAAAGAAGCCGGCCCTCTTTAAAAGAAAACCGGCTTTTTACAGTTAAAAATGGATAAATCCTTTTCCAATCGAGACAATGACAATTAAGACAATAACAATAAAGATCCATAGCACTGCGGTAGGTTTATTAGTGTTTCCTTTCGTTCTTGCCAATAACATTTCCATCGTACCGATAAGCCATAATGCTAACAGACCTTTAATAATATAAATCGGTTGAAAATGAATACTTATTAACAAGCCGATACCGGAAACCACCATAATGACGTAAAAAAGGCGTAAAATCATATGTATTATTTTTCCGGCCTTTAGCTTTCCTGCTTTTAATAAAAAGAAAGCGATGACAAACAAAACAATCATAATGATCCATGTATCCGCATGTGCATGATATAATCCGTTAAACATTTTTTCCTCCTTGTTTCCACTATTTATAAATAGTATAACAAAACTTTTGAATGACGGAAAATTTTCAAAGGCATCTACTTCTTACATCTTTGTGAACGGAACAAAGTTGCATAGGAATTTTGTTCTGCGGTGAGAAATGAAATATTAGATTTGCCGCAGAATAGCAGATTCCGTTTATTCACATTATAGACACTATCATTTCCTAAAACGAAAAACATCCCTTTCGTTCATCGAAAGGGATGTTTTTTTAAGCAACCGCTTGTTTCTTTTCTTTTACCATATCTACAAAGTATTGATGCATGCGGAAATCATCTGTAAGTTCCGGATGGAATGAAGCGCATAAGAAGTGTTCCTGTCTGGCAGCTACGATTTTGCCATCATGTCTGGCCAACACATCGACGCCCTCTCCTACTTCAACGATATATGGTGCGCGAATAAATACGGAAACAAAATCTTCACCGATGCCATCAATTGATAAGCTTGCTTCAAAGCTGTCTACCTGGCGGCCAAAAGCGTTTCGTTCAACCGTCATGTCGATAAGCTCTAAATGTCCTTCATCCTGGCCAATGATTCGTTTCGCCATTAAAATGAGACCCGCGCATGTTCCAAAAACCGGTTTTGCAACTGCAAAGTCCTTTAAAGGTTGAAGAAAGCCGTACTTATCAATTAAACGGCGCATTGCCGTACTTTCTCCGCCAGGCAGAACTAAACCATCGATATCATTTAGCTCCTCCACGCGCTTTACAACTACCGCTTCTACTCCACAAGCTTCAAGGGCTTGTACATGTTCACGAATAGCACCTTGAAGTCCTAGTACTCCGATTTTCATTGTTATTACTTCCTTTTCCTCTTACCAGCCGCGCTCTTGCATGCGTTCAGCAGGCTCTAATCTTGAAATCTCGATGCCTTTCATCGGCGTTCCTAATCCTTTAGAAAGCTCGGCAATCAATTTGTAATCTTGATAATGGGTAGTTGCTTCAACGATCGCACGGGCGAACTTCTCAGGATTTTCCGATTTGAAAATGCCGGATCCTACGAATACGCCGTCCGCGCCAAGTTCCATCATAAGTGCTGCGTCCGCTGGAGTTGCCACGCCGCCTGCCGCAAAGTTTACAACTGGAAGCTTGCCTGCTTCTTTAATTTGAAGAAGGATTTCGTATGGCGCGCCAAGGTTTTTCGCTTCGGTCATTAGCTCGTCCTTGCTCATCGACACGACTTTACGAATTTGCGCCTGGATCATGCGCATATGGCGTACCGCTTCAACGATGTTGCCTGTTCCTGGCTCCCCTTTCGTACGGATCATGGAAGCGCCTTCTCCGATGCGGCGCGCTGCTTCGCCTAAGTCGCGGGCTCCACATACGAATGGAACCGTATAATCGCGCTTGTTCAAGTGGAATACTTCGTCTGCCGGCGTTAACACTTCACTTTCGTCAATGTAGTCTACACCCATCGCTTCAAGCACGCGCGCTTCGACGATATGGCCGATACGCGCCTTCGCCATG
>NZ_KE387232.1:113903-125860 GCF_000430745.1 Fictibacillus gelatini DSM 15865 | reverse complement strand
ACGAATCGATTAAACGGTATAAAAAATGAAATATTAGATTTTGAAACAAATGAGGCCATCATCCGGGAAGATTTTCTTGAACATGATATAAAAAATGGACTCGACAAACTGACACGATTCACGCATGATAAAGTAAACGAAATTAACGAAACCTTTTTTAGCATTAGCGATTTAATCGGAGGCGCTCCTATCTCTACGGCGGAATTTGATTCGGAAATTCACAATTCTGGACGATATCTCCATGAGACCATTCATCAATTAAGAGATCTTGACGAAAAAAGCGTATCAAAAGTAACATCTGCAGCCAATCAATTGGATCAGCTTATTCAATTGATGGAAAATAAGCGCAGGCCGACGAAAAGTGGAACCCTCTTGAAACAACGTGCCGATAATCCCTTTATTGCGTTTGCAGAAGGACTTGGCGATATACTTCCTTTCAACGTTTGGGCCGATTCCATCGTACATCCAATCCATACGTTAGAAGAGATGTGGAAGGCGTGGAAAAAAGAAGTATTATACGGTAATGCAGTCAGCCGTGCCGCCTTTTTTGGAAAGCTTATTGGAAACTATCATTTTATAAATAAAGTGATTTCGAATACAGGATCAAGGGGGACCAGGCTGACAAAAGAGGAACAAGAAGTAGACAACTTGCTGAAAAAGTTCAAAATAGCGGACAAAATCGAACATTATACAGACATTTCATGGAGAGCGACGAAAGGACTTGCAGCGGGAGCAGGACACGCGGCAAAAGACATGGTCACAGATACGTTTGATATGGTAATGCATCCTCGAGAAACGCTTGAAGCGATTGATTATGCCGATCAGCACCGCATCGAGACCGCTATATATGCGGGGGCTGCGATCTATGCTTCATGGAAACGAGATATTGTAAACGGAGACGCTTACAGCCGGGCGGAATATGTCGGGAATATCGCCGCTCAAATCGTCATTCCATACGGGGAATTTAAATTGGCAGTAAAAGTAAGCGACATAACCAGGGTTAGTCGACTGAAGGCATTAGGGAAACTGAAAGCGGCCAAAGATAAATCGGTGGAGTTTGTGCAAAGAGTGAAAAGGATTCGCCTGGCTCCGAAAACGATAATGATCACACCAGAAGGATTACATGTTCCGGCAAACGAATTTGTTACAAAAGAAGAATTATGGCAAAGGTTTTCGAACGGTCCGGATGCGCCTGATGTGAATCATCGTATTCGTGGGGGTGGGGGTAAGGGTACGGGTAATGGTAATATAGTCAACGAAGTTAAAGAAATTGATTTTGGAAAGCACATAATAAAAGGTGAAAATGGTAAGAAACAACTACTCCCAAATACTAAGTACGTAACCAATGATAACTACAAATATACTACCGATAAACTTGGACGTATTGTAAATGTAGATGCTCCCGAACTTGTATTGAAAAAGGCTAATAGAAATAAATATGCTCAGGCAAATGTAGGGGGAAAAGACAGATTACCAGATGATGATGGCGGACATTTAATAGGAGCACAATTTAATGGTCCTCCTGATATTGATAATCTTGTACCACAAAATAGTCAAATTAATAGGAGGGGTGGAGTTTGGTACGAAATGGAGACTGAGTGGGCCAATGCATTGAAAGAGGTACCGCCCAAGAAAGTCTCTGTTAGTATTGAACCGATCTATTCTAATAATTCAATGCGACCGGTTTCCTTTATGGTCGAATATGAAATTGAAGGACAATTTCCAGTGATTCGCGAGATTGAAAATAAATCAGGAGGCTGATATTGATGAGTTTTGAAACAGAATTAAACGAGTTATATAAAGAAATTGCACAACAGGTTAATGATATGATTCCAACTGAATGGGATAATTTCTGTTTTAATGGTGAAGTCAAGGAGGGAGAAGGAGGAGTTTTCTTCTTTTTTACGCCCAAAGGTGAGGAACAACACATTTTTTCACATTATATTCCAAAATTATATAGTGTAGATAAGAGGGCTTATAATAAAGAACTACATAAATTATTTCAACTTACTGTTGAACTCCAAAAAGTTTTTACTGATAATGACCAAGATCCTTGGTTTTCAGTGACATTATTATTAAATGATACAGGTAAATTAAACGTACATTTTGATTATACAAATTGGCATGAAAGTGAATTTGGTCCAACAGATAGAATTAAGTATTTTGAATATAAATATATAAGTCAAAACAAAGAACAGATAGATTTAGATTTAATAGAGAGAATGAAGGAATTTGAAGAAAAGTAAACAATAAAGCACTTGGTTGCCTTTTAGGCAACAGGTGCTTTTGTTATTAGTGAAGTAAGAACAACATGAATGAGACCAGTTTGAAATTCAGAGTTCATGAAGGTAATACCATCATGGAGTATTGATTTAATATTTGGATTTTGTGAGAAGCACAATTACCAGGCGAGATGACATTTTACATGCAAGTGTAGTATATGGAACCGAGTACTTTAAATGAAAAAGTGGAGTAGAAGCTTTATCGAAAGGATTGCAAATTAGTCATTAAACGAGGAAGGATATGTATGGAAAAGAAGGGTTATGTTTCGTTATGGATTGGTAATATAAAAAATGAAGAACTTTTATCGAATTATGTTGAATTAGTTTATACTGACGATGGTGACTTTCTCCCTTCTCCCTTTTTAACTGATTTTAATATAGACATAGATGATTTTGACGAGGATTTTTTAGAAAGGGTTGTTCATGATAGGAGTAATGAAAATGTAAGAGATTTGATTGCCGGGTGTTCATACGACGAAGTAGTAATTCCAAGATTTGAGGCAATGAATATAACTGGAATTTGTAAAGATACTAATTCAGCAATTTTGCTTTATAATTTTAAGTATAATGCTAGAAAAAAAGAAGTAATTAAAAATGGATATGAATTTAGGTTTGTTGGAAGTGTTTCATACATTTAAAAAAGCTTTTTAAAAGACCCTTGATTATAGATATGATTTGATTTATTCAATGATGATGAACTCTTACCAGATGATATTTTTGATCAATGTTTACTACTTAAAAAACGAGCCCCCGCAAGGGCTCGTTTATTATGCCGTTATTTGCTGTTTATTGTCTTTTTTTACGTCTTGTTTCTTCACGTTATCGAGTTTCAAAATGTGTTCGAAAATGTACTTCATTTGTTTCTCTGTGACAGGAGCCTGGTTTTCCTCGGAGTAGAAAATATCAAGGACACGTTTCCGCTCCTGTCGATAGCCGTCTTGATGATTTACCGCATCATAGAGAGCCTGCATTAATGCGTCAAAGTCTTTCGCTTTCGGGCCTGGCGTCACATCTTCGTATTCAAAGTACATTTCATTCGACTTGGTTAAATATTTTTGCAAGTCATAGCAATAAAAGATGACCGGCCGGTCGAGCAATAAATAATCGGTGTAGCAGCTCGAATAATCGGTAATGAGAATGTCCGTATACTTTAACAGCATTTGCGGGTCAAGATTGTCATTCGATACATCGATGATATTTTTTAATGTTTTTGGAACCCTTCCGCTTGAATACATATGCCGTTTGACCAAAAACAAATAGCCGTTTTCTTCACAAAATGCATCAAGCGCCCGCAAATCCATAACGGTGTTAATATTGTCATCCAGTTTTCCGAAGTTTCGATGGGTCGGCATGTACGTAATGATTTTGTTTTTCTTAATATACTCAGGAAACTTCTCATCCTCTTCGGTCTGCTTAAAGAAGATGTCGTTTCTTGCCTGCCCCATTTGAATCAAATTTTCCTTTTTCACGAGGAAGGTTTCAGGATAATAGGATGATACTTCATCGCTTGTTGAAATCACATAGCTTTCTTTGGCGTTTTGCGTTCGTACGACAAACATGTTGAAAAATCGTTTGATCCGGTTTTTCTCATGAATCGTTTTGTACGTGAACGTCTTTTTATTCGCGCCAAATACCTTTTTCAAACCGACTCCATGCCACGTGCAGACGGAAATCGCGCCGCCAAGCAAGCTACGGTTGAAATCATCATGGATCGAATGCGAGTGAATAAAGAGTTTTGCCCTAAGCTGATAATAGATACCTTTCGGCGAGCGAAAATAATAGCTTTCATATCCAAGCAGGCGCGCTTCGTTGACCGCTTTCTTGCTTTTGAAAATCCACATGCAGCGCACCCGGTCTTCTTTGATTGCTTCATAAAACAAATACTTCGGGTTCCCCCTTAGAGCTTTGCCGTTCTCAGCGCCAAATACAATGATCTTTTTGGAACGGGGGAAAAAACGGGAAGCATAATAAATGCTAACGACTATCAAACGTTTAAGAAAAACTTTCCCTTTTTTAAAGCTGTTTTTAATTAGCCCTTTATTGAGCGAGAGAAAGATCAGGATAAGCAGGGCCGTTTGCGCGATAGCCAGTTTTTCAGTCAATGTAAAATCCTCCAACATACACACCTCTTTATTAAAAAAGGGAATTGATGAAATATCCCCACACGCATTAACGCGATGGTGATGCGGTTTCTGTTTTGTTGCTTACCGTTTGAAGTTGCACATGCGGCTGCTGGCGAATGACGATGTTTTGGCCGTCAAGGCAAAGTCCGTGATCGGAAATCAAGTTGTTGACGACATCAGCGACGTGTTCTGGCTGCATGATTTTGCTCTGGTCTTCGTCCGGAGCGAGAATTCGCCGAAGTTCCGTCGCGCATCGTCCCGGAGACACGCAATACACTTTAATGCCATACTCCGCCAATTCATCTGACAATGTTTGCGACATACTGATTAAAGCCGCTTTCGATGAGGCGTAAGCGAGCCAGCCCGGCCGCGAGCTCATTCCGGCTGTCGATGCGACGTTGACAATTTTCCCGCCGGTTTTCTTCATGAATTTGACAACCTCTTTCGTGATCATAAAGACGGATTGAACGTTTACTTTATAGGTCGTTTCCCAATTTTCGAGCGTCGTTTCCAAAAGTGACTTTGGTTCAGCGTAACCTGCGACGTTAAACAATAAATCGATTGTGCCGAATTCCTGGCCAACCGAATGAACGAGCTTTTGCGTTTCCGCCGAATTGGTTAAGTCGACGCTGTAAGAGTAAATATTTTTTTGTTCATTCATCAATTTGACGGTTTCGTTTAAATCGTTTTTGCTTCTTGCTACAAGAATCAAATTGTCAATATCATTTCGTTCACTTAATTTGACCGCAATGGCCCGTCCAATTCCACGGCTTGCCCCTGTTACTATGCACGTTTTCATTCGCTATACTCCCTCCCCAATACATAATCTTTGTAAATGATTTCTGCAACTTTACGGTCAATCGGTTTGGTAATCTTAATGTTGTATTCCGTCCCTTCCAAAACCTTGATATTCTCGCCGTAGTAGTGGAAATAGAGGCTCGCATCTTCGGTGAATTCGTTCATCTCGTGATGGGCTTTTTCATGTGCGGCGAGGAGTTTTTCCGTATTGAATTTTTGCGGGAGCTGGATGTTGACAAGTCTGTCGCGCTCTAGATTGCCTTCAATGTATTCTTTTCCTTCTAAAACGGTAAATGGGATGTCGAGTCCATAGATGGCGTTTTCTTCTTCACAATGAATGAGATGAATAAATTCTTCTTTTGAGACAAACGGCCGAACCGCTTCGTGAATGATAACGTGCTCATGTTGGACATGTTGCAATGCTTTGTAAGTGGATTCTTGTCTGGAAGAGCCGCCTTCAATGACCTGAAAAGGTTTTGAGAATTGATGGTCATTGATCGTCATAATCGTTTCTTCGATGTAGTTTTCTGGGGATGGGATGATGACTTCAGCAATTTCGTCAATCATTTCTATTTTTTCGAGTACGTGGGCAATGATCGGTTTCCCGCCAATTGTTAACAATTGTTTAGGAACGTTCATTTTCATTCGCTTTCCGACCCCGCCAGCTAGCAGTACCATGCTTACTCTATTCATCATTGGCCTCCTTTTTTGATCAAGAAAATGGCTTGCCTTGCCCGATAAATGGGGTAGCCGCCACACTGATGTCAAATAAGAGAGCTTTTGATGTAGTTCATAGGTTGTTATTCTCTTTAAATGAACAATCAATCTTATTTTAATAAAAAATTTACAATTAATCTACAATTTTAACAAACTATCGACAAAGAGAAGATCAAAACAAGTTCATAGAACCCTGCTTGATTTTTTACAGCCCCTTTATCGTTCCTTAACATTCACCGTATACACTGGAGATGAAACAAAAAGGAAAAGGAAGGGAAACGAATGAAAACGTATATTCTTGTTCCGGAAAAATTGAAGTCTAAAACGATTTTGGAAATTGTGAAGACAGCGAATGCCTTTAAGCAGTGTCAAATTGATATACAATGCAATGGTTTTGTCTCAAACGCCAAAAGCTTGTTAAGTGTCAGCATGTTGTACGGAAAACGGGGATTGTATTGCATACATGCACGAGGAAAAAACGGAAGGCAAGCGCTTGATTCACTACGTGAGGTGTTCACTTGCAATACAGCTTTTACAAATAATAAGAAGAAAGAAAATGTCTGCTCTTCGAATTAGAGGTAAGAGCAGACATTATGGTGAGACCTTATATTGAATTTTATAAGTGTACATATTCGTTTTCCTCGACATGTTCAACAATTGCCGATTTTCCGCCAACTGCCACGAGAAAAATAACTTTTACCGCCTCGATGACTTGATTCACACTCAACTCTCCCCTCTTTTCATTAGACGGGAAATTTCACCAGCTCCCGCATATTCCCAGTATAGACAGATGAAAAAAATCTCAACCATTGAATTTCCCTTCATCTTCATGAGAGGGTTGTAACAGAATAAAGTATGGAAACAGTTTAAGTTTTCTTTGGTTTGACTTTCTCAAACTTTTTCCGGAGCAAACCTATGGTTAGCAGTAACAATGGTAAAAGAAGTCCGAAAGAAAAATCAAAAAACGGCCAAAAGACTGCAAGAGAACTGTAGTAGGCGTTATTTGGAGCGATGATATCAGTTAAGACAACGAGGATCATTCCCGTCGGAAAAAGAAGAAGACGGTATTCTTTTAGCTTTAAAAGTTGCGCCAGCCCCAAGGTCATCGAATACACGAGCAAGCTTGTCTTGAAAAAAATCGTGATAATCCAAATCACTGCGAGCACGGCCTCAATTCGCTGCACAAAATTGCCAATGTTGATCTTTTTCGCTAACGCATAGCTCGGATAAATGTATCTTGCCGTCATATCATAGCCAAGAACTAAAATAGTCACCAATGTAATGACTATTAAAATTCCCCCTCCAACCAGGACTCCAACAAGAATACTTTTCCTTATTTTCCTTTCTTGAACATAGGGGAAGATCATAAGCAGTACAAAAAGTTCTACATACGGAAAGGCAATCAGGGTGAAAGATGCTTTGAAGACGGGTTTAAATCCTTCTTCTAAAACGGGTTGTATATTTTCAATCTTAATTTTGGGTAAGAGGCAAAGTACGAGAACAAATAATAGAAAAAACAAAATAGGAAAACAAATTTCAGCGCTCCGAGAAATGTTTTCCAGACCAAGGTGAACAGCCAGAAGAACGACTAAAAGAAAAGTGATCGTAACCGCTTTTTCAGGTGTATTCGGTAAAATCTCCAATGTCATGAAATTTCCCATTTCCCAAAACTGTGTCGGAATGAGTAAAAGAAGATAGAAGAGAAAGAGAAAAGAAACCGTTCCACCGCCCCATCTTTCTAGAATTTTTTCAGCCATTTCTACGAATGTTAGACGCGGGTAGTGCTTGTGTAACACATCAAATAAACAGACGATAAGCAGTCCGCATAGTAAACCGAAAACAGCCGAAATCCACGCATCTTGTTTCGCCATGATGGCGGGAGGAGACTGAATGATTAGAATATTGCCTCCGATCGTAAATAAAATCACTAAAATTTTAAATTGCCCCGAAGAAATTTTCCCATTCTCTAACATCAACTTCACCTTTGCAATAAGAGATTCCCTTATTTTTCCCTCAATAAAAAAGCTATCCTTCAAAGTGAGAATAGCTTGTGTGAACTAGTCAATTTCATACGTCCTGCATTTGTCGTAAAAGCTTGTCTTCCCGATCCCGAGCATTTTAGCGGCCAGCCTTTTATTTCCGTTTGTGAACTGTAGGGCTTTCTTTATTGCTGATTTTTCGGCCGCAGCTACAATCTCTTTTAAGGGCTGAATCGTCTCTTCTGCTGGATGAACGTCATCCGGTTGAATGTGAGCCGTTTCTCTATACACGTGATTGTCTTGAAGATAGAGCGGCAAATGGGCAACGTGAATGATGTTTCCATCCAGGACATTGACCGCTCTTTCTAAAACATTTTCCAGTTCCCGTATGTTGCCGGGCCATGAGTGGGCTTCAAAACGGCGGATGACTTCGGTGGAAAGTTCGATCCCCTGGCGGTGGAAGTTGCGTTCAAGCTTTTTCAATAATACTTTCGCAATCGGCAAAATATCTTCTTTACGTTCTCTTAAAGAAGGAATATTGATTTTCATGACATTGAGCCGATAATAAAGATCCTGGCGAAAATGGCCTTCCTCGACCATTTTTTCTAAATTGCGATTCGTTGCGGCAATGATTCGAACATCGATGGGAATCGGCGACTGGCCGCCGACACGCTCGATTTCTTTTTCCTGCAAAACGCGAAGAAGCTTGCTTTGCATATGAAGAGGCATATCTCCGACTTCATCTAAGAAAAGCGTTCCACAATGGGCAAGTTCAAACTTTCCTTTTTTGCCGCCTTTTTTTGACCCGGTAAATGCGCCTTCCTCGTAGCCGAACAATTCAGATTCAAACAAGTGCTCCGGGATGGAAGCGCAATTTAACCGGACAAAAGAAAAATGCCCGCGGGGACTTGTCTGATGGATCGCATGGGCAAATAGTTCTTTCCCCGTTCCGGACTCGCCTAATAATAAAACGGCCGACTGGCTTCCCGCCGCCCGTTCTGCCAGGTGTTTCGCGGCCTGGAACATTGGGCTATCGCCAATTAAATCATTAAAATTATATTTGCTTCTCAATTCATTTTGAAATTCTGCTTTATAATATTTCAATTCCGCAAGCAGTGGCTGAATCCGCTCAGAGTAATCCATCCATTCCTCCGGGTTGCCGAAGCTAACTGTTCCGACCGCTCCAACAATTTCCCCATTGATATAAAGTGGATAGCGGTTAGCGATCATTTCGCTCCCTTTGATCGGATGAACGGATGCAATTTCCGCCTGTCCGGTTTTGACGACAATGTGCATTCTAGTATTTTCGATAATTTCCTGAACGGGTTTTCCAATTGCTTCCTCCATTGTTGTTCCGAGGAACTCACAATACGCCGAATTAATGTATTCGATGATGCCATCACGGTTAATCACGACGATCTTTTCCGCTATGACATTAATAATTTCCTTAATCCATTCATACGGAAGTTTGTCGATTCCTGCCATCACTTAATCTCCCCAACCGAAATAATCTACTTCAATTATACCAAAACATGAGTTTTGTTCTTAAAATTCCGACTTAACGGAATTTAAGCTAAAATTGATTCCGGAAAAACGGAATTTTCCGCTTTTCCGGAATCGCGAAAGCGAGGTTTTTCCGCAGGGAAAGGCATTTTTTTATTTGGCATGAAAATTGCTAGATCAATAAGCAAAGGAGGTTGAAGCATGAGTTGAAAGCGTTTACTTTTTGATTGGAAAATAAACTTAAGGGGGATTTGGGTTTGGAGCTTATTATTATTCTTTTAGCTTTAGGACTATTAATGTTTGTTGCTTATCGCGGTTTTTCAGTCATTTTATTTGCTCCGATTTGTGCGCTGCTCGCCGTTTTATTGACGGACCCGGGATATGTTCTTCCGTTTTTCTCAAACGTTTTTATGGAAAAGATGGTCGGGTTCATCAAGCTTTATTTTCCGGTGTTCCTATTAGGCGCGATCTTCGGGAAGGTCGTTGAAATGTCCGGGCTTGCCGAGTCGATTGCGAAAACGATCGTCCGCTTGATCGGGGCAAAACGGGCAATACTGGCCATCGTTTTATTAGGGACGATTTTAACGTACAGCGGTGTCAGCTTATTCGTTGTCGTCTTTGCCGTTTACCCATTTGCGGCCAATATGTTCCGTGAAGCGAACATTCCGAAAAGGCTCATTCCCGGGACGATTGCGCTTGGCGCCTTTACGTTTACGATGGACGCCCTGCCGGGAACGCCGCAAATTCAAAACGTCATTCCAACCTCCTTTTTTAAAACGGATATTTACGCGGCGCCCATACTCGGGATTATTGGTGCGGTATTCGTCTTCGCCGTCGGCATGCTTTATTTAGAATCACGGAGGAGGAAAGCGGAAAAGGCAGGGGAAGGATACTTGCCTTTGGATCATCCGGAAATGGCGGCCGCGCTGGAATCTGAGGCGAAAGCAGAAAGGGCCATTACACCTGTAGCTCGTGAAAGCGTCGCCCGCCAGATTTTTGCGTTTGTGCCACTCATACTTGTCGGGGTCATGAACAAAATATTTACAATTATGCTGCCGAAATGGTACCCGAACGGATTCGATTTTAAATTAATCGGATTAGAGGCGTTTGGCAAGGTGGAGATTTCGGCGGTAGCGGCTATTTGGTCAGTCGAATTAGCGCTTCTTGTCGGAATTATCGCCACTGTTTTGTTTGATTGGAAGAAAGTAAAGGCAAATATGAAGTCAGGCCTGAATACAAGCATCGGTGGTGCACTGCTCGCTTCCATGAACACAGGCGCGGAATACGGTTTTGGCGGTGTCATCGCTTCCCTTCCAGGATTTGCGGTTATCAGCAAGGGAATTTCCCATACATTTACCGACCCGCTTGTCAATGGGGCCGTCACGACGACAACCCTTGCTGGAGTAACAGGATCAGCTTCTGGAGGAATGGGAATTGCACTGAGCGCGATGTCCGATAAATATATCGCGGCAATCCAGCAATTTCATATCCCGCCGGAAGTAATGCACCGGGTCATTTCCATGGCGTCCGGGGGAATGGATACACTGCCTCATAACGGTGCGGTAATTACATTGCTTGCCGTGACTGGATTGACCCATCGCCAGTCGTATCGCGATATTTTCGCCGTTACGATCATTAAGACACTCGCCGTCTTTTTCATTATCGGCGTGTACAGCCTCACCGGCATCGTTTAAAGAGATTACGAGGGGAGAGAACCATATGTCAACCTTATTAAAGGAGAAAGTCGCTTTTATTACAGGTGCGGCCAGTGGAATCGGATTTGAAATCGCTCAGACTTTTGCCAGGGAAGGCGCGAACGTCGCCATTTGCGATTTGGACCGCGACAAGTGTGAAAAAGCAGCGGGAGGGCTTAAGGAGGAAGGCTACGCGGCACTTCCGATCGTCTGTGATGTGACGAATGAAGAACAAGTTCAGCAAAGTTTGAAAAAAACAACGGATACGTTCGGTACGATTGATGTTTTAGTCAACAATGCGGGTCTCCAGCACGTGTCGCCAATTGAGGAGTTCCCCGTTGAAAAGTTCGAATGGCTTGTCAAAGTGATGTTGACCGGCTCTTTTATCGGGATAAAACACGTCTTTCCGCTTATGAAGGAAAAAGGGTATGGACGAATCATTAACATGGCATCGATCAACGGCTTGATAGGGTTCGCAGGAAAAGCAGCATACAACAGCGCCAAGCATGGCGTCATCGGGCTAACGAAAGTCGCGGCGCTTGAAGGAGCGGAACACGGCATTACGGTCAATGCCCTTTGCCCGGGATATGTCGATACGCCGCTTGTCCAAAATCAGTTAAACGATCTGGCAAAAACGCGGAATGTCCCGCTGGACCGCGTACTAGAAGAGGTCATTTATCCGCTCGTTCCGCAAAAACGTTTATTATCTGCCTCTGAAATCGCGGATTACGCCGCATTTTTAGCAAGCGACAAAGCAAAAGGAGTAACCGGCCAGGCCGTAGTTCTCGATGGCGGCTACACCGTGCAATAAAAGTAGGACGGATATCGTTCAACTTCGGCAGGAAATCGATCAAATCGAGG
>NZ_KE387232.1:0-113394 GCF_000430745.1 Fictibacillus gelatini DSM 15865 | reverse complement strand
TATCAATCATTTTTAAAGATATCAGTCAAATCGGGGCGGATATCGATCAAATGAAGAAAGATATCAATCAGAATACAGCAGATATCAATCAATTTAGAAAAGGAGGGATCATTTCATGAAACGGACATGGTTGGCGATAGCTACAGCTTCGGCTTTGATAATGCCTTTTGCCGCGCCAGACTCTTATCTGACTTCCGCGCGGGCCGCTGCACCCGCAAATATACGAGGGGCAGATGATGTAACGATCACCCGCTTTAACGGGAAAGATGGAAACTGGCTGACGACGAAAAACCCGAAGCAATATGCGGCGGCGACCGTTTACGGAAATGTCGGGCTTGCGCCATACAACTGGGGGAGCCCAACCGATGGAACTGGCTGGTACAAGATGTATCATCAGGCTGAAATCACCGGGGTTCAAGTAAATGGCAGATTTGAAGATGCCAAATTTGTCATCCGCGTGCCGGACAAGTGGAACGGCAAGCTTGTCGTTTCCGGGATTCCGGCGACACGGAACGAGACATCGACGGACTTGCTGTTCAGCGATTTTGTTTTGGCGAAAGGGTATGCGTTTGCTGCTATCGATAAAGGAACGCAAGGGGAAGAGGACCCGGATGATCCGCTCGCCAAAGTGAAAAATGCGCTCGTGTCTGAAGACGACAGCGTCAAGGAGTGGCATGAGCGTTTTCGCCAGGTAACGAAGGCGGCGCAACACTTTTTAGTGAAAAACTATAAAGATCAGTTGATTGACCGGCATGACAGAAAGAACCCGGCAAGCAAGCTCATCACGAAGGATCACCAGGTACCCACTTATGCAATCGGTATTTCCAACGGCGGTTATGTCGTTCGTTATGCTCTTGAGCACGATGGGCCGGAAAAGACAGGGCAGCCAGCGCTATTTGACGGAGGGATTGACTGGGAAGGAGTGCTCTGGAGGGCCCATGATCCGAATTTAATCAGCTCGCTTACTCCGGTCGTCAATAACGCCGGGGCGGCGCTTTACGGCACGGGAGAAGAAAAAGAAAAAGCGATGGAAGCGATGTATAAAGCAGGGCTTCCAAAAGGATCCGAACGGCTCTGGAATTACCATGACCAGATTTATTGGTTCGTCACACTCAACATCTATCGTGATGAATTTGACCCGAATGCGCCAAACCGGATCCAGTGGCAAAACTATTTGAATTTCAAAAACGGTGTCCGCGACCGTTCCTATGATTCTATCTTTAAAAACTATGATTATTGGTCAAGGCCAAAAAGCGTGAAAAACAATGTAAAGAAGATCGAAAATACAGGGGATATCAATGTTCCGCTCATCAGCATCGCCGGATCATGGGATTCTCTCATCTTTCCGTCCGTTCATGCAAAGCCTTATGAAAAACTGGTCGAACGAGCGGGGAAAGGGAAGCTCCACCGGCTGTATATGATTGAAAAAGGCAACCATGTCGACAGCCTTGTCTGGAACCAGTCAACTGATCCAAACAAGGAGCTTCAGCCATTGCTGCCGTATGCCCATCAGGCGTTTGATCTTATGGTCAACTGGGTGGAAAACCATCATAAGCCGCCAAAAAGCAAGACGATCCCGACACCGGACGATCCTACAAAAGTCATAGATTTAAAGACGGGAAATGAAATTGAACCTGAATAAAATCGTTTGATAGAAAGATAGGAGGGAGACTTACGATGAAACAAGTTTTTTCAACCTTTCAAGAGGCTGTTCAAGATATACCTGATGGAGCGACATTGATGGTCGGAGGATTCGGCCTTTGTGGAATTCCGGAAAACCTGATCAAGGCACTCGCCGAAACAGGCGTCAAGGATTTGACGATCATCTCCAACAACTGCGGAGTGGACGATTGGGGGCTCGGAATCCTTCTTAAAAATAAACAAATTAAAAAGATGATTAGCTCGTATGTTGGTGAAAACAAAGAGTTTGAGCGCCAGGCATTATCGGGGGAACTGGAAGTTGAGCTCATTCCGCAGGGGACGCTGGCGGAAAAAATCCGCGCAGGTGGAGCAGGAATCCCCGCTTTTTATACACCGGCCGGGGTAGGGACAATGTTAGCAGAAGGAAAAGAAGTTCGGACGTTCCGCAGAAAAAAATATGTGCTCGAGGAAGCGCTTACAGCTGATTTTAGTTTAGTATGCGCCGCAAAAGCAGACCGGATGGGCAATTTAACTTACAATAAAACGGCACAAAATTTTAATCCGATGATGGCGGCGGCCGGGAACATCACGATTGCCGAAGTGGAAAAAATAGGCGAACTGCATCCGAATGAAATTCACACCCCCGGCATTTATGTGCAGCGGCTTGCCATCGGAAAGCTAGAGAAGAGAATCGAACGGCTAACAACAAGGAAAACGGGGTGATCGTTATGTCGGTAAAAATCAATGAAAAAGCAGGAATAAGAGAAAAAATCGCCAGACGCGCAGAAAAAGAGATCGAAGATGGAAACTATGTGAACCTCGGTATTGGGATGCCGACACTTGTCGCCAATTATATCGATAGCGACAAAGAGGTCGTCCTTCAATCCGAAAACGGTTTGCTCGGCATTGGCCCTTATCCGTTGGAAAACGAAGTCGATCCTGATCTTATTAATGCAGGAAAAGAAACGATCACAGCGATTGAAGGGGCGGCCTATTTTAACAGTGCTGAATCGTTTGCGATGATTCGCGGTGGTCACATCGATGTAGCGATTTTAGGCGGAATGGAAGTGTCCGAAACCGGGGATTTGGCCAATTGGATGATTCCCGGCAAAATGATAAAAGGCATGGGCGGAGCGATGGATCTTGTCCACGGCGCGAAAAAAATTATCGTCATTATGGAACATGTGAACAATAAAGGAGAGCCGAAAATTTTGAAAAAATGCTCCCTTCCGCTCACAGGAGAAAATGTCGTGGACCGGATTATTACGGACCGCGCCGTCATCGATGTCACTCCCCGGGGGCTAATTCTAGTCGAAGTCGCAAAAGGTTATACGGTCGAAGACATTCAGCAATCGACCGAGGCGGAGCTGATTATTGCGCACGGACTTAAACTCGACGCCTTTTAAAAAAATTTCCCAAATGATAAAATAAAGCCCAGATTTCTTTTGGATGTTATGGTATCCTTTTTTTAGAAACATTGGAAAGGGGAAAGCTATGGTTCGAAATCTGGCAAATCGAAGGCATCCGGATGCGGTGAAGCTATCCCGCATTTCCGGAGCCATTTTTAATGGGACGGGAATCATTCTATCATTGCTTTATTTATTGATTGCGAAAATTTTTGGCTTTACGTACATACCGGGCTGGATCGCGCTTGCCGTGTTTTGTATGTTGTTCATACTTTTCACCTGGCTTATACCGACATTAAGCTACCGGCGGTTTGCCTATGAAGTATTCGAGCAGGAAATCGAAATTCAATCAGGCATCTTTTTTATCCATAATGTGCTCGTTCCGATGATTCGTGTTCAGCATGTCGAAATGGAAAGCGGACCGTTTATGAGAAAGTATGGGCTGGCTGCGGTTACTGTTGTCACCGCTGCATCACGCCATAAAATAAGCGGCCTGAAATCGGAGGATGCAAGAAGACTCCAGAGCCAAATCGCTATACTTGCAAGGGTAAAGGATGATGATGATGAATGAGCCGAAGCGATTGCATCCAGCCTATATTCTTCTTTTTGTCATTCAAGCGATTAAAGGATGGTTTCCTGCCCTTATCGTGCTGGTCGTTCAAGGGAATAAGCACCCATGGCTGTGGACGTATGCAGCGCCTTTCTTGATTGGCGTCAACGTATGTTTCGGATTGGTCGGCTGGCTGCGCTATTCGTATACGATAGAAGCTGAACAAATCGTGATCAAAAAAGGGGTTTTCTTTCGTGATGAAAAATATATAAGCTTTCGGCGAATTCACACTGTCTCTATTGAGGAACCGCTTATCCAGCGTCTGTTCCGGGTTGTGAAGGTGAAATTGGAGACACCTGGGGGAGGGAATGAAGCGGATGGCGTCATACCAGCCATTACCCGTAAGGAGGCAGAGGAGCTGCAAGCGGCTCTTCGAAAAGAAAAAGGAAGTCCTTCTTCTGCTTCTGAAGAGGACGGTACTGCTGAAATTAAGATTCTGCCAGAACAAACAGAAAACCATCGGGCAGGAGCCAGGATTAGCCTCGGAACAAAGGACCTATTGATTGCGGCATGCACGACCACCCACCTTGGGATCGTCATTACTGCCGTTGCCGGTATGTTATCCTTTGCCGACGATGTTCTTCCAGAGGATGTCTATAAGTCAATGACTTCATGGATCATCCATCATCTGTCAGGATTTACTGCTATTATCCTCGCGATTATTGCGGGTAGCTTGCTTGCATGGGTCTTATCCATTTTGTTTTATATTGTCAAGTTCGGCGGGTATACAGTGGAGAAAAACGGCTCGCAAATTTCTATTTCATACGGCCTCTTAAACAAAAAGCAGACGGCGTTTCACATTCACCGTGTACAGGCGATTTGCGTAAAAGAAGGATGGCTCCGGCAATGGCTCGGGTACGCAGAGGTCGAAGTCTATGTCATTCAATCCGATAAAAAAGAAAATGTGATTTTGCATCCGTTTGTAAAGAAAGCTGAGCTTGCGCAGTTGTTCGAGCAGTTTCTTCCGCAGTATCATGAAAGCAAGATTTCCGATCGGGCCCCGGGGCGTGGAGCCTTCTATTTCATTCGCTGGCAATTGCTAGCTGTGTGCCTCGTCTCCGGCCTATTGCTCTTGGTTTTCGGCAAGCACGCTATTCTTTCGCTCGTTCTTATTCCGCTTGATACGGTATGGTTCCTGTTCATTTACCGCACGCAGGGTGTGATGCTGTCAAATGAACAGCTGGCTATTCAGACGAGAGATTTGGCAAGAAAAACGTATTATGTTCGCCGTCCGCACATTCAATCGATGACATTGTCAGCGACAGCTCCAATAAGGCGAAAAGGGCTGCTCTCCTTATCGATTGCCGTTATGGGGAAATCAGTCAGCGGGATCCGCCTATTTGAGGCATCACAGCTAGAGGCTGTTTGGAACTGGTACAGTAGAAGAAGCTCAACAATGTAAAAAAGAACTCGGGCCATCCGAGTTCTTTTAGATCGTAATCATGCCTTCAATGGTTATAACTGCTGAGCCTGCGACTTCAATCGTAGGATTATTTTCTCCAGGGGTGACCTACTCCCACGGCTAAAGCCGCAAGCTACTGCCATAGACAGTAGTGGGATTCTAACCGTGGTTGCTTTCTCACAAACATCCAACTTACTTTCTTCCAGAGAAGAAGCAGCGGTCGAACTTGGGTGAGCAACACAAGAGGTCGGAACACAACTTCCTGCGGGCAAGGTCGGTGCCTACTACGCCATCGTTCTGGCCATACTTTTAAACTCTGATCGATCCTGACCTTGTCTTATTAAAAAAACAGGGATTCCCGTTCACATATCGCTTATACCAGACCGGTTGTTTAAATATGACTTCAAGGAGGTGGCTTACTTCCATCGGGTACTTCTTCCGTGCGATATTCTGGGCACCGTTTACGTCCCGATGGATTTCTGTTTGGCGAACAGAACATTTGAATGGACGTCCATTGATTTTATGTCTTCCATGACAGAACGGACAGGTTTGGGACGTATAGCTTTCTTCCGTTTCTTCCACTTTGATTCCTTTCAGCTGAGCTTTATACGTTAGTTTTTGTTTGATCTTTCCCCGGTTCCAAAGGGAAAGCTGTTGCCTTCTTATTTTTGTTGTTTTCGACTTTTTCTTTTGGCCCTTCTTTGTGTTTTTCTCGATCTCGGAAACCCGCCCGATGACAAGATTCGTGACGTTTTCTTTTTCTAAAAATAGAATGACTTCTTTCGTTGTGATGATTCATAAGTAAAATGAATAGTGCAAATAGCATTAATGAGAGATTTTCATGTAGACTAAAGATAAAGCATATTCAGAAAAAATCGGAGGCGACTGATGAATCTTTTTCAGCTTGAAGATTAGTAAATCCGAAAAGTTTGCCTCTGAAATGATAGAATAGCGCAAGAATAGAAGATGGAAGAAACCAAACCGAAACTAAAATATGATCTGCATATCTGCCGTCCGCCTTTTCCAAATCATATGATCTTGTCCCTCGCCCCAATAATTTTTTAGCAAATAGTCCGGGGCTCCAAATTTCTTCTTCCATATTTTCTGTGCCGTTTTATAGCCGCTGTCTAAACAAAATTCGTTAATCCCACGATTCAAGAGCGTTAAAAACATGACATTCAACAGAAGGCTTCCTATGCCGCGCCTCTGAAAATCCGGAAGCACAAATACTGTCCCGATCTCAGGCACCCCTTTTAATCGCCCATTGGTGCAATTGATCATCAGGCTGCTCGCCGGGCCATGTTCAATAGAACCTATTATTTTATTATCATTTTTATCGCAGGCAATCAAAAAATACCGCTCTTTCCCATTGCTGTCCAGGTCATATTGTAAGTATTGCTTCTTGCTTTCAATTTCATTTTCGATATCAGCAACAAGCGCCGATAATCCTTCTTTTCTGAATGTATCCGTTACGACTGTGCGAAAAAATTGATGGAGCTCATCTCGATCTTCGATTCGCGGCCTTCTGACTTCAATGTTAAGCACATGGAACCCCTCCTTGATTATTAAAACCTATAACCTCTGCTATCATTATAATAGGTCAAAGAGGAAGAAAACAAAATAGAGAACTCAGGTCTTGAAAAATCACAATAAATTACTGATCACTATCTTGCAAAGTTCAATACTATATGGTAAATTATAGTTGGCGTGGAGTTTGTTGGTCATTTTCGCCCGGTATTGAACTATGATCAGTACTGAATGATAAATTTTCATTAGTCGATAGGATTACTAAAAGGCGGTGAATGTATGAATGTTCAGTTTAAGAAAGGGGTTCTGGAGCTTTGTGTGCTCGTATTAGTAAACCAAAAGGATCAATATGGATACGAACTGGCTCAAAATATTTCAAAGCGCATCGAGGTGGCAGACGGGAGCCTTTATCCATTATTACGCCGGTTAACGAAAGAAGAGCTGGTTACCACCTATTTACGGGAATCAACTGAAGGGCCACCGCGAAAGTATTACAGGATTACGAGTAAAGGAAAAGCGTACATGGAAGAACTTATTGTGGAGTGGCTAAAGTTTTCAGAAGGAGTGAATATGCTCATCAAGGAGGCGGCCGTCTAATGACAAAGAAACAATTTATAAGCGAATTAGGAAACTTTATTAAAAAGTTGCCCGAAGGCGAAAGAAAAGAAATCATCTATGATTATGAGGAACATTTTGAAATGGGGATGGCCGAGGGCAAAACGGAGCATGAAATTGCTAATGAGCTCGGTTCTCCGAAAACGCTTGCCCGTGAGATACTCGCCCAGTATCATCTTTCGCAAGCTCAGTCTGATAAATCCATGCATAACATGATGAAGGCACTGCTCGCTATCGTCAGTTTAAGCTTCTTTAACATTGTCTTTCTTCTCATGCCGATTATTGTTATTTTAGTCGTTTATGCCGTATTATGTATCGCATCTTTTGCGATAGCAACAAGCGGAATCGGTGTATTATCCCCGGTCTTTTTGGAAGATATAAGTTTTATGGAACGACTCTTTATGGCAATGGCTTTGACTGGCTTCGGAGTGTTTATGTGCATCGTGATGATTTACATCGGGAAATTTCTTTATCGAATGATTTTGAACTATGCAAGATTTAATGTTCGGATCGTGAAAGGAGAGCGAAGTTAATGAGAAAATGGATGTTGATATCCGCGATCGTTTTTTTAGCTGGAATCGTGGGGCTTGTTTCAACCGCAGTTGCCAAACAGGATTTTTCATTTTCATTTCTTTACGGAAAGACCGTATCAATCGATAAAAGGAAATCGGTTTCCGCAGGTGGAATCGATTCCGTTAATGTTTCGGCAGGGTCTAGTGATGTTAAAATTGTACCAGCAAAAAAAGACGCAATTGATGTTCACCTGATGGGGAAAGGGAATAAAGCAGGGCTTAGAGCAATGAAATTTAGCGTGAAGCAAGAAGGAAGCCAACTGCTAATCAGCCTTGATTCCCGTATCGGCTTCGGCATACGGTATTCGAGTACAACACTCACAATATCGGTTCCTGAAAAAGTGTACAAAAAAATAATGGTCGATATCTCAAGCGGCGACGCGAGCGTAAGAGGAGTAAAGGCCGAACAAGTGCAAGTCGAAACTTCTTCCGGTGATATTCACATCGCTCAAGTATCCGGCAAAAAGATTAAGCTCGGGGTCTCTTCCGGTGATATAACGGGAGAGCATCTAGAGGGGGACATTGCGGTTCATGCTGATTCAGGGAATACCGAACTTTCATTGGATACGATCAAACAAAATATCGCCATTGATGGATCAAGTGGTGATGTAACGGTTAACGTCAACAAAGCGCCATCCTCCCTCGCTTTAGATTTTGACAGCAGTTCTGGCACCGGAAATGTCAATTTGCCGATGAACTATCAGACGAAATCGGACAACAGCATCCACGGCAAATTAGGATCAGGTAAATATGCTCTCAAAGTGGATATAAGCTCCGGCGATTTTGATTTTAACGTCAAGTAATATAGGGTTGGATGGCCCTGCTTTAAACGGGCAGGGCCATCCAACCTTTTAAGAAACATACATAACAATACCGAAAATAATGATCACAACTAGAAATGTAATGACATAAATCCACGTCAGGTTGCGGACGTTTTTGAAAGAGCTTGTTTCGTAATCGCGAGAGCGCGCCAGTTCTTCTTCGGCAGCGTTCCCTTCCGTATTTTCATGTGCTTGAATCGTTTCATCCACGCGCTTTCCGACATAAAGCGTCGCAACTAATGCAATCACGCAAACAAGCGCAGCGACAATAATTAGAGAAATATACATTAGGAATCCCCCCTTATATTTATTATAATCGAATATTCTTGATCATAAAAAACAGAAAAGGGAAAATTCGTGAATCTTTGAATCATTACGGTTCCCATGAAGCTGTTTCAGGCGTTTCATATGGTAAAATAAATGGGTATAAGAAAACTGCAACATACTGTGTAGTGAAACGGGGGGATCGCTTGATTATTCATGAATGCGGGGCAAAAGTCTCGGAAAAAGCTTCATTTTGTTATAACTGCGGCCATCCCATCACAAAAATGAGTCCTCTTTTAGAAATGATTCAGGAGCATCCTGCTCCAAAAGAACAAGAAGCGAATCTGGCGCAAGTCCCCGGAAACATAATTGATGAACTGGGAATGGTAGTTGGCGAAAAGAAAAAAGACTATTATTTACAGCAATGGTCAAAAGAAACGGTGGGCCAAACATGGAACTGGAGTGCGTTTTTCGGAGGTTTGATCTGGCTGTCGTATCGAAAAATGTATGTGCCTTTTGCCGCTTTTTTCGCTTTGCTCGTTATAATTGAACTAATATTGGCTTTCAATCGAATGAACCTTTTTATAGCCTACTTGATCATTGGATTCATCATGCATTCATTCATGGGATTCATGGGCAATCGCCTCTATCACTTCCATGTCAGAAGAACAATCAAAAAGATAAAAAAGATCGAAGCATCTTCTTCTGCTATCACAAAAGCCATGAAAGAAATAGGCGGAACTAGTTGGGGCGGAATCGGAATTTCCACCTTAGCATTTCTCTTAAATGGCATCATCATCACCCTTGTCGTTAGCCTTTTTTCCTATCTGGACAGACAGACAACAAAAATGGAACATCAGCTGACAATGGAAGTTTTAGCTGATAGCGAATCCCATCAAAAAGCTTTAGCCGAACGCAAAGAAAAACGGGATAAAGAAAAAATTTTGCAGGACGTCATCGATGTGATCCGAAAAAATACGGAAAGCTATCAATCAGAAGACCTTGAAGGCTATATGTCTACGATTTATAATGACGGATTTTCCAAAAACAGTGATTACCATAAGAAAATGGTGCGAACGGAAAAGACCTTTAAAACATTCGACTTTGTTTACCAGGTGAATGATATTGAATTTGTCTATATCCATCCGAATGTTGTCCAGGTAAAGCTTAATGAAAGCAGATTCAAGTTGAATGGACCGGAGTTTGAAAATCAAGTGATAACAAGGCTGCATACACTTAAAAAGCAAGAAGGCAAATGGAAGATTGCCCGTTCGAAGATTGTTGATATGTTTTATATCGATAAACCGGCTGAGTTTTAAATTTTATGTAAAGGTGAAAGAATCGGGTGTATACGGCATTTATTTAGGGAAAAGGCAAAGTGAGAAATCAACGCGAACTTTTGAAGATTACTTTGGCATTTTAGGTGTAGCAGAAGATAAAAAACGCAACCATAAAATGCGGAAGTGCTCTATTTTAATAAAAAAAGGAACGTATTATGCGGAGGTAAAAGATCGAATGGAAAAGCTTCGCCGTATGCATACAAGTTAACTGTCCAATTCAATTAACTATAGTATGTACATTGAGGAAAAAAAACTGGTCACGTTTGGCCAGTTTTTTTAATAAGCATAAAAATGGTTTGAGGCACCTTAAAATAGGGGATAACATAGCGTAGAATACTTTGGGAATTAAATCCATTCATTTCGTACAGACAGAGACAGGATATAATAAACGAAAGGATTATTTTAGACAGGCATTTTTCGATAATAATTGAAATCCTGGGACTTTCGACTTATAATGAAGGTTGAATTTTTTTTATGGGATGATCCATTGCTTTTATGATAGATAGAGATACAGTGAACGAAAAATTTAAGACCAAATCCAGTTGAGGACAACAAGATTCGGTTAAAAAAATTATTATTGGAAATGGTTAGGAGAGATTTGTAAATGAAGAAAGTGATAACATACGGTACATTTGATTTACTTCATTGGGGACACATTAATCTTTTAAAACGCGCAAAGGCATTAGGGGACTATCTCATTGTTGCGATTTCTACCGATGAATTTAATGCGATCAAAGATAAAAAAGCGTATCACAGCTTTGAAAACCGAAAGCTTATTTTAGAATCCATTCGTTATGTGGATGAAGTCATTCCGGAAAATTCCTGGGATCAAAAGGTGCGCGACGTGATCGAGCATGACGTTGATGTATTTGTCATGGGCGATGATTGGAAAGGGAAATTTGACTTTTTGAAAGAATATTGCGAAGTTGTTTATTTGCCAAGAACGATCGGTATTTCTACTTCAAAAATTAAAGAAGATTTATTTTCTGTGCAAAACGGATAAAAGATTAGTTCATTACACTCGGCTATAGCCGAGTTTTCTATTGAAGGAGAGTAATTGCAGAAATGGATGTCAGAAACACTACGATTCGAAATCGTACCCTTCATTCACTAACGTTTGCAAACGATCAGTATCGTTTGCAAATTCATTTTAAACATAATGAAGCTTATGAAAATGCAGTAAATAAGTCGATTCTTTTCATTAACCGCCAGTCAGCTCAAGAGCTTTCATTTCCATTGCATCAAATAGAAGAGATCGATGAGTTCCGCCGTTTAGAAGCGGTTATTCCTCTGGCAGAATACGCTGAACAACTAGCGGAAGGCGGCGTTTGGGACGCTTATATCGTTTTAGAAGTGGAGCAAACGGACGAAGAGACGGAAGAAGAAGAAACAACGTTAGGTGAAGATGATCCTGCAGAGGACGATGAGGCGGAAAATGAAACGGATTTGGATGAAGCGGATGCTTCCGAAGATAATGAACGCGGGCCAGTTATTAAAAGATATCGTTTAAAAAGCAACGAACCATATCTCGAATTGCTGTATTACACGAATCCAGCCATCGAAAATGTGATCATTCCTTATACGACAAATAAAGGGAATGTCTCAATTAAGGCCCGTGAACCGGGTGTCATCGCTAAAATCGAAGAGATGTCGCTAAGCAAAAGTGGAAAATTATCGTTAACGGGCTATGTGATTCATACTGATGTAACGTCAACAGAAGAAAATCGGAAGAAGACGCTTGTATTAAAGCATAAAGACGGGAATGAATATCGTTTTGAAGCCCGAACGGTTAAACGAAATGACTTAACCGAACGTTACGGAAAGAAAGGAAGAAATTACGACTCCGCGGGGTTTGAAGTTGAAGTTGAACTTGGTCCATTCGGATCCGTACCGGAGGATCGATCTTTAAAGCTTTGGATGGAATTACAAGATAATGACGTAATTGAAGGTGAAGTTCCTTTAGCGTCCCCATTAAAGTGGATTCGCCATAAAGGAAATCCGGGTCAATCCATTATTTTGAAATCGAAAAACGGCAAGAAAAAATTCAGCCTGAAAGCCCGGAAAAAAAGCAGAAATGTTTCACTTCGCATTGCTGAATATAGTTTGAAAAGAGAGCTGATCTCCCGCGCGAAAAAGCTTGGCGGCAAAGTAAAACGCCATAAATTAACGAAAGCGGCGTATTTACTCGTATTCAAATTTGTCGGATTTCTGCCGGCGAAGAAAAACTTAATTATGTTCGAAAGCTTTGCCGGAAAACAATATAGCGACAATCCCCGGGCTATTTACGAATACTTATGTGAAAATCATCCAGAGTATAAAATGGTATGGAGCTTTAACCGGAAAACATACGAAAGCCGCGGGGATGACAGTATTCCTTGCGTTAGACGTTTCTCCATTCGATGGCTGTTTTTAATGGCACGGGCACGATACTGGGTGGTCAATAGCCGCTTGCCGTTATGGATTCCAAAACCGGCTCATACTATTTATTTACAAACATGGCACGGCACCCCTTTAAAGAGACTGGCTGCCGATATGGATGAAGTTCATATGCCAGGAACGAATACGAAAAAATATAAGCGAAATTTTATCCGCGAAGCGCGGAGATGGGATTATTTAATTTCTCCAAACGCGTATTCAACCGAAATTTTCAAACGAGCGTTCCAATTTGAAAAAGAAATGATTGAATCGGGCTATCCGAGAAATGACTTCTTGCATTTGGAGAATAACCCGGATTCTGTCCGCAAATTGAAAGAGAGCCTTGGTGTTCCTCTGGATAAAAAAATCATCTTATATGCGCCTACATGGCGGGATGACCAGTTTTACGGCAAAGGCCGGTACAAATTTGATCTTGATTTAGATTTAAATTTATTGCGAGAGAAGCTTGGCGATGATTATGTGCTCATTTTAAGAATGCATTATCTCGTTGCTGAAAACTTTGACCTGGCGCCTTTTGAAGGATTTGCCTATGATTTTTCAAGCCATAAAGACATTCGCGAGCTTTATTTAATTGCTGATTTGTTGATAACGGACTATTCTTCTGTATTTTTTGATTATGCGAATTTGAAGCGGCCAATGATCTTTTATGTCTATGACATTGAAACATACCGCGACAAGCTAAGAGGCTTTTATTTTGACTTTGAACAGTACGCTCCCGGACCGCTTGTGAAAACGACGCCTGAAGTCATCCGGTCGATTCGTGAAATTGAAGCGAACGATTTCAAGCCTTCAGAAATATTGGATGAGTTTTACGACAAGTTTTGTTATCTTGAAACCGGACATTCTTCCCAAAAAGTCGTTGAACGTGTTTTTCTAAATAAATAATATGAATAACTACCATCAGGGCGGTTGCAATACTTTTGCGACTGTCCTTATTTTTTAGTTATAAATATACGAAAATAACCAGTAGAAAAAATTTAAAAGTTATTATAGACTAAGTTGGTAGCATTAGGGAGGAGAAAGTGAATGAGCCTGATTCAAAAATTAAAGCGAAAATGGTTTCGTAAAAAAATAATTAAACTGAAGCGAAATATTGCCATCACACAAAACGGATCTCATCTAACCATAAAGGGGGCATTCGCTAAGGAAGCTTATAAAGCGAAAGAGTTATGGTTTGTCTCGCGATCGAACGAAAAAAAATACAAAATAGAGGAAATCACTCCTTCTTCGCAGTTTGAGTTCAATATTCATTTAACAGATAACAAAAGCCTGTTTGATAATAGTGAAGGGGATTTTTATGACATTTATCTTTTGATTAGCGTCCCTAAAGAAGAGATTGGCGAGAAAAGGCTTGCTTCAATCGAAGAAAAAGCGGAATTTGTATTGCGTGACGATGGAGGATATGATGCTGAATATCTTATTCGATTAGGCCGGTTTCAAAATACGCACTGCGAAGGTCTCGACTATTTTGAAGTGGATGGGCAAAAGTGCATCTTTTTCATAACGAAAAAGGGGAATTTAGCCTTTGCTGTTAACCAAGAATTAAAACCAAATATAAAAGCAACAATTGATCGGTTAAAAACAAAAGGCGAGAGATTGAAAATTAGTGGGAGAATATTTACAAAGCATTCAAAAATAATTAAATCGAGTTATTTGTTTTTACAAGGTCGAGATACTAATATTGAGGCGAGGGTTCCTATTTCAATACAATTACTCGAGAAAGATGTTGAAGAAAAATATGGACTAAATCGATATGTTTATCATATTGATATTGATTTAACAAATACGGTTATAGAACATTCGTTACTACAAGATATTTATGATTTATATCTAGAACTAAATTTGCATGATCAACAAGATAAAACATTAATACGATTAGGGAACCCGCGTTTTAAGGCCCGCTACTTTGCAAAAGGTGGTTATGCAAAGGGCAAAAATAAAATGTATGGTATTACGCCATATTTTACAATTAAGGCGTTTAAATTATCACTTCAAGTAGATGAATTTGAAAGGGATGTATTTCTTTATCTGAAAAAAATGATGCGCTGGGCCTGGTTGCTCCGCCTATTTTATCGAAAACGTGAAATTTGGGTTGTTGGTGAACGTCCATATAAAGCACAAGATACAGGTTATCATTTTTTTAAATATATGAGGCAAAATCATCCAAAACGTAATGTGTTTTATGTTATTGAGGAGAACTCTACAGAATTAAGAAATATCAAAGATTTAGGGAATATCCTTTATTTTAAGTCAAAGGAGCACATTTGGCATACGTTGATGGCAACCCGTATAATTGGATCTCATCATCCCGATTATCTTTATCCATTACGTACAAATGAATTTAAGAAAGCTGTTAAAGCTAAAAAAATATTTTTGCAACATGGTGTAATGGGCACGAAAAACACGGTTCACTTTTATGGAAAGAGCTCTCCCAGCTTTTCTACCGATTTGTTTATCGTAAGCTCTGATTTTGAAAAACGAATGATTGTTAACGATTTTGGATACGATTCTTACGAAGTCGCGGTTACTGGTTTATCACGTTTTGACAGTTTACTGAAAAAAGATGTTGATAAAAAAAGGCAACTTTTAATTATTCCTACTTGGCGTGAGTGGCTAGTTACGGATGATGCGTTTTTAGAAAGTGAGTACTTTGACCGTTATCGCGAATTAGTTTATCATCCGAGTCTACATGATCTCGCGAATAAATATCAATTTGAAATTATCCTTTGTTTACACCCTAACATGCAAAAATTCACACATTTTTTCAAAGACGCGCCCGTTAGAGTAATAAGTCAGGGGGAAGTTGATGTTCAATACTTAATGAAAGAAAGTGCAATGATGCTCACTGATTATTCAAGTGTTGGCTTTGACTTTAGTTTCTTGCATCGTCCTATTCTTTATTACCAGTTTGATAGGAAACGATTTATAGGAAAACGAGGGTCACATCTTGATTTAGATAACGATCTACCGGGGGATATTGTGTATGATGTTAACGAAATTCTTCAACATATTGAAGAATATGCTAAAAATGACTTTTTAATGAAACCGGAAAATCAAGTGAGAGCTTCTAAGTTTTTAAAATACACGGATCTTAATGCAAGTAAACGTATTTATGAGGCAGTTGACAAATTTAAAACGAGGAAGTCTATTCTTAAAAAGATATCCGAAGATGAACTTGTTAGAGCATTTTATAAACGGTTCCGAAAAAGTCACTACTATTTTCCAACTATGCATTTCTTATACAATATCATGCGACGTGTCTTACCAGTTGATAATAAGTTAATTGTTTTCGAAAGTGGAGTCGGTAAACAATATGCGGATAGTCCAAAGATGATTTATGAGGAAATCATTAAGCGTGGCTTGAAATTTAATAAAGTCTGGTTTTATAATAAAAAACATCGTTTTCATGATGACCATACGATACGTGTGGCACGGTTAAGCCCAAAATATTATTATTACTTAGCTAAAGCTAAATATTGGGTTAATAACCAAAATTTCCCTACTCATCTGAAGAAAAGAAAAGAGACAATTTATATTCAAACTTGGCATGGAACACCATTGAAAAAAATGGCGTTTGATATTAAACAGGTCCATGGACGAAGCGAAGATTATGTAGAACGGATATATAAAGCGAGCCAAAGATGGGACTATTTAATTTCACCCAGCGAATATGCAACAAATGCATTCAAAAGTGCCTTTCGATATACCGGGAATATACTTGAGGTAGGCTATCCGCGAAACGATATTTTTTATAAACCGGAAAAAGAGAAGATGGCTGAAATAGTTAAAGAGCGCCTTGGATTGCCTGAAAATAAAAAAGTTATCCTTTATGCACCTACTTTTCGTGACAATCAAAAGGAGAAGAACAAATTTGTATTTGATATCCCGTTTGATTTTGAACTGCTGAAAGAGAAACTGGGGGAAGAATATATTCTTCTCTTGCGGATGCATGTTGTCGTTAGTGGCAAGATCCATATCCCGGAAGAAGTTCGAGATTTTGTTTACAATGTCTCGAAATACCCGGATATTCAAGAGCTTTATTTAATTACGGATATTTTAATGACCGATTATTCTTCCGTTATGTTTGACTTTGCCAATTTGAAGCGGCCGATGTTGTTTTACACGTATGACTTCGAGTTGTATCGAGATCAGCTGCGCGGATTCTATATGAATTTTGAAGAGGAAGCGCCGGGGCCTTTTCTGCGAACGACGGATGACATCATCGATGCGGTCCGTAATATTGATCAGATTCAACAGCGCTATGGCGAACGGTACGAAGCATTTTATGAAAAATATTGCGGCTTAGAAGATGGAAAAGCTACCGAGCGTGTTGTAGACCGACTTTTTTCTAAATAGACGAAACTAAAAAACGCCAGTCAAGGCGTTTTTTAGTTTTCCGGCAAACATTCCAGAGTATGTCGAAAGCTATCCTTTGGAAATGTCGATTTACAATGATTGAAATAAAATTTTGAAGTATTATAAAATTGTATTGAAATTAAATTTCATCATTGTATAATAGAGGTAAATGTTTGAATTTTTCCAATCTTTATTGGGGGTGATCGGGATTCGCCAATAGACTAAACGGATGTTGAAGATAGATAAAATGGGGAGGAACGATAAATGATGAAAGTTTTATTTGTGTGCTCAGGAGGCATGTCAAGTGCAATTGTTGTAAGCGCTTTAAAAAAAGAAGCCGAAAAGCAAGGGATGGAAATGGAAGTGCTTGCGACCGGTACGGGTGAATTGGAAAACGAAGTTGACAATGGCTGGGATGCTATTATGGTTGCCCCTCAAGTAAGGCACCGGTTGGATTCGGTAAAGAAAATTGCGGATGAAGCTTCCATCCCGTGTGGTCCGATTCCACCGCAAGCATATACACCTTTAGGAGGGCCGCTATTGCTACAAAAGTTGAAAGAACTTTTAAACATGTAAGTAAACGTTAAATGTAACGGGGGGGTTTACATGAGTTTTGTCGATTTTTTAGAAAAGAAATTGTCCGGGCCAATGGCAAAAATTTCGGAGCAGCGCCATTTAAGAGCGATTCGCGATGGCGTCATTTCCGCGCTGCCGTTCATCATTGTTGGAAGCTTCTTTTTGATATTGGCCTTCCCGCCGGTTCCGAAAGACTGGGCACTCGCTCTATGGGCGAAAAAGCATATTTTTGAAATTTTAATTCCTTACCGCCTGACGATGTTTATTATGACCTTATACATTTCTTTCGGTTTAGGCTATAACCTGGCAAAAAGCTATAAATTAGACCCGCTTTCAGGCGGCCAATTATCGGTAGCCGCGCTTTTACTCACCATTACCCCGCAACTCGTCAAAGGACAATTTATGCTGCCAATGACGAATCTGGGAGGGCACGGATTGTTTGTTGCGATGCTCGTTTCGATCGTTTCCGTTGAAATATTGCGATTTTGCAAGACGAAGCGAATTACAATAAAAATGCCCGAACAAGTGCCGTCATCGGTGTCGCGTTCGTTTGAAGCACTCATTCCTGTCGCCATCGTCATTTTATTAATGTCACTTGTAACCGTCGTATTCGGCGTCGATTTGCATCATGTCGTTGAACAAGTTGTCAGTCCTTTTGTTAAAGCAGGGGACAGCATTTTTGGCGTTCTCGTACCGGTTATTCTCATCGTTTTCTTCTGGTCGTTTGGGATTCACGGAGATTCCGTTGTCGGTCCGGTAGCGCGGCCGTTATGGGAAGTGTACCTTGCGAAAAACGCGGAAGTGGCGGCGACTGGTTCGCAAAACTTGCCGTATACGGCTCCAGAAACGTTTTTCCAATGGTTCATCTGGATCGGCGGTTCCGGGGCGACTTTAGGTCTCGTTCTTGCGATGATTTTCTTTTCCCGTTCCAAATATTTAAAAGCGGTGGGAAGGACGGGGGTCATTCCAGGGATATTCAATATTAATGAGCCCATCGTATTTGGGGCGCCAATCGTATTGAATCCGCTATTGATCATTCCGTTCGTCATTACGCCGATTGTCACGACGATTCTTTCGTATGTCGCAACGACAACCGGGTTAGTATCTGCGACGTATATTATGCCGCCATGGACTTTGCCGGCTCCGATTGGTGCTTATTTGGCGACTGGCGGCGACTGGAGAGCTGTCGTCCTTGTCGTCATCAATATCGCCATTTCCTTTGTCATCTACTTCCCATTTTTCAAAATATATGACCATAAGATGGCGAAGATGGAACAAAGCGAGCAGGCTGATAGCGGCACTACTTTATCGATGTAAGCGAACAGAGGGACAGGAATTCCAAATAAAAGTGAGAGTCGTTTTTCGCGCGCTTCTCACTTTTCCTTTTGAGGTGATTGCATATGGATAGCGAAGGAAGATTGCGGAGGTTCAGCCTTAAAGGCATTTTTACGTTTTTATTGATCGTTTGCGGATCAAATATTGTCTTTGTCCCGGTTCTTACAGCGCTCGGGATTCGGAAAGACATCAGCCTTTTTATCAGCACGAGCATTTCGGCAAGTATGGCGTTGACGATCGTTCTTACGTATATCGATGCCATTTTTAAAGAAAGGAAGCCCCTTTTGAAATGCTTTCTGTTCTCGTTGGCCGGATGTTCGGCATTATCTTACCTATTAATCTATTTAACGAAAATTTAAGATCAGGAGTGTTTAACATGGGCAATAAAGGAGTGAAGATTGTTACGATCGGCGGAGGATCGAGTTATACGCCCGAGCTGATCGAAGGGTTCATTAAGCGGTATGATGAATTGCCCGTTCGTGAGTTGTGGCTCGTCGATATTGAAGCGGGAAAAGAGAAATTGGAAATCGTCGGTTGTTTGGCGCAGCGAATGGTAAAAAAGGCGAAGGTTCCGATCAGCATCCATTTAACATTGGATCGCAGGGAAGCTCTGAAGGATGCGGATTTTGTCACGACTCAGATGCGCGTCGGATTGCTTGAGGCGAGGATTAAAGACGAGAGAATTCCACTCTCGCACGGGGTGATCGGGCAGGAAACGGTTGGTGCAGGCGGCCTGTTTAAAGGGTTGAGGACGATCCCGGTCCTACTTGACATCGCAGAAGATATGCAAGAACTGTGTCCGAATGCGTGGCTTATTAATTTCACAAACCCGGCGGGCATGGTAACAGAGGCCTTGCTTCGCTACAGCCAGCATAAAAAAGTTGTCGGCGTCTGCAACTTGCCAATTCATACAAAAATATCAATCGCGAAATTGCTCGGGGTCGAGGAAAGCCGGGTTCACATTGATTTTGCCGGTTTGAATCACCTCGTTTACGGATTAAACGTCTATTTGGACGGAGAAGTCGTGACGAACCGGGTCATCGATATGCTGACGGATCCCGGGAAGCAATTGACGATGAAGAACATCGCTCCGATTCCGTGGCAGCCGGATTTCTTGAAATCGATCGGCATGCTTCTCTGCCCTTATCATCGTTATTATTACAAGACGAAAGAAATTCTTGAGGAAGAACTTGAATCCTTTCAATCCGGCACGACGCGGGCGGAAGTGGTAAAACGCCTGGAGGAAGAGCTGTTCGAGCTCTACCGCGATCCGAATTTAAAGGTTAAACCACCGCAACTTGAAAAGCGCGGGGGCGCCTATTATAGCGATGCTGCTTGCCGTTTAATTTCTTCCATTTACAATGATAAGCGCGACATTCAAACCTTGAATGTGCGAAATAACGGGGCTATTGCCGGCATCCCAAATGAATCCGCAGTTGAAGTCAATTGTGTCGTCACAAAGGATGGACCAAAGCCGATCGCAGTCGGAGAACTTCCTGTTGAAGTGAACGGGCTCATCCAACAAATGAAATCGTTTGAGAGGGTAGCGGCCGAAGCAGCGGTTACAGGAGCATACGAGAAAGCCTTGCTTGCGATGACGATTAACCCGCTCGTCCCGGGCGACCAGGTCGCCAAAGCAGTCCTTGATGAACTGCTTGAAGCCCATAAAGAGCATTTGCCGCAATTTTTTAACGAGGCGGCGCTTGCGTAATGTTCGCGGTTGGATTGATGTCCGGAACGTCTCTTGACGGCATCGACGCGGCGTTAGTTGAAATCGAGAATAGTGGCATCGCTACAAACGTAAACTTAATAGACTTTTTGACAATTCCTTTTTCCAAAGAAATTAAAAAAGAGATCGAAAGCAGCCTATCGGCAGACCGGTCGAATGCTCAGCTCATTTGCAGCTTGAATTTTAAGCTCGGGCACCTATTTGCCGACGCCGTGAAAAAAATTTGCAAGAAAAATAAGTTGCCCATTGAAAGACTTGATTTTATCGGGTCACACGGGCAAACGATCTACCATCAGCCGCATGATGAAGGAGCTTTCGTTCGGTCTACGTTGCAAATCGGCGAGCCAGCGGTGATCAGCTATGAAACGAACACGCTCGTCGTTTCCAATTTTCGGACGATGGATATGGCGGCCGGCGGCCAGGGAGCCCCATTAGTCCCGTATACAGAGTACGTTTTATACCGTAGCCAGGAGAAAAATCGTGTTTTGCAAAATATCGGCGGTATTGGAAATTGTACGGTTTTGCCTATGAATGCGTCTCTTGATGACGTTTATGCGTTCGATACGGGGCCGGGAAATATGATCATTGATGAAGTGTGCAGGCGATTGTTTAACGTACCATTTGATAAAGAAGGAAAGCTTGCCGCACAAGGGGCTATCCATAAACAATTGCTCAACGAGTGCATGAGCCATCCATTTATTGCTAAAAAACCGCCGAAGACGACAGGACGGGAAATGTTTGGCAAGGAATTTACGGCGGATCTGCTGCGTAAATTTAGCCATGTATCAAAGCATGATGTGCTCGCAACGGTGACGTTTTTTACGGCAACGTCAATTGCTGAAAATTACCGGGCATTCATTTTCCCGAAAGTCAAAGCCAATGAAGTGATCATCGGAGGGGGAGGAAGCTATAACCTGACGCTCGTTTCAATGATTAAAGAACTACTGAAAGATGAATGCTCTGTTGGCATTCAAGAAGACTTCGGATTTTCATCGGAAGCGAAAGAAGCGGTTGCCTTCACCCTTTTGGCCAATGAGACGCTGTCCCAAAACCCGGGCAATGTCCCAAATGCTACAGGCGCAAGAGAGCCGGTCATTTTAGGAAACATTACGTTCCCTCCAGGGCAAAAGTACAGAATAGATGACAATCGACTAGTAGAGGAGGAAATTGGAGGAGATGAACCCAACCTTTGAAAATGAGATTTTTCAAATGATCGCCCATGGCGGCAATGCCCGTTCATTGGCCTATGAAGCATTAACAGCCGCTGAAAATTACGATTTCGAAAAAGCGGAAGAGTTGATGAAAGAAGTTCAGCAAGAAATGCTCATCGCCCATAAAACACAGACGAAATTGATCCAGGAAGAATTGAATGGCTCTAAAATTGAAAAATCGCTCTTGCTTATTCATGCCCAGGACCATTTAATGACGGCGATTTCCGAACAGAAATTAATCGAGCACATGATCCGGATCATCAAAAAACTAAAAGAAGATAAAGAAGCGTAAAGCGTCATAAAGGAGCGATGAAGAATGAAACAGCTTGGCATTTCCATTTACCCGGAACATTCGACGGTTGAAAAAGATAAGGAATATATCGGGCTCGCCCACCAGTACGGATTCAAGCGCATCTTCACCTGTCTTTTGTCGGTTGAAGGCGATGCCGGGAAGATCATCAAAGACTTCAAGGAAACGATCTCGTTTGCCAGCGATTTAGGAATGGAAACGATTGTCGATATTTCCCCCCGGGTGTTTGACCGTCTCGGAATTTCCTATAGCGATCTCTCGTTTTTTCATGAACTGGGGGCGTCCGGCATTCGGCTTGACCTCGGGTTTTCCGGAAGAGAGGAAGCGATGATGACCTATAATCCGTATGGTTTGAAAATCGAACTGAATATGTCGAACGGAACGAAATACATTGACAACATTTTAAGCCATCAGCCGAATAAAGAGCGGTTAATTGGCTCGCATAATTTTTACCCGCACCGCTATACCGGGCTCTCTTATGAACATTTTCTTAAATGTAGCAGGCAGTTTAAAAGTGCGGGTCTGAAAACGGCAGCATTCATCCATTCAAACGATGCCACTTTCGGGCCGTGGCCGGTAACAGAAGGATTGTGCACCCTTGAGATGCACCGCGGGCTGCCGATTCATGTTCAGGCGAAACACCTTTTTCAAACAGGCGTCATCGATGATGTGATCATTGCCAACGCCTATGCTTCGGAGGAAGAATTGCGGCTGCTTGCGGAAGTTGACCGTGATGTGCTCACATTTTCCGTCCATTTGCATGAGTCGATCACCGAGTTAGAGAAAAAAATCGTGCTGGAAGAACCTCATGTTTACCGTGGGGACGTCTCAGACTATCTTGTTCGTTCAACACAAAGCCGCGTGAAATATAAAAGCGAATCCTTCCCGCCAACGTATACGCCGGACATTCGCCGTGGCGACCTTTTAATCGAGAACGAATTGTACGGCCAGTACAAAGGGGAACTGCAAATCGCCTTAAAAGAGATGAAAAACTCGGGGAAAACGAACGTCGTCGGCCGCATCAAAGACGAAGAACTTTTTTTGCTCGATGTTCTAGGGCCGTGGGATGCTTTTCGATTTACGTTAAAGAAGTGAAAGCGGGTGAGGGACGGTTGGACTATATGATCGGCGTGGATGGCGGCGGAACGAAAACAGAAGCCGTCGCTTTTCGCTTAAATGGAGAAGAGGCAGGAAGAGGAATAAGTGGTTTCGGCAACGTATTAATCGACTATCGGGAGGCAACCGCTCATATTATAGAAGCGATTCGCCAATCGCAGCAAGGACTTGAGCCGGGAAAATGCCTCTGTATTTACTTAGGCCTTGCTGGAATCGAAAGCGCGGATCCGGAACCGTTAACAATAAAACTTACCGGCGAGTTCCGGGCGAAAGTGAAAATTGTCAATGATGCGGTCATTGCGCATGCCGCCTTATTAAAAGGAAATGAAGGAATATTAACGATTGCAGGAACAGGTTCCATTTGCATCGGAAAATATCGATCCCGCTATGACTATACAGGAGGATGGGGGCATTTGCTCGGCGATGAAGGGAGCGGCTATTGGATCTCGCTTCAAGCGTTGAAACAAATGGCCATCGAATCGGATGCCGGTTTGCCGCCAGGCTCTCTCAGCAGAGCATTATTGAAAGAATTGCAGCTAAAACAAGTAAAAGAGATTAAAAGATTCGTTTACTCGTCGACAAAGGATGAGATGGCTGCACTAGTCCCGTGTATTGTGAATCTAGCCAATGACGGAGATGGACAGGCACTATCCATTTTGAATCAGGCAGGGGAAGAGTTAGCTAAACTAACGGGCTCTCTTTATAAAAGGCTAGGTTTTTCTCAAAATGTTCAGATTGCGTTGAAAGGGGGGATTCTTCAATCGATTCCGTACTTTCAAGATTCGTTTACTTCATCGGTGAAGCAAAAAATTCAACGTGCACGCTTCGTCACAGAGGACGTTTCGTCGGCAAAAGGAGCTTTTTATTTGGCTATGCAAGAAATGAATGATCAATAGATTGGGAGGAGATCATGTGAAGTCGGCATGGCGAGCAGGAAAATGGTTGTTTGTTTTAAGTTTTTTCGGTTGCGTTATGTTTCCCGGAACGATGGCGAAGGCGAAAAATGGTGGGGACTCCCCTTATGTCAAACGGGAATTGCGCGCCGTTTGGATCGCGACGGTAGCGAACATCGATTGGCCGTCAAAACCTGGCCTTCCTATTCAGCAGCAAAAAGCGGAGTATACGGGAATGCTTGATAAAGCAAAAGCGATGGGAATGAATGCGGTCGTCGTTCAAATCAAACCGACGGCCGATAGCTTTTACCCGTCCAACTACGGCCCATGGTCCAAATATTTAACCGGTGTGCAAGGAAAAGACCCGGGCTATGACCCTCTTGCGTTTATGGTGGAAGAGGCCCATAAACGTAACCTAGAATTCCACGCCTGGTTTAATCCGTACCGCATTACGTTAGAAAAAGGGCTGACGATCGATAATTTATCGGCCGACCATCCGGCGCGAAAACACCGTGATTGGGTCGTCAGCTACGGCGGTCAGCTGTATTATAATCCCGGTATTCCAGAAGCGGAAGATTTTATCATCGATGGCGTCATGGAAGTGGTAAAACGGTATGACATTGATGCGGTGCATATGGATGATTATTTTTACCCGTACCGCGTTGCAGGACAGGATTTCCCCGATCAAGAAACATACGAGAAATACGGAATGGGCAAGTTTGCGAACAAAGACGACTGGCGAAGGGACAATGTGAATCACCTCATTAAAACGCTTTCAGCCAAAATCAAGCAGGAAAAAAACTATGTGAAATTCGGCATCAGCCCATTCGGCGTCTGGCGGAATCAAGCGGTGGACCCGACTGGATCGGACACGACTGCTGGCCAAACGAACTACGATGATTTATTTGCCGATACGAGAACGTGGATTCAGCAAGGCTGGATTGATTATATCACGCCGCAAATTTATTGGGCATTCGGATTTAAACCGGCCGCTTATGAGAAGTTGATTGATTGGTGGACGAAAGAAGTGGACGGCAGGAACATTCATTTGTATATTGGACAGGCCGATTACAAGATTGCGAACAATTCGGATCCCGCCTGGAACAATCCCGATGAACTTCCGAACCAGCTGAAGTACAACAGGCTGTTTCCGCAAATCCAGGGAAGCATGCACTTCAGCTTTAAAGATTTGGACCGCAATCCGCTCGGCATTAAAGACCGCCTGGCGAACGATGTGTATCCATACCCTGCATTAGTTCCGACAATGCCGTGGCTGGACGACGCTCCGCCGAAGCGGCCGACCTTAATGAAAGCTAAAAGAAGTGATGAAGGGGTCAAGCTTTTGTGGAAAGATCAAAAGAAAAGTGATGCCGCCTATTATGTCATTTACCGGTTCGAAGGAGAGGATTTCAATTTTACGAACCCGAAACATATTATCGCAACCGTCCGAAAAAATGGTGACAGCAAGCAGTCCTATGTTGATACAACGGAGGAACCCGGCAAGCGTTATATGTATGCGATCACCGCTGTCGACCGGCTCCACAACGAAAGCAAGCCAAGCCGATTAGCATTTGTCAAAAGCGCCCCTTAAGAGGGCGCTTTTGAATTGGCGGATAGAGCACCCGAATTGGCGGATAGAGCACCCGAATTGGCGGATAGAGCACCCGAATTGGCGGATAGAGCACCCGAATTGGCGGATAGAGCACCCGAATTGGCGGATAGAGCACCCGAATTGGCGGATAGAGCACCCGAATTGGCGGATAGAGCACCCGAATTGGCGGATAGAGTTGCCCACATTGAGGGAGAAATTACATCTGATAGCAGGAATTGTGGTTCGTGCGCAGAAATTAATCTAAAAATCAAGAAAGGGAGTGTCATTATTGATTGTAAAAGATCGGAAAATACCGCTAAAAATTAGAAAGTTGGAAGCTTTATTGAGGCGGTTGCATCATTCGCATCCAAAATACAGTGAAGTGGAAGAAGAGTTAGCAAAAAGTTTGGCGGGTTTTAAAGGAGAGCAGTCGCTGGACTATTATTTAAGATCCCTTCCCGATCAAGAATACTTCATTTTCCATGATCTCCGACTTTCAGATGGGGCATACTTCTTTCAAATCGATACATTAATTCTGTCCACATCTTTTATTCTCATCATCGAAGTGAAAAATATTTCAGGCACCCTGATTTTCGATCCGGCCTTCCAACAACTTATTCGTACAAACAATGGGATGGAAGAAGTGTTTTCAGATCCGATTCAGCAGGTCAACTATCAAACGTTCAAATTTACGGAATGGCTGAAAAACAAACATTTCCCCGCAATACCGATCGAGCCCCTTGTTGTTATGGCGAATTCAAACACGATTATTAAAACATCCCTCCATCACCAGTTACCGCTGCAAAGTGTCATTCGGAGCACAAAACTGCTTGAGAAAATCTACGAGTATAAAGAGTCCCACAAAGAAGAAAAATTCTCCAAAAAGGATATCCGCAAATTATGTAACCTTCTTTTAACCTGGCATGTCCCCAAAAATTTCGATGTACTTCAGCGATTTCAAATTAATAGATCCGATCTTCTAATGGGCGTTCATTGTCCTAAATGCAAAAAACTCTCGATGGAAAGAAAGTGGGGAAAATGGGTTTGCACAACTTGCTCTTTTTCCTCAAGAGATGCCCATAAAAATGCTTTAAACGACTATTTTCTTCTCTTTCAATCCTCCATCACGAATGAGCAATTCAGGAATTTTTTACAGCTTCCTTCTAGCTCTATTGCCTACAAACTATTAACTTCAATGAACTTGCCACATTCGGGAACGAAAAGATGGAGGGAGTATGATTTATTTTTGGATGAATCGATTGAATAGCATAATAAAAAACACCCTTTGAAGGGCGTTTTTTAAGCTTGCTGATGTTCCGGCAAAAAGACTCTCCATCTGGAAAGATCGATTTCCTTCGTCTCCAATAACGATTCCGGGAAGATGAACGTCCACGGTTTACTTGTGTTGGCTTTTACCTCAAAGTGATTCAATTGGAAGCCGCCTTTTGCGACAACTTGTCCACTTGCATCTTCGACGAAAAGCGGGATTTGCTCAATGTGAATATCTTTTTCGCTGCCGTTTCGGATCAAGAGAGTGACATGCAATTCGTCCGTATCGCTCATTCTTGCTTCAATTCCCATAAAATTAATTTCACCGGAGGCAAGTGGCGGGAGATTGTTTACCAATTCTCGCAATCTCGTTTTTTGCACGTCATTTAAGTTGTTTTCCCATGCTTCATCCAACATGAGCGAATGCCCGGACGGTTCCTTTTGTCTTAGTTCAAAAGCTAACGTCCAATTGTCAATAGGAAACGATTCCGCTACTACATCTTCTTCTGAAAAAAGGAAAGTCCATGGCCTGCAAGCATTAGGGGGAATCTCTCCTAAAATTTCAAGGTCAAATGTTTTTCGGGCGGCAATTTTTCCTTCTCTATCAAGCAACAATAGGACTACTTCTTCAAACCGGATCGGCTTCTCGACCGTATTCCGAATAAACGCATTGACGATAAAAAATTCATTGTCCTGGACAATGTCAATACCCGAGATGGACACTTGATTGGGCTTTAATTTTGGCAATTGGGCATGGTGAAAGCCGTAAACGTATCGTTCCTGGTTGGAAACGTCCCAATCCGGATGAAAATCAAGATATGTTTCCACCTCTTGTTCATCTCCGGGTGTTTCCTGCCTGGTTGCCTCGCGTTCGACAAAATTTTCAGCCTCAACAGAAGCATCCTTTTCTTCCACATTTTTATTTTTTTTAAATAATGAAAGCATCTTATCCCTCCGTTCCTGCCCGCACTACTTTTATCCGATGTGCAAGCTGAATGGCAAGCTGTTCGTGCCATTCTCTTTGCATTTCTTTAAATAATTCAAACGCATCCCGTTCATACATCCGGTACGGGTCTTCTTGAGCGTAGCTGTTTAAATGAATCCCTTCTTTTACAAAGTTAATCCGGTCTAAATGCTGCAGCCATAGTTCATCTAAGGCGCGCAACATTAAAATTTTCATTTCTTTCTCGATCGCCTGTTTTTCTTCCTCGGTGAACGAATCGAGGCATTCTTTCCGTTTCGCCAAAAGTTCATCTACTTTAACTTCGACATCTTCATACTCCAATCCTTTAAAATTGGCAAGTTGAATCGGTTGCTCAGGAAAAATGTCGGCCAATTTTGCAGTGAAACCGCCCATGTCCCAATCTTCACATGCCGTATCTTTTAAACAGAACGTTTCAATTAAATGCTCAGCATGCTCTTTGACACTACTGCTTGCGACCGATAAAACAGCCGTTTCCTCAAGCAGACGGTTGCGGAGGGCGTAGACAACTTTCCGCTGCTGGTCAGATACATCATCGATTTTTAACAAATGTTCGCGGGCCGAGAAAAAGATGCCTTCAATCGCCAGCTGGATTTTATTCACAAACTTGAGCGGATCAGGCTGAATGACTTCCCCTTCCTCGTTCGTCACCACCTTCTTCTTCCAGCGGTCCATTTCGTCTTTATCAAATTTCGTAAACAGTTCATCTTCTAGCGACAAAATAAATTGGGAAGAGCCCGGGTCCCCCTGGCGTCCGGCACGTCCGCGAAGCTGATTGTCGATTCTCCTGCTTTCGTGGCGTTCCGTTCCGATGATGTGCAAGCCGCCGAGCTCTGCGACACCTTCACCGAGCAAAATATCAGTACCGCGGCCGGCCATGTTCGTTGCGATCATAATACTTCCTTTTTGCCCGGCTAAAGAGATGATTCGAGCTTCCTGTTCTTCGCTTTTGGCATTCAATAAAAGATGCGGGAGCTTTTCCTTTGTTAAAAGCCCGGATAAATATTCCGACTGTTCGATCGACGTCGTTCCGACAAGGATCGGGCGTCCGGTTTCATGGTACTTTCGAATGTCAGCCACGATCCGTTTATATTTGTCTTCAAGCGTTGCAAAAACGACATCGGGAAGATCGATCCGCTGTTTCGGCTTGTTTGTCGGCACCTCGATCACATGTAGCCCGTATGTATGCTGAAATTCCGCTTTTTCGGTGGACGCTGTACCGGTCATCCCGGCAAGCAAAGAATAAAGCCGGAAATAATTTTGAATGGTGATGGTCGCCTGAGTTTCGTTTTCATCCTTAATTTCGAGCCCTTCTTTTGCTTCAATCGCTTGCTGAAGCCCTTCAGAATAACTGCGACCTTCCATGACCCTGCCGGTGAATGAATCGACCAAGAGCACTTCGCCATCTTTAATAATGTAGTCAACATCCCGTTTCATTACCGTATGGGCGCGTAATGATTGCAAAATAAAATGGTACAAAAGCTGGTGCTGAGCATCAAATAGGTTTGAAATACCAAACATTTTCTCGACGACTTCGGTTCCTTTTTCCGTTAAAAAAAGTTGCTTCGAGTCAACAACCACTTCATAATGCACATCTTTTTTCAATCCTGAAACGACCTGGTTTGTAATGTAAAAAAGGTCTGCACAAAGGTGCGACTTATTGGCGATAATAAGCGGCGTCCTGGCTTCATCAATCAGGATGCTGTCAATTTCATCAATAATCGCATAATAAAGCGGCCGTTGGACTTTTTCAGAAGGATCCAGCACCATATGGTCACGCAAGTAATCAAACCCGAATTCATTCCCCGTTCCGTATGTAATATCAGCCTTGTAAGCCTCTTGCTTCGATTCCATTGACAATTCTGCTAAATTTAAGCCAACCGACAATCCTAAAAACCGGTGAATTCTTCCGATCGTTTCATAATCGCGACGGGCCAGATATTCGTTGACGGTAATGACATGAACGCCTTTACCTTTAAGGGCATGTAAGTAGCTTGAAAGGGAAGCGACCAATGTTTTTCCTTCACCTGTTTGCATTTCGGCGATTGAGCCTTCATGAAGGACGAGCCCCCCGAGCAGCTGCACATCATAGTGGCGCTGGCCGAGAACGCGTTTCGCCGCCTCCCGAACGACGGCGAATGCTTCTATTTTTATGTCATCAAGCGACTTGCCCCGTTCTAGTTTCTCTTTAAATTCGATCGTTTTTCCCTTGAGCTCATCATCAGATAAAGCGGAAATTTGAGGTTCAAGTTCATTAATGCGCTCCACTTGTTTCTTTAATCGTTTAATGTCAGGGGAGTATTCTTGAATGACTTTTTTTACCATTCCTAGCATAATATTTTTCTCCTCTTGTATCGTAAACTAGTTTGCTAATCTGTTACTCTTTGACTATTCCTATAGAAAATATCGGCCAAAAGTCCCTAAAAATTAATAGGGAACATATAGGAAGATTATATCATAATCAACCGTCTCTGGATGAGATTTCCTAAAAATAATTGGTGTAATTCTGTAAAAATTTAATTTTCTAGAAAAATAAACAACAGGAAATAGGAAACCGATCAAGTAATTTTATGTAAAATTACTAGGAAATAAGTCCTGTTTTCTATTAAAATAGACAATAGTTGTCGGAAATAGAAGAAATTTTCCGGAACCTGCCGATATAAAAAGTAGAAGTTATGAATCTTATACAATTGGGAGGGCGGAGATGAAGAAGCTTAGTAGAGTGAGTGCTGCGCTGCTTGTCATTTTTATGCTGTTTTCAACATCGAACGCATTTGCGGCAGGCAGCTTGAAAGTGTTGTACAAAGGAAAGACAACGGCCAATTTGAATGTGAGAACTTCACCTAGTACGAAAGGGAAAGTTCTTGCCTTATTAAAGAAAGGATCGACAGTCGATGTTGTCGGAACAGCCAGCGGCGGTTGGCTAAAAATCAACTATAAGTCGGGTGTTGCCTATGTGTCCGGGAAATATGTGAAAAAATCGACAGCGGCTGTGGCAAAGCCAGCGGCATTAAAAGTTCTTTATAAAGGGACAACAACGGAAAATTTAAACGTAAGGTCATCCGCGAGCACAAAAGGGAAGTTGCTTGGAACGCTTAAAAAAGGAACGACGGTTGAAGTCGTCAGTGCGCAAAGTAACGGCTGGCTGAAAATAAAGTATAAAAGTACATACGCTTATGTATCAGGGAAGTATGTAAAAAAAATAGAAGAAAAACTTCCAGATAAGCCTGAACCGGAAGCTTCAAAAGTTCTTTATAAAGGAAAAACAACGACTGATGGCTTAAATGTAAGAACGCAGCCAAACACCAATGGGAAAATTCTTACTTCCTTAAAGAAAGGATCAATTGTTGAGGTGACCGGGGAAGAGAAGAACGGCTGGCTGAAGATCAAGCATAAGGATTCTTACGGTTACGTTTCCGGCAAGTATGTAGAAAAAGTAAAGGACGAGACGGATCCGCCGGCAAAACCAGATGAGCCGAAGCCTGAGGTACCGGTCACATACCCTGAAGGATTCAACCGGACATTACGCTTAGGAATGAATGGCCTGGATGTCAGAAAGCTGCAAGTGAATTTGAATAAGGCCGGATACCGCGTTGACATCGATAATACGTTTGGCGAGAGCACGGATAAAGCGGTAAAAGCATTCCAAAAATCAATAAACTATAAAGAAACCGGCGTGGCCGAACCGAAAACATTAACGAGGCTACACGACAAGGCGCAAAATAGCCCCGCATATAAAGGGTATTTATTTACCGGAAAAGGCTGGGGGCATGGTGTCGGGATGACCCAATGGGGAGCTAAAGGCATGGCGGAGGAAGGGTTTAATTACCATCAAATTTTGTCCCATTATTACACAGGGATAACGTTTAAAACGATCGATACATCGAAAAAAGATGTACGGATAGCGCTATCTCTCGGTTTAAGCAAAGCCGATGTCCAGGGATTAGGCAATTACACCATCCAGGATATGAACGGCAATGTGTTATTTACACCGGCTAAAGCGACTGCGACAACGATTACGGTTCAAAAAGGGAAATTCAGCTTAACGAACGGGAACAATACGAAAACGATAGATGGATCCTTTAAAGTTGTTTCTGAAAAGGGGCAATTATTATATTACGATCGTCATAAATATCGGGGAACGTTAGAAATCTCGATGTCTTCAAGCGGAAAAATGGATGTTGTGAACCGTTTGAATGTAGAAGATTACATACAAGGTGTCGTTCCGTGGGAAATTTCGCCGAAATGGCCGATTGAGTCCATTAAAGCGCAAATTCTGGCTGCAAGAAACTATGCGGTGGCGAATATCAAATCACCTGCAAGTAAATTTGATATGTACAACGATGAACGATCCCAGGTTTATGCAGGCGTCAATGTTGAAGCTGCCAATGTGAATCAATTCGTGCAAGCGACGAAAGGGGAAGTCATTTATTACGGAAATACGCTGATCACGGCGTACTTCTCATCTTCTGCCGGCGGGCATACGTTAGATTCGGAACTTGTCTGGTCTTCTGCCGTCCCGTATTTGCGCGGCGTTGAAGATCCATATGACAAATCGGATGACACGGTAAAAGGCTGGACGAAAGAAATGTCCTTTGCTGATCTTGCGAAAAAATTCCCTGAAGTCGGAAATGAAGTGATTGATATTAAAGTCATTCAGACTAGCGGGGGACACGCCGTTAAATTGCGGGTAACCGGAGACCAATCAATGGTTGAACTGAAGGGAGACAAATTCCGCTCACGTGTAGGTTTGAAATCAACGATGTTTACTCCAACTCTAATGAAAAATTAAAGATGAAAAAGAGGGCTTCATTCAAGTGAATGAAGCCTTTTTCTATTCATTCTTCTCACTTTTTATAGCTGATCGCTTGTTTCCCCATTTGCTCCCATGCGGCAATGAAATTGCGTTTTGCCGCTTTACGGTTTTTTACATTGGCCAACGGATCATTGAAATAAATATAGTTGTTGTCATAGCCGGTAACGAGGACGGAATGTTCTTTCATCGTAATTTTAATTTTGCCGGTCGGTGTGTACCACGTTTTGAAGTAGGAAGGGGAAAGACGGGCAAAATGCGTGTTCGCAATAACCCAGACCGGCGTTTTTTGATCGAGATATTGAATGACAGTAGAAAAATCTTTCCCGCTTAAGTCTACCGCCCTGTTGCCTAAATACGTCCTTGCCAATTGGAACACAGGTCCGTGATAAACGCCGTATCCGGGTTTACTAAACGTATACATATTGCCGACAAAGCCTGTGTTCGGATTGCCGAAATACGTCTTCCCGTTTTTTACACGATACGGTGTCGGATCTTTTTTTACTTTTTTCGCAAGCGTCATTTTACTAACTTTCTTTCCGGCATGTTGCAGCATCATCGCAAGACTCGTCACTTCACAGCCTCTGGGTAGCTCAGGCATTTGGGAAATGAGAGGAGCGCTAATTAAAACGCGCTTTACAGGGTTTTTCATCGTAACGATAATCGAAGAAGCCCATCCGGATTTATTTTTGCCGTAAGTCACATGATACCATGTTTTATGGTCAGTTCCCGTCGTCTGTTCATAGGCGTTTAATTTCGTACCGAATTTCAATGTTTCAATCCTTTTATATTTCGTCCCAGGGCCTGTTCTAATGTTCCCGCCGGAAACCGATATGTATAATGTCTTTTTTATTTTTGTCACTTTTGCCTGGCCTATTCCCGCCTCAACAAGAAAAGCAAACATTACAACAAATACAATGACAATAAGCCGTAATTTTTTCATCTAACCAATCCCCCTTAATAAAATTCCCTTATACTATTTATACATCGGTTCGACATTTCCTTTGTTAAAAAAAATAAGACGGGAAAAATCCCGTCTTATTGATTAAGTCCTAAATGCTTCTTCAATTCGTTGGAGACAGCGAGACGCTCTTGCTCGGGAACGACATAATAAGAAATGCCGTTAATCGTTTGCGGAGAGCCGCCAATCTCTACGGATTGAATATGTTTTCTCGCTCCCATATAGTTAGCCTGAATCGTCTTCATTTCGTCAAACGTCATGTTCGTTTCGATATTTTTGCCGAGAACGTTAATAATGTCATCAAGTTTTGTCAACGTCGAAGGTTTGGCCCCTTCATTGATGACCTTCTGAATGACCTGGCGCTGGCGCTCGTTACGGCCGAGATCACCACGAGGGTCTTTCTTTCTCATACGGGCCCAGTCAAGTGCCTGATCGCCGTTTAATGTCAATTCACCTTGTTTAAACGTATATTTGTGCGTCGTAAAGGTAAACTTATTTTGAACGGTAATGCCGCCAAGTGCATCAATAATTTTCTTAAAGGCCTTCATGTTGACTTTTACATAAAAGTCGACAGGAACATTTAAGAAGTGTTCAACAGTTTGAATCGTCATTTTTGGTCCGCCAAACGCATAGGAATGGTTGATTTTATCAATGGTTCCGTGCCCGACGATTTCAGTCCGTGTATCACGCGGAATGCTTGTCATTTTGATCGATTCATCTTTCGGATTGACCGTGACCATGACGAGCGTATCTGAGCGCCCAACATCATGGGCCCGTTCGTCAACTCCCATAATCAAGATGGAAATGGGCTGGCCGCTTTCAAGATCAAGCGGGCCTGTCCGCAGTTTTGAACCGCTCCAATACTTTGTCGAGTGCATTTCATTGGCTGCGCCTTTGATGGAATGATAGATATAAAATCCGTATCCGCCTGCTGAAAGAAGCAAAATGACAAGGATGGATGAGATGATTTTACGCCAATTTGAACGTTTTTTCTTATGTCGATTCGCTCTTGATTGTTCCATTTATGATCTTCCTCCTTTTTAAAGAGGTGATTCAATAGTCTTTCTATTTGAATACCAATTTGTTTAACATATTGAAGAATCACAAGCTATTATACTGTCAAAAAACGTAAAAATCAACCGAAACAAAGTAATAAAAGCTGCCAGTTTTGTATACTGGCAGCTTTGCAGTTTCATAGCATTGAATTATGAATGGATGGTCATGCTGTCTTTCTTTGCCGCAGGCTTCTCTGCGCTTCCTTCCGCTTTTGATTTATCTAACACAACATTGATCGTTTTCATTAAGATGACGATATCCATCCAGAAGGAATAATTTCGAATATAGTAAAGGTCAAACCGGAGTTTGTTTTCTACATCGGTCGTATATTTGCCGTTGATTTGCGCGTAGCCGGTAATCCCTGGCTTTACAGTGTTTCGGTATTGATACGACTTATTGTTTTTCGTAAATTGCTTAATGAAAAAGTCGCGTTCCGGGCGCGGCCCGACGATCGACATGCTGCCAGATAGGACATTGATTAATTGCGGCAGTTCGTCAATTCGCGTCAAACGCAAAAATTTCCCGACTTTCGTAATGCGGTCGTCATTTTCCGTTGCTAACACAGGTCCGGTCATCTTCTCCGCATTTTCTACCATGGAGCGGAACTTATAAATGTAAAACGCTTTATTGTAACGCCCGATTCGCTCTTGCTTGTAAAAGATGCTTCCTTTTGGATCCTCAATTTTGATCGCGATGGCGCTAATAATGAACAATGGCGACAAGAAAATAAGCAATACAGCGGAAACGACAATGTCAAACAACCGTTTCAATACAAGTTGATCCCACGAAAGGCCGAACGGCTTTACGCCCATCACAAGCGTATCATCAAGCGAAGTAATCGCCGATTTCGATACTAACAAATCATATAGGGATGGGACGACATAAACAATTTTGTCATTTTCAACCGCGTGATAAATAATTTTAGTCTTTGTTTTTTCTGAACAGTTGGCGCCGATAATAATGGAGTCGGCCTGCGGAACGGCTGCGTAAATTTTTTCAAGCGGCAACTCAGGGTCAACGGTAACGATATTCATGCCTTTGATCGTTGGAAGTTCATTATTGATCATCCCGAGGTCGCTGGCCATGTCTTTCGAAACAAGCAGAATCGTGCCTTGTTTTGATCGGACCACAAGTTTAAACATGACGATTTTCCATGTAATGAGAAATACGATCGATAAAATGTACGACAGCAAAATGACCGAACGAGGCAACGCAAAGGCGCGGAACAAGAACGATGCCGCCATCGCAAAGAACATGATAAATGTTGTTGAAATAAAAATGCTTCTGTATAAATCCCAGATCGTTTTGCGGGAATATAAGTTAAGTTCATAAACCGAAAAGAAAAATAATCCGGTCAATAAAATCCATGGTAAGACGTGGAAATAGGATTCCCAGTTACGGTCATCCAAATATTCGCTTCGTAAATAAAAAGCGCTGAAATAAGAAGCAGTCAAAAGGCCAAGGTCAACAAGCATAATGACCACTTTTTGTATCGGTGTTTCAATCTTATTCATGAGTTAGTGCTCCTTTATCTAGCAAACTAGTTTGAGCAGATAAATTTTTTAGAAATGAATGCTGCAACTTCTCTTATACATTCCACTTCACAACAAAATGTAAACGAGAAAATTACAAAAAAATAAAAGTAGCTTCATATAAGCTTTACAATCTGATTTATTATATCCTCATGTTCGAAAAAAAGTCAATAAAGAGGATGTTCAAAAAGTCCGGGAAACATTGCCGGCGAATTTCTTCGTCAGCTTGCTTCTACGCTCCTCACGTATTAACAGGACATATGCACCTGTGTCTACTAGCATTGCTCCGAAGCTTGCTTCCTCGGTGCAACTCGGAGTGAAACAGGTTGCATTGCTCGTCGCTCCGGTGCTCGAAGACTTCGCTTCCTCGAACTTCTTGGCCCTGTTTGTCCTCCTTTTTGAACAAGTAATTAAAAAAAGCGAAGGAGAGCGTTAGCCCTGCTTCGCTGGTTTCTTTTTCGATACTTTTGTTTCGTACAATTCGACCATTTTGTCAAAGTCGCCGATATCGACAACTTGTCCTTTTTTCAAAATCATCGCCCGGTCGCAAAGTTTTTTCAGTGACTTTAAGCTATGTGAGACGATGACGATCGTTTTTCCTTCTTTTTTCATCTCAAGCATTTTTTCGTTGCATTTCTTTTTGAACTCTTTATCGCCGACAGACAACACTTCGTCAATTAATAAAATGTCGGCATCGTTATGAACGGCAATCGAAAAACCGAGTCGTGCTTTCATTCCTGAAGAATAATATTTTACAGGAACGTTAATAAAATCCTCCAGCTCGGAAAACTCAATGATCTTCGGCGTAATTTCATCGATTTTTTCTTTTTCGATGCCAAGAATGGCACAATTCAAATTGATGTTTTCAAGGCCGCTTAAATCCGGATGCAGACCGGCGCTCAGTTCGATGAGCGGCGCTACAGAGCCTTTCACTTTAATTTCCCCGCTGTCAGGGTGAATGATGCCCGATAAAATTTTAAAAAGCGTACTCTTGCCGGCACCGTTATGACCGATAATTGCAAAGCCTTCAGACTCTTTGACATCAAAGGTGACGTCTTTCAGAGCATCAAACTGGTTATGGACTTTTTCCCTTTTTAACATCGAAATGAGTTGGCCCTTTAACGTCTTTTCATATGGTTTGCTAAACTTTTTTGATACGTGATTGACTTCAATAATACTCATTTACACCACTTCTCCTACTTTTCGGTCAAGCTTTCTAAAGATCGCCATGCCGACAAACAGCAATACAACGGCAAAAATAAAGACGTAAAGGTAGTACCAGTAAGATATCGCTTCGGATTTGTAAATCGCGAAAACCGTATGGAATGAATTAATAATAACGGCTAACGGATTGATCAAATAATAAGGTAAATAATGGGCTAAATCCGGATTTTTCATAAAGCGCGAAATCGGATAAATGATCGGCACTAAATATTGTCCGGCCCGCAACAGGATTGTCGACATTAATTCAATGTCCCGGAAATAGACGTTTAAAATCGATAAAATTAATGCAAATCCATACGCAATGACAATGTATAAAATCATGACAACTGGCAAGATCAACACATGCAGCCAGTCAAAAGGGACACCTAAAATGATGCCATAAAGGATAACTAAAACAAAGGCCGGAATAAAGGAAACAAACTCCGACAAGACGATGACCAACGGGAAAATGTGCCTTGGGAAGTAGATTTTCTTAATTAGTTTGGCATTCGAGCGAATCGAGCGGATGCCCCTTGTGATCGACCTTGAGAAAAACATCCACGGAATTAATCCAGAAAGAAGGAACAACTCATAATGGTCTAGTCCTCTGCTAACATTTAGAATCTTTTTAAAGACAATCGAATATACAATCATGTACCCGAGCGGCTCAATTAATGTCCAGAAAAAACCGAGTACGGAATTTTTATAGCGTACTTTAACTTCACGGTGAACTAAAAAGTATACTAAGGCTTTGTATTTCATCAAATCGTACAAGCCCAGGATTTTCAATAATTTCATTGTTTCCCCTCGTTACATAGTTTCAATTTGACACTAGATTTCATTATATACTTGACGATAGGTTAAATCAATTCTCGCTTGCTTGATCTCCCAGGGATCCTAACGTAATTTTTAAGCGGACGATGGCTTTAGCAAAAAAGAGTGCGAGAAATCCTGCCATATAGAGACGTTCAAGCCAATCTGGAAGCCATAACCCGATCAGGTTCAGCAAAAATAAAACAAAGAAAAAGCCGGGCAATCCGGTGAAAAAACCGACCCATTCAAAGAGATTAGACTTTACCCTGATCTGGTTCACCGGGTCAATTTCCTTTACCTTGCTTGCGGTTAATTGAAGGGCAAAGGCAATTGAAAGTGACATCGTCGCGGTCACCATCATCCAATAAATGATGCTTGCATACGTTACGGAAAGCGTAATACCGCTTTGCAACTGGATAAGCGCGATTCCGATGGACGAATAAATCGGAATGCTCGTCGCCTGGATCAATATGTCTAAAAAGTATCCGTAATTGCTTGTTTTCTTTTGAATCCGGGCCATTTCCCCATCGATGCAATCACATAAAAAGCCAATGTTGTAAAAAAGAAACGCAAGCAAAAAGGCTTTGCTGCTGGCGAACACCATGCAATAGCCGGCGATAAGCATCGAAAGAAAACTTACCCATGTAATCGTATTTGGCGTGATTTTTAACTTGCAAAAAAGTAGAGAGAAATAAATGGAAATTCTCCGGAGTACATACCATGTCCATATATCTTCCAGTTCCCTATCTTTTTGGCAAAATTGCCTTAGTGCCAATATTTTCTCCGAATCCCACGGCAAGGTCGCCCGTTTATTTTGAGACATGTTCTTTCCCCCTCCAAAAATAAGGACTGCATAAACCAACCGTCATTCCTATCCCTCTTGAAAAATGAAGCGAGAAAAAGGCAAGAATGGCGGCGAAAAAGGAAGAGAGTCCCTGGATTTTAATAAGCGGGAATGAAGAAATTACGCAGAGCACAAAATAAATTCCGGCAAGCGTATAAAGGGTTTCAAACGCCGGTTTGAAAAAGAAACTGGCGACAACTAAAAGAACGCCGAACAAAAAGGCAACAAGCGGGATTAAATGGCGCAACCTTAGCGTGCCTTTACCATCCCTTGAAGCAATCATTCCCCATTTTCCGTCGTCGTACGACTTTTTTACAAACGCCTTGTAAGAATCGCGCGCAAAATAGACGGATTGGATCGTCGTTGATAAAAAGAATCTCCCTCCGGCTTTGCGGATCCTTGCATGCATTTCAATATCTTCATTCCGTTTAAGCGATTCATTGAACAGGCCGACTTTATCAAAGATTTCGCGCTTATAGGCGCCGTATGGAACGGTGTCCACATATCCTTCCCACTCTTTTGTCGTTATTCTGAATTTCGAATTGCCGACGCCAAAAATATGAGAATAGACGTAGGCATTCACTTCACCCCAGAAGCCGATCCCTTTTGTATCAATGACACCGCCAACGCATGTCGCTTCCGGATGTTTTTGGATGACGCTGTAATAGCGCTTGAGAAAATCAGGTTCCACCTGGCTATGGCCATCCACCCTGAGCACGTATTTCCCTGAAGAATGCTTAATGGCGATGTTCCAGCCAACAGGAAGCGTCTTTTTCGGGTTCGTGTAAAATTTAATCCGATTTGGAAACCGGTTCACATAATCTTGAATAATTTCCGGCGTCCGATCATCCGACATCCCGTCAACGACAATCATTTCATATGCGTTCGCATCAAAATCCTGGTGTATCATTCGCTCAAGCAAATTTGCGATATATTTTTCTTCGTTTCGAACAACAAGTAATAAACTAAAAAAATACGGTGAAGACATATTCTTTCTCCTTTTTTCTACTGCACGACCGTCATCTGCTTGCCATTGGTTGGTGATTTTCGTTTTCCAGCCGTTCTAATAAATTGTCAATTGCTTCAAGTTCAAGGAAGACTTTCGTCGGTTTAGAGTTTTCGATTTCCTCTAGTTTTTTTTCGGCGTCGTATTTCAATTTTAAAAGCGCCTCATATTCTTTCGTGTTAAAGGAGATCGAATTTGGATCAAGCCGTTTCATTTCTTCAGCAATTTCGATTGCAATTTCCGTATTAATTAACTCTTTTTGGGCGGCGAGAAGGACCCGTTCATAATTATACTTTTCAACCATAATTGTTTTTTTGCGCTCTTTTAGCAACGTAATTTTGTGCTTAATATAATTTTCCATAAACTCACCTCATTTTACACAACTAGACAAAGTTTTACGAAGGAATTGAAGCTTCCGAACGTAAATTATATAACTTACCCGGGTAGTCGGTAATGATGCCGGAAATCCCGAGCTTCAAAAAGTCGTTCATTTCTTTTTCTTTATTGACGTTCCACGGATATACCGCCAATCCTTTCTCCATCGCATCGGTTATGTTTTCTTTTTTTATATAATGTCGGTGGGGATGAAGAGAATAAATTGGAAAATCGAATAATTTTGTATAAGCAACATGATCAAGCAAATTCACTTGATAAAGTAATCCGATTTTTAAGCTGTTTTCCAACTTTTTCATTGTTGTTAAACATTGATGATCAAAGGAAGAAACAATCGTATTTTCAATCCGGTTATATTGAACGAGCTTCTCATACAGCTTTTTTTCAATTCCTTTATAAAAAGAAGGCACATTTTTAATTTCGACGTTAATTAAAATATGATCCGGCACAACCTCGAACACTTCATCGAGAAGCGGGATTCGCTCCTTTTGAAAGGATTCGCCAAACCAGAGGCCGGCATCCAGTTTCTTCAGCTCTTTAACTGTCATATCGCCGACTCTGCCTTTGCCGTTTGTCGTTCGTTTCACGGTGTCATCATGAATGACGGCAAGCTCTCCATCTTTTGTCAAATGCACGTCTAACTCAATGGCATCACATTTTTGTTCAACGGCCAATTGAAAAGCTGCGAGCGTATTTTCAGGTGCCTCACCAGCCGCCCCGCGATGGGCAATAATCATCGTACGTTCCATTTGGCAACCTCCTCCTATTAAACGTATGGTTAATGATAGGATTCGTTTAATCGTGTAAAAAATTGCTTTAAAAATGTCCCAAATATAGCCATGGGACGTATTAAAATGCTTCTATTGGGCATAATTTCTAATATGTAGATACGACTTCAGCAAAAGTGCATACCATAAATTATATCATATTTGGATCATACTATTGTTTCATCCTATTCGAAAACAAACGCACTGTAAAGCGAAAAGAAGAATTGAATCAAAGAGCGGTAAGGGAGAGGGTAGTATGAACGCAAAAAATGAAGAAAAAGATTTGATGATCGGGCTGTTTTGGGGTGTTACATTATGCGCGCCGATTTGGCTCGTCATTATGTATTTTATATTGCATTAACTCGCGCCGGGGAAGATTTGATGATAACCGGCGTTTTTATTTTTTACTTTAAAGGAGTTTTATGACTGTTGCGGAGTGGGCAAATGAAAAAAATCGTAATCTTAACCAATCGATACCCTTATTATCCCGGAGAATCTTTTTTCGATACGGAGCTAAAAACGATTGCCTGCCAGTTTGAAGAAATCGACATTGTTTCCGTAAACGGGACAGGAAAACGGAGGGAAACGCTTGACCGGGCGATCGTACACCAACTCTCCGGTAACGTTGGCTACCTTCAATTAGTTGCAGCGTTTTTTCGCGACCGGCAAGCGCGAAAATGGCTGAAAAGCGATCTTGGCCGGGCCAAACGAAAAGGATGGAAAGCGCCGTTCATATTAATCAATTGGCTAGGCCGGGCGGTTTTGATCCGCAATTATATTCAAAAGCAGTTCAAGTGCCTGGACGATCGTTTATTTTATTCGTATTGGTTGACTCCTTCTGCGCTTGCCTTAGCGTTATTGAAAGAAACGAATCCAAAAATGACGGCCGTATCGCGCGCGCACGGAGGAGATTTGTATGAAACCCGGCATTCTCCCCCTTATTTGCCGTTGCAACAAAAAATGATAGAAACGCTCGATCTCATCTTTCCTATTTCGGAAGATGGGAAAAACCACTTGATGGAACAATACCCTGACAAGAAGGAAAAGCTAAAAGTGAGCCGGTTAGGCACAATAGACCCGGGTTTTCTTGCCAGACGTTCGGACGATGGCATTTTTCGCATTGTCACATGCTCCTATATTAAACCCGTTAAAAGGCTTGAACTTCTAGTTGACGCGTTAAAAGAAATAGAGATCAAGGCTCATTGGACACATATCGGCGACGGACCGCATCGGGCGCAACTTGAAGAGAAAGCAAAAAATTTGTTGCCTCCTCATGTTTCGTATCGTTTTACAGGAGCCCTGACAAACGAGGAAATTTATGCATTTTATGAAAAAGAGCCGGTTGATGTCTTTATCAATGTCAGTTCAAGTGAAGGCATACCGGTCACGATTATGGAAGCTTTTAGCTCGGGAATACCTGCCATTGCAACCAATGTCGGCGGAGTGAAGGAGCTTGTAACAGAAGAAAACGGGATGTTATTGGCTCCGGACCTCACTCCGAAGCAGCTGGCGGAAGCAATCGGGGGATTTGCAAAATTATCCGTGCAAGAAAAACAACATTATAGTAAGAAAGCATATGAAACGTGGAAAGAATACTATTATGCGAAAAAGAATTATACCGATTTTATTACCGGGTTAAAGAATTGGAGCCATCAAGAACATGAATGAAAACCGGCAGTTTTTGAAAAATAGCTTTTTAACGTTTACGAGACAAGTGATGAACATTTTATTTGGTGTTATGTTGCTCATCGTTCTTGCAAGGTATTTAGGGCCAAAAGGACAGGGACAATATTCTTTAATTACTCTTTTTCCCGGTGTGCTCCTGATGTTGTTCACCCTCGGCATTAATACATCAACGATTTATTATGTCAGCAAGAAAGAAGTAACGATCCAAACCGTGTATACGAATAACATGGTTATCGGGCTTGCGCTTGGATTAATCAGCATGGTTCTAGGCGCGATCATTGTTTTCTTCTACTCCGGCCAGTTTTTCAGCCATACGCCGGATGGGCTTCTTTACGTCTGTTTGCTAACTCTTCCTTTTTTGTTTTTGCGGGAATATTTTTTAACCGTTTTTCAAGGATTACAAGATTTTAAAGCATACAATACGATGATGGTCGTTAACCAGCTTGCCATTCTAGCATTTGTTGGCCTATTGGTCATTCTCTTAAAATTAAAATTGCCAGGGGCGATTTTCGCTTTTTTATGCGGAAATATCGTAACAGCCATCGTTATGGTCGGCTGGTTAAAAAAGAAATATCAGTTGCGCCTGGTGCTGTCGACGTTTTCGGCCGACTATTTTCGGAAATCGGTAAACTATGGTTTAAAAGCATACATCAGCAATTTCTCAAGTTTTCTAAATTATCGTCTTGTCGTTTTTCTTATCGGTTTCTTGTTGGCGGATCAAGCGGTCGGCATTTACGTCATTGCGATGAACATTGCGGAACGGCTGGCGATTTTCGCCGCGTCCTTTTCCAGCGTGTTGTACCCGAAAATTGCTTCCTTTGATACAGAAGAGGAGCGAAATCGGCTGACTTCGATCGTCAGCCGGAATATGATGGCGGTCTCGATCGGCCTTACTATCGTTGGCTTGTGCGTTCCAACTGAATGGATCGTCCTTTTATTCGGGGGAAAATACACCGAAAGCGCTACTCTCCTGCGAATCCTTTTGCCGGGCATCGCATTGTTGTCGGTTGAGAAAATATTATCGAACGACATTGCCGGGCGCGGTAAGCCGGAGCTTAACATGTATTTGTCCGTTTTTAATGTGTTGCTGAACGTCCTTTTAAATGTGTGGCTCATCCCTCTCATCGGATTAAAAGGCGCCGCTTTATCGGCAACGTTGACATATGCCGTAAGCTTTGCCATAAAAGTGATCATTTTTAAGCAAGTCGCAGGCGAACCAATTGCCCGCTTTCTTCTCATTAACAGGGCCGATTTTCGCATTTATAAACGCCTAATAAGCAAGTTGACTATTCTATAAAACAAATTGTGGCGGTGATTGGTATAAAAGCCTCTTTGCATTTTACAATGCAAAGAGGCTTTTTCTTTTTTGCAAATCGATAGTGAAAAGGCTAAAATTGAATGGACATCATAACCTCATGGAGGAAATACATATGAACGTACTGATTACCGGAGGTGCGGGTTTTGTCGGCACCTTTACGAAAAAAGAGCTGGAAAAGCAAGGCCATCAGCCGATCCTTGTCGATAATTTTTATACTGGAAGCCGCGACAATGTGGAAGAAGGCGACGTATTGATTGAAGGGGATATTCTGGATCCGGAAGTCCAAAAGGTACTCGAAGCAAAAAAAATTGACGCGATCATCCATCTGTCAGCGCAAATTATTGTCCCAACATCATTTGCCGATCCTATCTTTGATATGAAGCAAAATATTGAAGGAACGATCAAGATTTGCGAGCTTGCGGCAAAGCTTAATGTAAAAAAGGTGGTCTTTGCCTCGTCAGCCGCGGTTTATGGGGACAATATAAGGGTTCCTTTAAGGGAAACCGAGCCTTACATGCCGATGTCTCCATACGGCATTTCAAAAGCCTCAGCAGAAATGTACATCGAAACATTATGCAGAACCAACGGAATCGGTTATGCCATTCTTCGCTATGCGAACATTTACGGCCCGAAACAGACGAAAGAAGGAGAAGGCGGCGTCATTAAAATTTTCCTGGACAAGCTGGCGAAAGATGAACAAGTGACGATTGACGGCGATGGAAATCAAACGAGGGATTTCATTTACATTACGGATGTTGCAAAAGCGAATGTCGCAGCACTCCATGCTGCTGACGGCATTTACAACATTAGTTCGAATGAAGAAGTGACCATTAATCGATTATTTGATGTCATCGTAACCGAAATGGGTAAAAAGATGTCACCGAATTATGGCATGCCGCGCAAAGGCGACATTTACAGAAGCTGTCTCGACCATCATAAATTCGTCGAGAAGACCGGCTGGAAACCAGAAGTATCATTGGAACAAGGGATACGCACGACCATACAGGCGTTAAATGAAAATCGTTAAGTTTAAAAGCCATTCGCTCACGGGCGTATGGCTTTTGGTTTTGAAAGTGAGCCAAATCTTTTAATGAGGCTCACTTTTTTTGCATATGAATGTAAAGATGAAGTTCAAAAAGTCCGGGAAACATTGCCTACGAATTTCTGCGTCAGCTTGCTCCTGTGCTCCTCACGTATTAACAGGACATATGCACCTGTGTCTACTAGCATTGCTCCGAAGCTTGCTTCCTCGGTGCAACTCGCAGTAAATCAGGTTGCATTGCTCGTCGCTCCGGTGCGCGGAGGCTACGCTTCCTTGAACTTCTTGGCCCTGTTTGTCCTCCTTTTTGAACACGTATTAATTAGGTCATTTTCAAAGGGGTTTTGCCAGTGGTGAATTTTGCGATTGTCGGGTGCGGCCATATTGCGAAAAAGCACGCGCGAGCGATAGAACGTTGTAAGGGTGCGCGGCTTGTCGCCGTTTGCGATACGATCCCCGAAAATATGGACGTTTATCAACAAACGTATGATGCGACACCTTATACGAAGACAGAGGAATTGCTTGACGACCCCCGTATCGACGCCGTGTCCATCTGCACGCCGAGCGGACTGCATGCAAAACTGGCGATGCTAGCTGCAGGGAGAAAGAAGCATGTCATCGTCGAGAAGCCGATGGCCCTTTGTTTAAAAGACGCCGAGGATATGATCGCGGCGGCTAAACTCAATCAGGTGAAATTGGCGGTCGTTCATCCGAACCGGTTCCGCCCCGCTATCAGCGAATTAAAACGAGTGGTGGAGGAAGGGTGGCTCGGGAAAATCAGCCATATCAACGCAACGGTCAGGTGGAATCGCAATCAGGCGTATTACGATCAGGCAACCTGGCGCGGGACGAGGTCGCTCGATGGCGGCGTCCTTATGAACCAGGCGATCCATAATCTTGATTTAATGCTCTGGCTGGCAGGAAATGCGGTGGAAGTTTTCAGCATGTGCGATACGAGAATAAGAGAAATTGAAGCGGAAGATGTAGCTGTCGGCGTAGTTAAATTCGAAAGCGGGGCGCTTGGAGTCATCGAGGCGGCAACGACCATTTATCCGGAAAACTATGAAGAGTCGATCAGCCTTTTCGGAGAGTATGGAAGCATTAAAATTGGCGGGAAATCGGCAACCAAAATTGAACATTGGTCTGTCAAAAACATAGACGAAAAAACGATAACTGAAAGGATCGAGCACTTTCCGCAGCAAAAATCCGGCCACGAGGTCATCATCGAAGACATGATGAAGGCGATAAAAGACGATCGCCCACCTGTAGTATCAGGAGAAGACGGCCTTAGTGCCCTGCGGTTTGTATTAGCCTTGTATGAGTCAGCGGCCATCAAGCAGCCAGTGAATGTTAGGAACTTCTCATAGGGAGGGGTTTTACACATGATAGCGACATTAAATGGCGTCAGCAAAGAACTGTACGCGAAGATCGAAACGAAGAAAGCGACGATCGGGGTGGTTGGCTTAGGATATGTCGGCCTTCCGCTAGCCGTTGAAAAAGCGAAAGCCGGGTACAAGGTGATTGGCTTCGACGTTCAGGAAGCCCGTGTAGAAATGGTGAACAACGGAATAAATTATATCGGCGATGTCGTTGATGAAGAGCTTGCCGTTTTGACGAAATCAGAAAGGCTTCGGGCAACCGCCGATTATTCATTCATCCGCGAAGTCGATGCCGTCATGATTTGCGTCCCCACTCCACTCGACAACTATTTTCAGCCCGATACATCGTATGTCGAAAATTCGGCAAAAGCGATAGCCGAACACTTGCATGAAGGAATGCTCGTTGTATTAGAAAGCACGACATATCCGGGCACGACGGAAGAACTGTTAAAGCCGATTTTAGAATCAAGCGGGCTCGATTGCGGCCGCAACTTGCACATTGCCTATTCGCCTGAACGGGTCGACCCGGGCAATAAAGTTTATAATACGAAAAATACGCCTAAGGTCGTCGGCGGCGTGACCCCGGCCTGTACAAAAATTGCTGCCGCCCTTTACCGCGCCGTATTGGAAGGGGACGTCCATGAAGTATCTAGCCCTGCCGTCGCCGAAATGGAAAAAATTTTAGAAAATACGTTTCGAAACATCAATATCGGGCTGGCCAATGAAATGGCGATCTTATGCCATAAAATGAACATAAACGTCTGGGAAGTGATTGAAGCCGCTTCGACGAAACCGTACGGATTCATGCCATTTTACCCTGGTCCTGGACTCGGCGGACATTGCATTCCGATCGACCCGTTTTATTTAACTTGGAAAGCGCGGGAGTATAAGTATCATACCCGACTGATAGAAACGGCAGGAGAAATTAACAATAGCATGGCCGATTTCGTCATTAGCAGGTGCACGAAAATTTTAAATGAGCATAAAAAAGCGCTCAACGGATCGGCCATCGTTTTACTCGGGGCAGCATATAAAAAGGACATTGACGATATGCGCGAATCCCCGGCCATCCCTATTTTAGAGCAGTTAGATGCGGCCGGTGCAAAATGGAAAGTGTGCGACCCGCATGTATCATCTTTTCATTTTAAAGACAAAATAATAGATACAGTCGCTGTTACGCCTGAGCTTCTCCATGAAGCGGATCTCGTCATTTTAATGACCGATCATAGCACATTTAATTACGAACTGATTGCAGAACATGCAAAGGTCCTCTTTGACACGCGCAATGGGCTGAAACAGTGGGCGGCAAAAATCGAGCATTACTATTTGTTATAAGATTATCGATCAATTTCGAGGATCTATACAGCTATTCGTGGAAGATATCGATCAATTTCGAAGACTTATCAATCCATTTAAAAGAAATATCAATTCATCAATCGTCCGGGAAAGAGGTAATCTTGTGAAAGTCTGTCATTTAACGTCGGTCCATCCAGCAGATGATATACGAATTTTTGTGAAAGAATGCCAATCCCTTCGCCAGGCAGGCCACGAAGTTTTCCTTGTAGCCGCTAATGCCGATAGCCATATTCATAACGGCATTCATGTCATTGGAGTCGAGTCCCGCTCGAAAAGCCGATTCACCCGGATGATTGGCACGACATGGAAAGTGTATAAAGAAAGTTTAAAAGTGGATGCCGATGTCTATCATTTTCATGACCCTGAATTGATCGGAATCGCGCTTCTCCTTAAAAAGAATGGGAAAAAAGTGATTTATGACGTACATGAGGATGTTCCTGAACAAGTTCTTTCGAAAAAGTGGATTCCTATTGGGATGCGAAAAATCGTTTCCGTAGGCGCCCGCCATGCGGAGAAATTTGCCTCAAAGCGCTTCGACTCCGTAATCGCCGCAACGCCGACGATCGCCAATCGTTTTAAAATGTACAATCCAAATACATTCACGGTTCATAATTTCCCAATAGTAAATGAGCTTTCAGGAGAAAGCGAGAATCACGGGGAAAAAGAAGCGAACTTTCTCTATATTGGCGGAATTACCGCGTTAAGGGGAGTGCGGGAGATGGCAAAGGCGATTGAACTTCTCAATGAAACGCATAAAGGAACGTTAACGTTGGCCGGCCATTTTTCACCGAAAGGATTAAAGGAAGAATTGAAAAACGCATCAGGCTGGCGGCATATCGATCATAAAGGATGGCTCGGCCGGAACGAGATCAAAACGGAGCTTTCAAAGGCGGTTGCGGGCCTTGTCTTGCTTCATCCCGAGCCGCGCTACAAGGTGTCCTACCCGATTAAATTATTTGAATATATGTCAGCAGGCATTCCGGCCATTGCTTCCCATTTTCCACTCTGGCGAGAGTTCGTTGAAGATAACCAATGCGGCATTTGCGTCGATCCGCTTGACCCGTCTGAAATTCGAGACGCGATGAAATGGATGATCGAGCACCCGATCGAGGCAAGGAAAATGGGCGAAAACGGCAGAAGGGCGGTTATCGAGAACTTCAATTGGGAAAGAGAAAGCGAACGGCTCATTCAAATGTATCAGTCACTTGAAAAGGTGGAGGATGCTACGTTAGAGCCATATCCATTATGAGTCGCAGCATTGGAGTGAATTAAGGCATTGAAAATATGGATCTTAAATCACGTCGCATTAAAACCAACAGATACAGGTATTACAAGACATTACGATCTGGCACACGAACTAGTAAAGAAAGGCCACCAAATCCGCATTTTTGCCAGCAGTTTTTTAGCCTATCAATTTAAATGGCGGAACGAAGAGAAGAAAAATTACAGCGAGAATGTGAACGGCGTTCAATTTGAGTGGATGTGGACGCTCCCTTATAAAGGGAATGGAATCAAGCGTGTCCTCAATATGATCAGCTATTTTTTCATGGCGCTTTATAGAGGAATGAAGGTGAAAGAGACGCCAGATGTCATCGTAGGCTCTTCCGTCCATTTATTTGCCTGTTTGGCCGCCTACTTTTTAAGCAAATGGAAAAAGGCAGTTTACGTTGTCGAAATTCGGGACCTTTGGCCGCGAACCCTCGTCGATTTAGGCTCTATGTCCAAAAGGCATCCCGCTGTCCTCATGTTTGGCGCAATTGAAAAATTTGTTTACAAACGGGCGGAACGGATCATCGTAACGCTTCCGGGCGCTATCGAATATATCAGCCAGTTTGGCGTCGACAAAAACATCATTCATTTCGTCCCGAACGGAATAAAATTGGAACGTATCCTTGAAAAACATCGCGAACCTTCTCTTCGTGAGGAGCTGGATGAAATTAAACGAAAGCATGGAAAAATCGCCATGTATGTCGGGGCGCACGGCATCGCTAACTCTCTCGAAACGGCCGTCAATAGCGCAAAATGGACGGACCCGGAAGAAGTCGCCTATGTTTTCATAGGGGACGGCCCTGATAAGCCCAATTTGATGAGACTAGCAGAAAACGTGCCAAATGTTTATTTTTTTGGCGGCATTCCGAAACATGAAGTAATGGCAACACTTAACCTCGCCGATGTACTGATAGTGTCAATGCTCAATACGCCGCTTTACAAATACGGCATTAGTTTAAATAAGCTGAACGACTATTTGCTGATCGGAAAGCCGATTTTATTTGCCGGAAATGTCGCGAACAACATAGTTGAAAACGCTGGCGCGGGGCTTACGGTCGTTCCAGAAGATGAGCGGGCCTTTGCCGAAGGATTGAAAAAATTGCTCCAACTATCGAACGATGAAAAATTGAAAATCGCATCTAACAGCTTTCGCTACGTAACGGATCATCATGATATGAAAAAGTTGGCTGAAAGGTTTCTGACGATTTGTTCTTTAAATGATCATTTGAAAGAGGGGTAAACCAATGAATGTACCTTTGCTCGATCTTACGGAACAATACAGAACGCTGAAGGAAGACATATTAGCCAAACTGGATGAAATCATGTCAGGATCACATTTCATTCTAGGCGAGCATGTAAGAAATCTTGAAGAAGAGATTGCAAAATTGTCCCAGGCACGTTATGGAATTGGCGTCGGAAATGGAAGCGACGCGATTCAGCTGGCGCTTCTTGCGTGCGGGATAAAAGAAGGAGATGAAGTGATCGTTCCTTCGTTCACATTTTTTGCAACGGCCGGCGCTGTGGCGAGAATTGGAGCGACGCCTGTCTTCGCCGATATTGACCCTCGTACATATACCATCGACCCGGAAAAAATAAAAGCGGCGATAACAGAAAAAACGAGAGCGATTATTCCTGTTCATTTGTACGGGCAGATGGCCGATATGGAAGCGATCAGTCAAATCGCTAAAAACAATCACATTGCCGTCATTGAAGACGCAGCACAGTCAATTGGCGCAAAGCAAAACGGAGAGCATGCCGGACAACGAAGCCTTGCCGCAACGTTTAGCTTTTTCCCATCAAAAAACCTCGGCGCCTATGGCGATGGCGGAATGGTCATCACAAACGATGAAAACATCGCTGAAAAACTCCGTATGTTACGCGTTCACGGAAGCAAGCCGAAATATTATCATCATGAGTTAGGCTGCAATAGCCGATTAGACGAGCTACAGGCCGGGATCTTGCACGTTAAACTTCCCTTTTTGCAACAATGGAATGAAGCCCGGCAAAAGCATGCGGCGATCTATACGAGCTTAATCGATGAAAAGATGAGGGAATTTGTCACTCCTCCTTTTGTTGCAGACGAAAATGACCACGTCTTTCACCAATATACTGTTCGTGTAAGCCGCCGGGCCGAACTGCAGCAATTTTTACAAGAAAACGGAATTGGCACGATGGTGTACTACCCTAAACCGCTCCATCTTCAGCCCGTTTTCAGCAGTTTAGGCTATAAAGAAGGGGATTTCCCTGAAACAGAAAAAGCGGCCGAGGAAGTGCTGTCACTCCCGATGTATCCGGAATTGCGCATCGAGCAGCAAGAATATGTCATCTCGAAAATGGTCGAATTTTATAAGAAGGAAAAAATGTTGACCGCAATTCCGATCACATCACGCTTTAAAATCCCAAAAAAGACGATCAAGCGCGGGCAATACGTCATCATCGAAAAAGGAGCCATAACAGGCAACCATTTGGAAATCGGGCATTATTCAAGCATCGGAAAACATGTCAGGTTAAAAGACAATGTCGTCATCGGCCAGCATGTAACGATCGGCGAACGGGTTGAGATTGGCCGCGATGTCAACATCGGCAATCATGTCGTCATTTATGATGGGACGGTGATCGGCGACGGATCTGTTATCCAGGACGGTGCAGTGATCGGAAAACAACCGGTGCGAGCCGCCAACTCAACATTGAAAAATGATAATAGCCTGCCGTCGACAGCTATCGGTGCTAGGGTTACCGTCGGCACGTCTTCGATCCTGTATGCAGGCGCCGCAATATCCGATGACGTGTATATTGCCGACCTTGCAACGATCCGTGAACGCGTGACAATTGGAGAAAAAACGATTGTCGGCCGCGGAGTTGCGGTTGAAAATGACTGCGTCATCGGTAAGAACTGCAAACTCGAAACAAATAGCTACATTACCGCTTACTCCAATCTTGGCGATGAAGTGTTCATCGCACCGGCTGTCGTCACAACCAACGACAACTTTATGGCGCGGTCAAATGAACGATTTAGCCACTTTCTCGGGGTGACGGTGAAAGACGGCGGAAGAATTGGCGCGAATAGTACAATTTTACCCGGCAAAGTGATCCAGGAAGAAGGAGCGGTCGCCGCAGGAAGCGTAGTGACGAAGGATGTCCTGTCATACGAAATTGTCGCGGGCGTTCCGGCGAAAAAATTAAAAGATGTGCCAGAAGAACAAAGGCTGGAACGTCAATAAAAAGATTTGCTAATTTTGATAAAAATCCGCGATTTTTTGGCCGATCGGCTCTCTTTACCGTAGAAATTTGAAATTTTATGTCCAAGATGCTTGGAATGTGAAGCTTATTTTCCAAAAAACGCATTTTATTTTCCGAAAGTAAGATTTTATTTTCCAAAAGTCAAAATTTATTTCATTAAAGTCACTTTTTATTTTCCAAAACGCACATTTTATTGTCCAAACGTAAAGGAGGGAAGATCTATGGCCTTTATCTCTGTAAAAATAGCGAGCGCCCTATTTGTCCTTTATTTTATCGCAGTTCTCTTTTTAGTCGTGTTCAAACCGTGGATCTTTCCTTTATCTTTTCCGGTCATCGTCCTTTATTTACTCATCATCAGCTCGTTTTTCGGAGCGGCCATTTTCAACGTCAAAATCGGCCCGGTCAGCTTATTTCCCTATCGGATGCTGTATATTGTGATGGTTTTCGTATTCGCTCTTTATTTTATAAAAGAAAAGACCTTTCTTGATTGGGAAAATAACAGAATAAAACCTGTTTTGTTATTTCATCTTTTCTGGCTTTTCTATGCGTGTGCCTCGCTCGCCTGGGTTCGTTCATTGAAAGTTGGGCTGCTCGACTTTATTTTCCTTGCCATTGGTGTATCGCTTATTTTTTTTGCCGTCTTTTTACTGAACGAACGAAAGCATTTTCTTCACATTTTTTACATTTGGATTCTCATGTTCACGTTTCTTATATTGATCGGCTTATGGAACCATTTCACCAGGCACCATTTGCCGATTTCAAGAATTAACGTTGCGCCATTGTACCAGCAGGGCATTCCCACTGCCGTTTTTGTCAATGAAAACGATTATGCCAGCTTTATCGCCGTCAGCTTCTTTTTCCTTCTGGCGTTCATTCATCGAATCCCTTCCTTTTTCCTAAAAGGGATCGGCTTCATCGTGCTTGTTTTATCTCTTTATGTGCTGCTCTTAACGTCATCGAGGGCCAATGATATCGCTATTGGCTTAGGCGTTCTGGTTTGGTTCCTCTTTTTAACGGACAGACTGGTAAAAAAAAGGCTCATTATTGCGGGAACAGGCGCGCTAATTCTGTTTCGGGAAAAAGCCCTGGAGTTTTTCTCCCGTTTTGAACAAGGCTTACACAGCTTAAACACAGCGGGAAATACATCTGTAGATATTCGTACGAATCTCATCAAAAATAGCCTCCTTTTCTTTGAAAAAAGCTTCGGATTTGGGATTGGATCAGGAAATGCGGAATTTTATTTAGCCCATTTTTCCCACTATCCGACAGGGGGGATTATAAATGTCCATAACTGGTGGGTGGAGATTCTTGTGAATTATGGAATGTTTGTGTTTGTCGGCTATTTGCTTATCTATATTTGGACAATCGTCCAGCTTTGCAAACTATTTCAGCGAACGTTACGATATGAAAAAATGGTGTGCGAAGGTTTAATCGGCGGGATGATCGCTTTTTCCTTCTCATGCATCAGCCCGAGCTCGCAAATTTCGCTCAATTATTTATGGCTTTTATTTGCCTTTTCCTTTGCGTTCATTCATTTTCAGCGGAAAAAAGATCTTTCAAACGAACTCATAAGATCAAATAGAGGAGTCAATCATGGACAAGCATTTGAGTGAGATGATGAAACGAACCCTTTCTCGATTAAAAAAATATATGCCGGTTTATATTCTGATCCCTGTTTTAACATGTGGCATCGCCTATTGGATGGCGCTTCAGTCGAAGCCTCTTTATGAAGCAAAAGCGAAAATTAGTCTCGCTAATTTCGAAGAATCGACACTCTCATCCCCTGAGAAAATGAAAGATTACATGATGAGTGAACCGTTTTTAGCGCGCGTAAAAAAACTCAAAGAACCGGCCGCTGCCATTCAGTCCCGGTTTCAAGCCGTACCAGAAGGGCTGAAAACCGTTAATTTAAGTTTAAAAGGAAGCGAAAATGCGGAAGATGAGCTAAGGGCAATCGTTGCCCAGGCGCTGAAAGAAAGCGATGAAGAGAAAAAGCGATGGACAACTTTAATCGATCAGAAAATAGATGCATTAAAAGCAGTGCGCGCAACAGATGAAGGGAAGGTCATGCAGCAGAAATTTCTTTTTGATCTCGAAGAAAAACGGTTAAAGGTCAAAGGAATAGAGGTCATTACTCCAGTCACAATGACAAACATCGATGACAATCCAAAACAACGCGCCATTCTTGGATTGCTTGTCGGTCTGATGATCAGCGGGAGTTTTTTATTGCTACCGGAAGTATTCAGGAGATGATTTCTCCACCTTTCGTGGAACAGCTGAATTCTCAAGTCCTGCAAACAAAGTTAAGTTGAATGACTTTGGTTAAATTGGGCAACTTAAGAGTGACATTGGTGAAGGAGAACGAACAATGGACACTCGATTATTGGTGGCGACAATAGCCTCATTTCTCACGGTCATTCTTGTAACGCCATTTATTATCCGAATCGCCCGTCTTCTTAACGCAACCGACAAACCGAACCATCGAAAAGTACACGATAAAGTAATGCCAAGATGGGGGGGGATCGGCATTTTTGCAGGCGTTCTTGTCGGTTACTTTTTGTCCGGCCTCTATCATATACAGTTAACGGGCATCATAATCGGTGCCGTCCTCATACTGATCATCGGCGTTCTCGATGATAAATATACGTTAAGCGCAAAAGCAAAGTTACTTGGCCAATTTTGTGCAGCGGTGATTGTTGCCAGTACCGGTTTAAACGTTGATCTTATAACGATTCCGCTTATCGGGCAATTTCAATTAGGCAGCCTTGATTTTATTGCAACTATTGTTTGGATTATTACGATTACAAACATCATTAACTTAATTGACGGGCTAGATGGGCTTGCGGCAGGTGTTTCCGTCATTATTACAAGCACAATCGCCTTTATTGCTGGTACGCACGGGCATATGCTGATCGTCGCCATGTCGGTTATTTTAATCGGCTCTACACTTGGATTTTTAGTATATAACTTTCACCCGGCGAAAATTTTCATGGGGGATGCCGGATCACTTTTTTTAGGTTACTCCATCTCGATTATTTCGCTCCTTGGACTTTATAAAAGCGTCACATTATTTAGCTTTGTTGTACCGATCATCATCCTCGGGGTTCCGGTATTTGATACGCTCTATGCAATCGTAAGGAGAATCGCGAATCGTAAGCCGATCGCAGCACCTGATAAAGGCCATTTGCATCATCGTTTATTAAAAATGGGGTTTTCTCATCAAGCAACGGTGCTCATGATTTATGCATTAAGCATTATTTTCAGTGCGGCGGCAGTGTTGTTTCAGGCCACATCATTATGGGGCTCCATCACGATCGTTATCGCTCTCATTTTAATGGTAGAAATTATTGCGGAATTCATCGGCTTAGTAAGCCACCGCTACAAGCCGATTCTGAACTTATATGAAAAAATCATCACAACGATTACATACGGACTTGAAAAGAATAAGCATTAGAAAACCTGGCTTTCCGCCAGGTCTTTATGTGAGCACGCACAGTGCCAGCGCTTCTTTTTAAACATAAAATAAACCTCCTGAAGCGATCAGGAGGCTCGTCTTTATTGCTGTGCCTGATCAGTTGTTGTCTGATTTTCAGGATGATTATCCGTCATTTGTGTGTCGTTTCGTTCTAAAATTTTATTGATTTTGCGCGTATACTCATGGATCTCATCCATATTCGGCTGGTAATAATAGATGCCATTGATCATCGCATCTTTCCCTTTTTTCAGCGTCCAGCGCTCAAAATCATTATTTTGGATCGTTTTGTAGAAATTGCGGATGGCAAACATCTCTCTTAAGCTAATGTTTGTTTTCACATTGTCGCCGACCGTTTCCAAAAGATCGTTCGCTTTTGTGAGTGATGTGATGGACAAAGCTTTATCGGCAAGCGCTTTAATGACTTGCTGCTGGCGTTCCTGACGGCCGAAATCTCCTTTAGGATCCTTTTTCCGCATTTGCGCGAAGGTCAATGCCTCTTTTCCGTTCAGATGCATTTCCCCTTTTTTGAATGTAAGCGTGCCCCCGCCAATTTCCTTCATTGCATGCTGCTGGAAGTCGAATGGCACGTTTACATCAATTCCGCCTAAATCATCGACCGCTTTTTTGAAGCCAAGGAAATTCGTTGTAATGTAATAATCGATCGGAACATCCAGCAAGTGTTCAACCGCATCGATCGTTGCTTCTTCTTTATGTCCTTTTTTTCCGAACGCATAGGCATGGGTGATTTTATCTTCTCGCTGGACGATCGGCAAGAACGCTCTCGTATCCCTTGGAATGCTAAGAATAGCCGTTTCTTTCGTTTTCGGGTTAATCGTAAGCAGCATGATCGAATCGGAATGGCCCGGAGAACCGGGATAATCTTCGACACCGAGAAGAAGAATGGTAACAGGATTCTCTCCTAATGTTACTTTCTCCTCGCGCAAGCTTGATTTATCACGCGATAATCCTTGATATGTTTTTTCAGCAGTTGATTTTACCTTCCAGCCTAAAAATCCGGCATAACCCGCTCCGCCTATTACACCAATGAAAACAACAACAAGCACATATTTAAAAAAACGGCGCAGGGGGCTCTTTTTTTTCTTGTGTTTTTCTAGCCTCGTTTGCGGCTGACTCATTAACATCTCCTCAATTCAACTTAAAAATGGCGGAATTTTCTAACAATCGTTCCAAAAATATTGCACGTAACTCAAATATTTTATCTTCTTTTTCACCATTAGACAATAAGTCTATCCATTCGACATACACACTTTTCGTAAAATTGTTTTCATTGTTGGGGGATTGTCAAGAACCTGTCACATCTTGTTTAAATGTTGTTTAAAAAGTCCGGGAAACATTACCTGCGAATTTCTTCGTTGCCTCGCCACTCCGGTTCTTACGTAGGAACTACTACGTTTCAATCCTCGTGGACTTCGGCGCCTTGAACTTCCTGGTTCTGTTTGTCCTCCTTTTTAAACTAGAGATTCAAGATATTCCTGTTCACCTAAATCAACTTCCGCCTGGGCATTTGTTAAGTCCGTTACCCACTCTTTGAAATGGTCGACTTCATCAATAGGGACATACGATTCAAATTCGACGTGTTCAAGATAATGAATGTCCTTAATTGGATAATGGGAAGAGCGGAACTCGTTTTCTACTTTTCCGAGAAGGGGGTATTCAATTTTCGTATGCACGACTTGCATAAGCTTGCGTTCGACCACTCCAACCGCATTTAATGCCTCGCTTACAGATTTGCCGTAGGCGCGAATTAATCCGCCGGCACCAAGTTTAATGCCGCCGAAATAACGGGTGACAACAACGACGACGTCTTTTAACTTTCGCTTTTTCAGCACTTCAAGCATGGGAACCCCTGCCGTCCCGCTCGGCTCCCCGTCATCATTCGCTTTTTGGATTTGATCCTGCTCGCCGATTAAATAAGCGGAACAGTTATGGGTCGCATTATAATGTTTTTTCTTGATCGATTGGATAAATTGAATGGCTTCTTCTTCCGTTTCGGCTCTTGCGATGTGCGCAATAAATCGAGATTTGTCGATAATCAGTTCGTGTTCACCAGTCGTTTTTATAGTAAAATAGTTTGATAACATCGGAAAACTCCTCTTAATTCCTTCTTAATAAAAACTTAAAACATTTTGCATGTAACCGTGCTAAGCTAATTATAAGAGAACAAAATTACTTTAGCAATTTTGTTCAAAAACACAGACATAATATTCCTCAAATTAACGAATGTTCTATAGATGGATAAATTCGCCTGAAGGGATAGGGAGAATAGTGTATATCTAATAGTAAATAAATGATAAAATCATAGTATAAAAGTTATCGGTCCGTTTACTAATGAAACATTCCTCCTGTAACTTTCTCCTTATAAAATTTACAATTTTTATGTTTCAACGGTTAAAATGGAGGGTATTACATGTCAATAAAAACACAAATTGACCCTAAAGTGCTTGACGGTATTCTTTTGAAAACGATTGAAACCGTCAAAGAAAGCAAAACGCAAATTTTTGAAATTAGCGAACATTCCCGAAATGAGTTTATCCACTTATCAAAAGAACTTGAGGATGTTAAGAGAAAGGTCATTGAAACGATTGAAAAAGCTGATAAATTAGAAGCGCTATCGAAACATTCACGTTCCAAATTAGCCGAAGTGAGCAAACATTTTCAAAGATATGGGGAACAGGACATTCGCGAAGCTTATGAAACGGCAAACGCCATTCAAATTGAAATGTCCGTCATCAGGCAGACGGAGAAACAGTTGCGTGAAAAACGCGATGATCTGGAGCGAAGATTGATCGCATTAAAAGAAACCGTTGCCAAGGCGGAGGCGCTTGTTGGACAAATTTCGGTTGTATTAAATTATTTAAGCGGAGACTTGATTAAAATTAGCGAAATCGTTCAGGATGCCCAACAAAAACAAGAGTTTGGCCTGCAAATTATTGAAGCGCAGGAAGAGGAACGAAAGCGCGTCTCCCGTGAAATCCATGACGGGCCTGCTCAACTAATGGCAAACGTCCTCATTCGTTCAGAATTAATCGAAAGAATTTACCATGAAAAAGGAAAAGAGGCAGGCTTTGAAGAAATAAAAGGGTTAAGGGAAATGGTTCGGGCTGCCTTGAAGGAAGTCAGGCGAATCATTTACGACCTGCGTCCGATGGCCCTTGATGACCTCGGGCTTGTTCCGACATTGCGGAAGTATTTAAGGAACACAGCGGAAAACACTGGTTTAGACATTGAATTACAGTCATTAGGAAAAGAAAGGCGAATGCCGAATAAAATGGAAATTGCCTTGTTTCGCCTGGCGCAAGAAGCTGTTCAAAATGCATGTAAACATGCCGAAGCTTCAAAAATTCAGGTGAAAATTGAATTTGGGCCAAAGGCGATTTCTTTATATGTCAGGGATGACGGCAAAGGATTCGATACTTCCCAATCAAGGAAAACAAACTCTTTCGGGCTGATCGGCATGAGAGAGAGAGTGGACCTTTTAGGAGGAACATTAAAAATTAATTCACGCGTAAATTTTGGTACTGGCGTTTTTATTCAAATACCAGTAAGTGATAGGGAGGGTTAACCTTGGCAGAAATAAATACATTAGAAAACAATGCCCCTGCTCAGGAAAAAACGACCATTGCAATTATTGATGACCATCGTTTATTTCGCGAAGGGGTCAAGCGGATTTTAGACATGGAGGAAGAATTTTCTGTCGTTGCAGAAGGAGATGATGGAATCGAGGCTGAAGAGATCGTGGAACAGCACCATCCGGATGTTGTATTAATGGATATTAATATGCCAAAAGTAAATGGGGTTGAAGCTACAAGACGCCTTGTCGAAAAAAATCCGGACACGAAAGTCATTATTCTTTCCATTCATGATGACGAAACATATGTATCTCATGCCGTTCAAACAGGAGCTTCTGGATACCTTTTAAAAGAGATGGATGCCGACTCGCTCATTGAAGCAGTAAAAGTAGTAGCCGATGGCGGCGCTTACTTACATCCAAGAGTTACATACAATCTATTAAATGAATATCGCAGGATGACAACCGAACAGAAGGAAGAGCATATCGACCTTGAAGAAGTAGAATACCGCAAGCCGCTCCATCTTCTCACACGGCGTGAATGCGAAGTGCTTCAATTGCTGGCAGATGGAAAGAGCAACCGGAGCATCGGCGATCAATTGTACATTAGCGAAAAGACAGTCAAAAACCATGTAAGCAACATTTTGCAAAAAATGAGCGTCACCGACCGTACGCAGGCCGTTATTGAGGCGATTAAAAACGGCTGGGTGAAGATGCGCTAGATAAAACCAAAGCCTGGCTCTTGCCGCGGGAGCCAGGTTTTGTAGCATCAGAAACTTGAACGTTTTTTATATTGGATAATCGTAGCGTTTCTTCGTTTGGCATCCCGGACAATGCCGTGATTTTCCTGCCGCGTGGACATAGCGACAGGCAATGTGATTGTAACGGCAGTTCCTTTATTTTCTTCACTGGCAATTTTTATTTTGCCATTATGATTTTCAATGATTTTGTAGCTGACCATTAACCCTAGCCCCGTTCCTTCAGGTTTGGTTGTAAAAAAAGGCTGACCGAGCTGTGAAATGTTTTCTTTTGGAATGCCTACTCCTTCATCGATCACATGAATCGTTACGTTTCTATCTTTTTCTTGATCCACAATTAATTGAATCGTGCCTCCATCTTTCATCGCTTCAATGGCATTTTTAATCACATTCATGAAAACTTGCTTGACTTGATTTTCTTCACAAACAACGGAAATAGTTTCATTTGGACAGCGGAAATCGATTTCAATGTTTTTTAAAACCGCCTGTGTATCCAGGATCGCCTTTACACTCTTAAGAATAGAGATAATATCTTTTGGCTGCATAATGGTCATATGTGGTTTTGCAAGCACCATAAATTCACTGACAATAAAATTAATGCGCTCAATCTCATCGAGCATAATTTTTAAAAACTTCTCATTTTCCGGTTCGGAACTTCTGGCAAAAAACATTTGTGTAAAACCTTTTAACGTAGTAAGCGGGTTACGAATTTCGTGTGCAACGCCCGCCGCCAATTCACCGACTACCGCAAGTTTTTCCGATTGGCGAACAAGTTCTTCCGCCTTTTTAATATCGGTAATATCTTTTACGATTCCGATCACGCCTATGGTTTCTCCATTTACGACATGAGGCACACTTGTCGCTTCCAGATCGATCAATTCCCCGGCAAAATTCGTTACCGTAACGGTCTGTTTGCTTGTTTCTCCATTCAATACTTTTTTAAATGCTTCTTTCGTTTTTGAACGATTCTCGGGATCTTTAATAAACAAGGTATAATCAGTATTTTTAAATTGTTCAAAAGGCCGGCTGCACAATTGTTCAAAGGCACGATTGCATTTTACAATTCTTCTCTTCCGGTCAAGGATAAATACACCGTCTGGGTTTAAATCAATAAACGATTGATATCGATTTTCGCTCTCTTGTAAATTCAGGCTTTTCATTCGAAGCTGTTTATCACTAATGTATCCAAGCGTAAATAACAATACGACAAACAACGACGCAATCGTTACAACTAACGTTAAAAGCAGGGAAATATTTTCGACGGCCGGATCAAGCACTGTCAAATAAGGCTACATCTCATCTATAGAAAGTGAAATTTCTCCTACATAATGCATGCAAACAATGCCGATTGTAAAAAATAACCCATTCGTGCCAAGCTTTGCAATAGAACGCTCACGGTTTAAGGACTGTTGCTTTAAAGCGACCCATAAAAAGAAGAAGCCAATGATGATCGAAGCGAAGAAATCAATTGGATGATGTCGTATAGGATTCGGGCTGAAGATTGACATATCCATGGAATGAATGGCCAGGTTACTTATGGTTATAAAGCAGGCTGCTAGTAGAAGATAAATAGGAGAAGATAGAGAGGATGCAAAGAAGGTAAACGCTACATAGCTGCAAGCTGTAACCAAAAGTATAGAAAGCATCAGCATTGGAAAAATGTAACCCGCCCGCTGCATGGATTGCTCGAATGCTACAATAGAAATGAATTGAAACGACAAGAGCCCAATGGCCATTGTAAGGGCCGCATTTATTTTCCATTTCTTGCGGCACTCTTGTTTCTCTTTACTTCTTGATGCAAAATCGAGCGCAACACAAGAATAAATATACGAGATAAAGATGGACAATGCTACAATGAACTGATTATGTTCCATCATTGAAAAAACCTCCGCATTGATTACTAATCATTTATAAAAACTAGGACTTTTTAACTATTTCGCCTTTCCCGTCACATACTCCTGCTTTTTGTCGAAATTTTATAAATGAAACCCAAATTTGCAGGGAAATGACAATATTAAGTAGAATCATGATGTAAGAAAAGCCGATTTCGTGTAAACTATGGATGATTAAAAGAAAGTGTTCAAAAAGGAAGACAAATAGGAGCTAGCTGACTCAGAAAATCGAACGTTTATAAAGTTCGACTAAAGATATCACGTCCTGTGAACCTCCGGACTTTTTGAACATCCTTTAAAAGGAAAGGAATTGAAAATGACCAAAACAGCGATTATAACAGACAGTACTTCCTATATTCCGGAATCCATTCGCAAACAACTAAATATTTTTATGATTCCGCTGACCGTTACGATTGGTGAAGAAACATATAAAGAAGAAGTCGAGTTAACGAAAGATGAATTTTATAAAAAGATTGGAAAAGAAGGAGCGCTGCCAAAATCTTCACAGCCGCCAATTGGGGAACTCGTTCAATTGCTTGAGGAACTAGCGAAAGACTATGATGAAGCGGTCATGATTACACTATCGAGCGGCATAAGCGGAACGTATCAAAGCGCTGTCAGTGCAACCAATATGGTCGATACGATTAAACTGCATGTGTTTGATTCGGAAATCAGCTGCGCCCCGCAAGGATTTTACGTATTAAAAGCAGCAGAGATGGCGAAGAACGGAGCGACTGCCGAAGCGATAATGGACGAACTTCAGGCAATGAAAGAACGGGGAGTGTACGGCTACTTCGTTGTAGAAGATTTAAACCATCTTCATCGCGGCGGACGGTTAAACGCGGCTCAACTACTCGTAGGGAACTTGTTGCAAATTAAGCCGGTTCTCGTATTTAAAGATAAAAAAATCGTCCCATTCGAAAAGATCCGGACGAAGAAAAAAGCGATCAAGCGAATTTTGGACATTGTCGGCAGCACCGTTACGCACGAAGACGAGTTTACAATCAGCATCGTTCAGGCGGAACGGGAAAACGAGGCACGCGAAATCGCTGAGGGCATTCAAGAAAAATACCCGAAGGCACAGCTGTCCATCGATTATTTCGGCCCGGTCATCGCCACACACGTTGGCGAAGGAACGATCGGAATTTGCTGGTATAAACACCACTAATAAAGCCCGGGCAAATGCTATCTGTCGTTTGTCCGGGTGCTTAAACAACCACGGCATTTAACCTCACATTATTAATCTTCAATGAAACCATTATAGCAATCAATCGGATGATTCTAACGTTTATTAAACTTTCATTGGAGTGATGAATCTTGAGATTTGTTTCCTATTTGGATAAAGGCAAAGTGATGGTTGCCCCCGAAGGCCTTGTTTCTATTGAAAAAGCAAAAAGCCCACCGGTTTCCTTTCATTTGCTTCCTCCATTTCAACCCGAACCTTATAATGAAAGCTTTAAACCGAACCCGGACTTACAACAACACCTCTTTGGAAAACTCCTCCTGTTTGATGAAATTCCCTTTTCACTCGAAGACATTCACACACATTTCCTAAACGGCTGTGTAACATATGAAAAAGGCATTATTGAAAACAATGGACGCTATTCATGCAGACGGTGCGGAAATTGCGAAAAGCATTTGTTTGCTTCTTTTGCCTGTTTTCGCTGCAAGGAAGAACAATGTGTCTATTGCCGGAAATGCATCATGATGGGGCGGATCAGCCAGTGCACCCCGCTTGTCAGATGGATTGGCCCATCTTATTCAGGTGGACAAAAGAAAAGCCTGCTCAATTGGAACGGGGAATTGTCCAGTGCGCAAAGGGAAGCTTCGCGGCAACTTGCAGACAGAATTGGGAAAAGAGGCGAGTTTTTAATCTGGGCAGTATGTGGCGCGGGTAAAACGGAAGTGCTATTTGAAGCTGTTGAAAAAAGCCTCTGTATGGGGCAGAGGGTTTGTATCGCCACACCGAGAACGGACGTCGTTTTGGAATTATTGCCAAGGCTAAAGGCCGTATTCCCGCAAACGAAAGTCATCGGGTTATATGGCGGAAGCGAAGAACGAAAGGAATTTGGACAGCTTGTCATTTCAACAACACACCAGCTGCTCCGCTATGAACAGGCGTTTGATTTTGTCGTCGTAGATGAAGTCGATGCGTTTCCTTTCTCCTTTGACAAATCGCTTCAGTTTGCTGTTCAAAAAGCGAAAAAAGAAGAGGCGACACTTGCTTATTTAACGGCAACACCTTCTACTCAGATGAAAAAACGGATGCAAAAAGGCGAACTGGCCTTTATTAAAATTCCGCGCCGATATCACGGTTTTCCATTGCCTGTCCCGAAAATGAAATGGTGCGGCAATTGGCAACGGAAATTAAATCATAAAAAATTGCCAGAGCCAATAGAAAGTTGGGTGAAACAACAATTAGAAAAAAGGCGGCAAGGGTTTCTATTTGTCCCAACGATTCCAATTTTGCAAACCATCACGGAACATTTACAAACGTTCGATCCGCAGATTGAAGGGGTACATGCGGAAGATCCGGAGCGAAAAGAGAAAGTTGAACGTTTCCGAAAAGGAGTCATTCCGATCATTGTAACAACAACGATTCTTGAACGAGGGGTGACGGTTCCGTTTACCGATATCGCCGTTTTAGGCGCTGAAGATGACGTGTTTACCGAAAGTGCCCTCGTGCAAATATCAGGTCGTGCCGGAAGAAGCAAAGATGACCCGAACGGTGAAGTTATTTTCTATCATTACGGGAAAACGAATGCGATGATTCAGGCGATCCGGCATATTGAATCGATGAATAAGGAAGGGTTTTTGTGAAACATTGTTTGTATTGTGATCAATTGTATATTGACGAAGTAAGCTGGAGATTTTTCCTCGGCTTAAACGAAGAGACGACACTTTGTTCAATTTGCCGGGGTTCATTACAAGAAATTCATGGAGAAATATGTCACTGTTGTGGACGACCTTTGTCGTTATTTCCTGAGAAATATCGACAGGACCAACTTTGTTACGATTGTGTACGTTGGGAAAAAGAAAAGAATTGGCAAGGACTGCTTACGAAAAACCGCTCCCTTTATATTTATAATGATCATTTAAAAGAAATGATTGCCCGGATTAAATATAGAGGCGATGCAAAATTGATCGAAGCTTTCCAACTCCCCTTAAAAAAACTTTTCAAAAAACATTTCAAGGACTACACTGTCGTCCCTATTCCTTTAAGTGAAAAACGCCATTATGAACGCGGTTTTAATCAGGCGGAACTTCTGGCAAGACTTTTAGATGTTCCAGTAATGAACGCTCTTGTACGAACCATTCATGAAGAAAAACAAAGCAAGAAATCCCGTGCCGAACGGATCGCCATTAAACACCCGATCTTTCGTATGGTCGAACAACAATCCGTACATTCGAAAAACATTTTATTAATCGATGACGTATATACGACGGGCTCCACCTTGCGTCAGGCTGCCCTCGCATTAAAAAAAGCAGGCGCAACAACGATATGTTCGATTACACTGGCGCGCTAAACTTTTTTTGAAAGTTTCCGATAATTAAAGTAAGTGTGGCGGAACAAAGTATTGTTCCACATTAATAACCTTTAACGTTTTTCAAATGGGTGAAAGTATAAGAAAAACAAAGGCGCACGCTTGAAAATTGGCGGCAATCCAGTTTTTCTTATGAAATGAAAAGTGAGATATATGATTGGCATTTGACCAATGTATATCTTCTTTCCATTTTAAAAAAGGGGGGAGAGCCAACAGTGGTTAGCCACACACCCGTTGGCTCATTGGATCAAAACTATTCATTTTTATATAGAAAAAGGCACTAAAGGAGCGTCTTTCAAAAATGGGAGAATTGAAAAACTGTCCGGAATGCGGGAACTTATTTGTCCAGGTATTAAGAGATGTTTGCGATAATTGTTTTAAAAAAGAAGAAGAAATGTTTGACAAAGTGTACCGTTTTATAAGAAAAAGCGAAAATCGCAAGGCCACACTTTACCAGGTCCATCAAGCAACGGAAGTCCCGGAAGATAAAATTACGAAATTTATTCGCCAGGGCCGGATTCGCGTTGTCGGATTTCCAAATCTTTTTTACGAATGTGAAACATGTGGTTCACCGATTCAGGAAGGACGGCTTTGTTTCAACTGCAAAAAAGAGATCACGAAAGGCCTTGAATGGATGAAAACGGAAGAAGAGAGAAAAAGGGAAGAACAACTAGGACAATCGTACCATATCGATAGGCGCCGATAGACCTATTTTTCATTCAGCAACTAAAGATAGCAGAAACAAAACCGATACTATGTATGAGAACCGCAGTATCGGTTATTTGTTTTAAAAGCCCGGGCAACGCTGGAAGTTGTTCGAAAGAGGTGATCGTTTTGAAAATCAACCATTATAATACAGTGAATCTTAATCCGTATAGAAAGCAAATGAATCAATCCTTGAAACAGAAAGAGGATGTAACAATGCAAACCGATAAGCTTCATATTTCGAAAGAAGCAAAAGAACTCCAATCTTCCTATCTCTATGAAACCAAACGGAAAGAACGGGTTCAACAGATTAAAGAGCAAGTGCAATCCGGAACTTACGTGGCGGACATTCATGAAACGGCACAGAAGTTTTATAAGTTTTGGGTGAATTAAAATGACAGTCATGACATTACCGATTGAATCGATCCTTGATCGTTTGCTCACATTACATCAACAACTAAATAAGCTAGCCGTTCAAAAGACTGATAGTTTGAAAAAAGGGAACATGAAGCGATTAGAAATGTTGATGGCCGAAGAAGGGACACTTGTCAAAAATCTCCGTCAGTTGGAACAAGAACGTATAACCGTTTTTGGCAATAAAACGATTAGCCTTCTATTGGAAGAGCTACAAGAAGACGAGAGAGAACGAATCTCTCAACTTCAAGAAAAAGTAAAAGCGGAATATTTTCTTTTAAAAGAGAGAAATGAACTGAACCAGCAATTAATTGAGCAGTCGCTTCAATTTGTCCATCTATCCATCGACTTGCTTTTGCCGGAGCCAGAACCGGTAACATACGGAAAGCCGCAAAAGAAAGGCTATGAGGCAGCAGTCGGACAATCTTTTTTTGACTCAAAAGCTTAAAGCAATAAATGAGGGGGTAACGACGATGATTTCAACATTTAGCGGGTTGGAAACGGCCAGACGCGGCATGATGAGCCAACAATCCGCACTATCCACGACCGGACATAATATTGCCAATGCCAACACGCCGGGATTTTCCCGGCAGCGCGTCAATTTCCAGGCAACGTCCTCATATCCCGGTGTCGGCATGAATCGTCCGGCCATTCCGGGACAAGTCGGCACTGGAGTTGAAGCCGGCTCAATCCAGCGCGTCCGTGATTATTTCCTGGATCAGCAATACCGCGGAGAAGCGAATAAGCAAGGGTACTGGGAAGCAAAAAACGATGCGCTTGCCCGAATGGAAGATATTATGAACGAGCCAAGTGATGACGGGCTTTCGAAAACGCTAAATCAATTCTGGCAGAGTCTTCAAGATCTCTCGGCGAACCCACAGGACAGCGGGGCACGCTCGGTCGTCCGCGAACGGGGAGAGGCAGTTGCCGATACTTTTCGCTACATTAGCAACTCTTTAACAAATATCCAGCAAGATCTCGGCGACCAAATCGGGGTGACGGTGAAGGACATTAATTCCATCCTTGACCAGATCAGCTCGATCAACCGGCAAATTAGCGAGATCGAGCCGAACGGCTACTTGCCGAACGATTTATATGATGAACGGGACAACCTCGTTGACCAGCTATCTTCATTATTGAATGTAAAAGTGGAAAAAAACACAAGTGGCGGAAACGCCTTGCCGATCGCGGAAGGCACGTACAATATTTTTATTCTGGACAGCCAGGGAAACAAAACGAATTTAGTCCAGGGAAATACAGTGAACCGCCTCTCGGTTCAGCCGAGTGACAGCAACGGAAACCCGACTGGCCCGATTGCGGAAATCGATTGTAACGGCCAGAAGCTTGACATCGACTTTACGAAACTAGCGGACAACGATACGTTTCAAGGGAAATTAAGAGGTTTAATTGAATCGTATGGCTATACCGATGGCACGGCGGTAAAAGGGCATTATCCTGACATGCTGAAACAGCTTGATTCAATGGCAAAAGCCTTTATTGAAAAATTTAATGACGTTCACCGCCAGGGATACGGATTGTCAAAAACGAGCCCGAACACGAATACAGGAAACGACTTTTTTTCGGGCACAACTGCAAAAGACATTCAAGTGGTCATTGATAAAGATCACCTTGATCATATTGCGGCAGCTCTGCCGGATGCTTCCGGCAACGTATTTTCTGGAGATGCGAGCAATGCCAAAAAATTGGCGGATGTCAAAAATAATACACTTATAATTGATGGAAATACGACAACGATTCAGAGCTATTACGAAAGTGCGATCGGGAGAATGGCCGTTGATGCGCAAAAAGCGAATCGCCTCGTGAAAAATTCAGAAGTGCTCGCCCAATCCGTTGATCATAAGAGGCAATCTGTCAGCGGTGTATCGCTTGATGAAGAAATGACAAACTTAATTCAATTCCAGCATGCCTACAATGCATCGGCCAGAATGATCACGACGGTCGATCAAATCCTGGATAAAATCATTAACGGCATGGGCGTCGTCGGAAGGTAGGTGGAAAGCGATGCGTGTAACACAAAGCATGTTAACAGGGAATATGCTGCGCAATTTAAGCAACAGCTATGAACGGCTAGGAACGTATCAAGACCAGCTGGCAACGAATAAAAAAATTACGCGGCCGTCCCAGGACCCGGTCGTGGCGATGAAAGGGATGTCATACCGGACCAATCTGACGGAAATTGAGCAATACAAACGCAACTTTTCCGAGGCGTACAATTGGCTGGAAAGTTCGGACGATGCGCTCGATAAAGCGACAAGCACGCTTCAGCGGATTCGCGAGTTGACCGTTCAAGGCAGCAACGGAACATACGAAGAAAATCAAAAGAGTGCCATCGCCACTGAAATCGGTCAATTGAAGGATCAGCTCATTTCCATCGCCAATACACAGGTGGCGGGCAAATATATTTTTAACGGAAACGATACGAACAACCCTCCGGTTACAGTTGATGCATCCGGCAAAATAACGGCTTCTACAAATCAAAATGAAGTGAAAATTGAGCTGTCAAAAGGAATTGAAATCGGGGTCAATATTAATCCAACCCACGTCTTTTCTGATGGGCTGTTTAAAGACCTCGACAATTTGATCAATGATTTGAATAGCACAAGTCCATCGAAGCCGATTGGCGACTATTTGAAAGATATCGATAACCGGATCAATGCCGTGCTCAATGAACGGGCTGACCTCGGGGCACGGACGAACCGCATTGAATTAATGGAAGACCGGATTGACGGCCAGGTTGTCATCGTAAATCGCATTCTCTCTGACAATGAAGATGCCGATATGGAAAAGGTCATCATGGACTTAACCACCCAGGAATCTGTCCTCCGCGCTGCACTCGGAGCCGGCTCCCGCGTCATCCAACCGTCATTGCTTGACTTCTTGCGATAAAAGGAAAGAGCTATCCTCCAGTGATAGCTCTTTCCCGTATGAGGAGGGAAGTAGCTTGCATATACCACAGCTGCGTATGGAATCAACGAAAGCGCAAGTACAATTAACCATTACGAAACCGATTCAAGAGATGGAACAGCCGCCGGCCGAACTTTCGATCGAACAGCCGAAAGCGGAATTGAAAATTGACCGGACGCCGGGGAAGCTAACGATTGATCAAACAAAGGCATGGGAAGATATGGACTTAAAGCATATTTTCCGGCGGATTGAGGAATTTGCGCAGAACGGCCATCGAGATTGGCTGGAAGGGATTGCCAGACGGGCCCGTCAAGGCGACGAGCTGATGCGAATTGAAAACGGCGGCAACCCGATTAAAGCACAGGCGAAAGAAAATAGCGAAAAGCCGGTGCACGAATTCAATATCGGTTTTATTCCTTCTCCGTTCAGTGTAAAAACGAATTACGAACCGGGCAGACTGGATATTGAATGGGAAACCTATCAAAAACCGGTGATTAACGTACAAGTCCATCAACCGAAGCATAACTATACGCCGGGCACTGTTCACGTGGAAATGAAACAATGGCCTTCATTGAAGATTGAAGTGTCCGGCTAAAAAATGTAAAGTGGTGAAACGATGAAACTGCAAACAAAATTTCAAGAGGAAATAGAGATGCATGAAAACGACGTCGTAACATTTGAAAACGGCATTCCCGGATTTGAAGACGAAAAAAAATTTATCGTCCTGCCATTGGAAGATTCGCCATTTTCCATCCTCCAATCGGTAACGACAAAAGAATTGGCTTTTGTCATGGCAGACCCGTTTTCTTTTTTTAAAGACTACGAATTCACGTTGCCGGACAGCGTCATCGAACAGCTTGACATCCATAGCGAGGAAGACCTGTTTATCCAGGTGATCATTACATTAGGGGAGACCTTGCATCAATCAACGGCGAACTTGCAAGCGCCTGTCATTATGAATAAAAGAAACAATAAAGGGAAGCAAGTCGTATTAAATGACGCGAACTATACAACCAGGCACCCGATCAAGATGGCTGCCCCTGCCGGACAGGAGGGGTAACGATGCTTGTCCTAACTCGAAAGCTAAAAGAAGCGATCCAAATCGGCGACGACATTGAAATCACGATCCTCGGAGTCGAAGGGGAACAAGTCAAGCTCGGCATCAACGCCCCAAAACATATCGAGATTCACCGGAAAGAGATTTACCTTGCGATTCAAGAAGAAAACAATAAAGCCGCCAATCCATCAGCAGCATTAATCAACCAGCTAAAAACTTTAAAATAATAGTAAAGAATAACGAAAAAAAGACGATAAAAAGAATGTACAAACAAAAAAGATGCTTGACGGCCGCAATCGTCTTTTTTGTTTGAAATCTTTCCAACCACAAGGACGTGGGCGGACAACCATTCAAGGAGGAAAAGAACATGAGAATTAACCACAACATCGCAGCACTTAACACGTATCGTCAGCTGAACAGTGCAACAAACGCGCAAACAAAATCAATGGAGAAATTAGCTTCAGGCCTTCGAATTAACCGTGCCGGGGATGACGCAGCTGGTCTAGCTATCTCTGAAAAAATGCGTGGACAAATTCGTGGGTTAGATCAAGCTAATCGAAATGCCCAAGATGGTATTTCCTTAATTCAAACTGCCGAAGGAGCATTAAATGAGACTCATAGTATTCTTCAACGGATGAGAGAATTGGCTGTCCAATCTTCTAATGATACTGCAACTGATGCAGACCGTTCAGAAATTCAAAAAGAGGTTTCTCAACTAAAATCTGAGATTGATCGTATCCGTGATACTACTGAGTTTAACACAAAAAAATTATTAAACGGAAGTGTGGGTATCAATACTTCGTTAGATGCAACAAATGCAGCTAAAATTCAAGGAGTTACCGTTAATAATGATACATTAATAGATGATCAATATAAAATTTCTACAGTAGCAGCAAACGATATTACAACCACTACCAGTCTTGAAAACTCATCAATTGCAGGTTTTACTGCTGCAGCTAGTAACTTTGATTTAACTGATACTAAAACGGATAATCTTGATTTTGGAACATATACTCTGGAATCTAAAATGAACACTGCAACTAATTTTGATTTAGCTTTGAAGGATGCTAACGGTAAAGTTGTTGCATCAGTTAACGGAGTGGACTGGCAAAACCAGGATATAAAATTAACTGGTGCTGGTGGTGTTTCACTTACATTAAAGCAAAATTCTACAGCCGGTTCTGGTGAAGCGACTTTTTCGATAGAAGCAAAATTTGCTAATAATAACACGACAATTAAAGCAAACAATGGATTAGGTGCAACCCTTTGGACGAGTGCAGGAAATGAAACAACAAAAAATGGGGAAATTAATACTGGTGATTTTACAATTAAACTAAATATCGAAAGCGTTCAAGCATCTTCTGCTGGTGGAGTAAATAGTAGTATTACTGTTAACAACAATGCAATGAATTTCCAAATTGGTGCTAATGAGGGACAAACAACGAAATTAGCTATCTCTGATATGAGTACAACTAAACTTGGAGTTAATAATGTAGATGTTTCAACACTATCAGGTGCTCAAGCTGCTATTACTAGTATTGATAGTGCAATTCAAAAAGTTTCTTCTGAACGTTCCAAATTAGGTGCAAATCAAAATCGTTTAGAACATACTATCAATAACCTAGGTACATCGGCTGAAAACTTAACAGCTGCAGAGTCACGTGTTCGTGATGTAGATATGGCTAAAGAGATGATGGAACAAACGAAGAATTCAATTCTCTCTCAAGCAGCACAAGCAATGTTAGCTCAATCGAATCAAGTACCGAACGGAGTTTTACAACTTCTGCGGTAACTGAAAGAAGGGCGTCTTATCTGGTAACAGGTAAGAGGATCACCGGGTGAATTGCTGGAACTTCCTAAAGCTTCATCAACCACAACGTAACTGGAAACGGTCAGCGTGAAGGTGTAAAAATAATGAAGATGGAACAATGGATAATCAGCAGCCAAGCTCCTGTGAGGAAACTCTGGAGAAGGTTCAACGACTAGAGAAAACGGTCTAAGGCAAAAGCTATGGCTATGAATCTCGTAGGGCAGTAAACAAATGCTGCTCGAAGTGCCCGGCCCCATTAAATAGTGGGTGAAGATATAGTCTATTCTGAAGCTGAAAAGCTCAGTGGCAAAGCAAGCCAACCAACAACCACAGGGAGTTCTTCAACTTCTTCGTTAATTTTAAATTGTTTGAAAGGGACTCTAGTTTTGCTAGGGTTCCTTTTTTAAAGGTGGAAATGATTGAATTTTTAAAATCGGGGGAATTAGTAAAATGGGAAATTCACTTTCAATTACGATTCTAGCTGTTACGAAAACTTTCGATAGCTATTGTATAGCTGGTATGGATGATAAGGGGAATTGGTATCGTCCATTACCAAACTTTGGTGGGAAATTTTGGCCGCAATTGCGTTATCAAGATGGATCATGGATCCAAGTTGGAGACGTATGGGAAATTAATGATTATATCTCGGAATTTGATCCAATTTCTCCTGCGCATACTGAAGACATACGTTTAATAACTCCACCTATTCAAATTAAAAGATTATCGAATAAAGAGTTAATTCAATTTGCCTATCAGAATCAAGAAAATAATTCAAAATTGCAGAATACATTAGACGCAAATGGTCGTTCTTTATGTTTAGTTTCTGCAAATAATTTTGAAGGATTTAGTCACACATTCAATAATCGTATTCGTCCACGGGTAAAGTTTGTGGCTAATGGAGTAGCTTACGATAATATGACATCTACTCCTGGTTTTCCATTAACCGATTTAAAATGGAGAGCGTATATATTACAAAATCGCGACTATCCGAAGGATTTGAATTCTGCATTTATTTGTATAGGGTTAGCACGTAAAGAACCATCAAAGAACATTATAAAAGAGTATCCAATGGTCATAAGCATCATTACAGATCCGGAAGTACCGTTGTTGCCATCCTATCCAAATTAATGATACGATAAAGCAAACTTATTAAGGGAGAGTAATCGATGGCTAACCTTGTTCCAACAGGTAGATTATATACTTCAAATCCGTCGGGATTAAAATATTTAAAAGAACAAGCTGAGCTATGGCAAATTATGCGCGCGGGTCCTGAACTTCCCAGTGCTATTCGTGTGAAGGAATTATCGCCTTCTGATCAACTTTTTAAAAGATATATTAAAGAGTGGAGAGGTAAACCGCCTATAAAATGGTGGACATTGTATGAGGAACAATTCATGAAAGAGATGAAAACTGAGGAGAAATTGCAAGGACTACGTGCAGTTTATAAGGGATTACTTCTTGGTCGCACCATTGTTTTGATTTGTTTTTGTGAAGATCATCGAGTATGTCATAGAAGATTAGTTGGTGAATTTTTTAAACAATATGGGGTAGAGGCTGTTGAGTTAAATCCTGTTAACTCAGATCAGTTAACGCTCTTTTAGGAGGATAGTATGCCCAACATTATTTGTACAATTGGCTTCTCAAAAAAATCTCTTAGGACATTTGTTCGTTTATTAAAGGATGCCGGTATTACAAAACTTGTTGATACAAGGCTAAACAATACTTCACAGTTGGCAGGGTTCGCAAAGAAAAATGATCTGGAATTTATATTGGAACTTGTTGGTATCAAATATGTACACGAACCTTCTATGGCACCGACCGAGAAGATTTTGAAAGATTATAAAAAGAAAGTAATAACTTGGTCAGAGTATGAAAAAGCCTATTTAAGCCTTCTAAAAGAAAGAAATATACTTAATTTTGCAGTTGAACAAATTTCAGGAGATGTGGTTTGTTATTTATGTAGTGAACATAAGCCTGATTATTGTCACCGTAGGTTACTAGCCGAATACATCCAGGAAAACCATCCCCTAAAGATAGTGGTTCAACACTTGTTTTAAATATAATAATTAACCGGATATTTTACCACCTGCGTTTTCAGTGGGTGGTCTTGATAAAAATGGAAAAGCAGCTAAAGTAAACATGAATTTTTTTCCCCTAAGTTGCTTTACTATTTGGGATTTATCGGAGAGAGTTTAAAACGTTTCACTCTGCACGGGTTCCTCTGACTCCTTTCCCTTACTCAAACCACCGCTTCGCCGCTTCAATCAGTACCGGATGTTTCCTCCAGAGTGTTAATTTCCGAGCGGTGTAATCGACGCCCTCTTTGACATCACCACTTGAAAAGTATTCGGGTAATTCATTCGGTAATGGTTCGTCGAATAATAGGTAATCCACGACTGGCTCATTTGCGTCAAAGGCTTCATCAAACAATCGTTCCGAGGCAACCCCGGTTGTTAAGTAATAAAGGATAAAGCGGGAATAGAGCCAATACGCACTTTACTCAAAACCAATTGGGTTATAAATTAATACAAATCGTATTCGCCTCACTTCATAGAAGAGTGGGGCGTTTCTATAGAACTCTGATCCCATCTAAAGAAATCACCTTTTCTTCCGATATAACTATTATAAGCAGAACAGGTCGGAGTGAAGTCAATGGAAGTAAGCCAAAAGCCATTTATGATTGCGTCTCACGTTTCGTCTGGCGAGGAGCCTTTAGCGCTCAAGGTTGGGGATGTTTATTCTGCTTCGATTAAGGAGTGGAAATCGGCTCATGAAGCGATTGTGACCATTAAAGGCAATGATGTTCATGTTCAATTTACCTCTTCCGCGTTTCATCCAGACAATGGAACGATGAAGTTGCAGATTCAAGCGATTAAGAACGGAACCATTGAAGCGAGCATCGTCCCGAACGTTTCGTCACGTCTGCAACAAGGGGCATTACCGCGCGGAATGGAGAATTTCCCCGGGTTAGAAGCGGCGTTAACCATTTTGAAACAAAAAGGAATTCCGGTAACGGGAGAAGCGATAGAAGCTGTTGCTACTTTTTTAAAAACAGAAAAAGCGCCATTATCGGCAAAATTGCAAACGATTGAAATGGCTGTCAAAAAAGATATTTCATTAACCGCAAAAAATTTAGAAGCTCTTCATTCGGCATTGAATGGAAGGCCGTTCTCGGAACTGCTCGTCCAGTTGGAAAAAGAACTTCAACATCTTTCGATTGGACAGGAGAAACCATCGCAGCTTCAATCCCTTGACCAGGAAGTCATGCGTATAACGGACGAAGCCATTAAACATTTCGCGAAATTGGAAAATAGCCTTGCGCGTTCAAGTGGCCCCGGCGATGTTCTTCTTTCTGTTCCAGAAGAATTGGGTCTTCATTCCTCTAAAAATGCATTGGCCGGGAACCGGACATTTTCGAAGGAGATGGAGAACGTAACGGCTATTCATAAAAGTGATAATAATGACGTTTTTCCTCTTTCACTAAATGCGAAAGAAGCACCAGCACTGGGTCCTTTCCAATCAAAAGATATAGTGATTCATACCGTGACCGCCAGGCTTTCACGTTTAGCGCAGGATTTTAAACAGATGCAAAGAGAGGTTGTCCGCAGCCTGAACCATGTGGAGCCAATCTTCGGACAGGGGAAAAATGCAGCGGTGCCGGCAAAACAATTGCTTGAGACGGTCATTCAAAAGATTGATCAAAGCATTTTAAAAAGCGACATGATGTTGTTTGCCGATATGGAGACGGAAAAGGCGTTAATGGCGGCAAGCAGCCGGTTGGCGGAAGCGAAGCAATTCATGCAAAAAGGGGACATGTCGTCTAGCGGGCAAATCGTCAAACAAGTGCAGGCAGAGTTAGAGAAAATCAATTGGCAGCCGGGCATCACGAAAGTGCAGCACTTGGTCGCTGAAGAGCTTTTTAAAGCTCCTTCCCCTTCTTCCTTTTTGCCAGTCATAGACGATGCGGCAGAAGCATCACCAAGGCACATGTTTGAAAAAGTACGCCAGCTCGGCTTCAATCATGAATCCGATGTGGCCAGACACCTTCTGTCAAACAAGGAATCTGCGACGGAACTACCGGAAAATATAAAATCGTCGCTTATTAAGCTGGCGAACGAACAGGTTCATTCAAAAGCAGGCCAATTGGCTGAAACGGCGTTAACCCATCTTGCCGGCCAGCAATTGCTTGCTAAAACGGAATCCAGCGGCATATCCAATTTGCTTTTTCAATTACCATTTGTCATGAACGATGAAGTGAAAAATGTAAAGATCGTATTGAATTCGCGAAATAGTGGGGAAAAGGTAGATTGGGAGAATTGCAGCTTGTATTTTTTACTGGAAACGAAAAAATTAGGGGAAGTCGGAATTACGATTTCTGTCGTCAATCGGAAGCTTTCTATAACCATTAAAAATGACAAAGAGGATGCTAAAGAAAAACTGGAGCCGCTTGCTAAAGAAGCATCTATAAGATTAAAAGAGATCGGTTACCATGTTTCGAGTATCCAATTTTCTCCGCTGAACGAAAAGAAAGAATCCCCATCCGCTCAGGCGACACACGGACAAGAGGATTACAGCACGGACAAAGGATTGAACATTACGGTATGAGAAGTCAATATTTTAACGCGCTCAATCGGAAAAAAATGAACGGCCCTTCTGCAGCTGTTATTCAATATGATGAGTCATCAGGAAGAGCGCCGAAAGTAACGGCTCAAGGAAGAGGAAAGCTTGCCGAAGAAATTATTAAGCTTGCCCAGAAACATAATATCCCTATTCAGAAGGATGAGTCGTTGATTGGGAATTTGCTCGAGATCGATTTAGGGGAGAGCATTCCCCCTCAATTGTATGCGGTCATTGCAGAGATCCTGCTAATGATTGAACAATTGGAAAAAGAGTATTAAGCTTGAAATGAAATAATGATAAAGGCGTGAAATAGGCATGGATGTACAGAAAATTTGGCGTCCCGGGTTTAATCCACTTCAACCTAAACCCAGCCAGACAGCGGAAAAGGTTTCTTTTGCGGAAGTGATGGCAAAGGGAAGAGAGCAACAAACGATTGAAAAGCTCAATCAGCTCATGACGAAAATCGAAGATCAGGGAAAAGTTTTAGCTGAAAAACGGACCGTCGAGGAACTAAGGAAATATAAACAGCTCGTCAAAGAGTTTTTGGAAGATGCCGTAAAACACGGGCTCAGCTTAGAAGAGCGCCGCGGATATAACCGCCGGGGCCGGACAAAAGTATATCAAATCGTTCAGGAAGTCGATCAAAAGATTACAAATTTAACAAATGCGGTCGTTGAAGGCCAAAAAAGCAGCCTCGATATTTTAGATGTAATCGGGGAAATGAAGGGATTATTGCTGAATATCTATACGTAAAACGATAAGACGATGCCTTTTCACATATTTAACGGAAGGGCATTGTTTTTTTTCTTATTTAAATTAGGACTTTCCGCTCATTTAATTTTCCGCCATTTTAACCGATATAACTAGTAGTTCTATTTTTATGCAAGGAGGCAGTCGTGGTGGAAGTGAATCGTGTAACCCCACCCATTTCATTTCAATTGACAAATGAAAGGAATCTACTGACGGAACAGCTAGAAGCCTCAGAGCAGCAAGAAGGACTGTCGGTACATCCTGGTAAAGAAGACATCGAAAAAATGATTAGCGGTGTGAATCAATTTTTAACGCCGTCGCATACATCTGCTAAATTTGTCCTGCATGAGAAGCTAAACGACTATTACGTTCAAATCGTGGATGACCGGACACAGGAAGTGATTAAAGAAATCCCACCGAAAAAGTTCCTTGATATGTATGCAGCGATGCTTGATTTTATGGGTTTATTGGTGGATAAAAAAATTTAGTCAGGCGGTGAACGAAAATGAGCAACAACATGAGAATTAGCGGTTTGGCGAGTGGAATGGACATTGATAAAATGGTCTCTGACTTAATGAAGGCCGAACGCCAGCCGCTTGATAAATTAACGCAAAAGAAACAAATTCTCGAATGGCAGCGGGATGGCTACCGTGATATGAATAAAACATTAAAGGAGCTGGATGACCTCATTTTTACAGGCGTTGGCCGACAGGGGAATTTCCTTACCAAAAAGGTGACGAGCACGAATGAAGCAGCCGTTACCGCTACAGCAAGCGGTCTTTCCGGCAACACGTCCGCGCAAATTTCGGTAAGCCAACTTGCAGAGATCTCAACAGGAATATCCGGAACGCTCTCAGCCGATCCGAATGCAAAAATTGACCCGACAAAACCTTTAGACCAGGCAGGGACATTTAGAGATAACAGCTTTGGAACTTCGTTTGAGTTGAAAGTCTTTCAACCCGACGGCACATTTAAAAATTTAAAATTTGATATTGATCCGTCTAAAGATTCCCTTAATGACATTTTTAAAAAAATCAATGACTCTGGTCTCGGGGTTACGGCCTTTTATGACTCGCAAACGGATAAAGTTTCCATCTCGACAAAACAGACGGGCGACAATAAAAACGGGGCGGAAATTGAACTGGTCAGTGAAACCGGGGGCAACTTTTTTACAAAAACATTGGGCTTTACATCGACGGCCATTGCCAATACAGGAAAAAACGCTGCGTTTACGATCAACGGTTTGGCGACTGAGCGAACAACCAATACGTTTACGATTTCCAACATTACCTATACGTTAAAACAGGCGAATAGCACGGCGACAATCACGACGACGACGGATACCGATTCCATTTTTAACACGATTAAAAACTTTGTGGATAAATATAATGAAGTGATCGGCAAGGTCAATGACAAGATTTCCGAAAAACGGTATCGCGACTATCCGCCGCTGACGTCTGAGCAGCGTAAGGAAATGTCCGATAAAGAAGCGGAGCTATGGGATGAGAAAGCAAAAAGCGGGATGTTGAGCGGCGATTCGATTTTATCAACCGGACTGGCCCAACTGCGCCGCGATATTTATTCATCGGTCAACACAGGCAACAAAGAGATGAACCAGCTTGCCCAAATTGGGATTAAGACGACGAGCGATTATTTGGCGAACGGAAAGCTTGAAATCGATGAAACGAAGCTCCGTGATGCGATCGCCAAAGATCCTGAAAGCGTCATGAAACTGTTCGCAAATAGCGGAACGACCTATGAAGATAAAGGAATTGCTTACCGGATGCGCGACTCGATCGACGCGACGATGGCCAAAGTCGAACTGAAAGCCGGGAAAAGCTATTCAACGAACCAGCAGTTCACGATCGGCAAAAATTTAATTGATGTCGATAAACGTATTTCTGACTTGCAAGAGCGCCTAAAAGATACTGAAGACCGCTACTACCGCCAGTTTACAGCAATGGAGACCGCGATTCAGCGGGCCAACCAGCAAAGCGCCTACTTGATGCAGCAATTTGGCGGCGGGCAATAAGTATCAATTTAAAGGAAGCAACTAGAGGGAGTGGATCGAATTGTCTCTACCGAATCCGTATCAACAATATCAAACGAACAGCGTCCAAACGGCATCACCAGGTGAGTTGACGTTAATGTTATATAACGGATGTTTAAAATTTATCGGCCTGGCCAAAGCGGCCATAAAGGCAAACCATATCGAAGAAAAAAATACAAATTGCCTTAAAGCCCAGAAGATTATTCAAGAGTTAATGGTAACGCTGGACATGGACATTGAAATCTCAAAGTCGCTCATGCAAATGTATGACTATTTCCATCGCCGTTTAATTGAAGCGAACGTCAAAAGCGATATTGAGATTTTAGAAGAAGTCGAAGGATACGTAACGGAATTTCGTGATACGTGGAAAGAAGTGATCCAAATCAACCGGAGGCAGCAATATGGTGAAGGCGGCAGGGTGTAATGGGTCCTATTGAAATTTTGCTTGAAGTTTCGCAAAAGCTGTATGGACACGTAAAAAGCGGCCTGCCAAAAGAGGAGCGGGAAGCCTATATTACGAGACTGAACGAATTGCTGGACCAGCGCCAGTCCATCATGGAACAGCTTCCTGAAACGTATTCCGAAAAAGATAAGAAAATAGGATCAGCGATTGTTCAAATCAACCAATCGATCGAACCAATTTTAACCGAACAATTACATGAAATTAAAAATGACATCATTGTAATGAAGCAAAAGAAAAGCAAGTCCGTTCAATACGCCAATCCATACGCCTCCTATAACCCGGATGGAATGTTTTTGGATCAGCGAAAATAAAGATAGAATGGATCACCCTCTATACAGTGTAGAAGGTGATCTTTTTCTTGTTATACTATTTTTATATTACCAGTGCCCCTTCCGGAATTTTCACAGTTTATATTCAGTTAGGCAACGAATCTATTTTATAAACCCATAGTTTTTAGCGGGGAAACAAAAATAGAAAATAGAAGCAAAAACAGGATCAAACTTCTCTAGTGTGGTGCTATTTTCATGGCACTTGGACAATAAACAGATGATTTCCGACAATAAATCGTTTCCATTGGACAATAAATGGCCTGTGTCGGACAATAAAATGAGTAGTTTTTTCGCTTATTGTCCAAACGTAAGATGTTATTGTCTAAACCGGATGACTTATTATCCAAATAAGGGCACTTATGGTCCGAGAACGAAATCATTTTAAATGATGTAACGATTCGTGACCGTTTTTCCTCATTTCACAGATCGAACGAGGTGTTCTTAAAAAAACGAAGGTTCTATTACTGCTTTTCTAAAAGGAGAATTAGAGACGGAGGGATTCTATGCAAATCGTCACAAAGGATGAAATGTACGCGATCGACCGGTTCACGATGGAGCGGATCGGCATGGCGGAAGAGATGTTGATGGAAAATGCTGGACAGGCTGTTTCGCGTAAACTAATGGACCAGGTTTCCAAAAACGAAAAGATCGCCGTTCTTATCGGAACCGGGAATAACGGCGGGGACGGGTTTGTCATCGCCAGAGCATTAAAATCCCACGGATATGACGTGGATTCCTGGCTTATTCCTCCGAAAGAAAAAATAAGAGGTGCCGCTCAAACCGCGATGGCCATCTATGAAAATGCGGGATATTTGCTGCGAAATTATACTGAGGAAGGGCATGCGGTTTTAGCTGAAGAAATTGGCAGCTATACGGTCATTATCGACGCTCTGTTAGGGATTGGCGTTCAAGGAAAATTACGCCCGCCTTACAAGGAAATTATTACCTTAGTGAACAAAGCGGACGCCGAAATCATTTCGGTAGACCTTCCCAGCGGAGTGCCGGCTGACGGGGGACCGGTGGACGAAGCGGTTCAGGCCGATTGGACGCTGACGCTGCAATGCCCGAAAATGGGAGCATTCACGTTTCCAGCTAGAACTTATTACGGAAAGATGGAAGTTGTCGACATTGGCATTCCGCCGCTCGCGGTCCAACATTTGGGAAGCCAGAGAGCAATTTGGGAAGAACATAACGTAATCGCAACATTACCGAAACGTACACAAAACTCCCATAAAGGTTCGTATGGAAAAGGGCTTGTCATCGGAGGCTCAAGGAATATGACAGGGGCGCCGCTAATGACGGCAAAAGCCGCTCTAAGAAGCGGAGCGGGCCTCTTGACAGTTGCCGTTCCTGAAACGGTTTATCCAATGATTGCCTCACAAATGGCGGAGGCAATGTATTGGCCATCTCCAGATGAAAATGGCCATTTTAAGGGAGAGCTTAAGGGAGATTTGACCGCCTTTACCGCTGTTGCGGCCGGACCTGGCATGGGCAGGGAAAAAGGGGCACGATCGATCATCGAAACCGTCCTTTCCTTACAAGTACCTGTTGTGATCGATGCCGATGGACTCTATCATCTTTCATCTTTAAAAGAGCGATTAAATGAACGGACAAGTCCAACAATCTTAACACCGCATTCTGGAGAAATGGCAAGGCTTATTGGCTGTTCCGCAGACGATGTTGAGAAAAACCGCTTCGGCATTGCGCGTGATTTTGCGGTGGAATATGGAGTATACGTTGTTTTGAAAGGGCCATATACGATAGTCACCACTCCAGAAGGCAGTCAGTTTGTTAACACAACCGGAAATGCCGCCCTTGCCAAAGGCGGATCGGGAGACGTACTGACCGGAATCATCCTTTCATTTATGATGCAGGGAGAAGACATCCAGTCAGCCGTAAGCAATGCTGTCTACGTTCACGGCAAAACGGCAGACGTCTTGCTTCAGGAAGGACATTCCTTGCTCGATGTTATTGCCACGGACGTCATTGAGTCTTTGCCACCCGTTCTTCACTACTTTTCAAACTCATTTCGAAACATATAGGTTGTTGATTTCTCTAATATAGAAAAAAACATCATTTTTAGTAGAGGCAATCCCGCGAATAGAGGTTGCCTCTTTTTTCTAATGCCAGTTCGGGCCCGGTATCAAAGGGGATATTCGAACATAAGATGTAGCATGGAGGAGGACAATCAATGAGAACAGCAGAGTTTGTATTCGGGCTCCTTGGCGGCGTTTTTGGCATTGCGGCTTCCGTCTTTGCTTTAATACTTGGAGAAATTGACGCTTCCATTAATGGAACGGGAACGAGCTCCATTTTTGAAATCGGCGCGGTGGCTCTTGTTTTATCACTTATAGCCATTGCCGGGGCAATCATTGTGAAATCAAGGCCAACAATCGGTGGTATCCTCATGCTTGTATCTGCAGTCGGTGGATTGATGAGCATTGTGTTATTTTACTTATTGCCGGCCCTATTATTAGGCATTGGAGGATTAATGGCACTGATCGGAAAGAAGAATCCATATCCATTTGAACCAGGGAAGTAAATTTCCTGGTTTTTTTATGATTTATTATCAGATTATTGACAACCTTCCGAATTCATATTATGATCTAGTTAATAAATCCATTGGAAAAAGTAATGAAAAAAGAGGTAAAGCTATGCAGCGAAGAACTGGTGACCTTAAATTAATTCAAGAACTGAATCGATCGATTATCTTGAATATGATTCGTGAACATGGACCGATTTCACGAAGCGAAATTGCGAAAAAGAACAAAATCAGCCCGACAACGGTAACGGCTGCCGTAAACGAATTTATTCGCGAAGGGCTCGTTTCCGAAGTTGGTACAGGTAAGTCGAGCGGCGGGAGAAAGCCGATTTTAATTCGTTTCAATCCTGATGGCGGTTTTTTGATCAGTGTTTCGGTTACGAATTCTGCGATTAAAGTGGCCGAATTAAATTTACAAGCAGCCATCAGAAAGAAAGACCTTTTTCCCGTCCATGATGTAAAAGGAGATGAATTGATTGAATTCACGCTCCGTTCAATTGAAGAGTTTATCGGGCGCCTTTCGGATTTGACGAAATGTGTCGGTATTTCAATCACAGCTCCTGGAATTGTAGATGCTGCGAAAGGGGTCATTCGCTATAACTCAAAGCTAGATTTAATCAATGTACCAGCCAAAACCCTTTTTGAAAGCCGATTTGGCCTAAAAACGTACCTTGACAATGATGTAAACGCGATGGTTCTAGCAGAGAAAAAGTATGGGAAAAGCATCCATTCTACTAACCTCGTTTATGTAACGATCGATGAAGGTCTTGGAACGGGGATTCTTGTAAACGGTTCCATTTTTCGGGGGCACCATGGCGGAGCAGGGGAATTAGGACATACAAGCATTAGCCCGGACGGCATTCCTTGTGAATGCGGAAATAACGGATGCCTGGAAAACTACGTTCATTGGCCTGCCATCCGCTCCAAAATCGAGCAACAAGTAAACATAGGCTATCCTTCACTTATCCGTGATTTACTTGAGCAAGAACAAACTCCTTTAACACCTCAGATGTTCAAAACCGCGATTAAACAAGGAGATCCGCTGGCAACATCCATTATGGAAGAAGTCGCTTCTTACTTATCGATTGGCATCGCCAATGTCATTAATTTATTTAACCCGGAAACGGTCATTCTCGGCGGCGTAATTGCTGAAGATAATCCGCAACTCATCAATCAAATACAAACTGCTGTCAGCAAGCGGGCGCTACATATTTTAACAGAAGGACTGGAAATCCGAACATCGTCCTTTGCCGAGGATGCCGATTTAATCGGGGCAGCCGCCGTGCTTCTTCAAGATCTTTTTCAATTTTCGTTACATGCCTGACAGATCCAAAAAGTGGGGGAAATGCAAATCATTCAGTTGGCCATTACAAACTAAAAAGGGGAGAAAAGTAAATGATGAAAAAGTTTTCTTTCATTATTGTAGCTTTACTATTAGTTTTAACAGCGTGCAGCAATTCTGAAAATTCATCAGGATCTTCATCAGGAAACGTTACATTGAAATATTGGATATGGGATAAAAATCAGTTGCCAGCGATGCAAGATATTGCAAAGGAATTTGAAAAAAAGCATCCGAAAATCAATGTGAAAATTGAAGTGACGCCGTGGGAACAATATTGGTCTAAGCTAGAAACAGCCGCAACGGGCAACAGTTTGCCTGATGTGTTTTGGATGAACGGGCCGAACATCGTGAAATATGCATCAAATAATATGCTGCTTCCAATCAATGATCAAATTAAAAAAGATAATGTAGACTTAAGCAATTATCCAAAAGCTCTTGTTGATTTATATACGGTTGAGGGAAAACATTACGGACTTCCAAAAGATTTCGATACAATTGGCCTCTGGTATAACAAAAAATTGTTTGATGAGGCAAAAGTTCCTTATCCAGACGAAACGTGGGATTGGGCAAAATTAAAAGAAGCGGCAAAAAAATTGACTAACCCATCCAAAGGAGTCTGGGGAATTGCTGCAGCTATGGAAAATCAAAGCAATTATTACAACACCATATTCCAAAATGGAGGGACTGTCATTTCCGATGATATGAAAAAATCCGGCTATGACTCGCCTGAAACCATCGAAGGGTTAAAATTTTGGACGGATCTGATCAAAGATAAAGTTTCGCCAACTCAAGCGCAAATGACAGAAACAAAACCCAATAATTTATTCGAATCAGGGAAAGTGGCGATGATGTTTGCAGGCTCCTGGATGCAAATCGAATTTGCGCAAAATGATTACACAAAAGATAAAGTTGATGTTACGGTGCTTCCTAAAGGCAAAAAGCGCGCCGTAGTGATCCACGGCTTGACGAGCGTGATCTCTGCGAATACGCCGCATAAAAAAGAAGCCTGGGAGTTTGTGAAATATTTAGGATCAAAGGAAGCGGCATTGATTCAGGCAAAAACAGGAACTCAAATTCCGGCTTATAACGGAACGCAAAAAGACTGGGTAGAATCGAACAAGAAATTCAATCTACAGGTGTTTATTGATTCCGCTAAATATGCGACGCCTCTTCCGATTTCAAAAGATACGAGCAAATGGTGGGATCTTGAAACCGAGTACTTCAAAAAGGCCTGGGGACAAGAAATGAGCCCGGAACAAGCAGCTAAAGAAGTAGCGAAAAAAATGAACGAGTTGCTCTCAAAAGAGTAATCACATTCAGCTTGGGAGGTGTGGCTGTGAATGTAATGAATACGGAGCTAAGGAAAGGAAAATCGGGGATTAAGCTAAAGGCGGCAAGCAGCTTTAAGAATAAAAGCAAGCGTTCCGATTGGTTTTGGGGCTATCTCATGATCGCCCCAACCATCCTTGGATTGGCGATTTTTTATATGTGGCCGACGATTCAAACCATCTATTTCAGTTTCACGAAATGGGGAGCATTCGGCAATCATGAATGGATTGGATTAGAGAACTATAAGCAGCTCTTCCATGATCCGAATGTATTGAAAGCGTTTGAAAATACATTAATCTATACGGTTATAACGGTACCGGTGGGCATCATTCTATCCATCTTCATTGCCGTTTTCCTTAATCAAAAAATCAAAGGGGTATCGTTTTACCGGACGCTTTATTTTCTGCCTGTTGTCACGATGCCGGCAGCCATTGCAATGGTATGGAAATGGCTGTACAACTCGGACTTTGGCCTGATCAATGAAATTCTTCGTTCAGTTGGTATGAAAGGCCCAAGTTGGATATCAGACCCTGATATCGCGTTATATTCTATCATTCTAGTAGCCGTTTGGAGCAGTGTTGGCTATAATATGGTCATTTTTTTATCCGGACTACAGGGGATTTCAAAAACGTATTATGAAGCGGCGACGATCGATGGAGCAGGTCCGTTTACGAAGTTTTTCAAGATCACTCTTCCGATGTTGACCCCGATTATCTTTTTTGTCAGCATTATGTCCTTAATCAATGCTTTTCAAGTATTTGACCTTATTTTGATGATGATTGGTTCTACAAGCAACGCGATAGAGGAAACGCAATCCGTCGTCTATCTTTTCTATCAAAATGCTTTTGTATTGAATAATAAAGGATTTGCGGCTGCTATAGCTGTCGTGCTGTTGGCTGTTATATTGGTGATTACAGCCATTCAAATGAAACTGCAAAAGAAATGGGTTCATTATGAATAAGGGAGGGGAGGACATTGAGTAGATCGATTGGTGTAAAGGGAAAGCGAATAAATTGGATCATTCATGCTATCCTGATCATCGGGGCGCTAATTATGGTCACCCCCTTCATCTGGATGATTCTTACGTCATTAAAAACATTTGGAGAAACAACGCAGGTCCCACCGGTTATTTTTCCAAAGAAAATTCAATGGCACAATTACTCCGATGTGTTTGGAACATTGCCATTTTTAAAGTTTTATTGGAATACGATCATTACAACATTGGCTAAAACGGTCGGACAATTGTTTCTTTGCTCACTCGCAGCTTATGCTTTTGCCAGAATTCAGTTTCCGGGAAAAAATGTGCTCTTTATTTTAATGTTGACCGTATTGATGGTGCCAGGGCAAGTATTTCTACTTCCGCAATATATGATCATGGTGAAGCTTGGATGGCTTAATACATTGCAAGCGCTTATTGTGCCGGGATTATTCAGTGCGTTTGGAACCTTTTTGCTTCGGCAGTTTTTTATGTCGATGCCAAAAGAGCTTGAAGAGGCAGCAAAATTAGATGGATGCAATCATTTTCAAATTTACTGGCACATCATGTTGCCACTTGCGAAATCAGGACTGATTGCTTTGGCCATTTTTACAGCGCTTTGGTCCTGGAACGACTTAATGTGGCCATTGATTGTGAACAGCTCTCCAGATAAAATGACGCTCTCGGCAGGACTGGCTTCACTTCAAGGACAGCATTTAACAAACTATTCGTTGTTAATGGCAGGATCGGTCTTAGCCATATGGCCGATGATTCTAGTATTTATTTTCTTGCAAAAACAGTTTATTGAAGGAATTGCGCTTACGGGATCTAAGTAGATAAAAGGGTCAAGATTGTAAAATAGAGAGGAGATTATTCTATGCAACATGTGCTTGTAATTGGCGCCGGGACGATGGGGACTGTTCATGCATCGTCTTACGCGAAGATGGAGAATGTGGAACTCGCAGGGATCGTTGATATTCGAAAGCAGATCGGTGGGCCATTGGCCGCCAAACTGAACACCAACTATTTTACTAGTTTTGAGGAAGCGGTTACACAATTGCCTCGTATTGATGTGATTGATGTTTGTTTGCCGACCTATTTACATAAAAAATATGTGCTGAAGGCGGCCGATCTTGGTAAACACGTCATTTGTGAAAAGCCGCTCGCCCGCACGAAAGAAGATGCAAAAGAAATGATCAGCTATTGTAAGGAAAAAGGTGTGAAGCTGTTTGTCGGGCATGTTCTCCGCTTCTTCCCGGAGTATGTGAAGGCAAAGGAGATCATCGACAAAAATGAAATCGGCAAGCCGGCAATGGCCCGTACGACAAGGGGCGGCATTTTCCCGACCGCCTGGAATGACTGGTATGCCGATTATAAAAATAGCGGCGGGCTGGTGCTCGATATGATCATACATGACATTGACTTTTTGCGCTGGTGCTTCGGTGATGTGAAACGCGTTTATGCAAAAAGCGTGTTGGGAAGAAGCTTCAATCGCATCGATTACGCTCTTCTTACGCTTCGTTTTGAAAACGGGATGATTGCGCATGTCGAAGGTACATGGGCCCACGAAGGATTTTCAACCTACCTTGAAATTGCCGGAGATAACGGAATTATTGAGTTCGACAGTAAAAAAGAAAAAAGCATTTACGCGCAAATTCGGCAAAAAGAAAATGGCGGGGGCGTAGCAGTTCCGTCGAGTCCATTAAAAGAAAATCCATATTATCAAGAACTTGCCCATTTTATGGAGTGCATTGAAAACGACTGCGAACCAATCGTTTCAGCAGAAGACGCCTTTAAAGCGGTGGAAATATCATTGGCCGCCCTGGAATCGATCGAAACAGGGAAAGTGGTTGAAATTAAGCCGTCATTGACTCATGCCTAAAGAGGGGGAAACGAACATGAAATTGGGGATTATTAGTTTTGCTCACATGCATGCATATAGTTATGCCAGAGCATTGCAAGATCTGGATGGAGTAGAGCTATGCGGGATATCCGATGAAAATGAAGCGCGCGGACGTGAAGCGGCGGCGAAGTTTGGCGTCACGTACTTTGCGGACTACAATGCTCTTCTTAGCGAGGACATTGATGCCGTCATTGTCACTTCGGAAAACGTCAACCATCATAAGCATGTGCTGGCGGCCGCAAAGGCGGGCAAGCATGTACTATGTGAAAAACCGCTTGGAACAACGCTTGAAGAAATGAAAGAGATGGTCAACGTTTGCCGGGAAAATGGAGTAAAGCTGCAAACAGCATTCCCTGTTCGCTTCAATACATCCATCCAGCAAGGGAAAAAGATCATTGAAGAAGGGAAGCTCGGCCGGATTATCGCCATGAAAGGAACGAACCGCGGCACGAATCCCGGCGGCTGGTTTGTGATAAAATCGTTGTCCGGCGGCGGAGCAGTGATGGATCATACCGTACATGTCGTCGATATAATGCGCTGGTTTATGAATGCGGAAGTGACAGAGGTGTACGCGGAAGCCGGTCAATTTTTCTCCGATCAAATTGATGATTGCGGCCTGTTGACAATGGAATTCGACAATGGCGTATTTGCCACATTGGATTGCAGCTGGTCGCGCAATAAAGCATACCCGACATGGGGCGATGTGACATTGGAAGTAATCGGTACGGAAGGGACGATTTTCATTGATGCTTTCGGGCAAAAACTGAATGTTTACAGTGATTCGAGCGGCGCGAATTGGCATTATTGGGGAGACGATATGGACGCCGGTCTTGTGAAAGATTTTATCGAGTGCATTAAGGAGGACAGAGAGCCGTCCATCACAGGCGAAGACGGGCTGAAAGCGGTCGAAGTGGCCCTTGCTGCATATAAGGCAGCAGAACAAAAGAGCCCTGTTAAACTAACGATATTAAAATGAATGGAGTGTTTCTTGTGCCTTTAAAAAAAGGAATCAATGCATGGTGCTTTCCTGCAGGTACTGAAGTGGAACGAATCTTTCATCTTGCAAAAGAATATGGGTATGACGGGGTCGAATTGAACCTATCGGAGGACGGCCAATCGCCTATTCATATGGAATCAACGGAAGAAAGCCTTTTAAAAGTCGTTGATTTAGCAAAAGAATACTCCCTGGAATTGCCAAGTATCTCTACGGCTCTTCATTGGAAATATGCGCTGACGGACAATGACCAATCGCTCCGCGAAAAAGGGAAAGAAGTCGTGGGCAAAATGGTGGAGGCGGCAAGCATCATTGGTGCTAAGCATGTGCTCGTCGTTCCCGGGTTAGTTTCAGACGTTGTATCCTATGATGTTGCCTACGAACGCTCGCTTGCTGCATTTAAAGAATTGGCAGAGGTGGCGGAAGAAAAGAAGGTTCATATCGGGGTGGAAAATGTCTGGAATAAGTTTTTGCTAAGCCCGCTTGAAATGAGAAACTTTATTGACGAAGTAGCGAGCGGCTGGGTCGGCGTTTATTTTGATGTCGGCAATGTGCTTCAGTTCGGCTTCCCTGAGCAATGGATCAAAATTTTAGGCAAACGCATTTGCGCGGTTCATGTGAAAGACTTTAGCCGTGCCGTCGGGAACATAAACGGATTCGTGCCGCTGCTTGCCGGTGATGTGGCCTGGGAAGAAGTCATCCAGGCGCTCGAGGAAATTGGCTATGACGGGTATATCACGCCGGAGCTTTCCCCATACCAATACAATCCAGAACAGCTCATCCGCCATACCTCCCACAGCCTCGACACGATATTAAAACTGGAAAAACATACGGTTTAATAGAGAGATCTCCGGTTCATTCTACAGAGCCGGGGATTGTTTTGTCATACTATATGATCTGGTTCATTGGAAAATAGTTTAATCTCATCTTTTACCACAATACCATTTTGTAGAAGATGAATAAAAAGGGTAAAGCAGGGTGGTGTAGCAACGATGAAAATTGTAATCTCGCCCGATTCTTTCAAAGAAGGATAACTGATTTGAAGAAGCTACTGTCATAGAACTCGGCTTTCAGGTAATTATGAATTTAATAAAATTCCCAATGCTTCGAGGGTGGAAGAATATGCGTAGAATGTAAAACAAGTTCGTCGTTAAAGGACAAAAATGAGAGCAGAAGGCGAAAAACTGTCCAATAGAACCGGTCTCAAGGACAAAAATGAGAGCAGAAGGCGAAAAGCTGTCCAATAGAACCGGTCTCAAGGACAAAAAAGCAGCCTGGAGGCACAAAACTGTCCAATAGAAGGTGCCTCAGGGACAAAAATAAAGTTCGGAAGCGAAAAAATATTCAATTCGGTGCCTTGTGATGAATTTTGTTTGAAATAATTTGCTTTAGGTATCGTCTCGGAGATGGATTCCTCTCATTTTTATTACTCTACTATGCAAAAATTGCTTTTTGCAATTAGCGATATTTAACACTTGCCACCATTGACTTCACTAAAGATTGGCAGTGTGCTGTTTACATTAGGATTGTTTGGATTTGGAATTTGCAGCCGCGATGCTCCTTAATGAACTTTTCCTTTCCATTTCGAAAACAAATAGTATAATAAGTAATAGCTGAATAAATGATTTAAGGTCGCTGTTTGGGAAAAGCGAAGCCATCGTTGCTGTTCTCAAACGATTAAGCGTTAAAAAGGGAAGTTGGTGCAAATCCAACACGGTCCCGCCACTGTAATCGCGAGAGCCGCATCAAAAACCACTGTTTTAAAAAAACGGGAAGGAGATTCGGTTTGATGAACGAGAGTCAGGAGACCTGCCTTAAATTTTTGTTTTGCAACCTTCGAGGAAAAGGTGAAGCAATCTTTTGAAATCGTAAATCGATCGATGCTTTCATGCTCTCCGAAGGGAGGGCTTTTTTATTTCACCTGAAGCGTCATGTTCAAAGAACGCTGGCGTCCTCGAAAGAAAGTTACATACAAGGGGGAAAATAAACATGAAAAAGCTAAGTGGCATTTTGCTCATGCTTTTCTTAGTCATCGGCGTCATGGCCGGTTGTTCGAATGGCGATAAAGCGGCAAAAGACAGCGGAAAAAAGGCGGCGCCCGCTGCTAAATCCGGCTTCCCTGTCACGATTACCGATGGAATCGGGGAAAAAGTGACGATTGATAAAAAACCGAAACGGATCGTATCGTTAATTCCAAGCAATACGGAAATCGCATTTGATCTTGGTTTGAACAAAGAAATCGTCGGTGTATCTGATTTTGACAATTATCCGAAAGAAGCGACAAAAAAAGAAAAGATCGGCGGGATGGACTTTAACGTCGAAAAAATCATTTCGTTAAAGCCCGACCTTGTCCTTGCCCACGCTTCAGGTGCCCATAATTCGAAAAAAGGGCTTGACCAATTAAGAGATAACGGGATTAAAGTATTGGTCGTCAATGAAGCAAAATCATTTGATGATGCGTACAAGTCGATTGAAATGATTGGGAAAGCAACAGGAACGGATGCGAAAGCGAAAGAAATTGTCACATCGATGAAAAGCGACCTTAACAAAATCAAAGAAAAAGCAAACGCTATTAAAAAAGGTGATGAAAAAACGGTTTGGATCGAAGTCCAGCCCGCTCCTGAGCTTTATACAGCAGGAAAAGGAACCTTTATGGATGAAATGCTGACCGCTATCCACGCGAAAAATGCGGCTGCGAAGCTTGAGGGGTGGCCGAAAGTAACGGAAGAAAAAGCTGTTTCATATAAGCCTGATGTCATTATTACGACATATGGCTACTATACGAAAAATGCGGCGCAGAAAGTGCTGGACAGAAAAGCATGGAAAGACGTGCCAGCCATTAAAAAGAAGCAAGTGTATGATATTCAATCGGATTTAGTAAGCCGTCCTGGTCCACGGCTAATCGAAGGGGTCGAGCAACTTGCGGAAGCCGTCTATCCTGACGTTTTTAAGAAATAATATCGTCCTTTCTTATAGTATTGTTTTATGTTTCATGATCGTTTCTGTATCATTGGGGGTTTCGGTAGGAAGTGTACCTATCCCCCTTTTTCACGTTTTACGGATTCTTACATCGTCCTTATTCCATCTTCCTATCCCGCATGATATTGATCGTGGAACGGTAAATATTGTGATGGATATCCGGTTTCCGCGTGCAGTGCTTGCTTTATTGGTTGGCTGTTCGTTGTCGCTTGCGGGATGTGCGTTTCAAGGCTTGTTAAAAAATCCGCTGGCTGATCCATACACGCTCGGAGTATCATCAGGCGGGGCATTGGGCGCTGTCGCCGTTTTATTTTTCGGCATCTCGCTGCCTTTTTTCGGTGACTATACATTGCCGATAATCAGTGTGCTGACGGCTTTCTTGACACTGCTGATTGTCATCTTTTTTGCCCGGTTGGTCCATCGGTCGCTTTCAGTCGAAACGATCATTTTGGCGGGCATTATTTTCAGTTCATTTTTAGGGGCGCTCATCTCCCTTTTAATTGCCTTGACGGGTGAGGAATTGCGGTCGATTATCGGCTGGATTATGGGCAGTGTGTCGATGAGGGGCTGGCCATATATCGGGCTGATTCTACCGTTTTTCCTTGTCGGCTTTTTCATCCTTATGATGAATGCGAGAGAATTGAATGCGCTTGCCTTTGGCGAAAATGATGCGAGGGCGATCGGCGTGAATGTTCAAAGGCATAAAATGTATGTGCTCTTTGCTGCGTCCCTTTTGACAGGGTCTGCTGTTGCCGTTTCAGGAACGATCGGCTTTGTTGGCCTGGTCATTCCACATATGGCCCGATTGATCTGGGGAGTCGACCATCGCCATCTTCTTCCGCTTTCGATGGGAGTCGGAGGCGCGTTTTTAGTCCTCGTCGATTTGCTGGCCCGGACGATCATTTCGCCGACAGAACTGCCGATCGGCGTGTTGACTGCCATTATTGGCAGCCCGGTGTTTGCTTTTATTTTCATACGTTCACGCAGAAAAGAGGTGTAGATGATGCTCCATGTTGAGAATGTGACAGCTGGCTATAACGGAAAAGACATCGTACATCAGGTCACGTTTTCGGTACCAAAAGGCGAGTTTTTCGGCATCATTGGCCCGAATGGAAGCGGGAAGACGACGCTTTTGCGCTCAATCAGCGGCGAGCTTTCGGTAAAAAGCGGAAAGCTTACCGTCATGGACCGGCCCATCCAGTCCTTTTCCAGCAAAGAACGGGCACGGAGAATCGCCGTTTTGCCGCAGCACAATGAAACAGCGTTTGACTACAGCGTAAAAGAAACGGTCGCCCTTGGCAGATATCCGTATTATGAAGGTTTTTTCAAGCAATCTTCGAAACGGGATGACGAAGTGGTCGAAATGGTGATGGGGGAAACGGGCATTGCTCAGTTTGCCGAACAATCGTTAGGAAATTTAAGCGGAGGGGAGCGGCAGCGGGTGTTTCTCGCAAAAGCGCTTGCCCAGGAGCCGGAGCTCTTGCTTTTAGATGAACCGACGAACCATCTTGACCTTTCGTATCAAATGAAGCTGCTTGAATTAATCAAAGAACGGACGATAGACAAAAAACTAACCGTTGTCGCCATTTTGCACGATTTAAATTTAGCGAGCCTTTATTGTGACAGGCTTATGTTATTGAATGAAGGAAAATGTGAAGCGCTCGGGACGCCCATTGAAGTCATGAATGATGCAAATTTGAAAAAAGTGTATGGCATTCCGCTTCACCGCCACACGCACCCGCGGGTCGCAAAGCCGTTAATTGCGCTTATGCCGGAAGAAAAAGCGGAAGAACAATCGCTTGAACACGTTACAATAGAAACAACCGAAAACATGATGGTCGTCAGAAGTCCTTTTCCGCTTAAAACGTTATCGTCAGCCCTTGTTGGAGGAGGATTCAACTGGGCAACAACGTTCGTTAACCGCCATGTCGATAAAAACTATAATTGCAGTGAGGCGAAACAAGAATACATCCGCTATTTGTGCGCGAACAGGTTGAATATAACCGGGACGGTCGGAATGATGACGGCAGCCTTACTGGAAGATGCCGGCATGAAGTCCATTCAAAATGAAGAATGCCGCGTCCTCGCTATTGTGACAGCGGGGACATCGAATAGTGTGGATATTTCCCGTTCATGGGAGTATGCGGCTGGCACGATGAAAGTCGGAACGATCAACATCTGGGTTTTTGTTGAAGGCGAGCTGACCGAAGAAGCCTTTACGCAGGCAATGATGACGGCAACAGAAGCGAAAACGAAGGCGCTGGCGCTAGAACAAATTATCGACCGAAACTCAGGAACGGTCGCAACAGGCACTTCGACCGACAGCATGTGCATTGCCGCGACTCAAACAGGGAAAAAAATCGAATATGCCGGAACGATTACTCCAGTCGGAAAATGGATCGGGAAGGCGGTTTTTGATGCTTTAATAGAAGCGATTCAAAATTATAAAAGAAGAAGAGAAGAGCTATGATTCATCACCTTATTGCTATTACACTCGCACTCATTATTGACCAATTGATCGGGGATCCTCCCTGGCTGCCCCACCCGGTCAGAGGTTTTGGAAAATTGATCGCGTTTTTCGAAAAAAAATTCAATCACGGGCCCAACCGGATGGCCAAAGGCACTTTAATGGTCTTTCTCGTGCTGCTTATTACAGGGGCCTTATCGTTTACAGTTGTCTTGTTTTCCTATCAATTGAATGAATGGCTCGGCGTCGCCATCGAGGGGCTCTTCATTTCAACGACCATTGCCGTAAAAGGATTGAAGGAAGCGGGGATTTCGGTTCTTAAGCCGCTTGAAGACCAGCAATTGGAGCTGGCAAGGGAAAAGCTCAGCTGGATCGTCGGCAGAGATACGGATCAGTTAGGTGAAAGTGAAATTGTCAGGGGAGCGGTCGAAACGGTTGCGGAAAATACGAGTGATGGCATCACTGCCCCGCTCTTTTATGCATTAATCGGGGGGGCTCCGCTCGCGTTATTGTATCGGGCTGTCAATACGTGCGATTCAATGGTCGGCTATAAAAACGATCGCTACCTCCTGTTTGGGCGGGCATCAGCAAGGCTTGATGACGTCATGAATTTTTTGCCGAGCCGGATCACGGGCCTTCTGATGGTTCTTCTGAATCCAACGGCAATGGAAATATCGAAAAATGAAGCATTCTCCGTCTTGTTTCGCGATGCGAAAAAACATCCTAGCCCGAACAGCGGCTGGGGAGAAGCGGCGGTTGCCGGGCTCCTCGGAGTGCAACTTGGCGGAGTAAACACGTATAAAGGGAAAGTGTCCAATCGGGCGAAAATGGGGAACGGTCATTATCCCCTTAAAGCATCCCATATTTCACAGACGATTTCGATAATGGAGCGGACAACCTTTTTTTTCTACATCTTATTACTAGTCATCGGAGGTGCGGTCTATGGAATTTCCCGAGCATGGAGCTAATCCGCAAGCGATCACGAAACTTTTCCAACTTCCACTTTCAGAAAATACGATCGATTTCAGCGTTAATGTCAATCCGTATCAACCGTTTCGGCAGCTAAAAGAAAACTGGAATGATTTTTATAAGGAGATGCTTGTCTATCCTGACCCCCATTCTACGGAACTCGTTCAAAAAATCGCTGATTGCGAGAATCTCAATAATGGCCAAATATTAATCGGGAACGGCGCTTCTGAGCTCATTTATTTACTGGCCCATTATTTTAGCGGATCGGATGTGCTCGTGATCGATCCGGCATTTTCAGAATATCGCAAGGCGTGTGAAACGTTTGGTTCAAAAGTATACTCGTTCACGGTTTCTGAGGAAACGGATTGGCAGGTTGATCTTCTTGAACTGGAGCGCGCCCTTTCAGGGAAATCCGTCTTGTTTATTTGTCATCCGAACAATCCGACGGGAGTCTCGTATTCTCGCGAATGGTTCGAAACCGTCTTTCAAATGACAGAAGATCTTGGCGTAGTCGTTGTCGTTGACGAGGCATTCTATCATTTTATGGGGAAGCCATTTTCAGTCGTTTCCTATTTAAGAAGATTCCCCCATGTTGTCGTATTGCGCTCATTGACGAAAATGTTTCATATCCCTGGCATCCGTCTCGGGTTTTTGCTTGGCTCGGAATCGTTTATCAAAGAAGTGCGGCAACTCCAGCCGTCATGGAGCGTTAATGGGGTTGCCCAGAAAGTGGGCGTCCTATGCCTTGAACAAACCGGGTACATCGCCGATACTGCACGAAACATCGCGCTAGACCGATATGACTTGTTTAGTAGTTTGGACCGGCTCGGATTTCTCACGTCGCCATCAGCCGTCAATTTTTACTTGCTCAGGCCAAAAGGGGAGAAACGAGATTTGCTTCCGCTTATCCGCTATTTGTTAAAAAAAGGGATCGTTCCGCGCCATACATATAATTTCATAGGGCTGGACGGAAATTATCTTCGGCTCGCGGTCAGAACAAGCAGGGAGAACGAACGGCTGCTTGAAGCGCTCGAAAGCTGGGGCGGACAATGATTGTTTTTATTACAGGAGGGGTGAGAAGCGGGAAAAGTTCATTTGCCGAACAACTCGCGACAGATGCGGCAAGGCGTATCTCTCGCAATCTCCATTATATCGCGACGAGCCAAAAGACGGATCAAGAAATGGAGGAACGAATCAAGCGCCATCAAGAAAAACGGGAACATAGCCCTTTCGCCTGGAGGACATGGGAGGTACCGGTGTGTCTTGAAGGGATTGCCGATTATTTTCAAAGCGGCGATGTACTTTTGTTAGATTGCTTGACCAATCTCGCGACGAACGAGCTTTTTGCAGGCTGGGAGAATGGAACGGAAAAGTGGCAAAATGGAAACTACCGATCTGAAGTCTACCATCGTATCATTCAAGTGATCGAGCAGCTGGATCAAAGGGGCGTGACCCTGTTCATCGTTTCCAACGAAATCTTCCAATCTCCTATCCCGGATGACCCGGGTACGCTCTATTTTGCTGAACTGCTCGGAAAATTGCACCAGCATATCGTAGCAATGGCCGCACGGGCCTATCTCGTTGAAAACGGCATTGCGACCGTAAAGAAAGGTGAGCATCATGAAGGTGAAAGATAACGACATGTTCAATGGCTGGCGGCTTGCCGTCCAATTTTTAACGGTATTGCCGGCAAAAAGAAACATTCCGTGGAATGAAAGAAGCGGACGCTGGAGCATTTATTTTTATCCGGTAGTCGGCCTGTTAATGGGAGTTTTCTTATCGGCTCTCGCTTATGTACTTCTTCGTTATTCGCCATTTTCCCCGCTTGCCGCTACAATGTGCCTTTTTACATGCTCGATAGTTCTTTCAGGCGGCCTTCATTTGGACGGGTGGATGGACGTTAGCGACGCGTTTTTTTCTTACCAGGAGAAAGAAAAAAAGCTTGAGATTATGAAAGATTCGCGTGTCGGCGCGTTCGGCGTCATGTCGCTTCTCTTTTTGCTAAGCTGGCGCTTTCTTTTCATGTATGAATTGGTCTCAAGAAGCAAGACGGTTATGATCCTTTATTTGCTCATCCCTTTATTCTCGAGGATTGCGATGGGGCTTTTATTAATAGCGGCGCCCCTTGCAAAACCGGGCGGGATGGCCCATTTTATGAAACAAGTAGTAAAGAAAAATAGCTGGATCGCCTATGGCGGCTATTTGCTCATTGTTGTGATCATCGGCATCATATTTTTCCATGCCGCTATTGTCATTTTATTGGCACTTGGAAGCCTTCTCTTTTGCCTTTGTTGGGGGATGTTTTGCAAGCGGCAGTTCGGAGGAATTACAGGAGATACGCTTGGCGCCTGTTTAGAAGGGACGGAAAACATATTATGGCTCATCGGTTGGCTGTTACTTTACTTCGGCACGGCTTGACGGACGAAAATGTGAAAAAACAATACATTGGCTGGTCCGATCCGCCGTTATGTGAAAAAGGTAGGCAGGAATTAATCGATTCATCAAAGGCATACCCGGCAGGTGTTCTTATCGTCAGCGATAAAAAGCGGTGCAAAGAAACGGCGGCCATTCTTTATCCGAACAAACCGTACGAAGTTTGCCCGGGGTTTCGCGAGCTTCATTTCGGCAAGTGGGAAGGAAAGACGTACGAGGAGTTGAAAAGCGATCCGGAGTATTGCCATTGGCTTGATTGCAAGCAAGAGCCGGCGCCTCCTGGCGGGGAGTCTTTTGCAGATTTTCAAAAACGGGTTCTCGAAGCCTGGAAAGAACAAATCATCCGGCGATTCGATTGTGATGGGATCCACCACCTTGTGCTCATTACGCATGGCGGGCCCATTCGCTTATTATTGTCGTACTTTGCGCCTGAAGAAAAGCCGATGTGGGAATGGCCCGTTTCGCACGGAGAAGGGTATACGTTCATCTGGGAAGAAGCCGGCGCGTTAAGGAGGGGGTTGCGATGCACTTTGTTACAGGCGGTGCCTTTAACGGGAAAAGGCGCTGGGTAGAAGCCTTTTATGGTTACCCGCACAAAAGCGGAGGATGGCATTCCTTTTATGAAAGCGCCGATGTTTCCAAAGAAGTTTGGGATCATGGCATTGTCGTGCTAGAAGGAATGGAGATGTTTGTGAAAAATACGCTAAACGAGGTTAACGAAAAAGGAAGAGAGCAACTTCGCCTCGAATTAAAAAAGTGGTGCGAGTGGGAGCAATCAAACGGCACCCGAAAGCTTGTGCTGATCGGAAGCGATATCGGCAAAGGGATCGTCCCGATCGAAAAGGAGCACCGGCTTTGGCGCGACATGGCAGGCTGGTTTTATCAAGACATAGTGTCGGCGGCATATCGCGTCGATGTGATCTGGTATGGCTTAAGTGAACGTTTAAAATAAGGGAGGAAAAAGAAAAATGAGACTATACACGAGAACTGGCGATGAAGGGCAAACGAGCGTTATTGGCGGGCGTTTAGGGAAAGACGATATCCGTGTCAAAGCATACGGGACGCTTGATGAGCTAAATAGCTTTGTCGGACAGGCCATCACGCAGCTCGATGAAGCGAAATTCCCGGATATTTTGCCTGAGCTTGTCAAAATCCAGCACGAGCTGTTTGATTGCGGCGGCGACCTATCCGTCATTAAAAATAAACGGCCGTATAAAACAGAAGAAGAGGCGATTACCTTTTTAGAAGAGCGGATTGACGAATATATTAAAGAAGCGCCGGAGCTTGAACGATTTATTTTGCCAGGCGGCTCGCCGGCATCTGCCTCGATCCACATTTGCCGGACGATTGCCCGCCGCGCGGAACGGGAAATCGTTGAATTGAAGCGAAACGGCGAAATCAATCCGGTTGTCCTTAAGTACGTTAATCGTCTTTCCGATTACTTCTTCGCGATTGCCCGTGTCATTAACTTCCGCCTTGGCGTAAAAGATGTCGAGTACGAGCGCAGCGCCATCGTCTTTAGAGGCGGCAAAAGAAAGGAGAACAAATCGTCGGCAAATGAATAGAAAATGGTCATACTTCATCGTGTTTACATCATTGGCTGTTATCGGATCGTTTCTTAAAATCCCGTCTTCTATCGGCAGCGTCGCGTTCGATTCATTTCCGGCATTGGTGGCGGCTTCAATTCTTTCGCCTGTCTGGGGGATGGGGACCGCCGCTTTCGGCCATATCATGTCAGCCGCGTTGGACGGGTTTCCCCTCGGCCCTCTTCACGTCATCATCGCTGTGCAAATGATGCTCATTGTCGGTTTCTATGGCTGGTTATATAGACGGAGTTGGCGGATTCCAGCAGTGGTCAGTTTTGTCATCGGCAACGGAGTACTTGCACCGATATGCTTTTGGCCCATTTTAGGGAGAGCGATGGCTGTGTCGCTAATTCCGAGTTTAACCACAGCCGCCACGCTCAATAGTGTTGTTGCCCTTCTTGTCGCACCACGCCTCAGCAAGGCGCTTTCGGCACGGGCTAAAAAAGGGTTTGACGTATGAGAGATGTTGTCTTTCAACCGTTAAGTGAAACGGAAAGCCTTGTCATCTCAGCGGATAATTCAGGTGGAGTAGGCGAAAAGGAACATGATCTTGTTCATGTGCCGTATGAAACGGTTGCTTATTTTGGTCTCCGGGTCGCATTAATGGAGCTGCTTGCGGTTGGTGCTGAACCGGTCTCCGTTGTCATCCAAAATTTTAATGATGAAGCTGTCTGGGAGCGGCTCGAGGCCGGTGTCCAAAAGGTTTTTCACGAAGCAGGGATTGGGTCTGTTCCAGTGACGGGCAGTACGGAAAGCAATTTCAGGCTGCTTCAATCAGCTACCGGTTTTATATGTATCGGAAAAGTTAACACGAAAAACATTCGGATCGGCGTCACCCCTGAACATGCCAAATTGGCGGTCATCGGAAAGCCGCTCGTCGGCGAAGAAGTACTAACTGATCAAGAACATGTTGCGCCTTTATCGCTTTTCTACAAGCTTCTTCATACAAAAGGAGTCTACGAAATAGTTCCCGTCGGCTCAAAAGGCATTGAACATGAATTAAAAGGTTTAGCTTTAGCGAACCGGAGAGAAGTTGACTTGCCTGCAAAAGGAACTCTCGATCTTAAGAAATCCGCAGGACCTTCGACTTGTTTTATTATGAGCTATTCACCTGAAATCGAAACAGAACTAAAAAAAATATGCAGCCACTATTTTTATGCGGTATAACAAGAAGCTATTCTCTTATTCCAAGAGGATAGCTTTTTAGTCGGTTAAACTCTATTGCTTCCGGGTAACGTTTCGTTAGGAGGTAAAAGATATTTTTTACGATATGGAGACGGATTTTGCTATAATAGCCAATCTAAAGGAAAATTTTTCAGTCAAGTGGCTTAAATTTGTCCAATGAAAGGGTCTCAAGGACAAAAAAGAGGCCGGGAGACGAAAATCTGTCCGATAGAACCGTTCTCAAGGACAAAAATGGGAGCTGAAGGCGAAAATCTGTCCGATAGAAAGGGTCTCAAGGACAAAAAAGAGGCCAGGAGGCGAAAATCTGTCCGATAGAACCGTTCTCAAGGACAAAAAAGAGGCCGGGAATCGAAAATCTGTCCGATAGAACCGTTCTCAAGGACAAAAAAGAGGCCAGGAGACGAAAATCTGTCCGATAGAGCCGTTCTCAAAGACAAAAAAGAGGCCGAGAAGGAAGCCACTGAAAAAGTTCCTTTTAATAAAAAACTAAAATTTTCGAAAAACCAAAACCCAAAAAAACAGTATTTTTCACTTAGGAAGTGGGGGATAGCATCGTGTTTACAATGCATTTCGCTTACCAAAGTGGGGATGTATTTTTTAGGAAAAAGCATTTTTGAAAATTTCTTGGACTTTTTCAGTGACCTCGCCGAGAAGCGAAAATTTGTCCAATATAGCCGATGTAAAGGAAAATTTTTCAGTCGAGAGGCACAAATTTGTCTTTAAAGAGCAGGTTATTAAGCTTAATGCCGTTTGATTTAAACATAGATAAAAGACAGCTTTTGCCGCTTTCTCTTCGGTTGGGGGATGATGGGTTTTCATCGCTCCGTGGTTCAAGTAGAGCTTCAATGTGAATTGAATCCCTTTATTTTTGGATTTGATTTATTGGTGAAATGTGTTGTTGTCGCCGCACATCCCCAGTTTTAACGATCCTAATGGATTACATAAAGGAAAAAAACTTGTATTTCAAAACGAACAGGAACATGTTCAAGACATGATCCTGTTCGTTTTTACTTCTTTTTCAAGATAAGATAATACCCATTTGCACCAATTAATTTCCTCTTGTTCTTGCAAAAGTTTTCGCTTGAACAAAATGTAACGGCCAAAAACGTTTGATTTAATGTCCTCGAGCTTTTCTCCGTATTCTTTTTCCATTAAACCAATTTCCACTTTGCGTTTAGCCAGCTTTTCTTCATAAAGGGCCAGCCGCTCTTGAAATAGAGAGATTCCAGTTTCAACGTCAGCGAGTGAAATCGCATATGCCTTTATAAGAAATTCATCACGGGCAACGGGCGGTGCGGGCGGGTTCGATATCCATTTTTGCAGCAATGACCGCCCTTTATCTGTAATCGAATAAATTTTTTTATCAGGTTTCCCCGTTTGTTCAACATGAACGTAAGTAACGAATTCATCCTCCTCCAGTTTGGACAAAAGCGGATAGATCTGGCTATGCTTCGCATTCCAAAATACTTCCAATAATTGTTTTAATTCATAGCCTGTACAAGATTTTCTAACGAGCATACTAAGTAGGGCATAACCTAGTGAGTTCATAATTGTACCTCCTAATTCTCTCAATAACAGTATATCATAGACAATTCTCTTGCATAAATTATATATAAATATTGACATAATGATGGCGGAGGTATATAATCTGAAATTGTTATGTAAAAAGTTATATATAAATGAATTCGAATTTACAAGGGGGATATGTTAGTGGAAGTAGTAAAACAAGAAGAACTTTCATCATCTCATCATCATGATGACCATTCCATTAAAACGATTTTTAGACAACCAAAAGCGGCCTGGGCGGTTGCTTTTTCATGTATTATCGCGTTTATGGGGATTGGATTAGTCGACCCGATATTGCCGGCGATTGCCCAGAAGCTTAATGCTACGCCCAGTCAAGTATCACTTTTATTTACTAGTTACATGCTCGTAACGGGTGTCGTTATGCTCGTAACCGGATGGGTTTCCAGCCGAATCGGCCCCAAATTGACGTTATTACTTGGATTAATTTTAATTATCGTTTTTTCTGCATTAGGCGGTATGTCTTCAACGGTTAACCAGATTGTCTGGTTCCGTGCCGGATGGGGATTTGGTAACGCCTTTTTCATTTCAACCGCATTAGCCGTTATTGTTAGCGTTGCAAGCGGCGGTACAGCGAGCGCCATCATTCTTTATGAAGCGGCGATGGGCTTAGGGATGTCTGTCGGTCCTCTTCTCGGCGGTTTGCTTGGGGACATTAGCTGGCGCGGTCCATTTTTTGGAGTGGCTACTCTTATGGCGATTGGATTTATTGCCGTAATTGTCTTACTTTCAGATGTTCCAAAACCGAAGCGCAAAAGTTCGATCCTTGATCCAATTCGTGCATTAAGCCATGGTGGTTTATTGTCGATTGGAGTAACTGCGCTTTTATATAACTTCGGCTTTTTTACTTTGCTCGCTTTTTCGCCATTCGTTCTTCATACAGATGAGCACGGTCTCGGATTCATCTTCTTTTTCTGGGGGGGTTGTCTTGCCATTACGTCAGTATTTATTGCCCCGAAACTTCAAGAACGGTTTGGGACAATGCGGACAATGTATGCCATTTTGTTTTTATTTGCAGCGGATTTAGTCGTTATGGGAATAGGGGTATCTTCGAAGCTGACGCTTGTCCTCGCGATCGTTGTTGCGGGAGCTTTTTTAGGCGTGAATAATACGCTAATCACTACAGCGGTAATGGAAGTGTCACCTGTAGAGAGGTCCGTCGCTTCTGCAGCGTATAGCTTTGTTCGATTTGTCGGAGGTGCGATTGCCCCATGGCTGGCAGGTAAACTTGCTGAATGGTACAATCCGCAAGTGCCGTTCTATTTTGGAGCGTTTGCGTTACTTCTTGCTCTTTTCGTTCTATTTAACGGAAGAAAATATATGGGGAATGTGAAATAGGCATAAATGATTTGTTTAAGCGGATTCAGGGTATAGAAGAGTAAATCCGAAAACAGGAGGCATGAATAATGTATAAACTTTTAGTCCCTATCGATGGATCGGAAGTAGCGGAACGAGCAATGCAGACAGCAGTTTCTCTTTGTCAAAAACGAGAGGGTGAAACGCACATTACCCTTTTACATGTTGCTTCTGTCGAGTATTATCCAGGAATGGCGGTTGCCAGCGTGAATATTAATCTTGACGAAACGGTCAGCAAAGAAGGCGAAGAGCTATTGCAGGAGTCGCTTAATAAATTAAAAAATGCCGGCATTCATGTAGATTACGTCTTGCTTAAGGGTTATGCCGCAAAAGAAATATGCGAATACGCGAACGAAAATGGCTACGATATGATCGTTATCGGCAATCGCGGCCGAGGGGCATTTGGTGAATTGATTCTTGGCAGCGTCAGCCACAAAGTTCTCCATCATGCGAAGTGCCCGGTTTTAATCGTTAAATAAAAAGTGATGGCTACGCATTATAAAGCGTGGTCATCACTTTTTTTTGCGCAATCAGCCAAATCAGATGCCGAATCGGTCAAAACAGAGGCGCTATCTGCCAAATCAGGTACCCAATCGGTCAAAACAGAAGCGTTATCGGCCAAATCAGATGCCCAATCGGTCAAAACAGAGGCGTTATCGGCCAAATCAAGTGCACTATCGGTCAAATCAGGGACACTGTCCGCCAATTATCGAGGGTTAAACGAGTAGGAAAAAGGGTAAAGTTAATTAATCCAACTAAATGGAGGGGAAGAACAATGAGGAAACTATTAGTTCCCATTGACGGTTCCGAAGCTTCAGAACGCGCCTTGCAAACCGCTATAGATCTTTGCAAAGGAAGAGAAAAGGACTATCTCATTACCCTATTACATGTTTCAGTGATCGAATACCATTATGCCGGAATTGGTATCGCAGCAGTTCGAGCCAATATCGATGAATCCATTGTGCGGGAAGGAGATCAGATGTTACGTACTGCTTCAAATCAGTTTGAAAATAGTGGTATCGAAGTTGATACCGTTCATCTTCAAGGTTATGCAGCGCAGGAAATTTGCCAATATGCCGAAGAAAATAGGTATGATATGATCGTCATCGGAAATCGAGGATTAGGTACATTTGGGAAATTCATTCTCGGCAGTGTCAGCCATAAAGTAGTTCACCACGCCTCATGCCCGGTACTAATCGTAAAATAAGAAAGCGGTCGCCTGGAAAAAGGCGGCCGTTTTTTATGTAACTTTTCTCCTTTTTATTCGTAGTTACAGTATAATCATCTTTAGATGCTGCATTTGTTGGAGGATTATATGTCAAAGAAGAAAAATCAATCGAAAATTTGGGCGGGGTTAAGTGCCGTCGGTTTGTTTCTTTTATCTAAATTAAAATTCGTTTTTGCCCTTTTAAAAGTTGGGAAGTTCGCCACCTTAATTTCGATGTTTATTTCTTTCGGTGCGTATGCGATCATTTATGGCTGGAAATTTGGCGTGGCGCTCGTATACCTGCTTTTTGTCCATGAAATGGGGCATTTACTGGCGGCTAAGCAAAAAAAATTGCCGACTTCTCCAGCGATATTCATTCCATTTTTAGGAGCGGCGGTCGGAATGAAGAAGATGCCGGATAACGCGAAAGATGAAGCCTATATTGCCTATGCCGGACCTTTATTTGGCCTTCTATCCATTTTACCTGCCGTCGTGTTATACGAAAAGACGGGATATCCGTTATGGGGATTAATGATTTCGCTTGGAGCCACCATCAATTTGTTTAACCTGTTTCCAGTCTCACCACTGGATGGAGGAAGGATCGTTGGCGTGTTGTCGCCGAAAATTTGGCTCATCGGGTTAATTTGCATCATTCCGATCTTAATTTTGTCACCTGATCCAATTATCTTTTTAATTTTCCTTTTCGGACTTGGAAACTGGTGGAGAAATGCAAGGCGGGATTATACCGTGAAGGAAGGAAAGCAAACGGAAGAACTTTTGGTAAATGAACAAGAAGAGGCCCGCAAGTTAGGAAATGAATTAAAGCACTATCAAGACATGCCTAACTTTGCTTATATCGTAGATCATATGATGGATGAAAACAGAGTAAGCAAGGACCGTCTGATCCGAAACTTGCCGGACGGATGGATGTTGCCGTTTTTTCACGATAAAAAGAAATTAAAAAAGGATGCAATCTTGACGAAAATCTCATTGCTGGAAAAACGTGAACGGCTCCTCCTCGTGCCTTGCAAAGAAGAAGCATTAAAAGAAGAACATTCGACGGTAGAGGAAGGGCAACAGGAAAAAGCGCCGGAGCAATTTATTAACGAGCTCATTTCAAGCTATGAAGAAAGTCTCTTGAATGAAAAAGAAAACGTACAAAATGAGATAGAAAAAATGAAAAATTATTATGTCGCTTCGATGAAAACAAAAGTAACCGTCCTGGTGCTTTATCTCCTATTAGCCGGTTCATTATCTTACTTCGTCGTGTACGGTAATACGATCATGAAGTCCCATTTGATCGGTTAAATCTTGTGACAATCGCCTTTTAAAAAGGGAAGATTGTCACTTTTATTTTTTTAAGCTAAAGAGGATGCAACCAACACCAATAAGCAACCATATCAATTTTGCGAACGAAACTTTGTAAGAAATGCCAACCAATCCGATGGACATCGTTGTTAAAAGAACGAGCGGACCAACAAAAGCGAGAAGCGAATTGACGACGAGCGCTTTTTCCACAGTATTAAATCTGAGCATAAACAAAGCCGCAGTGATTTCGCACAATCCGGAAAAAATTCGAATCGCCGCCATCCATAAAACCACTTTTTCAAACACAAGGAACAATGTTTCCACCTCCAAACAGGTTGTCTGTAAAAATATATGGTTGTCCTTAGAAAATTAGAAGTGTCAATATATTGCATAAAAATGAATATATATACATAAAAATAATTGAAGAAAATTCGACAAAACTTCTTAAAATTCGCATTACGAAAGGGTTTGACAACATTTTTGGAATTGTGTAATACTATGTTTGTATAGGGCATCTATACACACGTACTGATGGCTATACAGATTGTAATGATGAAGGGATTGAAATGCATGTTAGGAAAAGTAAAATGGTTTAATGCAGAAAAAGGGTATGGATTCATTGAGCGCGAAGATGGAGACGATGTTTTCGTTCACTTCTCAGCGATCAATGTAGAAGGTTTCAAAAGCTTAGATGAAGGTCAAGAAGTGGAATTTGAAATTGTTGAAGGAGCACGCGGACCACAAGCGGCTAATGTGACGAAACTTTAAAAATCACCCAATAGAAAATGACTCCCCCGTTTGTTTTTTATAAGCAAACGGGGTTTTTATTTTTTAAAACCATAAATACAGGTAATTATTAAAGTTCTGAAAAGTTTATGTCGAGTATGTAAAATTTTTGTCAAAATATTTTCCGCGGTTTAAAGGAATTGAGAAAGGGTATATCGAAATATATATACATCACGAAAGGAGGAGTTAAGTTATGAAATTTAACATTCGTGGAGAAAACATCGAGGTGACTCAAGCTCTTAAGGAATATGTAGAAAAGAAGGTTGCCAAACTTCAACGCTACTTTAACGAAACTCCGAATTCAGATGTTCATGTGAACCTTAAAGTTTACAATAATGAACAATCTATTGAGGTTACGATTCCAATGACGGGACTGCTTCTTCGCGCAGAGGAAAGCCATGCGGATATGTATGCTGCAATTGATCTTGTCGTTGAGAAATTGGAACGTCAAATTCGCAAACATAAAACGAAAGTAAACCGGAAATTCCGGCAACAACAAGATAACTCCAAATTTCTGTTTACGAACGGCAATGAGACAACATCAACAGCCGTTCTGGATGAAGAAGATGAGCTAGAGATTGTACGTGAAAAACGGTTTGATTTAAAACCGATGGATACAGAAGAAGCGATTTTACAAATGGATATGCTAGGGCATGACTTCTTTGTTTATAATCATGCCGAAACAAACAAAACCAATGTCGTTTATCGTCGAAGAGACGGGAAATACGGCTTAATTGCTCCAGAGTAAGTGAAATAGCATCATAAGCGCACAGCCATATCGGCTGTGTGCTTTTTGCTGTGCGGATGTGTACAATATGATACGATAGGCTATGATAAATGACCTGGCAGCCAAAACATAAACATTTGGTGTAGGGTTGTAATGTCTGGTAAAATAATAATAATATGATTTTATTCCATTATTTCCTTAACAGAGGAGCGTTTGTAGATGATAGGTTTGCTAAAAAAAATATTTCCGAATTCGAATGACCGAAATTTGAATAGATATCAAAAAATCGCGGATCAAGTGGAAGCGCTTGGCGATCAATTTAAAAATGCATCTGACGAAGACCTTCGCAATAAAACCGATGAATTTAAAGAACGGATTGGTAAAGGTGAATCGTTAGATGATATTTTGCCTGAAGCGTTTGCGGTGGTGCGTGAAGCATCAACCCGCGTCTTAAATATGCGTCCGTATCCTGTTCAAATTATGGGGGCGGTTGCTCTTCACGAAGGAAACATCGCAGAGATGAAAACCGGTGAAGGTAAAACATTGGTTGCGACCATGCCGCTTTATTTAAATGCCCTTGAAGGAAAAGGCGCACACCTCGTAACTGTCAACGAATATTTGGCGCGTCGTGACTCGGAAATTATGGGACCGCTTTTCAATTTCCTCGGCTTATCCGTAGGACTTAATATTTCCGATATGTCCAGCGAGGAAAAGCAAGAAGCGTATAATGCAGACATTACGTATGCGACAAACAATGAATTAGGATTCGACTACCTCCGGGATAACATGGTCGTCTATAAAGAACAAATGGTACAGCGCCCTTTAAATTATGCAATTGTCGATGAAGTCGACTCTATTTTAATTGACGAAGCGCGCACACCATTAATTATTTCAGGTTCCGCCCAAAAATCGACAGAGCTTTATACGATGGCGAACGTATTTGTCCGTACATTAAATAAGGAAACGGATTATACGATTGATGAAAAAACAAAAAATGTGCAGCTGACGGAAGAAGGAATGTCGAAAGCGGAGAAATTTTTCTCGATCGATAACCTTTACGATTATGCGCACGTTACGTTAAATCACCATATTAACCAGGCGTTAAAAGCGAATGTCATCATGATTCGCGATGTGGATTATGTCGTTCAGGATGGAGAAGTGGTCATCGTTGACCAATTTACAGGTCGCCTAATGGCAGGACGGCGCTACAGCGACGGCCTTCACCAGGCGATTGAAGCGAAAGAAGGGCTCGAGATCCAGCGCGAGAGCATGACGCTGGCAACCATTACGTTCCAAAACTATTTCCGGATGTATAAAAAGCTAGCCGGGATGACCGGTACGGCGAAGACGGAAGAAGAAGAATTCCGCAATATTTACAACATGGAAGTCGTTTCGATTCCGACGAACAAGCCGATTGCCCGTAAAGATGCACCGGATATTGTATATAAATCAATGGAAGGCAAGTTCAGGGCGATTGTAAAAGAAATCGTTGAACGGCATGCGACAGGACAACCTATCCTTGTCGGCACGATTTCGGTTGAAACATCTGAATATTTAAGCCAACTGCTGAAGAAAAAAGGCATTCCGCATAACGTGTTAAATGCGAAAAACCATGCGCGCGAGGCCGAAATTATTGAGAACGCCGGACAAAAAGGAATGGTCACGATCGCAACGAACATGGCCGGCCGCGGTACGGACATTAAGCTTGGCGAAGGGGTGCGCGAACTTGGCGGTTTGCATATATTAGGTACGGAGCGCCACGAATCACGCCGGATCGATAATCAGCTGCGCGGACGTTCCGGACGTCAGGGCGATCCAGGTTCTTCCCAATTTTATATTTCAATGGAAGACGAATTAATGCGCCGTTTCGGTTCTGAAAACATGATGAACATGATGGAAAAGCTCGGAATGGATGAGGATACGCCGATCGAAAGCAAGCTTGTGACAAAAGCGGTTGAATCTGCGCAAAAACGGGTCGAAGGATCAAACTTTGATGCCCGGAAGCAGCTTCTTCAATACGATGACGTCATGCGCCAACAGCGCGAGATCATTTATAAACAGCGCCAGGAAGTGCTGGATGCTGACAACTTGAACGAAATTGTGCTGCAAATGCTTGATTCAGTCATTGAGCGAATCGTGACCATTCATACTCCTGAAGAAGCTGTTCAGGAAGAGTGGGAACTAAAGAACATCGTCGACTATGCAACGGCTACGTTCTTAAATGAAAATGACATCACGGAGAAAGACCTTGCAGGCCTTGACCGCGAAGAAATAATCGAGCTTCTGAAACAAAAAGCGAGGGACGATTTCGAAGCAAAGAAAGCTTTAATCGATCCAGAACATATGCGGGAGTTTGAAAAAGCCGTTATTCTCCGTGCGGTCGACAGCAAGTGGATGGATCATATCGACCAGATGGATCAGCTTCGAGAAGGAATCCACCTTCGCGCTTACGGCCAAAACGATCCGCTTCGTGAATATCAATTTGAAGGCTTCGAAATGTTTGAAGCGATGATTGCGGCGATTGAGGAAGAAGTCGTAACTTACATCATGAAAGCACAAGTAGAACAAAATATGGAACGCCAGCAAGTTGCTGAAGGAAAAGCGGTCGTTCCGAGCGATAAGAAAGAGACGAAAAAGAAGCCGATCCGCAAGAAGCAAGACATCGGAAGAAACGCCTTATGCCCTTGCGGAAGCGGCAAGAAATACAAACAGTGCCATGGAGCAAATTAAAACACATGGGAAGAGAGTCGAGCAGGCTCTCTTTCCATATGCAACAAGCGAGAAAACAAGATAGAGGTGCTAAATAATGGATTTAGTGGAAATTAAACAAGAACTTTCAAGTATGGCTAAACGATTAGCGGATTTCAGGGGGTCTCTTTGACCTCGATACGAAAAAAGCAAGAATTGCCGCGTTAGAAGAGCAAATGAGCGCGGCCGATTTTTGGGATGACCAAAACAAAGCGCAAACGGTCATAAGCGAAGCGAACGCTTTAAAAGACCAGGTCAATCAATTTGAGGAGCTCAATTCCTCCTACGAGGACTTGGACGTCGCTTACGAGCTTGTAAAAGAAGAAAACGATGCAGATCTTCAAAAAGAACTGGTTCGTGATTTAAAAGCATTATCAGAAGAATTAAACCGATTTGAACTGACCCTTTTGTTGAATGAACCGTATGATAAAAACAATGCAATCCTTGAACTGCATCCCGGTGCGGGCGGAACGGAATCCCAGGATTGGGCATCGATGCTTCTGCGCATGTATACCCGGTATGCGGAGCGAAAAGGATTTAAAGTTGAAACGCTTGATTACTTGCCCGGGGATGAAGCAGGCGTGAAAAGCGTCACATTGAGCATTAAAGGACATAACGCTTACGGATATTTAAAAGCTGAAAAAGGCGTACACCGCCTCGTTCGGATTTCGCCGTTTGATTCATCAGGCCGGCGCCACACTTCATTCGTATCATGTGATGTTATGCCTGAAATCAATGATGATGTCGAAGTCGAAGTCCGGACTGAAGATTTGAAAATCGATACGTACCGATCGAGCGGTGCCGGCGGACAGCACGTCAATACAACGGACTCCGCGGTGCGTATTACCCATATTCCAACGAATATCGTTGTCTCCTGCCAGACGGAGCGCTCACAAATCCAAAACCGCGAACGGGCAATGAAAATGTTGAAAGCAAAATTGCTGCAGCGCAAAATCGAGGAACAACAGGCAGAACTGGCGGAAATTCGTGGCGAACAAAAAGAAATCGGCTGGGGAAGCCAAATACGCTCCTACGTCTTCCACCCGTATAGCCTCGTCAAAGACCATCGGACAAACACCGAAGCAGGCAACGTCCAGGGCGTTATGGACGGGGACATCGATCCGTTCATCGACGCGTATTTGCGCTCGCGAATTAAATAATGCTAAAAAAGAACCTATAAAAGAGGTTCTTTTTTTTCTGGTCAGAGTTGTTTCTATAATTTAGAAGGTACTAGAAAAAGATAATACTATGAAAGTTTCAAATTTGATTTAAAATGGGTAATAGAAATATTAACCAAAGTAACTATCAAAGAAAAAGAACGTTAACTAGAGGTGCACCAGCAATGAGTGAGATCAAAGTAGTCTACGGGGAAGTAGAACAAGCTTTATCCCGTTTAAAATCGGCCGTCCCGTCCATGTAGCCCTCTTTTGCTCCTGTTAAAGAAGGAAGCAACGTCTTGGATACGATGACAAAACTAAAGAACGTGAATGAATCATTGCGTAAAATCATTCAAGCGTATCAAACACTGCTTTTGGAAAATAAAAAAGCGACAGAGAAGGCCGTCCAATCGATGCGAGAAATGGACGAAAAGCTAGCTTCAACGGCCAACGATAAGGGGTGATGTCATGAAGGTATTGGATGTCGAAGCGTTTAACCAATCGATTAGTGACACCGAGAAGTATTTGCGATCGTTGAGCGAACAAATCAAACAGACAAAGGCTGCGGTGAAGGGGATCATTTCACTCGAAGATTCCCTTAAGGGAAAGGCGGGGCAGGCGATCCGTTCGTTTTATCAGGAGTGCCACCTTTCGTTTTTGCTTTATTTTGAATCGTTCATTAAAGATTATGAAGCCATTTTAACATCGATCAAAAATCAGTTGAAAAATTTTGAGCCTGATCCAAACGGCGTCATTA
>NZ_AUMP01000016.1 GCF_000430745.1 Fictibacillus gelatini DSM 15865 | reverse complement strand
GGAAATTGGGGAGAGATTTTTGGAGATCGTGTGTTAGCGTCAGCGATTTTAGATCGACTACTTCATTATTCACATACCATCAATATTAAAGGAGAAAGCTATCGAATCAAGGAGAAGAAGAAAGCAGGATTTTTCAACACGGAAAAAACAGTGAATGAATATTCGATCAATTCCCTTTCCCCCTCGGGGGAAAGGGAATCCCAAACACGATTGAAAGGAAGTGATACCATAGAAAGATAGAGCTTTTTGTGTTAATAATGGGGAATTTTAAAACGGCATTTTTGGGGAATTTTCAACTGAGGTTGACATCAGCAGCAATTTTCAATAAAGAGGAGGATTTAGAACAAGATTTAAATAAATTAGGCAATCAAGGATGGGAAGTAGTCAGTGCAACTAATTTAAAATTTCGATGCGGTGATACAGGTACTGAACAAACGGACGAAGTAATTTATTTGCTAAAAAGACCAGTTGAATGATTTTTAAGCACTCTCATTATGAGGGTGTTTTTTTATTTACATCTGAAAGGGGACAATCAAAAATGAAATCTTATCGGAATTATTGGCAACATACTCAACCTAAACAACCAACTAACCCACCTATTTTTCAACAGTACCACTACGATGCAAAATTTAGAGTTGAAATTGGAAAACTTCTAGGGAAATTACATCTATTATTTGAAAGGATACTTCCCGAAGATTGTATAAATCAAATTGAATACAAACCAATTAAACATAGTTTAGGCGGTAATCATTACTTACAAGGTTATCAAGTGATCTTTAGTAATAATACCGCTAGACGTTATCTAATGGACAAGGATGGAAAGTGGTTTGAAGCTCCTAATTTAATGAATTGGTGGGTAGGATTAGGTTATGAAGTGAATGACGATACATTAGAAGCATTTGCTGTTGATATACAAACGGAATATTACACGAAAGGACTGATTAAATGACCAACTTAGACCGTCTTAAACTCGAAACAAAAGGCATTAACTTAGATCAATCAGAATTAACTATATACTTACAAGAAAACGACTTACAGCCATTTGACGAGTACAACCCGCAATCAGCAACTAATAAGAAAAATATCTATCGTAGTGCATTATCTATTCTTGAATCAATCGCAAACAATCCAAGCACGATGAAGAATTATAAAGATGACGACCTTTCCGTTTCTGATTTTCACGATAATTTAATGAATCGTATAGATCAGTTAGAAGTAAAAATTCGAAGTATGAAAACAGATGAGCAAATTAAAAATGAATCTAACTTTTTTATGTTTTTTAATTCTTGATGTGTCGCAAAACACGACAGAGGGGTGCGTCAAATTTGAGGCAGGGGGAATTTTCCCTTAGTTCCTTTGTATTAAATGCAGACCGAAAGGAGGGTAAACATGTTCAACTTATTTGAAACAAATACAGATGATATACAATTCCTCATCAATAATGCCGGGAAAGATGTGTTGATTAATGACATTGCAAAAAAAGCACTTATTACGAATCCTGGTTTGTATGATTTTGAGGATAGGCATATTTCAACGCTTGACAAACTGTCTAGAGGGGATTTAGTGACGTATGATAATGAAAAATATCTAGTCATTACAGAATCAATCAGTAAACGTGGCGGAAAATATAAAGCGTTAATGAGGCACTGTAATAATATAGTACAAATCCCTGGAGAGACAAAACAAGTACCAAAGTTAGATGAGAACGGGAATCCAGTATATGATAGATTTGGTGATCCAGTTTATATTACAATCCAAACTGACCCAACTAATGTCCCTGCAATTGTTGACAACAAATCATTTAGTATTGACAGCAATTACGCAATTCGAGTCCCAGAAAATCAAATAGTCGTTACATTACAGGACAATGAATTAAATAATAGAAAAATTAAAGTTAATTTTGTATTTACAATGATGGGTAAAAAATGGAAGGTAGTAAATGTTGATTTGACGAAAAATGGGCTGATGATATTGACTTGTGAGTTTACGGCTAGTTGAGTAGTGTTTAATGATAATGAAAGATAAACCACTTCCAGTAAAAATATAATGAAAATATAGACAAACTATCCATGAATATGGTATATTTTTCTCAACAGAAAAAGTGGTTAAAAAATTGGCTTAAACCCTTGATATATAAGGGTTTTTTAGCAAATGGGACAAAAACCATCGCAAAAAAAGATCAATCAAATGATGCAGGCGATGCAAAAGCAAATGAAATAGGTGGACAAGCACTCATACGTATGTGTTGAGTGCTTTTTATATATCAAAGGATGATTACATAGGAATGAATTGCCAAACGTTGTTTCAATTGAGGAGTTGTTAACCGGAAGTTTTTCAATTGTCAATGTTTGCTTACGGAAGGGTTTGAACGAAAGCCACTTTAAAAAGACTTTCGTTTTTTTAATAGCTCAAAATTTTTAACTCTTTATGAAATTTTTTCAATTTGATAAAATTAAAGGTGCGCTATTAGAAACGATCAAATCTCGGAAGGGGACAGAAAGATTTAAAGAAGTTGGCCCTTAAGAAAAGGGAATGGATTCTAGCAAGATTAGGGGGGGCAAAAGTGAAAGTTTTTATTGATTTAATGTGGTATTTCAAAATGGAGTGGAGGCGGTATTTAACCGGCATTCTCCTATTAGCTATTGTATCGTTTTGTTTGCAAGTTCCTCCGAAAATCGTCGGGTTTACAGTTGACCATATCAATAAAGGAACGTTATCAAAACAATTGCTTGTTACTTATATTAGCGTATTAGCTGCTCTTGCGCTATTGATGTATGTGCTTCGCTTCTTTTGGCGGGTGATGATTTATGGCTCATCTACGAAACTTGCTTTGCTTCTTAGAAACCGATTGTATGATCATTTCACGAACATGTCGCCAAAATTTTATCAAAAGAGAAGAATCGGAGATTTAATGGCGCATTCGACGAATGATCTTCAGGCCATTGAAATGACAGCCGGGGAAGGGATTTTAACACTTGTTGATTCACTTCTGCTTGGCGGAATGACACTCATTACGATGTTTGCGACGATCAGTTGGAAGCTGACGTTAATCAGCCTTCTTCCCATGCCGATGATGGCATGGCTGACGAGCAAATATGGTTCCATGCTGCATCAACAGTTTCATAAAGCACAAGAAGCTTTCTCAATGATGAACGATAAAGTGCAAGAAAGCATTTCGGGCGTCCGTGTCATCAAAGCGTTCGGGCAAGAAGAGGAAGATGTAGATGAATTTAAGGAACTTTCTAAAGATGTCGTACGGAAAAACGTAAAAGTGGCGAAAATTGATGCTCTGTTTGATCCGACGATTTTTATTATTGTCGGTCTCTCATTCTTTCTTTCCGTCGCGTTCGGCTCTTATTTCGTCGTACAAGGAGAACTTTCGATCGGCCAGGTCGTTTCCTTTACTACATATCTTGGCCTCTTAATTTGGCCGATGCTCGCGTTTGGATGGCTTTTTAACATTGTCGAGCGGGGGAGGGCTTCGTATGATCGGGTGTCAGCATTATTAAAAGTCGACGAGAGCATCAAAGAAGATGAGACTGGACTTAAGATTGTACCTTCTGGTTCTATCCGATTCCAGCTAGAGCATTTTTCGTATGATCAAACTGCGCAAAGCACATTAGAGAACATCTGTTTTGAACTTGAAAAAGGAAAAACGCTCGGGATCGTCGGGAAAACCGGGAGTGGGAAAACGACGTTATGCAAACTTTTGCTGCGGGAATTTGAGGTGAAAAACGGACAAATTTATTTGGACGAAAAAGATATCAATCGTTTTGCGCTTCATTCGTTAAGAGAAGCTATTGGCTATGTACCGCAAGACCACTTTTTGTTTTCTGCTACGATTTTAGAAAATATTGCGTTTGGAAAGTATAACGCGTCCTTTAAAGAAATAAAAGCAGCTGCAAAAGCAGCGGCTATTCATGCTGACATCGTTCAGTTTAAAGACGGATATGAAACAATGGTCGGAGAGCGGGGGGTTACGTTATCCGGCGGGCAAAAACAGCGGATATCGATTGCGCGGGCATTATTATTGGACCGTGAGATTTTAATTTTGGATGATTCCTTATCTGCTGTCGATGCAAGAACGGAAGAACGAATAGTAGAAAATTTAAAAGAGAAACGTAAAGGGAAAACGACGATTATTACCGCCCACCGGTTATCAAGCATCGATCACGCTGATTTAATTATCGTTCTTGACAATGGAAAGATCATTCAGATGGGCACCCACGAAACTTTAATTAATGAGGATGGCTGGTATAAAGATACATATAACCGCCAGGCACTTGAATCGTTAATTTCACAGGGAGGATAACGATGGACGAATTGCAGAAAATGAAACAATGGCAAGTTTTCAAAAGGCTGCTTCGTTTAATGAAACCGCATAAAAAAACATTGATACTCGCTTTTTCAATCTTAATTGTCGCGACGGTTGCCGATTTATTAGGACCGATCATCATCAAAAAGTTCATTGATGACTACTTAACACCCCGGCATTTTTATACCCGTGCAATTACCGCTCTTGCCTTGATGTATATCGTGCTGACCATGATTTCTGCGGCAATGCACTATTTGCAGGTTGTTTTGTTTCAAAAAACAGCGCTGGAAATTATCCAAACATTGCGAATCGATGTGTTTTCGAAAGTCCATTCGCTCGGGCTGAAGTTTTTTGACCGAACACCTGTCGGAGGCCTTATTTCACGCATTACGAATGACACCGAGGCAATTAAAGATTTATATGTCAGTGTTTTATCAACATTTGTACAAAATATGGTGTTTTTAATTGGCGTATTTGCCGCCATGTTTTATTTAAATGTGAATCTCGGGCTATTTTGCCTTGTCATTATCCCGATGATTGCTGCGGTTATGTGGCTCTACCGACGCTATAGCTCCCGTTCGTTTTTCAATATGAGGGAGAAATTAAGCGAGCTTAATGCAAAGTTAAATGAGTCGCTTCAGGGTATGGCGATCATCCAGGCGTTTAACCAGCAAAAGCGGCTAAAAAAGGAATTTGCCAACATCAACCAGGCGCATAATGCGGCATGGATGAAAAATATTAAATACAATGGACTTTTGCTACGTCCTGCAGTTGACCTCATCTATATGTTTGCTCTAATTATGGTGCTTTCCTTTTTCGGTATTCAGTCGTTTTCTAATCCTGTTGAAATTGGTGTCCTTTATGCATTTGTCAACTACATTGAACGTTTCTTTGAACCGATCAATACGATGACACAGCGTCTCTCTATGTTCCAACAGGCGATTATTGCAGCGGGCAGGGTGTTTCAGCTGCTTGATGAAACGGAGCTTGCTCCTGGAACAAAGGGAGAGGGGAAACCGGAAATTACGGAAGGAAAGATCGAATTTAAAAATGTTACCTTCTCGTATGATGGAAAACAGGACGTGCTGAAAAATATCTCATTTACAGCAAACCCGGGTGAAACGGTTGCGCTTGTCGGACATACAGGAAGCGGAAAAAGTTCAATCACCAATCTTTTGATGCGCTTTTATGATTTCACACAAGGAGAAATTTTCATTGATTCAGTTCCGATACAAAACTATACGAATGAAGAATTGCGTCGGAAAATGGGCCTTGTCCTGCAAGATCCGTTCATCTTTGCCTGCGATATCAAGAAAAATATTCGGCTACACAATCATTTGATAACTGATGATGAGGTAAAAGAAGCGGCAGCTTTCGTCCAGGCCGATTCGTTCATCGAAGAACTTCCTGGCGGATATGATCACGAGTTAGGAGAAAGGGGAAGTACTTTTTCAAGCGGCCAGCGGCAGCTGCTCTCCTTTGCTCGAACGATTGTTTGTAATCCGAAAATTTTGATCCTTGATGAAGCAACGGCAAACATTGATACACAAACCGAAGAAGCGATACAAACGGCCCTTGGGAAAATGCGTGCTGGACGGACGACAATTGCGATTGCTCACCGGCTATCGACCATTCAAGATGCGGATCAAATTCTTGTTCTGCACAAAGGAGAAATTGTTGAACGCGGTACACACCAGGAGCTATTGCTAAAAAAAGGACTGTACCACAAAATGTATCTCCTTCAACACGGGAATGAACAAACCGCGGATGTTGGCTAATCCTCTGAAATTTCTGGCTCATTTATTCAAAATTCGCCTATGGCCGGGTTTTCTTTTTGTTTTAGCAAAATTAGTTGACATTTTCATTGAATAAATTAAGATAGAAAAGCGAGTATTTTTGTAAACAAAGGATTTGATCATGATGAAAATAACAACATGTGCGATCTTGCTTTCTTCTATCGTAACATTATCTGGCTGCTCCATTACGAATGGATTTGATAAAGAAAAAAATGAAAATCATGCGCAGCACACGGCTCAAAAACATACGAAAAATAACAAATCCGACAACCGATCTACAAGTAACACACAGGGAGAGAAGCCATCGATTAAAGGAACGACAAAAGTAGGTCCTGATGGAAAAACGATTGTAACCAATCCCGACGATATCCTTGTCGTGGCGAATAAAAAAAGAAATCTGCCTTCTGATTATGCGCCAAAAGATCTTGTAATCCCGAAAATTCCATGGCCATTTAAAGAAAATATAGAGAAAAAGCACTTGCGTAAAGAAGCGGCAGCTGCGGTCGAAAAACTTTTTCATAAGGCAAAAGCCGACGGGATGGATCTCTATGGTCAATCTGGCTATCGCTCGTATGCAAGACAGGTGTCCATTTTCGCATTTAATTCTAAACAAAAGGGAGAAGAAAAGGCGAATCAAGTGAGCGCCATCCCTGGCCAGAGCGAGCACCAGACAGGACTTGCATTAGATGTGACTTGCCCTGAAGTTAATTTTGACTTAAATGAACAATTCGGAGAAACGAAAGAAGGAAAGTGGCTGAAACAAAATGCTGCGGATTTCGGTTTTATTATTCGCTATCCGAAAGGAAAAGAGAAGATTACCGGTTATCAATATGAACCGTGGCATATCCGGTACGTAGGAGTGAAGGTTGCGAAAGAAATCGCGGCAAAAAACGAGACGCTTGAAGAATATTTTGGCCTCAACTAAGCGAAAACTGCCAATGTAAGGCAGTTTTCTTTCTTTTAAAAGGTTGGTTTTATGAAACGTTATTATATAATATAGTAGTAGAAGGAAACAATGAAAAGGAGCATCTACTCTATGACCGACATTAATGTTTTTTTAGCCTTTGGTGGAGGACTGTTGTCATTTATTTCGCCATGCTGCCTTCCGTTATATCCAGCTTTTCTTTCTTACATAACTGGCGTGTCCGTAAATGAATTGAAAGAAGAAAAAGGCATGCTCAGGAAAAACGCCATTTTACATACTTCCCTTTTTCTTCTCGGTTTTTCTATCATTTTTATCGTTCTTGGAATTAGCTCTTCATTTGTCGGTAGCTTTTTTATGAAATATAAAGATTTGCTTCGTGAACTCGGGGCGGTCGTTATCGTCTTTTTCGGGCTCGTTGTTCTCGGTGTTTTTAAGCCATCGTTTTTATTAAAAGATAAGCGGGTAGCGTTCCACAATCGCCCGGCAGGTTATCTCGGTTCCGTTCTTATCGGAATTGGATTTGCGGCAGGCTGGACGCCGTGCACAGGTCCGATCCTGGCAGCGGTGCTCGGAATGGCGGTGACCCATCCGAATGCGGCCATCCTTTATATGATTTGCTATGTGTTAGGATTTGCGGTTCCGTTTTTCTTGCTTAGCTTTTTCATCGGCCTCATTAAAAGCATAAAAAAATACAATTTAGCCTTTATGAGAACGGGCGGCGTCTTAATGGTCGCCATGGGTGTCATGCTTTATTTCAACTGGATGACCGATTTTACATCATTTCTTGTCAACCGTGTGTTTAGCGGGTTTAAAGGATTTTAAATTTTACTCACCATTTGATAAAATAGTAATAAATTAATGATTAAGAGTAATTATGAGTAAGGAAGGAAGATCTACCTTGGTCTATATAAGCACCATTTTTGCGGCTTTTATGGCTATGGCGATTATTGTTGTTCGGCTGAAGGCGACAAAAAAACCAGCTTCTTTGAAAAAAATAGCTCTTCCGCCGTTTTTTATGGCAACAGGATTTTGCATGTTTTTGCTGCCGGAGTTTCACGTAACATGGGCCGAAGTAGGAGAATCATTTCTTCTCGGATGCTTTTTTTCTATCTTTTTGATCGCCACCAGCAAGTTTGAAAAAAGAGATGGGCAAATTTACCTTGTTCGTTCAAAAGCATTCATTTTCATATTAATCGGTTTGTTCCTCGTCCGGATGGCGATGAAAATTTATTTTGGACATAAAATTTCCTATGGAGAGACTGCAGGAATGTTTTTCCTTATTGCGTTCGGCATGATCTTGCCATGGCGAATCGCAATGGTATATTCCTTTTTAAAAGTAAAAAATAGCGAAGAAAAACTCGTTTAACCATATGTGTTAAACGAGTTTTTAACTTAAGAGCTGTTCATAAGGGGTTAAATCGATTTTTTTCTTTTGCAATGTTTTAATGAGCCACTTATGGTCTCGTTTTGGGGTGGCGATTATATAGCCTCTTACGATCAAATCCTGACTGATGCTACTTGCTTTCTCTTTAAGAGCGAGTTCGCCAATTTTGCCTGCGATTTTTTCTCGGGCGACGGGCCGGAATAGTTCGGGAACGGGAGCTACAAGCTCTTCTAACAATTGTTTTTGTTCGTCGTTCCAAAGATGTTTCGTTTCGTTTATGTAATAATCCTGCCAGTCGAGGATCGACATCCCGTCTTCTTTCGGAAGCCGTTTTAAAAATTTGCGAAACATAAAATATCCGCCGATCGCGAACATTGTAACAAGAAAGATCGTCCAGGCGACAATAAACAGGGAAAATCCTGTCGACATGTTGCTCACCTCTTGCCATTAGCATTAAAAACATGATTTGTTAAACAGTTTGGCGGGACCATGTGGGAATCGAACCCACCGGAGACGGCACGCGCCTCCCAAAAGGTTTTGAAGACCCAGGCAAGCACCAGCTACGCATCTGGCCCCATTTTTCCAACGATTTCATTATATACAAGGTTCCATGTATATTTCAAGCAGGCAACCGTCTTGTAAAATATGAAAACAAGATATAAAGTTAACTATAATAGCAAGATAGGCGGTGAATTCATGCGTTATTATACCATTGGAATGGCCGGGCATATCGACCATGGGAAAACAAGTTTGACGAAGGCGTTAAGCAATGTCGACACCGATACGTTAAAAGAAGAAAAAGAACGAAAAATTACGATTGAACCGGGTTTTGCGCCATTCCCATTGACCGAAGATATACATACTTCCATTGTCGATGTACCTGGACATGAAAAATTTATCAGGCAAATGATTGCAGGGGTGGCTGGTATCGATCTCGTATTGCTAGTAATTGCAGCCGATGAAGGGGTCATGCCGCAAACGCGTGAACATTTTGAAATTCTTTCTTTTCTCGGGATTGAGCGAGGTCTCGTTGTCGTTACGAAAATCGACAACGTGCAAAAAGACATGTTTGAGCTACTAAAGGAAGACATTCATGATTTAATAGGAGGCACCCCGTTTGAAGCCTTTCCAATTCACTTTGTTGACAGTCTTTCAATGAAAGGGATTGATTCATTAAAGTCGTCTATTTTAAACCAGCTTGAAACGGTAGCGCAAAGAAAAAGATCTGGTCCTTTTCGCATGCCGATTGACCACGTATTCACCGTTAAAGGGCAGGGTACTGTCGTCCGCGGAACTATTTTTGAAGGGTCGGTTGGACAGGGGGATCGCCTCGTTCTCGAACCAAAAGGAAGTGAAGTTAAAGTTCGGCAGCTTCAAGTTCATCGCCAATATCAAACAAAAGGAGTGGCAGGACAACGGGCGGCTCTAAATCTTTCTGGGGTGTCACATGAAGAGATTAAGAGAGGAGATGTGCTTATATCAGCACATTCCTTTATTACAAGTGACACGATTGATATCCGTTTGAAAACCTTGAAGAACGTAAAACCGTTAAAGCAGCGGGCACCGATTAAGTTTTATATTGGAACCGCCGAGATGATAGGAAAAATTGTTTTTTTCGACCGCAATGAATTGCTGGAAGATAATGAAGCCGTTTTTTGCCAGGTTCGATTACATTCCCCCGTTGTCGCTAAAAGAGGCGATCGTTTCATTATACGAAGACCGTCACCGGAAGAGACAATAGGTGGCGGTGAAGTAATAGAACCGGCCGGTGAAAAATACCGATTTGGCTACGAGACGATTAACCGATTGAAAGCAAAGTGGGAAGGTTCTCCGGAAGATCATATAGAAGACATGCTTAAAAAGCATAAACTTTTGACCTTAAAAGAGTTGGAGCAGTCTACTAGCTTACAAGGAAACGAATTGGTGAACACATTAAAAACAATGCAGGATGAAGCGATGATCGACAAAATTGATAATTCGTATTACACCCTTCTTGTTAGCATTGCTGATTGCAAGAAATGCACATGTGAAAGAATTTTGTCTTATCACAAAGAACATCCTTTAAAAATAGGGATGCCAAAGGCTGAACTGATTCAAGAACTTAAAGAAGAATATCCGGAAAGGCTTATAAAACACTGTTTGCATCAGTTGCTTAAGCAAGACGAGATTTCAATGAGCGATCAATATGTAAAAGAAATGGCCTTTCACCCTTCTTTTCCAGAAAAGTGGGAGAAGAGGATGAATTCAGTAGTAAATGAACTCTATACGCAAGGCTTGCAAGCCGATTCGTTCACGAACCTCTACAAAAAGGCGCAGTTGCCGCAAGAATTGTTCACGGACTTTAAACATTTTTTAATACGGGAGAAATTAGCTGTTCCACTTGAAGAAGACCTTTTCCTTCATATAGAAGTTTTCGAAAAAGCAGTTTTTCAATTAAAAAAGGAGTTCCCTGGAGAATTTACCATTCAGGAGGCAAAGTCCGTTTTGAATTTATCCAGGAAGTATTTAATCCCTTTTCTTGAATTGCTGGATTACAAAGGAATAACAGAAAGAGTCGATATGAAGCGCCATTGGGTGATGAAAACCGGAGATGAATAATTTCATCTCCGGTTTTCTAATTGTCCGTATAAACCTTCCTTTATTTCTGCAAACTAATGTAGTAACATGTAATGCCTACTCTGGAGGTTTATAAAAAATGAATCTTGCTAATATTTTAACGATCATCGGATTTTTTGCTGTTGTCCTTGGCATACTCGTCACGATTATTATGCTTGTTTATTTTTATATTAAAGACCGCAATCAAAAAGAACATCCGACGTTAAGAAATTTTCCGGTGCTCGGCAGAATGCGTTATTTTTTGGAAAAAATCGGTCCGGAGTTTCGCCAATATTGGTTTAATAGCGATACGGAAGGAAAGCCATTTTCCCGCGATGATTATGAACATATTGTTAAAAGCGCGAAATATAAACGGGATATCGTCGGATTTGGTTCAAAAAGGGATTTTGAAAAGGAAGGATTTTACATAAAAAACTCGATGTTCCCCAAATTGACCGAAGAATTGAAAATGGATCGCGAAACGAAGGTAATGACGAAAAAATATGTTTTAGTAAACGAAACGTTGTTTACACAGCGGAAAGAGTACTTAAAAGATGAAGAAGCGGACGCAAATTTGCTTCATCCGGATGATGCTGTCATTATTGGAGAGAAGACGCAATATCCATTTGTCGTTAAAGGGCTAATTGGAATGTCTGCTATGAGCTTTGGCGCACTTGGAACCAATGCCATCACCGCATTGTCTGAAGGGCTAGCAATTGCGAAAGGGACATGGATGAATACGGGTGAAGGCGGCTTGTCCAAGCACCACTTAATAGGCGGTGTTGACATTATTATGCAAATTGGTCCCGCGCTTTTTGGAGTCCGGGATAAGGAGGGCAATTTCAATTGGGACGCATTAAAGAAAAAAAGTGAAATCCCGCAAATTAAAGCGTTTGAATTGAAACTTGCACAAGGAGCAAAGGCGCGTGGAGGGCATATTGACGGCGACAAGGTGACACCAGAAATTGCAGAAATCCGGATGGTCGAGCCGTATAAATCGATTGACAGCCCCAACCGTTTTAAGGAATTTGACAGCTTTGAAAAGTTATTTGACTTTATGGAACAAATCCGGCAGTTTACGGGGAAGCCGGTAGGAATGAAAGTTGTCATCGGAAGCTTCAGTGAAGCGGATGAATTGGCAAGTCACATGAAACAATCCGGCAAAGGCCCCGACTTTATTACTGTTGACGGCGGGGAAGGCGGGACAGGGGCAACTTACCAGGAGCTGGCCGATAGTGTCGGGCTCCCGATAAAGTCGGCGCTGCCAATTCTTGATGCCGCATTAATCAAGCATGGTGTCCGAGATCGGGTAAAAATCATTGCTTCAGGAAAATTGTTCACGCCTGACCGGGTTGCGATCGCACTTGCGATGGGGGCCGATTTAGTTAATATTGCACGCGGGTTTATGGTCTCAGTAGGCTGCATTCAAGCGCTCCGTTGCCATTCCAATTCTTGTCCGGTTGGAGTGGCGACAACTGATCCGGATTTGCAAAAAGCACTTGTCGTTGAAGAAAAAAAATACAGGGTGGTTAACTATGTGTTAACACTAAGGAAAGGGCTGTTTCGTTTAGCTGCAGCGGCAGGAATTGATTCACCTGTTCATTTTCGGCGTGAACACATCATGTATAAAGATGACAAAGGAATCGTCACCCCTCTTGAAGACATTTATCAAAAAATCGTTCAACAAGGAAAGGATGCCGGGTAACCCGGCATCCTTTCTAATTGTTGCTCTTGCCAGATTTATTAAAATAGTACAAGTTAATTTTTTATTTTTTGTTTAACCCGTTCAATAGAGGGAAATGATAGTGATAACTTGCTAAAGGGAGTGAAGAAAATGGAAGTTAATTTAACGGCCGAGGAAGTCATTACCCAGATTAAGCAATTGGACAGGAATGGAGAATCACTAAAGAAGAAACAGGTGAAGGAAAGCCACCCCGAGTTGATGCGAAGCGCGCTGTATTATTATCCAAGTTGGCAAGATGCAATCGAACGAAGCGGAGTGAGTTGAGATAAGAAGGAACCAGCTGTTTGGCTGGTTCCTTCTTAAATTATAGGACATTCAAAAGAGTGCCTTCATATGATGTTACTGTACCAATAATAGCGGCTTCCTCAATTCCGTTTTCTTTTAGCCGCTGGACATACTCAAGGCCTTCTTTTTCCGGCAAGCTGACAAGAAGCCCTCCTGACGTAACGGCATCACATAAAATCATTTGTTCAATTTCCGTAAGTTCCGGATTATATTTTACAAGTTCACGAATCCATTTATGGTTCGCTTTTGTTCCGCCGGGGATGACTCCGTTGGTAGCTAATTCTTTAGTTCCGGGCAATATTGGAACGTTTTCAAATCTGATCGTAAATGTGACATTATCGCTACCTTTTGCCATCTCGCTGGCATGACCGAGCAGTCCGAACCCTGTAATATCAGTAACGGCATTCGGATGAAGCCCCTTCAAACATTCTGCCGCCGTCTTATTCAATTGGGCCATTGTTTCGGTTACTTTTAAGAGTTGCATATCACTTAGCATGTCCCTTTTTATGGCGGTTGTTTGAATGCCGACACCGATTGGCTTTGTTAAAACGAGGACATCTCCCGGTTTGGCTCCGATGTTTTTATGCACGTTATCGGGATGAACGAACCCTGTTACGGAAAGGCCAAATTTTGGTTCTTGATCATCAATAGAGTGGCCGCCGACGATGATGGCTCCGGATTCCTTTACTTTATCTGCAGCTCCTTTTAGGATGTCACTGAGTATATCAGCCCCGAGCGCCTTTATTGGATAGCCGACAATGTTCAACACCGTTTTCGGAACCCCGCCCATTGCATAAACATCACTCAATGAATTAGCCGCGGCGATTTGTCCAAACATGTAAGGGTCATCGACAATAGGGGTGAAAAAGTCAACCGTCTGAATGATTGCGAGTTCATTTGAAATTTTGTAAACGCCAGCATCATCGGATGTTTCTAAACCGACAATTAGATTTGGATCATGTTCTCTTTCTGGTAAACGGCACAAAACTTGCGCCAGGTCGTCAGGACCAATTTTACATCCTCAGCCGCCTTTTGACGAAAGTGTAGTCAGGCGAATTCGATCACGATCAGTCATTCATCCGCACCTCCCTGATTGGAACTCTTTTTTAGTATAAACTATTTTTTTTATAAAGTGCGAAAGGTTATACTATAAGAAATAGAAAAATAAAAGGAGTGAAAAGCAAATGTCATTAAAAGTAAAAATCGAATTTTGCATGATGTGAAACTATGCGCCAAAAGCCGCGAGTCTCGCGGAAGACCTGTTCAATCATTTCCGGGCGGAGATCGCCTCTATCGAACTGATTACGAGCAAGGGAGGCGTGTTCGAAGTCACTGTAAATGGCTCGAACATTTACTCCAAAAAAGAAACAGGGAAATTCCCGGATCATTCATTTGTGATTGATGAAATGAAAAAGCTGCAAGAAGAATAGCGCATCCTTACCGGGTGTGCTATTCCCAGGGGGAGGGGGTCATCATTGTCAAACGTATTGCGAAGCTTGCCGGCTGTTCATACTGTCTTAAATGATCCGCGCTTGCGTGAAATTGTTCCGAAACATATTGCCGATTCCACAATAACGAAATGGGTGCAAGAAGAACTTTCCCATTTGCGGCAGCAAATTCTTCAGCCTTCATTTCAAGAAAAAGCAAGCAAAGAAGATTTTCTAAAGCTTATTATTGAACATATGAAAGAGAAAATAGAGTTAAAGAATGATGTCTCTTTAAAAAGGGTCATTAACGCAACGGGCATTGTTTTACATACGAATTTTGGCCGGGCGCGCTTAAGCACTGAAGCAATCGAGCATATTGTGCAAGCGGCGAAAAATTATACAAATCTAGAGTATGATATTCATAGTGGAAAAAGAGGTTCACGGCACGATTTACTTGAAAAATTGATTTGTGAAGTATTGGGAAGCGAAGGGGCGATCGTTGTAAACAATAACGCTGCTGCCGTTTATTTTGTTCTAAAAGCATTCGCGAAACAGAAAGAAGTAATCATCTCCCGCGGAGAGTTAGTCGAAATCGGGGGGTCCTTTCGTGTGTCATCCATTATGGAGGAAAGTGGGGCAAGACTGGTTGAAATCGGGACAACCAATAAATCACATATCGTCGATTATGAAAAAGCGATTACAGAGAATACAGCTATATTAATGAAAGTCCATACGAGTAATTTTAAAATCATCGGATTTACAAAAAGTGTCCCAACTGAGCAATTAGTACGATTAGCAAAATCCCACGATCATATTCTCGTTTATGAAGATTTAGGAAGCGGGGCATTTTATCCATTTAGAGCGGCCGGAATAGGGGAAGAACCGCTTGTTTCGGAAGTTTTATCATCAGGTGTTGATCTTGTGACGTTTTCCGGGGACAAGCTGTTAGGAGGACCACAGGCGGGCATTATCGCTGGAAAGAAAAAATATATTGACCGGTTAAAGAAGCACCAGCTAGCACGTGTCTTAAGAGTGGATAAATTAACACTTGCCGGACTAGAGGCGACGATCAAAGCGTATCAAAATAAGGTAAAAGCAAAGCAGCTTCCGGTTGTAAGAGATATTTTAAAAACGGAAGAAGAACTATTGGGACTATTAAAGCGAATGGTTGAAAAGCTAGATTCAAGGAACATCACTTATTCAATTGAAAAAGATTTTTCCATGGTAGGTGGCGGAACAATGCCGGGCGTTCAACTGCCAACCTATGTGTTAAAGCTTTCGCATGAAAAAGTTTCCGCTAATGAAATGGCACAAAGATTACGAAATCAGCCGCTCCCTATCATCGTCCGGATAAAAGATGATCATTGCCTCATTGACCCGAGAACTGTAGCCGAAGAAGAAGAAGAGGTCATCATTCGGACGCTCAATAAATGGTAACAAAAGCCAACTAAATGGTTGGCTTTTGTCATGCTGATATTTACGATCCTTTTGCCTGTTTTTGGCGCGTATGATTTCTATTCTTCACTTTTTTTGAACCATCGAGAGGCTCGGGTTGCGTTTCATATTGCCCTTTTGGGGAATTTCTGCGAATGTCTTTAAAGGTGTTTCGTTCAGCCATTTTATTACCTCCATTTAAAGAAACTGGAATAATTTTTTGATACATATGGCATAGTAACATGTATCCAACAATAGGAAAGGAAGATGTATTTATGCCATACCATAAAGACAAGCAACAAGCATTTCAAGCTGCACAGCAGGGCTATACACAGGCCCTTCAGGCTTATTCCCATGTTGAGCAAAATCATCCTGAATATGGAAGGAAAATGAAAGAATTTCGCCAAGAGGTAGAAGAAGCTCTGCAGCAAATTGAAAATGCAATGGAAGTTGCCTCGGAACATCAACGTGAACGGCTTGAACAATATCGAAATGAATTGTATTCAATTGCGGATCAAACCCATACAGAGTAAACTACTGTCTTTTTTTCGTTTTTTTATTGTTTTGACGTTGTGCCTCAGTTAAAGGTTCATTAGGCATGCTTAATTGTTCATTTCCAAATTCCATATTGTATCCGGCTCCCTGTCCCTGGCTACGGGCGGCATTCATGCCGGGACGAATATGATTTGCTTTATGGTTAGCCATGAAATCACCTCCATATATAGTTTGTCCTTATTTTCTTTTAAAAGCACTCCCTCTTTTTGGAGGGCTTTTCATATTGAGGTTATAAGAGTTGCTTATGACCTTTGATAACATTTATGTACTTTACTTATGAAACACATTTTCGTATGATAATAAAGGAAGCAATTGAAGAAAATTTATTGTGTTACAAAAAGACATAATTTCGACAATTTTTCTTCCGTTAGTGTATGATTGTAATGAAGAACGAAGGCAGCTTTTTATGGTGGCAGCATTCGATTTGTTTGTTGTGCCCCAATGAGCCTTTGTCAGCAAGACAAGGAGGAATGGATAATGTCTAAAAGTAAGAATGACATTTTCAATGCGCGTGCGACCTTCAGCGCAAATGGAAAAACTTACAACTATTATCGATTAAGTGCTTTAGAAGAAGCAGGAGTAGGGAAAATTTCTAAATTGCCTTATTCCATTAAAGTGTTATTGGAATCCGTCTTACGCCAGCATGACGGAAGAGTCATTGTAAAAGAACATATTGAAAACCTCGCGAAATGGGGAACAGACGAAGTAAAAGATATCGACGTTCCATTTAAACCTTCACGCGTTATTCTTCAGGATTTTACAGGGGTTCCTGCAGTGGTTGACCTTGCGTCTTTAAGAAAAGCAATGAAAGATATGGGCGGAGATCCATCGAAAATCAACCCTGATATTCCGGTTGACCTTGTCGTTGACCACTCTGTACAGGTTGACAAATTCGGTACGAACGACTCGTTAGCATACAATATGGACCGTGAGTTTGAACGGAATGAAGAACGGTATAAGTTGTTAAGCTGGGCTCAATCTGCTTTTGATAATTATCGTGCTGTCCCTCCGGCAACTGGTATCGTCCACCAGGTCAACCTTGAATATTTAGCATCTGTTGTTCAAAGCATGGAAGTCGATGGCGAGTTAGAAGCATTCCCGGATTCTCTAGTCGGTACTGACTCTCATACGACGATGATTAATGGCCTTGGTGTATTAGGCTGGGGCGTAGGTGGAATTGAAGCAGAAGCAGGCATGCTCGGACAGCCTTCTTACTTCCCAGTACCAGAAGTAATCGGCGTGAAGCTTGTTGGTTCACTTCCAAACGGCACAACAGCAACAGACTTAGCGCTAAAAGTAACACAAGTGTTGCGCCAGAAAAATGTTGTCGGTAAATTTGTTGAATTTTTCGGACCGGGTCTAGCCGAAATGCCGCTTGCAGACCGCGCTACCGTTTCCAACATGGCGCCTGAATATGGTGCAACTTGCGGTTTCTTCCCTGTTGACGAAGAATCGCTTAACTACTTAAGACTTACTGGCCGCAGTGAAGAACAAATTAAGTTAGTTGAAGAATATTGCAAAGCTAACGGCTTGTTCTATACCCCGGATGCAGAAGATCCGATCTTTACAGATGTTGTTGAAATCAATCTTAATGAACTTGAAACGAATCTTTCCGGTCCAAAACGTCCGCAAGATTTAATTCCGCTTTCAAAAATGAAAGAATCGTTCAATAAAGCGCTTGTAGCGCCTCAAGGAAATGCAGGCTTTGGCTTGACAGCTGATGAAATTAACAAACAAGTTGAAGTAAAACATCCAAATGGCGAAACATCAACAATGAAAACCGGATCAGTTGCGATCGCAGCGATTACAAGTTGTACGAATACATCTAATCCATATGTAATGTTAGGTGCCGGTCTCGTTGCGAAAAAAGCAGTTGAAAAAGGCCTTAAAGTCCCTGGATATGTAAAAACATCGCTCGCACCTGGTTCAAAAGTTGTTACAGATTATTTGGCAGATGCCGGACTAATGCCATATTTAGAGCAACTAGGCTTTAACCTTGTAGGTTATGGTTGTACAACATGTATCGGAAACTCTGGCCCGCTTTCTCAAGAAGTGGAAGAAGCAATTGCTAAAAACGATTTGACAGTTGCTTCTGTATTGTCAGGTAACCGTAACTTTGAAGGGCGAATTCATCCGCTTGTAAAAGCGAACTATCTTGCTTCTCCGCCGCTCGTCGTTGCTTATGCATTGGCAGGAACGGTTAACTTTGACATGCAAAATGATTCTTTCGGTAAAGATAAAGACGGAAATGACGTTTACTTTAAAGACATTTGGCCATCTGCTGAAGAAATTAAAGAAGCGATGAACAAATCCGTTAAACCGGAATCGTTCAAAAAAGAATATGAACGCGTATTTGATGAAAATGAACGTTGGAATGAATTGAAAACAAGCGCTGATAAACTTTACAATTGGGATCCAGAATCAACATATATTCAAAACCCGCCGTTCTTTGAGAACCTTTCAGCTGAGCTTAAAGAAATTAAGCCTCTTGAAGGACTAAAGCTTATTGCGAAATTTGGTGATTCTGTAACGACAGACCATATTTCACCAGCGGGTGCCATCGCGAAAGATTCTCCTGCCGGAAAATACTTGCTTGAACATGGCGTCGAGCAACGCGACTTTAACTCTTATGGTTCCCGTCGTGGTAACCATGAAGTCATGATGCGCGGTACGTTTGCGAATATTCGTATCCGCAACCAGATTGCACCGGGAACTGAAGGCGGTTGGACGACATACTGGCCTACAAATGAAGTAATGAGCATTTACGATGCCGCTATGAAATATAAAGAGGATCAAACAGGTCTTATCGTTATTGCCGGAAAAGACTACGGAATGGGAAGCTCTCGTGACTGGGCGGCAAAAGGTACAAACCTTCTTGGCATTCAAACCGTTCTGGCGGAAAGCTTCGAACGTATTCACCGCAGCAACCTTGTATTAATGGGCGTATTGCCTCTTCAATTCAAAGATGGCGAAAATGCCGAAACACATGGTCTTACTGGCAAAGAAACATTCACCATTCAAATTGATGAAAATGTGAAGCCTCGTGACCTTGTAAAAGTTACAGCGGTTGATGAAAATGGCGTCGCAAAAGAATTCGAAGTCATCGCTCGTTTCGACAGTGAAGTAGAAATCGATTACTATCGCCATGGTGGCATCCTGCCAATGGTATTGCGCAACAAACTCGTTGCAACAAAATAAGTTTATTTATATAAACAGCTCTCTTTTTGAGAGCTGTTTATTTTTTAATTCTATTTTCTAAAAATTGAATAAAAATGTTGGGATTTGTCGATAGTATATATAAATGAATATATTTGGAGGAAAAAGAGAATGAGGAAATTTCGCAAAATATCATTCAAAGATCTCGTCAATGAAAATAAACGTCAATTGCTAAGTGACCACGAAGAAATGGAACGAATTGAAAAAAAGTTAGAGGATAAACATTCCAAGAATGCCTGAAGAAACAGAACGCGATTCTGTTTCTTTTTTTGTGTAAAAACAAATATTAATGACTAAGGAGGGGAAAAGCATGAGTAATCCGAAAAAATTTCCGAAATATTTTGTCCCGAATCATTTAGGAACACAGCCAAGGGACGGCAAAGGCAATAATGGAAGACAGATGGCGAATAAAAGCAATGAACAACCGAATTATATTCCTCCTAAAGGATAAAACAAAAAAAGACCTGGGTTCAGGTCTTTTTTATGTATTTACTATAAGAGATGAATAAGTTAAGTTATTAGTAGACAGAATATTTTGGAATTTCGGAGGCGAGAAGCTATGAACCATTATCGAAATGTATTTTATGCGATCGGTATATCAGCATTTACCATTTCCTTTTTCTTTACTTTATTTTTCGCCTATAAAGCGATGCAATTTGATCAAATAATCGAAAAAAAACGAAAGCGAAAAAGACGAATGCCCATTATGTTCTCATTTCAGAAGAATTAAATAATGAATATTGGCGTTTAGTCGAAAAAGGGGCTAAGGCCGCAGGACGCCGCTACCATGTTTCCATTGAATATAATGGGCCATTACAATCGAATCTATCCGAACATATGAAATTGATCGATATGGCTATTTCCTCAAAAGTAGATGGAATTATTACACAGGGGCTTAGTGAAGAAAAATTCACTCCTCTTATAAATAAAGCGATGAAAAAAGGGATTCCGGTCATTACAGTCGATACAGATGCTGCAAAAAGTAAACGAGTCTCTTATGTAGGAACGGATAATTATCGCTCCGGCTATTTGGCAGGAAAGGCATTAATCGCTGGAACAAAGGGAAAAGCGGTTGTTGGTATCATTACAGGAAGTTTTGAAGCGAGCCATCAAAAATTGCGTGTAGAGGGATTTAAGGATGCAATTAAAAATAAACCCGGAATTAAAGTTGTAGATATTAAAGCATCAAACATTACGAAAGTCCAGGCTGCGGAAAAAGCGAATGAGATTCTTTCGGAACATCCTGATGTAAACGCCTTCTACGGAACGAGCGCATTAGACGGGCTGGGAATTGCCCAGGTCATAAAACGACAAGGGCATGAGAAAAAAATTTATATTATCAGTTTTGATACACTACCCGAAACACTTCAATTAATGAAACAAGGGATCATTCAGGCGACGGTTGTACAAAAGCCATATAAAATTGGATATGAAAGCGTGAAATTGATGCATGAGTTTAAAAAGGGGAGGCACATCCCTTCGACGATACATACGGATACAGGCATTCTCTATCAGAAGGATATAGCGAAAGGGGATGTCAGTCCATGATGAAGATTCGTACGAAGATTTTGCTATATTCAATGGTTTTTGTTTTATTACTGAACGGGGTTGCTTTTTTTCTATACCAAAACAGTCAAAAATCGATTGTACAATATAATAACATTTTAAAAACATTTTTCCTTTTAAATACCATTTCACAAAAGACAAATGGTATGTATCAATCATTAAATGCTTATGTCACGGATCGCTCACCAGATTTATACCGTCAATATAAAAAAGAGCGGGAAGCTTTAGTTGAAGGAAAGAGCCGGTTACAAGCTGAAATCAGTTTCCGCGGGGAATCGATGACGCTCGAAAACTACGCCAATTTAATTTCAAGTTTGCTTGAAGAGTGCACAGTCGTAATGAATGCCTATAACGATCAGAATTTAAACGTCTATTCGGAACATCTTACCGAAGCATCAAAAATTGCCCGTTATATACAGGAGGTTACATTATCGTTGATCAATCAAGAATTAACGGATTACCAATATTTTTATCATGATATGAACATGAAAAATAATTATTTTCGCTCATTAGGCATTTCCATTTTTAGCTCCACCATATTATTCAGCACATTATTGGCAATATGGTTTTCAAAAGGGATTACAAGGCCGATAAGCCGACTATCAAGGGCGGCGGAAGAAATTGCTTCAGGCAATTTTGAGGGCAAAGATGTTTCAACGTCAACAAAAGACGAATTAAGCTTTTTAGCCGAAACGTTTAATTCCATGAGAAAAAATATACGTAGGCTCATTCAGGAAATTAAAGAAAAATCTGAGCTAGACAAGCTATTAAAGGAAATGGAGCTAAAAAGTCTGCAAAGCCAAATTAATCCTCATTTTCTATTTAACACTCTGAATACGGTTTCTAAAATGGCATATATTGAAGGAGCAAAGCGGACAAACGAACTTATTGACTCTGTCTCGCATTTACTTAGATACAATTTAAAAAGTCTTGACCAGCCGACAACATTAAAGGAAGAAGTCGCTGTTGTCCAAGAGTATTTTTTTATTCAACAAACAAGATTTGGGGAACGCGTCAAGTTTCAAATGGAGGTTGGCGAAGAATGTTTATCGGTTGCGGTGCCGGGCTTGACCTTGCAGCCAATTGTTGAAAATGCGTTTATTCACGGAGTTGAATCTTACGAGCATGGCGCATGTTTAGCGCTGAAGATTTTTAAAACGGGTCTTGAAGTCGTCGTCGAAGTGATTGATAACGGAATAGGGATGGATGAAAAAACAGTTAAAACAATTTTGAGATCAGATGAAAAAGAGAGCGGAATAAAAAGAAATAACGGTCATTCTACTGGCCTTGGCATGAGGAACGTCATTAAAAGATTAGAGTTGTTTTATCAACAAAAAAATATGGTTGAAATTGAATCTATCATAAAAAAAGGAACAACGATACGTCTTAGACTTCCACTCGATAGACAAATAAGGGGATAGAAAGATGGTTAAAGTGATGATTGTAGACGATGAAGTTTTAGAAAGACAAGCGTTAAGGCTGATCATTACGAATGAAATTAAGGAAGCTGAAATTGTCTGTGAGGCTGAAAATGGCCGAAAAGCGATTGAGCTAGCAAAGAGGCTCAGGCCGGATTTAATTTTAATGGATATAAAAATGCCCGGGGTCGATGGGTGTGAAGCCGTAAATCAAATCATAAGCGAAGCGCCAAAGACCAAATTTATAATGGTCACAGCCTTTGACGAGTTTGAGTATGCAAGAAAAGTGATGAAATATGGGGTGAAAGAATATTTACTGAAGCCCAGCCGAAACTATGAAATAGTTCAGGCAATTGAACGGGTAATTGCTGAAATAAAGGCTGAAAGAATGGAAAGAGAAGAATATGAACGGCTTCAGGTGAAATTTAAGCAAGCTTTAGCTTTTGCGCCATCAAATGTAATTGCTTCGGTATTAGACGGCCAAAACGAAACGGATGATCTTCAACTTACAACGAATGCCTTAAATAAGGCGAAAGACTACATTAACTCCCATTATACAAAGGCCATTTCACTTGAAGAGGTGGCTGAACATGTTCAATTAAGCACTTTTTATTTTAGCAAACTGTTTAAAGAGCGCTTTTCTGTTACGTTTATTGATTATGTGACAATCCTTCGAATTGAAAAAGCGAAAGAACTGATCAAAAAAGAAGAACAAAGTTTGAAAGAAATTTGTTTTAATGTCGGCTACAAGGACCCGAACTATTTTAGCCGCGTCTTTAAAAAAATAACCGGAATGTCACCAAGAGAATTCAGGCAACGGCAGCTGAATATCAGTTAAAGAAGCCGAAGGAGACTTTGGTTTATTGTTGTTTAGACCACAAAAAAGTGAAGGATTTCGCAAAAGAGTGAAGGAAATAGCGAAAGAGAATTCTGAATGTTCGTGATATAGTGTTTGTGTAAGGGTTTTCAAGATAATTGTTAAGCTCGAACCGATTACATATTCCGTTTAAAGGGGGAAATAAGAATTGAAGAAAAAATGGTTCGCCTTTCTTTCATTCATGCTTGCACTATCATTGTTACTAGTTGGATGTAATTCCGATCGAGCGTCTAAAAGTGGGGGCAATGGGACTAGACTCGATATTTTTAGCTGGTGGACAGGTGCTGGTGAAGAAGATGGATTGAAAGCGCTCATTAAATTGTTTAAAGAAAAGCATCCGGAAGTTAAAGTTGAAAATGCGGCAGTTGCAGGTGGAGCCGGAACGAATGCAAAAGCGGTACTTGCGAGCCGGATGCAGGGGAACGATCCGCCTGCAACATTCCAGGTTCATGGCGGCGCAGAACTTAATGATGGCTGGGTAGCCGCTGGTAAGATGAAGCCGCTTAATGAGCTGTACAAAGAAGAGGGCTGGAATGATAAATTCCCAAAAGAATTAATCGATCTTGTCAGTAAGGATGGAAACATTTATTCCGTTCCTGTCAATATCCATCGAGGAAACGTGCTCTGGTACAATAAACGGATTTTTAAAGATAACGGCCTTAAAGCTCCGAAAACATTTGCTGAATTTTTCAAAGTCGCCGACCAATTGAAAGCAAAAGGGATTACACCACTGGCTCTAGGTGATAAAGAGCCGTGGACCGCAACTCAACTTTTTGAAGATGTTTTACTTGGAACGCTCGGCCCTGACGATTATAAAAAGCTGTGGACAAAAGAAGTTTCGTTTGATGATCCGAAAGTGAAAGAAGCCGTCAAAACATTTAAGAAAATGTTAGGCTATATTAATAAAGATCACAGCTCTCGCAACTGGCAAGATGCATCGCAACTGGTTGGAAAAGGGGAAGCCGCCATGAATATAATGGGGGATTGGGCAAAAGGGTATTTTGTCAATGATCTAAAGCTAAAAGTCAATAAAGACTTTGGCTGGGTAACGACGCCAGGCACGCAACATTCGTTTATGGTCATTACGGATACATTCGGTTTGCCGAAAGGAATTAAAAATGAAGATGATGTGATGAAATTTTTATCATTGTTAGGTTCTGTGGAAGGACAGGATACATTTAACCCGCTAAAAGGCTCGATTCCTGCCCGGATCGATGCGGATCCGTCAAAGTATGACGCATATGGACGACTAACGATGAAAGAATTTAAAAAAGCGCGCATTACCCCGAGTTTAGCACATGGTTCCGCTGCGCCGGAAGGGGTTGTTACAAAAGTGAATAACGCTGTTAACATTTTTGTGACACAACAAAATGAAGCGCAATTTATCGATGCATTAAAAACAGCCGCAAGCGAGTTGAAATAATCGTTTTACATTTTCGGGGACGGGAGAAATCGCTTCCCCGATTTTTTAAGGTTAAATGGAGGGATTGAGATGGAGCCTAAAGTAAAGTCTGCAATGCAGATGAAGATCCAGGTCCGAAAGAAAAAAACAATCGTAGCAAAAGACCGATTATTTTCCTTTCTTTTTATATTGCCGTCCATTTTAGCCATCGCCATATTCGTTTATGGATTTATTGGCTGGACGGGCTATGTTTCGTTAAGTAATTGGAATTCGCAAATCCCGGATTTTTCATTTGCCGGATTAAAAAACTACGTCTCGTTGTTTCACGATTTCCGATTTCAAGCAGATCTAAGGAATACAGCCGTCTTTATGATTTTATTTATTGTACTCGTTCTTGGAATGGGGCTTATGATTGCCGTTTTCCTCGATCAAAAAATAAAGTTTGAAAATTTGTTCCGCAATATTTTCTTTTTTCCAATGGCTTTATCGTTTATTGTTACAGGAGTTGTCTGGCAATGGATATTAAATCCTTCAACCGGAGTCAATCTTTTGATGAAAAAGGTCGGCATAGAGCCGATGTGGTATACCAGTGTTAAAGTCATCCCGGGTGTAGAATGGGGAAAAATACAGGTCGGCATTCCGATTGCCGTCATCGCTGTCGTGATCGCTGCCGTCTGGCAAATGACAGGATTTTCGGTTGCGATGTACTTAGCAGGGCTCAGAGCCATTCCTGACGAAGTGCGTGAAGCAGCTAGAATGGATGGTGCAACGGAGTTTCAAATTTTCCGAAAAATCATCTTTCCATTGTTATTGCCGATTACGATCAGTGTGATCATTATAATGGCCCATATTTCGCTGAAAATTTTTGACCTCATTTATGCGATGACAGGCCCTGGAGCCAATTTTGTTACAGATGTTCCGGGCGTCTATATGTTTGAAACAACGTTCCGTGGAAACTATTATGCAAGTGGTGCCGCGATTGCCATTATCATGCTGCTTTCTGTCGCTATTTTCATTGTTCCATATTTGCTTTCAAATAGGAAGGGTGAGTCTTAATGGTTTTAAAGTCTGTTTATCGTCCGATTCTTTATTTGCTTTTAATCATGCTGGGCCTCATTTTTTTGATGCCGGTATATGTCATCTTAACAACGAGTTTAAAGCCGATTGATCAAATTACGCTAAGTCAAATGTGGCAGCTTCCTTCTTTAATTGATTTTTCAAGTTATCAAATGGCGTTTTCAAAACTCGCACCCAATTTTATAAATAGTTTATATTTAGTTATTCCGGCAACCCTTCTTTCCGCTTTGTTAGGTTCTCTTAACGGTTATGTCCTGTCCAAATGGAAATTTAAAGGATCGGATTGGCTATTTACAGCTATATTATTCGGAATGTTTATCCCATATCAAAGTATTTTAATTCCTTTAATCCAATTTTTAAGAACAATTCATTTATACAATACAATTCCTGGTTTAATACTTGTTCATGTAGTATACGGAATTCCTGTAACCACGTTAATGTTTCGAAATTTTTATTCGAGTGTGCCGTATGAGATGATCGAATCCGCCAAAATAGATGGAGCAGGGATATTTAAAATATACAGGCACATCCTGATCCCTCTATCGATTTCAGGTTTTGTCGTCGTTGGCATCTGGCAGTTTACGAACATCTGGAATGAGTTTCTGTTTGCCGTGACGATAACAACCTCAGATCAGCAGCCGGTTATGGTCGCGCTGCAAAATCTTTCAGGCAGCCAAATCGTTCAATGGAATGTGCAAATGGCCGGAGCATTGCTTGCTGCCTTGCCGACATTATTGGTCTATATTGTATTAGGCAAATTTTTTGTCAAAGGACTTTTAGCCGGCTCTGTCAAAGGATAGAAACGGGAGGGATTCTCCCGGGTTTTCTCCTCTATGACCACCATATAATGAAATCTTTGTCGAATACTTGTATAGAGTGAATTGTAGGAGGGTACACGGGTGATTACTGCAGAAATAAAACCATTACCTGTTTCGCCAAGAAAAGAAGACAAAGATCATTTATATAGAGAATTAGAAATTCAAATGCAGCGGCTTGGCCATCTTGTCCCATTTCGGGAAGAATTAAACTGGGAAAATGACATAACAACGATCGATATTGGAAAAAGCGAGACTTTAAATCGGCTTAAGAAAACCGCTGCGAAAAATGACGGAGTATTTCTTTTTTACGCTAAACTTTTTAAAGGAACCGTTTATCAACATATTATCATGCATCCGAATGATAGTGGCTTTTATTTACCTTTTCGCTTTGAGGAACCATTCTTTATTACCGTCAAAAATAAGAAAATTTGGATCGGCTCTTCCATTCGTCTACAAGAAGAATTAACATGGCTTGAAGAGACAATGAAGAATCTTGAAGACGATGAAGTTGTTGACTATTGGAAGACATGGCGGTCATTATGTGAAATTAGCATTGAAAATATGAGTCCGATTTTAATAAAAGGTTAATTGCATATCAAGCTCCATTTTGAGTAAAACTACTGTGGAAACTAAAGCAAAATGGAGGGGTAGCGATGCCAAAACCAGATGACAGAAGCAACAATGTAGAACGACTTCAACAAATGGTTGAAAATACGAAAGAGAATATCGAAGCGGCGAACGAATCGTTAGAAAATACAATGTCCGCTGAGCAACAAGAGCAAATTCGCGAAAAAAACAAGCGGCGCGAAGAAAGCATCCAATCGTTTCAGAACGAAATTGAAGATGAAAAAGCATATCGACAATCACATGAATAAGACCGGACAATTGTCCGGTCTTATTCATGTAGTTACAGGTCGTTATATGGTAAAATAAGTACGGAAAGAGCAGGTGAATAAAGTATTATGTTACGAAATCAAACAGAAATTGACGTTCGATATGCTGAAACCGATCAAATGGGTGTCGTGTACCATGCGAATTATTTAATATGGTTCGAAATAGGAAGGACAAAATTAATTGAGGAATTAGGATTTAATTATGCGGAATTGGAGAAAGAAGAAATTCTTTCGCCTGTAACAGACGTTCAGGTGAAATATCGAAAGCCGCTGACTTATGGGCAGAAGGCAGTCATCCAAACGTGGATTGAAGACTATAATGGATTAAAAGTAACATACGGCTACGAAATTAGAAATGAACGCAATGAAATTTGTGTGACGGGTATGACATCCCATGTATGTGTGCGAAAAGAAACATTTCGTGCGATTTCTATAAAGAAAAACTTGCCAGCATGGCATGATGCTTATGAAAAAAACAAAAAACCGAAAAACTAAAGATATACTTTTTAAGGCAGATAGAAGTAAGGAATATAAGGGGATAAAAACGTGAAACAAAAAATTGCAAAAATCATTCTTTCCGTGTTGCCGCAAAATAAAATATCCTCATTTGTTGGAACGGTAGGGCGTTCCAGGTTAAGTAAATGGTATGTCAAACCATATGCCAAACATTACAATATTAACTTAAAAGAAATCGAAAAACCTATCGAAGAATATAAGCATTTGACTGAATTTTTTTCTCGAAGATTAAAATACGATGCCAGGCCGATCGATGAGCATCCGTTATCGATTGTTTCTCCTGTAGACGGAGTCGTTTCGCAAGTAGGGAAAATTAGACACGGAACGATCATCCAGGCGAAAGGCATTGATTATTCGGTGAGCAGTCTTCTTGGTGAATCTCCAGGTGAAACAGGATTTGAAGACGGATATTATATGACCATCTATTTAAGCCCGAAAGATTATCACCGCATTCATATGCCGCTAGAAGGTAAAGTGACAAGAAGCACATATATACCTGGACGCCTGTTTCCTGTTAATGAAATAGGCGTCACTCAAGTCAAAGGATTATTTACGAAAAATGAAAGAGTGATCACACACATCCAGACTGAAGCGGGCGAAATGGCGATGGTGAAAGTCGGTGCGTTCATTGTAGGCAGCGTTCAAGTTGCCTATAAAGAAAGTTTTAAAAGAAAAAAACGAACCGTCCATAAAAATACAATGCACACAAAGCCCTATTTTAAGAAAGGTTCCGAAATCGGACATTTCGAATTCGGTTCAACGGTGATTCTTTTGTTTCAAAAAGAACGGGTAATGATTAACCAAACGATTCAACCGGGAGCTGCCGTTAAAATGGGTGAAAAGATAGGTGAAATCATAAAAAGCTCACGCTAAGTGAGCTTTTTATCATTCAGGTATGTGATCATCCCATTTTTTTATAAGGAACTTTCAAAAGAATCACCATGCCGATCATGACGAGCAGAAGAAGCGAACCGAGAGCAGCACGACTGGCGATAGCGCCATAGTCAGCTAAAACAAGGGTAATTGTGCCATATAGTAATGGGCCGATGACGGCGGATATTTTTCCAGAAAAGGCAAATAGGCCAAAGATTTGTCCTCGTTTTTTTTCCGGTGTCAGTTCAATGATCATCGTCCTTGTCGTCACCCACATGGCACCTAACGAAATGCCGTAAAGAGCCCCCGATATCCAGAAAAAAGAGGCGCTTGTCGAAAAAACGGCGATAGATAGCGCGACAACGAGCAGCCATGAGACAAAAAATACGGCGCGTTTCGTTCCCGCCATCTTCGTGATGTAGCCAAATATAAATGAACCGACAATACTAAAGAGAGTTGCAACAAGATAAAGGGATATAAACGACTTATTCGAAAAGCCAAAGACCGTTTTTGTATATGGCGCCATCATTGCGATCGTTGTAGCAATGGCATCATTAAAAAAGAAATAGGCAAACATAAACAACAGTATTCCTTTAAGCTTTTTTGCCTCTTTAAAGGTATGATAAATTTCTTTATAACCTTTTAACATTCCGATTTTCCCAGTTTGCGATTGAGCGGGTTTCTCTTTGTAAAAAACCATAATCGGTAAAGAAAAAATAAGAAATAAAAGGCCGCTTAATAAAAAAGCTAAACCGTAGTTTTTTCCAGCAATCGGATAAACGGTAAGACCGAGAATCGTACCTAAATAACCGACGGCGACTCCAAATCCGGATAACAGTGGGAGCTCTTCGTTTGTGCCGATATCCGACATCATCGGATCGTAAAAAATAAGGCTAGATTGATAAAAAAATTTAGCGATGGAAAAAAAGATGATGACCAACACAATAGATAATGGCAACTGAAAGGCAGTGCCTGAGAATGTAAAACTAGCGAACACTCCCATGAAAATGGTGCAAATAATGGAAATTAAAGCGAAAGGGACGAGGTATTTCTTTTTTCGCCCGGTTTGATCCATCCAAACACCGAATAAAGGCGATAAGAGGACGAGAAAAATGGCGACGATTGCATTTGTATAACTAATTAGCGTGCTTGCGATTTGTTCCATCTGTTTCGTCGTTCCAACAACGTCCGATAAATAAAATGGAAAAAAGATTGTTGTAATATTGGATGAAAAAATCGTATTTGCAAAATCATATAACGCCCATGATAGGACAGGGATAGAAAAATAAAGAGAAAAATGTGTTGGTTTTTTAGGCGATAAATTAAGCTTCGTCTCACTCATTTTTTCACGTCCTTTCCTTTAATTTATATTATTTATCTTTTATTCTGTTTTTTCCTCCTTTTTTGCTAAAAAAGTCCAGACGAGAAGTGCTAAAATGATAAGCGCAAAAACAATATCGGCTAAAATAAAGTACGTTTGATAAGTTGACCATAATATTTTACTGTCGCCTGCTTTTTCTTTTGCTTTTGCCATCCAACGTTTCACTTCGGAATGCTCTGGATAATGTGCGTGAAGCTGTTGGAATTTAGTGAGTGCATCTTTATAATAACCGCCCCAATATAGTTGCAAACCGTCCCTATATAAATCATCCGTTTTCGTTTGTTTATTTTTCGCGCCTGCTTGAAGAATAAATTCTTTCACAGTATTGATTGGGACGGCAAAGTTAAATCCTTGAACTTCCTGGCCGTTTACGGTATCCCCGCGAAAAGTTAAAATTCCAATGACCGTTCCATTCTCGCTAATAACTGGTCCACCGCTGTTTCCATGAGTCGATGGGGCGCTAATTTGAATAACTGGATTTCCTTCATTGGATTTTTTATCGGTGGCACTAATTTTTCCGTCAGTGATAGAAACAACCTTATCAGAATCCTCTGATAGCAAGTCAGAATCAGCGGCAGCCGGATAACCAAAGACCCAGACATTATCTTGAAGGCTAATCTGGTTAGAATCACCGATTTTTAACGTTGGGAAATGATGACCTGCGATTTTAAGGACTGCCACATCTTTTCCTTCACCAACCGGCGCTCCGTAACTTTTAATTTGTCCGTCTTTTTTCTCGCCGTCTGGCAAAATGACTTTTAATTCTCTTTTTACATCTGAATATAGCGTATATTGAAGCATATAGCTTTCAACGATTTTCGGGTCAATTTGAAAATCATTGGACATCTGTTTGACGAGAAGATCGAATGCTTTCTGGACAATTTCAGTTTCATCCATTTTATTCGTTTCGACAACGTGGGCATTTGTTATGATGTGACCGTCTTCACTAATCATAAACCCTGAGCCCGAGCCTCCGACAACGGTTTCGTTGTTCATTTTATTTAAATAATCAGCAACTTCGTAATCGGCTGGATTCGTAAATTGCCATTTGACAACTGCATAATTGACGATTTTGACAACAGCGGGTTTTGCGTATTCGGCTACTTTTTGAGCGGGGCTTATATGCGAAGTATCGGGCTTTATATTGATTAAATAAACAGAGAAGCAAATAGCGCACGATAGCAAAATGCAAATCGGAATTGTAATAAACGCTCTTTTTTTCAACATCGTCACCTCATTTGTTATATTCAAGGGAATAAGAAGTGATATAGTATATTCTTTTTTTTACGGGTGACCATAAGTATTAAAGAATCTATAACAAATGGGCTTATTTTTATGAAAAGTGGTCTAAAATGAGGGCATGTTCACAGTGAATGAGGTTGCAAATTTGAAACTGAAATGATAAGGTTATGTTCGGAATAATTAATTGAAATGACGAGATTAACTCAGTTTTTTTGAAAGTAAAGGAGTAATAACAAATTGACAACATTTAATGAATTAGGTTTAAGTAAGGAATTGTTAAAGTCCATTAATAATATGGGTTTTGAGGAAGCAACTCCGATCCAACGGGATACAATTCCTACCGCGTTAAAAGGAATTGATTTAATTGGACAAGCGCAAACAGGTACGGGGAAGACTGCCGCTTTCGGCATTCCATTAATTGAAAAAATTAATGTCGCTGATCGGAAAATTCAAGGAATCGTGCTTGCCCCGACTCGCGAATTAGCCGTCCAGGTTGGCGAAGAGTTAAACAAAATCGGCCAATTTAAAGGAATTAGAACCCTTCCGATTTATGGGGGACAGTCGATTGTAAGGCAAATTAAAGCATTAAAAAATAATCCTCACATTATTGTTGGGACGCCGGGACGCGTCATTGACCATATCAACCGAAAAACATTAAAGTTAGAAGATGTTCATACTGTTGTTCTTGATGAAGCGGATGAAATGTTAAACATGGGCTTTATCGAAGACATTGAAACGATTTTAGAAAATGTTCCGACTGAAAGACATACAATGCTTTTCTCTGCAACCATGCCGAAACAAATTCAAAAGCTTGCTGAGCGTTTTATGAAAGATGTGCTGATCATTAAAGTTAAAGCAAGTGAAATGACTGTAAGAAGTATCGAACAAGAATATGTAGAAGTGAAAGAAAAGCAAAAGTTTGATGTACTTACTCGATTGCTTGACATTCATTCACCTGAACTTGCGATTGTATTTGGAAGAACAAAGCGTCGTGTTGATGAACTGACAGAAGCTTTAAATAAAAGAGGTTACTCAGCAGAAGGAATACATGGCGATCTCCCACAATCAAAACGCGATATGGTACTTCGCGCGTTTAAAAACAACACGATTGAAGTGCTTGTTGCGACTGACGTTGCCGCACGTGGGCTAGATATTAGCGGTGTTTCACATGTGTATAACTTTGATATTCCGCAAGATCCGGAAAGTTATGTACACCGCATCGGACGTACGGGACGCGCCGGTAAAACAGGGTATGCGATCACGTTTATAACCCCAAGAGAGATTGACCATCTATACACGATCGAGCGTATTACGAAACGAAAACTCGTTCGACGTCCTGTCCCATCACTTGCCGAGGCTGCAGAAGGACAACAAAGAATCGCCATTGAAAAGCTAATGAGCATGATCGATTCTGAACAAAGCCAACAATATAAGCAGCTTGCCATTGAATTATTGGAGGATAATGATTCAGTAACGTTATTATCCGCCGCTTTAAAGCTCATTACAAAAGAGCCGGATACAACGCCTGTTGAATTGACAGGGGAACCACCGCTCGCTGTTAAAAAGGCGAAAAATCGCAATGAAAACCGTTTTGGCGACCGCAGGCGGCATGGCAGAGACGGCCGGGATAAACGAAGAAACCCGCGAAATGACCGTATGAAACGATCAAGCGGTAGAGATAAATCGTACCGCGCTCCAAAAAGAGTCCGGGAAGAAAATCGAGCCTATTAATGATTGATCGATTAACCACTTTTTGTTATGATTGAAAAAAAGAATAAAAATTGTTTTTTGGAGGAGCCTGTCACTAACGGGCTCCTTTTGTATTTTTTAGGAGTCTTGTGGGAGGCAAGGCTCCTAATTTAATTAAAGGAGGAAAACGAGATGAATCAAACGATAGTCGCCATCATTATTTTTTTATTGACGTATGCCATTATAATTACGGAAAAATTAAACCGGGCAGCCATAAGCATCTTCGGAGCGGCAATCATGGTTATATTGGGAATCGTTGATGTTCATAAGGCATTTACAACGTACATTGAATGGAATACGATTACACTGCTTATAGGCATGATGATTCTTGTCGGAATCACAAATAAGACGGGAGTATTCCAATATGCCGCAGTAAAGGCTGCTAAACTTGCAAAAGGAAATCCGGTTCGAATATTGCTATTTCTTTCATTGTTGACGGCAGTGGCCTCCGCTTTTTTAGACAATGTAACGACCGTCTTGCTCGTTGTTCCGGTCACGCTATCGATCACCAAACTGTTACATCTTAACCCTGTCCCATTTTTAATTTCGGAAATTATCGCTTCAAATGTTGGCGGAACCGCAACCTTAATTGGTGATCCGCCAAACATCATGATCGGATCAGCAAACAAACATTTAACGTTTAATGCATTTCTCATTCAACTTGGCCCAATTATTGTCATTATTTTAGCAGTGACATTATTTATGCTGTATTTAATTTATCGTAAACAACTGAAGGTGAATGAAAAAGATGTTGCCAAATTAATGGAGCTGAATGAAAAAAACTATATCGAGAATCCGATATTAATGAAGAAGTCGTTAGTTGTTCTTTGTTTAACAATTGTAGGATTTATGCTTCATTCAGTCGTTCATTTGGAAGCTTCCGTTATTAGTATCACGGGGGCAACTTTGCTCATGCTTATTGGCTTAAAAGAAAAAGATATTGAGGAAGCATTTGAGTCGGTAGAGTGGGTGACGATTTTCTTTTTTGCCGGATTGTTTACACTCGTCGGCGGTCTTCAAGAGGTTGGAATGATCAAGTTGCTCGCACAAAAAGTATTAGATGTAACCAACGGAAATATAACAACTGCTTCAATCTTCATTTTATGGGGATCTGGCGTTGCATCTGCAACGATCGATAATATTCCATTTGTTGCAACCATGATTCCGTTGATCAAAGATATGGCGCACAATTTAGGTCTTGCTGTAAACTCGCCAGAAATCAATAGCCTCTGGTGGTCGCTAGCGTTAGGTGCCTGCCTGGGCGGGAATGGAACGATCATTGGGGCATCGGCGAACGTAGTCGTCGCTAATATGGCTGCCCGCGATGGAAGAGGGTTCAGCTATTTTGAATTTCTTAAAATTGGGGCACCGTTAACTATCCTTTCTTTAATCATTGCCCATATTTATATCTACTTTCGATATCTCATTCATTTTTAACAGGAATCGGCAAATGGCCGGTTCCTTGTTTAAACCGAACAAATCTAGATGAACACACATAAATATGGTAAAGTAAAAAGATAGAATACAAGTAGATGGGGATAGTTATGCGGAAGACATCATTCAATGAAGAGAAAAAAATTCAAGCTTTAGCAGAATCACTTGCAGCGATTTATGTAAAAATCGCAGAAACAGAAGATGAAGAAAGTGCTTTAGAAGTGTTGCAATTATATGAAAAAGTGAAACAGATGCAACTTACGATCGCTTTTTGCGGCCATTTTTCAGCTGGAAAATCAAGCATGATCAATGCGATTGTGCAAAACAATATTTTGCCTTCAAGCCCAATTCCGACAAGTGCCAATCTTGTACGGCTCCAAGAAGGCAGTGGCGGGGCAGACATTCGTGTGAGGGATAGAGGCACGATTCACCTTCCTCCGCCAATTGACATGGGGCAAATTAAAGAGCTTTGCAAAAATGGGCTTGATGTACAAGAAGTTACTATTCATTTGGAGAAAAACATTTTGCCTGATAAGATTGCGATTTTTGATACACCGGGCATTGATTCAACAGATGATGCCCACCGTGTGGCAACAGAGTCTGCCCTTCATTTAGGCGATGTTGTTTTTTATGTCATGGATTATAACCATGTTCTTTCACAACTGAATTTTACATTTGTAAGGCTTTTGAAAGAACAAGGGAAGAAGCTGTATTTAATCGTTAACCAGATCGATAAGCACAACGAAAAAGAACTTGACTTTAAAGAATTTCAAACTAAAGTCGAGGCTGGTTTTAAAAGCTGGGGGATTGAGCCGGAAAAGATCTTTTACACGTCCGTCCTTAAACCCGACCACCCATATAGCCAGTTGAAAGATATTCGAACGTTAATCGAAAAGTTTTATTTAGAGAAGGATCAAACGCTTATACAAAGCACGATCAATGAAACGAAAAGGCTCATTCAAAAACATGTCCAAACGCTCACTTCTCATTTTGAAGATAATTTTAATGAACAGTTTCAGTTAATTGAAGAGGAACGGGAAAATAGCGAGGACACGAGAAATGAGTACGAAAGATTGCTTCATGACAAGGAAACGCATGAAAAACGCGTAGAAGAAGAATGGGCTGACTATAAAAACGAGGCGAAAAAAATTGTAGAGAACGCCATTTTAATGCCGTTCCATACGAGAGACCTGGCGAGAAACTATATTGAAAGCAGACAAAACGGATTTAAAATAGGTTTCCTTTTTTCTTCCAAAAAGACGGAAGAAGAAAGGGACAAACGGCTAGAAGCGTTATTTAAAAGTGTGAAAGAAAATATCGAAACGCAAATAGAGTGGCATTTAAATGACTATTTAACTGCGTTTTGCAAAACGTACGACCATCCTCCTTTTAAGGAGGTAACCATTCCTTTGACAAAAGACGATCTAGCTAAATTAATTAAACCGGGTGCCTCATTAAATGGAGAGTACGTCCTTCAATATGGTAATGATGTCGCAAATGAGATTAAAAGGCTGGCGTTTAAAGAGCTCCAATCGATTCTCGCTGAAATCGAAAATTCTATTCGAGCAAAAGGTGAGACAAAGCTTGCGGAAGTTGAACAAGAACTTGTTCAATTGGCTCAAAAAATAGAAGCCTACGAAACATATGAAAGCGTTAAAGAACAGCTGGAAGAAACGGAGGAGGAATTAAACCGTTTATTGACGGCGGAACACATTCCGGAGGCAATGATTGAGGAAACGGAAGCGGCAAGAGCCCGGCATAATCGTTCCTTAGATGCGCGCGAAATCGAAAACTTGATGAATCCGATTATAGAAACAGAGTTAACAGAGGGAACACACAATCAGCAAGAAAGACAATCGTCGCGGTTCACAAAAGGCGAATTAGCTTCAACCGCGGCAAGGCTAAAACAAGTATCGGACATCATCAGAAGCGTAAGCGGTCTGGAAAATTCCGCAGCCGATATGGAACGATTTGCTGAAAGGATAGAGAGCCGAGAATTTACAGTATCGTTATTTGGCGCATTTTCTGCAGGGAAATCATCTTTTGCAAACGCACTTTTGGGTGATGATTTGCTTCCTGTTTCTCCAAATCCAACGACGGCAACGATCAATCAAATCAAACCGGCAACAAATGAAATACCGCATGGAACCGTTTTTGTCGTTCTGAAAAGCGAAGATAGCCTGCTTTCAGAAATTAACCAATCTCTTTCACATTTTGGAATACAGGCTGAAAACATGAAGGATGCCGTGAAGATGGCAGGTAGCTTATCTCAATTGGACGGCAATGAAAAGACAAAACCGCACATCCAATTTTTAAGGGCGGTTAATAGCGGCTTTCAGAAAATAGAGAATCAACTTGGGAAACAACTAAAAGTATCGATCGAACAATTTAAAGAATTTGTCGCAACGGAAGAGAAAGCATGTTTTGCAGATCATATTACAATTTATATTGATTCCCCGCTGACAAATTTAGGAGTGACACTTGTTGATACGCCTGGAGCGGATTCAATAAATGCCCGCCATACAAATGTCGCATTCGAATATATTAAAAACTCAGATGTCATTCTTTATGTAACCTATTATAACCACGCTTTCTCAAGCGCTGACCGCGAATTTTTAATTCAGCTCGGAAGGGTCAAAGATGCATTTGAACTCGATAAAATGTTCTTTTTAATTAATGCGGCGGATCTGGCGAGCGATGAGGAAGAATTAAATGACGTTGTTCTGCATGTTCAACAAAATTTACAACAGTTCGGCATTCGAAACCCCCGGTTATTTCCTGTTTCGAGCAGATATGCTATTCTCGGACAAAAAGATCGTTCACAATTAACGGACGACGAGAAAAGACGATTGCAAGAGTGGGCAGGAAGCGCGGAACAAGAACAAGTTTTAATCCAATCGGGCTTTACGCCGTTCTATAACAGGTTTACAACATTTATCCAGGACGATTTGTCAAATATGCTAGTATCGAAGGCAAAGCGGCAAGTTGAACAAGTTAAAACTATTCTCGATCATTTTATCGGACAGGCGGCTTTAGATAAAGAAAGTCGAGAAGCAAAAGCACTGCACTTAGATCAACAGTTGAATAAAGGATTTGAAATTACGAAACAGCTTGATCAAGCTGAATACAATCAGCGGCTTGAAAAAGAAATAAAGGAATTGTTATTTTATGTAAAACAAAGAGTGTTCCTCAGGTTTAATGAGTTTTTTAATGAATCGTTTAATCCTGCAGTGCTAACAGGCACGGTAAAGGAGCAAAAGATGGCATTGCCTTCCTGCCTAAAGGAATTGCATGAAAGATTAGAATTTGATTTGTTGCAGGAATCAAGGGCCACCATGTTAAGGGTTGAAAATTATATTAGCAAGCTCTTGAAGGAAATTTTGCAAGAGCTTAAAAACGAATTTGTAAAAAATGAATTGCCGGAATCAATCTTTACAGAAATAGATGTAACCATTCAGACACCGGAATTATCGCTCAATCTTGAGCATTTAGAGGCTTCAAAAAGTGCAGCTCTTTTTAAATTCTTTAAAAATGCGCGACAATTTTTTGAAGAAAATGGGAAGAGCAAAATGATGGAGTCGGCAAAAGATATGTTTGATGAACCTTGTCAACGTTTTATCCTAAAGTCGACAGAGGAGTTTAACCGCTATTACGGAAGTTGCTTTCAAACGGAATGTGAAACGCAATTGGGGGAAATCAATGAGCGGCTATCTGCTTATATTAAAGGCTTGCTTCTTGCGTTAAACGATCCAACAGCTTTAGAACAATTACGGGAATGCCAGAGGAAAATAGAGTCGATTGAATAATAAAAAACCACCGCGGAAGCGGTGGTCTTTTATTTACGATATTTCTTTTGATAAGTCAGCGGGCACTAATTTAAGTTTTTCATGAACTTTATTTAATTTGTCGTTGAATGATTTGAATAGTTTATCAGCTTCAGCCCCTTTTTTCTCATCATTAAGAGAGGCGGCGCGAGCTTCATAAGATTTTTTCAAATCTTCCAGTGCTGCTTTAATATTGTCCTGATCGTCTTTTGGCAATGTCGCAGGAACCGTAATGTTAGGAATTTCAGATACGGCTTTTTCTAAAGAAGCTTTCGCATCAGTTTTCGCTTTCTCAAGATCTTTTTTAGGCGTTTTCTTTTCCGGATCTTGAGCCGCTATGTAAGCATTGTAAGGGGCATGCCATGTTCTAAGTTTATTCGACAAATCCCCTTCAAAGTTTAGAACCTCTGTTTTTTCTTTTACAGCATTGTCAGTTTTCGCCACTTTCTTCGGTTCATTATCGTTCTTTTCGGCAGTATCTTTATTGCTGCAGCCGACGATGCTAAATGCTAATAGCAAGCTGGCAGCAATACCAAATAGCTTTTTCATTTGTTGACCCTCCTATATTTATATTTTTCGGAAGAATTTCCCGAACCTTTCTAAGTTTAATATCTTTTTCCCATTTTGTAAACAATTAAGTTCTTTTGAATTGTGGGAAATATGAAAAAGCAGCCCGGAAAAGGGCTGCCTACGATTCAAGAGAGCGTATAAAAGTTTCAAGTTTGTCCATCCCTTTTTCCAATAGCGGCATCGAAGCTGCATAAGAGATGCGAATATATCCTTCTCCGTATTCGGAAAATGCGCTCCCGGGCACCACAGCGATACGATGTTCCTCAAGCAACTTTGTGGCAAAGTTAAGCGAGCTAAGGCCAAAACGAGAAATATTCGGGAAAATATAAAATGCCCCGTCCGGCTTTGTTGTTGGGAGACCCATTTCCTGTAGCCGGCTAAACGTATAAGTTAATCGTTTTTTATATTCTTCTCTCATTGGCAAAGCATCATCCATCCCGTTTGTCAGCGCTTCGATTGCTGCGACTTGCGAAATGGTAGAGGCGCAAGAAACATTATATTGATGAACTTTAATGAGATGTTTACATAAATAAGACGGTGCGAAAATAAAGCCGATTCGCCATCCCGTCATCGCATGAGATTTAGAAAGTCCATTAATGACGACCGTTTTCTCTTTCATTCCCGGAAATGAAGCGATCGACGTATGTTTTTCATCATATGTCAGTTCGCTGTAGATTTCATCTGCGATAATAAAAAGATCTTTATCACTCAAATAATCCGCCATTTCCTGTAAATCCGACTTGCTTAACGTACAGCCCGTAGGATTGGAAGGGTAAGGAAGAAGGATACAACGCGTTTTTTCCGTAACATGTTCCTCCATTAATTTTTTGGTTAATTTAAAACCGTGTTCCCTTGTGTCGACAAATACAGGAGTTGCTTTGCACATTGTAATGACGGGTGCATATCCAGGATAAACTGGAGCGGGAAGAATGACTTCATCTCCTTCCCGCAAAATCGTTCTTAACGTAACATCAATCGCTTCGCTCGCGCCGCTTGTGACGATCACTTCATCTTCAGGGTTATAAGATAGCTGATATTTTTCTTTTAAAAAATGACAAGCCGCTTCTCTTAATTCAAAATACCCTGCATTGTGAGAATAAACGGTTTTATTGGCATCAATCCCTTTTTTCGCGGCGGATTTAATATGATCCGGTGTAGGAAAATCAGGCAGCCCGAGCGTTAATGAAATGGCATCTTCATATTGGCTAACCGTATTGAAAAACGTACGGATGCCGGAAAGCTGAATGTTTCGAACAGATGGATTTAACAAATGCTCCATAATTATAAGTCCTTTCTCTTCCTTATGATAATGTTCATAGTTTAGCTTTACATCGACTTTTTCGTCAATTATTTGAATGGATTGCATTAAATTAATCATACTAAAAAAGATGTCATATTTGTACGGAGGATTTTATGAACGCCAAAAATAAGTTAGATTTGCTTGCGATTGCTTCTATTCCTCTAGTGATGACTCTTGGCAACTCGATGCTTATCCCGGTATTGCCGGTGATTGAAAAGGAATTGAAGATTTCACCGCTTCAAGTGTCTATTATTATTACCGTCTATTCCGTTGTAGCGATTCTCTTAATTCCGGTTGCGGGTTATCTTTCTGATCGGTTCGGAAGGAAAAAAGTCATTCTTCCGGGTTTATTGATTGCCGGTGTGGGGGGATTGGTCTCAGGCTGGGCGGCAATAGCTCTATCTAAGCCATACTGGTTTATTTTAGTTGGCCGGCTTTTGCAGGGAGTCGGTTCATCCGGAGCATTTCCGGTTGTGCTTCCGCTCGTTGGTGATCTTTTTCAATCTGAGAAAGAAGTAAGTTCAAGTTTAGGAATTATTGAAACGGCCAATACGTTTGGGAAAGTGCTTAGTCCGATCGTCGGCGCGTTTTTAGCCGCCTTCGCCTGGTATTTGCCTTTTTGGTTTATTCCTGTGTTTTGTCTCGTTTCCTTAATTCTTGTCGCATGTTTCGTTAAATCACCAGAGAAAAAAGAAGAAGTGATGTCGTTTCAGCGGTTTTTGAAAAATTTAAAAGGGACATTTAAATCGAATGGCAGGTGGCTATTTGCGATTTTTATTGTTGGTGGAATTATTATGTTCGTTTTATTTGGGGTTCTCTTTTATTTATCAACAATTCTTGAAGATCAGTATTTTATTAAAGGGATAAAAAAAGGGTTCGTTTTAGCGGTTCCTTTACTGGCGTTGTCGATTTGTTCGTATATTGCAGGTAAAAAAATAGGGGAGAGCAAGAAGGTAATGAAATGGACGACATTTTTCGGAATTTTGCTTCTTGTCGTCTCCACGTTAAGCATTCCGTTTATTGGAGGGCTATATTTCCTTCTCGGCGCATTGTTTGTCAGCGGAATTGGGATCGGGGTGGCTCTCCCTTGCCTTGACGCTTTAATTACGGAAGGCATTGATAAAGAAGAAAGAGGCACGATTACCTCTCTTTACAGTTCCATGCGTTTTGTCGGAGTGGCGTTAGGTCCGCCTATTTATGCCATTATTATGAAATCGGATGATGCGTTTATTTTTTATACGACAGCATGTTTTGGAGTGATTGGAGCGCTTTTTGTTCTATTTGCGATAAAACCTGAAAAATCTGACCAGGGAGAAGGAAATTCGAGAAAAGAACGACTTCAGCCTATCATTCGATAAAAAAAGCGGCTATTTGTAAAAGTAGCCGCTTTTCATATTGAAAATGATTGTATGTCACCGATTCCGAACAATCATATTTCGCCTAAGACAATATGGCTATAAACTTTTTGTTAAACCGTAGTTGGCTCCCACCATTTATGGCCGTCTTTTTGAAGCAATTCATCCGCTTCTTTTGGCCCCATGGAACCAGCCGGGTAAGGATAAACAGCTGACCCTTTTTCATTTTTCCAGGCGCTTGAAATGCCATCGATAAACTCCCATGCTAATGCGACTTCATCCCAGCGCGTAAAATAAGTGGAGTTGCCCAGCAAACAATCGTTTAACAGTTTTTCGTAAGCTTCAGGACTATTGATCTCGTTTTCGCTCGTATTGGAATATTTCATTGCAATCGGCAGGAGGGTGGGAACTTCGTTTCCGCCTTTTGCATTTAATGTTAAGCTTAACCCTTCATCAGGTTGAATATGAATTTTTAATAGGTTCGGCTGGTAGTTGCCGACATTTTCGTGATAAAGCGCCATCGGGCCGTTTTTAAATTGAATGACGATTTCCGTTGATTTACATTTCATTCGTTTTCCGGTTCGGATATAGAACGGAACCCCTGCCCATCTAAAGTTATCAATATACAATTTAGCTGCGACAAACGTTTCCGTCGTAGACGAAGGATCGACATTGTCTTCTTCTAAGTAGCCGGGGACTTGTTTTCCATTGACTGTACCTTCCGTATATTGGCCGCGAATGAAATGCGTTTTAACCTCATCGCCTTTATAAAAACGAAGGGAGCGCAATACTTTCACCTTTTCATCACGGATATGTTTTGTATTTAATTCACCCGGCGGTTCCATCGCTACCATCATGACCATTTGCAACATATGATTTTGAACCATATCAAGAAGGGCGCCCGATTTTTCATAGTAAGCGGCGCGTTCCTCGACACCAAGCGTTTCACTGGACGTAATTTGGACAGAAGAAATGTATTTATTGTTCCATATTGATTCGAATATTGCATTACCGAAGCGAATCACCTGGATATTTTGAATCATCTCTTTTCCTAAATAATGGTCAATCCGGAAAATGCTATCTTCAGGAAAGCTTTTTTGTATTTCTTCATTTAATGATTTTGCGGACTCCAGGTCATGGCCGAACGGTTTTTCAATTACGAGACGATGCCAACCATTTGTATCTGTGATGCCTGAAGATTTCAGCATCGTTGGAATCGTTTGGAAAAACTCTGGCGCCATCGCTAAATAATACATTCGGTTGCCATTTAAATGATAGTTTTCGTCTAATTCATCTGCAAGCTGTTTAAGCTCCTCATAGCTTTTTGCACTTGTTACATCCATGGAAAGAAAATAAAAATGGCTGACGAATGATTCGAATTTTTTTTCATCAATCTTGTTTACAAAAGAGAAAATCGCGTCTTTGACTCGGGAACGGAATTCATCGTGGTCCATTTTTCTTCTTCCTACTCCAATGACGCCGAAGTTATCATTCAACTTTCCCTTTTGATACAATTGAAACAGCGCCGGATATAATTTTCGATGGGAAAGGTCGCCTGTCGCTCCAAAAAGAATCATGCATGCTCTCGGTATTTCATGGTTCATCTGTTATTCCTCACTTTTTCTAGACTCACATTTACTTTTCAGTCTTCCCGAACATGAATCCATTTATCGGGATACACTACATCCGACAAAAATTGTACCATATCTTGCGCCACATGATAGAATGAGAACAAAAATATAAATTTTCAAAAAAAGGGGCGAGGTTCATTTGAAAAATGTTGTTTCTAAAGAGTGGCTGATCGAACATCTAAATGAAAACGAATTGATCATCTGTGATTGCCGTTTTGATTTATCCGACCCTGCTAAAGGACGTAATGAATTTGAAGCAGGACATATCACCGGAGCGATTTATGTGGATCTTGAGCAAGATCTTTCCGGAAAAAAACACGCCCACGGGGGAAGACATCCATTGCCAGACATGGATGAATTTATTAAAAAGCTTGGCGAGTGGGGAATTGATGAGACAAAAACGGTCGTCATGTACGATGACAATAACGGCTCGAATGCCGCCCGCTTTTGGTGGATGCTGAAATATGTCGGGCACGAAAAAGCATACGTTCTCCAGGGCGGGTTTACGGAGTGGGAGAAAAGTGGTTTTCCAATTTCAAAAGAACGAACAAGAAATGAAAAAACAGTTTTTACCGCAAAAATCAATCATGACATGATCGCTTCTATGGAAGATGTTAAGCGACTGATGGATAAAAAGAGTAACAGGCGGGTGATCGTTGATTCAAGAGATGAAAAGCGGTATAGAGGGGAAGTTGAACCGATTGATAAACTGGCAGGCCATATCCCGGCGGCCGTCAACGTCCCCTGGGTATCCAATTTCGAGAAGGAAAATCACTGGAAATCAAGCGAAGAACTCTCCCGCCTTCATTCATCATTGAAAGACAAGGAGGAAGTCATTGTCTATTGTGGTTCCGGTGTTACAGCGTGCAGCAATGTCCTTGGCATGGATGAAGCAGGGATTCAAGCTAAACTATACGTTGGAAGCTGGAGCGATTGGATATCCTACCCCGAGAACAAGATCGAAAAAGGAAAAAACGATTAATTGATGATTTGTCCAAAAAAGAACAAAGAGAAAGGAAATGACGATGGAAATAGCTGATTTACATACGCATACAACCGCCTCTGATGGCATGAATTCACCGGGTGAAAACGTGAAAATGGCCGTGGAAAAAGGCTTAAAAGCAATTGCCATCACCGACCACGATACGGCATCCGGGATTGAGGAGGCTCTCGCTGAAGCAAAAAAGCATCCCGGGTTCGAATGTGTACCCGGCATTGAAATTAGCACATTGTACAATGGCCAGGACATTCATGTTCTAGGGTATTATATTAATCATTTAGATCAATCATTTTTATCGAAATTGGACCAATTGCGGAATGTCCGAAACGAGCGAAATCATATGATCATTGAAAAACTAAATAAGCTTGGCATTCCGATTACATTGGATGAAGTAGCGGAAAAACGTAAAGCAAAGGAAGGAAACATCGGCCGGCCGCATATTGCGGAGGTGTTAATGGAAAAAGGAATTGTTTCTTCATTAAAAGAAGCATTTGACGTTTATTTAGGCAAAGGAAAATTAGCTTATGCCACACCGAAGCGGATTTCTCCTGAGGAAGCAGTAAAGATGATCATAAAGGCCGGAGGGGTCCCGGTTCTTGCCCATCCCGGATTATATGATGAAGATGAATTAATCCCCCAATTAGTAAACGTGGGACTTCAAGGCCTGGAAGTTTATCACTCAGACCATTCCGATGAACAGGAAGAACACTATAAAAAACTGGCGGACAACTATCGGTTGCTCCCTACAGCGGGCAGCGATTTTCACGGAATCCGAAACGGGGTTGTTTTTCATGGGGACATTGGCAATCGGACCATTTCATTTGAAGCAGTATTAAAATTAAAGGAACTCGCCAAATCTCCTTAAAAGGACTTGTCAACTTATTCTCTTCCGATTAAAATGAATGGATGTCGAATCGGACTTATAGGTAGAGAGGAAGAGGAAGAGTTGACGTGGGATGTTTTAAACATAATTGGCACTATTGCTTTTGCGGTCAGTGGAGCGCTCGTAGCGATGGAAGAGGATTATGATATACTTGGCGTTTTAACTTTAGGGCTTGTAACGGCGTTTGGCGGAGGTATCGTCCGTAATATATTGATCGGTGTGCCCGTTACGACCATCTGGGATCAGGGATTATTGTTGAAAACAGCAGTAATCGCGATGGCTGTTATTTTTTTAATGCCGAAGGGGCTCATTCATCATTCGAAGCGATGGCTCAATTTTTTTGATGCAATCGGGCTTTCAGCGTTTGCTATTCAAGGAGCGATTTTTGCATCGAATATGCATCTTCCTTTAAGCGCCACAATTTTTGCTGCCATGATGACTGGAATCGGCGGAGGCATTATTCGCGACGTCCTTGCCAAACGGAAGCCGCTCGTGCTCCGTGATGAAATATATGCGTTATGGGCAATGGTGGCAGGAGTAGCTATCGGGCTCAAAGTAGCTGATACCGCACCAGAGCTTTATGTGCTATTTGGACTTATCGTCATTTTGCGGATGGTTTCAGTAAAATTCCAGTGGAAATTGCCCCGGCGTACCCTTTGAAAAAATGCCACCTTTAAAGGCGGCATTTTTTCTTTTCAAGAAGGAATATGATTTCCTTAAATTGAAATAGAAAATGTTACAGCCAAAAAAAGGAGGAGAAAACATGATTGAGACTTTTTACAAAAATATACAGGAAGAACAAGAAGATTATTTCGCAGAAATTTGCCTCGATTTTTTTAACGAGCGCCTGAGAGTGGACGATTATCGGGGAAACATTCCTTCTCTTTTGGGAAAAATCAAATCGTATGTCAACGCCCATCAGTTTACGAAAGTCATCATTAAAGCAAGGCAGGAACATGTCCAATTATTTTTAAAAAATGGGTATCAACCCGAGGCTTTGTTCAAAGATTATTTTAACGGAAGTCACGCAGTGGCGATGACGAAATATTTTACAAATGAACGAAGAAAAAGTGAATATTGGATGGATGAAGACGAACTTCTTGAAAAGGTATCGGCACTTCCGTTAAAAAAAGATGTGCCGCTATTGCCTGAAAACTATCATTTGCGGCTAGCCGAAACGAAAGATGCAGACGGTCTTGCTAAACTTTACGGAGAAGTCTTTGAAATTTACCCAACTCCGATGAATGATTCAACGTATATAAAAAAAATGATGAATGACGGCACTCTCTTTTATATTGTCGAAACAAACGGCCAAATTGTAAGCGCTGCCTCGGCGGATATTAACTATACGTACCACAATGCAGAATTGACGGACTGCGCGACACTTCCTGAACATCGCAAATTTGGGTTAATGAAAGTATTGATTGCCAGTCTGGAAGAGGAATTAAAAAAACGGCAAATCTTTTGCGCATATTCGATAGCGCGTAGCTTATCATTTGGCATGAATGCCGTTTTTCATCAAAGAGGCTATGAATATACTGGAAGAATGGCGAAGAACTGCAAAATATTTGATAAATGGGAAGATATGAATCTATGGGTAAATGACCTATCTCAAAACTAAGTGCTCAAAATTCGGCATCGCCTGACAAAAATTCGGCAACTAGTTGAAGCAGGAGAGGGGATGGGGCATGTTCAACGAATCAATCGAGACAAATGCAATGTTGAAGGCAATTTTGCAAACGATCGACGAAGGGATTCATGTTGTCGATTCAAATGGAATTACGATTTTTTACAATGAAGTGGCGGCAAGCCATGACGGATTAACGGTCAATGACGTTCTCGGGTCTCATGTACTCGACGTATTTCCTTCATTAACAAAAGAAACGAGCACGCTCTTAAAAGTCATTCAAACGGGTATTCCGATCATCAACCAGCAACAATCGTATACAAATAGTAAAGGAAAACGAATCGATACTGTTAATACGACATTGCCGATTAAAGTGGATGACGAGTTGATCGGGGCTATTGAAATTGCGAAAGATTATACGCAAATTAAACGGCTGTCTGAAAAACTATTAGATATGCAAGCGATGATGGCCCAAAAAGACGGAAAATCGGTGAAAAAAGAAAATGATGCGCACTTTCACCTTCATGACATCATCACTATTCATGATGACATGGAGAAATTAAAGAAAACGGCACAAAAGGTATCTTCGACGTCTTCCCCGATTCTTGTGTATGGTGAAACCGGAACGGGGAAGGAGCTGTTGGTTCAGGGCATTCACAATGCATCGCCGCGCCGGGCAAAGCCGTTCATTGCACAAAACTGCGCGGCTATTCCTTCTACATTGCTTGAAGGGATTCTATTCGGTACGACGAAAGGGAGCTTTACCGGTGCGGTTGATCGTGCAGGTTTGTTTGAACTAGCAAATGAGGGAACCCTATTTCTTGATGAATTAAATTCCATGCCGCTCGACATCCAGGCAAAATTGTTAAGAGTTTTGCAGGAAGGCGTCGTTCGGAGGGTCGGCGCATCGACAGGAAAACTGATCGATGTCAGGGTCGTTGCCGCTTTAAATGAAGAGCCTGAATGCTGTATTGAGAATAAAACATTGCGCCAGGACTTATATTACCGTTTAAACGTTATTTATTTTGAGATTCCTCCATTGCGCGATCGCAAGGAAGATCTTCCCGTTCTTATTGATCATTTTATCGAAACGTACAATGTTCGTTTTCATAAAGCGATAGAGGGAGTGGACGAGGAAGTTCTCGAGCTATTCGACAGCTATCACTGGCCCGGAAATATAAGGGAACTGAAACATGCCATTGAATTTGCCATGAACATGGCAGAGAAAGACGGAATGATCCAAATGGAGCACATACCGGGGCATATTTTAAGGGATAACAAGGGAACGAAAAGAAAAAAAAGTTTTTCACCGATTCGGCCACTAAGGGAGGTGCTGCGAGAAAAAGAGGATGAACTCATTTCTAGAGCTCTATCAGAAACCGGGGGCAATATTCAGCAGGCTGCAAAACTATTAAAAATACCAAGGCAAACTTTACAATATAAAATTAAAACAAAATAACCGCCGAATTTTCGGCGGTTATTTTGTTTCATTCTAACTGTTTCCCGAAAACAAAACTGGTGCATATGCTGTAAAAACAAGAAGATGCGGGATTTTTCAATATTGGCACAAAATTTGCATTAGAATAAAAATGAAAAATATTTAGATTACAGGGAGGGTTTTACACATGCCTATCGTAAATGGATTATATACGCCAAAAAGACATTGGAAAGATATTGAACTATGGAAAGATGTTACGGATGAACAATGGAATGATTGGTTATGGCAATTGACTCACACCATTCGCACATTGAAAGATTTAAAAAAGGTTGTCAATTTAACGCCAGAAGAAGAAGAAGGTGTGCGAATTTCGACAAAAACGATTCCGCTTAACATTACGCCTTATTATGCATGGCTAATGGATAAAGATGATCCACGCTGCCCAATCCGTATGCAGTCTGTCCCGATCGGCAAAGAAATTTTAAAAACGAAATATGATCTCGAAGATCCGCTTCATGAAGACGAAGATTCACCGGTTCCAGGATTGACCCATCGCTATCCGGACCGCGTCTTGTTTTTAGTAACCAACCAGTGCTCAATGTATTGCCGTTATTGTACGAGAAGGCGCTTTTCCGGCCAAATTGGAATGGGCGTACCGAAAAAGCAACTTGATGCTGCGATCGAGTATATCGCCAATACTCCGCAAGTTAGAGATTGCTTGATTTCTGGCGGTGATGGCCTTTTAATCAATGACAATATTCTCGAGTACATTTTGAAGAAGCTGCGCGCGATTCCTCATCTTGAAATTATCCGAATTGGAACCCGCGCACCGGTTGTATTCCCGCAACGGATAACTGAAAACTTATGCAATATTTTAAAGAAATATCATCCGGTCTGGCTTAATACACACTTTAATACATCGATTGAAATTACAGAAGAATCAAAGAAAGCGTGTGAAATGCTGGCAAATGCGGGTGTCCCTGTGGGCAACCAATCGGTTATTCTTGCTGGTATTAACGATAGCACCCATATTATGAAAAAACTAATGCATGACCTGGTGAAAATTCGCGTACGCCCTTACTACATTTATCAATGTGACTTATCAGAGGGTATCGGCCACTTTAGAGCACCGGTTTCAAAAGGGCTTGAAATTATTGAAGCGCTTCGCGGCCATACTTCCGGCTATGCCGTACCGACATTTGTCGTTGATGCCCCTGGAGGCGGAGGAAAAATTGCGCTTCAGCCAAACTATTTAATTTCACAAAGTCCTGACAAAGTTGTATTACGGAATTTTGAAGGTGTAATCACCTCTTATCCAGAACCGCAAAATTATAAGCCGCATCAGGCGGACGCTTATTTTAACGAAGTGATGAACATTAAAGAGCAAGAACCAGCAATCGGCATTACAGCATTGATGAAAGATGAAAAGTTCAATCTCGTTCCTGAAGGGCTAAAACGGCTTGATCGCCGAAAAGCTTACGCGGAAAATCCGGAGCACCATACGTTAAAAGATAATCGCGAAAAACGTGATCAAATGAAGGAAAGAAAATATCAGGCTGAACGTGCAAAAGAATCACAAGAAGTTGAAAAACAAGCGTAGGAGGTTATCCATGTTTTGTGAATGGTGCGAGTCAAATAGCGCAAAAGAAACAACGAAGACCGGTTATTGGGAACTTCCGGATGGCAGCCGTGCCATTGAAATCAATGATATTCCTTCCGTTTCCTGCGAGGGGTGCGGAATGGAATATCAACCAGATACAATTATTGACCAAATTGAAGATCAACTGATGTTAATTGATACGAAAAGCCTTAGTCAAACGATTACATTTAATGAATTGATGAACCAGCCGCGATTACTAAAGAAAAACTACTTTAAATTTGACTAATGTAGGGGTGCTTTAGCCACTCATCATTTAAGAAGGGAGGGACCCAGCATGAGGAAGAAAACACATCTCATTAAACCAGTTTTAGATGCAGAATATCCTACAATCAGTTATGGAAAAGGGATTTATCTTTATGATATCGAGGGAAAGCAATATATCGATGGGTCATCCGGTGCAATTACGGTCAATATCGGCCATGGTGTAGATGAAATAGCAGAAGCGATGTATAACCAGGCAAAACACGTATCTTTCGTTTACCGTTCCCATTTTACAAGCGATGCCGCAGAAGAATTAGCAAAAAAACTTGCCCAGTGGGCTCCCGGGGACCTTGAGTGGACGTTTTTTGTAAACAGTGGGTCTGAGGCGACAGAGACGGCACTAAAGGTGGCGATTCAATACTTTCAGGAGCAAGGAATCACGACAAAGACAAAAGTATTATCAAGAAGAACAAGTTATCATGGCATTACCCTGGGAGCTCTGTCAATGTCGGGGCATCCGCTAAGAAGGAGCCGTTTCACTTCTCTTTTAGAGGATTTTCCGGTTGCCCCCGCGCCTTATTGCTATCAATGTCCGTTAAAAGAAAGTTATCCAGGTTGCGGGGTAAGGTGTGCCGATGAGCTCGAGGCAGCGATTCAGAGAATTGGGCCGGAAAATATTGCCGCGTTTATTTTCGAACCAGTAATCGGCGCATCAGGAGGAGCGATTGTTCCGCCGGATGAATACCATGCAAAAATTATAGAAGTTTGTAAGCGCTATGATATTTTGACCATTGCGGATGAAGTAATGACCGGCATGGGCAGGACAGGTAAAATGTTTGCCGTTGACCATTGGGATATTGTTCCCGATATCATTACGCTCGGAAAAGGATTGAGTTCCGGCTATACACCGATGGCCGCAACCATTGTCTCTGAACGAATCATAAACGTCATAAAAAACGGCTCAAAAGTTGTCATGAGCGGGCACACGTTTAGTGCGAACCCGCTGTCGGCCGCAACATGCCTTGCTGTACTTCAATATATGGATCACCATAATCTTGTTCAAAATGCACAAGAGCAAGGCGAGCTGTTACTTAACGGATTAAAAAAACTTGCTATGAAATATCCAATTGTCGGAGATGTACGCGGAAAAGGATTGTTATGCGGATTAGAACTCGTAAAAGATTCTTTTACAAAAGAGCCGTTTCAGCTTTCAGACGGAATTACAGAAAAACTCATTTCGCTTTGTTTTAAAAAGGGATTAATCATCTACCCGGCAGTTGCCGGAGTAACAGGATTTAGCGGTGATTCCGTCATTCTCTCTCCACCGCTCGTCATAACAAAAGAGCAAGTGAAAGACATATTGGATATTTTGGAAGAAGCGATTATTGAACTTACGGAGCAATTGATCGATTCCGGAATATATCATCATCATAAGGCTTCAAGTTAATTCTAAATCAGGCTGGTGGTTAAATTGGAGAGAAATCAATCGGCATTAAATAAACAGATATCAATCGATGAAGCAATGAAACACTTTCGGGATGGGATGACATTAATGATTGGCGGTTTTGGCGGAGTCGGGGCTCCGCCAACCTTGATTAATGCCATTCTTGAAAAAGGAATTAAGGATATTCATATGATCAGCAATGATACAGGCTTTCCCTGGATTGGACCTGGCAAATTAATCACGGAAAAAAGGGTGAGTCGGTTAATTGCCTCTCATATTGGATCAAATCCGGAAGCGGGCAAACAAATGCAAGCGGGAGAGTTGGAAGTTGAATTTGTCCCTCAAGGAACCCTTGTCGAGAAGATGCGCGCAGGGGGCATGGGGCTAGGCGGAATATTAGTCGATGTAGGATTAGGAACGGTTGTTGAAAAAGGGAAAGAAAAAGTTTTCATCGCCGAAAAAGAATATATGATCGAACCTTCATTAACGGCAGACGTTTCAATTGTTTATGCCCAAAAGGCCGATGTTTATGGAAATTTAATCTATGACAAAAGCGCTCGAAATACGAATCCGCTTGTAGCCATGGCAGGCAATATTACCATTGCGGAAGTAGAAGAAATTGTTCCGGCGGGTAGTCTCGATCCCGAATGCGTCATCACGCCGGGTGTGTACGTTGATTACATTGTTCAAAGCAAGGGGGTAGACTGGAAATGGGTCTGGGAATTGAATCAAGAAAGCAAATAGCGCGCCGGGCGGCACTTGAAATTGGCCAAGGAATGACGGTTAATTTAGGAATCGGCATTCCGACGCTTGTGGCTGACTTTATTCCTTCTGAACTTGGCGTCATGCTTCATACCGAAAACGGAATTTTAGGCATGGGGCCATCGCCTGAAGAAGGAAAAGAAGATGGCAACCTTTCAAACGCCGGCGGCTATCCTGTCACAGTCATTCCCGGGGCCTCCTATTTTGACAGCGCCACAGCCTTTGGCATTATTCGTAGAGGGCTACTTGATATCACGATACTTGGGGCGCTTGAAGTGAGTGAGAAAGGGGATATCGCCAATTGGATTGTACCCGGAAAGCGGGTTCCTGGCATGGGCGGAGCCATTGACCTTGCCCAAAAGGCAAAAAAAGTCATTGTATTGATGAACCATACGGATAAAGAAGGAAATCCGAAAATCGTCAAAGAATGCAAACTACCGTTAACCGTAAAAGAAGGCGCACATATGATCATAACCGAACGTGCGGTCATTGACTGTGCGGATGGTAAGTTAATGTTGCGGGAAGTAATGTATCCGTACACCGTAGAAGAAGTGGTCGCTTCAACGGGAGCGCCATTGACAATTTCTGAAAATATCAAGGTGTTTCAATAGTTTACATAAAAAGAGGTGAGGAGATGAAAGAGCAAATTCAGCATTGGATAAATGAGCATCGTCATGAAGCCGCAACATTTTTGCAACAATTAGTTCAACTTGACAGCGTGCAAGGAAATGAAGCCGAAATCCAAAAAAAAGTAGCAGAGAAACTGGAGTCTATCGGCCTTGAAGTTGATTTTTGGCATCCGGATGGTGATGAATTTATTAATCATCCTTATTTTTGTGCGACGAGAACGGACTTTTCCACCAGCCCGAATGTAGTCGGCGTCTGGAAGGGAACAGGCGGCGGAAAATCACTTGTTTTAAACGGTCACATTGATGTAGTTCCTCCCGGGGATATGAAGCAATGGTCGGACGATCCATATAGCGGCAAAATCGAAGATGGCAAGCTCTATGGAAGAGGATCGACCGACATGAAGGGCGGAAATGTTTCCCTTCTTCTTGCCATTGAATGTTTAAAAGCGATTGGCGTTCAATTAAAAGGAGATCTTATTTTCCATAGTGTAATGGAAGAAGAAAGCGGAGGCGCGGGCACGTTGGCTGCCATTTTAAAAGGATATACAGCAGATGCCGCACTCATTCCTGAACCGACAAATATGAAAATCTTCCCTGCCCAGCAAGGATCGATGTGGTTTCGCATTGATGTAAAAGGCCGCTCCGCCCATGGAGGAACCCGCTATGAAGGGGTGAGTGCGATCGAGAAAGCGATGAAGGTAGTCGATTCGATTCTCACCCTTGAAAAAACAAGGAATGAACGAATAACTGATCCACTTTATAAAAATGTTCCTATTCCGGTTCCGATCAATATCGGGAAAATTTCCGGAGGCGATTGGCCATCAATGGCACCAGACCTTGTTACATTAGAAGGCAGGATCGGCGTCGCTCCGGATGAAACGTTGGAACAAGTAAAAAAAGAACTGGAAGAAGCAGTTTCCTCCATTCATGATGACTGGCTGAGAGAACATCCACCTGAAGTTGAATGGTTTGGCGCACAATGGCTTCCTGGAAAAATTGATGTTGAACATGAATTGATGCATATTTTAATGAAGCGGTATCGCGACATTTGCGGATCTGAACCTGTGATCGAAGCATCGCCATGGGGAACAGACGGCGGATTGTTAACGAATGTCGGTAATACGCCTTCAGTCGTTTTCGGGCCTGGTGTAACGGCTTTCGCTCATTATCCGAATGAATATATAGAACTAGAAAACGTATATCAAGCAGCGGAAATTATTGCGCTTACCATTATCGATTGGTGCGGGGTGAAAGAATAGTGAAAAGGCTGGAACAATTATTAAAACGGAAAGACTTGAGTGTGCCGAGAGGCCCTTTTAATACGATCCATTCCTTTGTTGAAAGAGCAGAAGGAGCGGTAATGGTCGATGTTGAAGGAAAGGAGTATATCGATTTTGCCGGGGCGATCGGCACGTTAAACGCCGGGCATTGCCCGCCTAAAGTGGTGGAAGCACTGAAAGATCAACTGGATAAATACATTCATCCGTGTTTTCACGTTATGATGTATGAACCGTATATTGAACTCGCGGAAAAATTAAATGAAATTACTCCGGGCAATCATCATAAAAAAACCTTTTTTTTAAACAGCGGGGCTGAAGCGGTTGAAAATGCGGTCAAAATAGCAAGAAAATATACAGGCAAGAAAGGAATAATTTCGTTTGAACGCGGCTTCCATGGCCGGACGTTACTCGCCATGTCTTTAACAAGTAAAGTGAAACCGTACAAATACGGATTCGGCCCTTTTGCGCCAGATACGTATAAAATGCCGTATCCGTATTATTATCGCGACGGCCGAACATCCGATGAAATGGATGAGGCGATTTTAAACCAATTTGAAAACTTCTTTTTAGGAGAAGTGCCTTCTGATGAAATTGCCGCTATTCTATTAGAACCGGTTCAAGGGGAAGGCGGATTCGTCATTCCATCGAAAAAATTTGTTCAAGGGATCCGGCGAATTTGTGACCAACATAATATTTTGTTGATTGCTGATGAAGTGCAAACCGGCTTTGGCCGAACGGGTAAAATGTTTGCAATGGAACATTTTGATGTCGTCCCAGATCTAATGACAATGTCGAAATCGATTGCGGCCGGCCTTCCGATTTCAGCGGTCACGGGACGCGCGGAAATTATGGATACACCGGCTCCAGGCGAAATTGGTGGAACATACGGTGGAAGCCCGCTCGGTTGCGTCGCTGCCCTTAAAGTGATTGAGATGTTGGAAGAAGATGGTCTGATCGAACGGGCGAACATGATCGGCGAAAAAGTAATGGAAACGTTTAGAAAATGGGAAGAACGTTTCGAGTTTATCGGAAACGTGAGAGGACTTGGCGCCATGTGTGCTCTTGAAGTTGTCAAAGACCGAAAAACGAAAGAGCCGGATAGCGATCTGACGAAAAAAATCATTAGCACGTGCAATGAAAACGGAGTTGCCGTCATGGGTGCCGGGCTTTACAGCAATGTCATCCGCATTCTTTCACCGCTTGTTATTACCGACGAACAATTGGAAAAAGGCTTGAACATAATGGAAGAACAGCTATTAAAGATCAATCCGCGAGTTTCTTTTTAACCGCGGGATTTTCAAATGATAAGATGAACAGGCTTGCTGTTCATCTTATTTTAATGGATTATTTTCTGCCCGCTTTATAAACATTTCCTCTTCGCCTACCACACCACAAACGGCACATTGAACCATAATCTTCGATCCTTTGTACGGCAAATGGAAAGGGTCTAGTGGCTCGTCTTTTTCGTAATGATGAACGACTTCGCCTGAAGAAGGGTCAAGTTTCACTGCCGATGCATTTTGTTCGATAATGTTAAACCGCATTCGATTCGTTTTGCAGTTCGGACATAAATAAGGGTGAGTCATGTTTATACGCCTCCTTAAGATTATTTTCCCCAGGGCCGAGGAAAATTATGACATCAAAAGCTAAAACGGATGATGATTAATTTTTACGAATCGACAAATGATAATAATAAGGGGGGATTCCTAATGGGCAGAACAAAACCGGCGAATGCCAATGCGATGAGAAACAACAATGCAAAACAGATGGAGAAGCGCTCAGACACTGAATTTGCTTCTTACGCAGAAGTCGAAGTAAAGAAAATGCACCATGGCAAAAAAACAAAATAAGGGCTGTTTACATTTCTAAAAAAACGAGTTATAATAAAGACCTGCGATGTTAGTAACTCTGAACTGTCTTAAACCGATGTAAATAATAAGGGAATTCTAAATGACTGTCATTACATCGTGCCTCCAAACACGGTAGAGGAAGATGGAAACACAGCTGCGAATACCCACCTGTGAGAACGGGTTTATAAGACAATAAGAGTTACGGCTGAGCGGGTATACATACAATCGACGACCATTGTTTAACGCAATGGTCGTTTTTTTGTATAATCGCGGTTTTTAATGATAGTTTGGAGGATATTAAGATGGAATTAAATGAAGAAACGTTTATTTTAATAGATGGCTTCAATTTATTGAGCAGGTGCTATTTTGCAACGGCTTACGGAAAAGAACTCCATGAATTACAAAGGAATTCACGGGGGCTATTTATTAACGGCCTGCGGACTAAAATGCAAAAACTAGTGCAGCTTATCAAAAATTATAACCCGACTCATATGGCGATTGCCTGGGATGTAAAAAGGGAAGAAACGATCAGAAGGCAGAAGTTTCAACAATATAAAGGAACGAGAAATGAATTGCCGGAGCCACTTATAGAACAATATGAAACAGCCATTTCTTTATTTGAAGCAATAGGAATACCGCAATTTACGATTCCAAAATATGAGGCAGATGACATTATCGGAACATTTGTGTCACGCTGGCGAAAGGAAAAAACGGGTGAATGCATCATTTACAGCAATGACAGAGACTTGCTTCAGTTGTTATGTGAACAAACATCCCAAATTATCGTTTCAAAAAGGGAAGAACAAAAATATACAGTCAATCATTTTAGGACGGAGTATGGAATTGAACCGTCACAATGGGTTGATGTGAAAGCGCTCCTTGGCGATAAAAGCGATAACATTCCAGGAGTCATGGGAGTTGGTGAAAAAGCAGCATTGCCGTTAATCCAGCAATATGGCTCGGTCGAAGGAATCTATAAAAATATAGAAGAACTTGACCAAAAATATAAACGTTATTTGAAAAAATTGATTTCAGGCAAGGAAATGGCATTTTTAAGCAAAGAATTATGTGAGATATATAACGATGTTCCAACGATCACTCAGCTAAATTTGGATGAATGCAAATTAAATCTCGACAAAGAACAAATGAAGCAGGAGTTTTTAAAACTGGAAATAAAAGTGAAAGTGGGCTAAAAATTTGCCCACTCTTTTTCTTTACGTTTCATAAACCATTGTTTGATCGGCAGTTCAGATAAGATCATTCCGATCAGTATTAAGGAACAGCCGATGACCGCCCTGGCGCCAAGCGTTTCATTATTCCATAAAAGGCCGGCAAATGCCGCAAAAACCGGTTCCATAGAAAAAATTAAAGCCACTCTTGTCGGCGTCGTATAGCTTTGAAAGTATGTTTGCGCTAAAAAAGCGATGGCGGTCGCGAACAAGGAAGTGACGATAAGAGCGATCCACACTTCTTTCTTGCCGAGAATCGCAGGCTGGAAAATGTTTTTCCAATTTTCAAGAAAGAGGCTGGACAGCGCACTTAAAATAGCTACTGTAAGTAATTGCACGATCGTAAGCAGCATGGCAGGATAGGAATTCGCATATTTTGCTGTTAAAATAATTTGCAGGGCAAAGGAAATAGCGCCAATTAATACAAAAAAATCGCCAACATTTAAATGAAAACTGTTTCCAATAGTAAGCATGTATAAACCGGCAACGGCAAGCACGACACTAATAGATGCCGGGACCGTTAACTTTTGTTTAAAGAAAAATACGGATAAAACGGGTACGAGCACGACGCTTAACCCGGTAATGAAGCCGGCTTTTGATGAGCTTGTGTACAATAGTCCCAACGTTTGAAACCCGTAACCTAAGTATAGCCAGAACCCGATGGCAATTCCTCTAAAAATGAGTGGTTTCGAAAGGGTGTTGAAAAGGGATTTGTTAAATAAAAGAACCCAACCTGCTAAAAATACAGTAGCAATAAAAAAACGGACGGCATTAAAGGAAAACGGCTCTAGAAAAGCAATGGCGTTTTGGACGATAACGAATGTAGTTCCCCAAATAAATGCAACAAATAATAAACTTCCATCCGCAACAATTGATTTTTTCAAGTTATCACCTTATTTCTATGATGGTTATGATGGTTGTCCGTTCCTCTTCCTTTAAAACCTAATATTCATTATTATAATGAATCATTCAAAAAAAGGAAGGGAATTTTTTAAATATTTTAAGAATGTGAATAACAGGAGGAAAAATGAAAATAACGATTGAATGGAACTATAAGCCGGCGAAATCAAGCCATACAATACGATTTGTCTCCGATTCCCTCTCTCTGAAAGAGGCTATTCGTACAGCACTGGATATTGAACGGACAGGAAGACTTGGCACGATTATGTTTATAGACGAAAATGGTACATACTGGTCGAAAAAAGAGCTTCAAAAATTGGCTGCTGAAAAGGAAACAGTGCCAATGAACGTCGTTTGTTACTTTGACGGAGGCTATAAGAAAGATGATGGAAAGTCGGGGCAGGGAGCTGTCATCTATTATGAACAAAACGAAAAGAGATACCGCTATAGAGTTAATGCTTCACTGGAGCAGATTGATTCCAACAATGAATCGGAATATGCGGCGCTCTGGCTACTTGTAAACGAGCTTGAACAACTTGGCGTTCATCATTCTACCGTTACGATCAAGGGAGATTCCATGGTCGTTATCCATCAAATGACTGACGAATGGCCCTGTTACGAACAAGAATTGCAAAGATGGATGGATAAAATTGAAGCAAAGCTTAAGAAACTGGGGTTGACCCCGATTTTTGAATTAATCCCGAGAAATGAAAATAAAGAAGCCGATTTTCTCGCGACGCAGGCACTTAGCAACATTTCAATCGAAGCAAAAAAGGAAATGATTGATTAATAATACTTTAAATTGATACAATTCTAAGTATGAAATGAAGATTCGCAAGATTGGATGGATGGAAAGTGCATCATAATTCATTGGAAGACTATTTAATGTTTCTTGCATCAAAGGGTATCAAATTAAAGGACAGTGAGAAAGCGTTTGTTGAATTCGGCAAATATTTAACGGATGCGGACGATTCGCTCGTAACAGTTGCCATTGAATATACATTGAAAGTACAACGCGAATTTGATGGGAGTTATTACATTGCGCTTTTGGAAGCATTTAAGCAGCATAAGATCACGAATAAAAAAAGTGCCCTCCGTTATTGTAGAAACTTGTTTGAAAACAAAATCGGTGAACCAGTTTTAAAGTAAAAAAGAAGCGAAATCTCGCTTCTTTTTTAACGCAATGCTTCATTTATTTGTTGTTCGCACTGGCTGATTAATTCGCCGCAATGCGCTAAAAACATGTTATCTACACCAGTAGCATTGCCTATGGCATTTTGATATTGATGCTTTGCGTCATTTAATGCCCGTTTAGCATCGTTTAGCTGGTCATGATCCATGCTCATCGTCGCCTGCCCGATCATCCGTTCGGCAGCCTTGATCGACATTTTGACTTGCATAAGATCATTATAAGGTTCTCCCATGTTTTTCACCCTCCTTTTTCCCTTTTTAGTTTATGTACAATGTGATGATTTATCCAGAGACCGGGAAGGGAAAAACGGTTGCTTCATCCAATATTTTAAAGGGATTATAATTCTTCTGAAGGTCGTGGACCGGCGTCTTTTCCTTCAGAAGTAACCGTCATGACCGGACGAATGGTCACATCTCCATCGACAAGCACCTGGCATGATAATCGAATGTTTTGGTCAATCAGCCCTGCGGATTCAAGCTTCGCTTTTTCCTTTTCATTCATTTCTCCAAAGTCACCTTCTAATACTTCGATCCGGCATGTTGTGCATTTTGCATTCCCGCCGCAGCGATGAAGAATATCCACTCCGTTGTCTTCTAAAGCGGTAACAAGTTTTCTGCCTTTTTCAATTTGAAATTCACCAAATCCTTCAACCGTAATTGTAGCCATTCATTTTACCTCCAAACATTTAAATTTTTAATGATTTTGCTTTATTCAACAGTATAAACTAAAAAAGAGAAAGTTCGCCACTTTTTGAAAGCGGTTTAATTGGCTGTTTGCCCAATTTTTATGTAAAATAATAGCGGTGATTGTATTCTTGCTAAAGGGAGTTACTGACATGATTGAAAAAATTAAATATAAATCGGATATTGAAATTGCCCACGAAACGAAAATGGTCCGCATTGAAGAAATCGTCAAGCAACTTCACATTGAAGAAGAGGATTGGGAACCGTACGGACGATATAAAGCAAAACTATCTTTAAGCCTAATTGAAAAATTAAAAACAAAAAAAGATGGAAAAATCATTTTAGTCACTTCCATTAATCCAACACCGGCAGGAGAAGGGAAATCCACGGTTACGGTTGGACTTGGCCAGGCTCTTAATCGAATTGGCAAAAAAGCCATCATTGCCTTGAGGGAACCTTCCCTTGGGCCAAGTATGGGAATGAAAGGAGGGGCAGCGGGAGGCGGATATTCCCAGGTGATGCCAATGGAGGATATTAACCTTCATTTTACAGGTGACATTCATGCGATAACTACCGCGAATAACGCCCTGGCTGCCCTTATTGACAACCATATTCATCAAGGGAATGAATTAAATATCGATCCGCGCCGTATCGTCTGGAAACGAGTGATGGACATGAACGATAGAGCTTTAAGAAACATCATCGTTGGCCTTGGTGGCCCGGTGCAGGGTGTGCCGCGTGAAGATGGCTTCGATATAACGGTTGCCTCAGAAGTGATGGCGATTTTTTGCCTGGCAAACGATGTGAACGACTTGAAAAAGCGGTTGTCTAGAATGGTTGTCGCATATGATTACAATAAAAAGCCGGTGACTGTCGGCGATTTAAAAGTAGAAGGGGCATTAACTTTGCTTTTAAAAGATGCATTAAGGCCAAATCTTGTTCAAACATTAGAAAATACACCCGCCATCATTCACGGCGGCCCCTTTGCTAACATTGCGCATGGTTGCAATAGTGTATTAGCGACAAAAATAGCAGCAAAACTTGGTGATTATGTCGTAACAGAAGCTGGATTTGGAGCCGATTTAGGTGCCGAGAAATTTTTAAATATTAAGGCGCGCGCTGCAAATATTAAGCCGAGCGCGGTCGTCATTGTGGCGACCGTCAGAGCGTTGAAAATGCATGGCGGCGTGCCAAAAGATAAACTGCAAGATGAAAATGTAGCCGCCCTCGCATCGGGAATGGCTAATATAGAAAAACATATTGAAACGATTAAGGCATTCGGACTTCCTTTCGTTGTTGCCATTAACCATTTTGTTCACGATTTTGAAAGCGAGATCGAGTATATCGAAAAATGGTGTCGTGATCGCAATATTCCGGTAGAAATGGCGGATGTCTGGTTAAAAGGAGGCGAAGGGGGAGAGGCTCTTGCCCGCAAAGTAATTGAAGTAATTGAAACTGGAAAGAATGAGTATAAACCACTTTATACTCTTGACATGTCTCTTGAAGAAAAAATTATAACGATAGCCGAAAAAGTATATGGAGCTAGCGGTGTCCAATTTTCACCAAAGGCAATATCCCAATTAAAACAGTTTGATGATGAAGGATGGGGACTGCTGCCGGTATGTATGGCGAAAACACAATATTCTTTGTCGGATGATCCGAAGAAAATCGGTCGTCCAAAAGATTTTGTCATTACCATTCGAGAGCTGAAAGCATCAATTGGCGCGGGCTTTATTGTCGCTTTAACCGGTGATGTCATGACGATGCCGGGCTTGCCGAAAAAGCCTGCGGCATTAAATATGGATGTTACGGACGATGGGAATGCCATCGGTTTATTTTAATATGCTGACCTCTTTGGTATAATGATTTTACGGAGGGGATTTAAATGCGCCCAAATCAAATTTCAGCTGAAACGGCCATTAAGCTTTCGGAAAAATTAAAGGTGCCGATTGAAGAAATAATGCATATGCCGCAGCACATTCTTGTACAAAAAATGATGGAAGCGGCTAAAGAGGAAGAAAAAAACGACAAATAAGAATGATAAGCCTACTTCATCACGTAAGTAGGTTTATCCTTTTCCGCGTTTATTACATACTAAATATGAACGACTGATGAGAGGAAGGAAGATGATAGTGAATAAGCAATTACGGGCTGGAGAAATCCATAAACTAAAAGTAGAGCGTATAACCGAATTTGGCTATTTTTTGTCAAACGGACAGGAAGATGTGCTATTACATAAACGTGAGGCTTTAAGGGAACTTTTAGAAGGCGAAGAAATTGAAGTTTTCCTGTACCAGGATCACGAAGGCCGGCTTGCTGCAACGATGGCAAATCCTAAAGTGCGGCTTGATTCTCTCGCCTGGCTAAAAGTCGTCGGATCGAGGCGCAATCTTGGGGTTTTTCTGGATATGGGAATCAGTAAAGATGTTCTGTTGTCAAAGGATGATCTTCCGCACAAATTTAGCCAATGGCCAGAAATTGGGGATGAATTATATTGTGGATTGAAATTGGATAAAAAAGGCCGGCTATTTGCTGATTTGGCGACGGAAGAAGAAATGGTTGAACAAGCAGTGAGCGCAGATGAAGATAGTTTTAACGAAATGACGAAAGGGAGAGTTTATCGCTTAAATGAATATGGCGCTCTTGTTTTTACTGAGAAAGAATGGATCGGATTCATTCATCATGAAGAAATGACGAAAACCTTGAGGCTTGGGGAATTGGTTGATTGCAGGGTAGCCTTTGTCCGCGAAGACGGCAGGGTTAACCTTTCGATGAGACCAAGAAAAGAACATGCATATAATGAAGATGCAGAGAAAATTTATCAATATTTAAAAGAGCATAAAGGCTATATGCCTTATACGGACAAGTCCGATCCAGAAGAAATTAAACAGGTGTTTAATATTAGTAAAGCAGCGTTTAAAAGGGCGCTTGGAAAACTAATGAAGGAAAATAAAATTGTGCAAGAAGATGGGCAGACCATTTTAAAAATATAAAAACAAACACGTGCCGGTAACATGGTACGTGTTTGTTTTTTGCTGGAAAAATAAACTACTTGTATACTTTAGTTTGCTAATGTACTATTGTGATAGCGAATTAATTAAACTATGTAATTTTTGTTTGTACATCTGGGAGGATACATCATGAAAGAAAAAAGGCTCGGACTCTGGGTCCTTACTGCACTTGTTGTCGGAAACATGGTCGGTTCCGGAATTTTTATGCTGCCTCGCTCGCTTGCGGAAGTGGCAAGCCCCGCGGGAGTCCTTGGGGCATGGCTCATTACCGGAATTGGCGTACTCTTGACGGCATTAGTTTTTGGAAATTTAAGCATTCGAAAGCCGTCACTCAATGGTGGCCCGCAAAATTATGCACTCGCTTTATTTAAGCCAAATACGGAACGTTCCCTACTTTTGGGCTACCTTGTCAGTTGGGGATATTGGGTGGCTAATTTCGCAGGGAATGTGGCAATCATTACAACATTTGCTAGTTATCTATCTACTTTTTTCCCGATATTGACGAGCCAAAGGCGTCTATTTTCAATTGGAAGTGCCGCTATTACGGAGGGAGGATTTATAACATTTCTTGTTTGCAGTATGCTTTTATGGGGAATGCATTATATTATTTTACGAGGAGTAAGCGGTGCCGGGAAATTGAACCTTGCCGCAACGGCAGCTAAAGTACTTGGCTTTGCTCTATTTATTGTCTTATGTTTATTTGCTTTTCAATCTAGCCACCTAACGCCATTTGCCGAAGGACGAATCGATCAAGCGTCAGGTCATACGATTGGACTTGTTGGCCAGATCAATCATGCCGCGGTTGCGACTTTATGGGCATTTATCGGGATTGAATCGGCCGTTGTATTTTCAACACGGGCAAAAAAACAAAGTGATGTGAAAAAGGCAACAATATTTGGTCTTATTTTAGCGCTTATTCTTTACATTAGTATCACATTTCTCGTCATGGGCACACTTTCGAAGAAAGAGCTGCTTGCTTCACAAAAGCCGCTTGTCGATGCACTTTCGACGGTCATCGGCCCTTCAGGGAGTTACATTATGGCTTTACTTGGAATGGTCTCTCTTTTAGGCGCGACAATCGGCTGGATTTTGCTTTCTTCTGAAGTTCCTTATCAGGCGGCAAAACGGAAAATGTTCTTACCGTCTTTTGCAAAAGAAAATGGCAGAGGAACCCCTGTATTTTCATTAACGATGACAAATATTTTTACGCAATTATTTATTTTTTCAGTTGTTTCCCATTCAATGGCAGATGCTTATAATTTTGTCATTTTTGTCGCAACGCTTGCGTTTTTAGTGCCTTATGTATTTGCATGCTTGTATCAAGTCAAACTTGTCTTCAGCGGTGAAACCTATGAAAATAGATTCAGTCGCGCCCGTTTTGTGGATGGGGTCATTTCGATTGCGGCAACGATTTATTCGGCCTGGGTGATTAAAGCCGGGACAGCCGATTTAAAAACATTCTTGTTCGGGATCGGTATGCTGGCTTGCGGGATTATCTTTTATCCGATCGTCAGGAAATCAACCCGAAAATAAACTAATAACAAACACCGGAGGGAAAAATTCCTCCGGTGTTTGTTATTTTTTAATTCCGATCCCCGTATTGGCCCTGACAAGTATTTCATCAAATTTCTTTTCATCGATTTCTTTTGAAGAAAGAATCGTTCCAAGAAAGGCCCCAATAAATCCTAACGGGATGGAAATGATGCCGGGGTTGGCCAATGGGAAGATCGGATCCCCGACAAAAATAGCACTCCCCGGAACTGGTGACCAGACGCTCGGGCTGATTGCCACTAGAAGTAAAGAACTGAACAGCCCAATAAGCATTCCTGTTACGGCTCCTGTAGTATTGAAACGTTTCCAAAAAATTGTGAGCAAAATGATTGGCAAATTGGCGCTGGCGGCAACAGCAAAGGCTAAGCTGACAAGGAAAGCCACATTTAATTTTTGCGCAAAAAGCGACAATAAAATAGATAGAACGGCAACGCCTACCGAAGCCCATCTCGCCGCCTTCATTTGTTCCTTTTCAGTTGCATTTCCGCGGCGAAGAATTTGTCCATAAAAATCGTGTGCAAATGCGGATGCAGCGGATAATACGAGACCGGCGACGACCGCAAGAATCGTAGCAAAAGCAACGGCGGAAATAAATGCAAATAAAAAGTCGCCGCCAAGTGACTCGGCAAGTAATGGGGCTGCCATATTACCGGCAGGATTTGCCTTAACAATGTTCTCAGTTCCGACAAAAGCGGCGGCTCCAAAGCCAAGAAAAACGGTTAATATATAAAAAAGTCCAATGATCCACGTTGCGTGTACGACCGATTTTCTTGCAGTAGGGGCATCTTTTACCGTAAAGAAACGAATAAGTATATGAGGAAGCCCGGCTGTTCCAAGGACGAGAGCAAGGTTGAGAGAAATCGTATCAAGAGGAACTTTATATTTGTTGCCCGGGTTAAGAAACATTTCCCCAAGAGGAGTCGCCGTTTTCATATGGGTAAACATCGACGTGATATTAAAGTCGAATTTGGCAAACACCATAATTGAAATAAGAAAGGTTCCTGCCATCAGCAGAACGGCCTTAACGATTTGCACCCAGCTTGTAGCCATCATCCCGCCAAATACGACGTAAACCGTCATTAAAACACCGACGATGAGCACAGATGACGTATATGACAATCCTAATAAAAGCTTTATTAAGGCGCCAGCACCGACAAGTTGGGCAATCATATAAAAAATAGAAATCGTCATCGTATTTAATGCCGCAACCCCGCGTACTTTTTTATCGTTAAAACGGGCAGCAATCATATCGGCCATCGTATATTTTCCAAGGTTTCTGAGAGGCTCTGCAACGAGATAAAGAACGACTAAATAGGCAACAAGGAAGCCGATCGAGTAAAAGAAACCGTCGAATCCGGTTAAGGCAATCGAACCGGCAATCCCTAGAAAAGATGCAGCAGACATGTAATCACCGGCAATTGCCAATCCATTTTGCCAACCCGTCAATCCGCCATTTGCGGTATAAAATTCACTCGTCGTGTTAGTGCGTTTGGCGGCAAAATACGTAATGACTAATGTTAAAGCAACGATAATGAGAAACAGGATAAACGCAGTCGTGTTCATCTACCCCAACTCCTCTTCACGTTTAATTTCATCAACGATTGAATCAAACCTGGCAGCTTTTTTTGAATAAAAAATGCATAAAGCCCATGTCATCACAAATTGGGCAAAGGCGAAAATCCAGGCCCATGTAATGTCACCAAGCGCGTTTGTGTTTAATACCGTGGAGTAAGAAGTCATGACAGGCAAGGCAAAGTAGAATACGAAGAAGAAGATCGTCATTGGCAAAATGAAGTTTTTCTTTGAGCGAAGAAGTGTTTTAAATAAAGAAGATGAGGCAATTTTAGAATAATTTACTTCTTTGTCCGAGAAGTTCTTTTCGGATAACATCCAATTCCCCCCCTGATTCATTCATGTATTGAAAGAAAAAAGTCCATTCACCTCACATTCTGGTATTGTTAGAATCTTTCCACTATTATTATATTTCATCAGTTAAGCGTTAGTCTATCTTTTTTGTCCATCATCAGGTAGTGTATACTATTTAAAAATGACAAAATACCGATGGGGGAGAATACGAGTGAAAGCATTGATTGTGATTGATTATACGAATGATTTTGTTGCAAATGACGGGAAACTGACGTGTGGTGCTGTCGGGCAATCGATAGAAAAAAGAATGGTCGAGATCACCCGTGAATTTATTCAAAATGGCGAGTTTGTTGTACTTGCGGTGGATGTTCACGAAGAAGGAGATCCTTATCATCCAGAAACCAATTTGTTTCCACCACATAATATCAGGGGAACGAAAGGGCGAGAGATGTATGGCGATCTTGGCTGTTTACTCGAAGGATTGAATGAGTCTGAACGATCAAAGGTGTACTGGATGGATAAAACAAGATACAGTGCGTTTGCCGGCACAGATCTCGAACTTGTGCTTCGGGAGCGAAATGTTTCAGAGGTCCATCTTATCGGTGTATGTACAGATATTTGTGTTTTGCATACTGCGGTAGATGCTTACAATAAAGGATTTAAACTATTTATTCACGAAGATGCCGTGCAAAGCTTCAATCCGATTGGCCATGAATGGGCGCTTCAACATTTTCAAACAGCGCTTGGCGCAACCATTCTTTTGAACAATTCGCCAAAACTTCAAAGTTTCAATGATGCATGAAATTCGATATAATGAAATGAATCAAGGAATTCAGGAGGCTCTACAAAATGAACATGAATGCATATGAAGAATATATGAAGCAAATTACACAACCAATGAGAGATGAATTAACAAATGCCGGATTTAAACAGTTAACGACAGCGGAAGAAGTCGATGAATTTATGGAGCAGGTAAGCGGAACGACGCTTGTTTTTGTGAACTCGGTTTGCGGTTGCGCAGCCGGGCTGGCAAGACCGTCCGCCATCCATTCGCTCTCTCATTCTGTTAAACCGGATCACATTGTAACAGTATTCGCTGGCCAGGATAAAGAAGCGACAGCAAGAATGAGAGATTATTTTGAAGGCTATCCGCCATCCTCTCCTTCAATGGCCCTATTAAAAGGCACTGAAGTTGTCCACTTCATCCATCGCCATGAAATCGAAGACCATAGTGCGGAAGAAATTGTTGCGAACTTAATCAATGCGTATAACGAATATTGTAAGTAAGAAAAAGGCGGAGAAATCCGCCTTTTTCTTACTTAATTACAGCACACCTCCCCTTTACGTCCTCCAAAGCCACAACAGCTGCAGCCGATGATGATCAACAGGATGAAAAGGACGACAATTAAGGCAAATCCAGGTCCGAACCCACCGCCATAACCGCCATATCCGCCATATCCGTACATCGGCACACACGTCATAACCGGCGGGGCGCAACTAATGTGTTTAGCAATCGGTGCATTGATTGGCGCATTGATTGGAGCATTAAGCGGGGCATTGATTGGTTTATTGAGTGGCGCATTCATAGGAGCATTCATTGGAACGTTCATTGGTTTATTCATTGGCATATTTATATTAGGCGGCATGTTCATGTTCGGCGGCATGTTCATGTTCGGTGGCATGTTCATTGGGCGGTTTTGGTGGTTCGTGATTGGCATATGTTTTTTATTTTCCATTTCTGTCCCTCCAATATTGAAATAACTATAGGTAAACGTCTCCATATAACTTATGTACATCTATCACGATTGGAAACGGACAGATGCGGAAGTTTTTAGAAATGAAAAAAAGCACTCATGAGAATGCTTTTTTTATCACAGCCACTTCACTTTAGGTTCCGTTTTGTTATAAATCCTGACGATATTGCTTCGATGCTTGTAGATAAGGAAAATGGCAACTAAAAAGATGAAGATCCTTAATGTCCAATCATCGACAAAGATCGTGTAAATGACGCCGCAAACACCCGTGACCATGGATGAAAGGGAGACATATTTCGAAATGTATAGCGTAATGAAAAAGATAAGGATGACGATAATAAACATGATCGGGTCAGCACATAATAAAGTGCCCCCAGAAGTGGCAACCGATTTTCCTCCTTTAAATTTTGCGAAAATCGGATAAGAATGTCCAATAATTGCCGGGATCCCCGCAAGCAAAGGATGAAATTGGTCAGAAACATGAAAAAAATAGGGCAGGGAAGCGGCCAGTGTCCCTTTTAATAAATCTGAAATTGTCACGATTAACCCGGCTTTGACGCCGAGTGTCCGAAACGTGTTAGTTCCCCCTAAATTTCCGCTGCCATGTTCTCTGATGTCAACCCCATACCCCCATTTGCCAACGACTAAAGCAAACGGCACAGAACCTATAAGATAAGATAATATGATAATAAGTGCAATGAGCAAAAAGATAGCCTCCTTTATACATGTGTGCCTTATAACTTCATTATATAATTGATTTTTTGATTCGAATAGATGTAAAATCGGCTAATGGCATATAAGGTTTATCGGTAACTCATTTGAGTTATGGTATACGTAGATAGAATAGGAGATGAGGAAAATGATCGTAACTACTGCAGGAAAGTATGATGCCCCACTGGTTGAAAAAGCAAAAAAAATCGCAAATGAGCTTTCCTCTCCGTTTATTTCACGAAAAAATCAGTCGTTAGTTTCTTTGCAAAAAAATTATGAAGATCATGTATTAATGGTCGGAAAAGAAAAGCTAACACTTCATCCATTAGGAAATCAAGACCCGCTTTTTTTTCATCCAAATTCATCGATGTTTCGTGTTAAACGACTCTTAAGGGGGGAAGATGATCCGTTTGTACTGGCGGCCTCTTTAAAAAAAGGGAAATCCGTTTTAGACTGTACGTTAGGACTCGCTTCTGATGCCATTGTCGCAAGTTTAGCCGTCGGTAAAGAGGGGAAAGTAGTAGGTATAGAAGCGAATTTTGCGATAGGCTATATTGTTAAGGCCGGGCTCGAGACGTGGGAAAGTGGTAGTAAGGAAATGGATGCGGCGATGAGGAGAATTACCGTCGTATCGATGGATCACCTTCAGCTTTTAAAAGAATTGGACAAAAACAGCTATGATGTCGTGTACTTCGATCCAATGTTTGAAGAAACGATTGCCTCCCCGGGAATGGCCGGATTAAAAACGATGGCCGTTTATACACCGCTCTCATCTGAAGTCATTGAAGAAGCGAAAAGGGTAGCAAAAGAGCGCGTTGTATTAAAGGACCATTATAAAAGTAAAAGATTTGAGCAATTTGGTTTTACGCAAATCAAGCGACTCTCTGCCAAATTTCATTACGGGACAATTGAACTCACCTAACAAAAAGGAAGCCTTTCAGATAGAAAGATGCTTCCTTTTTTGAGAATTATCTCTTTACCACATCCGTGTTCATGGCCCATTCTTTAATTTCATAGTCCCGTGCACCGTTTAAGACGTATGGATCATTTTTCGCTAAATTGGTGGCGGTTTCTAAATCGTCGGCTTGATAAATAACAAGACCACCCGAACCGTCGACAAAGCGGCCGTATGTAAATATATGCCCTTTTTCCGTCAATTCTTCAAGGTAACGCAAATGGCTTTCCCTATAATCGGCGCTTTTTTTCTCGTCTAACATTGGTAATTGTACGGCAAAATATTTCATCTGAAATCTCCTCCTGTTCATGTTTATTATCATCTGAAATGTAAAAAAAGAAAAGAGGTGGCAAAGTTTTTTGAAAAATAGAAATATTCCCTAATGTCATGGTATAATATATATAAAGTAAATAAATATTGGAGTGTTGTTGCATCTGCCTCGTACCAAAATCTTTTTCTATTAAGTTCATTTAATAGAAAAGATAGATTATTTTTTCAGGACAAGTATAATTCCAAAAAAACTGAATAATAATGGTACAAAAGCGGAAAAATAAAGGAGAGTGTTCTCTATGAAAAACATGATTAGCATCAATTTGTATAAAAGAAAAGATCAACAATTCAGCAAGGATGATAGACTTATGCTTTTCATGACCAAATTCCATTTGAAATCAAAGCATGAAAAATGGCACACTCTTCGAATATTACTGCGCCGTCATTCCTGTCATTTGGTCGAACAAATATTGATCAGTTCTGAATATAGACGCGATTTTCCTGAACTGCTTGAAGATGAAGTGATACGTAATTTTTATCTAGATTTAAAGCAGCCGAAAAAAGAAATGATGAGAGCACAAGGGTAAAACAAGTTCTTTTGGAGACGTAAGAACTTGTTTTTTCTTTTTCAATTTCAATTCAAAATTGGTATAATAAAATAAAACATGTATTTACTTACATCAAAGGAGGGTACATCTCAGGTTGTTTATGAAATACTTTGCCCTTGAAGAAGCGAATCAACTCTTACCTGTAATCACAAAGGAGTTAGAAGCACTTCAAAAATTACAAAAAGCGTTTAATTCGTTTGTGGATGAGCTTGAACGGATGCAAAATTCCACCAATCCTCCGACTGAAGAATTTTTTATGATTGAAAGCAAGTTGGAATTATTGGAAATGGAAGCGCAATCTTACATACATAAAATTCAATCGTTCGGTGTGCAATTAAGGGATATTCAATTTGGGCTCGTAGATTTTCCAGCCATTATCAATAATGAAGAGGTTCTGTTGCGATGGAGACAAGGGGATCCGTCGATTACTAAGTACCACCGAATACATAATGGCTTGATTAGTGAAAAATCCTTGAAAAACTAAAGGATAATAAAAAATCCTTGCAATTAATTTGAAAATCCGTTATGATATTATTCGTGACGGTAAGTGCGCCTATAGTGAAATGGATATCACACGAGATTTCGGCTCTCGTATTCTGGGTTCGAATCCTGGTGGGCGCGCCATCAAATTCATTCAATTGGATATTGAATATTACAAGATGCCACAGGGTATACTACCGGTGGTTTTTTCTATGGTTTAAGAAGTTGTTCAAAAAGCCCGGGGGATTTCATCCTCCTTTTTGAACCGTATGTCATGTGAGGATAAGGTTTATTTAACCCTCAAAAAATTCAACGTTGCAGGTTGGTGATTAAGATGAAAAAAGAAATGCCTTATCGAATTTTATTGTACTATAAGTATGTTCCAATTGATGATCCGGAAAACTTTGCAAAAGAACATTTGAAGTATTGCAAGGAGCTTGGGGTTCTTGGAAGGATTCTCGTCTCGGAAGAAGGATTAAATGGAACAATTTCAGGAACAGTTGAACAAACAAACAAATATATGGAGGATTTGCGAAAAGATCCGCGCTTTTCGGACATTGAATTTAAAATAGACGAGTCTGAAAAGCATGCCTTTAAAAAGATATTTGTTCGCCCGAAAAAAGAAATCGTAACCTGGCGTTTGGAAGAAGACGTCAAGCCATATGAATTAACGGGAAAACGATTAAGTCCAAAAGAATTTTATGAAGCTTTGCAAGATGAAGATACAGTCGTTGTCGATGTAAGAAATGATTATGAATATGAAATCGGACATTTCCGCGGTGCCCTACGCCCTGACGTAAAAGCGTCAAGGGAATTCCCGGAATGGGTTCGGAAAAACTTAGATCAATATAAAGACAAAAAAATCATCACCTATTGTACGGGCGGGGTGCGCTGTGAAAAATTCACGGGATTTTTACTGAAAGAAGGATTTAAAGATGTTGGCCAGCTTCACGGCGGCATTGTTTCGTACGGTAAAGATCCGGAAGTAAAAGGCCAGCTCTGGGAAGGAAAATGTTACGTTTTTGATGAACGAATTTCAGTTCCGATTAACCAGGTAGAAGATGTTGTTATTGCGAAATGTTATTATTGCGGTAAACCGGAAGATCGTTATGTAAACTGTGCGAATCCGGAATGCAACCGCCAGCATGTTTGCTGCGTTGAGTGCGAAGAGAAATATAAACGGTCATGTTCAGATGAATGTCGGGAACATCCGAGAAACCGTTACGAGTTGGAAAAGAAAATGGAAAGTGCACAAAAGTAAATTGTTGAGACAGCCAGCAGCTTTATTGCTGGCTTTTTTTCATTTTGGGAATAAGTTTGCCGGCATCGAGATAAAAGGCCGGGAAATAACGAATAAACCTCGATTATAACAGACTGGCCGATTGATTAGTACAGATTCTCGAGTATAACAGCCGGTGTTACACACTATAACAGATGAGGTGTGTGGATAACTGCCGCCTTCAGGGGATAACTTAATCGTATTTTGCGGTGTATAAATATACAAGGGTGTATCTTTTATACCGTACCCCGGTATTTGAGTTTTGTCACATCCATTGAAGAGAAAAAATTTCACGTTCATCCCTTTAACGATTCGTCAAAAGTGGTATGATGTATACTGGAAAGGGTTTTAAAATGGTGTGTAAAGAAAGGATAAAAGTAAAATGGCTTTAGAAATCGGGCAGTATGTAACAGCGATGTATAAGACGGGTAAATATATTGGCGAAATCGTACAGATTAGAGAAAATAAAGCGTTAATCAACATTTTAGCTGTTTTAAAACATCCGATGCAGGGTGATCTTCACCACCCTAAACAGGCGGACGTCCCTTTTTTCCAGCAGCGGAAAGCGCTGGCCTTTACGGAAAAAACATGGGCGCCGATACATACGGTAAAACCATATTCGGGGGAAGTTCCCGATTATACATCTTCATTAAAAGCGGCGCTTGAAACAGAGCTCAAGAAGTTAAGTGAAGAGAATAGCGAATGGGCAAAACGGAGTATCCATGAGCTTGAACAATTAAAAAAAGATTACCATATTTAATGAAAGAATGAAGTGAAAGGATGATCAAAATGAACGACTTACAACAAAAAATCATTGATGCCCTTCATGTGAAACCCGAAATCGATCCGAAAAATGAAATAAAAAATCGCATTCAGTTTATGAAAGATTATTTAAAAAAGACGGGTATGAAAGGCTTTGTTCTTGGTATAAGCGGCGGACAGGATTCAAGCCTGGCAGGCAGGCTTGCCCAGCTTGCTGTTGAAAGCTTGCGTAAAGAAACGGGTGAGGACTATCAGTTTATCGCTGTCAGGTTGCCTTATGGCGTTCAAAAAGATGAAGAAGATGCAAAGCGGGCACTTCGTTTTATCCGTCCGGATCGTACGATTACCGTTAATATTAAAAAGGCTGTTGATGCGTCCGTTTACTCTTTTGAAGAAGCGACTGGCATGAAGCTGTCAGATTTTCTTAAGGGAAATGAAAAAGCAAGAGAGAGAATGAAAGTTCAATATGACATTGCTGGCGCTTATCAGTTGCTTGTGATCGGGACGGATCATGCGGCAGAGGCAGTTACCGGATTTTATACGAAACATGGTGACGGCGCATGCGATCTTGTACCGTTATTTGGACTTACTAAACGGCAGGGTAAAGCGTTATTAAAGGAACTTGGCGCAGATGAAAAAATTTATATGAAAATTCCTACCGCTGATTTGGAAGACGAAAAACCGCTTTTGCCTGATGAACATGCGCTCGGCGTAACATATGAAGAAATTGATGATTATTTAGAAGGAAAAGAAATCAATGACGATGCGCGAAAAAAACTAGAGAAGCGCTACATAATGACCGAACATAAACGCCAGCTGCCGACCTCCATTTTCGATGATTGGTGGAAACAGTAATTTTAAACTTTGTTGCCATATAATAAAAGAGGAGCCGGTTAACCTTGAGTAAAACTGCAAAAATTGTCATTATCGGAACGTTTCTATTTCTCGTTTATTTTGTTTCTTCGACCATTACGCGAGAAAATGCAAGAAAAGCTGATATTAGCGGGATTCATGATTACTTTAAAAAAGACTTTAAAATTGAAGATGAGTTAAAAGGCCAATATGATCATAATTTTATTGTGAAGGTCGGGAACGAGACGTATGAAGTCGTTCTTAAAAAGAATAAAGTAGTCTCGGCGAAAAAAGTTGCCGATGAAAATAGGAAGGAATAAAGCCTTTCTTTTTTCATCGAATCATTTTCCAGGGGGGAGAAACATGCAAGAATATGTTTTATATAATGATGCAGTGATCAATCGGGAAAATGCCGCGATCGATATGGAGGATCGAGGGTATTTATTCGGGGATGGCATTTATGAAGTCATGTTTGTATACAATGGCCGTCCTTTTGCTGTACAGGAACACTTTACCCGTTTTCAAAACAGCGCCCGTAAGCTTGAAATGAATCAGCCATTTACGAATGGTCAATTTGCCGAACTAATAAACGAATTAATTGAGAAGAATAATATAATAAATGGAATTGTCTATATTCAAATGACAAGGGGAAAAGGTCCGAGAAATCATCTATATGAACGGGATGCAGAGGCGATCGTGACAGGTTTCGCAAGAGAAATGAACCCGCCAAAAGAAGCGCAGGTAAAGGGGATTCGCGCCCTTTTAACGGAAGATATTCGCTGGCTTCGATGTGATATCAAAAGTTTAAATTTGCTCGGCAATACGATGGCTAAACGAAAAGCTGCCGATTACAGCTGCTCGGAAGCTTTAATGCACCGTGACGGGATTTGTACGGAGGGATCTTCATCCAACCTTTTTATTGTCAAAAATAATGTCTTGCAAACACACCCGGCAAATCACTATATTTTAAACGGAATTACAAGACAATTTGTATTGGACATCGTAAAAGAACTAAAACTCAACGTGCGTGAAGAAGCGTTCACAATAGAGGAATTAGCCGGAGCTGATGAAGTATTCATTACGAGCACAACGATGGAAATTACACCTGTCGTCTCCATTGAGGGGGACATAGCTAGTGAATATAAAATTGGTAAAGTCACCAGGTTATTGCAAGAAAAATTGAAAGAAAAAATCGGCGCACTTTGTCACATGAAGTAGAAATAAAAGAGAACCTCATAAAATAAAAGAGGTTCTCTTTTAAAAGATTTTAAAAAGGGAAGCGATGGAGCCGATTTGCTTGGCCACTCCAATTGCAGTATTCAAATTATTGAATGTTTTTCCGAAATCAAATTGCCCGTTTGGCGTATAAAAGAGTTGTTTGAATGGACCCGGGTTTTGCCCGCCTCCCATCGGATAATAGGGGGGTGCTCCGAGTGGGAATTGATTCGGATATTGAGGATGTCCCTGGCTGGCGTTCGCATATGGATTGAAATAAGGCATTTGTGTTTGATTCATGTTTGGGTAGGAAGGATTCATTTGACCTAAGCCATTCATTCCATTTTTCTGAAAAGGATCATAACCGCCAAACGGAAAAAAACGATCAGACGATTGAACATGATTTGAATGCATAGAGCGTGTTCACCTCGATTTTCTGCATAGTTATTTATATGCATTAACCACTTGAAGCGTATAGACAAGATAATTAAAAAACCCTTGAAGATTTCTTCAAGGGTTACTTCTATAAAAATAAATTAAGTACCTGATAGATTCCTGCGGCGATTAATGCAGAAATAGGAAGGGTGATAATCCAGGTCATAACAATTTTTCTAGCTACTCCCCATTTAACCCCTTTAACCCGCTTCGCCGAGCCTACGCCCATAATCGCAGTAGAAATAACATGTGTCGTACTGACGGGCAAGTGCAAAGCAGTGAACGTGAAAATGATAAGGGCAGACGAAAGGTCAGCTGCTGCTCCATTTACTGGCTGCAATTTTGTTATTTTTCCGCCAACGGTTTTAATGATTTTCCATCCACCGATTGATGTTCCGATCCCCATTGCGGTTGCGGCACCTAAACGAACCCAGTCAGGTACATCACTGCCGGCTTCTAAGAATTTGCCAGAAATAAGGGCCAGCGTAATGATCCCCATCGCTTTTTGCGCATCATTCGTCCCATGAGAGAATGATTGCAAAGCAGCAGTGAAAATTTGGAACGTGCGAAATCCTCGATTCGTCTTTGAAAGATTTGCGTTTTTAAAAATCAATGCAAAGATGGTCATCATAATAAAGCCGACGGCCAGGGCGATAAAAGGTGAAAGAATTAACGCCTCTATAATTTTAATAAATCCGCTGTATTGAATGGCGTGAAAACCGGCGGCTGAAATGGCTGCCCCGGCAATCGCGCCGATAATCGCATGGGAAGAACTGCTTGGGATCCCATAATACCATGTAATCAAGTTCCAGGCGATCGCCGCAATAAGCGCGGAAAGCACGACAACGAGCCCGTTATGAATCGTGAAAGGGTCAACGATGTCTTTGCTGACGGTCTTGGCAACCCCCGTAAACGTCAGGGCACCAATAAAGTTCATGCTGGCAGCTAATACGATAGCAACTTTCGGCGAAAGTGCTTTAGTGGAAACAGACGTGGCTATTGCATTAGCCGTATCATGAAACCCGTTGATGAAATCAAATGCAAAGGCGAAAATAACGATCAATACGATAATGAAAAGCGTCATATCCATAGCTGAATACTCCTTTAGGCATTGCGCATGATGATGGTTTCGAGAGTGTCAGCAACGTCTTCCGTGCTATCGGATATTGCTTCTAACGTTTCGTAAATTTCCTTAAATTGCATGATTTTAATCGGATCTTTTTCGTTCGTGAACAAGCTCTTAATGCATTCGCGCAATAATTCGTCACAGACAGATTCTAAATAATTGATTTTAATCGCATGCGGGCGAATGTCCATCAATTTCTTTTTGTTTAACAATTTCGTTGATTGAGCGACTTCGACCGAAGCTTCTAGTATATAGTTTGCAAATTTCACCATATAGTCATCAGGTTTCGTAATGGAATACATTTCAAAACGGGAAGCACATGATTCCATTCCATCCAAAATGTCATCCATTTTATTTGCCAGTTCCAATATATCTTCTCTTTCAAGTGGGGTAATAAACGTTTTATTTAGATTTACTATTAATTCGTGGATGTACTTGTCTCCTTTTGATTCATATTCCTTCATTTTCTTCGCAAATTCGGTTAAATCGGATTCGCAGCTTATTTTACAATCGACAAAATACTGCGCGGATTCCTGGACATTATCGGCAATATTCGACAGTAAGTCCAAAAATAAATCTTTTTTTGAAGAAAAAATCATGTACAAAACCCTCCAATTATCAAGAAAAAGATTAGAAAAATTTGACTTCCGGCAAACCATGTTTGCGAAAGCCGTCAGTTTTTGCAAACCAATGGTATTATACCGTTAATGAGAAAAAAGATAAACAAGTTTTGAAAATAAACTATAAAGTATTCATTTTTCAGTATATCCAAACCCATAAAAAGTAAAAAAAGCAGCTGATTAAGCCGCCTTAAAAATGGTCGGGATGACAGGATTTGAACCTGCGACCTCATGCACCCCATGCATGCGCGCTACCAAGCTACGCCACATCCCGATTCAATTTTTTATTCCATTTTTAATATAAATGAAAAAAGCGAAAAAGACAAATATCGTGATTCAACTTTAATCAACATTTTTATATTTCCGATAATAATGGCTTAACGTTAGTAATGGAAAAATGTAACTGTAACTATGATAGATCATATAAAATATGCCTGGAAGCCCTTCGCCTGTTGGATAATGGGTTTTTTCATACGTATAGTTCTCTTTATTTAACAGGAAATCAATTCCGCATTCGATCGCTTCTGTCGGGTATGGATGGACGGAAATTAAAGCATCAAGCGCCCATGCGGTTTGCACGACGGTGCTATACGATAAGGGAATGTATTTTTTATAGATGTCACTTTCGCATGATTCCCCCCATCCGCCATCAAGTCTTTGGATAGCTGTCAGCCATTTGATCCCTTTTTGGATGGATGGATCCTGAATGGGTGTGCCCGCTGCTCTGAGGCCGGTAATGGCCCCCCATGTTCCGTAAATAAAGCAAATTCCCCAACGGCCATACCAGGAGCCGTCTTTTTTTTGCATTTTCTTTAACCATTGAACAGCCGATTTTACAATCGGGTGATCGAGCTTCATATCTTCATAATTCCCTAAAAACTCCAGCGTTCTCCCGGTTAAATCAGGCATGGACGGATCGGTAAGCGTATCTTCAGCATTTTCGATCGGGAGGCGGGAGAGCCATTTTTTGTCTGTATTTTTTTCGAACGCCGCCCATCCTCCATCCCGATTTTGCATCGATAATAACCAATGCAACCCTTTTTTATAGGAACGTTTCACTTTGCTGCTATAGGGTGAATATCTTTTTAACGTCCTAAGTGCCGCCTGCGTATCATCAATATCCGGATGCATCGAATTACTTTCGGAAAATCCCCATCCACCTGGAAGCGCATGGCGGTTATGAATGATCCAATCGCCCGGTTTTGTCTGTTGTTTTTTTAATAAATAGAGCAACGTCTTTTTCATTTGCGGGTGAGAAGGTGATATGCCGCTTGAGAGCAACGCATAATTGACGAGAGAGGTGTCCCAGATCGTTGACGGGGAATTTTGAATATGAATATGGCCATTTATCTTGCATTGTAATGAAATCAATCCTTCAATGGCACGAACGATGGTTGGTGAATCTTTTTCATATCCGATGGCGGCAAGTCCGTAAACCATGAGGAAGGTGGAAGTGGCATAACTTAACAGCGTCCCATCGCTTTCAATGCGATCCAATATATAATCTTCCGCAAGACGATCAGTAGATGTTAATGGCCGGTTGGCTTTCATTTGCCATTTAGGGCCAGGATAATGATCTTGTAAATCTTCCCATAATGTACTTGGTTTGTGATTAACGTTTAAATGAGACAGGTCTGGCGTCCACCGGTTAATCATTGTAAATTTGCGATGAATTCCGAGCATGACCGGTGCAAAGTGAGCCCGGGCATAACTGGTGAAATCATAGAAATTCAGCGGGCTGCCTTTGGGCAAGCTGAAAAGAATAGTCGGATTGATTGGAACGTCCGGCCATGGATAAAGGCCGTTGAAGCAAAAGAAAACACGAGTCAAGAGACCCGATTTTTTTATGCCGCCATTTTCTCTAATAAATCTCTCCGCTTTCTTTAACATGGGGGAATGAGGTTGTACATAACCGGAGTAAAGAAGGGCTGTATAAGCTTCAAGTGTTGCAGATAAATTGCCTGTTTTTTCATCCGGATACGCTTTCCACGTCCCATCGCGTTCTTGTTTGGATAAAATGCGAGATACAAGTCGTTTTATTAAGGTTTCATCTTTCCATTCAAACATGCGCATTACAATAATCATGTACGCATCTGTTAATATGACATTTTCAAAACAAAATCTCCATGACCCGTCTTCAGATTGTAAGCGAAGAAGCTCCGTACATCGGCGCTCTATTTCTTTTTTTACCTTATTTAACCGATTCATACACGTCGCCCTTTCACTGCGATTTCCCGAACGATTCTCTCCTTTTATGAAATATGCAGGAACTTGCGGAAAGGTTCATTGAAAAGAAAACACCCGGCAATATTTTGCCGGGGATGGGGAGCACTAATAGGAAGATGATGTTGTTTACAGTATGAAATGAAAGTGGGAATAATATGCAAAAGACGGCCCTCCTCTATTCAAAGGAGGGGGGTTCGTTAAATAACTTGCTGAAGCTCGATGTCCTTCTTTTGTACGCGGGCAAGGCGGACGGAAAGGCAGACCGCACCAAAGGCGAGACCGGAAATTAAGCCGATCCAATAGCCGAATGCGCCAAATGAAGTGAATTTAGCAAGGACAATACCGCTTGGAAGGCCGATGATCCAATAAGAAACGAAAGCTAAAATAAATGTAATGTTCACATCTTTATAGCCTCTCAGCGCTCCCTGGATCGGGGCGGCAACCGCATCTGAGAGTTGGAAGAAAATCGCATAAATTAAAAAGTGTTTGGTCAATTGAAGAACGTGGCTGTCATTCGTATAGATGGACGCCACTTGCTCGTTGAAGATGAATAAACCAATTGCACACAGCATCCCCATTATGACCGCTATCGAGATTCCTAAATAACTGTACGTTTTTGCGTCTTTCAATCGCTTTGCCCCGACCTCAAAGCCGACCGCAATGGTGAGGGCCATGGCGATACTAAGCGGAACCATGTACAAGAACGAGGCAAAGTTAAGCGCTGATTGGTGTGCCGCAATCGTGGCTGTATCGAACTCGCTCATAAGCAATGTAACGGCTGCAAATATGCTCGTTTCGAAGAAAATCGAAAATCCGATCGGAACACCGATTTTTAATTGCTCTTTCCATGCAGCAAAAGAAACGCCGTACAACCGTTTGAATATGTGATAATCCGCAAATGGCTTCATGCGGTGAATCACAAAGACCGCAATGAAAACGATACACCAATATGTGATCGCAGATGCGTAACCGGCACCGACCCCTCCGAGGCGGGGAAAGCCGAATTTACCGAAAATCAACAAATAATTTAGTCCGACATTGATTGGCAGGGCACAAAGTGTAATCATCATCGATACGCGGGTTTGCCCTAATGCATCAATGAAGCAGCGCAAAACATTGTACACAAAAAGCGGTATTATGCCGATGAAAATGGCGATTAAAAAACGGCGGGCAACATCGCGCACGTGACTTTCCAAATCCATATGATCAAGGATCGGGTCCAATAAAAAAATGCCACAAACAATAATAACGATGGAAAGAAAGACAGCGAGCAATATGCCCTGGATAACTTTAAACGGCACTTTGTCTTTCTCTTTTGCGCCGGCAAGCTGCGAAATGATCGGTGTTAAAGCAAGCAATATGCCGCTTAATCCGGTGTTGACAGGAGTCCATATACTGACGCCGATCGCCACACCCGCCAAATCATCCGGACTGACATGCCCGGCCATCGTTGTATCAAAGAAACTCATCGCATACAACGCTAATTGCGTGACTAGAATTGGAAGTAAAATAATTAGCAATTGCCTTAGTTTTTGCCGAACAGAAGATGTTTGATTCATTGCTTTCAATCCTCATTTGTGTGTAATATAAAAGCTCAATAAAAGGATAGTAACATACATTTATGACAAAATATAAGATTTTTGCTTCAATTTAGTATAAAATTCAGATTTATAAATCCAGCTAAACGAGCATTTTCACTAAAATAAAGTTTTTCTATTTTAAAATTTATTAGAATGTTATATCATAGAAACTGTTCGATTCTATCAATACAGTGAAAACCGAATAATTGCATTTAAGAGTGCCCGGGATGAACTTCCAGGGATAATAGGGAAATCGGTGAGAATCCGATGCAGCCCCCGCTACTGTAAGCGCTGATGAAATTGTCGATGCCACTGGCTCTAATCGCCGGGAAGGGACAAAAGTAAGATGATGCGCAAAGCCAGGAGACCTGCTTTTAAATGTTGTTTCATTTGCTTTTCGGAGGGAGGAGTAAAATGGCGGTAGACTACTAGTTTAGTCATTTTTTCTGCTATGCATGTTAGCACCTCCAGCTTCCAAAAGCTTGAGGTGCTTTTTATTTTTAAAAGACTAGCTGCAGTTGAAGGTGAAAAATAGTAAAGAGGTGGCCCTATGACGACCTGGAATTTAACAGGAACTGAGCATCATGTTTTGATTTGTAATGGATCGAGCTGTATGAGGAAAGGGGGAGAAGAGGTGACACAAGCGGTGCGCGATGAGATCGCATCGCTTGGCATCGACTCGAAAATTCATACGACAAGAACGCGTTGCAATGGGAGATGCAAAGATGCGTGCGTCGTTATCGTTTACCCGCAAGGCGCATGGTTAAACGGTATGACACCGGAGAGAGGGAGAGAAATGGTCCGAAAGCTGGCGGAAGATGAACTTAAGTGTTTGCAGCCATTTACAACTTACGAATTTAGACGCGGGGCAATGGCGCCAGTCGACAACAACGTAACGTTCGCTGGCATTTCAAAAACGTAAAAAAGATGGTGAACAACAAAGGAGGGATGCAAATGGAACAAAAAGGAAAACTGTTCATCGTCGGATTCGGTCCCGGCCATTTTGAACATATTACAGCACGGGCAAAAGAGGCGCTACAAGAAAGCGATATGATTATCGGTTACAAAACGTACGTGGAATTAATTCAAGGGCTGATTGACGATCAAGAAATTGTAAGCACTGGAATGACGGAAGAAGTATCAAGAGCCCAGGAAGCGGTCAAACAGGCCGAAAGAGGGAGGAAAGTCGCCGTCATTTCAAGCGGGGATGCAGGCGTATACGGCATGGCCGGACTCGTTTTTGAAGTGTTGATCGAAAAAGGGTGGAAAGAGGAGACGGGTGTAGCGGTTGAAATCATTCCGGGAATATCGGCCATCAACTCATGCGCTTCATTGCTCGGGGCTCCCGTTATGCATGACGCCTGCACGATTAGCTTAAGTGACCATTTAACCCCGTGGAGTCTGATCGAAAAACGGGTCGAGGCAGCAGCCCAGGCCGATTTTGTCATCGCTTTATACAATCCGAAAAGCGGGCGCAGAACGCGGCAAATTGTTGAAACACAAAAAATTTTATTAAAATACCGTGATCCAAAGACGCCGGTAGGGCTTGTGAAAAGCGCCTATCGCGAGCGGCAGCAAGTCGTTATCACGAACCTGGAAGAAATGCTTGATCATGACATCGGCATGTTGACGACGGTCATTATCGGCAATTCTTCGACGTTTCTTTACGATGGAAAAATGATCACGCCAAGGGGTTATCAAAGAAAATATACGCTAAATAGCGAGAAGCAACGGCTGAAGCCGCACCAGCGTTTATCTAGGGAAGCAGAGCCATGGGCACTATCACAGGAAGACGAAACTGGCGAGTCGCAAACAGGCAATGAACGAAAAGAAAGCACGATGGCTGCCCTTTTGCCCCCGAAATCAAAAACGGATGCAAATGACTCTTTGGAATTGGCTCTTGAAGCGTTAGGCATGGTTGATAAAGAAGAACGAAGCGCTGAAAAATCCTTCATAACGGCCGGGCAGCCAATCGAGTCCATTTTTGAATTGGCGGTGAGCCCGGGGGTCGCGAATAAGCGGTTTACACCGGAGCAAATGATCACTCTTGCGGAAGTTGTTGGATCAAACGGAAGCATGGAATATACGCCAAATCACCAGATCGTCTTGCGCATTCCGACAACAGATCCAGATATGGTAACAGAGAAGTTGCATTCTGCCGGCTTCCTTCTAATGCCGATCGGCGATGTGCTTACGGTGAAGGCTTGCGATTTTTGCGATGGGGAAAAGGCGGAATCGATTCCATATGCCGAGGAGCTTCAAGAACGGCTTGGAGGAATGGCGCTTCCGAAAGAAATGAACATCGGTTTTAACGGGTGCGGCATGGCATGCTATAAAGCGGTTATGGAAGATATCGGGATCGTCTATCGGAAAGGAAAGTTTGATTTGTTTTTAGGCGCCAAACCTGCAGGCAGGACGGCTCATCCGGCCCAGCCTGTCGCAGAAGGAATTGAGCCTGATCAATTAGTAGATTTAGTGGCTGACATTATCGAATTCTATCAAGAAAAAGGACATCCGAATGAAAGATTTTACAAGTTTTTCAAACGAGTAAAAGAAATTAAAGGATTCAAGCATCAAGAGATCGTACCAAAAATCAAACTTGAGCCGGCTCCATGCGGAGAGTAGGCTTTTTAGGAGGATAGCTAAATGAAGGCTATATTGTTTGTAGGGCATGGGAGCCAGTTGGAAGAAGGAAATGAAGAAGTAAGAACGTTTATCAAATTGCTTACGCCAAAACTGGGCAAAGATCTCATTATTGAAACATGTTTTCTCGAATTTGGCTCGCCATCGATCATGGAAGGAATCGACCAATGTGCAAAAAAAGGGGCAAGCCATGTATATGTCATACCGATAATTTTGCTCCAGGCGGGACATTCAAAAATACATATTCCAGCCACGATTGACGAGGCCAGGGACAAGTATCCATACATCGGATTCACTTATGGCCGCCCGATCGGCATTCACGAAGAAACAGCGGACATTTTGTACAGCCGTCTTAAGACAATCGGTTTTGATGCAAAGGAACCAGATGAAGAAACCGCAGTCCTTCTCATCGGTAGGGGAGGAAGCGATCCTGATGCCAACAGCGATCTTTACAAGATTTCTAGATTGCTATGGGAAAGGTGGAACGTTAAGTGGGTCGAGCCGGCTTTTATGGGCGTGACTTCACCGCTAGTCAATGAAGGGGTTGAGCGCTGCCTGAAGCTCGGGGCGAAAAAAGTGATTTTGCTGCCGTACTTTTTATTTACAGGCATATTGATGAACCGGATGGCCGAGATGCTCGAGGGGTTCAAGAACGAATACCCGAACAACGAATTTCTTTTGGCTGATTATTTCGGCTTCCACCCAAAGCTACAGAAGATCATCAAAGATCGAGTGGAAGAAGCGCTAGAGGGCGAAGTGAAAATGAACTGCGATACATGCCAGTACCGTATTAACGCGATGGAGCATATTGATCACCACCATCATCACGATCACGGCCATGATCATGGACATCATCACCATCATGGGCATCATCATGTTCACGAAAGTAGGTGAAACGAAATGATTTTAGTGCTGGCAGGGACGAGTGACGCAAGAGAACTCGCATTAAAAATAAAAGAAAACGGGTTTAACGTTTTAACGACCGTTGTAACGGAAAATGCAGGAAAAAGTTTGAGCGATGTTGGATTGGACGTGCGTGTCGGCAGATTGACAGATTCCGAAATGGCAGCCCTCATTCAGGAGAGGAAAGCGCAGGCGGTCGTCGATGCGAGCCATCCGTTTGCCGAAGAGGCGTCAAAAAATGCCGTAAACGGCGCGAAATGTGCGAACGTCCCATACATCCGTTATGAGCGGGAAACGCAAAACTTCCGCCATGAGAAGATAACGTTCGCAAGCTCGTATGAGGAAGCGGCAGACCTTGCAGCAACGAAAAAAGGCGTCATTATGCTTACGACCGGGAGCAAAACCCTTCACATTTTTGCCAATCGGTTGAGAGAAGTGGAGGGCACAAGGCTCATTGCCCGCATGCTTCCGCGCAAAGACAATATGGAAAAATGCGAGGCGCTAGGAATTGAACAAAGAAACATCGTGGCGATGCAAGGGCCATTTTCAAAGGAACTGAATAGAGCGCTATTCGACCACTATAACGTGACGCTTATGATTACTAAAGAAAGCGGAAAACGAGGAGCGGTCGATGAAAAGCTGGAAGCAGCACTTGAAGCGGGGATTGAAACGATTATGATTAAGCGTCCAAAAATCAACTATGGAACCGTTTATTCCGATTTTCAAAGCGTGATTGATCACTTGAAAAGTCTCGTAAACATGGGATAAGGAGCGAAATAACGATGGATTTTAAAACAGAATTTAAGCCGATTACGGTGCAGCCTCAATTAATTGAAGGGAAAAGCTTTGAAATGATCACTGAAGAACTTGGCGACCATCCTTTTACGGAGGAGCAGTATCCGGTGGTCCAGCGCATTATCCATGCTTCTGCCGACTTTGAACTTGGAAGAAGCATCTTGTTTCACCCCGATAGCATCCGAGCGGGAGTAAGCGCCATTAAGAAAGGGAGAAATGTCATTTGTGACGTGCAAATGGTGCAAGTCGGAATCACCAAACAACGGATTGAAAAACATGGCGGATCGATCAATGTGTACATATCCGATCCTGATGTAATGGAAGAGGCAAAACAATTGGATACAACAAGGGCGATCATCTCGATGAGAAAAGCGATAAAAGAAAATGAAGGCGGCATATATGCGATCGGAAATGCGCCGACGGCCTTACTTGAGCTTATTCGGTTAGTTAAAGAAGGCATCGCGAAACCAGACCTCATCATCGGTCTCCCGGTCGGATTTGTCTCTGCGGCCGAGTCGAAAGAAGAGCTGGCTAAATTGGATGTGCCGTTTATCACGAACGTCGGTCGGAAAGGCGGAAGTACAATTACAGTTGCTGCACTAAATGCACTTTCTCTCATCGCAGAACAGGTGTAAAGATGAATAAAAAGCAAGAAAAAGATCCATCTAACATGCGGCACGGCTATACGACGGGGGCTTGCGCAACAGCTGTAGCAAAAGCCGCATTGATAGGTTTGATCACTCATGAACCTCAGAAGGAAGCGACCATTCGTTTGCCGATTGGCAAGGAAGCGACCTTTAAAATCGAAAAATGTGAAGTGAATGGGGACATGTCCGTCGCTGAAACAATTAAAGACGCCGGAGATGACCCTGATGCCACTCATCAGGCGCGAATTGTTGCTACCGTGACATGGAGCGGCGAGCGGGGCATCATTCTTGATGGAGGCGAAGGTGTCGGAAGAGTGACAAAACCAGGCTTACCCGTCGCTGTCGGCGAGGCGGCCATCAATCCCGTTCCGCGGAAAATGATTATCACGACTGCAGAGAACGTACTTAATGAATTTGACGTGGAAAAAGGGATTAAAATCGTCATTTCCGTTCCGGACGGAGAGGAAATCGCCAAGAAAACGTTAAATGCGAGGCTTGGAATCATTGGCGGCATTTCTATATTGGGGACGCGGGGCATCGTTGTTCCGTTTTCGACAGCCGCATATAAAGCTAGTATCGTTCAGGCGATCAGCGTCGCACGTGCTAGCGGATGCGATCATGTCGTCCTTACAACGGGGGGAAGGAGCGAAAAATTCGCGATGGAGCTCCTTACCCATCTGCCGGAAGAAGCCTTTATTGAAATGGGCGATTTCGTCGGCTTTTCTCTTAAACAATGCAAGCGGCAAAACATCAAGAAAGTATCCCTTGTCGGCATGATGGGCAAGTTTTCTAAAATTGCGCAAGGGGTCATGATGGTCCATTCGAAAAGCGCCCCGGTCGATTTTGGTTTTCTTGCTGAAACAGCGAAAGCGGCAGGTGCAAAGGAGAAGCTTATTGCGGAAATTCAAGAGGCGAACACCGCTTCACAGGTAGGCGACTTAATGCTTGAGGCGGGGTGCCAGACGTTTTTTGAAAAGCTATGTGAGGCCTGCTGCATAAGTGGTTTAAACGAGGTGAATGGCGGCATGGAAATCGAAACGGCCATTTACACGATGAAAGGACAATTATTAGGGAGGGCTGTTCGAATTGACGCAAACGGTTAAAATTATCGGCATCGGAAATAACGGCAAAGAAAGTCTTCCTCAAACGCTTATAAGATGGATTGAGGAAAGCGAAGTATTGCTTGGAGGAGAGCGGCAATTATCTTATTTTCCAGCTTACAATGGTGAAAAAGTCGCAATTAGAGGGGGACTGAAAAGCATTGTCGAACGACTTCAACATGAATCAAGAGATGCGGTTGTATTGGCTTCAGGCGACCCGCTCTTTTACGGAATAGGCAGCTACTTATCAAAGAAAGTGAAAGTCGAAGTCTACCCTTATTTAAGCTCTGTCCAGCTTGCCTTTGCAAAAATGGGCGAAAGCTGGCAAGATGCCTATTTCACCAGCGTTCACGGGAGGAGCTTGAATGGCCTCGTCCAGCGGATCGACGGCAAGCCGAAAATCGCTATTTTAACGGATAAAGAAAATACGCCGGGGAAAATCGCAAGCTACTTGCTTTCATTCGGGGTCACTGAATATAAGGCATTCGTTGCGGAAAATTTGGAAGGCGAAGATGAAAAATGCGGCTGGTTTGAACTTTCTGAATTAACGGACCGTGAATTTTCGCCATTGAATGTTGTCATTTTAAAGAAAAGATCCCCGGGGCCTGTATGGCCGTTGGGCATTGATGACGAAGAGTTTTTTCAGCGCAAGCCGGACAAAGGATTGATCACGAAAAAGGAAATTCGTATTTTGAGCATTTCGGCCTTACGCTTGAAAAAAGACAGCGTCGTTTGGGATATTGGCACGTGCACGGGCTCCGTTGCCATTGAAGCGGCAAAAATCGCAACGGATGGGGAAGTATATGCGATTGAAAAAAATGAAGCCGACATTGAAAACTGCCTGAAAAACCAGAGGAAATTCCGGACAGACTTTACGGTCATCAACCAAAAGGCGCCAGAAGGATTGGAGCAATTCCCCGATCCCGATGCGGTATTTATCGGCGGAACAGGCGGGGAAATAAAAGAGTTGATTCATACGTGCTGTTCGCGCCTGAAAAAAGGGGGACGGATCGTTTTAAACGCAGCGACGATCGAGAATCTTTACATCGCCAAAGAAACGTTTCATGAGGCGGGATATGAGACGGAAATTAGCCTCGTTCAAGTTTCGAGAAGCAAGCCGATTTTGCAAATGACGCGTTTTGTTCCGTTAAACCCGGTTTACATTATTACGGCCTACAGAAAGGAAGGGGAAGAAGAATGACAGCATATGGCACGTTATACGGATTAGGGGTTGGGCCGGGCGATCCTGAGCTTATTACTGTCAAAGCATTTCGGGTGATCAAGGATTCACCGGTCATCGCTTATCCGAAAAAAAGAAAAGGAAGCAAAAGCTATGCCCATCGAATCGTTGATGTGTATATCAAGCCCGGTGAGAAAGAAATGCTCGGATTAGTGTTTCCGATGACAAAAGATGAAACAACCCTGGAGAGGGAATGGACAAAGACGGTACAACTCGTCTGGGACAAATTGCAAGAGGGGAAGGATGTCGCGTTTGTGACGGAAGGCGATCCGCTTCTTTACAGCACGTTCATCCATATGATGAAGCTGATGAAAAAGCGCCACCCTGAAGTCAATATAAAGACGGTCCCGGGCATCTCGTCCATTAATGGAGCGGCATCACGCCTTTCGCTCCCTCTTGCAGACGGGGATGAAAAAGTCGCCATCGTTCCTGCAAGAGATGACTATGAAACCATGAAAAACGTGATTGAAGAAAATGATTGCGTCATCTTTTTAAAAGTGGCGAAAGTGATCGACTTGATGCTCCGGGTATTGAAAGATTTAGATCTTATAGACAAGGCTCAAGTCGTTACAAAAGTGACGTCGGAAGAAGAAGTCATTTGGAACGTGGAAGAATTGGAAGGCACGGAGCTTGAATATTTAACGCTAATGGTGGTGAGAAAATAGTGAGAGTTTACTTGATTGGTGCAGGACCCGGTGACCCGGATTTAATTACGGTAAAAGGATTGAAGATTTTGCAGGAGGCGGATGTGATTCTTTATACTGACTCTTTAGTCAATGATACTTTAATAGAAAGGGCAAAGCCGGGGGCTGAAATTTTGAAGACGGCGGGAATGCATTTAAAGGAAATGGTAGAGATTATGGCCGAACGGGTGAAACAAGGAAAATGCGTTGCCCGTGTACATACAGGCGATCCGTCCGTATATGGCGCCATTATGGAACAGATCTCGCTTTTGAAAAAGGAAGGTATTGAGGTTGAAATCATACCGGGTGTTAGTTCTGTATTTGCTTCTGCGGCCACAATTGGAGCAGAGTTGACCATCCCGGAATTGACCCAGACGGTAATTTTGACAAGAGCAGAAGGGCGGACGCCCGTGCCGGAGCTGGAAAAGCTGAAGGATCTGGCGAAACACCATTGCACGATCGCCCTTTTCTTAAGTGCGACCCTGACGAAAAAGATTGTGAAAGAGCTTATCGATGCCGGTTGGAAAAAGGAGACCCCGGTTGCCGTCGTCCAGAGGGCGACATGGCCCGATCAATTGGTTGTCAGGACGACCTTGGAACATTTAGATGAAGACATGAGAAAGAATGGAATCCGCAAACACGCGATGATTCTGGCAGGTTGGGCGCTTGATCCAAACATCCATGAAAATGAAGAATTTCGCTCGAAACTATACGATGCTTCATTTACCCACGGGTATCGAAAAGGTGTGACAACTTCATGATTGAATTATGTGAAGACAGGTTAGCCAACATACAAAAGACGAACAGTTATGCTATCGTTGCGATTACAAAACACGGAGTGACCCTAGCAAGAAAACTCGCTGCAACATTTTCCAACTCCGATCTGTATTATATGGCCAAGTTTGAAAAAGGGGATGAAAAGGAGCGGAACATCCAGATGTTTACCGGCAGCGTCCGTCTTCTTTTTCCAGCTCTTTTTCAATCATATAAAGGAATCATCGTCATTATTTCATTAGGTGCCGTCGTCCGGATGATTGCGCCTTTATTAAAAGATAAAAAAACAGATCCCGCTGTCGTTGTCATCGATGATAAAGGAGAGCATGTGATCAGCGTACTCTCAGGACACTTAGGGGGAGCAAATGAACTGACACGCGAAGTTGCTGCGGCGATTAATGCGAGGCCAATTATTACAACCGCATCAGATGTGCAAAAGACGATCCCTGTCGATTTATTCGGTTCCCGGTTCGGCTGGCAATGGGAGTCCGCTGAAAAATTAACGCCGGTTAGCGCATCCGTCGTCAATGAAGAAAGGGTCGCAGTCATCCAGGAATCGGGCGAAACGGATTGGTGGCATATAGACACGCCGCTACCCAAAAACATCCGTGTTTTTTCATCAATACAAGAGGCGCTCCCATATGACCCGGAGGCAGCCCTGGTCGTGACACACCGTTTGTTGACGGAGGAAGAAAAATCAATTTTACATAATGGCGTTCTTTATCGCCCGAAAGTAATCGGACTTGGGATCGGCTGCAACCGCGGTACGTCCGCCGCTGAAATTGAACAAGTTATTGAAGAAACGCTTTTTGAATTGCAATTTTCCATTAAGAGCGTTAAAGCGATATGCACGATTGATTTAAAGAAAGATGAAGAAGGATTGCTCGAAATCGTCGGGAAACATGGCTGGGAGTTCGTTTATTATTCCCCGGACCAATTGAATGGGGCGAAAATTGAAGCGCCATCCGATACCGTTTATAAATATACGGGCGCTTATGGCGTGAGCGAACCTGCTGTTCGGTTATACACTGGCGCCGAACAGCTCGCTCTCGTGAAGAAAAAGTCGGGAAATGTGACGATTTCTGTAGGCATTATTTCATTTGAATGATAAAAGGCGGGAAAGTAATGACAGATAGAAGATTGGTCATCGCAGGAACGGGAAGCGGGGTCGGCAAGACGACGCTTACGATCGGACTGATGGCAGCATTCAGAAAAAAAGGATATGTCGTTCAGGGATTTAAATGCGGGCCGGATTATATCGATCCAACATACCATACGGCTGTGACGAAAAGAACGTCCCGCAATTTAGACAGCTGGATGCTTGAAAAAAATGTTGTGAAAGAAATATTAAATAGAGGTTCTAAGGATGCTGACATTTCCATCATTGAAGGGGTCATGGGCTTTTTCGATGGAAAAAACCCCGAGACAAACGAAGGTACGACGGCCGAGATTAGCGTCTTGACCGACAGCCCCGTCGTTCTTGTCATCAATTGTGCGAGCATGGCAAGAAGCGCAGCGGCGATCGTTAAAGGTTTTCAAAGTTTTGCAGATGGTCCGAGAATCATCGGGGTGATCGCGAATAACGTCGGAAGCGTTGGGCATTATCGGATTGTAAAAACGGCGATTGAAAAGGAATGCCAGATCCCCGTTTTCGGTTACTTAAAGAGGGAATCCGGCATCGAAATTCCGGAGCGGCATTTAGGACTGGTCCCTTCGATAGAGCGCGGAGAGCTTGATCCGTTTTTTGAACGACTGGCAACATGCGTTTTGGAAACGGTCGATGTCGACGGGCTGTTTGAGGCAGCCAAAACGACGTCAATTGAATCAGAAGGCCCTTCTTTATTCCAGCCTCGTGGAAATAAAGATGTCCGCATTGCTGTTGCGAAAGATGCCGCTTTCAATTTTTATTATGAAGAAAACCTTGAGTTGTTGGAAAGTTTTGGAGCTGAATGTGTATATTTTTCTCCGTTAAACGGCGAGCCCGTTCCTCCGAATGTTCACGGATTGTACATCGGCGGAGGCTTTCCGGAAGAGTTCGCCCAGAGGCTGTCGAAAAATGAACGTGTGAAGGAATCGATCAGAGGGGCAGTAGAAAGCGGAATGCCGACGTTAGCCGAATGTGGCGGTTTTATGTACTTGAACCAATCGATTGAGACAACGGATGGATCCATCTTTCCAATGGTGGGCCTCATTCCCGGGACGATAAACATGCAAACTAAATTAGCAGCGCTCGGATACCGGGAGATCACGGGTACGGAAGGAAATTTTTTATTGGAGAACGGCCAAAAAGCGAAAGGGCACGAGTTTCATTATTCGACGTTCCATAGCGACGAAAAATTCAGTCCCGCCTATGAAACGAAAGGGATGCGCGGGATCAAGAAAGAAGGATATATGAACGGCAATCTGATCGCAGGTTATACCCATTTTCATTTTGCTTCTTGTCCGCAAATGGTAAAGCGGTGGATTCGCGCCTCCACAAAGTGGAAAAATGATCGGAAGGAGCAAGCCTTTGATGTCCATTGATTGTTTCATACAACCGGTAGATAAAGAAAAAGGGAAAGAGGTTCGTTCCTATATCGATACATTGACAAAGCCACCTGGAAGTCTCGGGCGGCTTGAGGAGCTGGCAATTCAGCTTGCTGAAATCACATCGCAATCGCATCCGGTAGTCACGCCTCCCGGGGTTATCGTATTTGCCGCTGACCATGGCATAGTAGAAGAAGGAGTATCCGCATTTCCTCAGGAAGTAACTGCACAAATGGTCGGAAATTTTGCGAATGGCGGGGCGGCGATTAACGTCTTCTCAAGGCAAATCGGCGCACGGTTAAAAATTGTTGACATTGGCGTGGCCAATGACGTGAACTTCAAAGCCGTTGTCGAGCGGAAAATCAAATACGGCACTGCGAACTTTTGCACGGAAGATGCAATGGCTAGAGAGGAGGCCATTCGCGCGATTGATGTCGGGTTTACTGAAGCGGAAATGATGATTCGCGAAGGGGTCAAATGCCTTATCCCCGGCGAAATGGGGATTGGCAATACAACAGCAAGTTCCGCGATATTAGCGTCTCTGACAGGCACAGATATCGCGCTTCTTGTTGGGAGTGGTACTGGAATTGAAGACGGGAAACTCGCACATAAACAGGACGTAATCAAGCGAGCATTACAAGCTAGAAAACCGGATTCGAAAGACCCGCTTGACATTCTCAGTAAAGTGGGCGGGCTTGAAATTTGTGGTATGGCCGGAGCGATGTTAGCTGCAGCCGAAAACAAAATTCCGATTTTAGTCGATGGATTTATTTGCACGGTTGCTGCTTTACTCGCAGTCGAAATGGCTACAGAAGCGAAAGACTATATGATTATCGGGCACGAGTCGGTGGAACCGGGCCACCAGATCGCAATCGAACGATTAGGGAAGAAGCCGCTTTTGCATTTAGAAATGCGTCTCGGTGAAGGAACTGGCGCTGCTGTCGCCTTTCCAATTTTGCTTTTTGCTGTTAATATGTTAAAAATGGCTACATTTTCATCAGCCGGCATTTCTACCAATTAACAGGGGATGTTCAACATATGACATATTATCCAGCAATGTTGGATTTAAAAGGAAAAAAAGTTGTTATCGTCGGAGGCGGTGTGATCGCTGAAAGAAAAATAAAAGGATTGCTTCACTCTGGCGCGGAAATTACCGTCATCAGTCCATCAATTACAGAACAAGTAAAAGAGTGGGTTTCCAGCGGGAAATTAAGCTGGGAAAATAAACGGTTTGATCAAAAAGACTGCCGCGAAGCTTTTCTCATTATCGCAGCGACAAACAATGCGGGTGTCAATCTGAGAGTTTATGAATCGGCGCAAAATCATCAATTAATCAATCTTGTCGACCGCCCGGATTTAAGCAATTTTATCGTGCCTTCGACGTTAAGACGCGGAAAATTGAGCATTTCCGTATCGACATCCGGGGCAAGCCCGGGTTTGGCAAAGCAAATGATCGAGACCCTTTCCTGCATTTTTGATGAAAGTTATGAAGAGTATATGGAATTTTTAGACGAATGCCGAAAGCATGTTAAACGAGAGATTAAGGATCAACATGTAAGAAAGAAACTATTAAAAGAATTATTGCATCCACGTTTTTTAGAAATGACACGTCAAGGACTATACGAGGAGAGAGAAGAACAATTTACTAAGTTAATAGAGAAAGGGCGAGCGGGATGAATAAAGGGAAAGTATATTTAGTCGGTGCAGGTCCTGGCGATCCGAAGCTCATAACCGTCTATGGGTTAGAATGTATCCAGAAGGCAGACTGTATCGCTTACGATCGGCTTGTCAATAAAGAGCTGCTTAATCATGCGAAAAAGGATGCGGAACTCGTCTACTGCGGGAAACTTCCAGGCAAGCATGCCCTCATCCAGGAGCAAATAAATCATTTGCTTGTTGAGAAAGCACTTGAAGGAAAAATCGTTACCCGCTTAAAAGGAGGAGACCCGTGCGTTTTTGGACGGGTGGGGGAAGAGGCGGAAGTGCTTGCCGAACACGGTATCGAATTTGAAATTGTACCGGGGGTAACAGCGGGCATTGCTGCACCCGCATATGCCGGAATTCCGGTCACTCACCGGGAGCATGCCTCATCATTTGCGATAGTCACAGGCCATGGCCGAAAAGCAAAAGGACAGGACAGCTTGAATTGGAAGGCGCTTGCAACTGGAATCGATACGGTTGCATTTTACATGGGTGTCGGCAACTTAAGCTACATTACTGGTAGTCTTATGAAACATGGAAGAGATCCAAAAACGCAAGTGGCTATCATCGAATGGGGAACGACGGATAAACAGAGAACCGTAACAGGCATGTTAGATTCAATTTGCCAACTGGCAGAGAGGGAGAAAATTAATCATCCAGCCATTTTATTAGTGGGAGATGTCGTCCAATTAAGAGAAAAAATCAAATGGTTTGAGAAAAAAATAGAACCGGATAAAGTGGGATCGGAGGGATAAAATGTCGCTATTAGAAGCATTAAAAAATAGACGCGCGATTCGAAACTATGAAAATAAAGAAGTGGAAGAAGAAAAAATCAAGCAACTGCTTGAAGCGGCGACATGGGCGCCTAATGACCGACTGCGGGAGCCGTGGACCTTTTTCGTCATAAGAGGAGAAGCGAAAAAGAAGTATGAGGCGATTGCGGCCGGCTATTTAAATGAGCGTTTTCCGACGAAACCGCATTTAGTCGAAAGCTCGTTAGCTGTCGTCAAAAACACTCCAGTCATCATTGTTGTTACTTCAGACATCATTCCGGGAGATGAAGCAAGCTCTATCGATAATGAATATGCGACTTGTTGTGCGATCCATTCGATGTGGCTCGCTTCCTGCGATCTTGGACTCGGGTTTGTCTGGCGAACAAGAGGCGTCGGGCTCGTCCACGACGAGAGGCTCCACCGTTTTATCGGTTCGCCAGAAGACAAGAAAGTGGTAGGAACCGTTTTTCTAGGATATCCGAAAGAAGGAGAAGAAGTGAAAGCGACCCGCCGAACGCCTTTCGAAGAAAAGACAATTTGGCTATAATTTATTTAGAGGGGGCCGCCTAAAAGATGGATTTTAGGTGACGCCCTTTTTCTCGTTTTAACCTGTTGGACTATTCAAATTATGGAGAAAAGTGTATAATGATAAAAAAGCTTTTTGACAGAAAGAGGATTTTTTGTGAAAAGAACACTGGCCATAAGCGATATTCATGGAGAACTGAAGAAGTTTGAACAATTGCTAGAGAAAGTTAATTATAATTCTTCCGTAGACCAATTGATTTTATTGGGAGATTATGTCGACAGAGGCGAAGATTCTAGTGGTGTCGTTGAAAAGGTCATTCAGTTAAAAGAAAACGGGGCTGTCGTTTTAAAAGGGAATCATGATGATATGCTCGTAAGAGCGATGAATGGAGACAAAAAGGTTTGGGATAATTGGACGATAAGAAACGGTGGACAGAGTACATTGAAAAGCTATCAATATTCGCTTAGCATTGAACAGGGGGAAATTATAGCAACAGTCAATGAGCATACGAAGTCCGAGCTGATGGAGGAGCATAAAACTTTTTTAGAAAATCTTGATTATTTTTATGAAACGGATGACTATATTTTTGTTCATGGCGGCGTTCACCCGACCACTCCGATCCAGGAAACGGACCCTTACGTTTTAATTTGGATCCGTGAAGAGTTTCATAATGGCTACAACGGTGACAAAACAGTCATTTTCGGGCATACGCCAACGAATTCGTTCCATGATTGTTCAGACGTGTATTTTGCTGATAACAAAATTATCGGAATTGACGGAGGAGCTGTTTTTGGCGGACGCCTGAACTGCCTCGAATTGCCGAGCAAAAAGGTTTATTTCGTTGAGTAATCATCGTATTTGACAAATTCAGAATAGTGTTGTATTTTAATAAATAATTTAACATCGTTGCTCTTATCAAGAGAGGTGGAGGGACTGGCCCGATGAAACCCGGCAACCGCCAGTATGTTCTGGAAAGGTGCCAATTCCTGCAAAGCGGATGAGCTTTGAAAGATAAGGGAGAGCGTGCCGTTTACGGATCGAACATCTCTCTTTCTTTCAAGAGCGGTGTTTTTTTATTGTATAAAAAATAAAAAAGGAGACGGTTGAAATATGGGGTATCGATTTGAAACCATTAGCATTCACGGAGGATTAAAAGTGGACGATACGGGTGCGCGTTCCATTCCTCTTCATCAGTCGAATGCGTATTTGTTTGAAAACACGGATCATGCAGCTGATTTGTTTGCATTAAAAGAAGAAGGCTATATTTATACGAGGATTGGAAACCCTACCGTTGCCGTACTCGAAGAACGTGTCGCCCAACTTGAAGGAGGAGTCGGGGCGCTCGCGGTTTCAAGCGGGATGGCGGCAATTACAACCGCGATTATGAACATCGCCAATTCGGGGGATGAAATTGTTTCTGCCTCGAAACTTTATGGCGGGACGTACAATTTATTTTCTACAACTTTGCCAAAATACGGAATAACGACAAAGTTTGTTGAACCTGGCGACCTAGAAGGGTTAAGGGAGGCGATTACGCCAAAAACAAAAGCCGTTTTCGCCGAAACGATCGGCAACCCGAGCTTAGAAGTGCTTGACATTCAAGCGTTTGCGGACATCGCCCATGCGCATGGAATCCCGCTTATTGTCGATAACACATTTGCAACTCCATATTTATGCAGGCCAATTGAACACGGGGCAGACATCGTCGTCCATTCCGCGACAAAATGGCTCGGAGGCAACGGCACGACACTCGGTGGGATTATAATTGACGCCGGAAAATTTAATTGGGATTCGCCGAATTTCCCGGGGTTCACCCAGCCTGATCCGAGCTATCACCATCTTGTATATGCAAAAGACATTGGCAAGGCGGCTTTCATCATTAAAGCAAGAGTGCAATTTTTGCGCGATATTGGTGTAGCGCTTAGTCCGTTCAACGCGTTCCAAATTAGTTTAGGAATTGAGACATTGCACGTCCGGATGAAAGAACATATCGCGAATACGCGAAAAATCGTTCGCTACCTTGAAAATCACCCCGGCATCGAGTGGGTACTCTATCCCGAGCAAGAGACGCATCCATCCAAATCCCTTGCCCAAAAATATCTTCCAGATGGTGCAGGTAGCGTCGTTGTCTTTGGAATTAAAGGAGGGAGAGAGGCCGGGAAAAAAGTGATCGATTCTGTTCAATTATGGTCGCACGTAGCAAATGTAGGCGATGCAAAAAGCTTAATTATTCATCCGGCAAGCACTACCCATCAGCAGCTAAGTCCTGAGGAGATTAAGGAAGCTGGGGTAACGGAAGATTTAATTCGCCTTTCGGTTGGAATTGAGCATATCGACGATTTAATTGAAGATCTAGAACAGGCGATCGTCAAAGCAAATGGCATTTCATCGAAAGCACATGTTTAAAAAAAGCGCCTTAAGAGGCGCTTTTTTTAGATCCTCGTATTTTTCTTCTTCGCTCGATTTTCAAGCTCGGTTTTCGGCTCCATGCCGAATTCAGCGTCAGGGCTTTTTCCCTGCGGGTTCACGCTAGAAGCTGCCTTGCCTTTTCCAGTGCTTTTCTTAGACACGATGACTCACCTCCCTTCTCATTGCGTGTTCAAAAAGGAGGACAAAAAGAGCCGTCGCCAGCTAATACCGTCCCGTCCTGTGACAACGCTGGCACTAGCACGTCCTGTGCGTCGGAAGATCGAGGCGGCGAAGCTTTGAGCAAGGCTACTACACGAACCGCTTCTATGCGGCCTTGTACCGAGGAAGCCTACTTCCAAGCATAAGCTAATAGACGCAGGTACAACGCGTATGGCGTTTTTTATACGTGAGTAGCGCAAAAGCAAGCCAACGAAGAGATTCGACGGTAATTTTTCCCGGACTTTTTGAACAACCTTTATTAGGTTGACCAATCTGGAGGATGATATTTACAACATCCACCCCCTTTGCTACAATAACGATGACAATAAAAGCATAAAGGGGAGCCGGGAGAGGCCTGGCTGAGAGGGTGCCCGCAAATAGGCGCCGACCCTATAACCTGATCTGGGTAATGCCAGCGGAGGGATTTTAGCTATAACTCTATATCTTTCTGCTCGTATGCTGCCCGTTTGGCGGCTTTTTTTATTGCGAAAAAAAGTATATAAAGGAGAAATCAAAATGGCTGATGTTCTTGTAAGCTTTAAAGTGATTCCAAAAGTAAAAGATGGCAATACGTATGAAGTGGTCGATAAGGCAATAGAGGTCGTGCAGGCTTCGGGAGTGAAATATGAAGTTGGCGCTATGGAGACAGTGATGGAAGGGGAAATGGACCATCTTCTTAACATTGTAAAAGAGGCACAGGAAGCTTGCATTAAAGCCGGCGCGCTTGATGTATTGACAACCATTAATATTCATTACCGCCCAGAAGGGGTCACGATGGATGAGAAAATTAAGAAATACAGATCATAACTTGCTCTGGAAAAAAATCGTCTTTCCGGCATGGCTGTTGCTATTGCTGCTTGTCCTATGGGAAGCGGCCGTACGTATCTTCCAGATTGAAAAATGGATTTTGCCGGGCCCTTTATCGATTGTCAAGGCACTTATACAAAGCAAGGATTTGTTAATTGATCATTCTATTCAAACGATTTATGAAACGTTAATCGGACTCGGAGCAGCGATCATAATCGGCGTTATTATTGCTGTCGTTATTGAAAGTTCTGAAATGATTCGTTTAGCGGTTTATCCGCTTCTTGTCATTTCCCAAACGGTACCGATCATTGCGGTCGCACCGCTTTTTTTAATGTGGTTCGGGTATGGACTCTTGCCGAAAGTCATTGTCGTCGCGCTCGTTTGCTTCTTCCCGATAGCCGTAAATCTGGCGGATGGATTTCGTCTTGTTGATCGGGATAAAATACGATTATTAAAGTCGATGGGCGCGAACCGTTTGCAAATATTCAGAATGGTTCAATTTCCTGAAAGCATGCCCCATTTTTTTTCGGGCCTCCGAATTGCTGGAACATATAGCATTATGGGCGCCGTCATTGGGGAATGGCTTGGAGCGAGCAAAGGTCTTGGCATTTTTTTAACCCGCTCTTCTCAGTCTTTTTTAACCGAACGCGTATTTGCCATAATTTTAGTTATTGTTATTTTAAGTTTAATCATATTTGGTTGGATTGAAATGATTGCCAGAATACTTATGCCCTGGCATTATAAGCATAAGAAATTGCAGGGCAAATAGGAGGTAACAATCAATGAAGAAATGGACCGTGCCCATTATTGCAGGCATTTTATTATTGTCCGGCTGCGCGAACGAGAAGCAATCGGAAACGGAAAAAGGAACGAAAAAATTACAGAAAGTATCGATCATGTTAGACTGGACGCCAAACACGAATCATACTGGCATTTATGTGGCGAAGGATAAAGGCTATTTTAAAAAGGAAGGTTTGGATGTTGAGATTCTCCCGCCTGGAGAAGGAACATCGGCCGAACAGCTTGTCGCCAGAGGAAAGGCAGACTTTGGCGTATCGTACCAGGAAAACGTAACGAACTCAAGAGCAAGCGGTATTCCGATCGTCTCGATTGCGGCCGTCATCCAGCACAATACATCAGGTTTTGCTTCGCTAAAAAAAGACCACATTACTCGTCCAAAAGATTTCGAAGGAAAGCGCTATGGCGGATGGGGATCGCCGGCGGAAGAAGCGATGATCAAAGGGGTTATGGAGAAAGATGGCGCCGATTATAAAAAAGTGAAAAACGTAACGCTGGGCCAGACGAACTTTTTTACTTCGATCGGCAAAGACGCCGATTTTGAATGGATTTATTACGGCTGGGATGGAGTCGAGGCGAAACGAAAAGGAAAAGACATCAATATTTTAATGGTGAAAGATTTAGACCCTGCTCTTGATTACTATACTCCGGTCATTATCACCAACGAAAAAATGGCAAAGACGAATAAACCGCTTGTGAAAAAATTTATGAAAGGGTTATCAGAAGGCTATAGCTTTGCAATTAAACATCCGAAAGAAGCGGCAGGCATCCTTGTGAAAGATGTTCCTGAATTGGACCGTGGATTAGTGTTAAATAGCCAGCAATGGTTAAGCAAACAATATCAGGCCGATAGCAGCCGTTGGGGTGTGCAAAAACAAGAAGTGTGGTCACGTTATGCGGATTGGATGTATAAAAATAAACTCCTCTCGAAAAAGATCGATACGAGGAAGGCGTTTACGAATGAATTCCTCCCAAAATAAGTTATGCGTAAAAAATGTGACGAAAACTTTTTCGCATGACATTACCGCAATTCAAAACATATCCGTTCATATTAAGGAAGGCGAAATTGTCAGCATTATCGGTCCGAGCGGCTGCGGGAAAAGCACAATGCTCGATTTAATCGCGGGACTGAGTTTGCCAGATTCAGGCGACATATTATTAAATGGCCAGTCGATTGTCGGCAAAACTGGAAAAGTCAGCTATATGCCGCAAAACGATGTTCTCTTGCCATGGCGGACAATTATCGAAAATGTCACGATCGGCCTAGAAGTACAGGGAATGAAGAAAAAAGAAGCAAAAATAGAAGCGAAGCAGTTGCTTCCCGCCTTTGGATTGGAACAATACGGTGACCATTATCCGTACATGCTGTCTGGAGGAATGAAACAACGCGCTTCTTTTTTGCGGAGCGTCTTATGTAAAAAAGAAGTTATGCTTTTGGACGAGCCTTTCGGCAAATTGGATGCACTTACAAAAAGAGGCCTGCATGAATGGCTCATTGAACGATGGCAGGAGTCTCATTTTACAATGATGCTTGTCACACATGATGTCGATGAAGCCATTTATTTATCCGACAGAATATACATCATGTCACACCGGCCAGGAAAAATTATTGCTGAAATTAAGATACGATTAGAAAAAGACCGTCTAAAACGAAGCATTACGTCGGTTGAATTTGCCAGCCAAAAAGAAAAAATATTGTCCATATTGGAAGGAAAAAGCGCTGCCGCATTCTTTTAAGGGCGGCGCCATTTTTAAATGAGAATAAAATTTCACGTACCGTATTTTATGCCTTTATATAAAAATTAACAAAGAACATTTCATAAATCTACCAGCGGGAGCAAGGTCAAAAAGTCCTATTTTTTTGCGAAAAAATAGGTTATATGGACTAAAATCAGGGGGATGAGAGAAGCTGAACGTTTAAGTCCAGAATCGTCGGGCAACAGAAGGCGAAAACAACGATTCCAGGGGGAACGCAATAATGAAAAAAGGAACAATCATTTCAGCCATGTTGGCTTTATGCATCGTGTTCGCTTCAGGAAAGATGGCCGAAGCTTATACAGGGGAAGGTGACACACTCTGGGGCATTACTCCTACACACGGTGCACTTTATGATCAAATCATAAAAGAGCGAAAGCCTTCTAAACTTCATAAAAAAATAAAGAAAACAAAAATAGGTAAATCGGTTACGGTTTCAAAAAATAAATCGATTCATATTTCAAAAAAAGAGTTGCATTTACTGGCTTCACTCATTGAATCAGAAGCTTCCGGTGAAAGCTTCAAAGGAAAAGTTGGCGTTGGCGCCGTTGTTTTAAATCGTGTTAAAAATAAAAAATTTCCTGATTCAATCAGTGCAGTCATTTATGAGCCTGGCCAGTTTACGCCAGTTATGACGGGTTCGCTTAAAAAGCCTTCGAAAGAGTCGATAAAAGCGGCCAAAAAAGCCCTTGGCGGTTATGATGATACACACGACGCATTATTTTATTACAATAAGAGAACGGCAACCAATCATTGGCTAGACTCACGTCCGGTTACAGTCGTGATCGGAAATCATACTTTTACTAAATAACACATATTGAAAGCCTTAAAATCATTGCTGATTTTAAGGCTTTTTTCCGTGCTAGTACTTTTAGCCTGATAAATCCAGACTATTTACAATATTAATACTCTACTATAACGTATTTTAAAAAGGAGGGATTTCATGTATAAAAGGTTTCTTCAATTTTTTGTCATCCTCTTAACAACTATTTTGATAGTTAATTATTCGCCTACTAGCATTCAAGCGAAGGAAAAAAGAAACATCACTGACTCCCAGGTAGCCGTCGGCACGAAAGGAATGGTCGTCACCTCCCATCCACTCGCTTCCAAAGTTGGTGCTGAAGTATTGAAAAAAGGCGGAAATGCAGTCGATGCCGCCATCGCCATTCAGTTTGCTTTAAATGTAAACGAACCGATGATGTCCGGGATTGGTGGCGGCGGATTTATGATGGTTTATGAAGCCAAAAATCATAAAATAACGATTATTGACAGCCGCGAAAAAGCTCCGATGGGGGCAAAGCCTGACATGTTTCTAGATAAAAATGGAAAGGTTATCCCATTTCCCGTCCGATCGACTGACGGAAAAGCTGTTGGCGTTCCTGGAACGCTGAAAGGATTAGTCAAAGCCCATGAAAAATGGGGCACTGTTCCATTTAACAAACTTATAGACCCATCCATCCGAATGGCTGAAAAAGGAGTAAAAGTGAACTGGGTGTTGGCAGATGCGATCAAAGAAAATGAGGACAAGCTTTCCAAAACAGCTGCAAAAGAGGTTTTTCTGCCAAACGGAAAGCCATTAAAAGAAGGGGATGTGCTCGTCCAAAAAGACCTTGCCAAAACCTTCAAGCTTATCCGAAAAAATGGCCAACACGCATTTTATAATGGTGAGATCGCAAAGGCCATTTCCTCTGTTGTCCAAAAAAATAATGGCAGCATGACAAAGAAAGACTTAAAAAATTATGATGTCACCATTGATCAACCGATTAAAGGAACATATCGCGGGTACGAAATCGCTTCGATGCCGCCGCCAAGTTCAGGAGGAGTCACGCTTCTTCAGATTCTTAGCATCCTTGAAGGATATGATTTGAATCAGTACGGGGTCCGATCTCCGGAAAAGTACCATTTATTGACTGAAGCAATGCACCTTGCATATGCCGATAGGGGGGCTTATGTCGGAGATCCGGAATTTGTCGATGTCCCGACAAAAGGAATGCTGAATCCAGACTATATTAATGAGCGAAGAAGCCAAATTCAATTCGAAAAAGCAAACAGCGACATTAAACCCGGCGATCCATGGAAGTTCCAGGAAGGAAACGGCGGCCAACCAATCGTCAAACAGCCGGATGACAAAAAAATTGGCCAAACCACTCATTTTACCGTAGCTGACAAATGGGGAAATCTAGTTTCTTATACGACGACGATTGAACAAGAGTTTGGAACGGGGATTATGGTTCCTGGCTATGGATTCCTTTTAAATAATGAACTGACGGACTTTGACGCGGTTCCAGGTGGGGCAAATGAAGTTCAACCGAATAAACGGCCGATGAGCAGCATGAGCCCGACGATCATTTTTAAGGATGGAAAACCGGTGATGACAGTTGGCTCACCGGGAGGAAGCACGATTATCGCATCGGTTGTCCAAACCATCATCAATTCTATTGATTATCATATGAACTTAAAAGATGCGATTGAGGAACCGAGAATTTTCAGCCCTTCCTATCCGACCATAAACTGGGAGGAAGGAATACCGCAAGCAGCCCGGAACCGGCTGGAAGAATGGGGACATAAATGGAACAGCAAGCCTCAGCCTATTGGAAATGTTCAAAGTATGCAAATTTTCCGCAAACCTGATTTTTATCTAGGGGCAGCCGACTCTACGAGACAAGGAAAGGCAATAGGATTATTCCGTTAAAGTATAAGAATGAAGGCTGCTAAGAAGCAGCCTTCATTCTTATCTGTAAGTTTTCTTCGTTTTAACAATGATGAAATAGATAATCGCGATGAACAAAATCAAGAGAATTCCGTCAATGGCAAAGCGATGGACGTATTCGTCGACAATCATCCATCTTTTTCCTAATTCTCTGCCAAGTGTCACAAAAGTAACGCACCATATCATAATTCCTGCATAGGCGAGAGTGACATATTTCTTAAATGACATCGATGAAATTCCCGCCAGATAAGCCGTAATATGCCGGATACCCGGAATAAAATAACCGAACACAATTAACAACGTTCCGTATTTTTGAAATAAGCCCTGGGTTTTTAATAGCTTGTCCTCGGTAATTCGCAGTTTTGGCCCGAATTTTGTAATTAAAGGCAATCCGAACCTCCTCCCGATCCAGTAGCTAATTGTAATCCCTGTTAATGCACCAATCGACGAAATAAAAATGGTTAAAAAATACGACATCATATTCTTATAAACGAGATAGCCGGCAAAAGTCATTAACGCTTCGTCAGGTATGGGAAGTCCAAGAATACCTAATGCAAGCGCAAGGAATATTCCGATATATTCGAATTGCTGGATAAAATGCAATATATTTTGTTCCATGAACACACCAACTTCTATAGTTGTCAAAAAAATGAGAGAACTTTCTCAAAAACCTATTGATTCTTAACGTACCTTTCTCTATCATAGTAATAAGATGCTGCTATTTCAATGAAAAATAAAATTAAAATCAATATCGATGAAAAAGAGAGTAGCTTTTTGGATTTGTTTTTAGCGAATCGGGGAAGGTGGAAGCCCGGTACAAGCCTTAAAGTGAAACGGACTTTTGAGATGCTTGCTTGAACATTATAGTAGTAGAGCATGCCGGGACATCCCGTTATCATATGTAAGCCGGTTTCAAATATTGGAACAACAAGAGTGGTACCGCGGGTAAATTCATCTCGTCTCTTTCTGAGGCGGGATTTTTTTAGGTTAAGGAGGAAAATATTAATGTATAAGGAAAAATTTGCAAACTCACTATCAACTGTTATTGGAGAGTCGATCAATGAAAAAGACATCCTAAATATGATAGAAAAACCGAAAAATCAAGAGCTCGGCGATTTTGCATTTCCTTGCTTTCCGTTGGCGAAAACTATGAAAAAGTCTCCGCAGGCCATTGCAAGTCACATTGCCGGTCAAATCAACGATCCGCTTTTTGAAAAAGTGGAAGCGGCGGGCGGGTATGTGAACGTATTTCTGAATAAACAATTGGTCATGACTGAGACGATCCAGGAGGTATTGCGCAAAGAAAACGCATTTGGAAACCAAACCTTCGGCGAAGGGCAAACGATCACAATCGATCTTTCCTCGCCAAACATCGCGAAGCCATTTTCAATGGGGCATTTACGATCTACCGTCATCGGCAACGCCATCTCCAACATTTCTAAAAAATGCGGATATCAAGTAGTTGGCATTAACCATTTAGGAGACTGGGGAACGCAATTCGGGAAATTGATGGTCGCCTATAAAAAATGGGGAGACGAGGAAACGGTAAAAGCGAACCCGATTAAAGAATTAACGAAGCTCTATGTAAGGTTCCATGAAGAAATGGAATTAAATCCATCGTTAGCGGATGAAGGAAGAGAGTGGTTTAAAAAATTAGAAAACAAAGATGAAGAAGCAACTGCATTATGGAAGTGGTTCCGCGAAGAATCGTTGAAGGAATTCTCTAAAACGTATGATCTTCTTGGAATTTCATTTGATTCGTATAATGGCGAAGCTTTTTATAACGACAAAATGGAACCCATCGTCGAAGAGCTAATGGCGAAAAATCTATTGGAGGAATCAGATGGAGCGTTAGTTGTTCGGTTAGAGGAGGAGAATTTGCCTCCGTGTTTAATTAAAAAATCGGATGGAACGACACTGTACGCGACACGTGATTTAGCGGCAGCCATTTACCGAAAGAACCATTATCAATTTGCAAAATCGCTATATGTTGTCGGTAGAGAGCAGTCGCTCCACTTTGCGCAGCTGAAAGCCGTTTTGCAAAAAATGGGTTATGAATGGGCAAAAAATATTGAGCATATTCCTTTTGGCATGATTCTTAAAAACGGCAAGAAAATGTCAACGCGTAAAGGGAAGATTGTTTTATTGGATGAAGTGTTAAAAGAGGCGATCCGTTTAGCAGAAAAAAATATCGAAGAAAAGAATCCATCCCTTGCGAATAAGGAGACGACTGCCCATCAAGTTGGTGTCGGAGCTGTCATTTTCCATGATTTGAAAAATGAACGAATCAATGATGTCGAGTTTTCGTTGGAACATATGTTGAAATTTGAAGGGGAAACAGGCCCTTATCTTCAATATACACATGCAAGGGCGTGCACGTTGCTGAAAAAAGGAGAGTTTTCAAAGCCGGAAACCGGATTAACCATCCAGGATGAGGCCGGATGGCCGATCGTGACTTTAATACGCGAATTTCCGGATGTAATTCAAAAAGCGTTCGAACAATTCAACCCTTCATTGATCGCCAAACATTTAATCAACCTTGCCCAGAGCTTTAACAAATATTATGGAACGGTAAGAATTTTGGAAAATAACTCATTAAAAGAAGAGCGACTGGCTCTCGTATATGCAACGACAGTCGTGCTCCAAGAAGGATTAAGGCTACTAGGCATCAACGCGCCTGAAGAAATGTAACTAAAAAGATTTCAATAATAAAATTATGTAAACTAAAATATAAATTTCCGAACAAAATTGCCATTGCAACTTTGTTCGGAAAAATATAAAAAACTTTCGTGTGAATGTTGAGAATTTTGCTAAAATACATTATAATAATTCCATCATGCTTCAGTATTGCATTTTAGTCAAAAAAGTACGGATATTCATATTGAAATGTTTTTTTAAATAAATAATGAAACAATGTTTTGTAATAAGCAACGTTGTGGGAAGGGGGAAACTTTTGTTGGATTAAAGTTTTTTTAATCAAGGCATCATTATAAAAATTAGTTTCCGTTTTTTTAATTATTTTTAGAAACGGAGTTCCGCGATAAGCAACACTAAAAACGATTTAAAATTACACAGGAATATAAGGGCAAGATCTCATCTTAGTTTAAGTGCAATACTGGTGATAGGTTACGAATGTTGTTGCGACTTATGTTTTGGGTTCAATCAATTTTAGGAGGCTAATGATGAAAACAAATAATACGAACAATGTAACCGCTGTCTTTGATGAAAAACTGGCTCTACCAAAATTGCTGCCGCTGGGGCTTCAACACCTTCTGACAATGGTAGGATCATTTATGGTTCCAGTCATAGTAGGTAGTGCTATCGGACTTGATTCAAAAAGCCTTGCCTATTTAGTTTCTGCCATTTTTCTTACGAGTGGATTGGCTATCTTAATTCAAGTAATTGGAATCGGAAAAGGAGTTGGCTCAAAACTTCCGTTAGTGATGGGGTCATCTTTCATTACGCTTGGTCCGATGATCGTTATCGGAAAACAGTATGGTTTGCCTGCGCTTTTCGGTTCGGTAATCGGATCCGGAATATTTATTTTAATTTTATCATTTTTCCTTAATAAGATTCTCGTATTTTTTCCAAAAGTCGTCACAGGATCATTCATTACGATAATGGGTATAACACTTGCTCCTGTGGCGTTTAAAGACTTTGCAGGCGGAGAGGGTTCTCCGAATTATGGTTCATCTACTAATCTGTTAATCGGAACAATTGTTTTAGCATTAGTTATCTTGCTTCATAAGTTCTGTAAGGGGTTTTTAAAAACAATGTCTATCCTTATTGGAGTAATGGTAGGAACAATTTTGTCATTCGTTACTGGAATGATCAACTTCAGTCCGGTTTTTGAAGCAAAATGGTTGCAGGTTGTCTCTCCGTTCCATTTTGGGATGCCAGAGTTTAATGTAAGCGCCATTATGACAATGTCGATATTCTGTTTAATTAATTTAATTCAATGTGTCGGTGCGTATTCGGTGTTAGATGAAGTATGCGGAACGGCCACATCAGACAAAACGGCCATTAATGGATTAAGGGGCCAGGCAGTCGGTCAAATCATATCGGGGATTTTTAACTCTGTACCTCATGCATATTTAAATGAAAACATTGGTGTAATGTCACTAAGCGGAGTAAAAAGCCGGTTCGTTCCTATAACTACTGGATGTATACTTATCGTTTTGAGTTTTCTGCCGAAATTTTCGGCTATGATCACGATCATCCCTGCTTGTGTTCGCGGGGGAGCAATGCTTGCCATATTTGGAATGGTTATTTCTGCAGGAATATCCATTCTTTCAAGGGTGAACTATTCAGGAAACCATAACACTTTAATTGTAGGGACAAGCATCGCAGTAGGAGTAGGGTCTAATTTTCAACCAGAAGTATTTAAACAAATGCCGTGGATCGTAAAAATATTATTTGAAAATGGAATGTTCTCAGCATGTCTTGTTGCCGTACTGTTAAATATATGTTTGAATTTTCATACTTTTTCAGGAGCCTTCTTCAGTCAATCAAGGAAGAACCAACTAGAAACCGAAGCCTCCTAGGTTGGTGTCACCTATTAAAATGGTTTTAAAAAAAGAAAGCGATTTCGCATCACTGAAATCGCCTTCTTTTTTTATGTATTGAAATTTACAGAAAGCTATGATAAGATAACGGATAGTCATCGTTTTTTTAAATAAAAATCATATTTACCCAATTAATACTATAACACAAACTTTTGCCTGAGTCAACTGTTATAATCATTTTTTTTAAAAGGGAGAGATGTTATGAGTAAGGCTGGACAGGAATGGAAAAAAGAACAACAAAGAGTCGATCTTGTAACTGATAAAATTGATAAAGAGATTCAACTATTAGACCGTGATGTTTCGGATGTGAAATCTACTATCGTAACCATTCGCAAAAATTTCTGGAACGATGTGACCGTCAATTTCGATAATCCAACGGAAACATTAGAAACTTACACAAGCATTAAACAACAAACGGAAATGCTTGCAGAACGGGAACGCAGATTCGGCCATGCAAATGATCAACTTAAGCTATTGAAGCGGCTGAAGCAATCTCCGTATTTCGGGCGTATTGATTTTAAAGAGGAGAATGAGTCGCGCGAAGAACAAATCTATCTTGGCATCGGTTCGTTTTATGACGAAGCTACTGAACAGTTCCTTATCTACGATTGGCGTGCCCCGATCTCAAGCCTTTATTATGATTACTCCGTCGGGCAAGTAGAATATGAAACACCTGGCGGCCATGTTACAGGGACGATGAACCTAAAACGTCAATTTATCATTAAGAGCGGCCAAATTGAAAGCATGTTTGATACGAGTGTAACGATCGGTGATGAATTATTGCAAGAAGTTCTAGGAAAACATTCTGATTCAAGTATGAAAAGCATTGTCGCCACTATTCAAAAAGAGCAAAACCAAATCATACGGAATGAAAAAAGCCGCCTTTTGATTGTTCAGGGTGCGGCGGGAAGCGGTAAAACTTCGGCGGCGCTGCAGCGGGTTGCCTACTTGTTATACCGGTATCGCGACACGATTACAGCTGATAATATTGTTCTATTTTCACCGAACGAAATGTTTAACAGTTATGTATCAACTGTTCTTCCTGAGCTTGGAGAGGAGAACATGCAGCAAACCACTTTTCAAGAGTATTTACGCTTTCGGGTTGGGAAAACCTTTCAACTGGAGGATCCTTTCACTCAGATGGAATATACGCTCACTCCTTTAAACGAACCTGACTATATGGTTCGGCTTGAAGGGATAAAATATAAAGCGTCACTTGACTTTATGCATGTTATTGACCGATATATCGAGGCTCTCCAAAAAGAAAAAATGATTTTTAAAGACATTACGTTTCGGGATCGGATTCTTATTCCGGCAGCATCGATTCAGGAAAAATTTTACAAACTTGATTTAAAGCTTCCTATACCCAATCGGCTGGAAATCGTCACAAAACAGCTGTTGAAAGAGCTAACAGAACTCGCGCGGCATGAAAGGAAAATGCCCTGGGTAGAAGAGGAAATACAGCTTCTTGAAAGGGAAGATTACTTGGAAGCCTTTCAGAAACTGCAAAGCAAGAAACAGTATACGGAAAATTCGTTCGATGATTTTGAACGTGAACAAAACTTTCTTGCCAAAATGGTTGTCGGGCGGGCTTTTAAACGATTGCGCTCGCGTGTGAAAAAACTCGGATTTGTTGATATTCCTTCCATCTATAAACAACTGTTCACGATGGGTAAAACCTTCCTTTGCGATTACACCCCTGAGTATTGGGAGGAAATTTGCTTACAAACGATCAGAAATTTAAATCGTAGCCAGCTAAGTTATGAGGATGCGACACCATATTTGTACTTAAAAGAGAAAATTGAAGGCTTTCATACGAACAACTCCGTTCGCCACGTTTTCATTGACGAAGCGCAGGACTACTCTCCATTCCAATTCGCATTTATTAAACATCTCTTTCCGAGAAGCAAGATGACTGTTCTTGGCGATGTCAATCAGTCTATACATGCCCATTCAAATGGTGGAGGGTTTGCTGCTTTAGTAGAATTGTTCGGAAAAGAGCAGACTGAAACAATTGTATTGAACCGGAGCTATCGCTCAACGAAGCCGATCGTGGAGTTCACGCGAAGAATGATCGATGGTGGGCAATGGATCGTTCCATTTAATAGGGAAGGAAGCAAACCGACCGTATCGAAAGCAGAAAATGCGAAAGACTTAACGGAAAAGATAAGAAAACAGATTGCTGAGTTGAAAGAAGCGGGACACCAAACAATTGCGATCATTTGCAAAACCGCCTCCGAAAGTAAGGAAGCCTTCGCTTCATTAAAGGGTGAGGCATCGTTGCGTTTAATTAGCAAAGAGACGACCTCGTTTGAAACCGGTACGGTTGTCATTCCAGCTTATCTTGCAAAAGGCGTTGAATTCGATGCCGTCATCATTTACAATGCCACAAAAGGACAATATGGAAAAGAAAGTGAGAGAAAGCTATTTTATACAGCGTGTACGCGGGCCATGCATGAATTGCATATTTTTTTCGCTGGTGAATTGACCCCGTTCATTTCCGGAATTTCTCCAGAAACGTATGTTTTTGAACGTTCATGAGGGTCGATCTGTCCGTCCCTTTGTCTTTCTATTTTTTTAATATAAAATAGAAGAGACTAACTTATATCAGGAGATTAAAATGACGGAAAAACTATTTTATAAAGATGCATATTTGAAAACATTCACTTCATCTGTTATTAAACAAGATGTAGATGAAAACGGACGTCGCTATGTTGTTTTAGAAAAGACCGCATTTTATCCGACCGGTGGCGGGCAGCCGTGTGACATAGGAGCTATTAACGGCGTCCGGGTCAACAATGTTGAAGAAATCGATGGGGAAATCCGCCACTACGTAGAAAGCAAGATCGAGCCGCTAAATGAAATCATTGGTGAAATAGACTGGGAGAGAAGGTTTGACCATATGCAGCAACATGCCGGCCAACATCTACTCTCTGCCGCTTTTGATGAATTATTCGGGATGAAGACGATCGCGTTTCACCTCGGTAAGGAATTCGTCACCATTGATTTGGACGTTCATGAACTGTTGCCTGAGACGTCTTTCGAAGCCGAAATGCTTGCGAATAAAATCGTCTTTGAAAACCGTTCGATTAACACCCGTTGGATCGACAGGAAGGAGATTGCTAAATTCCCGTTAAGAAAGCCCCCTTCAGTTAATGATAACATCCGGCTTGTCATCATTGACGACTTCGACTATAACGCTTTCGGGGGAACGCATCCAAAACAAACGGGTGAGGTCGGTCCCGTCAAAATTATTAAATGGGAACGCCATAAACAGCATACCCGACTATATTTTGTTTGCGGGATGCGGGCAGTAAATGTCATGCATGAAAAGCAAATGATTTTGCACGAGGCGTGCAAGGTGCTTACGTGTGGTGAACAAGATGTAGTGTCCCAACTCCATCGGCTTTTAGGTGCGAATAATGAACTAGAGAAATCGCTGAAAGAAGCGACGACGCAGCTTATGCGATTTGAAGCTGAAAAATTAATCGAACAAAGTCTTTCTCGAAATCATATAAAGTTCATAACCTCTTCTTTTGGTGGAAGGGAAATGAAGGAGCTACAGACGCTAGCCAACCAAATTGTTGAATTAGACGATTCGGCACTCGTCCTTTTTGTTACAACAAGCGGAGAGCGAATGCAATTGATTGGTGCCCGCGGGAAAAACGTTGCAATCAATATGAATGAAATCGTGAAGCAGGCGCTCAATAAAATTGAAGGCAAAGGCGGCGGAAGCATGAAAATTGCTCAAGGTGGCGGAAAAGCGTTACTCTCAAATAAGGAAATGCTTCAATACCTTTTGGAGTTAGCCGAGGGAAAAATAATTTCAATTTCGAAGTAAAATTTAAAAAATAGCGTACATTTACCAGCCATTTTTGGTATGATAGATTACAAAAATAATTCGAGAGGAATGGAGAAACCAACGATGCAAACACTCGCCAAAAAGTTGAATGAAACAATTGAGCAAGAAAATCCCCATGTTTATGCAATGCTTTCGGATTTAGGAAAAAAAATCTATTTTCCGAAAGAAGGGATTTTAAGCCAGTCGGCTGAAGCGAAAGCGAAAGCGACAAAATATAACGCAACGATCGGCATCGCCCTTGAAAATAACGAGCCGATGCACTTAAAAGTGTTTCAAGATACGTTGTCTTCTTATTCGCCAAAAGACATTTATGAATATGCCCCGCCGGCAGGAAAGCCCGGGTTGAGAACGGCATGGCGCAAAAAAATGATCGAGGAAAATCCTTCGCTTGAAGGCAAGAAGTTTGGCACTCCAATTGCAACGAATGCCCTTACCCACGGGCTTAGCGTGGTCGCTGACCTTTTTGCGGATAGCGGTGATAGCCTCATCATCCCGGATAAAAACTGGGAAAACTATGAACTGACATTCGGCATTCGCAGAGGGGCTAACATTGTTGAATACCCTCTCTATAACGAAGAAAACAAATTTAATGCTGAAGGTCTCCGTCAGGCCATTTTAGCGCAAAAAGATAAAGGGAAAGCGATTGTTATATTGAATTTCCCGAACAATCCAACAGGCTATACGCCAGGTGTGGAAGAGGGAAGGCAAATCGTTTCCGCTATTAAAGATGGAGCTGAGGCAGGAATTAACATTGTCGCGGTTACAGATGATGCCTATTTTAGCCTTTTCTTTGAAGATACGCTTCACGAATCCCTTTTTGGTGCTTTAAGTGACTTGCACCCTCGCGTATTGGCCATAAAAGTGGACGGCGCAACAAAGGAAGAGTATATTTGGGGATTCCGCGTCGGCTTCATTACATTTGCCGGACAAAGCGATGCATTATTAAATGCATTGGAACAGAAAGCGACGGGAATTATCCGTGCGACGATCTCAAGCGGTCCGCATCCTTCACAAACGTTCGTCTTGCGTGCGCTGGAGTCGCCTGAATTCAATGATCAAAAACAAGAAAAGTTCAACATTATGAAGGGAAGGGCAAACGCCGTCAAGCGCTTGCTCGACAGCGGTAAATTTGATGATGCATGGGACTATTATCCTTTTAATTCAGGCTATTTCATGTGCCTCAAGTTAAAAACGGTCGATGCCGAGTCACTCAGGGTTCATTTGCTTGAAAAGTACGGAGTAGGAACGATTGCCCTTGGCGAAACGGATTTACGTGTCGCCTTCTCTTGTATCGAAGAAGAAGACATTGAGGAATTGTTTAACACCATTTACCTTGGAGTTAAGGACATTGAAAAATAAACATAGAAAAAGATTGCCTCCCGGGCAATCTTTTTCTAATTATCCGGGATACTATTACGTGTGAGCATTCCTAACGATTTGTAAGTGACTTAAGTGGTATAATGAACAATGAAGTAAATAAAGAAGTACATAAGCGAATAAAGGGGGTTCTTACATGAAGCCAATTGTAAAACAAGAAGTGCAGGACGTACTTGACAAATTGGTCAATAAAAATCTTTATATACATCTTGAAACGACAAATGGTGCGTATGCGTCTTTCCACAATGAAAAGAATTTAACCGTCGGGGCATATATTCGCAACAGTGTCGTTCGGTTTTCAAGAGGCAGTATTGTCGGCAATGGTCCGTACCGCGTCGGGCTGAAAATGGAACATGGCTGGATTTACGCAGAAGGATTGACCGATTGGGAACTGGATGAACAGAATAGATTGCTGCTTGCTGGCCATGACGCCGAAGGAAGGCTAACAGTTGCCTTGCAATTAAGTGACCAACCATTTTAAGCGAATGAAGGAGGAAATGAATATGGAACGCCACGTATTAGTCGTATTGCCGCATCCGGATGACGAAGCGTTTGGTTCAGCTGGAACGATTGCTCAATTCACCCAAAAAGGGGTTCCTGTCACCTATGCGTGCGCAACCCTGGGTGAAATGGGCAGGAATATGGGGAAGCCGTTTTTTGCTAACCGTGAAACGTTGCCTGCGATCCGAAAAAAAGAATTAGAAGAAGCATGCAAAATATTAGGAATAAAAGATTTACGCCGTTTAGGCTTTCGCGATAAAACGTTAGAATTTGAAGATGTGGAAGTCGTTGCTGACAGCATTTTTGAAATTATACAGGAACTTAATCCTTCATTGATTATTACTCATTACCCCGGCCACGGTGTGCATCCTGATCATGATGCTTGTGGGCTCGCAACAATCACGGCGGTCGGACGTCTGCCGGAGAATGAAAGACCGACATTATATTGCCATGCAATTACGAAAAACCGGCTGACAGCGCTCGGTAATCCGGACGTCGTCAATGATGTCATTGATGTTGTTGATATCAAAATCGCAGCGATTAAAGCCCATCGTTCGCAAACAGAAGGAATGATTTCAAGCTGGGAGAATGGAACACCTCAGGAACCCGATATTATGAAATGGGTTTCTCAAGAAATGTTTTGGCATTATAAATGGTAATCCGTTTATCAACTTTGAGAAAAAACAAGGTCATTCCGCTTTTTCTCTTTTCAAAATTGAGAATGAAATAGATGTTATCCCCCGAAATCAACGGTTTTTCCGTTGGCATGTTTTTTGCAATTGGTATGAAACTAGAAATTTCATGCGAATTGCAGAGAAGAATAGGGGGATTTTTTTATGAATACAACTGTAAAACGGAAATGGAATATGGACACAACGATCATCCATGCAGCTCAAGAGCCTTGCCGGAATACAAGGGCCGTCGCCTCGCCGATCGTTCCGGCTGTCGCTTATGCTTTTGGAAGCACGGACGAAGCGTGCGCTGTTGTTTCCGGTGAAGATCAAGGCGTATATTACGGCCGCTATGGAAATCCGACAACGAAAACGGTTGAGGAGAAAGTAGCGCTACTGGAAAATGGCGAAGCGGCACTTGGGGTATCGAGCGGTATGGCGGCTATTTCAACGGCTTTGCTTGCCTTTTTAAAAAACGGTGATCATGCTCTCGTTACAAAAGATGTATATGGCGGAACGCATAAATTTACAACATCACTTGCGCCACGGTTCGGTATTTCGTTTGATTTTGTCGATTGTACGGATCTTGCGAAAGTGGAAAGAGCGATTCAGCCGAACACAAAAGTATTATATATTGAAACGCCGTCCAATCCGTGCCTGACGGTGTTGGACATTCAAGCCTTGTCTAATCTGGCCCATCGCTATCAGTTAACGGTAATTGTAGACAATACGTTCATGTCGCCGTACTTGCAAAAGCCGTTGGATTTCGGTGCCGATGTTGTCGTTCATAGCGCGACAAAATATTTAAACGGCCATGGAGACGTCCTTGCAGGCTTTATCGTCGGTAAATTTGATGATATTGAATTCATGAGAAAACATGTCATGGGAGATTTAGGCCAGCATTTAAATGCGTGGGATTCGTTTCTAATCCTTCGCGGTTTGAAAACGCTGGGGCTTCGTGTCCGCCAGCATTGCCGGAGCGCTTTAAAAGTCGCACAGTTCCTTGAAAACCATCCGGCAATTGAACACGTTTATTATCCGGGCTTACCATCTCATCCGCAACATGATCTCGCGAAACGGCAAATGAAAGATTTTGGCGGAATTGTATCGTTTATCGTTAAAGGCGGATATGAAGCGGCATGTACAGTTATTAATTCATTGCAGCTTGCGATGATCTCTTTTAGCCTTGGTGACCCGGAAACGCTTGTGCAGCATCCTGCTTCTATGACCCATTCGTCTATCCCTGAAGAAGAGCGCGTGCATTTTGGAATTTGCGGCGGATTGATTCGCCTGTCTACCGGATTGGAAGATACGGAGGATATTATTGACGATTTACGAATGTCTTTATCTGCGTTAGACTTTTAATAATGAGTCATTTTTAAAAGGGTAACGGCAGGTGATAAAATGTCAAGCATTGCTAAAATACAGGATTTCGCCCAGGAATGTGCGGATAATATAGCGAAAATCGCAGGACTTGATGTTTCAATCATTGATGAAAACAATATTCGTATTAGCGGGACTGGTTTCCATCGCCAGCTTATTGGAAAGCGTGTGCCCAGCGGCTCTTTTTTTGAAACGATTTTAAAAACCGGTAAGCCGGGCATGATTTTTGACAGGAGAGAAAATGGAGATAAGTGCAGCAACTGCATCTTCAATGAACAGTGCACAGAGCTTGCGACGATCGGCTTTCCAATTTATAAAAACGGAAGAGCGATAGGGGTAATCGGGTTTATTGGTTTTACACCGACACAACGAAAAATGATCGTGGAACATTCAAGCAGCTTGTCCAACTTTTTGCAAAACATTAGTTCGTTGTTGGAAAATAAATTAATGCTGCAAGAGATTAACGAGCCTGAAGATTGCCTCGTGCATGAAGCGGAAAATTATAAAAAGCCGTATACTTTTGATTCCATTATAGGCACGAATGAAAAATTGCTCGCGATAATCAAAAAAGCGAAGAAAATAGCGGATAGTCCTTCAACCGTTCTTATACGCGGAGAAAATGGAACGGGAAAAGAAATGCTTGCACAGGCGATCCATTATAATAGCAAGCGGGCGAAGCATCCGTTCATTTCGGTTAACTGTGGAGCGATTCCTGAACAATTAATTGAAAGTGAATTGTTCGGCTATGAAGGGGGAGCCTTTACCGGGGCGAACCGCAACGGGAAACCGGGGAAATTCGAATTGGCGGGTAGCGGAACGATTTTCCTCGATGAAATCGGTGATCTTCCTCTATCGGTCCAGCCGAAGCTTTTGCGGGTCTTGCAAGAGAAATGTTTCGAGAAGGTTGGAGGAAATCAATTGCTCCCGGTTCATGCAAGAGTGATGGCTGCGACTAATAAAAATCTGGAGAAAATGGTAAAAGAAGGGCGTTTTCGCGAAGATTTATACTATCGGATTAACGTTCTTCCGTTTACAATGATTCCGCTTCGGGAACGATTGAACGACATCCCGATGCTTCTTTCACATTTTATCAATAAATATAGCATCCTTTTAAATCGACAAGTACCGGAAATCAACGTTTGGCTAGAACAATGGCTGATGAATTATGACTGGCCAGGAAATATCAGGCAGTTAGAAAATGTAGTTGAATATATGATCAATATGAATGAGTCCGGATTGCTTGATTTTGACGATTTGCCGGATGATATGCAGTTAGAGGCAGAAAAATATTGCAACAGGGAAAGGGGCACAACGAGTTTAACAGAACTCCTTTCTCAATATGAACGAAACATACTGGTTAAGTTCGTGCCGAAAAACGCTGCAAGTATTGAGAAGGCCGAAGCCGCCAAAAAGCTAAATATAAGTTTAGCAACGCTTTACCGCAAATTGGAAAAATATGAACTTCAATAAAATAACGGTTAGCCTATAAAAAATTGGCTAACCGTTATTTTATATTCAGAATAATAAAAATACAACTAAAACTATAAAGATACTATATAATACAAATGTAAGCACTTTCGATAATTTGTCACAAATTTCAACAAGAATTGCAAAAGGGGGAGTACGAATGGAGATCGGAGTATTTATATCCATTGGAATCTATATGGCTGGTATGCTCTTAATTGGCTATTTTGCATACCGCAGAACGAGTAACTTGACGGATTATATGCTCGGCGGACGGGGGCTCGGGCCGGCAGTTACTGCATTAAGTGCAGGAGCTTCGGACATGAGCGGCTGGCTGTTGATGGGATTGCCTGGCGCGATGTATGCCCAGGGGTTAAGTGCAGGCTGGATCGTTGTCGGACTTTGTACGGGTGCTTACTTAAACTGGCTCTTTGTCGCGCCAAGATTACGTACGTATTCAGAAGTGGCAAACAACTCCATAACAATACCTGATTATTTTGACAATCGTTTTAAAGACGGGTCGAAGATTTTACGGGTGACTTCAGCATTAGTCATTTTTGTATTTTTTACATTTTATACGTCATCCGGAATGGTATCCGGCGGGGAACTATTCAAAACCGCATTTGGACTAGATTACAGATGGGGCATTTGGATTACAGCAAGTGTCGTCATTTTATACACGTTATTTGGCGGCTTCCTTGCCGTTAGTTGGACAGACTTCGTTCAAGGAACGATCATGTTTATCGCCTTAATATTAGTGCCGGTCGTTACGATCCTGCATGTTGGCGGTATTTCGACAACGTTCCATGAAATTCACTCCATTGATCCGAAACTGCTAGATGCCTTTAGAGGGACAAGCGTTATTGGCATTATTTCGTTGCTTGCATGGGGGCTCGGCTATTTCGGCCAGCCGCATATTATCGTCCGCTTTATGGCGATTAAATCAACGAAAGAAATTAAAAGCGCACGCCGGATCGGAATGGGATGGATGATTTTTTCGATCGTAGGAGCGATGTTTACAGGCCTTATCGGCATTGCCTATTTTAATATGAAACACGGAAAGTTGAATAATCCGGAAACCGTATTTATTCAATTATCGGATATTTTGTTCCATCCGCTCATTACGGGATTTTTACTTGCGGCGATTTTAGCGGCGGTTATGAGTACGATTTCTTCACAATTGTTAGTGACTTCAAGCGCGTTGACGGAAGACTTTTACAAAGCGTTTATCCGTAAATCTGCATCCGATAAAGAGCTTGTCCTTGTTGGAAGATTGGCTGTTTTAGGCGTCTCGCTTATCGCGCTTCTCCTTGCTTTAAATCCAAATAAAACGATCCTTAGCCTTGTAGGGTATGCGTGGGCAGGATTTGGAGGAGCGTTTGGACCGGTTGTGCTTCTAAGCCTTTACTGGAGGCGCATGACAAAATGGGGAGCGCTTGCCGGAATGGTTGTCGGTGCCGTTACTGTTATCGTCTGGGATCAATTTAAAGCGCTTGATGCGATTTATGAAATTATCCCGGGATTCATCGCTTGTGCTATTGCGATTTTTGTCGTGAGCTTATTGACTGCAAAACCATCGGATGAGATCGAAAAAGAATTCGATGATACTGTTCAAAAAACTGCATAAAAATACACGAAGCCTTTTTGCCCTTGCAAAGAGGCTTCTTTTTGAGTAAGCACTCTTTTTTTGTCATTAGACCTGCCATTTAGTAAAATAGTGAGGAACGTTTATTCGTTAATAAACTCGGATTGTAGAAAGGGACGAAAATGGATTTCGAACACATTCAATTACCAGAAAAATTAAAGGAACAACTGAAGATCGAACGTAATGAACGTATCGATCATATTTCTTCTGATTATAAAGATTTTATTGGAAAACGGGGTTACTACCCGCCTGAACAAACGATTGTAACCGATGCATTAATCGCTTTATTAATGGGGAAAAATGTTTTATTAAAAGGACCAACGGGGTCAGGAAAAACGAAGCTCGCTGAATATTTGTCTTATTTGTTTTATCAACCTCTTCATTCCATTAATTGTTCCGTCGATTTAGATGCGGAAGCTTTATTAGGACATAAGACGTTATCGTATGAAAGCGGAGAAGCGGAAATCCGGTTCATTCCCGGACCTGTCACAAAGGCTGCGCAATTAGGTCATTTTTTGTATATCGATGAAATTAACATATCGAAACCGGAAACGTTGCCAATTTTAAATGGAATTTTAGATTACCGAAGAACGATTAGCAATCCGTTTACGGGTGAAGTGCTGAAAGCGAAAGAAGGGTTTAACGTAATTGCTGCGATCAATGAAGGCTATATTGGAACGGTTCCATTAAATGAAGCGTTGAAAAACCGGTTTGTCGTTATTGAAGTGCCGTATATTCAAGGAAGCATGTTAAAAGAAATGTTGAAGATGCACTCGAGACAAACGAATGAAGAGATGATCAATTCATTTGTCCGATTTTCAGCGGATTTAATCCAGCAAACAAAAGCGGGCCAATTATCCGAAGACGCCGCTTCGATCCGGGCGCTGCTCGATGCGTGTGATTTATCCGCCTTTATGCCCCCAAAGCGGGCGATCCAGCGGGCGATTGCCGATAAATTGGAGGATGACCGGGAAAAGGCGCTGATTCAAAATGTGGCGGATACATTGTTTGTGTAGAACTCTTGAGAGGGGAGGGGGGCTAATTGAAATTTCTTTCTTTCGCCGAAACGCATATTGATTCGTTTCTTCATATGCAATTAATTGACCTTGCCCGGACATTGTCGAAAGAGCCGTTAATGGATGTTGAATTTTCCTATCATTCCTATTTGGATAAAGAAACACCAACCATTCATGTCAGTCATTTTTGGAATCTTTATCCGAAGGACGTTCAATTCCACGGATTAAAAAGTGATATCTACTTGCGAAGTTACGGTAACTATCATTTTACAGATTTAGAGCGGTTGCAAAGCGCCGCTTCAAAACTGTCAAAACGAATGAATGGTAAATTTTTGATCCATGTTCTATTGTTTGCTGAAGATCATCGGATAGAGAAGCTTTGTTTAAAACAGAGGCCGGGGACAGTTCATTCTTTTGACATACGAAAACAAATTTATCAAACGCATTATCACCGGCAATTTAAGAAGCATGTCGAAAGGAAGAAATGGCTAGATGCCTTTTTTTGCTTTATGGTATTGCTGGCGAATCAACGTTTTGCGCATTTGCCGGATTTTCTAAAACCATTTTATTTACAAATGAAAAAACCGTTATTTTTGCTCGAGCAAGCAGATAAGACGGAACAACTTATTCCGATTGTTGAACAAATTGAGGAAATCGTTAAAAAACATGGCTTTCAAGATATGGACTCTTCCTACCTATCTTATGATAAATCATCCGCTTCAATTTCCGAGACGTTTGATGAGTTGACACGGAATAACGAGGCAGAGACGAATCAATCCATCGAGTTAAACGAAAAGAAAGAGGAGAGTGAGGAGACAAAAGAAAGGCTGCCAGGCTGGCATGAGGAAACATCTTCACCTCGTGAATCCTTTCTTCAATATGATATAGACCGGGGAACTTCGACAGATTTGCATGGCGAAGCTGCGAGGAAAGCGGAAACCGGAGACCAGGTATTTGGCACGGTTCAGACAGGTTCACAGAAATCAAGACGTAACGAGTATTCAATCGAGCAACATCTTTCAAATCTCGACCAGCCCCAACCATCTGGAGAGGACTCTTGTTTTCCATATGGAGAAATTAATCGAAGCGTTGAAGAAAAGTGGGTAAAACCACGATCTTCTACGGAGCTAGAGCACGAACTTTATGATGAAATAAAGTCGCACGTTCAACCGTTTGTGAATCAATTGAAGCAAAGCTTTTTAAAAACGATCGAACATAAAAATAATGCGCCGCGGGGAGATTTGCATTTCGGTAGGTTAAGTAAAAAACTGACGCGGGTCATCACTGAGAAAAACCCGAGAATCTTTTATAAAAAACAAGAAAAAAGCCGGGAACTTGATGCTGTTTTTACACTATTAGTCGATTGTTCAGCGTCAATGTTTGACAAAATGGAAGAAACAAAGAAGGCCATTATCCTGTTTCATGAAACGTTAAAACACTTGCGTATTCCACATGGCATTACAGGATTTTGGGAAGACGCCGCTAGCGCCACTGAAAACAGGCAGCCGAATTACTTTCATGAAGTGATCTCGTTTCGGCATTCTTTATTGCCGCAAACCGGTCCGCAAATTCTTCAATTAGAGCCGGAAGAAGATAATCGCGACGGATACGCTATTAGAAGAATGGCGGAAGAGTTAATGAAACGTCCTGAAAAGCAAAAGTTTTTGATCGTTTTTTCCGATGGAGAACCCGCAGCATTCAATTACGAGGACCATGGTGTGCTGGATACGTATGAAGCGGTTTCCAATGCGAAAAAACAGGGAATAGAGACGCTCGGAATGTTTATTTCAGGCGGTGAAATTACCGAAAAAGACAGGGAATTAATGAAAAGCATCTACGGTCATCATCAAATGGTTGTTCCAAATGCTTCAGAGCTAGTAGACTATTTAATACCAGTACTCCGCAGGTTATTATATAAATTAACGTGAATTTTTAAGGAGGTTATGACGATGGATTTCGAAAAAGCAACATTTGCTGGCGGTTGTTTTTGGTGTATGGTAACCCCGTTTGAAGAAAGGCCGGGAATTCAGCAGGTCATATCAGGATATACTGGTGGCCATACGGAAAACCCAACGTATAAAGAAGTGTGCTCGAATGAAACCGGTCATTTTGAAGCGGTCCAAATTACGTTTGATCCCGCGGTCTTCCCTTATGAAAAACTGTTGGATATTTATTGGCAACAAATTGATCCAACGGATAGTGGCGGACAATTTTACGATCGCGGTTCTTCGTACCGGACAGCCATTTTTTATCACAACGAAGAACAAAAAAAGAAAGCTGAGGAATCGAAAAGGAAACTTGAAGAAAGCGGGCGCTTCGACCAGCCGATCGTAACCTTGATTTTGCCTGCTTCCACGTTTTATCCTGCCGAAGAATACCATCAGGATTATCATAAAAAAAATCCATTTCACTATAAACGATACCGGCAAGGATCAGGCAGGGATGCTTTTATTGAAAAGCATTGGGGCGAAAAAAGGAATCGCCAGGAGTTGAAGAAGCGGCTTTCGAAAATGCAATATGAAGTAACGCAAAACAATGCGACTGAACCGCCGTTTGAAAATGAGTATTGGGACAATAAACGAGAAGGGATTTATGTTGATATCGTTTCAGGAAAGCCATTGTTTAGTTCGCTTGATAAATTTGATTCAGGATGTGGCTGGCCGAGCTTTACGAAACCGCTTCATGAAACGGAGATTAAAGAGAAAACCGACTTTAGCCATGGGATGATTCGCACAGAAGTACGAAGCAAAAGTGCGGATTCCCACCTCGGGCACGTCTTCCACGACGGACCAAGAGATAAAGGCGGCCTGCGCTATTGCATTAACTCAGCGGCTCTTAAATTTATCCCAAAAGAGGATCTTGAAAAAGAAGGGTATAAAGAGTATTTAAGCTTATTTAAATAAGTAGAAAAGGTGTCATCTGCTGCGATGACACCTTTTTTGCGAAGTTTATTGTGAGGATGGAAAATCATAGGGACTATCGATTTTGAATAGAATGGTAGTGATAAAAAAATGGACGACTAAGGAGAGGGTACGGTGCAATATTATTATGGGACACAAATGCCCTTAAGAGTTCTAGATGAAGCGGAATTTTGGAAACGTCAGGAAGAAGAACATACCGTCGTCATTCGGGAACTCGTGCATGGACTCGAGGCGGAATATGTGAACGGATTAAAAGAATGGGAAAAAGTATTTGTATTAACCTATCAAAGAGTGGTGAGTATGATGGAAACCGTGATCCGCTCCGGCAATAACCTTACGCCAGCTCTTTATCAGGATGTGATGAACCTTGTATCCTATTGCATGCAGCAAAGCGGGCAGTTTATCGACTTTTGCAACCGGTTAATGAATGAAAGCAGGCCAATTCAAGCCAACTCAACAGCAAAAGTCGTTCTTAAGCATATTATTGATGAATCCGAATACTTTATCGGAATTGCGCGAACCATTTTATACCAGCAACATTAAACATATTGTGAACAAAACGAGATATTTTATAAAATATCTCGTTTTCCTATTGAAAGTTAGGCAACGTATGATACAATAAATTTTAAAATTCTAACAATAAGGGATGACAGACATGACGAAAGTATTAAGCAAGGTTCGGATCGAAGACATAGTAATCGCAAATCAAGTATTAAAGGATGTGGTAGATCAGACACCATTGCAAAAAAATGAAATTTTATCCAATCGGTATAACTGTAATGTATTTATAAAAAGAGAGGACCTTCAAATCATAAGGTCATTTAAAATAAGAGGTGCCTATAATTTTATCCATAGCTTAACTGAAGAAGAGCGGCAAAATGGAGTCGTTTGCGCCAGTGCAGGCAATCATGCGCAGGGTGTTGCGTACTCTTGTAAAACGCTTGGCATTAAAGGGAAAATTTTTATGCCGTCCACAACACCAAGGCAAAAAGTTTCACAAGTGAATTTATTTGGCGGTTCATTTGTTGAAGTAATATTAACAGGGGATACATTTGATGACTCTTATAATAAAGCGATAGAATACTGTGAGCTAGAAAACATGACCTTTATTCATCCCTTTGATGATTACCGTACGATCATTGGACAGGGAACCGTAGGCCTTGAAATCATGAACGATATGGATGAACATTTAGACTTTCTTTTTGTGGGGATAGGAGGCGGAGGCCTTGCGTCCGGCGTCGGTTCCTATATTAAAAGCATAAGCCCTGATACGAAAGTCATCGGAGTTGAACCCGAGGGAGCACCGGGAATGAAGCGGTCGGTTGAGGAAGATACCGTCGTTTCCCTTGATAAAATTGATAAATTTGTTGACGGGGCCGCTGTCAAACAGGTCGGCGAGTTAACGTTTGATATTTGCAAAGAAGTGCTTGATGATATTATAGAAGTTCCTGAAGGCAAAATTTGCACGACCATCCTCGATCTTTATAATGAAAACGCAATTGTAGCAGAACCTGCAGGCGCACTTTCTATTGCGGCATTGGAATTTTTCAAGGATCAAATCAGGGGTAAAAATGTTGTGTGTGTGCTGAGCGGAGGCAATAATGACATCGACAGGATGCAGGAAATTAAAGAACGTTCGCTCATCTATGAAGGCTTGAAACACTATTTTATCGTTAACTTCCCGCAGCGTGCAGGTGCCTTACGAGAATTTATGCATGAAGTGCTTGGAGAAGAGGACGATATTACACGGTTCGAATACACGAAGAGAAACAACCGCGATAAAGGGCCAGTATTAGTCGGAATTGAATTAAAGCATAAGGAAGACTACTTTCCATTAATTGAACGAATGGACAAAAAAGGCTTCTCCTATATTGAAATCAATAAGGATCCATATTTATTTAATCTATTAATTTGACAGTAATGAACCTCAGGTGAGAACAATCCGCCTGAGGTTCATTGTTTCTATTCGCTAATTGCTGCTTCTAAAGCCATTTCGATCATATCGTTAAACGTTGTTTGGCGCTCTTCAGCCGTCGTTTCTTCCCCTGTGAAAATATGGTCGCTCACCGTTAAGATCGATAATGCATGAACGCCGTATTTTGCCGCCAATGTATAAAGGGCGGTCGTTTCCATTTCTACCGCAAGGACGCCATACTCGGCTAATTTTTTCATAATATCTATATTGTCACGATAAAATACATCCGAAGAAAACACATTGCCGACCCGGATATGCAAACCTTTTTCGACGCCTGCTTCATATGCTTTTTTCAATAAATCGAAATTGGCGCATGGGGCAAAGTCAAATCCGGGAAATGTTTGGCGATTAATATTCGAGTCGGTCGTGGACGTCATCGCAATAATGACATCACGAACTTTTACATCTTTTTGAATTGCTCCGCATGTGCCGACACGGAATAATTTTTTTACTCCGTATTCACGGATCAACTCATTGACGTATATCGAAATAGAAGGAAGTCCCATGCCCGTTCCTTGAACGGAAACCCGTTTTCCTTTATATGTACCTGTAAACCCTAACATGCCGCGAACGTTATTATAACAATCGGCATCTTTTAAAAACGTTTCGGCAATATATTTTGCGCGAAGAGGATCTCCCGGCAGCAATATGCTTTCTGCAATTTCACCTTGCTTGGCACCAATATGTACACTCATCATAAACCGCTATCTACTGGTCAGACAGCGGCATTCACCTCCTAGAAATCATTTCATCCTTTTTATTTTAATCGAACAAAAAAGACATGACAATTTTTATCATGCGGATCAAACGTACAACTCATTCGTTGAGTTGTAAAATTCGTGCCACGCCTTTAAGCGAAGCTACGTTCGGTACTAGGAAAAGATAGTACTTACTTTCATGAACATTCCATTGTATCATTTACGTAAATCACCGGGGGGGCAATGAAAGGTGGGAGGGTTCATGAAGGTTCTTTCGCGAGAAGAACGCCAGCTTGTTTTTAAAGAAGAGCTGCAATTGTTAAAAATTCAAGGCTTTATAACAACAGAAGTATATAAACAGGTGCTAGAAGCGCAAAAGCGGCTTTGCGAAAAAGAGTATGAAGAAGAACAGGCCGCCAGAAAGGCTATGCCTGATCTAATGGTTCAAGCTCCGGCCGCAAAAGAAACTGTGCCTGTAAAAGAAAAGCGACGAGTGACTCCGGAGCAAATTCGTGAACGAAATATTATATGGGCGCTAAACATCGGTGTTCTATTATTATTAATCGGCGGGCTTTTTGTCGCTACAAGCAATTGGTCTTCGATGTCGGGCATGATGAAAAGCGGATCGATTTTGTCAGTCGCTCTTTTGTTTTTCGGCATTGCCTTTTTAGCCGAGCGTATATTGCATATTAAGAAGACATCGTTTGCATTTTTAGTTCTTGGCAGTTTGTTTTTGCCGATTTTTATTGTATCGATCGGCTGGTTTAAGGTTTTAGGACCATATTTATCGTTTTTCGGGGAAGGCCGTTACCTTTTAGGCTTTATTGGTTCGGCCGCTATTTTGCCTGTATATGTATCATTTGCCACGTTTATAAAATCGCGTTTATTTGTCTGGTTCTCGTTCGTTTCGTTAAGTTCCTCACTTGCATTTTTCGTCGCTTCATTTCAAATGCCGGTCGATGGATATTATTTAGGTTTGATGATCGGCAACGGGTTGTTGATGATAGGCTACCATTGGTTCAAAAAACGCCCGCAATATACGCTATTTACAAAAGAATTTATTTATTTTGTCCAGGGAAATTTAATTCTCTCGACACTTTTCATGTTATTCATATACAAAAACGGGCTTTTTCAAGGATTCAATATCTGGTTAACGGCGATCCTCTACTTATCGATGATCTACGTTTCAAGACAAAAAGAATATCATTTTGTCTTTAGTGCCATGGTTGTTTATGGGACCTACCAGGTTATTGAAAATATCGGCTTAAATGAATGGGGAGCGATTTTCTATGCACTGATCGGCATTGTATTTCTCATCGTTCCGAATGTCATCAATGATGAGTTTAAATTAAAGAAAGCTTTTCACTATACAAGTTCAATCGTTTCGGTATGTGCTTTTATATATATCAGTTTAGAAGGGATTTTATTAAACGGAAGCGAACCATCATTGCCGCTGCTTCTGGCTTATTTCATCATTGCCATTCATTTTACGTATTTGGCAAATCACATTCCTTTTCCATTGTTTCGTTACTTGAGCCCTGTTTTTATAACAGCGGGGTTGTTCGAAGGGGTCTTGCTCGCCAGCTCACTAATTGATGTTGAAACTGTTATATGGCCGCTCTTTATCAGTGGGGTGCTCCTGTTTCTATTGGTCGGTTATCAACTGAAATTTTCGCTGCTTAAGCCCATTCAGCAAAGCTCTCGAGATGTTTCGGCAGGTGTCATGATCTTTTCACTCATGCTTTCAGGCTTGCTATTAAAGCAATGGGAAGTTGGCGTTATGCTTCTATTGTTTGGCGCTTGCTCGCTTTTAATATACAAGGTTGATCAAAGAAGGATTTATCAAATGGGGTTGCCGTGGGTGATTCCGTTATCCTGGGGAGTTGCGTTTATTTCAATAATGGAAGAGCTCAGCCAAAGATCTTCCTTTTATCGGGAACATTTAGGCATAACGTTTCATCTCGTTACTGGAAGCTTCGTTTTATTTATTTGTCATTTTGGATGGGATAAATGGAAGCAAACGAAAGTGGGACAATCCTCATTTTATCTTGCGGTTGGCTTTTACACGATGGCAATATTGGCTGCATTAACACTTCCGATCAATGCGATGTGGGCTCGTCCACTAGTGATGGCTTTAGGGATCGGGATGTACAGCTATTGTTATCGGAAATTAAAGTTTGATTTCATTGCTTATGCCACCAGCATTACAACGTTAGCAACCTATTTGACGATTCTTTATGCCGTCGGGCGAAATGACCATCTTACTGGTGTTGCGGAGTCTTGTCAGTTAGAAGTTGGAGCGCTTCTATTATTCGCTATCGGCTGGAAGTTAAAACAAAAACCGGTACTGCAAAGAAGCTTCTGGTTGACGGCACATGGCTATTTGCCGCTCGCCATTTTGTTAACTGTTCTTTTTAATGGAGAAATAGCCGTATGGGGTCTGGGCCTTTCTGTATTGATCTATGCCTATTCGACCTATATCGCCCGCACGGAGTGGGTCATAAAAGTTTTATTATATAGCGCATTGACAACACTATTTTCAACCATTTTTACCGCTTTCATTTTCGGGGGTCTATTTAACAGATTACACTATTCTTTTTGTTTAACAACCCTTTTCATTTTTATTTTTTGGCTCGTTTCATCAAAAGTGTGGAAAAAGAGAATAACCTATTATTTTGTTCCGTTTGCACTTATTAGTATTTTAGTCTCGACGGTCACACCGTTCTTCGATGAGGTGGTATATGTTGTCATTCTTGGCATGACAGCTTGTTTAGCAGTCCTTCTCCATCAAATGAAATGGGATGTCATTGTTGTAGTCCCTTGTGGGTTTCTGTTCATTGCTACAATACTCGGGTTGAATGAATTCGGATTCGATCCAGGGCTAAACTTTTTACTTGTTGCCTGTTTTGGTGCCGTTCTATTAGTGATTGGCCGGCTACTTTATAAAAAAAATGTTGAGTTTGAAAATGGGTTGCTAAAAATGCTTGACGGCTATACGATCATCGGATTTGTCCATTTCGTCTACTTGTATTTGATCCAACCGGATATGATTTGGGTGAAGGCTCTGCCTGGAATATTCATTTCCGTTGCCATATGGCTGCAAACGAACCGGTTGCCTCTGAAATGTTCAAGATGGATCACTATTCTATCTGCAGCTTATTTATTGCAACCGTATTATTCCATTATCGGGGCTATCAATATACCTGATCTTATCGAGAGAGAAGTCTATGTCCTGCCGTGGGTCCCGTTAACGATTTTCTTAAGAATGTATATCGGCAAAAGCAAAAAACGGGTTGTAAACCGTACTGAATGGACGATTCTTCTCATCGTATCGCTGTTGTTAATCCAGGACGGTTTAGAAAGCTCAACGATTTATGATGCGTTGATCATCGGAACTTTATCGCTTTTGGCCTTACTTGCGGGGATGTTTTTCAGAATTAAATCTTACTTTTTCATCGGTTCGGGGGTGCTGTTGTTAAATGTATTTTTACAGACACGTCCGTATTGGGGAAACCTTCCATGGTGGGCGTATTTGCTCATTGCCGGTTCGATATTGATTCTTGTTGCCAGCCTTAATGAATGGCATAAGCAAAAAAGCAGCAAGGGAGAACAGACGGTGATCCATTGGTTGAAAAAGAACATCATTGAAAAGTTAAAGCGCTGGGATTAATTAGCGCCTGTCAGAAGAGGAATACGCAAATGTATTCCTCTTTTATTTTATAAAATAGGTTTCAGTCGCTAATTCAACAGGAAAATTTGGTTCGGGCCCAAATTGCTTTTGCAATTCTTGCTGTAGCATTTGCGCTAGTTGTTGGATTTGCATTAATTGCAGCACATTTGTATTCGTTTTTTGTTCAAAATGGTGAAAATCCATCGCAAGTAAAGGGTGTTGTTGCTGCAATAGGTTAAATTGCTGCACAGTAATTTGTTCGTCTAAATATATGGCTTGAGCAATCTGTTGGATTTGTTGCATGATTTCATTTGCTTTTTTCGCAAATCGTTGTTGCGTCATTTTACCGCCACCTTTTTTGAGTCGCTCCTTTTGTATAGACTGTCCATCTTAAGTTAATAGTATGAAAGAAACTTATCGTTTTTGGAGGAAATAGATGGATGAGTCAATGATTGTCGGGAAGAACCATCTTCGAGTGGATGCGTGGGAAAAAGTAACCGGAAATGCGAAATTTACAAATGATTACACGGCACCGGGGCTTTTATTTGCAAGATTAGTAACAAGCCCATTTGCCCATGCGAAAATAAAATCGATCGATACGTCACTCGCCTTGAAATTGCCGGGGACAAAAGCGGTTTTAACAGGACAGCACTTTCCTTTTTTAACAGGTTCACTATTAAAAGATCGTCCTGTTTTGGCGGTTGAAAAGGTGAGATATCACGGAGAACCGGTCGCTGTCGTTGTTGCTAAAAGTGATCATGAAGCAAAATTGGCAGCCGAAGCCATTCAGGTGGAGTATGAACCTTTGCCGGTTGTTAACACCGTATTGGATGCCCTCGCTGAAGGTGCTCCTTTAATCCATGAAAACTTAGGAATGTATAAAGTTGTAAAACCCGCGGCTCCTGAACCAAATACAAACATTGCCCACCGGCAAAAGATCAGGAAAGGAAACATGGAAAAAGGGTGGGCAAATAGCGAAGTTGTCGTTGAGGCAAGCTTTTCATATCCGAAATCGGACCACGCGGCAATGGAAACACGCTGTATCAGGGCCCAAATTTCAGCGGGTGGAAATGTAACAATTTATTCGGCTTCACAATCACCATTTGTCATCAAAAAATTAATCAGCCGTTATTTTAATGTCGATGCAGGAAAAATTACCGTTCATACCCCTTTTGTCGGCGGATCATTTGGCGGAAAAGCAGCAGTTTGCCTTGAATTTATTGCTTATATGGCTTCGAAAGCTGTGAACGGAAAAGAAGTCAAGCTTGTCATTTCAAGGGAACAAGACATGTTGAGTGCTCCATGCCATATAGGTCTTGAGGCAAAGGTTAAACTCGGCTGTACGAAAGACGGTCTTATTCAAGCGGCGGAACTTTCTTATTGGTTTGACGGCGGCGCCTACGCGGACCAGGGGTTGGCAATCGCAAGGGCAGGTGCGGTTGATTGCACAGGTCCTTATCATATCGAAAATGTTTGGTGTGATTCATTATGTGTCTATACGAATCGTCCCTATGCGACATCGTTTAGAGGGTTTGGCCATTCAGAGCTGATGTTCGCGATCGAACGGGCAATCGATATGATGGCAAAAAAATTGAATATAGATCCGCTCGTATTAAGACAAAAAAATGCGATTCGAGCGGGAAACACGACGCCGACACAAGTAGTGCTCACCAGGAGCAACATTGGTTCCCTGATAAAATGCCTATCCAGATTAAAAGAGATCATCAATTGGGACGAAGGTGCACGAATTGAAATTGATGAAAACAAAGTGAGAGCAAAAGGTATTGGATGTCTTTGGAAAGCTCCGACAAGCGCGCCTAATGCCACTTCGGGAGCCGTATTATCATTTAATAACGATGGAAGTGTGAACTTGAGCATCGGCGCTGTTGAATTAGGGCAGGGGACTAAAACCGTCCTTGCGCAAATTGTGGCGGAACGGCTAAAAATGGATATGAGCAAAGTACATGTTACGATGGAAGTTGACACACGTACGAACCCGGAACATTGGAAAACGGTTGCCAGCACGGCAACGTTCATGGTAGGAAATGCGGCACTTGAAGCAGTGAAGGATGTGATCGCACAGCTCCGGCAAGTTGGATCCGTCGCTTTAAGATGTTCACCGGAACAGTTGGAAGTTGGGTATGAAAAAGTATATTTAAAACATAACCCGAACATTTTTATCGAGATAAAAGATATGGCGGCGGGCTTTATGTTTCCGAATGGAAACGCAGTTGGCGGCCAACTTATCGGGCGGGGAAATTTCATCATGCAACATTTATCCCATTTAGATCCGACAACGGGGAGAGGCGTTCCGGGCCCGACATGGACGGTAGGAGCGCAAGCGATTGAAATTGAGCTTGATAAACGGGATTTTACGTACAAAATTTTAAGGGCTGCCTCTGTCATCGATGCGGGGAAAGTGATCAATTATAAAACCGCTGAAAGTGTAACGATGGGCGGGATGTGCATGGGGCTCAGCATCGCCAGCCAGGAAGGGTTTCAATTTGATTCAAATGGATTAGTCCAAAACCCCAACTTTCGCTCTTATAAATTAATGCGCTTGACTGATATTCCGGAATATATCGTTGAATTCGTCGAGACGCCGCAAATCGATGGGCCATACGGTGCGCGGGGGCTTGGCGAGCACGGTGTCATCGGCATTCCTGGAGCGCTTGCCAACAGCTTATCGATTGCGGTCGGGGGTGAACTCAACCGTCTGCCGCTGACCCCGGAAAATATATGGAAGCAAGTTAGAGGAGATAGCAAATGATCTCATTTGATTTTGATTATTATCAACCTTGTTCAATTGCTGAAGCTGTTTCGTTATATCATCAATTGCTGGCCGCAGGGAAATTACCTATCTATTATGCAGGCGGAACAGAAATTATCAGCATGGCGAGAATGAACCAACTTTTTACAAAAGCGGTTATTGATATTAAAACGATTCCGGAATGCAACGTCCTTCATGTGGAAGGCTCAAAACTCGTTATCGGATCAGCCGTTACGTTAACGCAAATTGAAGAAAGCAATCTGTTCCCTTTATTAAGCGAAGTATCGAAAAGAACGGCCGACCGTACATCACGGAATAAAATGACGATCGGGGGGAATATTTCCGGAAAACTTATGTATCGCGAGACGGTCTTGCCGTTTTTATTGGCCGACAGCCAGCTTGTTATTGCCGGGAATAATGGATTTAAAACCGTCTCGATTCATGAAGCATTTAATGAACGACTTCATTTGCAATCAGGAGAAATTCTCGTTCAGCTTATTACTGAACAGAGCTATAGTACACTTCCGTTTAAAACAGTTAAAAAAACGAAACAGTCTGCGATCGATTATCCGCTTCTAACATTGGCAGCGTTGAAAAAAGATGGGCAAATAAGAGCGGCGTTTAGCGGTGTTTGCCGTTTCCCGTTCCGTTTGACGGAGATTGAAAAAGAAATCAGCCAGAATCAAATGGTAGTCGATGAGCGGATTGATCGTGCCTTGAAACTTTTCCCTGCACCGATTTTAGATGACATTCAGGGGTCGAAGGAGTATCGAGAATTTGTGTTGCGAAATACGTTAGTAGAAATAATTGAATGGTTAGAGGGTGTTTCATAATGCCTGAAAAAAAAATGTACAACCTTTATGTAAACGATGAAGAAGCAAGTGTTGTTGCAAGGCCTTCCGATACATTATTACACGTTCTTCGTGATCAACTCGGATTAACCGGAGCGAAGCCGGGCTGTGAGAATGGCGATTGTGATGCATGCACAGTGCTTGTGGACGGCAAACCGATTAAATCTTGCTTAATGTTGGCGATAGAAGCAGAAGGAAAACATGTTAAGACAATTGAAGGATTGAAAAACACGCGTATCCAAAAAGCGTTCGTCGAAAATTGGGCGATCCAATGCGGCTATTGCACTCCCGGATTTATTATGAATGGGTTTGCGTTGTTGAATCAACACTCAAATCCGGACAGTGAGACGATCAACGACTGGCTGAGCGGAAATCTTTGCCGCTGCATGGGCTATGCGGAAATAAAGGCAGCCATAAAGTCCGTTATGACATCCGATCATGCCGACAAATCTTCATGACTGCCTTGTCGAGGCTGACCTAAAAAGCACTTTTTGGGTCAGCTTTTTTAAAGCTTATACTCATGTACGTTGACAATTATGCCGTCCAACAGTTACAGTTAAATTAAAGAAAAATAAGGCTATTAAGGTGGATGGAACTTGAGGATTTGCACACAATTTTCAATTAATGGTGAAATTTCAGAAGCTGCCTTTCACAAAGAGGGGGCATGCTAATGCATAAACAGACCAATAAGTACAACTTTATCCAAAGATTATATAGAGCTTTTCGATTAAACATCATTAAATTGCTTCGATCACCGGGTGGAGCAAGGAAAGTTTCATTGGGATTTGCAATTGGCTTCGGTTTAGAAATGGTTGTCATTTCAAGCGCCGCACTTGTTTATCTTCTCTTTTACCCCATTGTACGTCTTTCCGGAGGTTCATTTCCTGCAGCCATCATTGGCAACGTGATTGGCAAGTTATCATTTCTTCCTGTTATTTTATTACCGTTTGCAAAAAAACTAGGAGGGTGGATCTATCCTTCAAGAAATCGAGGTTCTGGCATTCATAAACACTCGATTTTAGAAATTTTCTCCGGCAATTTTGATGTGTTAAAAGATTTGTTGCACGGTGGTCTCCATGTCTTAATCGGTATGACAATCTTTGGAATTGTTCTCGGATTTGCTTCTTATTTTCCCGTTTATTATTTATACGAGAAACAGAGACAGCGCCGGATGAACAAAAAAAATTCAATCCCATTATAAAAACAGTTAATTTTGGCATTCAACGTTCAAAAGGTGTACCATTATGTGGTATACCTTTTTTCGATTGGCACTATCATAGTAAAAGAACATCCTATAACGAGGTGTTTACCATTCGCCGTTTAGAGATATTGTTTATTTTGCTGCTTATGATGACGGAATGTAGTTTGTTTTTTTCTGTTCATTCAGTAGGGACCAGCATCCTTTCTATCATTACAGTTACTGTCATGATTTTGCAGTTCATACTGGAAGGATACCGCTGGCAAATGCTGCCTTCAAATTTGACGGCATGCCTGTTTTTGATCGTAACGATCGGTAAAATCAATTGGCCACATCCATTGTTTGTTGTTGGATGGCTTCTAGGTGGTCTATCGATTGGTTTTACTCTTATAACTGCTTTAGGACTCCCGGTAATTCGGTGGCCAAAAGCGAGCGGACCTTATTCGGTCGGAACGACAACGATTGAATTAACTGATGGCAGCAGAAACGAAACGTTTGCTAATGGGAAGGGACCGCGAAGGCTAACAATCGAAGCCTGGTATCCGGCACTTCGCGATTTAAATGTAAATCGGGCATCTTATTTAGACCCGCATGATGGCATCGCTCGAGCTTTGGCAAAATTTCTGAACCTTCCTTCGTTTGTTTTTACCCATCTTTCTTTAATCAAAACTAATTCTTTTATAGATGCTAAAGTTTTAAGGAAAGAGGGCCCGTTCCCCGTTTTGATTTATTCGCACGGATTCTACGGATATACAAAACAAAATACGGTGTTAATAGAGGAGTTGGTCAGTCATGGTTATATTGTATTGAGCATTTCACATCCATACGAATCGCTTGCGGTTAAATTTCCTTCAGGAAGGGTCGTTACATATGATGAAGAATGGTTTATCCAATCAATTGAGGAAGATCAGCGAACAAAATCACTTGTCAATCACTATTTAAAGTGCCATGAGATGAAAGAAAAGGAGAAACTATTAAAGCAAATCGTGGAAAACTCGCCGCTAGCAGGGAAAAGCTTAACCATTTGGACGGAAGACACACGTTTTGTCATCGGCCAATTGCAAGTTCTTAATGATGATCCTCATTGCAGATTGTATCAATCGATCGATTATACAAAAATCGGACTATTCGGCTTTTCGTTTGGCGGGACGACGGCAACACAGGTGAGTATGATAGATGACCGAATTCGTGCGGGAATTGATATGGACGGGCTTCAATACGGCAAGCTATTCGGTCACTCCCTTTCCGTCCCTTTTATGTTTATGGAAAGCAGTTCATTTAAAGGACAAAATGACCCGTATTATTGCAAAACAAAAAACAATGCTTATCGTGTGAATGTTAAAAAAACAGGGCATTTTAACTTTACCGATTTCTCGCTGCTTTTGCCTATTTTAAAACTATTACGATTTTTTGAAGCGAAAGAGAATAGGCGATTAGGTCCGATTGATGGAAAAAGAATGATTTGCCTTACAAATGATTATATTCTTTCTTTTTTTAATGTTTATTTAAAAGGAGAAGATAAAACGAAATTAATGAGGCTCTCTAATCAATATCCGGAAGCCAAAATGGACATGAGAAGCGATTTGTATTCTTCTTCAAAAAATGAATCATATTAAGAGTAATGAAAAGGGGGTGTCATGTAATGGTGAAGGATCCGCGGCAGGGAAGGGAAGAAGAGATGGTACAAAATGTTCAGGAGTTCTCGAAAAATTCACTGCATTCAGCAAAAAAGAAAGCATCAGCAAATGATCCCGAATACATAAACATCTATTGGGACGAATGGCATGAATAGATATTCCTATTTTAAGAAGCACAGCAATATTTAAATTATTGATGCGCTTCTTTTATATTTACAGGTAAAAAATGATAAACTAGAGGATGGATTGTTGTCAAAAATTGTAGGAAGTTGTCCAAAAATCGAATAAAAATATAAAAAATACGATTATATCTCTTGATTACTCACCGTAATGGGTCTATATTTCTATATGGATAAGAAGTTTCTAGTAGTACGCGTTTATAATGAAAACATTTGTATTATGTTTTAACTTCTTAGAACTTCCTCAAAAACACTAGCTAAATAAACGCAGTTGGAGGTATCAAAAATGAACACTAATCGGCCAAATACTCCGAACCAGTGGGAGGAGTTTTACGGTCCTAACCTCGGATACGTCATTGAACTGTATGAGCAGTACAAGGACGATCCAGATTCCGTTGACCCCACATTCAAAGAATTATTTGAACAATGGGGAGCGCCAGCGCTAACAAGGGAAAATGACAATGCCGGAGTGATTCAAGCCGCAGGAATCACTGAAGCGGATATGATGAAAGTTGCTTCTGCTTTGAAATTAATGGAAAACATTCGTGCATATGGTCATTTGAGTGCGGAAATTTATCCGTTTGATGTGAAACGCCAAAAGAAAACGGAATTTCTTAATCCTGCTACATATGGATTAACGGAAAATGATCTACAATCCATTTCAGCAAAAATTCTCTGGTCGGATGCACCGAGTGATGTAAAAACTGGTCTTGATGCCGTCAATCGGTTGAAAGAACTCTATACAAAGTCACTATCATATGAGTTTAGCCATGTACATGAAGCGGAAGAACGAAATTGGCTAACCCATATGGTGGAATCGGGTTCCATCCAACGTTCGTTATCAAATGAAGAACGCGTTCACTTGTTGCGCCGGTTGACGGAAGTCGAAGGCTTTGAACAGTTTTTGCATAAAACGTTTGTCGGGCAAAAACGCTTTTCCATCGAAGGTGTCGATGTGCTTGTCCCGATGCTTGACGATATTATTTTTGAAGGGGTCAGAGACGGGGCAAAAAATGTGATGATCGGCATGGCCCACCGGGGACGTTTAAATGTGCTGGCCCACGTATTAGGCAAGCCGTATGAAATCATCTTTTCGGAGTTCCATCACTCCCCGAATAAAGAATTGGTTCCATCGGAAGGATCGAAAGGAATCAACTACGGCTGGACGGGCGATGTGAAATACCATCTCGGCGGAGTACGCGCGATCAAGGAATCGAATTCATTGGAAGCCCGCTTGACATTAGCCAATAACCCGAGTCACCTTGAATTTGTCAACCCTGTCGTTGAAGGGTATACGAGGGCAGCGCAAGAAGACCGCACATCAGCTGGATTCCCGCAACAAGATGTGCAAAAATCGTTT
>NZ_KE387231.1:90524-139448 GCF_000430745.1 Fictibacillus gelatini DSM 15865 | reverse complement strand
GACTTTCAAGCGCGGAGCATGCGCTCCGCTCTATTATTCGGTATTAGCACCGATTTCTCGGTGTTATCCCCATCTATGAGGCAGGTTGCCCACGTGTTACTCACCCGTCCGCCGCTAACTTCCAGAGAGCAAGCTCTCCTTCCGTCCGCTCGACTTGCATGTATTAGGCACGCCGCCAGCGTTCGTCCTGAGCCAGGATCAAACTCTCCAATAAAGTTTGTCTTGCTCATCATTTAAAGTAATTAACGGGATTTTATTATCCCTGACTTACCTGGCTTTTGTTTAGTTTTCAAAGAACATTTAAAGATGTTTTTTGTCCCGTCGCTCGTTTTGGCGACTTTTATAGGATAACATCTTACAAAGAAGATGTCAACCACTTTTTTTAATTCGTTTTTCGCTGTTGTTTTAGCGACAAGTAGTAATATAACATGAATAAAATAGATGGTCAACATCTTTTTTGAAAAAATATGATTGTTTTTTTATCCTATTTCGTAAAACCCATTAAAAGTTAACTGTATAATGCCGATGATAAAGGTTTTTTCCTTTTGTCTCCCGGCGAATAACATGAACTATTCCTTTTTCAATTAAATGCTCTAATAGTACGGTCAGATCAATCGCATACTCAGCAATATCTTCGTGATCCATAAGTTCTGAAAACGTCCATTCTTCTCTCGTTTTTAAAACAGATAATAAATGACTTGCCCCAAGCTTCGTTTTAGAGGCAATGGAAAATTCGCTGGCGAGGAGAATTAATTCAATCCGTTTTTCAATCGATTCATTTCCTGTAATTAATTCTTCATATAACTTATATACTTGTGGTTCAATTAGTTTTACTTGATTCCAAACCGTTACCTCAGGATAATAACCATGTTCGATCACAGCTAACCGTGCCAGATGATGTAAGGCATGAAGAATATTATTAAAAGCATCAAGATATTGCTCAGTTGAAAAAAGCTCTTTCCCCTCGAAAAATCGGCGCAGTAACTTTCCATATTCGATACAAATTTTCTTCGTCCGTTCATGAACCGGGAATTCATTCAATCGTTCGCGCAAGTTTGTAATATATTCGTTACGATTAAATAGAACTTTTCCATTAATGACCCAATCTGCAGCCCTGCGGTTCGTCCCGAGCAACAGCCATTCGTTCAGTTGGAATTCCGTTACAATATGCAATGCCGCAATTTTATCAGCAAATTCATAATGCTTTATGGTCCACGGCTTTTCCTTGCTGTTTTTAACAATGACGAACAAGACACAATCAAAGTTGTCCGTTAAAGGGCTTACCGGTTTATGCTTTTCAATTAGAAGCACACCAAGGGTGTCTTCATTGCTCGCTCTTTCCTGATATAGTGAGCGTAATAAGTCTTCCATGACGTCATCTCCCGTTTTCAAAATCCACTGTCATACATTTCAACGCCAATACATAAAATCCTTTCTTTTTTTCGAAATCCTTTCTTATGATATACTGAAAAAAATAGGAGGGACAGACAAATGATAAGGAATTCGAATAAAATAAATAAAATACGGACGTTTGCACTAAGTCTTGTATTTATCGGAATTATCATTATGTATGCAGGACTTTATTTTAGAACGCATTTTATTATTATGTCACTATTTATGATTATCGGGTTTCTAGCAACCCTTGCAAGTGCCGGCGTTTATCTTTGGATCGGAATGATTTCGATGAAAGCCGTTCAAGTGGTCTGTCCAAACTGCAATAAAGTCACAAAAGTACTTGGACGAGTGGACGCCTGCATGTCATGTAACCAGCCTCTTACATTGGATCAAAGTCTTGATGGGCTCGAATTTGACGAAAAATATAATAAAAAAAGAGCAAAAAAATAAGCTGATCCAGTTCCTACTGGCCCAGCTTATTTACTGTTTCTTGTTTTTTTGGCAATCGGGACACAGGCCGTAGATCTCCATCCGATGATGAGCAATATCAAACCCCGTTACCGATTCGGCCAGTGCCTCCACTTCGTCAAGACCGGGATAGTGGAAGTCAACAATCTTTCCGCAGTTGTCACAAATAATATGATAATGTTCCGTTGTGACACAATCAAACCGGCTTGAAGAATCACCATAAGTTAATTCCTTCACAAGACCTACTTCTTTAAACACACGTAAATTATTATATACGGTCGCAACACTCATATTAGGAAATTTCCCTTCAAGTGCTTTATATATTTCATCAGCCGTCGGATGTGACATTGATTGTATTAAATGTTCCAAAATCGCATGACGTTGTGGCGTTATGCGAACCCCGTACTGCTTTAATGTATCGATTGCTTCATTAATACGCGCGGTAGACATCGCCATGCACCTCTCTTCTAAAAAAAATTCTTACATTATAATATTTATAAATAGTGTACACGTTAAATGCTTATTTTGTCAATAATAGTATGTGATATGTCGCTTTTAATAACCTCTCTCAAGCGGAATAATGTTAATGAAATTTTGTTCTCCATTCCGATATTTTTTCAAATTTTCCTCGAACAATGTTATAGCTCTTTCTTGATACTGAGGAGAGATGCCTGATAGATGTGGTGTCACTGTTACATTTTCCATTTTCCAAAATGGATGATCGAAATGAAGTGGCTCTTTTTTGAACACATCCAGGACGGCGTGAGCAATCATTCCATCCTTTAAAGCTTTTAATAAATCTTCTTCATTTATCGTTGTTCCTCTTCCGATGTTAATAAAAACGGATGAAGCTTTCATTTGCCGGAAATGATCCATTGTTAAAAAGTTGTACGTTTCAGGTGTTGCTGGTAAAACCGAAATTAAAAAATCGCTTTCTTTCAAAAGCTCCGAAAGGGTTTCTTTGTCATAGATTTCATCGATAAAATCCGCTTGATGACCGCTTCTGTTAAATCCGAGAGTTCGCATATGAAACGCTTTAGCAAGCCTGGCGATTTCGCACCCAATCGCACCAGTACCCAATATTCCAATGGTTTTTCCCGAGATTTCTGTCATTTTCACACGCCGATCCCAGATTCTTTCTTGTTCATGCGCGATCAAGACTTTCGTTTGCCGGGCGACTTGAAGCATCATCGCAATCGTATATTCCGCCATCGGCGTTTTATGTATGCCTCTTGCATTTGTTACAAGAATACCTTTTTTACGAATAGCTTCAAAAGGCATTCGATCAAGTCCAGCAGAAATGACCATAATCCATTTTAAGTTGGCCGCTTTTTCAATTAATTCATCTGTTAAGTCTTCCCCATATGTAATTAAAATTTCGGCAGTTAGTAAATGTTCCTCCGCTTCATTCATGCCATTGCAAAATATAAATGTCTCATCAGGGAACTTTTCCGAAAGTTTGTGTCTGATGTCTCTCCTGATTTTTGCAGATGAAAGAATCATTATTTCACCCCATTACGAAATTGTTTTATTTGTATTGTACACCCTTTTGTCCATTTAAAGCATAAAAAAAGAGCAGGAGGAATATCCCGCTCAATTGATTGGAAGAGTTATTGGTACTTTTAAGTTATGCATTTTTTAACCATTCCGTATAGTCATGCGCCTTTGTCGTAAAAAATTTCGTTTAGATCAAAGTATAAGAATTTATGCATGTTTCATACTAAGACGGAATAAAAAAAAGGAGCGAAAGAAATGAATACTGCTAGAGCACAACAGATTATTGAATCACCGAAAGAAATTGAAGTTTTATATAACGGAACTCCCGTTTGGCTGCAATCAGTAGATGAAGCAAAAGAAACAGCGAGAGTATATACAGCAGATCAACCCGATAATGAAATGGATGTACCTGTAAGAGAACTTGTTGAGCATTAAAAAGCCCGGCATAAGCCGGTTTTTTTATTGTAAATTTTCTTTAATGTATTCCAACGCATTGGCAACATGGTCTTTCACTCTTACTTTACGGTATTCCTTCACAAGGTTACCTTCTTTATCAATAATAAACGTAGAACGTTCAATCCCCATATATTCCTTGCCAAAGTTTTTCTTCAATTTCCAAACCCCATACATTTCAGCCAGATGATGGTCTTCATCCGCTAAAAGTAAAAACGGCAACCCATGTTTTGCAATGAATTTTTCATGTGAGCTTAGCGGATCCGGACTAACACCGAGAATAACCGTATCAAGATGTTCAAATTCTTCATGCCGATCTCTAAAATCACAGGCCTCTGTTGTACAACCCGGGGTCATATCTTTCGGGTAAAAATATAGGACAACATTTTTCCCTTTAAAATCAGATAAGGAAACTTCTTTCCCATTACTTGCCTTTGCCGTAAAGCCAGGTGCTTTTTTTCCGGTTTCAACACTCATTTGTATCCCTCCTGCTATTTTTATTGCCTATCATAAGGGTAACCAAACAAGCGGTTTCCTACAACTATTTCATCTTACGGTGGTCAATAACCGATGTAATGACGAAGGCAGCAGGAAGCAAATAGCCTATTAACGCTTCCGTAATGGAAATCCATCGACCAACCCCAAGCGGCGTAATATCTCCATAACCAACGGAAAGCATCGTGACCGCACTAAAATACATCGCCCCCTCCATCATTTTAATTAGCCCACCTTCGAGCATAAAGCCTTTTTCACTTAATACATGGTAATTCATAAACAATAATGAACAATACATTAAACCAAAACCAAGAATGATGTTAATATAAACTAACAGAAGTACAAAAAGATGGTTTAAAGACATCATTTGCTGTTTAATTCCCGGGTGCTGAAATAAGGCATGCAAGCTTTTTACGACAATAAAACCAGAAAAAATGAATAGCATGCTGTAAAAAAAATTGCCCACCGAACCACCTCATTAAAATGCTGTCCAATTGTCCTAACAGTAGTTTATGTTCGATTTCATTGAATTAAGACAGGTCTTGCTCTCACCAGTTCATCAAATAGTGCTACAATACTGATAAAGATAGGAGGAGTTTTATATGAATCGAAAACGGTCAGAAATCTTATATAAAGAAGCATTAGAGCATATTGTTGGCGGAGTGAACAGTCCTTCCCGCTCGTATAAAGCGGTTGGCGGAGGAGCTCCCACATTTATGGAACGGGCTGAAGGGGCTTACTTTTGGGATGTAGATGGGAACAAATACATAGATTATTTAGCGGCGTATGGGCCAATCATTACGGGCCATGCGCATCCTCACATCACAAAAGCAATCACTAAAGCGGCTGAGAATGGCACATTATACGGAACACCGACGGACCTTGAAATTAAATTTGCCAAAATGTTAAAAGAAGCCATTCCTTCGATGGATAAAGTGCGCTTTGTAAACTCAGGAACCGAAGCGGTCATGACGACCATTCGTGTGGCGCGTGCCTATACTGGGAGAGATAAAATCATTAAGTTTGCGGGATGTTATCACGGCCATTCCGATCTTGTTCTCGTTGCCGCAGGTTCTGGTCCTTCTACACTTGGAACACCGGATTCTGCAGGCGTTCCAAAAAGCATCGCCCAGGAAGTTATTACTGTTCCTTTTAACGATATTGATGCTTACCGCGCTGCAATGGAAAAATGGGGCGACCAAGTAGCAGCCGTGCTTGTTGAACCGATTGTCGGCAACTTCGGAATTGTGGAGCCGAAAGAAGGATTTTTAGAAGCCGTTAACGAAATTACCCACAACGCTGGCGCTCTCGTCATTTATGATGAAGTCATTACCGCGTTTCGTTTTACGTACGGCGGAGCCCAGGATCTGCTTGGCATAAAGCCTGATATGACGGCTCTTGGAAAAATTATCGGTGGTGGTCTCCCGATCGGGGCATACGGCGGTCGAAAAGAAATTATGGAAAAGGTTGCACCGCTAGGTCCTGCCTATCAAGCAGGGACAATGGCGGGAAACCCGGCGTCGATCTCTGCGGGAATTGCCTGTCTTGAAGTATTGCAAGAAAAAGGAGTGTATGACCGGCTCGATGCACTTGGCAAAATGTTAGAAGAAGGGATTTTAAATCACGCGAAAAACTATAACATACCGATTACGATCAATCGCTTAAAAGGAGCCTTAACCGTTTATTTTACAAATCAGCCAATTGAAAATTATGAGCAGGCAGAAAACACGGACGGCGAAATGTTCGGTAAATACTTTATGGCAATGCTTGAAGAGGGGATTAACCTTGCCCCTTCTAAGTATGAAGCAATGTTTTTAACGACTGCACATACGGAAAAAGATATCCAGGATACAATTGATGCTGTCGGACGAGCCTTTCAGAAACTTGTATAAACGATTCTTAAAAAGCCGCATGATATTGTGCGGTTTTTTTTCTATATATTACTTGATAATAAACGTAAATCATTGTATATTGTTTCGAGATTATTTAAAAAAGAGGGGAAATCGATTCCTTTATGAAACTTGGAGCTCGAATCATTAAAACGGGAGTAGCAATCGCATTATCGATTTATCTGGCTGTATTTTTCCACCTTCAGCCGCCGGTCTATGCCGCCATTTCGGCAACGTTTGCGATCCAACCTTCTATTTACCGTTCGTATCAAACGATTTTAGACCAGGCACAGGGGAATATCATCGGTGCGGTTTGTGCCATTCTTTTTGTATTGGTGCTTGGCAACCATCCGTTAGTTATCGCTTTAGTCGTCATTGTTGTCATTGTTGTCAACTTAAAGCTTAAACTTGAAAAAACAATTTCATTATCCGTTGTGACCGCGATTGTCATTATGGAAAGCCATACAGGCAGCTTTATATCATTTGCCATCGACCGATTTTTGTTGATTATGCTTGGAGTGGCGGCCGCGTTTTTAGTCAATTTAATTTTCATTCCGCCTAAATATGAAACAAAATTGTTCTACAGCATTTCTGATCAAACCGACGAAATTATCAAATGGATAAGGATCATGATGCGGCATGCGCCCGAACATAGCGTAATTAAGGATGAAATCGGGACTTTTAAAGAAAACAGCATTAAAATCGATCAATTTTATTTGCTGTATAAAGAAGACAGAACTTATTTCAGGAAAAATCAACATAAAAAAGGCCGTAAACTCGTCATTTACCGGCAAATGATTTATACAACAAGAAAAGCATTTGAACTGCTAAAAAGTTTGCATCGGCATGAAAATGAACTGTATCAGATGCCTGATGAACTTCAGCAATTCATCCAAAGCCAGTTGGATTGTTTAACAAATTACCATGAACAAACGTTATTAAAATACACAAATAAAATTCGGATCGATTCTGAACTCCATAAAACCGAGGACTTTTGTGAAAATAAGCATGAGTTGATGGAAGTCTTTATGAAACATTATCATATGCCAAAAAACGAATTGTGGATCCAGCTCTTCCCTGTCTTTGCTTTAATCATTGATTATAGTGACCAGATTGACCATTTAAATCGATTGATCGAAAGCTTTAAAACTTACCATACGTCAGAAAACAAAGTGAAATTAACAAACGCGGAATAATCCAAAAAGCAGCCTCTCCAGGCTGCTTTTTTTAATTTTTCATTCGCGGATCAAGTGCATCACGCAAGCCGTCACCTATTAAGTTAAAGCCAAGAACCGTAAGCATAATGGCTAAACCGGGAAAAAACAACGTCCACGGAGCGTCTGTAAGAAAATCTTTCGAATCAGCCAGCATTTTCCCCCATTCGGGAGTTGGCGCCTGTGCACCGAGACCAAGGAACCCGAGGGCGGCTGCCTCAATAATCGCTGTCGCAATTGCAAGGGAACCCTGGACAATAATGGGCGCCATGCTGTTCGGCAGGACATGGTGAAATAAAATGCGCATATCACTCATCCCAATCGCTCTTGCCGCTGTAATATATTCTTCCTCCTTTACAGATAGGACTCTTGAGCGAATGAGCCGCCCGAAAGTCGGTACGTTAATAATCGCAATGGCAATGAGTGCGTTTTGCAAAGATGGACCGAGTATCGCCACAACGGCAATGGCTAATAAAATGCTCGGAAAGGCTAATAAAATATCAAATATTCGAGAGATGATGCCATCGATCCAACGTCCATAATATCCAGCTACAATTCCTAACAAAGATCCGATGATGATGGAACCTGAAACGGATACAAACCCAACCCATAATGAGATGCGGGCACCATAAATGACACGGGTCAAAATATCCCGGCCAAAGTCATCCGTACCAAACCAATGCTCGCTCGATGGGGCTAAATGTTTGTCCGCTAATTTTTGCCCGTTCATTTCATAAGGAGCGATGCTATCTGCAAATATCGCTAATAAAATAAAAAATACTACAATGCCGAGGCCGAAAAGGGCGATTTTATTTTTCCTAAACGTTTTCCAGGCTTCTTTCCATGGCGAAATCACTTTTTCATTTTCCGGTGTCACTTCCGGGCTGCTAGGAGGGGTATTTGTCGCTAATTCTGCCATCTATCATCTCTCCTATCGATATTTAATACGTGGATCAATGGCTGCATATAACAGGTCCACCACGAGATTAATTAATACAAAAATAGATGCAATAACGAGTATCCCAGATTGAATAACAGGATAATCCCGATTTTGGATGGCCTCATAAATATAACTGCCGATACCGGGCCAACCGAAAATCGTTTCCGTTAAAATCGCTCCGCCAAGAAGCAATCCCGTTTGTAGGCCAATGACTGTAATGACAGGTATAAGGGCATTTTTCAACGAATGCTTGTACACCACCCAAAAGGAACCTAAACCTTTTGCCCGTGCTGTACGGATATAATCAGAACGCATTACCTCAAGCATACTGGAACGTGTAATCCGGGCAATAATCGCCATCGGTATTGTTCCGAGGGCAAAACCAGGCAAAATCAAATGTTTAATCACTTCAATAAATTGATCAAATCGACCTTGAAGTAACGTATCTAACAAATAGAGATGAGTGATCGCTTCAACCGGATCCCGTATATTATCCCTTCCGGTCGTCGGGAGCAGATCCCAATGAATCGCGAACGTATATTGTTCCATTAAGCCGAGCCAAAAAATTGGCATCGAAACGCCAATTAAAGCAAGAAGCATCGCAATATAGTCAAACCATGAATTTTGAAACCAGGCCGAAATAATGCCTGCATTTACACCAATAACTATTGCAATAATCATCGCAACGATTGACAGCTCAATCGTTGCCGCCAAATATGGCCATATTTCCTCACTAATCGGTGCTTTCGTCCGAATGGATTCACCTAAATCACCGTGAAGTAATTGCTTAATGTAATCAATAAATTGTATATGTATTGGTTTGTCCAGTCCTAAGTCCTTAGAGAGTGCCGCTACCGCTTCTTTTGTTGCTTGCTGTCCTAAAATGACTTTCGCCGGATTCCCAGGAATGGCATGAATTAAAGAAAAAACGATTAAAATCATGCCAAACAACACAGGAATGAGCGTGACCAGCCTCCGGATCGTGTATGTCAACATCTCCATCACCTCTTTCTTGGTGTAAGAACAATTATGATTTAAATTTACAAAGGGGAGTTTCAGAAACTCCCCTTTGTAACCTTATTCAATCGTGACGTCAGCAAAAGATTGTGTACCTGTAGGATGCGGGAAGAATCCTTTAATTGTGCTTTTGCCTGCCAACTGAGGTTTTGAGTGGGCAAGCGGAACCCACGGTGCGTCATCATGAATGATTTCTTGAACTTTTTTATAAATGTCATTTCGTTTTGCTTCATCCGTTTCCGTTTGCGCTTGAAGCAATAGCTTATGGACTTCTTCGTTTTTGTAACGGGAATAGTTATTTGAACCGATGCTGTCTTTATCTAGTAGTGCATATAAGAAGTTATCCGCATCCCCGTTATCACCTGTCCAGCCGAGCATAAACATTGGCGCTTGACCATCTTGAAGCTTATCTAAATAAGTCGCCCATTCCATTGTAACGATCTTTGCTTTTACGCCAATTTTGGCGAAATCGCTTTGAATCGCTTCAGCCACTTTTTGCCCGTTTGGCATATAGGGGCGCGGTACAGGCATCGCCCAGAGATCCATTTTAAATCCATTCGGGTAGCCAGCTTCTTTAAGTAGTTTTTTCGCTTTATCAAGATCAAGATCGTAATCCTGGATGCTGTCATTGTATCCGGCAATTGTTGGCGGCATTGGATTTTTTGCAGGCTCTGCCGTGCCTTCATAGAAGTTTTTAACGATTTCTTTCTTGTTTATTGCATAACTAAGCGCCTGGCGAACTTTTTTGTTGTTAAACGGTTTCTTTTCCACATTAAAGCCGAGATAGCCAATGTTCATTGGCGGGCGCTCAAAAAGTTGAAGCTTGCTATTGGATTTTACCTTATCGACTTCGCTCGGGTTCACGCCATCAATTAAATCAACTTCTCCTTTAACTAAAGCGTTTAAGCGTGCAGAGTTATCTTTGATTACTTTAATGATCACTTTATCAAGTTTTGGAAGGCCTTTTTTCCAGTAATCTTTATTTTTCTCTAATGTAATCGTGTCGTTTCGCTTCCATTCTTTAAAAACGAATGGACCTGTGCCGACAGGATGTTCAATATACTTATCGCCGTATTTTTTAATAGCCGCTGGAGAGGATATAGCAAATGGCGACATCGCCAAATTTTTCAAGAATGGCGCTTGCGGACGATTTAACGTAAATTGAACGGTATTGTCATCGATTGCTTTAACTTCTTTAATAACAGCTTCTTTTTCTCCTTCAAAGCCGCTAAATTGAGATTTAAAATAAGCAAATGTTTTTGCATCTTTACTTTTAAACCAGCGGTTAAAATTATAGACAACCGCATCTGCATTAAATGGCGTTCCATCATGGAATTTTACGCCTTTTTCTAAATGGAACGTATACGTCTTTCCATCTTTCGACATTTCCCATGACTTCGCAAGGCCCGGGACAACTTTTGTACTCTCTTTGTCATAGTCAACAAGCGTCTCCGTTACTTGAGCAGTTGCGATAAACGACTCTCCATCGGTTACTGTCGCCGGATCCAGTTTCACAGAGTCACCGCCGCGGGCATAAATGAGTGTTCCACCACCGCCATCGTCATTGCCGCCGCTTGCTCCATTCTTTTTCGAAGAGCTGCAGCCGGTAAGCGCTAACGAAAGAGTGAGAATGATAACAAAAGCGATTGACCAGGTTTTCTTCATGCTTTTTCCCCCTTAGTACTGCTTTTTGAAAAAATAACATTTGCCATATGTATTGAACGTGCTGTCATTTATAAAGATGACAGGCTACGTAATGGCCTTTCTCCACTTCTTTAAATAAAGGTTGCTTATTTGCACATTCTTCCATTGCCTGAGGGCAACGGGTATGGAATGGACAGCCTTTTGGCGGATTCGAAGGACTTGGAACATCTCCTTGAAGAATGACACGCTCCGACTGATGTTCCACATCAGGAATTGGCACTGCAGATAGCAACGCTTTCGTGTACGGATGTTTCGGATTTTCATACAATGGTTCACTATCAGAGAGTTCAACAATTCTTCCTAAATACATGACACCGACCCGATCACTGATATGGCGGACGACGCCAAGGTCATGGGCGATAAATAAATAAGTAAGGTCAAATTCTTCTTGCAAATCTTGTAGTAAATTTAAAACTTGTGATTGAATCGAAACGTCAAGTGCAGAGACCGGTTCATCAGCAATAATCAGCTTCGGATTGACAGCAAGCGCTCTTGCAATGCCGATCCGCTGGCGCTGTCCTCCACTAAATTGGTGTGGATAACGTTTCGCATGATAACTGTTTAATCCGACAATCTCTAGCAGTTCGCGAACCCTTTTCTTTCGTTCGGCTGAGCTTTTCATTCCATGAACAATAAGCGGCTCCTCAAGAATTTTCTCAACCGTATGCCGGGGATTAAGCGATGCAAACGGATCTTGAAACACCATTTGCATTTCGCGCCGGATTTTGCGCAGTTCCCCTTTTGACAGCTTCGTAATGTCTCTTCCTTCAAAGTAAATGCTTCCTTCACTCGGTTCTAAAAGCCGAAGCAACATCCGGCCGGTGGTTGATTTTCCGCAACCACTTTCTCCAACAAGCCCCAGCGTTTCCCCTTTATTGATAAAAAATGAAACGCCGTCTACTGCTTTCACTTCCCCAATTTTTTTACCAAAAATCCCGCCGTTTACCGGGAAATGTTTTTTTAAATTTTCAACCTTTACCAACGGCTCTGCCAATGGCTTCGACCCCCTTTCCTTCCTGGTAAAGCCAGCATCGTACTTTCTGGCCGGTTTCCAACGTATCTAAAGGGGGCGTTTCGGCCAGACATCGCTCATTTCTATGTGGGCACCGGGGAGCAAACTGGCATCCTGTTTTGGTGGAACCCGGCTTTGGCACATTTCCCGGAATGGAATATAGCCGGTCCTTCTTCAAACGCATATCCGGAACCGATTGAATTAAGCCAACGGTATAAGGATGTTTCGGATGTTTGAAAATAGTTTTAACATCCGCTTCTTCGACCACTTCCCCCGCATACATGACGACAATCCGCTCGCACATCTGGGCAACTACACCGAGATCATGGGTGATCATCATAATAGCTGTATCAGTTTCCTTATTGAGCCGTTTCATAAGATCGAGGATTTGCGCTTGAATCGTCACATCAAGAGCTGTCGTCGGTTCATCTGCAATGAGCAATTTCGGCTCGCAAACCATGGCCATTGCGATCATGACCCGTTGTCTCATTCCGCCTGAAAGTTGATGCGGATATTCATTCATTAATTCTTCCGCCCTGGGCAGGCCGACTTGTTTTAATATTTCGATCGCGCGCATTTTCGCTTTATTTTTTGGCCATTTTTTATGTATTCGTATTGCTTCTATTAATTGATTTCCTATTGTGAAAACAGGGTTTAAGCTTGTCATTGGCTCTTGAAAGATCATCGCTATGTCATTGCCGCGAATTTGACGCATTCTTTTTTCTGAAGCACGTATAAGATTTTCGTTGTTATACAAAATTTCCCCTTGTATTTTGCCAGGAGGTGTTGGAACAAGTCCCATGATAGATAAAGAGGTAACGCTTTTTCCACAACCTGATTCACCGACAATGCCAAGCACTTCACCAGGGTTCACTTCAAAACTTATCCCATTGACAGCAGGGATTTCGCCGTCGTCTGTTAAAAAGGACGTTCGCAGGTCTTTCACCTTTAATACAGGATTCCTCACCCTCCTACTCACTCCTTTCCTCTCATGATGATAAATGACAACTCTATGGGAATTATGACATTATTTTTGTCGATTGACAATAAAAAATTTTGCAAATATTTTAATAATAGTTAAAAAGGCCTATTCAATTAGTCCTTGATTAAAAAAGACCGGAAAGAAATCATTCTTTCCGGTCTGCTTAAACTTGATCTAATTGCTGTACAGAGAATAAGTTATAATAGGTTCCCTTTTTTTGCATTAATTGTTGATGTGTTCCCGTTTCGACGATTTTACCATGTTCAATGACGACAATCCGGTCAGCATGTGTAATGGTCGCCAGCCGATGCGCGACGATGAATGTCGTTCTATTTTTCGCTAATTTTTCAAGTGACTCTTGAATAAGATGTTCACTTTCTAAATCAAGTGCCGATGTTGCCTCATCCAATATAAGAATGGGAGGGTTTTTTAAAAACACGCGGCTAATAGCAAGACGTTGCTTTTGCCCGCCGGAAAGCTTTACGCCGCGCTCTCCAATTTGCGTATCATACCCTTGCGGCAATCCCATTATAAAGTCATGCGCATTCGCCGCTTTGGCAGCCTCGATCATTTCTTCTTCACTCGCAGAAGGTTTCCCCATTAATATATTGGACCGTACTGATTCACTAAACAAAATATTATCCTGCAGCACCATCCCTATATGATTGCGCAGGCTTCTTGCTTTAAAGTTGCGAATATCTTTGCCATCAAGCAATATTCTTCCTTCGGTTACATCGTAAAAGCGAGGTATGAGTCCGACAAGTGACGATTTCCCCCCGCCGCTCATTCCGACAAGCGCGATCGTTTCGCCCTGCCTGGCCGTTAAATTGATATGTTCAAGAACGTTGGCTTCAGATTCGTTGTAACGAAACGAGACGTTTTCAAACGTAATTTCACCTTTCACCGATTCTAATGTTTCCGCATTCGGCTTATCGACAATGTCATATTTTTCATCCATAAATTCAAACACGCGATCCATTGATGCGATTGACTGGGTTAATGTCGTTGATGAAGTAGCTAGCCTTCTAAGCGGATTATAGAGCCGGTCTAAATAACCGACAAAAGCGACGAGCGACCCGAGCGTAATCGCGCCTTCAATTGCTCGAAACCCGGCAAACCCGATTACGAGAAGCGGAGAAATGTCGGTGACCGTATTAATAACGGAAAATGTCTTTGCGTTCCAGGCGGTTTGCGTTAACGCCTTTTTTAAAAAATTCGAGTTCCGCTTATCAAATTGATGTTGCTCATGCTCCTCTAATGCGAAGCTGCGGATGACAGAAATTCCGTTCACTCTCTCATGCAGGTGCCCTTGAACTTCTGCAAGCGCCTGTGATCGTTCCCTCGTTAATTTCCGCAGGCCACCGTAAAAGACTTTAACACAAACCGCATAGACCGGAAGCATTAAAAGCGCAACAACCGTCAGCCAGAAATCCATTGACCACATAATGATGATGGTGATGGCGACCGTAAACATATCGAGCCAAATGTTCATTAATCCATCAATGACAAAACTCTTTGTTTGTTCAACGTCATTAATAACCCTTGAAATCACTTCACCTGATTTATGGTTAGCGTAATATTTTAAGCTTAATTTTTGAATATGATCAAATAGCTTATCCCGTATGTCATATAAAATTTTGTTTCCGACCCATTGGGCAAAATATTGGCGGAAATATTCGATTGGCGGCCTGAGCACAACAAAAATAAAAAATGCACCGGCCATGACATATAAAAGCCTATGAATTCGTTCACCCGTCGTTAAATCCGCCGGGGTCACAATATGATCGACGACATATTTTAAAATAAGCGGGATCAATAATGGGATCCCAAATTTTATAACTCCTATAATAACCGTTAAAATAATTTGCTTTATGTACGGTTTAACAAATGTAAGATATCTTCTTATGCTGCTCATAGTTGTTCACCTGTCTTTCTAAGACGCCATAGTAGAAGAGAGAAATAGTCAAACTGGCGAAATTGCCAATTTGACTATCCGGGCGTATAAGCAAAACCTGTTGAAGGCGCTTATCCAACAGGTTTACATTTTAAGTATTGTTCAAAAAGGAGGACAAACAGGGCCAAGAAGTTCAAGGAAGCGTAGCCTACGAGCAAGGCTACCACGAAGAAATTACTTCTATCCAGCCTTGTGCCGAGGAAGCCTACTACAGAGCAATGCTCGTAGACGCAGGCACAGCGGAACACACTCGCATAATACGTGAGGAGCTAGAGCCGCGCTGACGCAGAAATTCGTAGGCAATGTTTCCCGGACTTTTTGAACATCCTCTTTTCTATCTGTATTCTAAATAACGCTCGTACCACTGCTCAATAAAACCGGGTTCAAACGGCCCTTTCCTCTGGGTAATCATGGAGATTAACTCTTTTAAATTTTTGCGGATAATTGAATCCAGTTCCGGTGGATATTTCATCAATCGACTATGCAAATTATATTCATCTTCGTCTAATAAGATATAAGACATGTCAGGAAAAACTTTGACATCCAGGTCGTAATCAATGTATTTCAATGCTTCTTCATCCCACATAAAAGGGGAACCGAGATTGCAATAATAATATATGCCGTCTTCCCGAAGCATACCAAGTATATTAAACCACTGATGGGCATTAAAATAACAGATGGCAGGTTCCCTCGTTCGCCATTGTCGGCCGTCCGCTTCAGTGACAATGATTCGATCATTTCCGGCGATTACCACATTAGAGGTCCCTTTTAACACTACTGTATCTTCCCAGTTACGATGGATTAATCCGTTATGTTTATAACTTTGGATGTTAATGACACTTCCGGTTTTAGGAAAACTCATACGCCTCTCCTTTCTTTAGAATTCCGGAAGCCAGGCTTACCAATATTAACTGATCTCCTTTCATTAATTATTTTACTTATAGGTTCACCAGCTTCGTAGATCTAATTAAAATTTGTTGTGTCATTCCTGCCGACAATAACCCAACCTTCATCCAAATTTATTTTCTCTCCTATATTATATCGTTTTAAGAATTGTTTGGAAATGATAGTGTCCCTGTTTCTGAAAAAAGCTGCCGCCTATTTTTTATCCTTATGTAGTATGCCCGTCTGTGCTTAATGGGTAAAGCAATTTTGTTGAGGTGAGAATCACGAAGCTTGGGAACCATTAAAATTGGCGAATTGCCAATTTTCTCGTTCTATACAAACCAAAATGCCCCCTGCCGCGTTTGGCAAGGGACATCGATAGATAGAGGTTATTGTTGTGTTTTCTTTTGTTGAGACTGTGCGTTTTGTTGACGAACTTTTTGAACGTTTGTTTCGCTCGCAAATTCAGTACCGAACGCACCAGCTCCAGCACCCGCTTGTTGAGATTGAGCATTTTGTTGGCGAACTTGTTGTGCGTTAGTTCCAGCAGCGTTTTTAGCTTGTTGCTTTTTGTCCATTAGAATCACCTCCACGACAATTAATGTAACCCGATTTAGGCGAAAGGATACATTTATTTTTCCGGAATAATATTAATAAAATTTGGAATAAGATTCTTCCTTTTGTTGAAAAATAGGACTCACGAGGAGGTTCTTTCGAATGGATAACAAAAGAGACATGACCGAATTAGGCATGATATCAATCAAAGATTGGACAGACGATGAGCTTCGCTTTTACCATCATTCGCTACAACAAATGACTCCCTTTTTAAACGCTGAAGGAACAACCATCCGTAATGACATTATTGAAGAAATTAAATCCCGCGGAGGATTGAAGTCATTAGAGAAACGTTAAGGCGTTTCTTTAACGACTTCAATCGCGAGTTTTCTGATTTTTTGATGCGAGACAGGGAATGGATAAGCCTCCATTTCCTCAAGTGTCACAAGCTTTGTCCGTTCATTGCTCTCAAAAGAACTTAACAATTCCCCTTCAAAAATTTGAATGTTCCACTTCAAATGAGAAAAGACATGGTCGAGATTGCTAATATAATCCCCGATTTTCGCCTGTATTCCCCACTCTTTTTCAAGGAAACGGGCAATTTCCTCCTTCGATCCTTTCCCTCTTTTTAAAAGCGGGGTATTGGGAAATTCCCAGAGGTTAGCAAGCAAGCCTTCATTAGGCCGTTTATGAATTAAATATTGCCCTTGTTTGTTTCGCAATATAATTGCGCCAATATCTATTTCTTTTATTTTTAATTTCTTTTTCTTAATTGGCAGATCATTTTGCAATCCTTCAGAAAAAGCTCTACAATAATGTTGAACAGGACATATGAGACAGGCAGGGGACTTCGGTGTACAAATTAAAGCCCCGAGCTCCATTAACGCCTGGTTAAATGACGAAGGATCACTTATAGAAATCATCTCACTTGCCGCTTCCTCAAAAATCGTTCTTGTTTTCGCTTTCGCAATATCCTCTTTAATGAATAAAATACGAGAGAGAACCCGCATAACATTTCCATCAACCGCAGGAGCCGGCACATTGTATGCGATACTTAATATGGCACCCGCCGTATAAGGTCCAACACCTTTTAATTTTGAAATTTCCTTAGATGTATTGGGTACCTGGCCATTATAGTTTTCACACACTTCTTTTACTGCCGTTTGTAAATTTCGAATACGGGAATAATAACCAAGACCCTCCCATGCTTTTAATACTTTTTCTTCATCTGCTTCGGCGAGAGAACGAAGAGTCGGAAATTGATCGATAAAGTGATTAAAATAAGGGATGACTGTATCTACACGGGTTTGTTGAAGCATTACTTCTGAAACCCAGATTTTATATGGGTCACGCGTCTTACGCCATGGAAGCTTTCGATGATTTTCTTTATACCAATCAATTAAATCTGACTGAAAACGTTCGATTTCGAAATCGTTTAAATATGGTGAACGGACTTGTTGTTTCAATGTATTTCCTCCACATTTAATGGTTCGAATGCCCAGCAATGTAACTTTTTCAAACCGCCTTCAATGCATTCTTCAAGCATTCCGAAGATGGGGTGACTCGGATTCGTTCTTTTTTCTTTAATCGACTGATATAAAGATATAGAATGAACAGTAAAGCTTTCAACATATAAATTTTCTTGATCGGCTGCTTTTAGCCAGGACAGGTGAGTGGCACCTAGATTTTGTAATTCACGAATCACAACTTTCATATTTTTCTCATAAAGTTTTATAATGTCTTTATTTATTTTATACTCAATAAAAACAGTAACAGGTTGTTTCATATCGTCCTCCAATTAGTTGTTATCTTTTTTCATCCATTAGTAAGGAGGTTTTCCCACTTGGATACTGGAACTCACATCGTCATGGGCCTTGGATTAGGCGGTTTGGCCATGCTCGACCCGGTTGTTGCTTCAGACCCTATAATGGTTCATAGTGTGCTCATTGGTACAATAATCGGTTCCCAGGCTCCTGATTTCGATACTATATTAAAATTAAAAAATAATGCCCTTTATTTGCGCCACCATCGTGGCATTACTCATTCTGTTCCAGCCTTGTTTTTTTGGCCCGCCATTATTTCATTAATTATTTATTTATTCGTTCCGGAAATTAACGGTTTTCATTTATGGCTGTGGACACAGATCGCCGTGTTCATCCATGTTTTTGTCGATATTTTTAATGCATACGGAACACAGGCGCTTTCCCCTTTTTCAAAAAGGTGGGTAGCATTAGGGGTAATTAATATATTCGACCCGTTCATTTTTCTTATGCACTGCATCGGGCTCGTTCTCTGGTACTTTAGGTTTAATCCTGGAGTAACATTTTTAGTCATTTATATTATTTTAGCGGGCTATTATATTTGGCGCATCTATCATCGCCATACCGTCAACTTATTGGTTAAAAAAGCAATACCAGATGTTACTGAAATTATCGCTTCACCGACGATGAGCTGGGACCGGTACCATTTGGCTTTAAAAACCGATCATCAATTTATTGTAGGAAACATAAAAAAAGGACAGGTTCATATTCTTGATACGTTTGATCGCATTCCTGTTCCCGATTCGGAAATTATTGAGGCAGCCAAACGCGATAAAAACATATCAGCCTTTCTTTCCTTCTCTCCAATATACCGTTGGGAAATGAAAAAAAACCGGTATGGATACGAAGTGCGGTTTATCGATTTGCGTTACCGGAGTAAAGGACATTACCCATTTTCCGCGATTGTCCAATTGGATGAGGACCTCAATATTATAACATCCTTTACTGGCTGGGTTTATAATAAAGAACGGTTAAAGAAAAAAATGGATTTTAATCCCGGAAATATTTAAGCGATGAATAAGCTGCCGAGACGTCTCTGGCAGCTTAAAAATTGATTAGCAAATTTGTTCATGTACAGCCATTATTTTGCTCATTTCCCTTCACATAAAGGTATTTTTCCGAACTCATACTAAAAGAGAACCGATTTAAAGGAGGTTACTTATGCGCAATAAAGCAAAAAACTTTCCGAATCGGATCTCCTTCTCAGGTGAGCCGAGAGCAAAAGAAGAATTTTCTTCGAAACGGCCAGATGGAACAATTCGCGACCATCCAATGGAGCGAATGTTTATGTCCAATCAACACCGAGATGAACAGTAACTCTTACGGTTATCAATTTTCTACTGGGGGGTAATGAAATGAATAAAAAGGATTATTTTAAGCCGAACCTTTACAATGCACATTACCAGGACCCGTTTCACTCGCCGCGGGCGAATCCAAAGCATGCCTATAATCAAGTGTGCGGGGAAACCCAGCAAGCGCTAAACAACTATGTGCTTGAAATTGAAACACGTAAGCGTTCTTAGTGCCGGATAGAGAAGCGGGTTTCGCTTCTCTATTCAATTTACTCAGGCTTTAATAATGAAATCGGGAAAGCTTCTAGTTCGGTTGAATGATTGCGGTAGCCCCAGGCAAAAATGCCATTCATATAAAGAATTTCAAACGTTGAACCAGGGTCCCCTTCGATCGTATACGTTTGACCTGGTTTAAAATTTTTAGGATCGAGCAAATAGGATTTAGCAACCGCCATTTTCCTTTCATATACTGCAAATTCATTTACCATTCCCATTTGCTCGGCTTTTTGCATTTTTTGCTGCAATGCAGAAATTTCTATATTCAATTCGTAATTCGTCATTTCACTATAACGTTTTTCCACTCTATTCACCTTTTTCTATAATTGCACTTCCATTACAAGTATACAACAATGATGATAAGTTCACAGGCATTTCATTTTTTATTGCTCGAGATCTTCTGAATGCATAATTTCCTCAATTAATGAAAAAGAAAATCCTTTTGCATATAAATATTGTTTCATCCGTCTTTCATAATCAAAGCCGGCATATTTTTTATATTTCCGATGAGCTTTTCGCGCCTGGTGAATAAGCGCATCCCTTTCTTCCTCTTCACTACTGCTAAAAGATACTTCACGGAGTGCTTCCTCAATAACTTCTTTTGAAAACCCCTTTTGCATTAATTGGGTTGCTATCTTTTGTTTTTGTTCTTTTTGCGATGCGCGATTTTTATGCATTGCTTTTTTTTCTGCAAATTTCTTTGCCGCCTCAATTTGTTCCTGCAGCGGATATTCGTTAAGACCTTTTTGAATGTCACCAGAACTTACACCTTTTGCGTGCAGTTCCTGACGGATGACGAGCGGTCCCTTTGTTGTGGTATTTTTTCGGCTCCGTACAAACATTTTAGCGAATTCTGTATCATCAACATAGCCGTAACTGGATAATTTATCGATAACGCTATCAATTACCTCACTGGGATACTCATTTTTCTTTAAATAATCTTTTATTTCTTTAACTGCCCTCATTCGATAAGAGAGGTAGTTTAACGCTTTATTAAATGCCTGTTTTTTATGATCTTCAGAAAGAATGGCAGCTTGCTCATCCTCGGGTAGCTGACGTCCTTTTTTTAATTGAAATGCAATAAGTACATCGGCGTCCACACTGGCCCAAAACTCTTCCCCTGAACCCTTATCGATATATATATTAAAACGATCCTTATTCTTTTTTTGCGTTGTGATTTTCGTAATGACAGCCACCTGCATCACCTCATTTTAATCATAACAAAAAGAGAGATGGGCGTAAAAAGTACGCTCATCTCTGTATTAAAGTGCAACCTGTACTTTTTATCGGTTAACAACATCGCTGTGCTGACGCACCATATTTCTTTTCCAAATACTCCTTGAAAAATTCCTTTTCCGAAGGTGGCGTGATTTCAGGATGATGTGTCTTCAAATGATTCACATACGCTTCATAATCAGGCAAGTTGGAGACCCCTTTTCCGATTTTTCGTAAAATCATGATCCCATTTGCAATTTTTTCAAACCATTCATTCATGAATTTACACCTCGCCAAGGGTTGTCTGGACAAACGGCTCCTCAAACGTCGCTACTTGTTTTTTCTTCACAAGAGTTTTATGCCAGATTCTTAGAGCATCGATTAATACCCCGATAATAATTAGCATAAAAATAGCGGTCAAGGCAGCATCTAGCTGGTTGTTAAAAATGATTTGCTTTGCCGCTTCAGGCGAAGGAATCGTAGGCGGCAAATTCCCGCTTTCTAATGCCTGTTTGGTCACTTCCGCCTGCTTTAAAAATCCAATTTTCGGGACATTTGAAAAGATTTTTTGCCAGGCAGCTGAAAAGGTTACGATAAGCAGCCAGGCAAGAGGAATGAGCGTAACAAAGGAAAGTTTCGCTTTCCCCATTTTGATAATGACCGTTGTCGCCACTATTAAAGCGATTGCCGATAGCATCTGGTTAACGATCCCAAACAGCGGCCATAGCGTGTTAATGCCACCTAGCGGATCGGTAACACCGACGACAAGGAAATAACCCCAGCCAGCAACTACAAGTGCACTTGTAAAGACTCCGGCAGGTATTGATTCCGTTTTCCCGAGCGGTTTCCAAATATGGCCGAGCAAATCTTGCAGCATAAACCGCCCAACCCGTGTTCCCGCATCGATTGTTGTTAAAATGAACACAGCCTCAAAAAGAATAGCAAAATGATACCAGAAGGCCATTAACTCTGGACCGCCAATTATTTTTGAAAAAATATGAGCCATTCCAACAGCAAGCGATGGCGCTCCCCCCCGTACGCGATAAAATCGTTTGTTCGTTAACATTTTGGGCAATCTGATTAATTTCGTTTGCGGAAACCGTAAAGCCCCATGAGCTGATCGTTTGTGCTGCCGCATGAACGTCCACGCCAATGGCAGCTGCCGGGGAATTAATGGCAAAATAAATGCCCGGTGAGAGCAATGTGGCGGCAACCATCGCCATGATTGCGACAAATGATTCCGTTAACATCCCTGCATAACCAATCATTGGCGCATGTGTTTCGTTGGCAATGAGTTTCGGCGTCGTTCCCGAAGAAATTAAGGCATGGAACCCGGAAACTGCCCCACAGGCGATCGTAATAAATAAAAACGGAAATAAGTTCCCCGAGAAAACCGGGCCTGTTCCATCCACAAATTTTGTTAAAGCGGGCATTTGAATTTGTGGCAATACGATTAAAATACCAATAGCTAAAAGACCGATGACACCGACTTTTAAAAACGTACTTAAATAATCGCGCGGCGCTAAAAGCAGCCAGACCGGCAATACCGATGCAAGAAAACCGTAAACGATCATCATAATCGCAATCGTTTTTGCTTCAAATGTAAAGAGCGGCGCAAGCGTCTCTGAATCCGCAACCCACTGCCCAGCAATCAATGAAATGACTAAAAGGGCGAATCCGATGATGGATGCTTCCCCTACTCGTCCCGGGCGAATAAAGCGCATATAAATCCCCATGAATAGGGCGATAGGAATCGTCATGGCAATCGTAAACGTTCCCCACGGGCTTCCTTTTAACGCATTGACGACAACCATTCCCAGTACGGCAATTAAAATAATCATAATGGCAAAAATGCCGACAAGCGCTAAAAAACCGCCAACTGGCCCGATTTCTTCTTTCGCAATTTCTCCTAATGACTTTCCTTTCCGGCGCATGGATATAATAAGAATGACAAAATCTTGAACCGCCCCGGCAAGAACGGCACCGGCAATTAACCAGATCGTCCCCGGCAAATAACCCATTTGTGCAGCAAGTACCGGTCCTACAAGCGGACCTGCTCCTGCGATCGCCGCAAAATGGTGTCCGTATAATACCCATTTATTTGTCGGAACAAAATCTTTCCCATCATTGTACCGTTCTGCGGGAGTCGCCCGCATCTTGTCCAATTTAAAGATTTTATTGGCGATAAAACGGGAATAAAAGCGGTAACCTACTGCATATGTAGCTAAAGATGCTACAATGAACCAGACCGCATTAATTTGTTCATCCCTTTGTAAGGCGATGATTGACAGGCTGATTCCACCGGCTAAAGCTACAACAATCCAAATGAGTGTTTTTAAAATAGGATTGCGGCTTTTCACCGGAAGATTCGTCTTTGCCTCCATGTTACCCCCTCCTAAATGATGTATACTATATTTTGTTGGAACAATATCATTATATCAAATATTCTCAATTTTTAGGATAAGCATTTCTATTATAAAGGAGATCACTTGATGAATATTGCTATTGCAGGCGGTACAGGCTTTGTCGGATCAGCGTTAACAAAATATTTACTTGCTCAAAATCATCACGTCTACATATTGACCCGGAATATACTAACTAAAGAAAATCGTTCAAACGTTACGTATGTCGAATGGCTGACGCCCAAAAGCCAGCCGGAACATCATTTAAAAGACATTGATGCTTTAATTAATCTAGCCGGTGAAACGATTAACGGCCGCTGGACAAAAAAGAAGAAGACTGCCATTTTAAACAGCCGGTTATTAGCCACGCGTGAGATTTTCCGACTTCTTACTCACTTAAATAAAAAGCCGTCCGTGTATATAAACGCCTCGGCGATCGGCATATATGGAACTTCCGGAATAGAACGGTTTACTGAGCGCTCTAAAACAAATGGTCACGATTTTTTAGCAACGGTCGTAAAACGATGGGAGAATGAGGCAGCCAAAATAAAAGAATTAGAAATTCGGACTGTTTTTGCCCGATTTGGTGTCATATTAGGAAGGGAAGAAGGAGCACTTCCGAGAATCGTTCTCCCGTATCGCTTTTATGCCGGCGGCCGGATTGGAAGCGGCAAGCAATGGGTATCCTGGATTCATATTGACGATGCTGTCCGAATGCTTGACTGGGCGCTTTCAAATAGCGAAATTGCAGGGCCAATAAACCTTACAGCGCCTGAGCCTGTTCAAATGGACCAATTCGGACAAGAAATAAGTACGGTTATCCATCGGCCCCATTGGCTTATAGTCCCTTCTTTCCCTTTAAAAATGTTACTCGGGGAAATGAGCATGCTAATACTAAAAGGGCAGCATGTCTATCCTGAAAAAGCGATGCAGCTAGGATTTGACTTCTCCTATCCTCGCCTTCATCATGCGTTACAAGATTTATTAACAGGTGAGAAAAATGAAAACATTACTAACCGGAGCGAAAATCTATCCGATCACTTCACCGATTCTCAAAAAAGGTGACTTGCTGATAGTAAATGGGAAAATTGAAAAAGTGGAGGCTAAAATCGAGCCTCCTTCTGATGCGGAAATTATAAATGTGAATGGACTTCATCTTCTTCCGGGGTTCATCGATGTGCATACCCATCTCGGCCTTTATGATGAAGGAACCGGCTGGGCGGGCAATGACGCGAACGAAACACACGGAGTGCTGACGCCACACATCCGTGCGCTTGATGGCTGCAATCCGCTTGATATGGCATTTCGTGATGCTGTAAAGTACGGCATTACAACGGTTCATATTATGCCCGGAAGCTCCAATGTCATTGGGGGAACGACTTCCGTTATTAAAACGCACGGGAAAAACATCCAAAAAATGTTAGTAAAAGAAATGGCCGCATTGAAAATCGCCCTTGGCGAAAATCCGAAACGCATTCATAGCGCAAATTCAAATGATTCCATTACCCGGATGGGCATTATGGGAATGCTTAGAGAAGCTTTTTATCATGCAAAACAGTCGCCAATGGCGAACCTGCGAATCTATCCATTAAAGGCTGCTTTGGAACGGAAAATTCCGGTCCGAATTCATGCCCACCGTGCAGACGATATTTTATCGGCGATCAGGCTCGCGGATGAATTTAACCTTGACCTCCGCATTGAACATTGCACGGAAGGACATCTCATTGCAGACGAACTTTCCGGTCGAAATTTAAAAGTTTGTGTCGGGCCTACATTAACCCGGAAATCGAAAATAGAGCTTACGAATAAAACATGGGAGACGTATAAAATTCTTACTGAACACGGAGTTGAAGTTTCCATTACGACCGATCATCCTTATACGCCCATTCAATATTTAAATATATGCGCTGCACTGGCTGTAAGAGAAGGCTTGAGTGAGGAAAAAGCATTGGAAGGAATTACGATCAACCCCGCCAGGAGCCTCGGCATTGATCATCTTGTCGGTAGCCTTGAATCCGGGAAAGATGCGGATCTTACATTATGGAGCGGCCATCCTTTTCACTTTACCTCCAGACCCGTAATGACTTTCATAAATGGCGACATCATCTACAAAAATTAGACAAAAAAATCCTGTTTTCAATTTAAAAAAAATGTCTTATTATATAACTATAAAGTATAAGCTATGCATTTTATTCGTTGATAAAAATCTTATAAAAACGCTAGGGAAGGCAACTGGTGCGCCACCGGAGTTAATCCGGTCTTAGTGGGTTCGATTCCCACCCCGAATTAATGTTTCTTTACTTAATTCGAGGGTGGGTGTTCCCCTGCCCTCAAGGAGGGATTAAATTGTTAAAAAAACGTGATTTGAACGATTGTCATGTTCTTTTCAATTTAATGGTGCACCCGGATGTCTTCCCTTTTGTGCGCCAAAAAGCATACTCTTTAGAAGAGTACATGTTTTTGACGAAGCAAACAATGGAAGAAGAAGAACGGGGCAATATTATTTCGAGAACGATACTTGATGAGTGGAATAACCCAATCGGAACGATCAATTTATACGATGTCCAGGATGGAAACGGCTTTCTTGGTACATGGCTTGGCCAGCCCTATTTTGGCAAAGGCTACAATAAATTAGCCAAAGAAGCATTTCTTTCTGAACTTTTTTTTGAAAAAGATATTCATACCGTCTTTATGCGCATTCGAAAGGAAAATATTCGATCGCAAAAAGCGGCGGAAAAGATTCCTTATGTCACCCTTGCCAATGAAACGAGAAAGGACGTCTTTGACCGTTTAAATAAAGACGGCCATGTTTATAACCTTTATCATGTTGAAAAAGACAATTATATGCTTTATCAATTACGAGCCAAGCAAGAATTGCAAGAAGAAGATCAATTAAAAGAAGCATAATTGCGCAAAATAAAAACATCCGGCGAAACGGGTGTTTTTATTTTTGGTAAAATCCCTGGAGGTGTAAACGTGAAAAGCAAAAAGCAGCAGTCTAAAGAGCGGTTTGGTGGATTAACGAAAATGCAGGAATTTTTATATCAAAAAGAGTTTAATGCAGTTAACGATAAACAACATTCTTATCGAGAAAAATAATAAAACCTAAGGGAGGCATCCATCAATGACAAAAAAACAAGACATGGACAAACTTTTGAAGCGTGCAATTAATTATAAAGGTCTTTCTGACGGACTTGATGTCGAATATTCAGAAGAACTTGCCGACGAAGATGATTTAGAAGCAAAAGGACGTGCAGAAGCGGCTGATCAACGGCAAAAATCCTCTAAAAAACACTAATATTTTTTACAAAATTATGACAAAAGACCTGTAGCCCGAGCTTCAGGTCTTTTACCGGAATAACGTTAATATCCTGTGGATAAAAATTTCCACACAGTGTGAGTAATGTGGATATTTTGTCGAAACGGCAGGTAATTTGTCATAGTTCACTTATTTTTATAGGACTTATTAATGGTATATTTACAAATATATTCACAAATTTGTGGATAACATTGTGGATAGTGTGAATATATCTGAATTTTTTCATTGAAAATTATTTTATTAACATTTCTTATTTCTCATTCACCAATGAACAAACCACTTCAACATGCGCCGTATGCGGGAACATATCCACAGGGGTAATCAATTCGAGCTTAAATCCTTTTGTTATCAACATGTGGACATCTTTTGCGAGGGTTGACGGGTTGCATGATACATAAACCATTCGTTTTGGTTTGATCTGTAAAACCGTTTTTAAAAAAGATTCCTCGCATCCGGTTCTTGGTGGATCGACAATGATACAGTCCGGGCGCCAGCCTTCCTTTACCCATTTTGGCAGCCATTTTTCTGCTTTTCCCGTTTCATAAACCGCGTTGTGGATGCCATGTTTTTTTGCATTTTCTCTCGCATCTATTATCGCCTCTTCAATAACGTCCATGCCACGGATTTCAGCCGCATCAGGGGCGAGCCAGAGGCCGATTGTGCCTACTCCGCAATAGGCATCAACAATTTTTTCTTTCCCTGTTAATCGGGCTGCTTTTTTCACTTCATCATATAGTTTCACCGTTTGCTTTGGATTCAATTGAAAAAAGGCTCTCGCCGAAAGCTCAAATGACAATTCCCCTAGCCTTTCCGTAATCGTTTCCCGTCCTTCAAGCGGAATTGTTTTATCCCCAAAAATTAATGATGTTTTTTTCTCATTGACGTTTTGCAAAATCGAAGTAACTTCCGGGAGGCGCTTTTTGATTTCAGAAATGACCAGCTCTTTACGCGGAATTTTTTCTTGAGTGGTAATCAGCACTAATTGGATGTCTCCCGTTTCAAAAGCGGTTCGAACGACGATCGTCCGTACGATTCCGCTTCGTTTTCGCTCATTATAAATCGGAATATTTAAATCCTGTAGAATTTGTTTTACAACATTGGTTACACGGATTGTCTCTGGATGCTGCACCTTACAGTTTGCCAGGTCAATTAATTGATGGGAACCAATTCCATATAGCCCGGCAATGACTTTTTCCTTTTGTTTGGCCACCTGAAGCTGGCTTTTGTTTCGGTACTCCCACGGATCATCCATTCCGATCGTGGGCTTTAACGGCAATTGATCGTGCTCCATATTTGTATACCGTTCAAATGCCTGCCGGACAATATCTTGTTTTTCTTTTAATTGGGCAGCGTAATTTAAATGCTGCAATTGGCAGCCGCCGCACTGTTCATAGATGGGGCACGGCGGAGCCACTCTATCTTTTGAGCGCTTGCGGATTTTTTTCACTTTTGCTTCCGCGCGGTTCGGATAAACTTTTTGAATTTCAGCGACAACTTCTTCTCCAGGAAGCGCACCCGGTATAAAAACAATTTTTCGTTTAAAAAACCCGACGCCTTCTCCATTAATGCCAAGCCGTTTGATCGTTACAGGAATGGTTTGACCTGTCTTTAGTTCAACCTCGTTTGCCATATAAACACTCATTTCTTCCTTTTTCTTCGTCACATTATAGCATGTGCAGCAACGAATCAGCTAATGACCTGTTTATAAAAAAAGAAAACGCCCAATGAAAAGACGCTTTCTTATGGATTGATCAGAACCGGCGGAATAGTTTGCCCCGCCCTTAAGTCGTCCAGGCTTTTAAACGTATACCCTTTTTTTCGCAAATCATCGATGATCTTGCCAAGCGCTTCACTATTGTCCCGGGAAACCGAATGAAGCAATAAAATGCAGCCCGGATGAATTTGTTTCATAACGTTTTTATAGGCATATTCCCAGCCACGCTGGCGGTCTCTTTCCCAGTCCAAAAACGCTAATGACCAAAAGACGTGCGTATATCCTAATTTCTTTGCCTCGGCGACCGTCCGTTCACTAAATACGCCTCTTGGCGGACGCAAATAGTGCATATCGGTCTTGCCTGTGATTTTCGTATAATCTTCCTTTACTTTCTCTAATTCTTCTTTCAATCGTTCATTGCTGACCGTCGTCATATCCGGGTGATGGTAAGAATGATTACCGACAATGTGGCCTTCCTTCACCATCCGCTTTATTAAATCCGGATTTGTTTTTAAATAATGTCCGGTAACGAAAAACGTAGCCGGCACTTTTTTTGCCTTTAATGTATTAAGAACGTCATCGGTATAGCCATTTTCATATCCGTTATCAAATGTAAGGTAAATGTCTTTTTTTGACGTATCGCCGATAAACAAACTGTCATATTTCTTGATCAAGCTCAAATATTTTTTATCCGTCGTCGGCGGCACTTCATTTCCTTTTCGTTCAAAATACCATTCGAATCGTTTATTGGAAACGCCATTAGCGGATGCAGTATTGATCGATAGCGGAAACGCAAGAATGAAAACAAATAAAAGAATGACCCATTTTTTCACGATTACTATCACTCCTCTTCTATTTAACCTGCATTTCTTATTTTTCTTTACCGGGTAAAAAGAATTCGAGGGAAAAACTAACATGAGCACCAGTTTATTTTTAAATAATATCAGTTTTTTCAGTACGGAAATCGGTCAATCATTAGCGTATATCGAGCAATTTAAGAAAGGTATCATTCATTTTTTGTATCAATCCATTTTTCCATATGTATCAGTCAATTCGATCTGCATATCAATCAATTTTTTCATAAAAAAACTCGGCGCCTCTCAAACGCCGAGTTTTTCACCATTATTTAAATACTGGTTCTTTAAATTGGGCAAGTTTTTCTAGTGAGGATTTTTCCACATCTTCATGCAAGCTGTTTCCGTGGGAATCCATCGTGACAACGGCAGTAAATCCTTTTACTTTAAGGTGCCACATCGCTTCCGGAATGCCGAATTCCATAAAGTCGACACCTTCTACTTTTTCAAGGCACTCTGCATAATATTGGGCGGCACCGCCAATCGCATTTAAATAAACGCCGCCGTGCTCTTTTAATGCTTGGAGTGTCTTCTTGCCCATTCCGCCTTTTCCGATAACGGCGCGAATGCCAAACTTTTTCATGATATCGCCTTGATAAGGCTCTTCACGAATGCTTGTTGTCGGGCCCGCCGCTTTAACTACCCAGTTGCCTTCTTCGTCTTTCGCCATGACCGGACCGCAGTGGTAAATGATGTGGCCATTTAAGTCAACCGGTGCATCGTGATCCATTAAATATTTATGAATCGCATCACGGCCTGTGTGCATAGCGCCATTAATTGTAACTACATCGCCAACGCGGAGTTCGCGGATTTGTTCTTCTGTAATCGGTGCTTCAAGCACAACAGTGCGCGTTTTTTCTTTTGCTTGTTGTTCTCCGGCTGTGTGATCCTCATTTGAGAAATCAACATCTTCACCTTCTTGATAAAGCCATTCAGCAATGTCTCCCGTATTCGGATCGACTTTTACACCGAGACGGCGGAATGCCCAGCAGTTATAGGCTACGGATACGAAGAAGCTTGCCGGAATCCGGTTCATGACGCCGATTTTACAGCCAAGAAGCGTTGTTTCGCCGCCGAATCCCATTGTTCCGATGCCAAGCTTGTTTGCGTTTTCCATTACATATTCTTCTAATTTGCGAAGATCTTCGTTCGGATTGACGTCATCAGCAGAACGGAATAACATATTTTTCGCAAGTTCATAGCCGGATGAACGGTCCCCGCCGATTCCGACACCGATAAAACCTGCGCTGCAGCCCTGTCCCTGCGCCTGGTAAACAGAATGCATAATGCATTTGCGAATGCCGTCCAAATCACGACCGGCACGGCCAAGTCCTTCTAATTCACAAGGAAGGCTGTATTGAATATTTTTGTTTTCACAGCCTCCACCTTTTAAAATAAGGCGTACATCAATGTAATCTTCTTCCCATTGTTCAAATTTAATGACAGGTGTTCCCTCCCCGAGGTTATCCCCGCTGTTTGCCCCTGTTAATGAGTCAACAGAGTTCGGGCGTAATTTCGCATTTTTCGTCGCTTCGGCAATCGCGGCAAAAATCGCCTTTTTCATTTGGATTTGATTCACATTCACAGGAACCTTAATTTTAAACGTCGGTAGCCCTGTATCCTGGCAAATTGGTGAAACGTTTTCATCCGCCATTTTAATATTGTTTGTGATCGTACTTAATGACATCGCCGCACGCGTTCCCGCATTCTCTTTCGCTTTAGCGCGAGCGATGGCTCGTCTGACGTCTTTTGGCAGCTTAGTAGACGTTTCAACGATTAACTTATACATGCTCTCTTGAAACTTGTCCATTTCTCCATAACTCCCTTGATTTCGTTATCTAAACCTTTTCTATTATAACAAAAAAATCCGACTTCTTGACAAAGAACGGATTTGGAAATGTATGTATAAACTTCTGGCATCTGGTTTAGCAAGAAATGCGTGTTTTAACGCATTTCTTGCTGAGCTGCCTCTCCCCAATTAATTCGGAATTGCTTGCATTTTGTTTCAAGTTCATCCAGCATCCCGATAATTCTGTCGATTTCCTCGACTCCGGCAGTTTCCGCATCAATCGAATCAAGTACTTTAAGAAGCATATCGACCCGATTTTTAATATATTCCTTTTGCATTACTTTATCTTCAATCGATTTACCCAAACTGTTCTCTCCTTTCATTGTACCTGTTATAGCGTAACAAACCATGTTACCCTTGCCAACCGTAACTTTTCTCTTGCCAACGGCCACTTTTTCTTTTGTCTAACTTGTATTATGATAAGCTATGGTCTTTAAAAACTGCCAGCAAGAATAAAATAAAACACGTCAATCTTTTTAAAGGAGTTCTTAACATGCAAGTAAAAACACCGATTTCGCCTGCGTATGACCCGTGGGAAGCATATATGGATGTTGAGCAATTCGGATCGATGCAATTAACGAATATTGAAGTGACGACGACAACTTTGTGCAATATGCGATGCGCCCATTGTGCCGTAGGCTATACATTGCAAGTAAAAGATCCTGAACCGCTTCCACTTGAATTATTGATCAAAAGGCTTGATGAAATTCCTTTGCTTCGCGCTTTTAGTATTACCGGAGGAGAGCCGATGTTGTCAAAAAAATCGGTTGAATCTTACGTTTTGCCTCTTTTGAAATATGCACGGGAGCGCGGGGCACGCACACAGATCAATTCAAATTTAACATTAGAATTGTCACGCTATGAGCAAATTATTCCTTACCTTGATGTATTACATATTTCCCATAATTGGGGAACGGTCGAAGAATTTGCGAATGTTGGGTTTGCTGTTATGGAGAAGAAGCCTTCTTTTGAGCAGCGTGCCGCTCTTTTTGAGCGGATGACAACAAACGCCCGTGAGCTTTCTAAGCGGGGCGTGGCCATTTCGGCTGAAACGATGCTAAATAAAAGCACCGTTCCGTATTTGGAAAAAATACATCAGCACATCATTGAAATGGGCTGTATAAGACATGAAGTTCATCCGATGTACCCGAGCGATTTCGCAAGCGGCTTAGAAGTTTTAACGTTAGAGGAAATGAGGGAGGCCATTCACCGTCTTCTTGATGTTCGCAACAAAGATGTATGGATGCTTTTTGGAACATTGCCGTTTTACGCATGCTCGTCGAATCAAGAAGATTTAAAGCTTTTACAACGATTGTTTAAAGAACCCAATATTACGGTTCGCAACGATCCTGATGGGCGTTCAAGACTGAATATCAATATATTTGACGGTGAAATTATCGTAACCGACTTTGGCGATACCCCTTCACTTGGCAATATTCGAGATACCTCTTTGATGGATGCGTATGCGAAATGGTCAGAAAGCAAGACCGCCAAAAGCTTAAACTGCCATTGTCCAAACGTAAAATGTCTTGGCCCGAATTTACTAGTGAAAGATACGTACTATAAAGATGTTGATTTTTCCAAATTGTCATCCCATCTTTAAATGATTTTAATATCACTTTACAAAAGTAAGTTTAAAGAGTATCATCATAGGAAAGACTACCTATAATTAAAAACGTTCATGCAATAAAGTTTTTATCGTAGCAATTTGAGGTGATCATGATGGATTACAATTGCATGTGTCCCAAATATGAAGCAACCGTTGAAATTCTCGGAAAAAAATGGACAGGATTAATCATCCGTGTATTGCTTGGCGGAGCGAAACGATTTAAAGATATAAAAAAACAAATTCCAGAGATGAGTGACCGAATGTTAACGGAGCGAATGAAGGAATTAGAAGCTGAAGGAATTGTAGCACGCAACGTCTATCCGGAAACTCCCGTCCGTATTGAGTACGTGTTGACGGAAAAAGGAAGTTCCCTTAAACCGGTCATCGATGCCATTCAGCAATGGGGCGAAAATTGGATAGAATGCAAAGAATAAACCAGAGTCGGACTTGTCCACTCTGGTTTATTTTTCACATGCTCGAAGGATGGTATTTAAATGAAATATGTTCCTGGATCGGAATATAAGCTCCGATTCCCTGTTGCGTTACGTTCTGAACTTCAATTTTTCGCTTGCTTCCTTTTAAAACGATGTAAACTTCTCCATACGTTACCCGCCCTCTTTCATTTACAGCAGGGACGTACGCATATAGATATCCGACTTGTTTTGGCGAAACATGATAACTATTATTTTTTTTCGTTCCTCCCCCGACCGTTGTTTGGAAGGAAAGAGGCAGTTTCGTTTTTTCTGCGGCAGCAATCATCATCATCTTTTTCACCGCATCACTGTTTGGAATGTTAGCCGTTAGGCCTCCTGATATACGCTTATGGGCTTGCTGAACATAGTGCAGTTTTCCAGCCGTTTTTCCGCCGCGGTTGTCCAGACGATTCACATTGATTTGTTGATATTCCCAATTCGCACTCGTTTCCGTCGATTGATAAGATAGCGGCCATTGCCCAAGATAAATTTTCGCACGATATCCGATAGCAATCTTTGAAGGAGAGATGCTTGACTCGTTTAAAATTCGGATTAAGTCCGGGTTGGTGATCGGAACATTCGATGTTTTCAACATTTCCTTTGCCAATTTGCTCGGCTCGAGATACGGCAAATCTTGAGCGGAATTAGGATACGTATTTTCCTTTGAAATGCTTACAACCGAATTCGGAATTTTTATTACAGTATTTGTCTTTACAGCATCTTTCTTTGCAAAAGCTTCCATAGGAAAAATGATAAACAAAATCAAACATAAACTTACGCTTAACTTTTTCATGTGCTCCTCCTTTCATATTCCTATTTTTTTCACTGTGAAAAAATTTATCCATTCTAAAATCTTGTAAGTCATAAATGTCACCGATAAACTGGTTAGTAGATATCTTTCGCCTGAGGAGAAAAAAATGATCAATTCTCAATTACAACATCAACCTTCCGTTAAAAAAGAATATTTTCGGTTTTGGATTTTAATTAGTATTGTGGCAATTTCCGGTTTTTCACAAGGAATGCTTCTTCCGCTTATTGCCGTAATTTTTGAAAAAAGCGGCATCTCTTCGTCTTTGAATGGTTTAAATGCAACTGGACTGTACGTCGGCATCCTGCTGATTTCCCCATTTATGGAACAGCCATTAAGGAAATATGGGTATAAGCCTGTCATTATAGCTGGAGGATTCCTTGTTTTTTTAGCTCTTGCTCTTTTTCCATTTTGGAAATCATTTTTATTCTGGTTTGTCTTGCGCCTTTTGATCGGCATAGGCGATCATGCCCTTCATTTTAGCACCCAAACATGGATTACGTCATTTTCACCTGAAAACAAAAGAGGTCGGAATCTTTCGCTATATGGATTGTTTTTTGGGATCGGTTTCGCGACAGGGCCACTGTTGACACCACTTGTCAAGATTAACGAATCGCTTCCTTTTATTTTATCCTCCGTACTCTGTTTTTTAGGATGGCTGTTATTATTCACATTGAAAAACGATTATCCCGAGCAAGAGGTTGCCGTCCATTCCTTAAAGGAGACGATAAAGCGTTTTTCAAACGCATGGAAATATAGTTGGGTCGCTTTTTTGCCACCATTAGGCTACGGATTTTTAGAGTCGTCTTTAAATGGGAACTTTCCTGTTTATGGGCTAAGAATAGGGTTTGACGTCGGGCAGATTTCAATCCTGCTCACCGCCTTTTCAATTGGAGGCATTATCTTTCAGCTCCCACTTGGCATACTTAGTGATAAATTGGGCAGGCGTACGATTCTGTCTTCTATCCTTTTTCTTGGCTTTGTAACCTTTACCATCGCAAGCTTTTTAGAACATTCGCAAACCGGGTTGACCATTTGCCTTTTTGCCTCCGGAATGCTTGTCGGTTCTACGTTTTCACTCGGGATCAGCTATATGGCAGATTTAATGCCAAAATCTTTATTGCCGACCGGAAATTTAATGTGCGGCATATTTTTCAGCATCGGAAGCCTGGGTGGTCCTTTTATCGGCGGCTTATTTATCCAGTTTTTTAAAAGCATTAGCTTTTTCCATATTATCGGCGCCATTCTTTTCCTTCTTTTTGTCGCCATGATCTCATTTCGGCAAAAACGTTTGTATCAGGCAGTCGAGTGATAAAATAAGCTCTTATTGATTAAGCTAAGCATGTCCATTGACTTTTTCCTATTGCTTTCCTATAATTAGAATAGACTTTAGTTAATAATAATTATAAATAACTTTTCAGATAAAAAGGAGAGATAGTTGTGAAATTGCGCGATCAAATGCCTGAATTAAATGGAGCAACAAAATGGTTAAATGGAGAGGTAACGAAAAGCGATTTAATTGGAGAAAAGCCGACTCTCATTCATTTTTGGTCCGTCAGCTGCGGTTTATGTAAAGAAGCAATGCCAAACATCAATGCTTTCCGAGATGATTATAAAGATGAATTAAATGTGGTTGCCATTCATATGCCTCGTTCGGAAAAAGATCTTGATATCGACCAGGTCGTTGAAGTTGCGAAAGAACATGGCATCACCCAGCCGATTGCCGTTGATAATGAACACAACATTGTTGACGCTTTTCAAAACGAATATGTGCCTGCCTATTATGTATTTGATAAAGACGGTATGCTCCGTCACTTCCAGGCTGGCGGAGAAGGGATGAAAATGCTCACGAAACGCGTCAACCGCGTACTTGGAAAAGAAACGAAATAATAAGAAAAGCGTAAGCGACTCGAGGGGCTGGGCGCACGCTCACCATTACCCGCTTTCTTACCTTTCAATAGTAAAAGGCTGCAGAATTGCAGCCTTTTACTATTATTTTTTATAAGCAATTGGATCTTTGGCGCCCGCCTCTTGAAACCCTTTCAATCTGAGCAGGCAGCTGTCACATTTGCCGCACGCTTCTTCCTCTCCGTTATAGCATGACGTCGTCAGCTCGTACGGGACATTTAAACGAAGGCCGGTTTCAATCGTTTCCTTCTTTGTCATAGAAATAAGCGGCGCTTTAATGGCTATCTTCTCCCCAGTCGTTCCTGCTTTCGTCGCCAGGTTAATAGTTTCATTCATGCTCTGAATGAATTCTGGCCGGCAGTCAGGATAGCCGCTATAGTCAACGGCCGATACGCCAATATAAATCGCCTCCGCACCGATGACTTCCGCATAGGCGCTGGCAAGTGCGAGAAAAATCATATTTCTTGCCGGAACGTACGTTACTGGAATTTCGTCACTTACTCCCTCAGTGGGGACTTCCAACGTTTCATCCGTTAAGGCACTTCCGCCAATTTGATTCAAGAAATTGATATTAACAATTATATGATCTTTAACATTGTAATACTGTGCGATTTTCTGCGCCTGGATCACTTCACGGTTGTGGCGCTGACCGTAATGAAACGTAATCGGATAAAGATCATATCCTTCTTCCTGCGCAATTCCCATACATGTTGTGCTATCTAAACCACCGCTTAAAACAATGACAGCTTTTTTCATACGTCAAACTCCTCTCTCATCGGGATGCCAGATAACTTTATGCAGCTGCATGCTTACTTTCACGTCCGGAAGCGGCTCTCTCAGAACTTTTTCCACAAGTTTTCTCGGAGGCATCGTTTCCCAGACCGGGCTAAAGAGCACCTGGCCATACTCATGGTAATTCCGGACAACATTTACTGCAATTTCGAAGTCTTCATCGCTTCCGATGACAAACTTTATTTCATCCTGAGGCAATAATTCTTTAAAATTTCCTATGATCATTTTTTCCATTTCACCGGATGCCGGCAATTTATAATCCATTACAAAACGCATTTTTTCAGAAAGCTTTTTATGATTGGACCTGAGTTTCTGAAACGGCTTAATGTCAATCGCCCCATTCGTTTCAATATGGATATCGATGATCGAATCTAGATCAGCCATCGCAAGCAATAGAGCCGCCGATTTTTCCCGGTGAATTAACGGTTCGCCACCTGTAAAACAGATTCGTTTCGCGTTATATTGCTTGATTTGATCTACAATTTCCTCAATTGATGCTTCAAATTCCGGTTTTGCCGGGGCATAACTGTATGTCGTATCACACCAGGTACACCGCAAATTACAGTGGAATACCCTCACGAATATGGTAGGGAATCCGGCTGCCATCCCTTCTCCTTCGACCGTTTCAAAGATTTCAACCATCGGAAGGCTCCATTTCATGTATGTTTCTTTTGCCGGGAGAGTAAAGTTACGATTCATTTTCTTCCATCCACTCCCGTTTTAATGTTGCATAGCTTGTAGGTGTTTCATATAAAACAAGTTCTTCCAGCCTGAGACCGGTTTTATCCAACCCTTCTTCAGCCAATTTTCGATCAAGTTCCTCCCACATCCAGACAATCATATTCTCGGCTGTTGTGTTCATTTTCGGCAATACTTCGTTTAAATAACGATGATCCAATCTGCTCTCAATCACCTCTTTATATATTCGCTTTACGTCGGTGAAATCAATCACAAGCCCTCTTTCATCGACAAAGCCGCTGATTGTTATAATAAGCTTATACGTATGTCCGTGAAGGCTTTTGCATTTTCCTTCATAACAGTGAAGATGGTGGGCAGCGTCAAACGTGAATTCTTTTGTCACTGCTACCCGTTTACGGTGATATTTTAATTCGTTGCGTCTTATGTCCTGACCTAATTGTTGAACTTTTTTCGGAATTTCAAAGTTCATTGAAACACGTCCTTTCGAAAGAACGTGAAAAATAAAAAAACTCCCAAATACATCAATGTACCTGAGAGAGTGAAAGAAAAATAAAAGGTGGTTCTAAATAAAGATGTCCGCCTTTATCTGCAATTATTATTTTTCACGCTCCCTAGTTTTGTTTAAAGAGGGGTGGGAATTTCGAACCCTCCGTTTCAATTGCTTTATTATAATAACAAAAATAAAAAAGAAATAGAAGCATAAATTTATTTCCGTTTATATTTGAATAAATTCCGCTCGACTACTCGATAAATAAAACGGCAAACTTTAAACAACATAAGTCCAACTAACGTCCCTAGCCCATTTAATAAAATGTCATCAATATCAAAAATTCTCTCGAAATATTTATATTGCAAAATTTCAATTATAGAACTTGTACCGAAACCGATAACGATCATCACTTGCCAATTTGCAAACCATCTACTGATGAGAGGGAGTAAAAAACCTAATGGGAAAAAGAGAAGAATATTGCCAATTATATTTTTAAAAATCAACCAATAGCTGCCGCTTCGCCACATCAGCCGAATGCTATCAAATAAAACAAGGTTGAATGATTTACCGTAAACGTAATGGTTGAATGTAAACAGGGTCGTATAAATTAAAATTGAAAAATAAATAAAAAATACGAAAAAACTGTAGTTTCTCCATTGCAAGCGAACTTTCTTCCCATTATATGATGTATTTCCTGCACCCATTCATTAAACCCCATTCCAAAACGCATGTCCGATTTAAAAATTTTTTGCACAACAAAAACGCTTTTCAATGTGTGCTATTATAACATATTGAAAAGCGTCCACAAATAGTAGAAAAAAATTATGTTATTGTAATTTTTTCAAGCGCTCGCTTAACCGGAAATTTTCTTTATAGTCATAGGGACACTCAATAATGACTGGTCCTTCATGGGAAAGCGCTTTTTGTAAAGTCGGTTTGAATTCATCAGCTTTTGAAATTTTATACCCTGTAGCACCATAAGCTTTTGCAAGCGCTGCAAAGTCCGGATCGCCAAATTCAATATTTGAAGCTCGATGAAATTCATTCATTTGCTTCCACTCAATTAAGCCATATCTTCCATCACGCCAGACTAAAATGACGATCGGCAGGTTAAGCCTTACCGCCGTTTCAATTTCAGGTGAAGACATGACGAATGAACCATCCCCGCAAACTGCCACTACTTTTCTATCCGGATTTGCCAATTTGGCCCCAATCGCACCTGGAAGCGCAATTCCCATCGTTGCAAGTCCATTTGAAATGATGCACGTGTTCGGTTTAAATGCGTTATAATGCCTTCCAATCCAAACTTTATGGGCACCAACATCGGAAAGTAAAATATCGTCTTCGGCAAGAACTGATCGAATATCTGCTATAATTCGTTCAGGAACCATTGGAAACGCATCACTTTCGACATGCAAGCGGGCATCTTCATCGATTCTTTTTTTTAAGTTGTCATAGAAGGGATCTTTCTTTTCTTTTCGCTTCACCATTTGGGCAAGACGATCTAAATTGGATTTTATATTTCCTAAAAGGCTCGCTTTTATAGGATAATATCGATCTTTTTCGGCTTCCATTGTATGAATGTGCACAACGGGAGTAAACGTGCTGTTCCATTTTTTCGGACCGTATTCAACCATATCATAGCCAATCGTAATGATAAGATCCGCATGTTCAAACGCTAAATGGATAAAATCTTTTTGCGGAATTCCAGTCGTTTGCAAATGGAACGGATGATCCGCCCGCATTACCCCTTTTGCCATGAATGTTTCGGTAAACGGCGCATTGATTTTTTCAAGCAATGAAGCAATTTCCGTGCTAACGTCTTCCCTTACGACATTTTTTCCAATTAAAACGAGCGGGCACTTTGCCTCATCTATCGCTTTGGCCGCCTCCCGGATACCTACTTCATCCGCAACCGTTGTTACGGATGGAACAATTGCTTTCGGCAGTGGATCCGCTTGAACGGGCATAGCTGCAACGTCTTTTGGCAATTCAATATGCGCCGCTCCCGTTCGTCCGCTTAACGCTTTTAAAAATGCATTTCCAATAATCTCAGGTATTCCTTCAGCCGTTTTTACCGATGAACTCCATTTTGTTACTGGCTTATAAAGTTCGACTAAATCAAAATATTGGTGATACTCTTCGTGCATATTGCTCAATTCAGCCTGGCCAGTAATGGCGACGAGCGGCATTCCGTCCATATTAGCCGTTGCAACACCGGTTACCATATTGGTTGCCCCCGGGCCCAGTGTAGCTAAACAAACCCCAGGTGTACCAGTGAAATAGCCCATCACACCAGCGATAAAAGCACCCCCCGTCTCATGCCTTGTCACAATAAACTGGATAGGTGAATCTTTTATCGCATCCATAAGTTCAAGATTTTCCTCCCCCGGAACTCCGAACATATACTTCACTCCTTGTTTTTCCAAACAACGAAGGAATAAATCAGCTGCTTTCATTTTGCACCTCTCCTTTCATTAACAGTTCATCTTATCTTTCCCTTTTTTACAGACAAAAAACAAGCTGCTTTTATGAGCAGCTTGTTCGTATGTCAATGAAATTTATTCTTTTTGTTTGCGCTTCCGCTTGTTTTATGTTTACTATCGTTTTTATTGTTTTTATTATTATGAGAATGCTTTTTTTGTGGCATTGTTTTTCCCCCTTGCCTTAGGATAACATTAGTATTTCCCTATTTTTTTATTTCAATAAGCCCTTTTTTATAAGCCCGGTCCACTTTAAATTTATGAAAGGTTGCATTAATGACACCGCCCGTAATAATCACAAAAGCCGTTAAATAAAACCAGATCATTAAAACAATGACAGCACCTAAACTTCCATAAGTGGCAGAATAATTAGCAAAATGATCTACATAAAAAGCAAAACCTAATGAAACTAATTGCCAGGCAAGCGTTGCAAAAACAGCGCCGTACCAGACTTCAGTAAATTTCACTTTTTTACATGGAGCAAAAAAATAAAGAATTGTAAAAATAAAGGAAATAACGACAAAGCTAATAACCCATCGAAAAATTCTCCAATTGTACAGCAGATGGTTTTTCAAATTTAAATGGCCTAACACAAATTGTTCAATCGCTTTCCCGAAAACCGGGAGGGCGAGGGCGATAATGATTGCTAAAATGATGCCAAATGTCAAAAATATTGCTAAAAGCCTCGTTGTGATAAATGAGCGGCATTCTTCAACTCCATACGCGCTATTTATGGCACGGATCATACTGTTAAGCCCAGTTGAAGTTGACCAGATAGTTGCAATAATCCCAAATGATAGCAGACCGCCTTTTCTTTCCGCTAAAATATTTTTTATGTTTTCATAAATAAGATCCATTGAAATACCTGGAAGAAATTGCTTTAAAAAAGCAAAAGCTTCTTGAGGAGTAATAAGAAAACCGGTAAGAGTTAATAAAAAAATAAGAAATGGAAATAAAGACAATAAAAAGTAATAGGCAAGCTGTGCCGATAAATTCGTCACATCTCCGCGTTTCATGCCATGAGTAAACTCAATAAAGAAAGCACGTGGTGAAAGGAAATTTAATTCTTTAAAGACGTTCATTCCATCTCCTCCGAATAAATACGCGTTTTTCGTTAATTTCCCCGCTAATTACATCCTTAAACATTTTCTAGTTCGTTTATTAATGGATTATTTTTTTTCACTTTGGGAAAGTTAACAGTAAACAAATGAACTATTACCATTTGCTAAGCATTTTGATGATTTCAAGGATTTCCCTTGAAATGTGAACATTAATAAAGGAGGAAAATAGTATGACATTTCTTTGGTCATTAATTATCGGAGGTATTATTGGCTGGATCGCAGGTGCTATCATCGGCCGTGATGTACCAGGAGGCATTATCGGAAATATCATCGCCGGGTTCGTGGGTGCATGGCTAGGAACACTAATTCTTGGAGATTGGGGACCACATGTTGCCGGTTTTGCCATTATACCTGCTATCATCGGTGCGATTGTCGTCGTATTTATTGTTTCTGCCATCATGCGTGGTATGAGAACTCGTGGAACTGCGGCAAAATAATCCAAAAGATAAGGCTTCCGTTATTTAACTAACGGCGGCCTTTTACAATTTTTCACGGGCAACAATATCGTTTAAAAGATGATGGCAGCCTTCAGAAACAAGGTCATACACTTCATTAAAATCACCTGTAAAATACGGATCTGGTACATCTTCCTGTGAACATTCAGGTACATAATCAAGAAGCCTTGCGATATGACCTGTAGATTTTGCCCCCGCCATCCGGCGCAAATTTCCGATATTTTCAGCATCCATCCCAATAATATAATCAAAATTCGATAAATCGCTTTGTGAAATTTGGCGTGCTTTTTTTCCCTCAATTGAAATATTTTTTTTCGTTAAAATTTCTCTCGTTCCTTTATGCGGCGGCTCTCCAATATGCCAATCCCCGGTTCCCGCAGAGTCAACAAAAATTTTATCTTCCCATCCTCTTTGTTGAACAATCTTTCGAAAAATAGCTTCTGCCATTGGGGAACGGCAAATGTTTCCAAGGCAAACGAAAAGTACTTTTATCATATGCAATCCCTCATTTCTTAACCAATAAGAACAGTATACCGCCATGTAGAGAAAAAATTAAGATTCTTTTTAGCAAGGTTTAAAATTAGTAAAATAGGGAAAATAATTGATGGCATCCTTAAGTATATCCCCCGCCCAGGAGTATTTTCCCCAATATTCAAAAAACTGACATGTGATACAATTGTCATAGGTACATAGTTTGATAAGTTAAAATTTTAGGGGGATACTATGAATTTTGATGGCGCCAATTCCAATTCTTTAATGGGGTTAATCTATTCCTGGTATGATTATATAAGAGCAAATAATATTGAACAATCGGAACAACTAAAAAAACAAATTGATGAACAGATAGACTGTATAGAAGAAAATCAAACACTCACGATTTATTATTTATTGTTCCACTATCGTTATTACTTGATTAAAAAGGAGTTTTTCGAAGCTAAAACACTTCTTCATAAACTTGAAACGTATAAAGAAAAAATGAGTTCGCACCAATTGTTTTATTTTTACTTTTTTAAAGGGCTTTATTGTTATCATAGAAATAAATTTATTGAAGCATTGAACGATTTTAAACAAGCGAATAAAAATCTGCATTCCATTACCGATCCTTTTCAAATTGCTGAATTTCACTATATGATTGCTTCTGTATATTATCAAATGAGACAAACGAATTTATCGCTTACTCATGCAAAACAGGCCCTGGAAATGTATGAAACGGATGAGCGCCATTATCAAAAACGGGCTCACTGCAGTGTATTAATAGCTTTAAATTACGCTGATGTGCGAAAACTTGATCAAGCTAACTTTTATTATATGAACGCCTTAGAGTTTTCAAAACTAAGCGGAGATCGCTCATTAGAAACTTCAATATATTATAATCTTGGGTTATTATATGCCGAACAAAATGAATCCGAAAAGGCACTTTCTTATTTACAATTTGCGCTTAAAGTTGAAAAAGGAAATCCACTTTACCGCTTAAAGACTTATTTTTTAATGTCGCGTGAGCATTTTAAATTAAATCAAAAAATAAAAGCGATTGATTGGTTAAACAAAGGTTTAATGCTTGCGCAAAAATTGAGTAATCAAGAATATCAAATCAAGTTAAGATTATTAGAAACTTTATTTTTAGAAAAAGAAGAAAGCAGACGGGAAAAGATATTTTTGGAAGGCATTGCTTATTTTCAAAGTGAACAACAATGGCTTGACCTGGAAGAATATGCGATATTATTCGCTAGATTTTATAGGAGAAACAAACAGTTCGAAAAAGCGGTGAAGTACTATGAATTTTCACTTCAAGCGAAGGAAAAGCTTATGGAAAAAGAGGTAATCGATTAAAAAGCGCCCCCTTTAGGTGGCGCTTTTTAATCTTTATTATTCAGCAACTTGAACTTCTTCCTTATCTTCATTTGGAACGAATAAATAATGGCCTCTATACGGCTTTTGAATGTTCGGCTCAAGATTAATAACACGATTCATAAATAACGTGAAATTACTAATTTCGTGTCCTATTTCTTTTTCAATTTCTTTTCTTAAATCTGAACTTTTAACAGCGGAAGTATAATTTTTTAAAATTTTCACTGCAGCAAGAGCGGCATCGTTCGAATTTCCTCTTCTTCTTCCTCTTTTCCCTGGTTTAGCCTGCTCGCTAGCCGGTTCATCATTTCTATTATTTTCCGTACGATGGGCTAAAATTTCTTTAGCACCTTCATTCGCTTCCGACTCTTCCCCATATTGCAACCGTTCCATTTGATCTAACTCTCTTAATCGGTTAAAAATAATTTCTCTTTCTTTTTGAAATTCCCTTGCCAGCCGTTCCTCAGCATCATTCATTTGTTCTAATCTTATTTTTAAAGCTATTCTTTCATCAAACAAGATCGTTCACTCCTATAAAATATATTAAATTTATTTTATCAGAAAAAAAGATAACGTAGAATATAAACTCACTTCTTTTTCTAAAATTATCTTTTAACAAGGTAGCGCTATAGTAGAAAAAAAGAAGCAGTAGATCCTGCTTCTTGTTATCGCTTTACAAATATCTATTTGTACCGGAAAGAATCCCTACTTCCGGTGAAAACGGGTTCTGTCCCCCGCAATCTTTTTCCACTTTGATCTTTCCGCTAACGCAGCTTTCTTATCTTCTTTTCTGGCGAGAAACGCTAATTCTCTTTGTAGTTTCACATAACTGTTATATCGGGATTCATCCAGAATGCCGCTTGCGATTGCCTTTCGAACAGCACAACCGGGTTCATTGTTATGGGTGCAATCTCTAAATCTGCACTCTTCAATTAGTTCCTCAACATCAGAAAAGCTATGGCTGAAACTTCCATCAGCTTCCCATAACTGAAGCTCCCGCATTCCAGGAGTATCAATCAATAGACCGCCTTGTTCAAGCACGATTAATTCCCGATGTGTCGTTGTATGCCGGCCTTTGTCATCTTCCTCACGAACGTCCTTCACCTCTTGTCTTGGCTCACCAAGCAGTGTGTTAATTAACGTTGACTTCCCGACACCCGAAGAGCCAAGCAACGCTACCGTCTTCCCGGGTTTAACATATGGTTCGAGTTGCTCTAGCCCCAACCCCTGTTCCGCGCTAATTGCGTGGATGGGAACACCAAACGCTATCGATTCCACTTCACGAATTTTCTCCGGTACATCATCACAAAGATCAGACTTGCTTAATATGATGACTGGATTTGCCCCGCTTTCCCATGCCATTAACAAATACCGCTCAATTCTTCGGACGTTAAAATCGGCATTTAACGCATTGACGAGAAAAACAGTGTTGATATTAGTCGCCACAATTTGTTCTTCCGTCGTTTGCCCCGACACTTTTCGTGAAAATTTACTCTGGCGAGGAAGGATCGCATGAATCGTCGCTTTTTTCTCATGTGGCCTTGCCGAAATGACTACCCAATCACCAACTGCCGGATAATCTTCCCGGCTCTCGGCCAGATGACGTAGTTTCCCGCTGACCTCTGCAAGAAGTTCCCCTTGCTCGGTAAATACCCGGTACATCCTTTTATGTTCAAGGGCTACCCTTCCTGCTGAAAGCCCTTCTTCATGAAACGGTGTAAATGCTTCTTCAAAAAATGAAGTCCATCCAATTGTCTGTAAGTTCATTATTGATTCCTCCAATGATTTTTATAAAAAATAAAAAGAACCGATTAGAAAATTTCGGTTCTACAGGATATAGGCATCAATCAATGCCCAACTAAAAAACCATGAACCGACGCATTTGCACAGCCCATGGTGAATGTATAAATCAAAGGAGAAACAATAATGTAAACTTTTAAATGAACTTATTCCCCGAAGGCTGTGCTATGAAATTAACAATGAGTGATTGATTTTGAATGTATCCCATAATACATACCTCCTTCGGACAATCTGGTAAGTACTTCCACTATACTATAGTATGCAAAAAGTGTAAAGAGGTTATATAAAAAAGATAGAGCCTTTAACCGAAGTAAAGGCTCTAAAAAATTTATTTATGAATCCATACAGCGCCAGCTGAGTTGTCTTTTGCTTCACCAAGAACCTGGAACTTTAAGCCGTATTGAGGGATTTTGCGGCCAGCATCTGGAATGTCTGCATTCATATATGATTTGGAGTCGTCAAATGTCGTTACACCTTTCAGCCCTTTATAATCAAAGATTCCGCGCGAAGGACTGTTCACATACCACGCCGGCGATTTGTCAAAAGAGAAGGCCGCATCTGAAATCTGGTATCTTGTTGAGTTTGCAATGGTCGGTTTGCCGTTTTTCACACCCCAGATCGCTTCCGGATGTGAATCAACGACACCGAGGAATCCTTCTCCAGGGTGAAGTCCTACCCAGTTGTTGTCAAAACTGTCGTCAGCGTACCAAACAACCATTCCTGTATTGTATTTAACACCGCGGGAGGCATTTAACGATTTGTCTGCTCCGGCATAATTTCTCCATTCTAAATAGTAGTAATGTTTTTTATACTCAATGCCATCTGAAACAATCGCTCCGTTTAGCGTCAATGTTGGCGTTCCTTCCGCATCATCAGAATAAACGGTTTTTCCATCTACCGTTAAAGATAAGTTATCCATCGCAAATCCCTTTAACGCTAAACCAGAATCTGTTACATATTCGAATTTCAATTTCACTTTTTTTCCTGCAAATTGGCTTAAGTCATACGTTTTGTCGATCCATTGCCCTTTTGTTGAATCCGCTCCGTTATCCGTATTTTCATCACCGATCACATCGATCGGCACTTCATTTCCATCATTCGTGATGGCACTGACTTTAAGATAGTCGTATCCGTATTCAACCTCGTATTGTGTTTTATAGTTAAATGCAGCTGACTTAGCATTCGTTAAATCAAATTCCGGAGTCATCATCGTCGTATCAAGATTATTGCCCTTCGTGCTATAGTAATATTTTTGTCCGAAGGCCGGTTCAATTCCTTTAACCGCTTTGTCCGGTAGATTAACTTTCACGATTCCTGGATTGTTAGACTTGGTGACGGATTGGTCAATTACTGAAAAAACGCCCTGTTTCTTTAGTTTAGATGAATCTACTTCCGAAATGTTCGCCCAATTCCCTCCAATCGTTTTCTGGAAAAACTCTTTATTTTGAGGCGAGAAAGAAGTAGGCTCTGTTCCGGCGATATTTCCATTCCAGCTACCGCCACTCATGATCGACCAGGATTCAATCGGTTCTCCGTTGCCGGAATATTGCGTATCATATTCATCCGGGAGCCCTAAATCATGTCCGTACTCATGGGCAAACACACCAACAGCTCCGTCTTCAGGTTCCATCGTATAATCAAATGCGGCTACTTTTCCGCCCCAATAAGAAACATCCGTTGAAGACCCCGGAACGGCATATGGCTGGCTGCCGATTACCCAGCGGTGTGACCAGATCGCATCATCTCCTAATCTACCACCGCCAGCCTCCTGGCCAACTCCCGCATGAAGAATCATTAAGTGATCAATGATTCCATCCGGTTCATTCGTATTGCCATCTCCATCAATATCATATGGATCGAGCTTATCGTATTTTGCCAGATTGATCCCGGCATCGACCGCTGCTTTTAAGCTATCTTTGACTAAGTCTCTCGGACCAAGCGGATCTTTGTTATCATGTCCACCTTCCGGTGAATCATCTCCATAATCCTTTGCCTTTCCGGGCACTGTCAGCCAATTGGAAACATAGCCATCAACCGTGTAGCTGCCTCCTGATTGCTCCTCATAATATTGCTTAAATGTTTTAATTTTGTCTCCATTATAAAGCGTAAAGTCATTATCGCCGAATAACATTTTTTGATAATGTTCGCGGTTAAAGTCATCTGCCCACATATAACCATCTTGTTTATCAATATTGTTATGTTTAAAATCGGAATACTCAACTAACAAAACGAGAACTTCATCCTTGCGTACAGAACCATTGTATTTTTTTTGTTTCGCCGGGTTCACATGGACAAATCCATTATTGGAATCTTTTTTTGGAATCACTCCGTGCCCGTTATTGAGTTTCTTTGTTAATTCCTTTTTTTGTTTAGCGAGAAACGCTTTCGTCTTTTTATCCATATTAATTTTATGCTTGTCCTCTTTTTTCAAGCTTTTAACTGTCTTAATCTGTGAACTGTCAGGAACCTTTTCACCTTTCTTTTGAATATACGCCTGAACAGCCTTTTTCACTTCTTTCGCGGTTGCATCCTTCTTAATTAAACCTCGTTCTTTTAAGGCTTTTGCCAGCCGGTCTTGATCAATGATATTTAAATCGATCGGCGCAGAAGCAAGTGTTTTCCCCGAATGCGAGATGGATTCCTTTTCTTTTGTAAATGCTTGAGGGGCCCAGAGACTCATTGACAAACCTGTAGCAAGTATAGAAGTACCTATTCGTTTACTCCATTTCCCCAATACAAACTCCTCCCTTTCCAAATAATAATAATATTCAGTTATTTGTTGCAATATAAAGGTAACATATTCCTTCTTTTTCCGAATTAAACTTTTTTACTATTAATCAAAAATAAAAATAGGCATAAAGTCCTGACTATCGTTCTAGTAAAAAATCCGGAAGAGAAACTCTTCCGGATTGAAGTAATTATTCGTTTGAAAGAAGCACTGATGTTTGAACAGTAACTCCAGCTTCATCAGTTTTAAATGTTTCAACATCTGTTTCTTCGGCTGCGTTTACGGCTGTATCATTCGCATCAACATTCACGCTTTCACTTGAATCATTTGTTACCGCAACGTTTGTCTGATTTACTTCATTTGCGACCTTTTTGACAGCGGAGTTCGCTGCTGCATGGGCTTTTGCCACTTCGCTTGCATGTTCGGCTGCTTCTGAGTTAACTTTGTTTGCAAGAGAAGAATGAGCTTTCTTTGCCTTTTTCTCTAGCTTAACGGCTTTTTTCTTTGCC
>NZ_KE387231.1:0-90243 GCF_000430745.1 Fictibacillus gelatini DSM 15865 | reverse complement strand
CTTTGCTTGCATGCTCTGCTGCTTCTGAGTTCACTTTGTTTGCAAGAGAAGAATGAGCTTTCTTTGCCTTTTTCTCTAGCTTAACGGCTTTTTTCCTTGCCGCTTTTTTAACTTTCTCAGCAGCTTTTGAAGAATGGTTTGCGACTTCGGCTTTATGTGTTGCCATATGATGTTGAACCGCCTTTTCCATTTTATGACCGGCAGCCTCAGCATGACCCCCGATGAAAACGGAAACCGATAAAACCCCTGCAAATACGAATGATTTTAATAGTGTTTGATTTACTTTTTTCATAGTGTATCGCTCCTTAATTTTCATTTTTTAGAATTTACTATAATGAAAAAGTAAGAAGCGCTTTTGGCGGTTTAGTTGGCGGTGCGTTCACCCATTGGTTCCGAAGCTGTTTCGTCCTTGCCACAAAAGGATGAATTAATTTATTTTCCTCCAGGGCATTATGATTAAAAATAAAAGCCTTCAAATGGAAAGAAAAAGACCCATGTCCGCCGGTGTTCCCTCCTTCACCAGAAGAAGGAGCTTGAGAAGAAGACGGAATCACTGCCTTGTCGGACTGTTTAGTATCGCGTTCCGGCACTGATTTCCGTTTCGGCCCATTCTTTTTGACTTTATGTCCGCTTTCATCTTTCTTTGTATCTGTTAGCGAGACATCCTTTTTACTAACCGTCACGGTCCTTTCAGTTAAAGGATAAACTGCCGCCTTTTTATCGACTTTCTTTTGTACAGGCTGAATTTTCCGTTTCCACTTTTTCTGTTTCTTATGAGTTGAAACAGCTCTTTTTGCCTTTGTCAAATGATCTCTTTTTTTCACAAGATGAGATTTGCCCTTTTTTCGTACATTATGTAGAGGAAAATCCTCTTCTTGTTTTGGCTTTATTTTTATCTTCGATTCCTTTGGGCGAGTCGAATTTTGCATGTTATATGCATGCTTCGAAACTTTTCTTTTCACAATGTTGGCATTTCGCCGGATCGCTTTCTTTTCGATTTTTTGAGTCTCTTTTTCAATTTTTTGCTTTAATTGTTGCCCAGATGGTCCGGGTGTTTTTTTAGTTACTGGTTTCAGCTTTTTCTCTAAACCGCGGACTCTTTGATCGGCGATTTTTTCAGGGATGTTCTTGCCATGAAGCCCATTCCCATTTGCGAAAGCCTCCGTTGGAAGGAAAAATACCGCACCAATAAACAAGCTAAACAAAAGAAAGCTTGTCAGTCGCATTTTTTCACCTCCTCCCTCGCAATCTATTCAAATAGTATTCAGCGAAAAAAGGAGATTTTTGTCGGTATACGCCAAAAACAGGTCTTCTTTCCTGGTTTTTTAGAAAAAACCGCCTCGAAAACGAAGCGGTTTAAATTAAATTTTGCTGTTTTCAATTTCTTCAACAAGTTCGGAAAGCTCTGCCCAGCGATTCATTTTTTGCTCAAGTTGAGCCGCTACTTCCTTCTGCTCACGAAATAATTCGTCAATGACGCCATAATCGCTACCCGCTTCAAGAATTTGTTTTTCTAGCTCCTCGTGCTTATCTTCCAATGCGGCGATTTCATCTTCAATTGTTTCCCATTCTTTTTGTTCTTTATAGGAAAGCTTTTTTCGCTTTTCTTTAACCGGCTTCGTAGAGGTTTCTTTCGGACAAATGGCCGTTTTTTCCTCTCTTTCCCTTTTCAATTCCAAATACTCCGAATACGTTCCGTCAAAACGCCTGATTTCGCCGCTTCCTTCAAAGGCAAATAAATGATCTGTCGTCCGGTCAAGAAAATAGCGGTCATGAGAAACGGTAATAACCGCCCCTGGAAACTGTTCCAAATAATCTTCCAGGATCGAAAGTGTTTCAATATCGAGATCATTGGTCGGTTCATCTAAAAAAAGAACATTTGGCTCTTCCATTAAAATGCGAAGTAAATAAAGCCGCCTTCTCTCTCCTCCCGATAAGCGGGAAATGTACGTCCACTGCAGCTCAGGGGTAAACAGGAAGCGTTCAAGCATTTGTGATGCAGTGATCGTTTGTCCGTCTTTCGTTCGGATCACTTCCGCCGCTTCACGAATGTATTCAATTACGCGCATTGACTCATCCATCTCTTCATTGTTTTGCGTATAAAAGCCTAATTTAACCGTTTCGCCCACTTCGACATGCCCGGAATCAGGAAGAATTTTACCGGCCAATACATTCAGCAGCGTTGATTTTCCGCTTCCGTTATTCCCGATAATTCCGAGGCGGTCATCTGGCATGACGATATAACTGAAATTTTTAAACAATAGCCGGTCTCCATAAGACTTCGATATTCCTTCGATTTCGAGCACCTTTTTACCGAGGCGGTTCGATCCAATCGCCATATCGAGCTTCTCTTTTTTCGCCGGTCCTTCCATATCACGAAGTGCTTCCACCCGCTCTACACGTGCCTTTTGTTTCGTCGTCCGCGCTTTTGCTCCCCGCTTCAGCCAGGCGAGCTCACGACGAAGAAGATTTTGCCTTTTTTGTTCCGAGGCGGCTTCTCTCTCCTGGCGCTCTGCTTTTTTTTCTAAAAACATTTCATAATTTCCTTCATAGCTGTACAACTTGCCGCCGTCAAGTTCCAGCATCCGGTTCGTCACCCGGTTTAGAAAATAGCGGTCATGGGTGACCATTAAAAGCGCCCCTTTATATTTCGCTAAAAAGTCTTCCAGCCATTCTACAGTTTCATTATCAATATGGTTCGTCGGCTCATCCAATATTAAAAGATCTGCCGGCTGGATGAGGGCACGGCTAATAGCGACCCTCTTTTGCTGGCCGCCTGATAGTTCGGCAATGTTTTGCGTCAGGTTAACAATGCCGAGTTTGCTCAATATTGTTTTCGCCGCCGTATTCGCGTCCCATGCATCCATCGCATCCATTTTTTGCTGGAGGGTAAACAGATGGCTTTGCCGTTTTTCATTTGTCGGTTCTTCTTCCAATGCTTTTAACGCTTGTTCATATTCTTTCATTAATCGGATAAGCGGCGCGTCACTATAAAAAACCGCATCTAGCACGCTCATGTTTTCGGGGAACTCAGGCGTTTGCGGTAAATATTCAATATGAAAATCGTTCGCATGAATGATTGATCCGCTGTCCGGTGACTCAATTCCAGCAATAATTTTTAACAGGCTCGATTTTCCCGTCCCATTCACTCCAATAATGCCTATTCGCTGCTTTTCACTCACCGTAAATGAGATTTGTTCAAATAACGTTTTATCCCCATAACTTTTTGTTACATTTTCAACTGATAATAGACTCATCTTTTATCCCTGCTCACTTTTTATAATTTCTACGATTATTTTATCAGAGAAATGGGTATGGAAAAATGGAAGTCCTGTTTTTACATAAATTGTATTGTATAATAAAAAATATCTTTTAATTTTAAAAAAGGGGGAACTATTCATGAGAGCAGAAGACGCAGTTGCAGGTCTATTTTTTGGCTTCATCGGTATAGTTTATATTCTTGTACTTTTGTTCATGGTCGTCCTAACAATTGTTTTTATTTTCAAGGCAATGTCGTTTATGAAACGGAAAAATGAAAGCGACCAAATTCTTAACCAAAATGTCCAACGACTCATCGGGCTTCTTCAACATAGCATAATTGAAAAAGAAGGGATCGAGCTTCCAACTGGCCCTCTAGCGGGCGGTGAGGAAAAATCAAAGGCTAATAAGGAAACGCTTGATCCTATCGAGGAGCAAAAATAAGCAAAGGGCCTGAAAAACAGGCCCTTTGCTTATTAATCTCCGTCAAATATATTAAACAGCCCTTTCGCTATGCTTCCTTCATCTTTTGAACCAGGAATCGCGGCAACTACCCGGCTGGCCAAACGGCTAAATGGCAATGATTGAACCCATACTTTTCCCGGACCGCGCAATGTTGCGAAGAACAATCCTTCGCCCCCGAACAGCATCGTCTTTACGCCTTTTACAAACTCAATGCTATAATCCACATCTTTCGTCATGGCAACAAGACACCCTGTATCTACCCGGAGCATATCGCCCGCCTGGAGCTCTTTTTCGATAATGGTTCCCCCGGCATGAACAAATGCCATTCCATCTCCTTCAAGCTTTTGCATAATAAAGCCTTCCCCGCCAAAGAACCCTGTACCGATTTTCCTTTGAAACTCAATTCCAACCGATACTCCTTTCGCAGCGGCTAAAAAAGAATCTTTTTGGCAAATGATTTTTCCATCATATTCACTTAAGTCCATTGGAACAATTTTCCCCGGATAAGGAGCGGCGAACGAAACGTGTTTTTTTCCTGTACCTACATTCGTAAACGTTGTCATGAATAAACTTTCGCCTGTTAATAGACGTTTTCCCGCACCGAATAATTTTCCCATGAATCCGCCCTGGTTTGTACCATCGCCAAAGATCGTTTCCATTCGGATATCTTGATCCATCATCATAAGCGCTCCTGCTTCAGCAATGACCGTTTCATCTGGATCAAGCTCCACTTCGACAAATTGCATATCATCTCCGTAAAGCTTGTAATCAATTTCGTGGTTATTCATATTTCTCCTCCTCGAATTATGTAAAACATAAACTTATTTTACCATATGCTTGAAATTGTATCCTTCTTTTGATTCGCCATTTTTAATACTTTTATCTTTAGTGAACATACTAAAGCCAAAAGGAGGGAAGCAAATGAAGAAAGAGAAAAAAGGGTCTGAAAATGAAGGGCGTGACCAGCTGTACCTCGATATTGACCGAATGATTAACGAAGGAATGGCCGGTGGAACAGTTGCAAGTGAATATGATTTAAATCAAATCGGCTATACGACTGGCATTACTGATCAAGAAGAACCCCCTATTAAACAAGAAGAAGAATAGTCCTCTTAACAAGAGGGCCTATTCTCTTCTTTTTTTCAAAAAACTTTAGTCTTCAAACCTTTTAATATCAACTTTTTTCATTCTTTGCTTATCCTGTACTCTTTGCAGCCGAATATACAGGAAGCCCTTTTTATAAAACGCTTGAACCGGTTCACTTTTAACTCTGAACGGAAGCTCGACTTCTCTTTCAAAGCTGCCTGTAGCAAATTCTTCATTGACCGGCCGATACTTCCCTTTTTTTACATGTGTGCTCCCTTTAACTTTTATGGAATGAATGTCAACATAAATTTCGACATCATCTGGCCCTTCTACTCCGGGAAGCCGAAATACACATAATATTTCTTTATCTGATTCGTATACATTTACGGGTGGATTATTCGTTGTTCGTTTTTCTTGCGTTATGGGAGCAAAAAAACTTTGACCAAGGTATTGATCGGCATACTGTTTCCATTCCATCATTTTTTTCCAATGATCCATAGAGCATAATCCACCCCCCTTTTCACTCCAAATTTTTATTCTTGACGTGCGCCTGCGCCTGCTCCACCGGCTCCTGCACCGACTCCAGCTGCGCCGCTAACCGCTCCTGCTCCGGCTCCTGCTGCCCCGCTACCGGCACCAGCACCTACCCCTATTGGCAATGAAATGAGTGGCTGCCCCACTTGTGGTGCGGGAGCGGTAAACCCGCCTGTATTCGCTAAATTTGCAACAGCTCGAATCATCCCTGAACTGCCAATTTGAAAAACAGAAGAATTCGACACTCCGTCCACTCTCAGCTGATGAATGACAATGGATTGATTGACAAAGAGGTTCATATTATCTCTCCTCATTCATTTCCTTCGCCCGAAGGATCGCTTACTAAATCTGAAGGGCTGCCTTGCAGCATCCTTACATTGATGGTTCTTGATTGTAAATGGATGCTTTTGGTTGAACCGACATGAAGCGTTGCCGAGGTCGAAACGAGAACGATAGTAACCGAATTCACTCGAATGAAAGGGTCTTCGTTAAACGTTATTTTCCGAACCTTTTTCACTTCTGGTAGCACGGGATTCGGCTTTGAAAATATTTTATAATGAGCGAAATCCGGGATTTTCTGCACCTGATTATTCATCTCGGGGGACTGAAAAGCCATGATCCACGCTGTGCTATTAATGGTCTCGCTATCGCCAACTTCAAATACTGCTGTACTTGTGACATTGACAATGTTCATATGGTCAACTGCTGAAGTACGTTTAATCATGTTCCCCTCGCGGCGCGCTTACCGGCGGCAGTCCCACAATTAATGATTCAGGAGGCGTATCAAAAAAGGAGACAAGATTAATGTCATCGGTGTCGCCAATAAGTAGAACAGATGCTGCGGTGACCGCAACCATCTGGATGGATCCAACCGAGATTTCACGATTTGTCACCTGAAAGTTCATCGTCTTCTCCCCCCGTACTGTTATTCCTTAAATTTCTAATAAAGTTCTCTAATCCAGTTTTAATATCCACTTTCACTTTTTCAACTATCGAGGAAACGAAGTCCTCATCGTTCCGATTTAAATGTTTCATATATTCTAAAATTCGATTAGGGATTTGTTTTTTAATATCCGTTAAAATAAATTGCCGGTATGGCCCATCAAGCGGATGGCCATACTGTTGTTCAAATTGCATTAAGTCCTCGAGGCCTGCGCTATTTAAATATTGATCGACCTGGCTGCTAATCTGGTTAAATGCATCGTCGGTCACCTGATCGACAGAATCCTCTCCCGATAATGTCTTCCCATTGACCGTAAAATCATCCACCAGTCCTTTTTCATCGGCTCCTGACGTTAAGCCTATGTTTAATGTTCCTTCCAACCGTTCTATTTTTAATTGATCGAACTTATACTCGATTTTCGTAGTCATCGACTTTTGTTTCAGGTTGTTGACTTCTTCCCTGAGCTGATGAACTTCCTTTTTCAATTCATCAATCTTTGCTTGCTGAGCTGTAGCCATCGCCTGAAGCTGCTGTATATATTGGTAAAAATTATATCCATCAGCCATCATTATCATCTCCTTAGTAAGTTTTATGCCCCATTCCAAATAAATTTGCATAAAACTTAAAGAGAGCAATCTTACAGGCCATCACCGATAATGGAGTCATCAATTTCATTATTATCAATTGTATACGTTACGTTATGTCCATTTTTCACGTCGATATTATAACCGGTCACGAAAGAGCCCGACCCCGCAAATATCTTTGAATAACTTGTTGGCGTAATGTATTGCACATCGCCAATGTTCATTACCCCGCTCGTAGAAATAACCGTTAATTTTATCGATCCAACAATAGCAGGCATATAAAACATCCTTTTTTCATTCTTAGTTCTAACGTATGTTCATTTGTTTTTGGGTGTTCATACTACTTTATTTTTTTATTATCGTTACACGTTTTCCGCATCATTCTCATACATCTAAAGTAAAGAATATCCTGGGTCATGTATTGGAAGTAAATTACGAGAGGAGAGTTACTTTTGCCTTCACTTATTGTTGCACCAATTAAAATTACATCCGTTGGGGATGGAACCGTTAACTTTGGAGACACCCTGTTAATTAACCCGAAGAGTACCGCAAAAACGTATACAGGTTCCGGTGCAGCGTGTACCGGTGACTTCCTTCAAACAATATCTTTTGTCAGCAATACGAACACGATTGATACCGATGCAGCTGACGCCAATACTCCAGGCGGATTCTAGCGATTTATAAAAGCTCCTTGAAGCCCCGCCAAATAAGAAAAGGAGGTTATGAATGAATGTCTGAAGGACCTTTATCACCGTTTTTTAATGATAAATCTCTTTCAAGCTGGATCAAGTCATTAGAAGAATTCATCGATAAAAGTTTCCAGCAATATAATCATATGATTGAAAAACTTTCTTTTCCCGTAGATGTTTATGAATCAAAAGACACGTACGTCATTCAAGCGCAATTACCCGATTACCACCGTGACCATATTCATCTAGAAGTACTTGAGAGGGCGATTCGTATCATGGCACACGCTAGTGATGGAACGGAATTGGTAAATGATAAAACAAATTTCTCACAATTCAGCCAGGCGGTAAGACGTACAGAACGAGTCATTCCTTTGCCTTTTCCGGTTTCACAGGATGATGTAAGGGCAACCTTTGGGAATGGAATTTTAAAAATTTATGTAAAGAAGAAGAGAGCAACCAATTATATTGATGTTGAACCAGAATTCATTAATGAAGATGACTAGCACCTGTAGAAAAAACTACAGGTGTTTTTCATTGTCTTTCTTTTACAGATTTTCCGAACGAGAAAGCCCATCGCCTTTAGGCATGGGATGAACGTGAGGCTTCGATGTGGTCATAGGTTGTAAACGTTCAACCTCTAAATTCCGTTTATTTTTTTATTAAAAAGTGTTCTAATTTTTCGACTTCAATGGTAGAATAAAACCATATACGAATATATGTTCTGGCTTGTGAAAAACCAAAGGGAGGTGAGTCGAAATGTTTGTCACCCATTCTTTTCGCATTCCTTATGATCCATTGATTTATAAACAATTGCGAAACATGCAACGTGAAGCGGCTTCGGTTTGGAATGATATTGTCCGGGAAGCAACGAGTTATTTCTTCACCTTTAAAAAATGGCTCAGTAAATCAGATATTCAAGCTGCACGAAAAGGCTCCTATAATCTCCATTCCCAAACTGTTCAAGCAATAGTCGATAAATACGATGCCAACCGCCAGACGACCCGAAAACTACGAAAGTCAGATAAAAAAATAAAGTACCCCTGGAAAGAAAAGTATTATTATTGTATTCCGCTCAAACAAGCCTCTATGGACATTTCAGACGAAACGATCGGCATCAAAAAAGCAGAGTATCGCCTGTCTCTTGTCGACTTCGTTACAAAAAAGAAGAAGAAAAACTGGAATGAGAAGTTTCCGAAAAGAAATGAACAAGTGATCATTCCGAACCTCGCAAAAGAACCATTAAAAAATTGTAAATACGCTGAAATCGTTTGGAAAAACGGTGCCTATTGGTTTCATTATTCCATTAAAGTACAAGAAAAAGACCTTTCTTCCTTACCTTTATGTCCTGCCGGAGCGGACTTAGGGGAAATCCATGCCGTCACCGTAGCGACCGAAAACAAAGCGCTCGTCGTCTCTGGACGTGCCATTCGAAGCATCTCTCAATTTCGCGCCAAAGTGATGGCTAACCTTCAAAAGAAAATGTCCCGATGTAAAAAGGGCTCCCGCCAATGGAAAAAATACAATACCGCAAAGAAACGAATCCGCCAGAAATCTAGCAACCAATTAGCAGACCTCGAACATAAAACAACGAAAGAAGTCATTCTATTTTTAGAAAAGGAAAATGTTACGAATCTTGTCATCGGACGGGTGGGAGGGATTGAGAAAAATACAAAAAAAGACAAAAAGAAAAAGTCGAAAACAACAAAAGTCAGAAGGCAACAGCTTTCTCTTTGGAACCAGGGAAAGATTAAACAAAAGCTAACGTATAAGGCAAAGCTTAAAGGCATCAAAGTGGAAGAAACGGAAGAAAGCTATACGTCCCAAACTTGTCCGTTCTGTCATGGAAGACATAAAACCAATGGTCGTCCATTCAAATGTTCTGTCCGCAAAACAGAAATCCATCGGGACGTCAACGGTGCCCAAAATATCGCCCGGAAGAGATACCCGATGGAAGTAAACACCCAGCTGGAAGTCATATTTAAACAACCGGTCTGGTACAAACGCTATCTAAGTAAGAATAACCATAATCAACTACGGTGTAAAAGTATCGCCAGAAGGATGGCGTAGTAGGCACTGACCTTGCCCACAGGAAGTCGTGTTCCGACATCTTGTGTTGCTCACCCAAGTCTGACCGCTGCTTCTTCTCTGGGAGAAAGTAAGTTGGATGTTTGTGAGAAAGCAACCACGGTTAGAATCCTACTATTGCCTATGACAGTAGCTTGTGGCTTTGACCGTGGGAGTAGGTCAAATTATAATAATGAAGAATGAATGGAGGGACTTTACTTGAATTTACCTGACGATTTTGTACAGCGAATGAACCAACGATTAAAAGATGAAGCAGAGGCTTTTCTCTCTACATATGAAAATAAAAAAACAAGCGGATTGCGCGTCAACCCGCTAAAACTTACGGTAAATGCGTTTAAGGAACTTTTCCCTTATCATTTAGAAGAAGTTCCATTTTGTCCAACAGGTTTTTATTATAATGACGATATTCAGCCAGGAAAACATCCGTTTCATCATGCCGGCCTTTATTACATTCAAGAACCGAGCGCGATGTTTGTCGCCGAGACGCTTTCCCCCAAACCGCATGAACGGGTTCTCGACCTTTGTGCCGCTCCCGGGGGGAAAACGACACAGCTTGCGGGAATGATGAAAAATAAAGGGCTTCTTATTGCCAATGAAATCCACCCAAAACGAGTACGAGCATTAAGTGAAAATGTTGAACGGATGGGAATTACAAACTGTATCGTTACAAACGAAACCCCTGAACGACTAGCAGAGAAGTTTCACGGTTTTTTTGATAAAATCCTTGTCGATGCTCCTTGTTCGGGTGAAGGCATGTTTCGAAAGGATCCGGAAGCCATTCAATTTTGGAGCCGTGAGCATGTTGAAGCAAGTGCTCATCAGCAAATCCACATATTACACTCTGCCTATCATATGTTGAAGGAAGGCGGCACACTTGTTTATTCCACTTGTACATTTTCACCAGAAGAAAATGAGCAAACGATCGAAACGTTTTTAAATGAACATCCTGATATGGTGCTCGTTCCAATTGAAAAACAGGACGGCATCAAATGTGGTGTACCCGAGTGGACAAAGGGAAACCTTACAGACATTAGCATGACAGCACGCCTCTGGCCTCATTTTGTCAAAGGAGAAGGACATTTTGTCGCCAGGCTTAAAAAAGAAGGATCAACACCAGAGTGGAACGGACGTTATGCCAGCTCCAATGTTGGAAAATCCCAGTTAAACGATTTCCGCATATTTGAAAAAAATTATTTAACGACATCTATATCTCGAACGATTCTGGCTTTTAAAAACCAACTTTATGCCCTGCCAGAAAACTGTCCGTCACTTGAAGGAATGAAAGTGGTCCGTCCAGGTCTTCATCTTGGAGAACTAAAGAAAAACCGATTTGAACCAAACCATGCACTATCCCACGCTTTACGTCCAGACGAATTTAAATACTCTTGCTCATTTCATCCAGATGACGACGCTTGGAAAAAATATTTGCGTGGAGAAACATTGGAAACAGGAAAGGACCGGGGCTGGATGGCGGTAACGATAGAAAATTTTCCTCTTGGTTGGGGAAAGGAAACGAAAGGAATATTGAAAAACTTTTACCCGAAAGGATTGCGTAAATGAGTGCTTTTGGCAAAAGCAAAAAACTCTTTCCGATATGACAACTATTCATTTTAGATTAAACCGGCGAGGAGCGAAGTGATGCTTCTAAAAAATCCCCCTTACCACCAGTTCAAAGGGGGATTTTCCCTAAACTTACACCCCACCGCCATCGCCAGGTTTGGGCTGCAAAAAGAAAAAGACAAAGATGACTAGCAATAACGCTGCTATAAAAATCGCACCCGTTGGCGGCTTAATCGTAGGAATATTTGTTAAAGCCAATGCACTCACTCCTTCATCAACTGATTCACCAATTCTTGATCAATATAAAAATGTTTTGATATCACTTTAAAATCCGTAAGAATCTCTTTTAAATCCGGGGTGTCTGGTACAGTACTCGGCACCCCCGTAATCGGCCCGCCAATGTTGAGAGTGAAACGTTTAGACGTAAGAAAGGTGCCCCTGACATTAATTTGGTCGGCTATCAATAATATCGCCAGAATGATATCGATTACATCAACGATGGCATTCACCGTTTTACTTCCAGATTTACTTTCAAGCCGGCTCGCACCCGTGAGTGGTCCGCCAACTGTAAGCCGAAATCCCCCTGGCGTTACAAAAACCCCAATAATGGTAATTTGTCCGGTCAGTAATAAGACAGCGGTAATGATATCGATATTGCGTTGAACAAATCGAATGGCTTTTTCTTCATTTTGAATTTCACTGGTGTTCAATATCATCACGCCCCCCTTTAACCATACTATTCCGTTACTGCCCAATGGTGAACTTTCACCATCTGGCTGCAATTGAAACAGGAGGGATTTAAGAAATGATAAACTGCAGGGGCATACGTCCGTTTTTTAACTGCCTACGGATAGATGTCTTGTACAACCTTTTTTTAATTGACATATTGTAAATATATGCAAGAAACACTTCTAAGAAAGCCTTTTGCCGCCCATTCACATGAATCGTATACATTTTATGTAAAGGGCTATTTTTCACAAAGCAGAGGCTAAGTAAAGGATGAGAGTACATGTCTAAACGTCAATTTATGCCATTTGGTTATGGTGCTTCAATGTATCCTTATGGTCCGGCCGGATCTGCCATGGGCATGGGAGGGTACGGTTACGGGGCTTATCCCGGTTACGGGGCTGGAGGATACGGAATCGGGGCTGGTGCATACCCTGGTTATGCCGGCGCAGGAAGCTATCCCGCTTATCCGGCTGCTCCCGGTTACGGTGTGGGAAGCTATCCGGGATATCATCAAGGCTGCGGTTGTGGCCATTAATAGTTGTCAAGTCCAGTGTTCTAAGTTAACGCTGGACTTTATTTTGTTACAAAGAACCATCTAACTTCATATGATAATCAATAGGTACACATCATACATTTCATTATAAAAAGAGCCTCTTTATAGAAAGGAGGTTTACGAATGAGCCATCACAATAAGCCGAAAGTGTATGTGAATCAACTTTACCCTGATCATACCCAGCCTTTTCATGCTACACTTGATGACCCCGCCCCTATTTTTACAGCACCCGCTTTTGTCAACGGAGAAATAAAAAAAGTGAATTTAGAAGATTATCGCGGAAGCTGGGTCATTTTATTTTTTTACGGCAGCGATTTTACGTTCGTTTGACCGACAGAATTAGCAGCGGTCGCTGCTTTATATGACGAATTCAGAAAGCTTCAAACGGAGATTTTAGGAATCAGTACCGACAGTGTTTTTGCCCATAAAGTGTTTAAGGACGTTTCGCCAAAGGCGCGAACCGTTCAATACCCACTCGTTAGCGATCGAACACAGGCGATCAGCAGAGCCTACCGCGTTTTGGATGAAAAGACCGGCGCATCCTTTCGAGCCACTGTCTTTATTAACCCGGAAGGAACAATCGCAAGCAAGCAAATTTACCCTTCTGAAGTCGGAAGGAATGCTTATGAAATATTGCGCCTTCAGCAAGCCTTAATCTTTGGGGAAAACAGCCAGACCGGAGTGCCGGCAAACTGGGTTCCGGGAATGCCCGGCCTTCAAATGGATACAGAAAACATCGGCAGGTATTAAACGTCTCCTTATATCAGGGGGCGTTTTTCATTACAAAAAAACACTAAATTCCAAAAATAATGAAGACTTTGCTTTAAGATCACTGTTTTTTTGGTATAATGATAAGGTACAATAGAAGCTCCTCAAGGGTGGCGGCTCACTCCCCGGTAGAAAGGGGGTGAAGCGCTTGTCAGACTATGAATCCATTTCGTTAATGTTAAGTTTCGGAATGCTGCTCATAGCCATATTGACATTTAACCAAAAGAAATAAACCACCCTTGAGCCTCGCAAGCCAGGTGGTTTATTATCCTTGTCTTGTTATGAGCTGCCCCTTTTAAAGGGCAACATGCCTATTGTACAAAGGCCCATTGGTTCGCTACACCGTGGGTCTTTTATATTATTATTCTATTCCCTTATATATATGTTCATTATACAACAAAATTCAGGCTTGTCCATAATTAAGTTGTTAAAGTGGCTTTGTTTTGATCTAGAGACGCGGAATTGGGCGGAGCCGGCAAGCTAGCTCCAGTTTAATCGGCCAGTCGTCCGGACAGCAATTCTTTCGTGAACTTTAGCCATTCTCTGGCTGCAAAAGAAAGATACTTATCCTTTTTCCAAATCATCGTCAAATGCCATGGGATCGTCGGTTTTACAAGCTTGATCACTTGAACATTTTTCGAACGAATGTTACGGCAAATCGGTTCGGGCAGAAAAGCAACACCAAGACCTTCAGCAACCATTTCACTAATAAAGTCCCATTGCGAGCTTCTGTACATAATATGCGGTTTAAACCCGGAACGAATACATTCTTGAATGATTCGATCATGAAGTGCAAAATCTTCCCGAAACAAAATAATGGATTCATCTTTTAATTCACCTAAAGCAACTTTCGTTTTGCCAGCGAATCGATGCCCATTATGAACGACTAAACGAAGCTCTTCTTTCACAAATGTAAACGTATGAAAAACATCTTTTTGGACAGGGGACAACGCAACGCCAACATCAAGCTCGCCACTCATCACTTTTTCCTCTACTTTAATCGATCCTTCCTCCACTAAATGTATAGATATTCCTGGATATTGAGCTTGGAATTTTCCAAGAATCGCCGGAAAAAAATTCGAGCCAATCATTGGAGGCAGCCCGATCTTAATCGTCCCTTTTTTAAAATTCACAAGATCTTCAAGTGGATGCATGAGATTTTCGAATGCTTCTACTACTTTTTGTGCTTGTTTATAAACGATTTCTCCAGCATCCGTCAATTGAATGCCTTTTGACAGACGCTCGAAAAGCAAAACCCCCCATTCTTCTTCCATGTCTTTAATCATTTTGCTAATGGTTGGCTGTGAAATATGCAGTTTTTCCGAAGCCTTCGAAAAGCTTTTTTGCCTTGCCACTTCAAGAAAGTAATTTAAATGGCGAATGTCCAAATCACTGCCTCCTTCGATATAGATTTAATCAATACAAACCATTCCAAATATGTATTTTACCTATATCATTTCATCCTGTACACTCATTAACGGAAGGTGACTATTTTATGAAAAAACTATTGAACATCATACTCCAAATTGGATTATTATTTGCATTTTCAATCATAGGAAACGGAATTTCCTCCTATTTACATCTCCCGATCTCTGGAAGCATTATTGGCATTTTCCTTGTCTTGCTTTGCTTAAAATGTAAAATGATTAAGCTCAAGTGGATTGAGGATGGAGCAAATTGGTTGCTGGCCATATTGCTTTTATTTTTTATCCCTTCAGCGGTTGGAATTATTCAATATAAAGATGTGATTCAGTCTAGCGGCATGCGTTTATTTGTTGTCATTAGCTTCAGTACAATATGCGTCATGGCCTCTACCGGATGGATTGCAGAATTAATTAGAAAAAGAAAGGGAAAGGCACTATGATCATCGGAATATTGAGTTTATTAGTTACGATCGTCGTATTTTGGGTGGCGCAAAAATGCTATTCTTACAAACGGCTGCTCATTTTTTCGCCCGTATTATTAACGCCGGCCATTTTATGTACACTTCTTATCGTTTTCCATATTTCGTACGAACATTACAATGCCGGCGCAAAATATTTAACAGACATGCTTCAGCCGGCGACAGTCGCGTTTAGCGTTCCTCTTTATAAAAATGCAAGGCTGCTTAAACAATACGCCATTGAAATCATCGTCAGTTTGCTTTGCGGATCGCTACTTGCGATGACAACATCGATGTTTTTAGCAGAATGGATGCATTTGACGCCAGAAATGATTAATAGCCTCATTCCCCGTTCCATTACAACGCCAATTGCAATGACCGTCTCACAAACGATTGGCGGCATTCCGACGATGACCGCTGTCTTTGTCTTATTTACAGCACTTGTCGGAGCTGTCGTTGGCCCGCTATTAATCAAATATGGCAAGATCCATAATAAAATTTCAAAAGGCCTGTTGCTCGGTATGGGAGCGCATGGGACCGGAACAGCTATGGCGCTGGAATATGGCCAGGAAGAAGGAGCCATTGCCAGCCTTTCAGTCGTCCTTGCCGGGATTTTCACTTTGCTTTTTTCTCTATTCATTCATTTTTAGATGGCCAGGATGAAATCATTGAATGTAAACTCGTAGATAAGCTACACTAAACCCAAAACGTTTAGGAGATGAAATAATGAATTCTGTCATTGAAACATTACTTGCACATAGCTCTGTTCGTTCTTTCCAGGAAAAACAACTTTCCGAAGAACAAATCCGGACGATTGTAAAAAGTGCTCAGGCTGCTTCGACTTCCAGTTTTGTTCAAGCTTATACGATTATCGGGGTAAAGGACCCTGAAAAAAAAGAAAAGCTCGCCATTCTTGCCGGAAATCAATCTTATGTCGCGAAAAACGGGCATTTCTTTATCTTTTGTGCGGATCTCCATCGCCATTTGCTTGCTGCCGAGATGGAAGGCCTGGCTTCTAAAGATGTAAGCGAGTCTCTGGAGTCAACGGAAATGTTTATGGTTAGTTTAATCGATGCCGCCCTTGCCGCCCAAAATGCAGCGATCGCCGCTGAATCCATGGGACTTGGCATTTGCTTTATTGGCGGCATTCGCAACCATTTACCTGAAGTATCCGAACTATTAAAAACACCGGATCGCGTTATTCCTTTATTCGGGCTTGCCGTCGGTTTTCCCGATAAAAAAGTTGGAACGAAAGAGCGGCTGCCATTTGAAAACATTTATCACGAAGAGGAATATTTACAAGATAAGGATCAGTTAAAAGAACAGCTCACCGAATATAATGATGTCATTTCAGCTTACTACAATGAACGAACAGGTGGAAAACGGAAAGATCGCTGGACAGAACAAATTGCGGTGAAATTAACCAATCCTGCGCGGCTGTACATGAAAGAGTTTTTACAAAGCAAACATATTCCGCTTAAATAAAAACAAGGTGTTGCATCACGCAACGCCTTGTTTTTCTTCCTCATAAGATCTTTTTTTGGGGTAAATGCTAATTCCTGTAAACCCCAGAATCATCGTAAATAATGGTGACAAGTAAAGGAAAAAAGCATATGGTAGATAGGTTAAAACCGATATTCCCAATGTTGAGGCAATAAACGCGCCGCATACGCTCCACGGAACTAACGGGTTAATAAGCGTTCCCCCATCTTCCAATGTTCTTGATAGGTTAATTAACGGCACATTTGCTTTTTTGTAAACGTCTTTAAACGCTTGTCCCGGCAATAAAGCTGACAAATATTGCTCACCCGCAAGAAGGTTGACTCCAATAGAGGATAAGGCCGTAGCCGCAATCAAAGACCCCGGTTTCGTTAAAGCATGGCTAAAACGGCTAAGAATGAGATCAAACATGCCAAGTTCTTTAATTAAACCGCCAAGCGCAAGAGCAATCACGATTAAGGAAATCGACCACATCATCGATTGCAATCCACCTTTATTCACAATTTGATCCACGGCCTTATTCCCTGTCTCAAGGTTCATTCCATTTTGCAAAACGGTCATCACTTTCGCTGCTGTCATGTCCGGGATAAGAACAAACGCTGTAATCACTGCAGAAAGAACACCCGCCAATAGTGTAGGGACAATCGGAAACCGCCTGTAAGCCAGCACCATGACAATAAAAGGCGAAATTAATGTAAACGGACTAATTGGAAAATGAGCCCCCAATGTTTGCTTCAATTCCTTCAAATTCGATAGTTCTTCCACTCCGTTAGTAACACCGTGGCCCATAAAGAGAAAAATGATGCTTGTGACGAAGAGCGCCGGGACCGTTGTCCACATCATATGCCGGATATGATCAAACATATTCACGCCGACAATACCGGGCGCCAGGTTCGTCGAGTCGGAAAGCGGCGACATTTTATCTCCGAAAAAAGCACCGGAAACAATGGCTCCAGCCGCCAAACCCGGATTCACATGCATGACCCCCGCAATTCCCATTAACGCAACGCCAACCGTTCCGACTGTCGTTAAGGAGCTTCCAGTAAATGTAGAAACAAGGATCGTAATAAATAGAGCGCTTAAGGCAAACCATTCTGGGCGAATCACATCAATGCCGTAATATAATAAAGTCGGAACCGTACCGCTCATCATCCAGCTTGAGATCATTAACCCTATAATAAACAAAATAAGCATAGGCTGTAATCCGGTATTAATTCCGTTTAAAAGACCCTTTTCAATCGTTTTCCAGCTTGCTCCGAAAAAAGAGGCAGCTGTACCTAAAACAATCAGGCAAAATAATAAAGGGATATGAGGGTCGACTTTTAAAAATACTAAACTCGAGAACATAACAATAAATAATAAAGCAAACATTACTAGAACCGTCGGCAAATTCATCCGCTTATTCATAAGTGGGCTCCCTTCTAAGATGTCTGGACTATTTTATACTTAAACGCCTAACTGCTTAAACGCTTTTAAGCATTAAAGTTAATGACATTAATAATTCTATATATCATTAAAATAACTGTCAATACTCCTATAAAAAAACGTCCGGCTCCGAATGTGGAACCAGACGTCATTTTGCTAAATGATTTTTTGGTTAACTGCAGATGGCTCTTCTACACCATTTCTTTTCGTTTTAAAGCGATAGTAGAAATAACATGCTAAATAGAACGGAACCCCGCAGTATAAGGCAATGCGTTGATCTGCATCAAATGCCATGCTGACCATCACAAGCAAGTTCAAGATGAGTGAAAGCATTGGCAAGTACGGATATAACGGCGTTTTAAATTTAAGGTCTTCCACTTTTCCGCCGTTTTTCACATAATGTCTGCGAAATGCCAGTTGGGATGCGCTTAAAGCAATCCAACCGATTTGCGCGCCTAATCCAGCGAGTGAGATAAGCCATAAATAAACGGTATCAGCCGCTACAAAACTTGAAAGAAGTGATAAACAAGCAATTGCCAGTGTAAGAAGAAGCGCATTCATTGGCACCCCTCTTTTGTTAACTTTTCCAAGCGCAGGGCTTGTCATTTTTTCTTTCGATAAAGAATAAACCATCCTTGTTGCAGCATATAGACCGGAGTTAGCTACAGATAAAAGAGCCGTCAACACTACAAAGTTCATAATATCAGCCGCATATGGAATACCGATACTATCAAATACAGCGACAAAAGGGCTTTCAATTCCGTTCGCTGTTTCCCACGGAATCATCCCTGCCACTACGAAAATAGCAAGAACGAAGAAAAATAATGTGCGCCAAACCGTTTGACGGATGGACCTTGGAATCGTCTTTTCCGGATTCTCACTTTCACCAGCTGCAATCCCGATGAGTTCGGTGCCCTGGAATGAGAAGTTAACCCCGAGCATTGTGATTAATAGACCATGTATTCCATTTGGCAAAATGCCTGTTGACATAAAGTTAGAAAACATTGGAGCTTCTTGTCCGCCTTTCATGTGGATCAGCCCGAACATAGCGGCCCCGCCAAGAACGATGAACAGAATGATTGCAAGCACCTTAATGCTGGCAAACCAGAACTCCGCTTCACCAAAAGCTTTTGCCGATAAGGCATTCAATAGGAACAAAAGCCCGATAAAGACTAAACACCAGACCCAAATTGGCGAATCCGGAAACCACCGTTTCATTAGCCCGGCGGCCGACAATGATTCAAGCGCAACCGTAGCCGCCCATCCAAGCCAATAAAGCCAGCCAATGGCAAATCCTGTCGGCGCTCCGATAAACTTTGTTGCATACGCCTGAAACGAACCTGATACAGGCATCGCAACTGTTAATTCACCAAGGCAAAGCATCGTTAATAACATAATGAAGCCGCCGACCATGTACGATAGGATCGCTCCGAGCGGCCCTGCTTCATGAATGGTGTTTCCTGTGTTAATAAAAAGCCCCGTTCCGATGACCCCTCCTAAGGAGATCATAAACAAGTGCCTTGATTTCATGCTCCGTTTTAATTCTTGTTGTTGATTTCCTGATGTATTCATACCATCTCTCCTTGATGTTTTTTAGAGGTTGGGTTGTATACGCTTACAATGAAAACGCTATTGAATAATGGCGTAGTTGTATTTTATCACCTTTTGTCGAATTTGAAAAATGCTATTTCTTCCAAGTGTTCGGAAAATTGATAGATAAATTCCTTGTGCTGTATAACTATTCAACCTCTTTTCCAAGAAAAGGAGACCGTTTTAACCTGACTATATTATTTCCCGTATTTTGTCGGGAAATGTCTTTTGTTTCTATAACTTATACAATTTATAAACATTCAAAAAAATAATTTATAAAAAAAAGAGCAGTTTTGAAATTATTCAAAAACTGCCCGTTAAGCTAAGTCCAACTTCTCGTATAATTGAAGAGGTTCTTTTCAATTTCATCTGCCGGCAATGGCTTGCTGAAGAAATACCCTTGTCCTCTGTCACACAGGTGGTCTTGCAAAAAGGAAAGCTGTTCTTCAGTTTCCACTCCTTCTGCAATTACCTTAAGCTTTAAGCTCTGTGCAAGTGCGATAATCGTTTTCATAATGGCGGCGGTATCGCTTTCTTCTAAGTCCCATATAAAGGACCGGTCAATTTTCAATGTATCAATCGGAAACCGTTTTAAATAGCCCAGAGATGAATAGCCCGTTCCAAAATCATCAATCGAGATTTTTATTCCCATATCTTTTAATTGGCGCAGCTTGTCCACAATCTCCCGCGCATTTTCCATTGCGCCACTTTCCGTAATTTCAAGTTCCAAATAGCACGGATCCAAATTGGTCTCTTTTAAAATTTGCGCAATGGTAGCGACAAGATTATGCGCTTTCATATGAATAGCTGAAAGATTGACGGAGACAGGAACACGTGGAAAACCACGGTTATGCCAATCTTTATTTTGTTTACACGCTTCCCGGAGCACCCATTCCGAAATCGGGATTATAAGCCCGGTTTCTTCAGCTAATGGAATAAATTGATCAGGTGGAATATTTCCGCGCTGTCCATGCCTCCAGCGCAATAATGCTTCAAATCCTATTAATGCTCCGGTTTCGATATTTACCTGTGGCTGAAAATGAAGCTCGAACTCTTTTTTTTCCAGAGCCTTGCGAAGTTCTTTCTCCAATGCCACCCGCTTCGTGATCGAGTCATTCATTGCTGCTGTATAAAGCTGAAATGTATTTCTTCCACACTCTTTCGCCCGGTACAGTGCCGTATCCGCGTTTTTCATCAAACTATATGGATCAGCGCCATCATGGGGATAAAGGCTGATTCCAATGCTTGGTGTAATAAAGATTTCATGGTCTTCTATCCGGAATGGGCTTGAGAACACATAAAGAATACGCTCAGAAATTGTAGCAATGTCTTCCTGGGCAGCTGCCGGAAGCAATAGGCAAAATTCATCTCCTCCTTGCCTCGACACAGTATCCCCTTTTCGCAAACAGCGCAACAACGCTTTAGCGACTTCTTTTAACAATGCATCTCCAAATGCATGCCCTAACGTATCATTGACGAATTTAAAACGGTCCAAATCGATAAACATAACCGCAACTTCCTGCTCTTCACGCTGCGCCTGCTCGAGCGCGATTAACAGGCGATCCTCAAACAGCCTTCGGTTCGGCAAACCCGTAAGCGGATCATAATAAGCCATTTGATTGATTTGTTCCTCAGCCCTTTTCCGTTCCGTTATATCCCTGATGATGCCGCTAAAGTAAATTTCATCATCCGTTTCCCATGTGCCAATTGAAAGCTCTAACGGAAATTCGGTTCCCTCTTTTCTCTTCCCAACTAACTCCACCGTTCTTCCAATCGCTTTCGGCTCTTTCGTTTGTAAAAATCGAGTCATTCCTTTTTTGTGTGCCTCTTGAAACCGATCCGGCATAATGACTGTCAGCTTCTTTCCGATGATCTCGGTTTTCTTATGCCCAAATAGCCGTTCAGCCCCGCTGTTCCATGAAATAATGTCCATCTCGCTATTGGCAATGACGATCGCATCATTGATCGATTCCATTATTGTGCGAAATTTATTTTCAACATCTCTTAATTTTACTTCTAGTTCCTGCGTGTTTTGCCTGTTGCCGCTTGCTGCATTTCGCTCCATTTAACTTTTCCCCTCAAGCCAGTATCGACATATGAAAAATCCCTTCTACTCGTAGAAGGGAAGACTATTCACCTGATTCAATTTTACTATATCCTTTATAATTCGCAATCATTTGATTAAAGCGGGTGTTCAAAATGTTTAGGCTGTTTGACCTTAAGTAACACTCACTTAAAGGTCTTTGAACTTGTATCCCTGTCCTTTTATTGTCTTAATATATTCCGGCCTTTTCGGGTTTTGTTCAATTTTTTCACGAAGGCGGCTTATATGGACATCTACAATTCTCGCGTTTCCTTTAAAGTCCGAGTTCCATATAGCTTGAAGCAGAAGCTTTCGGCTCAACAGGCGCCCTTTATTTTTTATAAGAAAACTAAGCAAATCAAATTCTTTCTTCGTTAGCTCAAGCTGTTTTCCTTTAACAAAGACTTCATAGTTTAAAAAATGTATCTTAATATCGCCGATTTTCATTTCGGCAGATTGGTTTCGTCGTTCAGTTTCCATCATATTTATTCTATGAACTCGTCTTAAGATAGCCTTTACCCTGGCAACAACTTCACGAGGGCTGAAAGGCTTTGTCAAATAATCATCGGCCCCTAATTCAAGGCCAAGCAGTTTATGGCATTCATCTACTTTTGCCGTTAATACTAAAATTGGCGTATTGATTCGTTGTTCCCGAATTTCTTTACATACTTCCAGCCCATCTTTTATAGGTAGCATTAAATCAAGAATCATTAAATCGGGGTTTTCCTCTTTCGTTAAGCGTAACGCTTCTTTGCCATCCGTTGCGGTAATGACCGTAAACCCCGCTTGCTCAAGAGTAAATTGTAATAATGCAAGAATAGAAGTTTCATCATCGACAATCAATACCTTTTGCCCCATCGGAAGTCCCCTAATTTCTTCTCTTTTAGCACTGGCATTTCGTTTTACCTAAACATAAAGCAAAATTATCCAAACCGGCCAGAGATGTATTCCTCCGTTTTTTGGTTGGACGGATTTGTAAAAATTTTATCCGTCTGGTCAAATTCCACGAGCTCTCCGCTTAAAAAGAACGCCGTTTTATCGGATATCCTTGAGGCTTGTTGCATGCTGTGTGTAACAATGATAATGGTGTACTCTTTTTTGAGCTCCATAATCAACTCTTCAATTTTTGCAGTAGAGATTGGATCTAGAGCTGAAGCCGGTTCGTCTAAAAGCAAAATTTTAGGATTTACAGCAAGCGTTCTTGCGATGCAAAGCCTTTGCTGCTGTCCCCCGGAGAGGCTAAGCGCCGAATCGTGCAAGCGATCTTTCACCTCTTCCCAGAGCGCCGCTTTTCTTAGACTTTCTTCCACGATTTGGTCAAGCTTCTTTTTCGAACGTATGCCGTAAAACTTTAAGGCGTGCGTGATATTATTGTAAATTGACTTTGCGAATGGATTCGGGCGTTGAAACACCATTCCGATTTCTTTCCTTAGAGCGACAACGTTAATATTGTCTTCAATTAAATTGACATCTTCGTAAAGAATGATACCTTCGCTTCTTGCTCCGGGAATTAAATCATTCATCCGGTTGATGCTCCGCAAAAAAGTTGATTTTCCGCAACCAGAAGGGCCGATGAGCGCCGTTACTGCATTTTTTTCAATCGTAAAGGAAATATCTTTGACAGCGCGATGATTGCCGTAATAAATATTTAATTGTTTGACGTCAAGCGCAGTTTCTTTACGTTCATGAGCCTCGCTTATTTCAAATTCAGGTTTCATTTTTGTCAGAAGCATAACGTTTCACCCATTTCTTTTATTTTGCAGCCGTCAGTTTTTTATGAACGAGACTTCCAATCCATCTTGCCAGCAAATTAAATAGAAGAACTGATAAGATGAGAACGGCAGAAGAACCATCTGCCACTTCCTGAACATCAGGAATCAGCCCTTGCGTGTTCACTTTCCAAATATGCACGGCAAGTGTTTCAGCCGGACGAAAGATATTTAATGGAGACGTCTCATCAAACGGATTCCAGTTCGAAAAGTCAAGTCTCGGAGTCGTTAAACCCGCTGTAAAAAGCAATGCAGCAGCTTCACCAAATACGCGGCCAGATGCTAAAATAACTCCTGTTAAAATGGTTGGAAAGGCACTTGGAATCAAGACCGTTTTAATGGTATGCCAGTGCGTAATCCCAAGCGCAAGACTCGCCTCTTTTTGGTCTCTTGGGACGGAACGGATGGCATCTTCACAAACCCTTACTAAAACCGGCAAATTAAAAATGGTAAGCGCAAGTGCCCCGGAGAAAATCGTATATCCCCATCCCGTTAAATTTACAAAAATCAACATCCCGAACATCCCAATAACGATGGACGGCAATGATGCTAATACTTCAATACAGGAACGAATAAAATCGGTTATCTTTCCTGGCTTTGCATATTCAGCCATGTAAATTCCACCACCGAGTCCAAGAGGGACAGCAATCATCATTGTGATTAAAAGAATATAAAAAGAATTAAATAACTGATTGCCAATACCGCCACCCGCCTGGAAATCACTCGAAGGAGAAGTCAGAAAGTCCAATGTCAATTTTCCAAATCCGCGATATAGAATGTAACTTAACAAACCAACTAAAACAAAAATAATGATCGCTGCAATGGCTGTAAAAACGCCCGTTGCAATTTTATTGGCCACTCTGCTATTCATCGGTATTGCCTCCTGGATGAAAGATAACGAATGATTAAAATAAAGATAAATGACATGATTAATAAAATAAGTGCTAAAGACCAGAGTGCATTATTTTCCACACTGCCATATGTCGTATGGCCCATATTCAATGTAATAATTGTCGTTAACGTCCCGGCAGAATCTAAAAGTGATGACGGCAATTCTTTCGTATTTCCAATTACCATCTGAACAGCAAGTGCTTCTCCAAACGCGCGGGCCATTCCTAAAACGATCGCTGTCAAAAGCCCGGGTAAAGCTGCTGGCACCAACACACGGTATATTGTTTGCCATCTCGTTGCCCCGAGCGCGTACGAAGATTCCCTTAATCCTCCAGGAAGTGACCTGAGTGTATCGGTCGCAATACTTGTAACCGTCGGCAAAATCATTACTGATAAGACGATCATGCCTGAAAGGAGGCTAAATCCCTGGCCGCCGACATGGTTGCGAACAAATGGCACTAAGACAGTAAGCCCAATAAAGCCATAGACTACTGATGGAATCCCTACTAACAATTCAATGACTGGTTGAAGAATTTTGCGACCCCATGATGGCGCAATCTCTGTCATGAAGATTGCCCCGCCAATTCCAAGGGGTGCGGCGATCAGTGCCGATAAAAACGTAACGGCAAATGACCCAAAAATAAACGGAAGGGCACCATAGGAAGGGCCGTTCCCTCCATCTTTCCCCATATCCCATACTGTTCCAGTTAAAAATTCAACAGCATTTATTCCATTTACTAAAAAGGACTGCAACCCTTTTGTACCTAAAAAAATCGTAATGGAAATCGTTGCGGCAATAATGAGAATGGCACTAATGAGAACAATTGATTTCCCTCTCATCTCCATTTTTAATGCTGCACGATTCGATTTTTTCAACAACCGCTCGCTTGCAGTTGAAAACTCTTTCGCCATGTTGCTCCCCTTTCTAAACGTTACAAGAGGGTAATTATCCAATCGGATAGTTACCCCGGGTTGTAAGTGTTTTGACTTATTTCACATTGCTTATTTTTCCTTCAGCATTGCGCTCGACTTTCATTTTTGACACAGGAATATATCCTTGTTTTGCAACAACGCCGTTTTGCACTTCATCGCTCATTAAATAGTCAAGGAACTGTTTAGCAAGCCCTTTTGGCTCACCTTTTGTATAAGAGTGTTCATACGCCCAAATCGGAAATTTCCCATTGATGACATTCTCTTCTTTAGGCTCTACTCCATCGATGCTTAAACCTACCACTTTATCATCATTTAAATAAGATAGGGCAAGGTATCCGATCGCTCCAGGCGTTTCAGAAATAATTTTCTTTACCGTGTTCGATGAATCTTCAGTAACGCCTTCCGCTGTTTTTGCACCATTTAAACCATATTTAACGAATACTGAACGAGTTCCGGAAGAATCCGGACGGTTAACAAGCGTGATTTTTTGATCTTTTCCACCGAGTTCTTTCCAGTTCTTGATTTTTCCTGAAAATACTTTAATTAAATCTTTTTTCGAAATATCTTTAATACCAACATCAGGGTTTACCGCAGCCGTAATGCCGACAACGGCAATTTTGTGATCGACTAAATCTTTAGCATTGATTCCTTCTTTTTCTTCCGCAAATACGTCAGAGTTTCCGATTTGTACAGATCCTTCAGAAACCTGGCTGAGTCCTGTTCCGCTTCCGCCGGCTTGAACTTGAATGTCAGCTTTCGTATTTTTTTGCATAAATTGTTCAGCTGCTGCCGCTGCGAGTGGCTGCATTGCGCTTGAACCGGAAACAACAATTGAGCCGGAACCTTGTTCTTCCTTCGCTCCATTATTTTTATTTTGCGAATTGCCCTGTGCATCTTTGTTTCCACATGCAGAGGCAAGGAGTAACATTGTTAGGGTTAATGCGAAAAGCATGATTTTTTTAATGTTCATTGATTTTCTTCCTCCTCATAAATGGACTGTCTTTTTAAAGAAATTGCATCCCCGAATTGCGTTTTTTTCTTGTTTGAAGAGCATTCCCCCCAGGACTTGTTTTGCTTTACATACTAACCATAAAGCTTTTTTGTTTAGCTAGATTGAAGCTAATGTAAAGGTTTTGTAAATAAAGACAACCTGGTCTATTTTCCATATCAGCTCATATGCTATACCGAACAATAAAAGGGATGGGGGTTGTATTTTGTGGCTGGAACGAATGTAGGAAAGGCAGAAATAACGAATGAAATGGTAAGCCGTTTTCACGAATTAAGTGTACAAGCTAAAGAAATTGAAGGCGAACTGAAGGAACTTAAAAAACGTTTTAATGCTTATTTTGATCAAACGGTAGGGGAAAATAGTAAAGGCGAATTATGTATCGGCGATTTTAAATTGCAGAGGCAAATACGGAAAACGGAAAACTATCATGAAACAAAAACGGTCCAAAAATTAGAAGAGCTCAATTTAACTGACTGCATTCGCATTGTAAAGCAACCGGACAAAGAAAAGATCGATGCCGCCCTGACACTTGGAATCATTCCCGAATCTGTATTAAATGATTGTCTTGTTCAAAAATTTGCGCACGTAGTCGTTGTTAAAAAAACAAGATCCCGACTGTAAAACATACAGTCGGGATTCTTTCAATAGGTTTTTTAATTAAATTTAATAATATCGACTTTACCACTTTTAATTTTCAGAATTCTGTTGTATACTAATTGTAACAAAAGGTTCACAAAATATCCTTACTTTTGTCACACTTGTAAGCGGTATCTACCAGATAGGAGTGATTTGAATGGATGTTTTTGTAGTTTATTTATTAGTTGCGACAGCTACACCGCTGTTTTTATGGGAACATAGTAAAAAATTAGCTCTTGCCCAGCTGCCGTTTATTGCATGTATTTGGGCTTACTTCATACTTTATTTCACAACCACTATCGGCACAACAGCTCATATTCTTTTTGGCATTGTGTTTGCCGCCAATATTATTTTTGCTCACATCGCTGCTTACCTTATTTATATCGCACCAGCGATTAAACGCAAAAAAATGCAAAATAAAAATCTTATTTATAAATAATACTTGATACAGACAAAGCCTCTTGCTATTCGCAAGAGGCTTTTGTTATTCAATCAAAACTATTTATTAGAGCCCATGTCCATATCACTCATGTTGTGTCCATCATGCTCCATGTTATGCTTTTCATGTCTTTCATGGCTGTTGTGTTTCTTTTTATCCATTGGCATATCGTGATACATTCCTGGCATCGCCATCACCCAGACTGAACCGGCTGCAACTGTAATCGCGATAAATGCCGCGTAAATCATCGTTCCTGTTTGAATGCCTTTCGATCCTTCTTTAATATGCATGAACATAAGAAGCTGAAGGACCGCTTGTAAAAAGGCGAAGATAAAGATGATGATTAGCTTTGCTTTAACTGAAAAATTCGTGTGCAAGGCAAACCATAAAGCAACAATCGTTAACACAATTGAAAGCACGAAACCGACAATATGGGACCACGGGAAATGGTTGTGTGATGTATTTTGTTTTGCTGCCATTACATCATCACCCACCCTGTCAAATAAACTGCTGTAAAGATGAAAATCCATACAAAGTCGAGGAAGTGCCAGTAAAGACTTGAAATAAATAATTTACGTGTCGTTACGGGCGTTAATCCACGGCTAGCAACTTGAATCAAGATACAAATGATCCAGCCAACCCCCATCGTTACGTGCAATCCGTGCGTACCAACAAGGACGAAGAACCCGGATAAAGCGGCACTAGTTTGAAGCGATGCCCCTTCTCCAACGTAAGAAATAAATTCGTCGATTTCAAATCCAAGGAAACCGAGTCCAAGCAATAACGTAATAATCATCCAGACGACTAATCCTTTTTGATTATTCCGTCTCATTTCATGAATGGCAAGACCACATGTAAAACTACTTGCTAGTAGTAAAAACGTTTCAATTAACACACCTTTAAGTTCAAAGAGATCCGTTAACATTGGACCGCCGGCATTTCTGTGCATGAGCACAAGGTACGTTCCAAATAATGTCGAAAACAGCGCGACTTCCGCTCCGAGGAAAACCCAGAAGCCAAGAATATTTAAGCGACCTTGTTCGGATTGATATTCTAAAGGCGTGTTAGAATCGTACTTTTCACTATGTTCCATTATGTCACGCCTCCTTTATACCGTAATATTTTCTGTTTCTTTAATTTCTTCAACACTGACATGATAGCCGTCGTCATAATCAAACGAACGAAGAGCTAAACAAAGCAAGATTCCTGCTCCTCCGACGATTGCCATCGGCCACCATTCCCAGACAAGACCAAAACCGGCAATAAAGAGGAATACAGACATGACAAACGGTCTTCCCGAGTTGCTTGGCATGTGAATCGGTTTAACTTCTTCAGGCTTAAGCTTCATAGAAACGCCTTCTTGCTTCATTTTCCAGAATGCATCATAGCCTGTTACTACAGGGATTTTTGCAAAGTTATAGTGTGGCGGAATCGCTGATGATGTTGCCCATTCAAGCGTACGTCCATCCCAAGCATCCCCTGTTTCTTCACGTTTGGAGTGACGGAAACTGTAGTAAACGTTGTATACGAGAACAATAAAGCCAGCTCCCATTAAAAATGCCCCAACAGTTGAAAGCATATTAAGGCTGAACCATCCAGTATCTGCTCCGTATGTGAAAATACGGCGAGGCATTCCATCGAGTCCTAAGAAGAACTGTGGCAAGAAACAAATGTTAAATCCAATGATGAATAACCAGAAACACCATTTACCAAGCCGTTCATTTAACTTATGGCCAAACATTTTCGGATACCAGTAATGGAACCCGGCAAAACAGCCAAAAACAGTACCGGCAATCAACACATAATGGAAGTGTGCGATTAAGAAATACGTATTATGGTATTGATAGTCCGCTGCGGCCATCGCAAGCATAACACCTGTCACACCACCGATGACAAAGTTTGGTATAAAGGCAAGCGCCCATAACATCGGCGTCGTAAATTGAATTTTTCCTCGATACATCGTAAACAGCCAGTTAAATATCTTAACCCCTGTCGGAATAGAAATAAGCATCGTTGAAATCGAGAAGAAATCGTTCACTGCCGCTGTGTTACCCATCGTAAAGAAGTGGTGAACCCAGACGATAAAGCTAAGCACAGAAATAACGATCATTGAATAAACCATTGCTTTATAGCCGAATATCGTTTTCTTAGCAAATGTGCTAATAATATCTGAAAACATGCCGAAAGCAGGTAAAATAACGATATATACTTCCGGGTGACCCCATAACCAGAACAGGTTGGCCCACATCATATCTAAACCGCCGCCATCTAAAGTAAAGAAATGGCTGCCGAAAAGACGGTCAAATGTCAATAATGCTAATGCTACCGTTAAAATCGGGAAAGCAAAAATAATGATGACACATGTAATTAACGAAGACCATGTAAACATCGGCATTTGGAATAGCTTCATTCCCGGTGCACGCATTTTGAAGATCGTTACAAGGAAGTTAACCCCTGTTAACAAGGTACCAATCCCTGATAGCTGCAAGCCGAGAAGGTAATAGTTTTCCCCTGGTCCCGGGCTCATTTCATTACTGGCAAGCGGCATGTAACTCGTCCAGCCAGCATCAGGTGAACCGCCAATGACAAAAGAAATGTTAAACAGCATCGCTCCCATAAAAAATGACCAGAAGCTGATGGCATTTAAATATGGATAGGCAACATCCCGTGCGCCAATCTGAAGCGGTACCGCTATGTTCATTAAGCCAATGATAAACGGCATTGCCATAAATAGAATCATAATTGTACCGTGTGTTGTGAAAATTTCATTATAGTGCTGTGACTCTAAAAATTTCGCATTTGGTACAGCAAGCTGCGTACGCATTAACAGGGCATCTACTCCTCCCCTGAAAAGCATGGCTATAGCAGCGATAATATACATAATCCCAATTTTTTTATGATCAACTGTGGTAAGCCATTCTTTCCACAGCCATTTCCACTTTTTAAAATACGTTAATACAAAAACGATCGCAACCATTGTTAATACGATCGATACGTCCGCACCATAAATAAGCGGATCGCCGGTTACAAAAAACTTGTCTAAACTCATTATGCTTCCTCCTCTCTTAATGAGATTGAGATTCTTCTTTTCCTAATTTTTTGCGCACTTTCAGTGCATACTCCTGGTCTTTCGCGTGATCGACCCATTTTAAATGAGTAGAAGAAAACGTCATTTTCTTCACATTGCCTGGCAACATTAAGTGATCATATTGATCTTTCGTTAGTTTAGGTGCTTTGCTTTGAGTATCTTTTACCCAATTATTGAAATCATTCTCCGTTTGCGCCTTTACTGTAAAGGTTTGGTTCGCCATTCCTTTTCCGGTAAAGTTTGAATTTCTTCCTAAGTAAGTACCTGTATGATCGGCCTGCAAGTATAGTTTCGTCTCCATTCCAGCCATACCATATTCCTGTCCGCCTAATTGAGGAATCCAAAACGACGACATGGAATCTGCTGATGTAATTTTAAACAAAATTGGACGATCTTCCGGAATGTTAATATAATTGACCGTCTCTATATTTTGTTTCGGGTAAGTGAACACCCATTTCCAATCAACTGACGTGGCATGAATCACAAGCGGATCTTTATGTGATGTTGCTTTTGGAGGTTTATCCAACGAATGAATCGTTTTTACAGTTGGAACGGCAAGGGCAATGACAATCACGATCGGAATGGCCGTCCAAAGAACTTCGAGCCACTTGCTTCCCTCTTGCTCAGGATCATATCCTTTATGCCCCACTCGATCCCGATATTTAACAACGATCCATGTAAACAAAACAAAAACAACAACGACGATAAATAGCATGAAACCAATAGACCAATTAATCAAATCTTTTTGTTGTTCTGCTACAGGACCCTTTGGATCAAGCACGGTTAATTGACAACCGCCTAACAAAAAAACGGCAAACATTAGCCCAATAGTGACTAACGATTTGAATGGCTTAAACACCACATTCACCTTCCTTCTAATAAACATATAAACAAAATCGACGAAAACGAAACCACACATTAATAGTGTGTTCAAAAAGGAGACAAAAAAGCCGAAAGATCTAAAAGACACAGCTTCTTCAGTTTAATACATCGAGTGATATGAACGCAAGCTGGTGAAGCGATCATGGGCTTTTTCCGAACTTTTGAACTACACTTAATAGTAAGTATCATTTCTATAAATAGCTTTTGCTTATATATCCTAGCAAAGTACACGCTTTAAAAATACACGTTTTGAAAAGTGACATGGTTTCTTCATGAATTGCTCACGACTTTTTCACATTTCTTTCATAAATTAGCCACAATATTACCAGGTAATACCTAACATGGGATTGAAAGAGTTTTCAATTTAAATACAAAAAAAGAGCAGACGTATACGCCTACTCTTTTTAATAATACCGTTTAGACCCTAAATAACGTTGTTTCCAATAGGAGTTGCTCATCAATGCTGTCGTTACCCCTGTTTTCTCATCGCCGCAGTGGACAAATTGTCCCTTTCCTATGTAAATACCTACATGTGAAGCACCGGGCTTGTACGTTTCAAAAAAGACAAGATCGCCAACCTGGGGCTCAGAAAGTTTCTTTCCTTCCTGCCACATTTGGGAGACGGTTCGCGGTAACTGAATGCTATTTTTGCTATAAACATATTGGACAAATCCACTGCAGTCAAATCCTTTAGGGGTTGTTCCTCCCCATACATACGGCTTGCCTAATAATTCGATAGCATCAGCGACGACATTAATCGGATTGAATGAAGGGTTATTGGTCTTAGGAGTTGAAGTTCCTTTTTCCAATTGTTCATCGATCTTTTTTAAAGTAAGCGAATCGGCCTGTCCGGTTACAGGAAGTCCTGTACTTGACTGAAAATCACTGACAGCACGTTTCGTAACCGTACCAAAATACCCGGTTACTCCTACTTTGAAAAAGCCGAGAGTCTTTAAGTTAAATTGCAATTGTTCTACTTCTTTGCCGCGCATTCCTTCTTTTAAAACAACATTTGTCTGAGTCGTGGTCGGCTTCGGTTTTGGCTTTGGTTTTTCGGGTTTTGGCATAATGTTTTTATACAACATATGAAGTGTTGTTTCATCCGCGATCCCTGTCACTTTTAACTTTCTCGTTTTTTGAAAATCTTTTACCGATTGCTCTGTAACTATTCCGAAATACCCGGTTACTCCTGCTTTAAAAAAGCCAAGTTCTTTTAATCTGGTTTGCAGTTTTTCAACATCCTTCCCTCTCATCCCAATCTTTAATGGCTTGTTTTTACCCGCCGAAGAGGCACCGTCTTGCTTATTCTCTTTTTTATAGAGCCGATCAAGTGTTGATTGATCAGCGATCCCCGTTACCTTTAGCCTTTTTGAACGCTGGAAGTCTTTCACCGATTGTTCGGTAACTGCACCGTAATATCCGGTCACACCCACTTTAAAAAATCCGAGTTCTTTTAACTTGATCTGCAGCTTTTCAACTTCTTTCCCGCGCATTCCTTTCTTTAACGTTGCGGAAGATTTTGTAGAAGTTACCCGTTTGGCCGTAATGCTTTTTTTCGAATACTTGGTAAGCATTCGATATGTATTCTTGCCAACAACCCCATCAACCTGTATCCCCATATCTCGCTGAAACTTTTTTACTGCGTCTTCCGTAATTTTCCCATAATACCCGGTAGCTTCAGGATAAGTAAAATACCCATACTTTTTCAATCGCGATTGAAGTTCCCTTACATCTGCATGCTTCATGCCTTTGTGAAGCGTATGATCTCCAAATGCAGCCTTACCTACAATAGGTGCTGCCATAAATGAACCTGCTACCGCCGAAGTAAATACAACCGTTTTAAGTACCGTATGTCTCCCCATCTTTCCCCCTCTTTCTTTTCCAATTTTCACACTATTAAAACAAATTATAGAATAAATCTACATTTTTGACCATCCTTTGTACTCCTACTGTCAAAAAATTCTCTCTTTCTTTAAATCGGTTTAAATTTGAATCTTTTTAGCGAAAAAAGAAAAAACTGCAATCCTTTGTCGGATGCAGTTTTAATCCATATAACGATGTAATGTTTCTTGAATGGAGCGGTTGATCCCCTTCACATCAACCGATTGAACAGGCGAATTGGTAAGTTTGTATTTTTGTTTTAATGAGATAATTTTATAAACGCTAGAATTAATTTTGCTTTCTGGTACTGTTCCTTTTTGGACAGCTGACTTAATCGCTTTGATTACTGTAATGACTTGATTGTAGTCATGGCCGATTAATATGACATCGCTTCCGCTATTTACAGATTTGACCGCCGCATCTCCGATTGAATAATGTTTCGTGATCGCACCCATCGTCATGTCATCGGTCATTACGACTCCTTTGAACTTCATTTCTTTTCTCAACACATCGGTAATCATTCGTTTCGAAAAAGTTGCCGGGTTGCTCGAATCAATTTTCGGCAAAAGAATGTGCGCTACCATAACTACATCCGCACCTTTTGTAATCGATTGCTTAAACGGGACAAGCTCGAATTTCCGTAATTGGTCGAGGTTTTTAGTAACCTTTGGCAAACCGATGTGTGAATCTACCGATGTATCGCCGTGCCCGGGAAAATGTTTAACGACCGGGATAACATTTTGCCCTTTGATCCCTTTCATCGTTTCAATCCCGAGATGACTCACCTTTTTTGAATCAGAACCGAACGAACGATCACCGATTACCGGATTGTTCGGATTGCTGTTAATATCAAGAACGGGGGCAAAATCAAGATTAAATCCGATCGCCTTTAGTTCCTTACCTAATAGAGTCCCGATTTCATATGAAAACTCCGGACGATTTACTTTTCCAATCTCTCCGCTACTCGGTATTTTTTTCCAGTCGTCCGGCAAACGCTGGACACGTCCGCCTTCCTGATCCACCCCTAAAAAAAGAGGCATTTTGTTATCTGAATTTTCTTTTTTAAGCCCATTTAATAAAGCCAGCGTCTGGTTAGTAGATTGAATGTTAGGCTTATAGAGTATAACCCCACCGACTTTATACCGATCAATTAACGTTTTCGTGTTGGCATTCATTGTCGTTCCGTCAATGCCGGCAAAGATCATTTGCCCAATTTTCTCATCGAGCGACATCTTCGCAATTATTTTTTCCGTACTATTTTCATTCTGATTCTTTTGTTTCGATTCAGTTGCTTCATCATCCGTTTTAACAACCGTCTCGCTCTTATGGTTGCCGCAAGCCGTAATCGAAAGAAAGAGGAATAGAATAACAATCGCCTTTACCATTTTCATCCTCTAACCCCCCTTGATAGAATGAGAGGGCATGTACGATTCATGCCCTCTGTAAAACCGTTCACAACCGCCCTTATTCCCACTTGTATGGCGTTTCCTGATACACATAGTAGTTCAGCCAGTTGGAGAAAAGAAGATGGGCATGTGAACGCCATTGATGCAACGGTTTCTCATTTGGATTATCATTCGGAAAATAATGTTCCGGGACTTGGACATCCAGACCTTTAGCGAGATCGCGCTCGTATTCCTGGGCAAGCGTTTGTCCATCATATTCCAAATGGCCTGTCATCATAATATGCTTTTCGTCTTTAGAAATAATTAAAAACGGGCCGGCCTCATCCGAATGTGAAAGCAAGATTAAATCATCATGTGACATTAGTTGCTCCATCAAAATATCCGTATAGCGGGAATGCGGAGCTGTAAATTCATCATCAAATCCTCTTACTAGTTTAACAGTAGGATGAGTAATGCGGTGTTTATACACACCGGAACATTTTTGCTTCAACTCAAACTTATCAATCCCATAGTGATAATAAAGGGCGGCCTGTGCTCCCCAACAAATGTGCAGTGAAGAAGTCACATTCGTTTTTGACCATTCCATAATTTCTGTCAATTCATTCCAATAATTCACTTCTTCAAAAGGTAACAATTCAACAGGCGCTCCGGTAATAATCATGCCGTCAAAACGACGGTGTTTTACATTTTCAAATGTCGTATAAAACTGCTCAAGGTGTGATTTGCTCACATTTTTTGATTCATGTGTCGCCGTATGGATAAAATTAATGTTCACTTGAAGCGGGGTATTTCCAAGAAGACGCAATAGCTGAGCTTCCGTCTTTTCTTTTTCCGGCATTAAATTCAAAATCAAAATATTTAAAGGACGAATATCCTGGCTGCTTGCCCGTTCATCGTCCATTACAAAAATATTTTCCTTTTCAAGAATTTCTCGTGCTGGTAATCTCTTAGGAATGTTAATTGGCAACGGTCTATCCCCCTATGTTCGAATTTTCAATAAATCTATTATAAAGGGCGATGCACTATTCAGCAATGGATTCGTGTCCGCTCCCAAAATTTTACTTCTCCATTGTTGAAGAGCCATTCTCCAATCGAGTAAAAATTTGATTATTTACTTTACGGAATGATGGAATTGTATGTTGGACATTTGAAAGCAAGACAACATAAATACGTCCGTCCCGGCTGTATCCATTCATTCCTTCAAAACCCGGCATAACGCCATGTGAGTAATACTTATCGCGATTTACATACCAGCCAAAACCATAATATGCTTTAAATGGAGCATTTATCTGTTGATAGCTATTTTTTGAAACCAATTTCCCTGTACGTAACGCGTTATCAAACTTATATAGATCGTAAGCCGTCATATAAATGTCTCCGCATCCCAATAATTGTGAAAAATGAGGGATAGCTGGCTTATAGAACCCGAAAGTCGTGTTAAAGTAACCGGTAGAAGGATGCTTCTCTTTACGAAAATCCTCGCCGAATCCGGAGTGGTGCATCCCGGCTTTTTGAAAAATATGATCCTTTATATATTGATGTAAAGTTTCGCCTGAAACTTTCTCAATAATAAGCCCAAGAAGCGTGTAATTGGAATCGGAATAATTCCATTCTGTACCGGGGGGAAAAAGCAAAAAGCGGGCGTCCATCTCAATTTTCTTTAAAAGCGCTTCTTTTGACATTCTTCTGCTCGTTTCTGAACGATAAGGCAGTCCCGACGTATGTGTCAGCAAATGATACAGTTTAATGTCATCGGCATAAGGAAAAGATGGGAAATACTTTGACAGCCGATCATTGATGTTCACTTTCCCTTCTTCTTGAAGCTGCATAAACGCTGTTGAAACAAACGACTTCGTAATTGAACCGATATAATAGACGGTTTCCGGATTGTTCATGCTCCCTGTCTTTACATTTGAAAAGCCAAAGCCTTTATTTAGAATCGTTTTACCGTCTTTTACAATAACCGCTGTGCCATTAAAATGGATACGCTTTAAATAGTCATCTACCCTTTCTTTTTCCATCCATTCAAGTGAAGATTTTTTCGTTCTTTTCACACTTTGCGGCGTTTGGTCACAATAGTCACAAAAAGCTCCCCCAACAATCAATAGACAAAGAAATGTAGCAATAATAATTGTTTTTTTGTTAAGCATAGTAAAGCTCTCTTATCATTATTTAAACTAACAATATTATAGTATAGCCCTTTTAAGAGTACCAGTTTAACATCACTGCATTTCCCCACATGCCAAATATCCTTTTAAATTCGCGATCGATACCGAGCCAGGTTGTAAATTGACAAATTTTTCTTTTGTATTCAAAATTATATTGTTATGATAATGAACATTCAAATTTTTGGGAGATGATCAAAAAAAGCTTAACCAGCAATTTAAAGCTGGTTAAGCTTTTAATGGTATTTAACAATCGCGATAATCCCCTCATCATCATCCAGCACGAGCTCTATTCCGGCTGAAACCGGGTCGATGTTCGTTTCGCTATCAAGCCAAAAGCGAAGCGCTTCAATAATGTTTGCCTCAATCAATACTTGCTTTCTTCCGTTTGCGTAAACTTCGGCAGAGAAACCGTAATCGTCGTCATAAAGCAGCTCTACCTCAATCTCTTCAGGCGTCATCCCCCGTTTATTTGCTGTAAATAAACAAAGCGCGTTGACAACATCCTGTTCGAATAGTGTTATCTTCTCCATGGGTTGTACTCTTCTTTCTTCCTTTTATTTTTGAAAAACCTGAAGATGCTGGTAATGACTGAAATGAGCACAATAATCGCCAGAACATTAACCATCAACCCTAAGATGGAGCCCAGGATGCCGAGGTGCCCGAATAGCCCGCCAAACAATAGTCCTGCAAGTCCGCCAAGCATTAAGCCTTTTAAAAATCCGCCGCTTTTTTTGGAAGTCTTGGAACTGTTAAACATGTTCGTTCCTTTTTGCTTGTTCGTTTGATGATTGTTCTTATTGAATATAGAACCATTGCTTCCTTTATTCGTCTTAAATGACTTCACGCCGGATCGATAGCCTTTCGCCATTGCCTGGTCCGAACTTTTATGGAAAACAGCATCTCCTACAGGCGTTAACAATAAGGTTAAAACTGTTAAAGCTGCAATTATTTTTTTGAACACTTACAAATTCCTCCCTTATAGTAGAAACCGCTTCTTGACTACTATTACGTAGGGGAAATTAAAAAGTTTCAACTTTTTTTCAGGCAGGGATTGATTTATTTGCACAAGAACGAAACGCTGCCCAGACCGTCAAATTGAGCTAGACATGAATCTCCCGCTTCAAAAGCGACCGCTTCAGATAAAGCGCCGCTTAAGACGATGTCTCCTTTTTTCAAGCCTTCGCCACGCTCCCCCAGCTTATTAACCGCCCAGGCAACGGCTTGAGCGGGATTCCCGAGCACAGCAGCGCCCGCTCCAACTGTAGCCACTTCTCCATTTTTAGACATGACCATCCCGATCTCCGCCAAATCAATGGAGTCTGGAGACACCCATTTGCTTCCTACTATAAATTGCGCAGAAGAACAATTATCCGCAACAACATCGACAAGTGTAAACTTGAAGTCTTTATACCGGCTGTCGATAATCTCAATGGCGGGCGCAACATATTTCGTAGCACGTAATACATCAGCAGCAGTAACATCCTGCCCTTGCAAATCTTCCCCCATTAAAAAAGCAATTTCCGGCTCGGCTTTCGGATGGATAAAACGTCTATAGTCAACCGGCTCCCATTCTACACTAAGCATATTGTCCAACAAATACCCATAGATCGCTTCATTAATTCCCATCATCTGTTGCTTCGCCTTGCTCGTTAAACCAAGCTTAACCCCTATTCTTCTGGCTCCATCGGCGATTTTCCGGTCGATCAGCTTCTTTTGCAGTTCATATGCTTCCTTAATTGTCAATTCAGGATTTTGGTCGGTCAGTTTATGAACTTCCCGAACTTCTTGCTCAGCCGCTAAAAGATAGTCGATCATTTCTCTATCCGTTCTTTTTGTTATCATCGTCCCTAAACCTCCATTTTCGCTCTCGAAAGTTCGGCGGCGACATCCAAAATCATATCTTCCTGTCCACCGACGACTTTCCTTTTGCCTAACTCGATTAAAATATCACGCGGGTCGATGCCGAATCGTTTCCCCGCCCGTTCAGCATGCAGCAAAAAGCTGGAATAGACGCCTGCGTAGCCCATAATCAAACTTCCTTTTCCTATTTCCTGCGGCCTTGGCAGCATTGGGGCGATGATGTCCTCCGCCAAATCGATCATTTGATATAAATTAACCCCTGTATCAAGCCCCATTCGGCGCAGCACGGCAAGGAGCACTTCCGTTTGTGTATTTCCGGCACCTGCTCCTAAACAGCGCACACTTCCATCGATTCTTGTTGCGCCTTCTTCAATTGCCGTTATGGTGTTTGCAACGGCCACTGATAAATTGTTATGGCCATGGAACCCAATTTCAATCTCAAGCGAAGCTCTAAGCGCCCTCATTCGTTCACGGACTTCATGCGGAAGCAGAGTGCCGGCCGAATCCGTTACATACACTGCCTCAGCTCCATAACTCTCCATCAGTTTTGCTTGTTCGACAAGCTTCTCGACAGGTGCTGAATGAGCCATCATTAAAAAGCCAACCGCTTCCATTCCCAGTTCACGGGCCAAATAAATATGTTGGGCGGAGACGTCCGCTTCTGTAACATGTGTCGCTACTCGGACCAATCCCGCCCCAAGCTCGCGTGCCTTTTTTAATTCGTGCACCGTCCCAATCCCCGGGAGCAAGAGCACAGCAACCGTTGCCTGTTTACATGCCTGAACTGCCGCCTCGATCAATTTCATTTCATCGACGAGCGATTGGCCATACTGGATGGTCGAACCTCCCAATCCATCGCCGTGGCTTACTTCAATATAATGCATTCCTGCTTCATCGAGGGCTTTTGCGATAGTGTACACTTGTTCTTCCGTAAATTGGTGGGCAATCGTATGGCTTCCATCGCGGAGGCATACTTCCGTCAGCTTGATTGGTTTCTCACTATTTCGTTTCAAGCGTCTCAACCCTTTCTTCATCTTCCGTTCTATCTAATTGTAAAATTTGACGGGCGAAATCCTCTCCTACTCGGACAGCTGCGGCCGTCATAATATCCAGATTTCCGGCGTAAGGAGGAAAATAATCGCCGGCGCCTTCCACTTCCAAAAAAACAGTTACACGGTTCCCGTCAAATAACGGCTCTTGTTTTAAACGATATCCAGGCACATATTCCCGAACTTTATTAACCATTTCTTCAATTGATTGCCGGATGCCTTTTTCATCCATGTTCTTTACTTCACAATAAATCGTATCGCGCATCAGGATTGGAGGTTCAGCGGGATTGAGGATAATGATCGCTTTTCCTCTATCCGCCCCGCCTACCTGTTCAATCCCGCGGCGTGTTGTAATTGTAAATTCATCGATGTTTGCCCGAGTACCAGGACCCGCGCTTCGGCTTGAGATCGTTGCGACAATCTCGGCATATGCGACATCAGCTGCCCGATTAATGGCATAAACGATCGGAATGGTCGCCTGTCCCCCGCACGAAATCATATTGACATTTTTCGCCTTTACCTTTTTACCGGAGTTTACTGCTGGACAAAGAAAAGGGACGATTGCCGCCGGCGTTAAATCAATCGCCAACGTTCCTAACTCATCTAATATTTTTGCGTGTCTTACATGCGCTTTTGCCGATGTCGCATCAAATGCGATGTCCGCAATGTCCGGGTGATCAATTAACCCTTGAATGCCATTGGTAAAAATTTGATAGCCTGATTCCTTTGCCCGCTTTAACCCTTCTGATTCCGGATCAATTCCAATCATCGCTGTCAACTCAACCCAATTACTTCGCTCTAACTTATACATTAAATCCGTTCCAATATTGCCTGAACCGATAATGGCTGCTTTTACTTTACGCATTGCAGTTCACCTCGCTTTTTACTCAAAGCTAACGGACACCGAACCGAGAGAGCCAAACTGTGCGGTAATGGTGTCGCCTGCCGCTACTTCAATAGCCCCGGATAACGCTCCAGGTAAAATCAGTTCACCTGCTTTTAGCGGAATATCATATTCATAAAGCTTATTCGCAAGCCAGGCGACGGCATGAGCCGGATGTCCAAGCGCAGCCGCACCGGCGCCAGTTGCTGCCACATCCCCATTTTTTAAAAGCACCATGCTCGTGCTCCTCAAATCAAGTGCTGCCATCTCCCTACGTTGTTCACCAATTACAACTTTTGCGGACGAGCCGTTGTCGGCAACCGTATCTTCCAGTTTAATGTTCCAGTCCGAAATGCGGCTGTCGATTATTTCAAGTGTAGGAACCAGGAATTCGGTAGCCATCATCACATCAATAAACGTAACGTTTGGCTTAAATAAATCCGCTCCAAGAATAAACCCGATTTCCGCCTCCACTTTCGGCATTATCATTGAATTCATTTGAACGGTTTCCCCGCTCTTCACTTTCATATCATCAAACAAATGGCCATAATCCGGCTCGTCAACATTGAGCATCTTTTGCATCGCTTTGCTCGTCAAGCCTACTTTCTTCCCGATAACTTTTCTGCCGTCTTTCAGTCTTCTTTTTACCGCTTCCAATTGTATGCGATAAGCATCGTCGGCTGTTAACTCCCGATAACGGGTAGTCAGCGGATCTATTGGTTGTTTTGACAGTTCCGCCTTAAGCAATTCTTCGGCTAATTCTTCGATAATGGATGGCATTCAATCGTTCTCCCTTCCTTTTGAAAAACCACGAAGGCAAAGTCAAAGCCATTCGTGGTTCTTCCATTTTTATAATTTCATCGTTACGGTCTTCGCCTCTGTATAAAATTCAAAGCTGTGTCGTCCGCCTTCACGGCCGATCCCGCTCGCTTTGCTGCCGCCAAATGGCGTCCGTAAATCCCGTATATACCAGCAATTAATCCAGAGCAGCCCGGAATTTACAGCGGCTGTCACCCGGTGTGCCCGCCTGATATCGTTCGTCCAGACAACGCCTGCCAGACCATAAATTGAATCGTTAGCGATGCGGATCGCATCTTCTTCCGTCTTAAACGGGATCGCAACAAGCACAGGGCCAAAGATTTCTTCCTGAGCCACACGCATTTTATTATCCACATCATAAAGAACAGTTGGTTCGTAAAAGTTGCCTTTCTCAAGGCCGGCTACCTTTTTGCCACCACAGGCAAGTTTTGCACCTTCGCCTAATCCTATCTCCACATATTGATGGACAGTTTCTAAATGGCTTTCGGAAACGAGCGCTCCCATATCTGTCGCTTCATCAGTCGGATCACCGACGTTAATCTTCCTTACCGCTTCCACAAACTTTTCAAGAAACCGGTCGTAAATGCTTTCTTGAATGAGAAGCCTGGAGCCCGCCAGGCAAATTTCCCCCTGATTACGGTAAATGGCGTCGATTGAACCTTTGACCGCTTCGTCTAAATCCGCGTCGTCAAACACGATATTCGCCGATTTCCCTCCTAACTCGAGCGAGACCGGGATCAAGTTTTCGGCGGCATTTTTCATAATTGTTTTTCCGGTTTTCGATTCCCCGACAAAGGAAATGCGTCGAACATTCGGATGAGTGGTCATCGCCGTTCCCGCCGTGCTACCAGGACCAGTAATAATATTTAAGACACCCGGGGGAAGCCCCGCTTCATTGGCGATTTCTCCAAGCATGACGGCGCTCAGTGGCGTATATGAAGCCGGCTTGACGACTACCGTATTCCCCGCAGCGAGCGCCGCAGACGCTTTCCACGTCAGCTGCATAAATGGAAGGTTCCACGGTATAATGAGGCTTGTCACCCCTGCAGGTGCATATTTTGCATAAGACATGATGTTGTGCTTATCATAGTGCTCATGGACGACGTACTTGGCCATTTCGGCAAAAAAGCGGAAATTGGAAGCGGCGCGCGGAATGTCAAAACTGCGGCTTTCTTTAATCGGCTTGCCGACATCAAGCGCTTCAATGTAGGCCAATTCATCTACTTTTTCCATGATCAAATCCGACATCTTGCATAAAATAGCGGATCGTTCTTCCACGGGCATCCCGCTCCATACTCCGCTTTCAAACGTCCTCTGGGCCACCTCAATCGCCCGCTGTACATCCGCCGCATCGCCTTTGGCTACTTCCGCTAACTTCTCATTCGTGGCGGGATTCATCGTTTCAAAGGTTTGTCCGGAAATAGAATCAACATATTCTCCATCAATAAAAAGCCTGGCATCTTTTATGGTCACTTTTTCGGCTAAAGCATCTGTGCCCATCATTTCGCCCCCTTTATTTTGCAATTTCAAGTATCATCTCGATTTCAATCGCCGTATTATTCGGCAGCTGTGCCATGCCTACTGCTGAACGGGCGTGCCTACCTTTTTCGCCAAAAACTTGAACCAATAAATCAGAAGCTCCGTTCATCACTTTCGGCTGGTCAATGAAGTCTTCCGCGCTGTTTACAAAACCGAGAATTTTGACGACCCGTTTCACTTTACTTAATTCGCCTAATTCGTCCTTTACAACGCTTAATAGATTGAGCATCGATTGCCGTGCCGCTAAATAGCCTTCTTCGACCGTCAGATCCCGGCCGATCTTCCCATGATATTGGTCTACCCCCTGTCCTGCAGTAAATAATAGATTCCCGACTCTTACACGGCTCACATAGTTGCCAACAGAAGGGCGAACCGGAGGCAATGCCAGCCCCAATTCTTGCAATTTACTCTCCGGCGTTTGTACGATTTGCAAGCACAACACCTCTTTTCTTCTTTTCGATTGATAAAAATTTCGCAGCATTTTCTCCTAGCATCGCTTTCTTCTGCTCTTCGGTAAGTTCTAATGTCTCATCAATGACTTTTCCCGGCTCGATCTCGCGAAGTAAGAATGGATAGTCGGATCCCATGAATAATTTCTCGTGCCCGAATCGTTCAATCATATAGCGAATATTCATAGGATCATAGGTTAAAGAATCAAAGAAAAATTGCTTTGCATAAAAGCTTGGCGGATGTGTCGTCATCCTTAAATGCGGCCAAACATTCCAGCCCTGGTCAAGACGTGGAAGCAAGTAAGGGAAGGAGCCTCCCCCGTGGGCAAAACAAATTTTCAAGAGCGGATATTTCTCCATCATGCCGCTCCAAATAAGGGTCGCTGCCGCCAGCGCCGTTTCACTCGGCATGCCGATCGTATACATGAAATTATGGCGCGGCATACGGTCGCGGCCGAGCGTCTCCCACGGATGAACAAAAATGGGCACCTCCCATTTTTCCGCCATCTCAAAAAAGTCAATGAACGACGGATCATCCAGATTCTTCCCGTTAACGTTTGTCCCGATTTCAATCCCGTGAAGGTTCAGTTCATTTATGCAACGTTCCATTTCTTTGATGGCGGTCGGCCCGTCCTGCATTGGAACCGTGCCAAGCCCGACAAAGCGCTCTGGATGTTCGGATACTGTCTCCGCTATAAAATCGTTTTGGATTTTAGCCATTTCGGCCGCTCGATTTGCCGGTGCCCAGTAAGAAAACGTAACCGGAATAGGAGACAGCACTTGGATGTCTACACCTTCACGATCCATATCCTCTATCCGTTTCTTCGGAGACCATACCTGGTCGGTTACATCGCGAAAGTTTTTTCCGCCTACCATAATGCGTGCGCCGCACGTGCACGTCCTCTCCAGCACTGGCCAACGCCCGCCGCCGTATTGTTGTTCAAAATCGGGGAAATTCTCCGGAATGATATGGGTATGGAAATCTATTCGCACTTCCATTCACCTACAGTTTCCGGCATTTGATACCCGCATTTTTGGCATGTCCGTATATGTTCATTCGAATTAAAGCTATGAATCGCTTGCTTCACCTGTGTTTCAATGTCATTTAATTGAACTGTCACACGATGCATTTCGTGATTGCATTTATCACAAAACCAGACGAAGTCTTCAAGCTCCCCTTCCTTCCGTTTCCGCTCAATGACCAGGCCGTACGTATCGGCTACGCGGTGAGGGGAATGCGGCACCATGGCCGGCAGCATAAATACGTCGCCTTCTTTGACCGTGACGACTTTCCGTTCCCCTTCTTCCGTCATAATTTCGACATAACAGTCACCCTTTATCTGGTAAAAAAATTCGTCAGAAGGATCGACATGAAAATCACGCCTTTTATTCGGCCCGCCGATGATCATCGCGATGAATTCGGAATCTTGCCAGATAACTTTATTGTTGACCGGCGGCTTCAATAATTCTTTATTTTCTTCAATCCACTTTAACAAATTGAATGAACGTAACGTTTCCGTTGCTGGCATATGATAAACCTCCTGATTGTATTAAAATTTTATTAAACATGAATATATCCCAGTTCCTTTGAAATAAGATCAGCTGTTTGTACGACATGTTTCAAAATTTCCTGCCTGTACCTTCCCTGCATGTAAGAAGGCTCGCCGACCAGATTAAGGGCGGCAATGGTCTGTCCGGTGTATGAACGGATCGGCGCAGCTATCCCATAAAGCCCGAGCTCGTTCTCATTGTCACTTATCGAATAGCCGCGGTGACGGGACTCATTTAGATCCATTTTCAGCCGGTTGGGGCACGTGATCGTGTTCGGCGCCCTCCGAATTAAGCCTTTTCTAATTGTCGCCTGGACTAATGAAGGATTATAGGAAAGCAACACTTTCCCGGTGCTTGTGCAATAGGCCGGTTTTCTTGCACCGACGTGCGTATCAATGTCCTCTATTTCTTTTGATGCCGCTTTCAAAACAAAAATGACTTCTCCTTCATCGTACATGCCGATGTGGACCGTTCCGCAAAATCGTCTGACCAACCCTTCTACTAATGGAAGCGCCCCATTTAAAATGTCCTGTTGATACATCACCTGATTGCCCCATTCAAGCAACTTCCAGCCTAACCTGTATTTTTTCTGGCTATCCTTAATGAGCATCCCTTCCTGACACAATGTGTTCAGCAAATGATGGACGGTGCTTGGGCTCATGCCCAGTTTCTCAGCGATTTCCAGGTTGCCTAACACCGGTTCATCGTTCGAAAAGCAATTAAGAATTTTGGCAATCTTATGGACAGAGCCAATCAATTTCAATTCTCCTTCCGTAGAAAAAAGATTTACAGGCTTACTGTTTTCTCCTGAAGCACTCCATCAAGCGCTTCATCGACCATTGAAAATGAATGTTTCTGTTTGTAACTCATATAAAACATGCCCAGCTTTCTAACCGGATCTCCCGAATAATAGCGCTCATATTGGACTAGCCGCTGTCCAAAGGCTTCGCCGCATAAATCCCATGCTAGCTTAAAAAGCCGGACCCGTTCGAGTGCCGAAACTCCAGAACGGCCACCATAATATTTATCGAGGTCTTCTCGCAAATCAACCTGATCAAAATCGCTTCCAGTCGGTGACATTAAGAGACCGCCGGCGCCAATCGTTTGGATTATTTCAATCGCACGCGGGTAAGCTCTCGGCAAAATTCCGCGAATCGTCTCAAGCGGGACACTGGCCGGAATAGCTTCCCCTCTTTCGTTGACCGAAAATTCGATTTCCGCCGTGCGAAGCAAAGCTCGAATCGTCTCTACAGACTGGATCAATTCGCCTAATTGTGTCTGCACATTCAGGTATCCGTCTACACCGATGGCATCGGCCAATCTTGCAGCGACCTGGGCGGCAAATCGAAGTTTCACAAGTCCACGCACTCCATTTTGGTGTGTGTTCTGGCTTAAGCCTGTTTTTGAATAAAGCTGATTCGCCGCTTCGATATTGTTATACATGAATACCCGATTCCACGGAACAAGCACGTCATTAAATACTAATACAGCGTCCATTTCCTCAAAACGCGATGCAAGAGGATGGTCGAACAATGGCCGCTTTCCATTTTGCATCGGTTCACGGCATAAAATGCGAAGTCCCGGAGAATCGATCGGGATCGCGAATGACAAGGCATACCGTTCATCACCCGGCTTAAAACCAGGGAAGGAGTAAATGATCACTTCATCCGTAATCGGCGCCAATGTCGCAAGCATTTTTGTTCCCCGCACGATCAGGCCTTCAGATGTTTCTTCGACAACGCCTAAATGCGTGAACATGTCTTTTTGTTGATGAGAAGGCTTGCTCCGATCATTTTGCGGGTTAATGAGAGCATGGGTTAAAAAAAGGTCATTGTCGCGAATATATTTATAATAGTTTTGAATATTTTCTGCCCATTCCGGGTTGTATTGTTCGAAGAAATCTGGGCTTGAAGCCATCGAGGTAACGGTGACATTCAAAAAGTCCGGCGTTCTCCCCATCAACCCAAACGTTGATTCCGCCCAGGCTTCAAACAATGCCCTTCGCCTCATTAAATCCTCGTAATTTTTTGGAACGATAAATGCATTGGACACCCTTTCTCCGGTTTCTTCACAAATGGTTGTAATTTTATCCTGATACTCTGGATCATGCTGCATATCATACAACTTTGCGATTTCAAGGATCGGTTGCCTGAACACCTCCTCATTAACTATATCTGTTACTTTCCTACCCGAAAGCCAGATTTCAGGTCTTCTCGATTTCAGCCCGTTGATATACTGCTCGCCTGTACGAATCCCCATGACACCAACTCCTATTTTTATTGAATATTTTGTTTCTTACTATAATTGAAAGCGCTTTCTATTCTCAACGGAGTTCTTTCACAATATGAAATCCAGAAGTTTTTTTATTTTTTTCTGCAAAAAACCTTGATTGCTGTAATAACAATCAAGGTTTGTCTGGAGAAGTTCGTGTTTCCTATAATAGGACTTTGACGTTTTTGGCGTCATTCCTTCTCATATTCATGAGTTATTTTCTATTGGTCTTGTTGAAATGTCTCTCTGCGGACAACAGTACTTTTTGTGCTCACTGTATAAATCACTGCTGCTGCCCATAACGTAATAATTATTCCATATATTAACCACGGGTTGGGTACATTCCATGTGGTTACTAAAGTCCTCACATTCGTAAAAATAATCAGGCCTCCGACTAAAACGCCTAACAAATACGATGGCATGATCCGGACAAGCCATGCGGCAATTGGTGCGGCGATGACACCGCCTAGCATTAATGTAAGGACCCAAAACCAGTTTACCTGCTCCCAGCCTAATGAAACGATAAAGCCTACTGTGGCCGCAAGTGAAACGACAAACTCACTCGTATCGACTGAGCCGACGGCTTTTCGAGGGGTTGTTTTTTTCGCAAGCAGTACCGGGGTAGAAATCGGGCCCCAGCCTCCTCCTCCTGTTGAGTCAAAGAATCCTGCGATCAGCCCGAGTAAGACGTACTGCTTTTTCGACATTGGTTTTGAATTGGCTTCATTTTTGGCTGCCGTCTTGCTCATAAAACGCCATAAAATATAAATTCCAAGAATTAATAAGAAAATCGAAACGTATGGCTTAATCAGGCTGCCGGGCAAGTTGCTTAGAAAGCAAGCGCCTACAAATGCGCCGATAGCACCCGGAACAATAAGCCGAAGGACTATTGTCCGATCCACATTTCCAAAGCGAATATGGGAAACACCGGAAGCGGCTGTTGTAACAACTTCTGCCATGTGAACAGAAGCAGATGCAATTGCCGGTGATACGCTGAATGCTAATAATAATGACGAAGAAGTTAACCCGTAGGCCATCCCTAATGAGCCATCGATGAGCTGTGCCAAAAACCCAATGAAAGCAAAAATGATTAATTTACGCATATTTTTCTCTCCTTTCACATCGAAACACGGAATCCCGGATTCTCGTGAGCGGCACGGGGTAAGTTCGCCCTACGCCTTGAATTGAAATCATACTATGTCATTGGTATTAAAAACTCGGTGGGGCTAAGCCTTAGGCGAAAGCAACACCGTAGTTGCCCACTTATCCCTCGAATTGCAATCATAGTATGCTACTGGTATAAAAAAAGTCCCTACCAATGTTGGATAGGGGCCTTCGGTTTTTCCGATCAGCATTTTTAATTTAAGAATATTTAAACACACCAATTCCGATTTGTAAACTGGGTATTTAAAAATTTTTCTTTTTCTTCGAACATTCTTCCAAAATTTAAGATTGTTGCATCTATTGTCTTCATTGCTCGAACGGGGATATAATCAAAAAAGAATCCAAATTTAGAAAAGGTGCAAATAACATGAGCATATTATCAGTCAAAAACTTAAGCCACGGTTTTGGCGACCGGGCCATTTTTAATGATGTTTCCTTCCGCCTTTTAAAAGGAGAGCATATTGGCCTTATCGGGGCAAATGGAGAAGGAAAATCGACATTTATGAACATTATTACAGGAAAGCTTCAACCTGACGAAGGGAAAGTGGAATGGGCGAAAAAAGTACGGGTTGGGTATCTCGATCAACATACCGTGCTCCAAAAAGGGATGACTATTCGCGATGTGCTAAAAAGCGCGTTCCAATATTTATTCGATCTTGAAGCGGAAATGAATGAGCTCTATGCCAAAATGGGCGAAGCGTCACCTGAGGAGTTAGAGAAGTTGCTTGAAGATGTTGGCCCCATTCAAGATACCCTTACAAATAATGATTTTTACATTATTGACGCGAAAGTGGAAGAAATCGCCCGCGGATTAGGGTTAGATGAGATCGGGCTTGAGCGCGATGTTCATGAATTAAGCGGCGGACAGCGGACAAAGGTATTGCTCGCCAAGCTGCTTCTCGAAAAACCAGACATCCTGCTGCTCGATGAGCCGACGAACTATTTGGATGAACAACATATTGAATGGTTGAAACGTTATCTTCAAGAATATGAAAATGCGTTCATTTTAATTTCCCACGACATTCCTTTTTTAAACAGTGTCATTAATTTAGTTTATCATATGGAAAATCAAGAATTGAACCGTTATGTCGGCGATTATACAAACTTCCAGCAAGTGTATGAAGTGAAAAAACAGCAATTGGAAGCAGCTTATAAAAAACAACAACAAGAAATAGCGGAATTGAAAGATTTTGTAGCCCGGAATAAAGCTAGGGTCTCAACAAGGAACATGGCGATGTCCCGTCAAAAAAAGCTGGATAAAATGGAAGTGATCGAACTTGCAAAAGAAAAGCCGAAACCGGAATTTCATTTCAAGGAAGCGCGGACAAGCGGCAAAATGATTTTTGAAACGAACCACCTCGTTATCGGCTATGATGAACCTTTATCAAGACCGCTAGATTTACGGATGGAACGCGGGCAAAAAATCGCTCTTGTCGGGGCAAACGGGATCGGTAAAACAACACTTTTAAGAAGCATTCTCGGGGAAATCAAGCCGATTTCCGGGACCGTTGAACGCGGTGAGTATTTACACATCGGCTATTTTGAACAAGAAATGAAAGAAACGAATAACCATACGTGCATTGATGAAATTTGGAATGAATTCCCCTCTTTTTCCCATCATGAAGTCCGTGCAGCTCTTGCCAAATGCGGGCTAACGACAAAGCATATTGAAAGCAAAGTATCTGTCTTAAGCGGTGGTGAAAAGGCAAAAGTGCGGCTTTGCAAGCTGATCAACAGCGAAACGAACCTACTCGTTCTTGATGAGCCGACCAACCATTTGGACATTGATGCGAAGGATGAATTAAAGCGTGCCTTAAAAGCTTATAAAGGAAGTATTCTTCTTATTTCCCACGAACCAGAATTTTACCGGGACGTTGTAACAGATGTCTGGAATTGCGAATCCTGGACGACAAAGGTGTTTTAAGCCTAAAGAAGGTGCGACTGGCTGATAAACTATTGAATTTGGCTGATATTCGACTAAAAGTGGCTGATTTCCCAACGAAAGTGGCCGATAAGTTACCGAATACCAATCACTAAATCGTAAAATGGCTGTCGAGAATTTCTCGACAGCCTTCAACTTAACTGCTATTGTTCCAAATAATAATCAAATACCATGCTCCCGGCCCCAACGGTTACCGCATTGTCTCCTTCTGATGCTTTGTGAAATTGAATTTGATAGTGAGGATAATTCTTTAGCCGGTCCTTCGCCGTTTCCGAAGCGACTTCATAAAAAGGCTCATGGGATCCTAAAACGCCGCCGATAATGACGACTTCCGGATGAACGAGGTAAATAAGATTAGAAAGAGCAATCCCGTAATAGAATGCGGCATCGCGAACAATCTCTGAGCATAGCGGATCATCCTGCACAATCGAATACAAAATATGGTCAAACCGGATATCTTCTAATTGATTGACCATTCTTTTAAGCAAAGATGGCTTTCCCCGCTTGAGTTGTTTAATGACTTCGATCCGAATTGCCGAAAGACTGCTGTACGCTTCAAGGCAACCGTATGCTCCACACGAGCATTTAAGGCCGTGTACATCTACAATCACGTGGCCAAATGCACCTTCCATATCCACATTCCCTCGAACAACCTGTCCTTTCGAAATCACTCCACATCGAATGCCGACTCCCGACATCGTATACACGAGATTATCTGCTGTCTTCCAGTGATTTCTCCGATATTCGCCGAGCGCAGCAAGATTCGCCCCATTTTCTAACAAAACAACAGTGTCAAAAGCCTCTTTTAACCGGTTAACAAGATTTACATTTTCCCATCCTTCCGACAAAAAATGCTTCGGGTTAAGGAACACACCTTTCTCGCGATCTAGCGGGCCAACCGCGCCTACACCAATTCCAAGCAAACGGCCAAGAGGAATATTCCTGCTTTCCAACATTTGTTGAATCTGTTCACATATAAAATGTAACGTATAATCGGCCGTCGTGCTTGAAGTCATGTCCAATTTAATCGATTGCAAATGATTCAACTCAAGGTCAAGAAGGGCGATTTTAGTAGATACACGGGTAATGTCGACACCGATTAAATAATAGTTGTCTGGTTTAATGACATACATCGCCGGTTTTCGCCCGCCTGTTGATTCACCCTGGCCGCTTTCATAAATGAGGTCAGCCTCGACAAGTTCATCTATTAACCGTGCGCATGTTGCCTGCTTGTATCCCGATAATTCAACGAGCTTGCTTTTGCTAATCGGGCCAAATTTATATATTAATTCATACAAACGTTTTAAACTTTTCATTTTTGGAGACATTAAACCAATAAATTGTTTGAGCATCATTTCCTCCAGATGGAATTACGTTCTTCAATATTATAACTTTTATTGACATGATAACGTCAACTCCTACTATCACCTTCTTTCATTTTCACATTTCCATCCGAAACTTATTTTCATTTTGAATAAAAGTTCGTTTACAGATTGGCACTTCTATTTTAAAATTAAGGTGAATAAGCAATTATTTATTGGTAAATAAGAATATGTTTTTATCAAAATGATAAATACTTTTTGCATATTCCTTGAGATGAGGTGATAGGAATGGGGGAAGGAAGCAAATTCACATTAATTTGGAAGGTCTTTTTAACTTTCTTAAAAATAAGCCCTATAACATTCGGCGGCGGATATGCAATGATCCCGTTGTTGGAAAAAGCGATTGCAGAAAAGAATCGTTGGGTGAAAAAGGGAGAAATTGCGGATATTTTGGCTGTTGCCCAAACCGTTCCCGGATCGATCGCCGTTAATACAGCAACATTTATCGGCTACCGGTTAGCTGGTATTTCTGGTGCTATTTCAGCAACGCTCGGCATTATTGCCCCAACATTTTTCATGATTATTCTTCTTGCCGCATTATTTCTTGGCTTTCAACACGAGCCGCTGGTCCACGCCGCTTTTCTTGGAATTCGCCCTACAATTGTCGCCTTAATTTTATTAGCAGCTTTCAAGATCGGAAAAACAGCCGTCATTGATAAAACAACTCTGTTCTTAACAGCGGCCAGCTTACTTGTCTTTCTTTTTGTTCCCGTTCAACCGATATTTGTTTTATTGTGCGGCGCTTTGGCAGGTATCATTCTCCAGGCGAAAGGAAAATCAAAACAATTTGTCGAGAACTATGAACATGCAAAAACAGGTGGCAAATAGGAGATGAGATAGATGGTATTGTGGAACCTTTTTGTTTCTTTTATAAAAATAGGCTTCGTTTCATTTGGCGGCGGATATGCGATGATCCCGGTCATTCAATATGAAGTTGAAAAGCACGGTTGGCTATCTGTACAGCAATTCACTGATGTTATCGCTATTAGCGGGATGTCCCCCGGGCCGATTGCAGCTAATGCTGCTGTTTTTGTCGGCTACAAAGCTGGAGGAATTTCAGGTGCGATCATTGCCATTTTGGCGATCTCCGTCCCTTCTTTAATCATTGTCCTTCTCGTTTCCCTTGTTTTTACAAAGGTGCAACATCAACCAATGATTCAATCAGCTTTTTACGGATTACGACCGGTTATAACTGGAATGATAATTTTTGCGGCAGTTCAATTCGCCATCCAAAATAACCTCATTGGAATTCATCATTTTCATGTAACAAGTCTCCTCTTCCTGTTCGTTTCATTAGGATTACTTCTTTTTACGAGACTTCATCCTGCTTTTGTCATTCTTCTGTCAGGCATCGCGGGAATCATCGTATATTTTTAATTTTCCAGGCATAATTTACCAATACCCTGGTAATATACTATAAGATTTTCATTTTCAAGAAGTAGATTTACTAAGAAATGAGGGAATGCATGAAAAAGTCGTCCTTTTTTGTGCTGGCTTGCTTCATGTGTTTAGGGATTGGCGTTACGCCGCGTTATGCGTCGGGAAACCAATCAAGATTTTTCCTCATTCGAGATGAAGCATTAATTGGTGATCATGCTTCATTATCTCTTTTAAAAAAATGAATGATGTAAGACATTGCATCTTGCACTACGGGCGGCAAATAGCGATTAGAATGATAAGCCATGTAGACCATCCTGTTCGGTGTAGGGTTAGTTAGTTTAAGTATGTTAATTCCTGAAAGAGAAGAGTATTTTAAATAATTTTCAGGGAGAATGGAAACGCCGAGCCCTGCTTCTGCTAAACTGCATGCCATCTCAAGCCTCTCTACTTCATACGTGCTTTTCGGATCAAAACCCGCCGTTCGGCAAGCTTCTGTAATTTTTTGATAAGATGGATACCCGGGTTGGCTAAGAATGAGGTTCTCATTTTCAAGCCCGGATAAGTTTATCGATTTTAGATGGCAAAAGGGATGGTTTTGGGGTGTAACTAAAACATATTCTTCATTATATATTGGAATAAACTTCAAATGGCTATGTTCTATTTTTTGGGGAGCGATGCTCAAATGGACATCATGTCGATTTAAAGCTTCTTCGATATCCCTCATTCCGATCATTTCTTTAATTTTAATGTGTACGTTAGGATATTTATTTCTGATTTTAATAATAATCTTTGGAATCCAGTATTTCGAAGATTCAATGATTCCGATCTTTAATGTCCCTGCACCGGTGTACTTGACTTCCTTCATCTCTTTCTGAACATGTTCGAATTGGCTTAAAATCCCGAGGACATGTTGATAAAACACAGCTCCTGATTCAGTAAGGCCAACTTCTCTCGTCGTACGTTCAAGCAATTTGCATCCTAATTCTTTTTCTAATGATTTTATCGTATTGCTTAATGATGGTTGGGAAACATGCAATTCTTCTGCCGCTTTTGAAAAATTTTTATGCCTCACAACGGATTCAAAATATTTTAGATGGCGAATATCCACTAATTTGTCTCCTCTAAAAAGTTAATTTATAGCTATAAATTATAAATATATAAAAACCATGTATTAGAAATTATAAAATGATGCCTTTATAATTTCAAATAAGACAAAATGATCTGAATGGATCTAATCGTTTTAATAAGTCTAATATCACTGGAGGTTAATTTTTCATGTACAAAATGGCAGATGCTTCAGTTTGGACAGGGCGGACAGATAGCGACACGGTAAAAGAGATGTTTCGGCTACATCAAGTCGTTCAGGTAGAAAATTTAGAGAAATTTAATGAAAAGCAAAGCGGGACAAGCTTTGGGATTATTGGATTTAAGAGTGATGAAGGAGTTAGAAGAAATAAAGGACGGGTTGGAGCTTCAAGTGCTCCAGACGAAATCAGAAAAGGAATGGCTTCATTGCCATACCTTTCGCCTGACATTAACTTGTACGATTTCGGCAATGTTACTTGTGAGGATGGTGAGCTGGAAAACGCGCAAAAAGAACTGGGCGAAGCCGTTAGCAAACTACTTGGTCTGAATATTTTCCCGATCATTATCGGAGGTGGCCATGAAGTCGCTTACGGGCATTTTCTTGGCGTGAAGGGACATGTGGCCGGACAAGAAAGCATTGGCATCATCAACATAGACGCCCATTTCGACATGCGCCCATATGACGAAATGACATCGTCCGGGACAATGTTCAGGCAAATATTAGATCATCATAAAAATTGCAGCTATTTGGTTGCCGGCATTCAAAAAAGCGGAAATACAAAGTACTTATTTGATACCGCAAAAGCCTACGGATGCGAATACATTTTAGAAGAAAACATCCATAGCGGCAATATGGGTGAAGTGATGGATCGGATCCATCGTTTTATTGAGAAAAATGACCACATTATGCTTACGCTGTGCAGCGATTGCATAGGTGCAAGCTTCGCACCCGGTGTCAGCGCCCCTTCCCCGTTCGGGATGGATCCGAAGGTTGTGAAACAGCTGATTAAGCATATTGTTTCACAAAATAAAGTGATCAGCTTTGACATTGCTGAAATCAATCCTCTTTTGGACGTGGATGGCCGGACGGTAAAGCTTGCCGCTCAAATGCTGCATGAACTTATCTTTAACAATGTTTCTGTCGAATAAGGCAAAGCCTCTTCTGAAGAGGCTTTTCTTATTACACATTGATTTTTTTATAGTGAGCGGCAATCGCTACAATCATCGCACCCATGCGCTCATGTTCAGGGACAATGACACGCTGCACTCCTCTTTCAGTCAGCTCGCTTCCGGTTACTTTTCCGACAGCTGCCGCCACTACCTTTTCCTGAAAGGCTTCAATCATTTGCGGCAATACCGCAAGCTTTTCTGCCGTTTTAAAAAGTACCCTGACCTGCGGTGAGGCGGTAAAAGCAACAACATCGACCGTTCCGTTGATAATTTCTTCAATCAATTGATAAACGACATTTAGATTGGGAACAACCGTTTGATAAGGCAGCACCTGAAATACGTCCGCATTTCGTTCTTCAAACCATTGAACCAATTTGGGAACAGGCTCTCCATGAAGCTGCAAATAAATGTTTTGCTGATCAAAAGAAAACGGCTCTAGCGCGCGCAGTAATCCGTCATTTGTTCCATCATCATCGATGACAGCTGGCTCAATTCCGTATTTTTTCATGATTTGGGCCGTTTTATAGCCACGAACGGCAATTCTTGCTTTTATTAGCGCTTCTATAAACGCTTGTTGTAGATTTAATTGTTCCGCTGCATCAAATAGTACAGCTGATCCAATTCCGGTTGTAAATACGGCCCAATCCGTTCCATCTTCTATGACTCTTCGAATATTTGGTTCCAATTCCTGAACCGAACATTTTTTTGTCTCCTGAATCGGCCGCTGTACCGAAATTCCTCCTTGCTTTTCAATTAAAGCGGAAATTTCTTCTATTTTTCGAGATCCTGTTAGGACTACACGTTTTCCTTCTAACGCCCTCACGTTCCCATCCCCTTTTATTTTGATTTTGTTATCAAATAAAATCCTATTAGTTTTCTATTGAATTTGCTTCCATTATACTAAACATTATGAACAATTTCTTCAGTAAGGGATGATGTCAATGGAGTGGAGACATGAAACGCTGCCTTATAGGATAAGTGATCGCAAGGAATTATTAGAACTGGACAAGATCCATTCCTGGCTTCAAACAAGCTATTGGGCTGCTGAACGGACAAAAGAGACGATTGAAAAAAGCATCAATGGCTCCCTATGTTTCGGGATTTATAGCGAGTCAGGCCAGGTGGGGTTTATGCGGATTGTAACAGATAAAGCAACCTTTTCATGGATATGCGATGTGATCATTGACCCTCATCATCGAGGAAAAGGCTTAGGAAAATGGCTTATGCAATATTTAGTGGAACATCCTGATGTTTCCGGCACGAAAATGGCATTAGGGACTCGCGATGCCCATGGGCTTTATGAGCAATATGGCTTTGAGCGCCAGGAAACGATGCGCCGGAAACCTTGAGTCACGAAAATGAAATCAATTGACGTTTCGTCTCGCTAGACCGGTTCTATCGGACAGAATTTCGCCCCCAGCACTTATTTTTGTCCTTGAGAACCGTTCTATCGGACAAAATTTTGTCTCCAGCACTCATTTTTGTCCTTGAGAACCGTTCTATCGGACAGAATTCCGCCTCCAGCACTTATTTTTGTCCTTGAGAACCGTTCTATCGGACAAAATTTTGTCTCCAGCACTCATTTTTGTCCTTGAGGCTCGTTCTATCGGACAGAATTCCGCCTCCACCCCTTATTTTTGTCCTTGAGAACCGTTCTATCGGACAGAATTCCGCCCCCAGCACTCATTTTTGTCCTTGAGACCTAATTATTGGCCATTCCCCATGGTTCCGGCGAGGTTTGTCATTTGTCCCAAGGATATAATTCTTCAAGCCTTTATACCTTGAACTATACTTAGCTAATGTCTTTATGAAATTGACTATAATAGAGTCCATAGTAAAACCCTTTTTGTTTAAGAAGCTCAGGGTGTGATCCTTTTTCAGTAATTTTACCATCTTGAAGAACAAGGATTTGATCAGCTTTTTGAATCGTATTTAGCCGGTGGGCGATGACAAAGCTTGTTCTGCCTTTCATGAGCCGGCCGAGCGCTTCTTGTATTTTTAATTCCGTGATCGTATCGATGCTGCTCGTTGCTTCATCCAAAATTAAGATCGCAGGATCAGCAAGAATCGCTCTTGCAATTGAAAGGAGCTGCTTTTGCCCCTGGCTAATTCCCCCGCCGTCTTGCCCGAGAATGGTATCATATTGGTCGGGGAGCTTCTGGATAAAGGAGTGGGCATTTGCCAGCATCGCTGCCTCTTCAACTTCCTGATCGGTTGCGTCAAGCCTTCCGTAACGGATATTTTCCCGCACAGTCCCTTGAAATAGAAATGAGTCTTGTAAAACAAAACCCATATGCTGGCGAAGGCTTTCCCTTTTGACCGTCGATAGATCATGGCCATCAATAAAAATCGCCCCGCTATCAACCGTATAAAAGCGGGATAATAGATTAATGATCGTCGTTTTCCCTGCTCCCGTTGGACCGACTAATGCAACCGTCTCACCAGGCTTGACTGTAAAATTGATGCCCCGTACCGTATCTCCCTTTTTTTCATAGGAAAAAGAAACGTTTCGAAATTCTACTTCGCCTTTTACTTCCGCTAGACAGACGGAATCTTTTTCATCTCTCATTTCTTCGTCTTCATCCAATATTTCAAACACTCGATCCGCTCCAGCAATAGCGGAAAGCAGCGTATTGAATTGATTGGAAAGGTCGTTGAGCGGACGTGTAAATTGTCTTGAATATTCAACAAAAATAACGATCACCCCGATTGAAATCGTTCCTTTTAAGGCTAAAATCCCCCCGATGCCTGCAATAATGGCGAAGCTTAAATTATTTAATACGTTCATCAATTTTGGAATAAAGCCGGAATATGACTGGGCCCAGAAGGCGGATTCTTTTAATCTTCCACTTTTCTCCATAAATTCATTGATGACTTTTTGTTCCTGGGAAAACGTTTTGACAATCCGCTGGCCGGAAACAATCTCTTCAATGTAGCCATTGAGTTCGCCAAGGTTTCGCTGTTGCTCCTTAAACAACAGACCCGTCCGGTTCGTAATCCATTTCATTCCAAAGAACATTAACGGTACGATGACTAATGTAACAACTGTAAGAAGCGGGCTTAAAGCAAGCATGACCGCAACCGTACCGATCAACGTTATCAAGCTGGAGAACACTTGAATCACCGAATCGTTTAGTGTGGAGCTTACATTTTCGATATCGTTCGTCACCCTGCTCATTAATTCTCCATGCTGACGCTTATCAAAAAACGAGATCGGTAATTGATGCAGATGCCGGAAAAGCTCGTTTCGCATTTGAAAAACCGTTTTTTGCGCAATGCCGATCATCCAAATGTTTTGCAGCCAGAGCGAAGCGGAATAAAGGATATAAACTCCGGCCAATTCAAGCAAAAGAATCCAAAGCCCTTTATAACTTCCTGTAACGATAAATTTATCAATTCCTTTTCCAATTAAAAAAGGGCCATATAATCCTAAACCGGAACTGAGAGCGACTAAAAGCAAAACAGCCGCCAGCAACCCTTTATTATATGAAAGATATCTCCATATTCTCTTTACTGTACCAATCTTCGCTTTTGGTTTCTTTCTCTTGAAAGTACCGTCTTCGTTTTTTTCTTGATGGTTGACTTTTCTATATCGGAAAGGTTGACCCCACTCTTTAAGCATACCGGGCATCTCCTTTCCCAAATTGAGATTGGAAGATTTGCTTGTAAAGAGAAGAATGCTTTAATAGCTCCTCATGCGTTCCTTTCGTTAGCAGCCTTCCATCTTCAAGAAGCAAAATGTTGTCCGCTTCCATTGCCGTACTAATTTTTTGCGTAATAATGAACGTCGTACACGTATAGTTTTTCAAACATGCAAGAAGTCTCGCTTCCGTTTTTAAATCGAGCGCGCTTGTGCTATCATCGAGAAGAAGAATTTTCGGATTCCTAACGAGCGCTCTTGCAATTGAAATCCGTTGCTTCTGGCCGCCGGAAAGATTGACTCCTTTTTGGCCGATGATCGTTTCATATTGATCAGGCAATTTACAAATCGTTTCATGAATTTGTGCATTTTTTGCCGCCTTGATTATTTCTTCCATTGCTGCACCTTCTTTTCCCCAGGCGATGTTCTCTCTAATCGTACCTGTAAAAAGCAGCGCTTCCTGAGGTACATAACCGATTTGTTTTCTGAGACTATCCAATTTTACCGTTCGAATGTCCCGTCCATCGATAAAGACAGCCCCTTCATTAACATCATAGAGTCGGGGGATTAATTGAAACAACGATGATTTTCCTGATCCTGTCGCACCCATAATAGCCACCGTCTGACCGGCGTCAGCTGTAAACGACAAGTTTTGAAGAACAGGTTCATCCGTTCCTGGATAGCGAAATGAAACATTTGCGAACTCCACGTTTCCTTCGACTTTTTTTATTGAGGTAGCGTCATCTTGATCAAAGAGATCGATGTCCGTTTCAAGCACATCCGAAATGCGTCCCGCTGATGCTTTTGCACGGGAAAAAGCACGAATGATAAAAGAGAGCGGAGAAAAGGCAGTAGTGATTCTTGTTGCATAATTAATAATTGCGACCACTTCCCCGACTTTTGTTTCCCCGCTATGGACTTGTACATTTCCGAACCAGAGAATGCCCATAATGCCTAAATTCATGACTAAAAGCAAAACCGGCATCGTCGTTTCCATAAGCCTTAGCACGGAGACTGTTTGATTTTTCAAATCTTCATTTGCCTTTTTGAACCTGCTGACTTCAAAATCTTTTCGCAAAAACGCTTTAATAAGCCTGATGCCCGCTAAATTCTCCCTTATCACGCCATTAACCGAATCGAGCCTTTTTTGGACCGATTGAAACTGTCTTGTGCCTCTATTCATCGCCCAGATTAAAAATGCGATAAGGAGAGGGATAATGATGGCTAAAAAAATAGCCAGCTTGAAATTGACGATGAGCGCCATGACCGTCCCGCCAATAACCATTAAAGGGGCACGAAGCATAATGCGCAAACTCATAAATACAGTACTCTGGATTTGCGTAATATCATTTGTCATTCTCGTAATAAGTGAAGAGGTTGGATATTGATTGAAGTTGGCAAATGAAAAAGATTGGATCTTTATAAATAGCCTTTTCCTTATATCATAACCGAAGCTCTGGCTTACATGGGAAGCGTAAAAGGAATTGATAATCCCACCTATAAAGGCAAAGAAGGAAATCGCCAGCATGATTCCTCCCCATGTCATCACAACTGGAAGATCTTTATGAAGAATGCCATTATCAATAATTTTTGACATGAATAATGGCTGAAGCAGGTCGACGACGAGCTCAACGAACATAAAAAATATGGCGATTACGATTGAAATTCGGTAAGGCTTTAAAAGCGAAAACACGTTAGACATGCCTGATCCTCCAAACCACGGTTCTTTGCTGATGCTGTTTTGCAATTGTAATCCTTTTCATTTCTAACTATAGCGGTTTTTGTCCCGCTTTTTAAATTATTTGTCCTTCTCATTTTGATTCAATAAATCAAACAAACGTTTAATTAACATATCAGTTCTGTTCTTATAAAGTTTAAAGGACGAAATCTGATATCAACAGATTTCGTCCTTTTTGGTTAATTATTAATATAGCGTTCAAACACAAAGCCAAAATCTTTCACATTGTATTGCTTTTTGGCAGATACAAGCCAATCGAAAGCTCTCTGGTTCAGCTCAGTAAACTGGTCTACGATATTGCCTTCGGCCGGACCCATGCGGTTTAATGTTTTTGAAGCAAGTTCAAGACTCTGCTGTGCATAGTCTAAAATGACTGCATTGTCGCTTGAAATTTCGGCAATTTTAAGGAGCGCTTTATATAAATCTTTCAATTCTTCAAGATGCTTTTTATGCACATCAATTGAATAAAATTGTTCATCGCCGATTTTGAACTTTATTTCAACGTCTATATCTACCGTTCCGGCGGTTTCAAGCGTTACATGGGAGATTTTATTTTTGTAATAATCGAAGCGCCGCAAAACACGCTTTTTGCTAACCGCACTTGTTCCATCCAGATGAATGAGAGCCTTGTTCGTAAAACAATACTCATCCGACTTTGACTTGATGACAAAAAAGATTTTCTCATTATCTTCATGCATTACGTAATCATCGACATCCGTTTTGTTGTAATCTTGAGGTTTAATGACACTTCCTACATCACTTAACCCGAGTGCATCAGCCGCTATCTTCCCAAACATTTTTCCAACCCTTTCAATCATTTTTTAATAGAGCCTGAAAAATTTCTATGTTTCTACTAAATTTTTATCTGCATTCGATTTAATTCCATTTCGATCATAGCACATATTCCATGAAATCCCAAACGAAAAATCCCGTTTACAAACGGGATTTTTGCCTCTATATTTCTACCGTCCAATTAAAGACATCTTCTTCTTTTCCTAATTGGATGTTGGTGATGGATTGATAGATTTGTTTCGAAAGCTCGCCGGTTTCGTAGCCATTAACAATGATCTTTTCACCTTTGTAGTTAAGCTCCCCTACAGGTGAAATGACAGCAGCGGTTCCGGTGCCAAATACTTCTTCCAATTCGCCATTTTGGTGAGCCTTGATAATCTCGTCGATAGGAATCCGCTCTTCCCGAACTTTAACTCCCCAATGCTTTAACAGATGGATCACCGAGTCTCTCGTTACACCGCCAAGAATGCTGCCGTTTAATTGAGGTGTCACCACTTCGCCATTCACTTTAAAGAAAATATTCATGCTTCCGACTTCTTCAACATATTTTTTCTCAATGGCATCCAGCCATAGTACCTGGTCGTAGCCAAGTTCTTCCGCTTTCGTTTGCGCTTTTAAACTCGCGGCATAATTTCCCGCTGTTTTTACATAGCCTACACCGCCAGGGACAGCACGTACATAGAAGTCCTCAACAAATATTTTGACAGGATTTAATTGATCGGAATAATAGGGCCCTACCGGTGATAAAATGACCATGAATTTATACTGCCCTGCAGGCCTTACCCCTAAATATGGCTCTGTCGCAATAATGAAAGGGCGAATATAAAGAGATGTTCCCTCTTCCGTAGGGATCCATTCTTTTTCTAATTCAAGCAGTTGTTGAATTGCTTCTAACACTAATTCTACATCGACAGTAGGAATCCCCATTCTTTCACATGATAAATTCAATCTTTCGATGTTTTTTCGTGGCCTGAACAGCAATGCCTTTCCTTGAGGTGTTCTGTAAGCTTTCAATCCTTCAAAAATCGCCTGCCCGTAATGAAAAACCATTGCAGATGGATCGAGAACTAACGGTTCATAAGGCGTTATTCTCGGATGGTGCCAACCTTTATCCTCATTATAGTCCATGACAAACATGTGGTCAGTAAAGTATTTCCCAAAACCCAATGCATGGGCAGGCAACTTTTCTTTATTCTCCTTTGCTCTAATTAATTCGATCAATTGATTCAACGGTAAGCATCCCTTTCTTGATTTTCGACTTATTTTATTTTTTCATTCGATTATAACAATTTAAAAAATAGAATTCTAGAGAAATTAACCATTTCCATAATTTATCGGTAAAATTCTACTCCGTACGAATGAATGTTTTGTATTTCTGATTTTTTTTGGCTATACTTATAGTGCCTGTTCAAAAAGGAGGACTTTAGCCCCCTCTTTTAGGGCGTGTTTAAAAAGGAGGTATTTATTCAATGAATAAAACAGAATTAGTAGCAAGTGTTGCTGAAAAAAGCGGATTAAGTAAAAAAGATGCCGCTCAAGTTGTTGATTCATTATTCGAATCGATCACTGAGGCATTAAAAAATGGCGAGAAAGTACAATTGATCGGATTTGGGACATTTGAAGTTCGTGAGCGTTCCGCCCGTAAAGGACGCAACCCTCAAACCGGAGAAGAAATCGATATCCCTGCATCTAAAGCTCCTGCCTTTAAGCCAGGGAAAGAATTAAAAGAAGCAACAAAATAAGATGAGCCTTAGCGCTCATCTTATTTTTATTCCCTGCTTATTTTTTGAAACAAACCGGTTCCCTGTTATCCAAAAACGCCACGGGTAGTCCTTTGCTTCTCCCGAGTTCTCTATTCCTATTCTTGGCCCTCGTGAGATCTCTGCCGGCCTGTACCCTTCAGCTAAATATAAAGGAGGATTCGTGAACATCCGTCCATAGTCTTCCATACCAATCCCAAATGCCTTTGTTAATTTTCCGGGACCGTTACTCAATTCCCTTTCATTCTTCGCCCCTCTTCGTTTATACATAAGATCCACCCCGCAATAAGGTTCGAGCGCACGAATCAACACTGCTTCAGGTTCATCGATTCCGCCGCTAACGACATTCACGAGGCAATGAGTGTGCATCGTATACGTATAAACGTGCCCGGCCTCATGAAACATAACTTCTGTCCGTTTCGTTCTCCTGTTCCCGAAACTGTGGGCCGCCCGATCTCCAGGTCCAATATAGGCTTCTGTCTCAACGATAAATCCCGAAGCAATTCCTTCCTCTGTTTCTTTGATTAGTAAACAGCCAAGCAAGGCCATTGCAAGCTCTATTGTCGGTTGTTGAAAAAATTTTTCTGGCAAAGGGGCGGGATGATGATTCTTCATTGTTCCTGTCCTTTCCGCTAAACCTATTATTTCCGGTGCATCTTAAATTCCAGGAAAAGCTCATTGTAATGGGCAAGCATGCTCTTTCCGAGATTTTCATACACTTCCAGCTTTTTCGTCGTTTCTGGATCAGGATAAAACCGCTTGTCATTTGCAATGTTTTTCGGCAAATAGTCGAGCGCCTTTTTGTTTGGCGTGGAATAGCCAATATATTCGGCATTTTGCGCAGCATGTTTCGGATCAAGCATGAAATTGATAAATTGATGGGCCCCATCTATATTTTTTGCCGTTTTCGGAATGACCATGTTGTCAAACCATAAATTTGAGCCTTCTTTTGGTATAACATAATTCAGCTCTTTATTTTCACTGATCATTTCCGCCGCTTCGCCGGACCAAACCACGCCTACTGCAGCTTCTCTATTTGCAAGCAGAATTTTAATTTCATCTCCTATAATCGCTTTTACATTCGGAGTGAGCGAAGCCAGCTTCTTTTTCGCTTCTTGAAGATGGGCTTCGTTCGTATCATTAAGCGAATAGTGAAGGCTATTCAGTCCCATTCCCATAACCTCGCGGGCACCGTCAACAAGCAAAATTTGATTGCGTAAATCTTTGTCCCATAAGTCATTCCAGTTTGTAATCTTTTTTCCTCCAAGCATGGAAGAATTGTAGGCGATCCCAACCGTCCCCCAAAAATACGGGATCGAATATTTATTGTTCGGATCAAATGACAAATCCATAAAACGAGGATCAATGTATTTCAAATTCGGAAGCTTTGAATGATCGATCGGAATAAGCAGATGCTCTTCTTTCATTTTGCTGATCATATATTCAGAAGGCACAGCAACATCAAATGTTGTTCCGCCCTGGGAAATTTTTGTCATCATTGCTTCATTAGAATCGAACGTTTGGTAAATGACTTTAATCCCTGTCTCTTTTTCAAATTGCTTGATTAAATCCGGATCAATATAATCGCCCCAGTTATAGATGGTTAATGTATTGTTCCCCGAATACCCTTCCGTCATGTTCAAACGGGCGGCTAAAAACATTAAGCCAAATGCGACAATGAATATCGTAGCGAAAACACGCACTAGCTGTTTCATCGGCCTCTTACCCCCATTCCGTTTGACTTGCCGGTTTTCTTATTCACAAAATAATAGCCAACGACAAGCATAATCGTAAATAAAAAAATTAGAGTCGACAGCGCGTTAATCGACAATGATATTCCTTGCCGGGCTCTGGAGTAAATTTCAACGGATAAGGTGGAAAAACCATTTCCCGTTACGAAAAACGTGACCGCAAAGTCGTCCAGCGAGTAGGTCAGCGCCATAAAGAACCCTGCAAAAATGCCCGGAGTAATAAATGGGAGCACAACTTTTGATAGAACTTGCCATCGGTTCGCCCCTAAATCACGGGCTGCATCAACCAATGTCGGGCTCATCTCCTGTAGCTTTGGCAGTACCATAATGACGACGATCGGAACGCTAAAAGCAATGTGTGAAAGCAGCACGGAAATAAACCCGAGCTTAATGCCCATAATCGTAAAAAGAATTAAAAAGGATGCGCCAATAATAACATCAGGACTTACAATCAATACGTTATTGAGCGTTAAAAGCGAATTTTTCACTTGCCGTTTCCTCAACATTTGAATCGCAAGTGCGCCGATGACACCGAGAATGGTCGAAATGGCGGCTGATAGTAGCGCAATGACAAGCGTATTTAAAACGATAATAAACAGGCGCGTGTCGTGAAACACTTCTTTATACCATTCAAGCGTAAACCCTTTAAAATCGTGCATTGAACCGCCGCTATTGAACGAATAGTACATCAAATAAAAAATCGGAGCGTAAAGAATAACAAAGATGACAATTAAATAAACGTTTGCCAGTTTTCGTTTTGCTCTCATGTGACATCCTCACCTCCGACTTCCTGTTAAAATCATGATGATGGCCATCGCAATGATTAAAAAGACAGCGATGGTCGAGCCCATTCCCCAGTCCTGGGTAACGAGAAAATGCTCTTCAATTGCCGTACCGAGTGTAATGACGCGGTTTCCGGCAATTAATCGGGCCAGCATGAATAAAGACAATGCCGGAATAAAGACGGCCTGGCACCCCGACTTTACCCCATCAAGCGTCAATGGAAAAATGACACGCCGAAATGTCGTCCACGGCGAAGCTCCGAGGTCGCGTGCCGCATCAACAAAAGACGGGCTTAGCTCTTCCAGCGAGTTGAAAATGGGCAAAATCATAAAAGGAATGAAAATATAAACCGATGTAAAGACAAAGCTAAAGTCGGTGAATAACAGCTGTTTTTGCCCGATTCCGAGCGTTTCCAGAAGCGCATTTGCCGGGCCGAACGCACCAAAGATGCCGAGAAAGGCATACGCTTTTAAAAGCAAATTGACCCATGTCGGCAAAATAATGAGAAGCAGCCACAGTTGCTTATGTTTCGTTTTCGTTAAGAGAAGCGCAGTTGGATATGCAAGCAAAAGGCAGAATACTGTAATTAAGAAAGCATACCAGAATGAGCTGAGCGTCATGCGTAAATAGACCGGTGTAAAAAACTTTTTATAATTTAAAAGCGTAAAATGCCCTTCAATATCGAAAAAAGAATAATAGACGACAAGAACAATCGGCGCAATGACGAAAAGGACAATCCATAACACATAAGGAATTAAATAGATATTTCTCGTTCTACTTTGCATGGCCGGCCTCTTCGTACGCTTCCAGGCGTTTATCAAATTCTTCTTCCGTTTCTCCAAAACGCATGACGTGGATCGCCTCAGGATCAAACGTCAGGCCAATGTTATCGCCAACTACCGCTTTTTTCGTTGAATGGACGAGCCATTCATTGCCGTCTTCATCAAAACAACAAATCTCATAATGGACTCCGCGGAACAGCTGGGAATCGACGCGAACTTGAAGTTTCCCTTGTTCAGGTGTCGTAATTTGCAAATCTTCCGGTCTGATGACGGCTTCAACGGATTCATCAGGATGAAAACCGCCGTCCACACATTCGAATTGCTTCCCATTAAATTCAATGAGAAAGTCCCGGATCATTTTCCCCGGTACGATATTTGATTCTCCTATAAAATCGGCAACGAACCGGTTGATCGGTTCATCATAAATATCCGTCGGCGTCCCGCTTTGTTGGATTTTCCCTTCATTTAAAACAAAGATTTCATCAGACATGGCGAGCGCTTCTTCCTGGTCGTGGGTGACGAAAATAAAGGTAATTCCGAGCCGGCGCTGGAGTTCTCTTAATTCATATTGCATTTCGGTTCGTAGTTTCAAATCAAGGGCTGAGAGCGGTTCATCAAGTAAAATGACTTCTGGCTCGTTGACGATCGCCCGTGCAATCGCAACCCGCTGCCTCTGCCCACCAGACATCTCCCTGATTTCCCGTGCTTCATAGCCAGCGAGATTGACAAAACGAAGAGCTTCCTTTACTTTTTCCTCAATGTCGGACTTTTTCATTTTTTTAATCTTTAGTCCAAAGGCGACATTTTCAAATACATTCAAATGCGGAAATAGTGCATAGTCTTGAAAGACCGTATTGACCTGGCGCTTATTAGCTGGAAGGTTATTAATCACTTTTCCGTTAAAGTATATCTTTCCTTTTGACGGCTCGATAAATCCTGCAATTAGCCGCAGAATCGTTGTTTTCCCGCAACCTGAAGGACCAAGCAGCGTATAAAATTTCCCGCGCTCGATTTCAAAACTGACATCATTAAGTACAGCGGGGTCGTCATCATATTGTTTCGTGACATGTTCAAAGCGAATAATCGTGCGATCTGCCATTGTAACACTCCTATCGGTTAGATTTATAAATAAGAATCTGTGGCAACAAGAAGCAACTCTGACGGGCCATCATCGTCATTGATGATCTGGTGTTCATCTGATGCATGAAAGTAGATCGATTCACCTGCTTTCGCAAAATAGGTCCGTTTGCCCAATCTGACGGCAATACGGCCGCTTAATACAAAGGCAAACGTTTCAGAAAGAGACGGCTCAAACTGTTTGAACTCCCCTTTTGCCTGTAGCGTCAAGCGAACAGGTTCCATTTCTTTTTCGTTCGACTCCGGTACGAGCCATTGAATGCGGTAACCCCGTTCTTCATCAATGAATCCGGTTTGATCCTCTTCCTTGTAAACGACTTTTTGTTCCCGTTCTTCTTCATCAAAAAACTGTTTCGGGGTGCAGCCAAGCACTTCTAAAATGTCAAAAAACGTCTCCATTGATGGCGAGCTTAAATCTCGCTCCAACTGCGAAATGTACCCTTTGCTTAAATCTGTGCGCTCTCCAAGTTCTTCCTGAGTCAACCCTTTTTTCAAGCGCAAATTTTTTATTTTTTTCCCAATTTGCATCGTGTACCCTTCCATCCTGTTTACTAATAGTAAACTTCAAGACAATAAAGTTTATTGATGCAAAACTCAAAGTTTACTATAAATCTTAGTCTATTATACATAATGATGGAGGAAATGAAATAAGAATTTTTTTCTGCAATCAAGAAAGAATTAAGAAATGCCAGGTTTTCACTGTGTGAAGACAAAAATGTGGATTTTTCAGAAAAAGTTTGGCGGAACATTTGCTAATTGTACGTTTAACGCAATAAAAAACTTGAGCGCGGGAAATCCCCGCGCCCAAGCTTCTTATTGATACATCGCTTCTCGTTGTTTTTTCAGCTCTTCATTTTCTAAATACTCGTCATAGGTCATCTGTTTGTCGATTAAGCCGTTTGGCGTGATTTCGATAATGCGGTTCGCAATCGTTTGGACGAATTGATGGTCATGAGATGTGAAGAGAAGCGATCCTTTATAGTTAATCAATCCATTGTTAAGCGCCGTGATCGACTCGAGATCCAGATGGTTCGTCGGATCATCCAGGAGCAACACATTGGCCCCGCTCAGCATCATTTTCGACAACATGCAGCGAACTTTTTCCCCGCCAGATAAAACGGTGCATTTTTTCAATACTTCTTCTCCGGAGAACAGCATTCTTCCAAGGAATCCGCGTAAGAAACTTTCCGTTTGATCATTTGGCGAATATTGTCTTAGCCAATCGACCAGGTTCAATTCGCCATTCTCGAAGTATTTCGAGTTGTCTTTCGGGAAATAAGCCTGAGACGTTGTGACGCCCCATTTATACGACCCGCTGTCCGCATCCATTTCTCCCATAAGAATTTTAAACAATGTCGTAATCGCAATTTCATCTTTGCCGACAAATGCAATTTTATCGCCTTTGTTCATCATAAAGCTGACATTGTCGAGCACTTTTACTCCGTCAATCGTCTTCGTAAGCCCTTCGACGCGTAATAGATCGTTTCCAATCTCCCGTTCAATCGCGAAATTCACGTATGGATAACGGCGAGTTGAAGGTTTAATGTCATCGAGCGTAATCTTCTCGAGCAGCTTCTTCCTTGACGTCGCCTGTTTGGATTTGGAAGCATTCGCGCTAAAGCGGGCGATAAAGCTTTGCAACTCTTTAATTTTTTCTTCTTTTTTCTTGTTCGCTTCCTGTGCCATTTTTAACGCGAGCTGGCTTGATTCATACCAGAAGTCGTAGTTGCCGACATACAATTGGATTTTGCCAAAATCGAGATCCGCCATGTGCGTACAAACTTTGTTCAAGAAATGGCGGTCGTGGGATACGACAATAACGGTATTTTCAAAGTTAATAAGGAATTCCTCAAGCCACTGAATCGCCTGAAGGTCCAGGTGGTTCGTCGGCTCATCCAATAGGAGGATATCGGGCTTTCCGAACAGCGCCTGTGCTAAAAGAACTTTCACTTTTTCCGCGCCTGTTAATTCGGCCATTTTTTTATTATGGAGCTCTTCCCCGATTCCTAGCCCTTTTAAAAGGATCGCCGCTTCAGATTCTGCCTCCCAGCCGTTTAGCTCGGCAAATTCACCCTCTAATTCTGCGGCTCGCATTCCATCTTCATCCGTGAAATCAGGCTTCATGTAAATCGCATTTTTTTCCTGCATGACTTCATACAAACGCGCATGGCCCATAATGACCGTCTGAAGCACTTCATATTCTTCATATTCGAAATGGTTTTGCTTTAAAACGGCAAGACGCTCCCCCGGAGTAATATGAACATCGCCCGTTTGCGGTTCAATCTCGCCTGAAAGTATTTTTAAAAAGGTCGATTTACCCGCGCCATTGGCACCGATTAACCCATAACAGTTTCCAGGAGTAAACTTAATATTCACTTCTTCAAAAAGCTTTCGCTCACCATAGCGAAGCCCTACGTTCGTCACTGTAATCATTGAATTTCTCCTTCTACTTATGCTATTACTGATTGTATCATAGATTGGCAAAGGAAATTAGTGCAATTAGTGGAAGTTCTTAATGTTATTTAAATTTCATTTTTCGGATCATCTGGTTGATGACTTCTGAAAATACAAGGCCAAAAGCGATGGCCCCGGATATCATGAAGGCTTTTGCCGCCAATTGAATCGCGATATTATAATCATTTTCAACAAAATTCCTCATTGCATCATAGGCGAGTCCGCCGGGGACTAACGGGATGATACCCGCCACACTATAAATAATGATTGGCGTTTTGTACCTTTTTGCAAAAAAATGGCTAATTACCGCGACAAAAAAGGCGGCGATCGACGTAGCCAACACTTGATCGACTTCTTCTATATCTAGTAGAAAATAAATAATCCAACCGAGCATGCCGACAATCCCACATTTTAACAACGTTTGTCTTGGCACGTTGAACAGGATACCAAAGGCCCCGGAGGCGATAAAACTTGTCACTAATTGTTCGATCATCGTCATTGTCATCCACTCCGTTAAAATAATGAAAACATAATGGCGATTCCTGTTCCAATGGCAAATGCCGTTAAAAAGGCTTCGGCGCCTTTCGACAATCCTGATACGAGGTGACCGGCCATTAAGTCTCTGACTGCATTCGTTATTAAAAGTCCGGGAACTAAAGGCATGACTGAACCGATAATGATTTTATCGAGCTCATGGCCAATTCCGCTTTTAACAAACGAAAGCGACAATAATCCGATGAGGAGAGAGGACAAAAATTCGGCAAAAAACTTGATCTGGATCAAACGGTGAAAATAGACGAGACATAAAAAGCCCGCACCGCCGGAAATAAGGGCAGGAATAAAATCATCCCATCTTCCGTGGAACATGATTAAAAAACAACCGCTGGCAATCGACGAGGCCGCAATTTGCAGCCATATCGGATACGCGTGATTTGCCTTTTCCGCTTGTTTTAGCTCTTTATATGCTTCTTTTAATGTTAAAGCCCCGCTGCTGATCTTTCTTGAAATGCTGTTGACGATTGTAACTTTCTGCAAATCCGTCGTCCGTTCCGAAATCCGGATTAATTTTGTTGGTTCGATCCCATCGATGGAGAAGATAATTCCGGTAGGCGTGACATAGCTGTGGGAATGATGAATTCCGTATGAAGCAGCGATGCGCATCATCGTATCTTCCACCCGATACGTTTCCGCCCCGCTTTCAAGCATTATTTTCCCGGCAAGCAGGCAAATTTCAATAACGTCATGTATGTGATTCGACTGATTGGCCATTCCATCCGCTCCGATAACTTTAAGCTTCTTGAATGAAAATTATATCATGAAATTTTATTTTTACAATTGAGGAAAGGTATCTAGTATGAGGTAAAATAAAGAGTATCATTTGATTGTTGTTTTAACTTCATCATAATATAACGTCAGTTCCTGTTGGTTCATATCGTTAATATGGTTCGTGTATGTTTGCGCCTTTTCTTTCATACCTTTTTCATAAAAATCACTGTACCCTTTTATATACATTGAGCGATACTCTACTTCTTGATTAATAGCTTCAATAATCGATCCTTCGCTGTTGTCCGTTTCCTTTTGAATGAATTTTGCCAGTTCCATGCTCAACGCTTCCATAACGTTAAGCTGCTTAATAAAGCGATTCGCTTTATATCTTAAATCCAGTTCATCCTCAAATTTATGAACTATATTCCTTTGCTCCATATGCTCACCTCACTTTCCATTTTGCAACTTGAAAATTTTTGAAACCTCTTCTTCTTTTTCAAAAAAACGTTCAATTTGTTTTTTTATGTTGACTATTAACATTTTTTCTTTTGCAATTTCTTTCTCGTAAAACGAAAACATTTCATCAAAACTACCGGTAAATGTTTGATTTAATGGTTTCAAATCTTCATGAACGGTAATTTTTTTCAACGTATACACTTCCTGGGCGTCGCTAGTGAACTTGCCTAATAAATGTTGATAAGACCCGGGTTTTCTTCCATATCGTTAATTTTCTTTAATAAATCGCTTTTTCGATAGTGCAAATCTTCAACATATTCGTCATGGTACACTTGTTTTAACTTTTTTAAAACTTCTTCTTTTTCGTGGCATATTTCTAACCCTTTATTATAAATTCTTACCGCCGAGGAAAGATTGACCTTTATTTTTTTCCCGCTTCCTTTAAACCAGATCAAGTCACCGGCTTTGTTATACGCCTTTCCGCTCTTTTCACCTAATCCGTTAATGACACTTAACAAACCGTGAGCATTTTTGCTTGAGAGGAAAATTTCCTTTAGATTTTTCGTATTCTCTTTAATGATTTTAAGCTGGCCTTTAATATCTTTATATTTTTGTTTAATTTTCTTATACACTTCAATGATTTCGTAAATTTTATATCCCTCATAGATAGGATTCAAAAATAAGAATCCATTCCATTCAGCAGCGTCTTTAACGGCATTTTGAATATCTTTCAAATCGTTTTCTATTGTTTTTACCGCGTGTATAACGTTATCTTTTTCTTTCTGGCTCATGTAATCGAGTTCAACGAAGATCTCAAAAATAGGGTCTAAATTTTTATATAAAACCGATACTTTTTCAACAAGAGCTGGAATTTTTACTTTCATATCGAGAGCGTTAGAGACGGCATCTTTTATAATACTTCCACCGTGTAAAAAGTAGTCGGACGTATCATATTCTAATAGTTTATCAATAAATTTTGGATCAAGCCCGGCCATTGCTTTTACGACGCCGTCGAACCCTTGATTATTATAGACATCCGAGTATTTTGATAAATAAGTCTGAATCGCTTTCATGTCTTTATCGGAAATCTTTTCGATAAGTGCTCGGATTCGGGAACTTTTCGCAGGATCAATAAAGTGACGGTCGCCAACATCCATAAATCCCCGAATAATACTCGCCGCATAAAGCATTTCCTCTTTTGCGGTCAAATGATGAATCTTTTTCCCTATTTCTTTGTAGTACTCCTCGGCAAAAGCTTTTAATTTGGCAGGGTCGACGTTGTAGATTTCATTGTAGTTGTTGGGGTTTAAATTGAATTTTTTAGAAATTGTCCTCCAAAAACTACCGTCTATTTTTGCAAGTTGATAAAAGCTTGGGGGAGCATCATTTATAACATAAACATTCTGAAATTGATTTGTAATCAGTTGTATGGTTTGTATTAAGTTCCCTCCTAGAGAATGACCAAGACCAAATTTCTTTAATGGCGTTTTCATTTTTTTTGACGCCATCTCTTTATTTATTTTTTTATTTACTTTTTCATCAAAACGTTTTGCAGCTTCATATTGTTTATCATTTTGTCCAATGAATATACCAAAAAGATTATACATCCAATCTTGAGGTCTCCAATTGTCTTTTTCTTTTATTTCACTTCCCCTTGTGATTGTGTAAGCCTGATTAATTCCTTTCTTTTCGTCATAAAAATGAATAACCGTTCCATCAAAGCCATAATCTTTTTTCTTGAGTTCTTTCATATCATCGGAACAGTAAATTTTTATATGAGCAGGTGGTTCTTTTCCCGTCTCTTCAATATAAATTCTTTTTATCTCTTCAACAGTAATGTCACCATACTCCAAATTCATAATTCTGGCACGTAGCATGTCCGTGTTTAATACTTCTTTGTTTAAATCCTTTGTGATTTCTCTCACCTCGATTCTTTAATTCTTAAATTTAACTGATTCCATCAACATTTTTGCTTTCTCTGCTTCTTTTTTAATATCTATATTGCATTTTTGTTTTTCATCCAAGCATGTAACATCATAGAAAAATCTAACTGCCTGATCCCCAGAGTTGGATTTAATATAACTGAAAAATCCATAAAACACTCCATTATTTTCATCATTAACTCTCTCTGTATCTTTTGCAAAATAGATGGTCTTATCATCATAGTTAAATTTACTATACTCACCTTTATAATGAATATAGTCTGATAAAAGATTTAGATTTACATCTATATCGTTTGTTATCTCTCCTTTTTCGTATGTGTTTCTCACATAATACGAAATATTGTCTTTTTTACTGCTCTCACCAAAATTAATTGCTTCGTAATAATCTTTATGCCTTTCATAATACGCTTCATCCATATTGGCGTTTTTCGGATACAGCATTGTATATCCGCCGGTTTTCGATTTGAACAAATAATATCCTTCTCTCACTTCTTTTGGGGAATCCATGAACTCTCTTGTGAATTTATCATTGAATGCGACGGTATCTGGCAATTTCTCAGATTGGTTTTCTTTATCCATTTTCCCGCAACCTCCTATTAAAAATAGTGTTAAAATAAATATAAATAACAGCGACCTCTTCAAGTGCAGAACTCCCTTCAACAGTTCTTAATATTCGATTTACCCTGCCACAACTTGTTCAAAACGTCAATATATGTCAGATAATCTTAATTCAAATGTTTCGTCATGTGAATCTTCATATTCACTATCGCTCATAAGTTCATCATAATAATTACACCCTGATAATAACAGGCAAAGAATTAAAAATACTAAATACCTGCACCCTTTACTGGTCATTTTAAATTGCCTCCCCCTTTCAATTATTTCACTTCTATCTTAAACAAAAAAGGCTTTAATTTGCTTTCAAGTGTATTTTCTTCGCCGCGCATATATACAGTGATTTCCTTTGTCTGAATTTTAATCGGTGGAAAGAGAAGAATGGCTGTTCTTTTTTCCCGGGCTTAATCCATCAGGAAATTCAGTATAATCTCTTATACGGCCCGGAGACTTAATGCCATATTTGTTGCCTCCTTCTAACAGATTGAAGGAATAAATATTCGGGTAAATTTTTCTATTTGTTTTATTTTCAACCGTCACAAACACCCTTGTTTCTTCTTTCGCAATCTCAACTTTATTAACTGTAACCTGGAATCCATCCCGATTTTCCTTTTGATTAACCGATTCTCATTCCTTATCCTCCCTGCCCTATCATTCTATCCGAGCTTCGGTATCTTACTATATATTTTCAAGGAAAATTCGCCTCCTGCATAGTACTATCTTTTTCTAGTACCCCCATGTCAAAAAGATCTTCACCAAAAGAAAAAGCCTTGCCCAAAGGCAAGACTTCTTGCGAATTTTTACTTTCCTACCAAAACATCGGCTTTGTCACCATAAACCAGAGCATGATAAGCAAAAGGATAATGTACGTCCAGATCGAACGGCTTAGCCTTTGAACGAGAGTCTCTCTGTTATGGCCAGGTTCGTTGAATTTACGAATGGATGGTGAAAACGCTCTAGCTAAAAAGAACAGGGAGCTTATCATCACGAGCAATGTCATGTCAATCCATGACGTTTTCCACGTCCATGGTCCCATCCATACGAGCAATATTCCTGTGACAACAAGGACGTGGCCGGAATGCTTTGCCAGCCTGACGACAAAACGGAACAGTCCCAAATGTTCATTCAGCACCGGTTGCTCAGCCGTTCGCAGTTTTTTAACGAAAGGAAGCAATACGAAGAAAGGACCAATCGATAAGATGACACTGAAAATATGTAAATAAAGAATAAAACGGTAAAACATCTACGGTAACAACCAATCAGCTTTCGACTGGCCGAAACTCATGGACCCATACTCTCATATGCGGCAGCCATGGCATTCCTGGATGAAACGACAAGATGGCTTCTTTATATTCTTCCACGTTTCTATATCCTTCCTGGCGGGCGTGTTCATCCGTTAATTCACCGAGAGTTTGTGAATAGACGTTCTCAACAACAAATTGCTTGCCTTCTAACGTCATAATTTCTCCGATGTCCGCATATCGTCCATTGCGGCGAGTCGCCGTTTTTTCTCCGGCAAGAACTTTTTGAATATCTTCTGGAACCGTTACCAGCCGGTCAATCGTGCATGTTTTTGGCGGCAAGGCATTTGATTCATTTTGATTTGTCATTGCATAATCCTCCTTTAGTTCGAATTATCCATTCTCCAGTTTATCCTTTATAAAGAAAAGATAACCGATCACTATTATTCTACTTCCATCCGTCCTTGAAGACAATTCACAAGACAATTTTTATGCCTATTGCCACTCGTTTTTTATGCGGCAATAGGCATTGGTACGGATTTAAACATATTGAACTTCTTTGATTACACCCATCATCCATTCATTTTGGCGTAGCTTTAATTCGAATAGTGTCATTGGATCGGTAAACAATTCTTTATTCGCTTCCATTTGATCTAATGTGTCCTGGCTTTTCTGGATTTCTAAATGCGTTTCTTCAACTGTCCGGGTTAAGACAGCAAATGGATTTTTAAAAAACATCGAAACATCTCGTTCTAATGCTTTTTCAAACAGTTCAAATTGCAATAGGAAGGTTTTTGTGACCGATTCGGCTGTGTCCTTATAATTTTCTTGTTCAATAAACTTTTTGTATTTGTTATAGAGCATCGTTTTATTTTGCGAAAGCCCGCCCAATAGTTTTCCGGCGCTTTTCAGTAAAAACCGGGACGGCGAAAACCGCAAAAAGATGTTGATTTTGTCCATTGGAACGCCGCTCGTCATACGGTCAGTATCGCGCCGCCAGTCGTCGAGCACTTGAAAATCGCAGGCAAGCTCCATTCGTTTTTCCCCATACAACTTATTAAACCCTTCGCTCATTTCGTCTAAATAAGACTTGCATTCATCGAAATCTGCTTTTGCATCGTTGATCCATTGCTGCATGTCTCGATAAACCTTAGGCAATAACGTGTTTTGTAAATAGTCCTGAACCCGATTATTCATTTCTTCATTTAATTCAAGATGAATTTTTCGGAAGTCACTGTTTTCCTTAATCAAGCTTGAGGCGCCCTGCAGAAGTTTCGGAATGGACTCAAGCATTTCTTTTTTCATTTCCTCTTTAATTGTAAGGAAGCGGTTGTTTATGTCGAGAATTTTATCTTTCTCAAGGTCACTAAGTTGATGAATCGCTCCGTTCAATTTAGTCACCATTTCTTCATTCCATTGGATCGATTCTCTTAAGCTATTTTCCATTTCCTTTCGCTTTTCGGTTAAATACGTTAACACCTGGCGAATGAAGGTTACGACTTTTCCACTACGCACCTCTTTGATCTTTCGACTCTTGAAGTTCTCTGTAAGAAATTCCGTCAAATCGTCAAGCTGCCTTCTACCTTCATATTGTGCGGAATATGGAAGCACGTTTGCATTCGGAAATGTCTCTTTTATTTTTGAAATTGTATGATTTACCGTCTCAGCAGCTTCCTCCTCACTTTCAAACACATCCATTTGATTGAGCACAAAATGAATAGGAAGATTCGGCGCTTTATCCTGTATTTCTACTAAAATATCACGTTCCCTGTTCGTAAAAGGCGACGCTGCATTTAAAACAAACAGCAAGCCGTCTGCAAAATGCAAGTAGTTGAAGGCTTCATTTCTCCGATTACGAATGCCGTTAAAGCTCGGAGTCGTTATAATGGCCAGCTCATTTTCGCCTAAAAACCGGCCTGGCAGCTTACATTCAATAAGAGCTTTTCCCTGTTCACCTTCAGCATCCGTAACGTTTGAAATGGGTTGAATGTATTCATCTGTTATTTCGCTAATTTCTTCATGTTCACCGTTTTTAAAAATGACGGCGGTTGAATGCGGAATTTCAAGTGCCTTTTCTTGAAGCAGCGAATTTATAAAAGATGACCTTCCATTCCCGCTCGTTCCGGTAACTAATAAATAATGAACGTGTTGATCTAAAAGTTCATTAACCATCCAATCAAGCCGCTGACCTACTTCCAGGTTATGACTGGTCGCCCACTCTTTTATCTGTTGAAACAGGTGTAAACTATTATCGAGTCCATTCGGGTCATGTTTTGAATTCAATAAAAGCTGTCCGGCATCCGTTACAGTTGATTCATTTATTGTAGAAGGAAAAATTTCGTTCCACGCCAATACGGCAGCTGAAGCGAATAATGCTTTTGAAACGTCGACGATTCTTAGCCAATTCGTTAACAAATTAGGGATAATTTCCGATAATTCTTTAATGAAATACTTCCCATTTATCAAATCGACATATGTTTCTTCGTATAACAAGGCCAGCTCGTGCCATGATTCTTGATTTATTTCAAATTTTAAGAAAAGGTTATTAAACTCTTGAATCCACATTAAATATGATTCTTGATCCTTATAGCTATTCCATAGCGATGAGACCATTTGTTCAAAACGCGCTTGATCAATAGAATAAATGGCGGTTAAAATTTGGTTAAAATAATCCGGTTCATATGTTATTGTCAACCCTTTGTCAATATAGGATCTTAAAATATCAAACCATTCGATCTTCTCTGTTCTTAACGCTTCATTAACTGCAAGCTCAATCGCCGCGCTCCAATCCTTATGCTCCTCAAAGAAAGCCCGGGCGATTTCAGTAACATTAGGATAATCCGGGTTGTACGAAACAACGTTCTTAATCACTTCTTTCGCCTGTTTGAAGTTGGCTTGTTCTATGTATAGTGAAATGAGTTGCAAGGCGATTTCCGTATTAAGGGTCATATCTTCTGCCGTAATTGAATTGTAAATTCCTTCAGCAGTCGATAAAAAACCGATCTCAAAATAAGCATCGGCCATATTCTTTTGGGCCCATGGCACGAGTTCATTCGTTACATTTTCCCATTTATAAATGGCCGCCTCAAAATCTTGATGATGGAAATATACCTCTCCCTGGGCAAAACGGATAGGCGATAAATCAGACAAGTTTTCCCGTTGCTCTTTCACATAAAGTTCTCCGAGCACTTGAACGGGATGCACATTTTCATCTTCTGTCATAAACGTTTCATAAAACGTCTTTTCAACCAATTGTTTCTCTATGGTCATTTTTTATCCCCCGAAAAAAATCATTTTTTATATTTATTCCTCTATTTCAATAAAATGAAACTACAATCTCTATTCTAGTATTCTAACAAAGTTTTTATTACGATTTATTTCATTTTGCTTTCTTTTTTGATACAAAACAAAAACAGATGTAAGGCAATCCGCTTTACACAACGAAAAGATCGAGATACCCTTAAGATATAGTTTTCGAACTGAATTAAAGGGGATTTTACAGTGACTTTTTATTCAACTGCGGATTCATCCGTAAACACATATAAAGATTCAAGAGTACTTGTCATGACCTCGGTCGACGCAGAAAGGGATGCTGTTTTGCGTGGCCTTCATGGCGAAAGGCGTTTTGATGTAAAATTGGCAGGAGTCGGGCAAGCTGCGGCTGCAGCAAACACAGCGGCTGCACTTGCGACCGCTAAATATGATCTCGTTGTGAACGCTGGAATCGCTGGCGGCTTTGCTTGCCAGGCTGAAATTGGCTCGCTTGTTATTGCAAACGACATCGTTGCAGCCGATCTCGGTGCAGAATCCGCTGAAGGTTTCTTGAGCCTCGATGAACTCGGTTTCGGCTCCTCACGTGCTCCTGTTGACTTGAAGCTCGCAGAACAGGCAGCGAAGGCGCTTAAGGAAGCCGGGCTTCCGGTTACCACCGGGCCGATATTAACTGTTTCGACGGTTACTGGAAGCGATAAAACTGCACAAGAATTAGCGGCACGGGTTCCCGGGGCAGCAGCTGAAGCAATGGAAGGATACGGCGTAGCGATTGCAGCCCGGCATTATAATCTACCGATTCTTGAAATCCGGGCCATTTCAAATCAAGTTGGCCCGCGCAACAAGGACGCATGGCGGATTAAAGAAGCTTTAAATATGTTAGAAAAAGCGAGTAACGTATTATTGGAGGTTTTAAAATGAGAATTGCCTTCTCACCTTGTCCAAATGACACATTTGTTTTTCATGCATTAGTGCATGGGCTCGTTCCCGGTGCACCAGAGTTTGATGTCACCTATGCAGACATCGATATCACTAATAACCTTGCCACGGATCCGAACGGGCCGGAAATATTGAAGATTTCATATGCGGCTCTACCATGGGTATTATCCGATTATGCATTGCTCCCATGCGGCGGAGCGCTCGGAAGAGGATGCGGCCCGCTCGTTTTGACAAAAGACGATGAAACCAGTCCGGAAGCCCTGTCCGGCAAGCGGGTTGCCGTTCCAAGTGAACGTTCAACCGCCTACCTCTTGTTCAGATTATGGGCAGCACAAAACGTTCCCGGCGGCATTGGGGAAATTGTCATTATGCCGTTTCATGAAATCATGCCGGCCGTTCAGGACGGCAAAATCGATGCAGGGCTCGTTATCCATGAAGCGCGTTTCACCTACCCGGAGTACGGGCTCCATCTTATGGCTGATTTAGGAAACTGGTGGGAAGAAGATACCGGTTTACCGATTCCGCTTGGAGCGATCATTGCGCGCAGGGGACTTGACGTCGGGAAAATTTCCGGGTGGATCCGTGCATCGGTCGAATACGCATGGAAACATCCAGAAGCGTCTCAAAGCTACGTTCTTGATCACGCTCAGGAAATGGATCCTGAAGTCGCAAAGGCGCACATTAACCTTTATGTCAATGATTTCACAGCAGACTTAGGCGAAGCCGGATATGAAGCGATCACCACTTTGCTTAGCCGGGCAGCCAATGAAGGACTCGTTCCGAAATTTGATTTAGATTTATTAAAAAAATAATTGATCGGCACCTTTGATTATAAATAGTTGAAGGTGCCATAATATTACACTTTACAAGAACGTATGTTCCCATTATAATAAAGATAATGGGAGTGATGAAGATGGAAGAACTTCTTGATTGGATCAACAAAATGGAAGTCGAAATGGAACTCATTCTGAAAAAGCTGGACGAACTCCAAGAAAGATATTCCGGTGATTGATTTTTTTATAGATTACACTTGAAAAATTCACGTTTTCCCTGCTATATCGCTCTTATTCTTCTTGGAAAAGGCTCAAGAAGAATATAAAAAAGAGGAGGCGGTCGGTTAGGTGGTACCCATTCGTGAACTTGGATGACAAGCCCACTTAACATGATAAACCTCTTCAAGCACCTGATTATTGTTCTTCTCCCTAATTTTTCAGCAGCATTTTTCTCAACAACATTAAGAACTCATCATCGCTTTTGTCGCTTTTGCGATAATCCAAATTATAGGAAAACATCATCCTAACGAGCAAAAAAGCTGTAAGCGGCAATGGCACGTTTTCTAATTCTCCATTATTTATCCCTTCTTCAAGCAAATGCGTCACCATCCTTACCGCATCTTCTTCGGACTGCTTGAAACAAAGGCTAATCTCGGGAAGACGAGCTTGTTTATACTCTTGAAAGAGTGTTGATACAAATGGATCATGACAAGACTCTTCACTAATATATTGAAGAAGCCGCTGCAGCCTTTGCACAACATCGGCATTACTTAAATGCTCGTTTTTTGCCTTTTCTCGAATCCTTATAATATGTTGCATGTAACAATCAAGCAGAATCTCTGTTTTATCGTCATAGTAGTAATAAACCGTTCCTTTTCCGATACCCGCCTTTTTTGCGATTTGATCGACCGTCGTATTCCGCACGCCCTGTGAAGAGAATAACCTGGTCGCTGCTTTGATTATTCTAATTTTTTTGTCCTCTTTGTTTTCCATTCTTAGCACCTTTATCCAGTCTATTTTATACCATTATACTGATCTTTGCTGATGAATCAAATAATACTAACAAATGTGATATAAGCACTAATAGAAACAGGCAGAGATAGGACTAAACTCGTATTTTCAAGCAAATCGATTATAATTGTTTGCCTTTCATTGTCTTGCGATTTACCATTAAAATATGACCAAAATCAGAATTCAGTCGAATTCATTCTATTTTTTTACGATGATTCGACTGAATTTGCAACTTGGTCGACTTTTTCGAGGGGGCTTTGATAGGAGACCAACGAAAGAAAGAAGGCAATAGAATGTGTGGAATTGCAGGCTGGATTGATTGGACAAGAAATCTTTCCGAACAACAACCTATTTTAAAGAAAATGACGGATCGCATTATACATCGAGGACCGGATGCGGACGGGTTTTGGTTTTCAGAGCGTGCGGCATTTGGCCATCGTCGTTTGATTGTCATTGATCCGGAAGGCGGACTCCAACCAATGCTTTATCAAGATGGCGAATATACAATAGCCCTGACCTATAACGGGGAGCTATACAATTACAAGGAGTTGCGCAAAAAATTAATAGAAAAAGGCCACCACTTTCAAACCAATTCAGATACAGAAGTATTGCTTCATGCCTATTTAGAGTGGAAAGAAGATTGTGTGAAACACTTTAACGGCATTTTTGCGTTTGGAATTTGGGATGAAAGACGCCAGCAGCTTATGCTCGGTCGAGATCATCTAGGAGTGAAGCCTTTATTTTATACCGTGCAGGGCAGTGCCATTATTTTCGGTTCTGAGCTGAAAGTACTGCTTTCCCATCCGCTGGTAAAAACAGAGGTAGATCGCGAAGGGCTTGCTGAAGTGTTCGCCCTCGGACCGATGCGAACACCCGGAAATGGCGTGTTTAAAAACGTAAAAGAAGTACGGGCAGGCCATTACATGACGTTTACGGCCAATCGGGTCAAAACGGAACGCTATTGGAAACTTGAAAGCAAAGAACATACGGATGACGTAGATACTACCGTTCAGACGATTCGTTCGATATTAGAAGATACCGTCAAACGCCAATTACTATCCGACCGTCCGCTTGTCACGATGCTTTCCGGCGGACTTGATTCGAGCGGGCTAACCGCTATGGCAGGCGCTGAATATAGACGGAACGGAAAAACGCTGCATACGTATTCAATCGATTTTGTCAACAATGAAAAGGATTTTGAGCAGGATTTTCTTCGCCGCGATCTCGACGAGCCATGGGTAAAACGGGTATCAGAGCATGTCGGAACTAACCATCATTCAATCGTTCTTGGAGCTGACAAGCTAGTCGAGAATTTGCTTGTTCCGATGCGGGCCCGGGACCTGCCTGGCGTCGGGGAGCTTGAAACATCCCTTTATCTTTTGTTTAAAGAAATGAAAAAGAATGCAACCGTCGCCCTTTCCGGCGAATCGGCGGATGAAGTCTTTTCCGGCTATCCATGGTTTTATCAAGACCAGTTTTTAAATGCTAATGTGTTTCCGTGGAATGTTAACCTTGGCTATTTTTCTAGTATTCTATCTGAAGATTTAAAAGAGAGCATTCAGCCCGAACTATACCAAAAACAAAGATTTTTGGAAGCGCTCAGTGAAGTTCCTTTTCTAGAAGGAGAAGAAGATTTGCAGGCAAAACAGCGGCAAATGTCCTATATGTTTATTACCAGATTCCTTCCGTTCATGCTTGATCGAAAAGACCGCTCTAGCATGATGACAGGATTTGAAGTACGCGTACCGTTCTGCGATTACCGGCTTGTCGAATATTTATGGAATGTGCCATTTGAATTGAAAAGCATCGACAATATTGAAAAGGGAATTCTTCGCCGGGCTTTTGAAGGCTATCTCCCAGACGATGTGCGCAATCGGAGAAAAAGCGCCTATCCAAGCACAAAAGATGCCGCATATTTAAAAGGGGTCAGCAACTGGATGGTCGATGTATTAAACGATCCAAATTCACCGATTTTACCGATGATCAACAAAGAACGGGTCCGCACTATCGCCGATGGCAACGATAAAACAATAAACGGAACAGAGGCTCGCGGATTGATCGATTATCTTCTTCAAGTGAACTATTGGCTTAAAGAATATGATATTAGTGTCCGGATCTAACACTTTTTTGAAAATGTCTCGTTTATCGGGGCATTTTCTTAACTTTCAAAACGAAAATCTGCAATTGGGTAGAACATTAAAATCATGATAAGATAAATAGCGAGGATCGAAAAAGGAGATGAAGAAAAGTTGAAAAATGAAATCATTGAACGATTCACTTCCTATGTGAAAGTGGACACACAGTCTGATGAAAGCAGCAGCACATGCCCTTCAACACCCGGACAGCTGGAACTCGCTCGTATGCTTGTAGAAGAATTAAAGTCGATCGGCATGGAGGAAGTGACCATGGATGAAAATGGATACGTCATGGCAACGCTCCCTTCTACTACAGAAAAAGAAGTACCAACGATTGGATTTTTAGCTCATGTCGATACGGCAACTGATTTTACCGGAAAAAACGTCAATCCACAAATCGTTGAAAACTATGACGGAAAAGATATTATCTTAAACAAAAGCTTAAATGTCGTCCTTTCCCCAAAAGACTTCCCGGATCTAGAAAAATATATCGGGCATACGCTTATTACGACTGACGGGACAACGCTTCTAGGCGCCGACAATAAAGCGGGTATTGCTGAAATTATGACTGCGATGGCGTATTTAATCCAGCACCCTGAAATCAAGCACGGAAAAGTTAGAATCGCTTTCACGCCTGATGAAGAAATCGGACGCGGTCCCCACAAATTTGATGTAAACGCCTTCAATGCAAAATTTGCCTATACGGTTGACGGCGGGCCTCTTGGAGAGTTGGAATATGAAAGCTTCAATGCCGCTGCAGCCAAAATCACGATCAGAGGGAAAAATATCCACCCCGGTTCAGCCAAAGGTAAAATGGTCAACTCCGCTAAAATCGCGATGGAATTAAACAATCGCCTTCCGCAAGAAGAAGCGCCGGAAACAACGGAAGGATACGAAGGCTTCTATCATTTAATTTCAATTAACGGCGATGTTGAAGAAACAAAACTGCACTATATTATCCGTGACTTTGACAAGGAAGAGTTTCAGGCAAGAAAAGCCAATTTAGAAGCAATCGTAAATGAGTTACGAAAAACATATGGTGAAGAAAATATTCTTCTTGAGATGAACGATCAATATTATAATATGAAAGAAAAAATCGAGCCAGTTAAAGAAATCGTCGATATTGCCTATGAAGCGATGGAGAGCCTCGGCATTCAACCGAATATTAAGCCGATCCGCGGCGGTACAGACGGTTCCCAGCTATCGTATATGGGGCTTCCGACACCAAATATTTTCACTGGCGGGGAAAACTATCACGGCAAGTACGAATTTATTTCAGTAGACAATATGATTAAAGCGACCAACGTGATCATTGAAATTATTAAACGCTTTGAACAGAAAGCATAGGAAGCGGACACTTAAAGCTAACCTTATTTAGCCGGGTTAGCTTTTTATGTTTTTCACCTGATCATATTCTACAATTTTTAACATAAAATAAAGTACCACGACTATTGCTTTTCAAGATCATGTATCCCTACCAGCACTTGTTTGATATGATTTATAAAGGGTATGTATTGAAAATAATATCAAGTATTGTGAATATTTTGCCGTTATGCTACATTATATGGAAGGTTTTTTAGCAAAACGATAGATCCATTAGTAGTTTTGGTTATGATCAGGACGGAGTTGTTTGAAAGGAGCATTTTTCATCATGGAGGCATTACTTGAAGAAATTAAGCAAGAGGTGATGGAGATATTTGAACACCTTCATCACCATCCAGAAGTAAGCTGGAAGGAAATTGGGACGACAAAATTTATTAAACAAAAGCTCGATTCATATGGCTGCCGTACGTATACCTTTGATGATTGTACGGGGGTCATCGGCGAAATTGGTGAAGGTTCTCCCGTCGTTGCCGTCAGGGCCGATATGGATGCTCTCTGGCAAGAAGTGGACGGTGAATTCCGGGCGAACCATTCTTGTGGACATGACTCCCATATGACAATGGCGCTTGGTGTTCTTCTTCTTTTAAAGAAATTGAAATCATTGCCCGTCGGAACGATTCGCTTTATCTTTCAACCTGCCGAAGAAAAAGGCGAAGGGGCTCTGAAAATGATTGAAAAAGGCGTCGTTGATGATGTCGATTATTTATATGGCGTTCATTTGCGGCCGGTTCAGGAAACAAAAAACGGGCACGCAGCACCCGCCATCATCCATGGTGCCAGCCAATATATTGGAGGAACGATTATCGGGGAAGATGCTCATGGGGCAAGGCCGCACCTTGGCACTAACGCAATTGAAGTGGCATCGACGCTCGTTCATGAACTGGCCCACATTCATATTGACCCGATGATCCCTCATTCTGTCAAAATGACGATGCTCCGTGCCGGCGGAGAATGTTCCAATATTATTCCAGGTCAGGCGGAATTTAGCCTTGACTTAAGGGCGCAAACGAATGAAGTGATGGAAACGTTAGTCGAGCATGTGAAAATGGCGGCAGATTCTGTGGCGAATTTTTACCAGGTGAAAATCGACCTCGTCATCCCGCCACATCTTGCCGCTGCCCGGGTGCACCCCGAGGCCCAGCAAATGATGGCTGAAGCAATTTGCGAAACGATTGGAAGCGAAAACTTAGATCTACCGCTCGTTACAACAGGCGGAGAAGATTTTCATTTCTATGCATTAAAACGGCCACATTTAAAATCAACGATGCTCGGGCTTGGGTGCGGACTTGAACCTGGTCTTCACCACCCCCACATGACGTTTGACCGGGAAGCTATTTTAAAGGGCATCCACATATTAGCAAAAGCCGTATTAAATACGCTTGAAAAAGGAAATAGCGAAAGAGGCAAAATCCAGGAGCTTAGCACAACATAACAATTTAGTGTTTACTCAAGTTTTTCCAAAAACTTGAGTAAACTTTTTTTGAATAACCGGGCGTTTAGTGACGATTAAAGAAAATACTTTGCGAATTTTTATACATTTTGTTTACATTCTTAATTAATTTGAATATAATATAATTAGAATTAATCGCTACCGTTCTTTTGTGGATGGTAGGCCAAGAACAACAGGGGGATGCTTGCATCCCCCTGTTTTATTTTATGGGAGTGAGGGCTTATGATCTCTGCCAGAACTGCTTTGTTTATTGATGGCGGGTATTTAGATAACATATTACGTGCATTTGGAAAAGCAAAGATTGATTACGAAAAATTAGCAATGTGCATGAGTGAGGATCGCCAATTGCTTAGAGCCTACTATTACCACTGCTTACCGTACCAGACCTCACATCCAACAGAAGAAGAAAGCAAACAATTTTCTAATGCACAAAAATTTTTCCGAAAGTTAAATAGACTAAACAGTTTTACAGTACGTGAAGGAAAGCTTGCTTTTCGCGGTATAGACGATGAAGGAAGAACGATTTTTGAACAAAAACGTGTTGATGTTTCTTTAGCTACAGACATTGTATTACATAGTACAAAACGCTTGATCACTCATGCCTCATTATTGACAGGCGATAGTGATTTTCTCCCCGCCCTCGAAATTGCTAAATCCGAAGGTGTACATTTAACCTTATTTTATTCTGATAAAGAAGATACCCTTCCACATGATGAATTATTAGATATTGTTGATGAAAGAAAGGTTATAGACTATAACTTTATCGATTCATTGAGACGGTAATTGCCTTAAATATGGAAAGTATAAAGGACTGGGAATGCTTTATTCCTAGTCCTCGTCTTTTGCATCCCAATCTTCGGGAATCGGTTCATTCATATATTCTTCGACCATTTTTTTATACTTTTCCATTTGCTCAAGGTGGGTGTTGAATTGCTCTTTATTGATCAAATATTGCGTCCCGTCATGAATCGCGCGTATCCTTTTTTGCAGGATAAGGTTTTCAATATACGATTCAGGGAGCGATAAATATTCAGCGGTTTCTTTGATTGATAGGTACATATTATCACCTCAACATTCAATGCCAACATAATTTAGAAGTACAGCGATCAGTGAAATAAAGAATTATGCAATCTAAAGTCGGATTTTCTTCATAAATAGCGAGGAGCCATTATAAAAACTCTTGATGGTACTCTATAACTGTTTCATCTTTCCAAATTGGTGCTCTTCCTTTTTTCATTAATTGAAAATTTGTCATGCCAGTATCAGGATCGATTCTCTTATAATCGATATCAATCCTTTGAAAAACCCGTCTGCTAATATCTCTTTCTTCTCCATTAATCTTCTTTTTTCCAGTATAGTCCACAGCTTTATAGTTTTTATAGTCTTTACCTGTACCCTTAGTATACTCCTTCACCACTTTCTTTTCGATACCTGTAATCGCCTTTTTCCCGAGTTTGGTGACGCCTTTTTTATAAGTCTTCCGGGGACGGCATCATGCTGCGATTAATTGCTCGTCTGCATCCGGGCGTTTGTTTTCATAAGGATTGGCCTTTTTGCGCAAAGTTTGCTAGTGTGACATTATAGGCGACACTTTTTCTATTTTAATGTTAAACATAAAAAAACCTTAACTAGCATGTTGTGCTAATCAAGGTCATAATCCATTAAAAAGGGAACTCATTTAGTAAGTATTTTTTGTTCTCTATTTAGGAAATCATTAAATAAGTTAACAAGTCTGATAACATTCTTCTCTTGTGAATATTGCGAAGGATTAAAGTCATCATTAGGCGCTAGATAATTAATAAAGCTATCCATATCTTCTGGATAATTAAAGTCAGCATACACTTCAGCAACCTTATCTAATAACTTCTCAAAATCATCATGATGAATCATTTTTAAGTATGTAAGTAAAGCAAATCTCCATTTTCTTATTTCAAACTGCCAAACATCGGCGTCTAGGTTCAAATCATCAATGTTCGACTCTTTCAATATATTCACCAGTAAACTCTCGTAATCGAAATCATCCCCACCCCATGCAAGCTGAATAATGTTTTGATTGTTAGCTTCAGGATGGCTACTTAAAAACTCAACTGCATAATTTGTTATGTCACCATATTTAATTAGATCAAGTTTTAAGCCCACATATATTGTTTTCCAATCGTAATTTATTTTGTTTTGCTTGAAAATATCTATCAACATATCCACTAATCACCTTCATTCTTTGGGTCTTTGGTTCGGAGCTCCTGTTATTTGCCCATTAGGAATAAATCTTCTATGTGTAACACCTTTGGCTGGGTCAACAATCCACTCAAATATACCGTTTTGGTCTTTAACAGTTGTTATTCTCTCTTTAATCCTTAAGTTTTTATTATATAAATCTTTATAGTCGTAATACTTCATTCCGCCTTCAATTTGATATAATTTCCTTTTAACTCCGTCACCACCAACTATCTCAAATTCTTTAGCATGCGGAGTATAATTATCAATAATATCATTAAAACCATGTTGGCCGTCCGGTTTCTTTAAGGCACTTCCCGATCTTGTATTATCGAGAACCGGATGTGAAATATTTTTACGCGTACCTCCAGTACACTCCTTCGCCAATTTCTTTTCGATACCCGTAATCGCCTTTTTCCCGAGTTTGGTGACGCCTTTTTTTATAAGTCCTCCGGGGACGGCATACTCTGCGATTTCTAATGGAGTGCCTTCAAATGGGGAATCTAATTCTCGGACCCCTCCTGCCCGGTTTTTTGGTACCTTATCGACAATTTGATATTGTTTATTAAAATTCTTGTCTTTATATTCCCTTACAATCATTCCATTGGCGAGGATATGGTAATCACCGTCATATTCCGCATATTCGTCAATGACATGAACCGTTTTGATTTTTTGTTCCTGTAGCGTTTCAAATTCTTCTTTCGTTACGTTTTTATTTTGTAACTGTGCGATGTACGAAGACGCGATTAATTGTTCGTCCGCATCCGGGCGTCTATACTTGTTTTCATAAGGATTTGTCTTCTGGGCAAGGTCGCCTATCAAGTCATTATAGGTTTCATACGATGTGATTTGTTTTACCGAGTAATTTGAAATAGTCACTTCGCCGCTTTTGATTGCCGAGCTGATCTGGTTGATATAGTTTGCCATCAAGGCGAGGTCTTGTTCTACCGTTTCCAGCGCGGCGGTTTGCGCTTTATCAAAGGCGTGAAGCTGTTCGATCGTCGTTTTCGCATGTCGTTTCGCTCGCCAGATGTTTTCCACCACTTCTGTTTCATCAAGGAAAGGAAGATCAACAATATCCCGGACTTCTTTCATCGCCTTGTTCGCTTCATCGACGATCCCGATGGTTGTTGTCTCTATTTTATGAAGTCCCGCTCTTACATCATGATCCAAAAAACTTTCGCTAATAAAGCCGTTTGGATCAGGCTCAAAATTTTTCAGCTGATTTTTGATCGATGTTAAAATGGCTTCATAATCTTTAATGAACGATTCAAAATAAAGCAAAAACGAAAGGTGGCATTCCTGATAGAACAAACGGATCGCCTGCCC
>NZ_KE387230.1:70021-142969 GCF_000430745.1 Fictibacillus gelatini DSM 15865 | reverse complement strand
GCAAAATGCTTTTTGATCGCTTCTCCGCCGCGTCCCTTTAAGTTATCATCTAACTCGATGACTTTTTTCATGGCCTCCCGGATGGCATGAACCTGTTCTTTCTCTTGTTCCTTTTTTTCTACCCATCGATCGATTCCATCTAGTACTTCCGACACGTCCAACACTTTCATCGCTTATTCTCCCTTTCAAAGTTATCCGCAAGACGATGTTCTGTTTCTACGAATGATTCAATATTTGACCAGGCATCGGATTCCGCCTTTAATAGCCTCGTTTTATAATCGTGAACAGCCTTATCATAACGCTCTTCCAATTCTTGAAGAAACTTCAGAAATTGAAGAGAAGAATGTCGGAATACAGGTTTTGAGGCAGCTGGATGGAAGTCATTTGTTTTATCCTTTAATGTATCAAATGCGGATTTAATCTCCTGTTCCTTTATTTTAATCTCCGGCACATTATCCCTCCTCATCTTTTACGTGTTTGATTTTCTTATGAATGAATTGGATCGAATCAGAAATACTAGCATTGGCCCGTTCTAGCTGTAAAATTTTGTCCTCAATTCTAGTCAAAAGCTCTTCAATTTGACGATCATTTATTGCTTTAAACGCCCGCTCATTTACTTCCCGTAAGTTTCCGAAATGATTCGCATGTTTCCCGGACCAGATTGTTCGCGACAGTTCCGGCTTATAAATGAGTCTTTTGTTGTTCATTAGCTCTTCTTGTTCATTAGAAATCTTACTTTTCGCCTCATACAAACGTCTTACCTTTTCTTCATTTGCCCGTAATTGCTCCATATATAAAGACACTTCACGATTTAATGTCATTAATCTATATTGATTATCGATCATATGTGTACACCTGCCGTGTAAAATAGGGAAACTTTTACTTTTTCCTAATTATAACAAAATGCTTTTCTATGCGTATGGTTATAGGACAAAACGATTCTTTCTACCTACACAATTATTTGCTTTAAGACTTTCTTACTAAAATTATCGTTTCTGGACGGCGCTGTGCCACCTGGTAGGAAAAGAAAGACAAGTCGATCAGTAACTTAGTAAAATATCATACTTATTTGATTTATGTATTTGTGAACGTTTGTTACCCAAAATGCAAAGTTTATTGTCCGAAAATAATGGGAAATTTTTTCTTTCTATAATTTTCTTAGCTAAAGGGGAACTTTTAAAAAAATAGGGTAAGCCCGCTAAGTGGAGCAGGCTTACCCATTGTTTTTTTATTCTTTCACCGCTCCTGAGGTCAGGCCAGAAATGATGCGGCGCTGGAACAAAAGGACGAGGATGACGAGCGGAATCGTGACAATAATGGTTGCAGCCGATATTTCGCCCCATGGAACTGTAAATTGTCCCTGGAACATGGCGATTCCGACCGGCACGGTTTTGAACTTTTCTTCCGTATTGATGGTCAGAGCAAAGAGAAACTCATTCCAGCATGCGATAAAGACGAGGATCGCTGTCGTGAAAATGCCTGGAACTGCCAGTGGCATAATGACTTTCCAATATGTTTGCATTAATGACGCTCCGTCCATTTTTGCCGCTTCTTCAAGATCAAACGGAATCTTGCGGAAAAAGGTGACGAGAATCCAAATCGATAACGGCAAGGCAAAGGTCGTATACGGAATAATCAAGCCCATATAAGAATTCGTAAGGCCGACATTTTTCAAGAAAATATAAATCGGGGATATGGTCGCGATTTGCGGAAACATCGAAACCGACAGGACGAGCCCGAGAATGACGGTTTTCCCTTTAAAATCGAGCCTGGCGATTGCATATGAAGCGAGCGAGGCGACAAACACGGTATAAACCGTCGTAATAAAGGCAACGACAAAACTGTTCCACATATAGCGTAAAAATGGGTGATTCGCAAATACAGATACATAGTTTTTAAATGTCGGGTGGTCTGTAAATGGCGTAAAAGCTTTGTCCCCAAACAATTCAGTCGCCGGTTTAATGGAACTCGCCAGCACCCATAAAAAAGGGAACATGACGACAAAGACGAAGACAACAAGAAAGATATAAAATGGCACACCTGCTTTCTTTTTCATCCGTACACCCCCTTATTTCGCCCCATCCTGAAGCAAATCCTTTCCGAGAAATTTAATATAGATCATAGAGATGATGGCAACACAAATGAAGACGATCACCGACAATGCCGACCCTTCTCCGAAATTAGTTTGTGAGAACATTACTTTGTAGGCAAGGACGGAAATGGTCTCCGTCGAGTTCGCCGGACCCCCGCCGGTCAATACGAAAATGAGGTCGAACACGCGGAATGCATCCAGCGTGCGGAACAAAAGGGCGACTAATATGCTGGATTTTAAAAGCGGCAGGGTAATCGTCAAAAATTGCTTCCATTTTCCCGCTCCATCAATCGCTGCGGCCTCATACATCGACGCTGGAATCGTTTGCAGTCCAGCGAGCAGCAGTAACGCCATATACGGTGTTGTTTTCCATACATCCGCAAAGATAACGGAAAAAAATGATCCGGTTTCAGTTGTCAGAAGGTTCGTCATATGATCGACGAGTCCGACCTTCTCAAACAACTTCGCAACGACCCCGTTTTGCCCGTCATATAAATATTTCCACATTAATGCCGAGACGGCCGTTGGAATCGCCCATGGGATTAAAATGCTCGCCCGGACGAGCCCGCGCCCGAAAAACGCTTTATTGATCAACAATGCAATAGCAAGGCCAATGGCCAATTCAATAAATACAGATATAACCGTGAAAATGACCGTATTGCTGATGGCTTTCCACATTCTGTTCCCTGAAAGGTTTTCCGTATAATGCTTAAAGCCTATGTAATTCGGCTCGATGAAAGAATCATCCAGGCCAGACGCAAGTCCTTTAAGCTTGTTCCCTTGCTTGAACGTTGTTTCTTTTGTTAGAGCAGACACTTCATTTGCAATCGCCGTGACCTCTTTCATCAGTTTTTTTGCCGTGTCGCGATCGACGTCTACAATACTTAGATCAGACGGTACTTGCTGAAAATTTATCAGCTTCTCATTGACCGCATTGTAGCTTTTTTTCACAGTAGGATCTTGCTGAATCTCGCGGTCCACTTGCTGTAGCCTTTCTTTTATTTTCTGCAGTTGATCTGGAGCATTTCCGCTTCGGATTTCACTATCGATCGTTCCGATTAAAAACGGATAGTTGTTTAAATAACGATCCAAATCGAGGCTGTAATTGATATGGGTAGACGATTTTGTCGGATCATTCAGCCTCAAGTCAAATAAACTAAAATAAAATGATTGCAAAACAGGCCATATCGCTATGACAAGAATTAAAATAAGGGCAGGCAGAACGAGTAAATAAGCAGCAAGCTTATCAGATCGTTTTTTTCTTTTCGAGGTGTTTGTCTTTACAGAGTGAATCGGATCGCGGCCTGGCTGGATGTCGCTTTTCATTTCCCCACTCCTTCCATTTTCTAAAAAAAGGTGTCAGCCTTTTAGACCAACTTGCTAAAAAAATTTTTGTACGAAAGCGGATGTCGGAATCGGCGATTCGCCGATTCCAGTCTTCCCTGTCGGTTTATAAGCTGACACCCGGGTTGATTATTTCTTTAGCTTTTCTTTCATTTCTTTGTCCATCGCTTTCACAGCCTGCTCTACCGTTTCTTTTCCGGCAATGGCGTTCGATACATGAATTTGGATGATTTCGGAAATTTCCGGATAGTTTGGCGCAACCGGACGTGGTACAGCAGCCTCTAACCCTTTTTGGAAGTTTTTATTGCCGAATGTAGGGTTCGCCTTAATGACGTCTTGATCATCATAAAGCTTCGTGATCGTTGGCGCATGCCCGCCGTAAATGGCATCAATCTTCTGCCCTTCGGCTCCGGTCATGAACTTTAAGAATTCCCAGGCTTCTTTCGGATGCTTTGTATTTTTGTTAATGCCGGCCATCCAGCCGCCGAGCGCTGCAGCTGAACCTTTATCTCCGGCAGGAAGCGGAGCGACGCCGACTTTGCCAGCAATTTTTGATTTTTCCTTGTCATTGGCGCTGGCGTATTCATATGGCCAATTTCGCAAGAATACCGTTTGTCCCTCAATAAATGCCGTATCCGATTCAATTTCGGTAAACGTTGTCACATTCCCTGGAACAGCATTTGACTTTGCAACTTCAACCAATTTCTTTAATCCTTTAATCGTTTCAGGGCTGTTAACGGCGACCTCGCCTTTTTCATCGATAAACTTGCCTCCGTAAGCGGCAACGAATTCGATCGCATTACATACGAGCCCTTCATATTGCTTCGCCTGCATGACGTAGCCAAACTTTGTGCCGCCTTTTCCTTTCAGCTCCTTAGCCTGCTTTAATAAATCGTCCCACGTTTTCGGAACTTGATCGTCCTTTACGAGGTCTTTTCGATAGTAGAGAAGGCCAGCATCGATGAACTTAGGAAGCGCCCACTGTTTCCCGTTAAACTGAGCGGCGGCTAACGCTCCCTGATTGTATTCGTCGAGCTTAATGCCATCTTGCTGGATAAAGCGATCAAGCGGCATGACGTAACCTGCCTGGGCAAATTCTGCTGGCCAGATGACGTCCATGTCAATGACATCAATTTCAGAAGATTTCGCATTAAAAGCGGTCACATACGCATCATGCTGCTGGCCGGTGTCGGAAGGCATTTCGCGAAACTTCACATCAATGTTCGGGTGAGATTTTTCAAATGCTTCAACCATTTTCGCCGTGCCTTTTGTCACATCTTTTCCGCGGGCATAGACGATCGTTACTTTTTTATTGTCCCCTTTATTGCCACTGTCACCATCCGCCTTCTTATCCGAATCATTTGAGCTGCATGCACTTAGAGCGAGTGAAAGAGACATAACTAACGGCAATAGTGTTGCTTTCTTAAACGTCTTCATTGTTCTCCTCCTTAGCGTGTAGTTGGTTCAACTATATTGGCAGCCTGTCTCCAAATTGGCCGCAACATTGAAATCGTTCTCAATTCAAGTTGAACCTCTTTCTATCAATTTAAAAGGAAGCCTAATCTTAGGAGCTTTTACATCTTTTTTATAGATAATGATGTCAATCATCAGTTCCATCGCTTTTTGCCCGATCTCTTCAATCGGCTGTTTAATGGTCGTAAGAGGCGGGTCTGTTATTGTGGCAATTTGCTGGTCGTCAAAACCGAGCACCGCGAGATCTTCCGGAATACGCAAGCCGTGGCGTTTTGCTTCTGAAATCATGCCTGCAGCTGCCTGGTCACTGCCGGTGAATACTGCCGTTGGGCGTTCTTTCATCGCAAGTATTTCCCTTACAGCCCGCTTTCCGCCTTCGATGTCACTCACATCGCCAAACATCCATTCTTTACGTACTGCTAAGCCATGTTCATTTAACGCTTTGCGGAAACCAGCTTCCCTGTCTGAAGAAAGCTCGCTTATCATTCTTCCGCGACAATGGGCGATATGTTGATGGCCTTTCTCAATTAAATGCTTTGTACCTATGTAGCCTCCGTAAACCTGGTCAAGCCCGACCGTTGGCACATGGGCATTCTTTTCGTATTCATTGCATAGGACGATCGGCCCGTCCTCAATAAATTCAGTCAGCTTGTCCCATTCATTTTCAATCGCTGTTAAAATCACCCCATCCACTTGTTTCGTTTTAAGAAGGCTTAAAAACTTCCATTCTTTTTCACGGTCATGTTTCGTCTGGCAAACGAGCAGCTGGAGGTTATATTTTGTCGCGACCGAATCAATCCCTTCAAGTAAATAAGCAAAAAAAGGATTAGTTAAGAGCGGGACAAGCACAGCGATCGTATCCGTTTTTTGATTTCTCAACTTTTGTGCTGAAGCATTGGGGTAGTAGTTGAGTTGTTCCATCGCATCGCGAACGAGCCGTATTTTCTCTTCTGATACGTGAGGATAATGATTAATGACCCGGGATACAGTGGAACGCGACAAACCAGTTAATTTTGCCACATCAGCTATTGTTGCCAAGTCATCCTCCTTTCCAAGCTCCTAAACTAGTTTGATTGGTGAGAATTTGAAATCGATTTCAATTTCAGTTTATACAATTCCGAAAATTTCATCAATAGTATTTTTAAATTTTTAGATAAAAAAAAAACGCCTTAACAGCGATTTTGAATGAACGGTCAATATCTTAAAGAATTAACCCCATAATTTAACAGGCAATTCGACCAGGCCACGAAGAATGAGAGAACTGCGCCATTTCAACTCTTCAATGGATGCATTCAGGCACATCTCCGGGAATCGCTGAATCAGAGAATTGATAGCAATTTGGCCCTCCAGCCGTGCGAGTGGTGCCCCCAGGCAATAGTGAATGCCAAATCCAAATGCGATATGTTGGTTGCTTTTTCTTGTAAGGTCAAGGGAATCGGGATTTTCAAAGCATGAAGGGTCACGGTTGGCAGAAGCGATTCCGATCATGATCGCGTCGCCTTTTTTTATTTTTTTGCCGTGCAGGTCAAAGTCTTCATTAGCCATCCTGAAAGTGGCGAATTCAACTGGATTGGTGTACCGCAAAAGCTCTTCTACCGCCGTTTGTATGAGTTCCGGTTGCGCGCGCAATTTCTCAAGCTGGTCTGGATGCTCAAGGAGCGCTAGTGTTCCATTCCCAATCAAATTGACTGTCGTTTCATGACCGGCTATGATCAGCAAGAAAATCATAGAATACAGCTCATTTTTTGTCAGCTTCTCTCCTTCTTCCTCAACTAAAGCCAGCCCGCTGACCAAATCGCTTTGAGGACGTTCTTTTCTCTCTTCAATCAGTTTTTCTAAATAATTTACAAATTCTTTAATATACGGATTTGCTTCCTGCTGTTCTTCTTTGTTGGAAACGTCGATGATTACATTGGACCACATTCTGAATTGCTCCCGGTCCTTCTCCGGAATTCCAAGCATTTCTGAGATGACGGTCATGGGGAGGGGGAAGGCATATTCATTTAGAAGGTCCACTTCTTGTTTCATTGCCATCTTATCAAGCAATTCGTTCGCAATTTCCTGAATACGGCCGCGCAAATCACTGATCATTTTAGGAGTGAAGGCTTTATGGACCAATGTCCGCAAACGGGTATGATCTGGAGGATCTTTTGCCAGCATATGATTAGAGATCAACTCCATTTCTGGAATTGAGTTAAATTCATTCAATTGTTCTTCTGACATCAATTTGCGAAAATCTTTTGTCACACGGGTGTCTTTCAATAAGGCAACGGCATCAGAATAGCGGGTAATAAGCCAGGCGGGGCGGTCAAAGCGCTCAAGCTGAAAGGCATGGACAGGGTCATGTTCCCGATAATACGCCAGTGTTCCATAAGGATCAGATTTATATTCGGGCGAAAAAAGATGAAATACTTTTGTCATCGTCATCCTAAAGTTCCCTCCGTTTCAATGTTCATCGACGAAATATGAAGAGCCATAGGTAGCCATCTTTCAATCAATCGGCATTTTCTCCATTCATAAGCCGCCTCCTTTCTTCATCTGGCCATTCCGCCAACCAGGTTGACGGGCATGCTTTCTTATTGATCTGCTTGCTTCACACTATTTAGAATAAAATGTAATCTCTCGCAAGTCAATTTTTTCCTATTATTCTCTTGCTTTTACCTTTAAATAACCTATCCCCTGCGGCGGTCATTGCTCCTTTAAATTCCAGCTTCGTTATATGGATACAGTACATTTCTCATTAACATAGCCAGCCCATTCCGTATTTATCTTCGGGATGGAATCGAATGATCCATTAAAAAAAGACTGCCGCCATCGATATCCTATAGCAACAGCCTTCTGCCTAACCTTATTTTCAAGATGAATCAGGGCTCCATCTTCATGCTTCTCTAGTTTTTCCCGCTCTGGAAATAAGCCTTCAACCCCTGAACAATGCCAGATGCGGCTTTTTCTTGATAGGATCTTGAGCGAATAACCCTTTCTTCGGATGGATTGGATAAAAAGCCCAATTCGACTAAAACGGCCGGCTTTCGATTATCTCTTAATACTTGCAAGTCGCCAAATTGAACGTGCAAATTAGTCAGATCGGTTGACTGGGTGATTTGCTGTTGGATCGACCGGGCGAGCGGCAAATCTTTCGTTTTTGAATAATAAAACGACATTAACCCATGACAGGCATTTTTTTCACAGAAATTATAATGGATGCTAACAAACGCATCTGCACTCGCACGAACACTCTTCATCGCCCGTTCATGCAGCGGGATATACTTGTCTGAGTCCCGCGTCATCGCTACATGGGCCCCGGCTTCTTTCAATTGTTCGGCTGTTAATTTAGCCGTAGAAAGCGTAATGTCTTTTTCATACGTTTTATACTTATCTCCAATCGCTCCGCTGTCACGCCCGCCATGCCCCGGGTCGAGCACGATCGTCTTTCCTTTTAACGTTTCTGCTGAGTTGCTTTCTGGTGCTTTTGCTATAGATGATCGTTGATTTAAAAGATTTTGCCGCCCTGTCGTTTGTTCTGCTTTTTTCTTTGCCCCATCTGCTCTCCTCTGCTTTTGTTGTTCAAATGGTCGCTTGTTTGCCGCTGGCGTTTGCTGCTCATTGCTGGCCGACCGTTTTGTCTCTCGTTTTTGTTCAGTTGCCTGCTTGCTTTCCCCTGCTTGAAGGTAACGGTCCGCAACCCAGCCAACCGTTCCCGCCTTCGTCTTTACTTTTGACCAGCCCTGTCCTTCCATTAAAATCGTAACAGTTGCGCCTTTCGATAGTTTTTCGAGAATGCGATGCCCAATTCCAGGAAGGGCGCGTACATTTAAATCAGAAACTGTGGCTACACCTTTTTGAAAGGATACATACGATTTTGCTACCCATCCTTTTATAGGATGACCGGTTTCTACCATGAACCAATTTCCTTGTTCTTGCAGGATCGTTACTCTCGTCCCGCTTGTTAGCGCCGTTAACACCTTACTATTTAAACTGGGCTTATTCCTGACATTTAAGGAAGAAGCACTTACTACCCCTTCCCTTTTGCTTACCGGTTTGTCAACAGCATTTCGTATGTATCCTGTTGCAATCCAGGCTGGCTTCTTTTTATATAAAATTTGCGCCCACATTCCTTTTTCTGAAATCACCTTCACATTTGACCCCATTTTCAAATGGCCAATTACTTTATAATTTTCCCCTGGACCAAGGCGCACATTTAATACGTCTGCGGTTACAACCACTTGATGATTCGTTTTAGCGATAGCTTCAGCGAATGGAAGCTGTGCAAAAGTTAGTACAAAAGCTACAACGATTCCAATAGCGATTCGCTTCTTCATCTCTGTCCCCTCCAAAAGCTTAATAGTCTCATAATCTATCATCAGTATGGACAGGTCTATCAAACTTTAAACAAACCATTCTTTAAACGATGTAGGTCAAAAGAAGCAGAAATATGTAGAAGCTTGTAACCTTTTTGTTACCCCTTTGAAAGTTTTACCCCTTATACTTAAACTGGAAGAAGAAAATGAAGGTGATCGAAATGAAAAAGAAAAAAATCCGCATAATTGTACCCATCGCAACAATTTCGTTTTTAGTCTCATTTGCTGCTTACTTCGGGTTTAGCCATTACGATGATGCTGCAGCTGCCAAAGTGATTGAAAAACAGGGTCCGCCTGAAAAAGCAGCAACCTTTCAGCCAATCGTTCAGCCGAAAAAAGATCTTGAAGGAACAGCCATCGCTCATTCCATCCAGGTTGAAAAGCAAGAATTGGCGGCCAGGCAACTGAATGAAAAAGTGGTTTATTTAACATTCGATGACGGCCCTTCGGCGGATGTCGAGAAACTGCTTAATACGTTAGACAAATACGGGGCAAAGGCTACATTTTTCATGTTAGGTCCACATATGAAAGAACGGCCTGAAGCGGTGAAACGTATGGTAGAAGAAGGTTTTGGCGTTGGAATGCACGGGATGACCCATGATCCCCGCCAATTTTATCGTTCGAAAGATAGTGCACTACAAGAAATGCTGGATGACCAGAAGATTTTAGAGCAAATTACGGGCGTTAAATCTCACATGATCCGTTCCCCGTACGGCAGCATTCCGTACTTTCTCGATTCCTACCGTGCGGCTGCAAACTTGCACGGGTTAAAATTATGGGACTGGAACATTGACAGCCGGGATTGGGAGTTAAATAGTCCGGCTTATGTCACTCACGTCATTCGTTCGATTGAACTAAAAAGAAGCGCAGGGGAAGTTCCTGTTGTTTTATTGCATGACCGGGGTCCGACGATTCAATATTTGCCAAAGCTATTAGCCTATTTAAAACAAAACGGATACGCTATGAAGAAAATTGATGATTCACAGGCTCCTTTTACTTTCCAGTGCAATGATCGTTGCCATGCGTACGGTTCTAGCCCTATTAAAAAGTCCAAAAAGGAGGACAAAAAGAGCCCAGACGATCAAGGCAGGGTAGCTTTGAGCAAGACTACCACACGATTTACTTCTTTGCTACCTTGCACCAAGGAAGCCTGCTACGAAGCATAGCTTGTAGACGCAGGTGCAACAGCGTATGAAATAAATACGTGAGTGCATAAAAGCAAGCCTTTGATTCGATTCGACGGACGTTTTGAACTACCGTTTAAAAGAAAGGAAGTATTAACAGCATGAAGCCGCAATCCGCTAAAACAGTCCTTTTTGCTATTTCGCTTGTAACAATGGTTGCTTTTATCCTATCAGGCTGCGGATCGACAGATAAAAACGTTGCCCGGGTTTATATTCACCTAGAAAAATCCGCAACGATAGAAAAGGACCTTGTGAAACAGCAACAATCGCTGATGAAGCTGCATCAAAAAGAACGATCACTATATAACGAGCTCCTTTCGCTTTCAATCAATAACGAAAAAATGGATTTCTTGCTCAAAGAAGCTGACGAATTGGCCGATAAGCAAAAACAGCTCCTTCAGAAAGAAAAGAAAGCGTTCGGCAAATCATATAAGGAATTTAAAAAAATCAATGAAATTGTTCCGGATCTCGACGATCAAAAACTTCAACAAAAAGCGAAAAAGGTCACTTCGTCTATGAACCTCAGGTACAAAACGTACAATAAAATGTATGATACGTATAAAGACGCGATTGAGTTAAATGAATCGTTATACAGCCTTTTTAAAGAAAAAGACTTAAATACGAAAGATTACAAAAGCCATATTGACCAGATAAACGAAAAATACAAAGAAATAACAAATCTTAACAAAACCTTTAACCGCTATACGAAAGAATACAACCAATCAAAAATCGCTTTTTATGAAGCCGGCAATCTTGACGTTTCATATAAATCTTCATGAATAAAAACAAGCGCTGCAGGGCGCTTGTGCTCCGTGAAAACAGCCTGAACCCCTGGAAGAAATGTCCTCCAGGGGTTTCTTAATGGTTCTCGCAAATCATGTAAAATCAATAAGCTATCCATCATGGCAAATTCTTCCCCATTTAGTTTAATTGCAACAGAATTGCTCAACCGTTTAATTTCCCCTTTGCTACACCTAATAATTTCCATTTTATTTTAATGGGCCTCTTCCTCTTTTCCGACTCCCTTTGTCCGCATTATTCTCCTCATCATATAACGAGTCATCAAGGTCAAGCGTTCCTATAAAGACCTATTATCCAACATTTTTTGTTGATTGGACATGTTCAAGCTGTTCTACATCGTCATCGTCAAAAACGGCCTCTGGCAAACCGGTACGGCTCCCCCAGTAATATGTGACAAGCGAAACGACCGTAACGATAATTAAGTCCCATGGGTGGCCAAGCGCCTTCGTCCCTCCGAAAAGCCCAAAGTACGAGATGGCGATCATCGCCCCATAATAAAAGACGAGCCACCAGGAAGATTTCACTTGTTGGGCAAAACTTACGACGTCCGTCGGCACCCATTTTTTAAACAATACATAAATAACAAACATGACAAGCTGCGAACCGAGCAGCCAGGAAATCGTATTCCAGCCCGACCAGTAGACAATAAAGGAAGCGATGATGAAGGAAAGCGGACCGAAAATGGCCATTCCTTTTAAACGAAACGGACGAGGCAAGTCAGGGGCATTGTGGCGAAATGCTCCTGCTGCAATCGGGGCAATCGCATAACTTAACACGAGCGCTGCAGAAACGACGCTGATTAACGCTTCCCATGACGGAAATGGCAACGTCCAGAAAACCGACATGATGAACGACAACCAGACGGCCGGACGGGGAATGCCCGACTTTTCGTCTACTCTTGCAAAAATTTTAAATAAGGTTCCACTGCGGGCCCAGCCATAAACGACCCTTGGCGTTGTCGACATATAGATGTTCCCAGTTCCGCTTGGCGAAATAATGGCATCGGATACGATAATAAAAGCGAGCCAGCCGATGCCAAGCACAGCAGCGATATCTTTAAAAGGAAGGCTGAATTCCTTTCCGACACCGGCCCATCCCCCCGTGAGCATGTCTGTCGGAATGCTTCCGAGGAAAGCAACTTGCAAAAGCACATAGACGATCGTTGAGAGAACGACGGACAAAATAAGGGCAATCGGAATGGTGCGCTGTGGATTTTTCGCTTCGCTTGCAACGGAAACAATCGGTGTCAACCCTAAATAAGCAAAAATAACGCCTCCTGTTGAAATGGCCGACTCGATTCCGAAAAAGCCGGATGGGGCAAACCCGTGAATGGAAAAGTTAGCCGACTTCAGCTGGGTTAGCAAAACAATGATCGTAAGGGCCGGAACGAAAAATTTGAAAATCGTCACAATCGTATTCGACTTCGCAAACGTCTTGATGCTCCAATAATTAAGCAAGAAAAAAACGACCAATAGAGCAAATTGGACAAGCCATCCGGTAAGTGTCGGCAGGCTCGAGCCTTTTTGCGTCAGGCCCGGCCACCACGCCGCCGCATATTGCCGGGCCGCTTCCACTTCTATGGCGATCAAGCTTGAATAGGCAATTAATGTTATAAATCCGATCAGGTATCCGATGAGCGGCCCATGAGAATATACTGGATAGCGAACAACCCCTCCGGCCCGTGGAATGGCAGCGCCAAGCTCACAGTAAACAAGGCCCAATAATAGGATCGCAAAACCGCCAATAACCCATGACAGTATTCCTGAAGGCCCCGCCAGCTCTCCGACATGGCTGGCTGAAAAAAGCCATCCCGAACCGAATATCGCGCCAAATCCTATGAACGTTAGGTCCGACAATGAAAGTTGACGTTTAAATTTCCCTTGTGCTGGCATTAAGCATCACTCTCCTGAGAATCGGAATGGTCCGATTGTTATCGTGACCAACGGGGATCCCCCCGCCGATCGTTTGGTCCAATAGAACCGATTTAAAGACAAAAATACGGTGTGGAGAAGAAAACATGTCCAATAAAACCCAGCTCATGGACAAAAATACGGTTCCGAGGGAGGCCACTGAAAAAGTCCAAGAAATTTTCAAAAATGCTTTTTCCTAAAAAATACATCCCCACTTTGGTAAGCGAAATGCATTGTAAACACGATGCTATCCCCCACTTCCTAAGTGAAAAATACTGTTTTTTTGGGTTTTGGTTTTTCAAAAATTTTAGTTTTTTATTAAAAGGAACTTTTTCAGTGGCTTCGCCTGAAAGCGAAAATTTGTCCAATAGAACCAATCAAAAGAACAAAAACGAGGACTGGAGGCAAAATACATGACGAAATCAGTCCTGCAGTAAGTTCACCCAGATGCTTTTCACTTCAGTATAATTATCGAGCGCATACGATCCCATTTCCCGGCCGATTCCAGATTGCTTAAAGCCGCCAAATGGGGTAGCTGCATTTTCTAAGTTGTAGTCGTTGATCCAAACCGTTCCTGCTTTTAGCTTATTGGCAATATAGTGCGCCGTTTTAATGTTTTCTGTCCACACACCGGCCGCAAGTCCATACGGCGTATTGTTCGCCCTCTTGATGACTTCTTCGACATCATCAAACGGGAGAACGGCGACGACCGGGCCGAAAATTTCTTCTTTCGCAATCGTCATCTCATCCGTCACATCGGCAAAAACGGTCGGCTTGACGAAGTACCCTTTTTCAAATGCCTTTTCGCCGCCTGCCGCAACCCTTGCCCCTTCAGCTTTTCCTTTTTCAATGTAGCGCAGGACGCGTTCTTGTTGCTCTTTAGAGACGAGTGGCCCCATTTCCGTAGAGGAGTCGAGCCCAGGTCCCAATTTAACGTTGTTCGCCATCTCCGCCAGCTTCTTAACGACATCGTCATAATGCTTTCGATGGATGAACACACGTGAACCGGCGCTGCAATTTTGTCCGTGATTATACATGATGCCATTGAATGCACCTTTGATTGCGTTATCCAAATTGGCGTCTTCTAAAATAATGTTCGGTGATTTTCCGCCAAGTTCTAGCGTCACATGCTTTACCGAGTCGGCCGCCTGGCGCATGATTGACTTGCCGACGACGGTCGAACCTGTAAAGGCAACTTTATCGACATCATTATGATTGACAAGCGCGGCTCCCGCTGTTTCGCCAAAGCCTGGGACAAAATTGACGACGCCGTCCGGAAAGCCGGCTTCTTTAAACAAATTCGCTGTATAAAGCAAAGAAAGCGGCGTTTGTTCTGCTGGCTTTAATACAACGGTGCAGCCTGTCGCAAGTGCGGCCCCTAATTTCCATGCCGCCATAAGCAGCGGATAGTTCCACGGGATGATTTGCCCAACGACGCCGATCGGTTCATGGCGAGTGTAATTTAAATAGTCGGGAGAAATCGGAATCGTTTGTCCGAGCACTTTCGTCGCCCATCCGGCAAAATACCGGAAATGCTCGACCGTTCCTGGAATGTCGTCACTAAGCGCCAGCTCGTACGGCTTACCGTTATCTAACGCCTCAAGCTGGGCGAGCTCTTCTTTGTTTTCATCAATTAAATCCGCGAGCTTATAAATAAGGTGGGCCCGTTCAGCCGTGCTTAATTTAGGCCACGGACCATCTTCAAATGCCTTTCGGGCAGCTTTAACGGCCAGATCAATATCCTCTGCCTGCGCTTCACTTACGGCTGCAAGCACTTCTTCCGTCGCTGGATTTAATGTTTCAAAGGTTTTCCCGCAAACGGACGGCACAAATTGGCCATCGATAAAAAGCTCCAATTTTCCTTCTAAAAACGCTTTCACTTTTGGCTTTAAGCTCATTTCTGTCGTTAACATCACGATTCCCTCCATTTTTTAAATTATTTTTGTGAGACGAATAGGTCATCTAAAATTGCTTGCAGCTTTGCATCTTCTTCGGCAGTTAGCGGCAAACGCGGTTTACGGGACGGCCCGCCTGCCAATCCTTTTACGTCCATGACCCGTTTAATGATTTGCACATATTTTCCTGACTCTTCGATAAAGCTGCAAAGCGGCAATATTCGGTCGTACAGTTCCCATGCTTTTTCCATTTCGTTCGTTTGTACAGCGTCAAAGAGTTCTGTCACGATTTTGGGCGCGGCGTTCCCGGCTACCGAAATCCACCCTGTCGCCCCAACAAGCAGTGATTCCAATACTAAATCATCCGCTCCAGCAAACGTTTCAATATGCCCTTTTCCTTGTCTTGAAATGTCCCTGACTTTGCGAATATCGCCGCTTGATTCTTTTACATGGGTAATGTTTTCGGTGTCACGACCTACACGGAGAATCGTTTCCGTGCTTATATTGACGCCTGACGTAAAGGGGTTGTTGTAAATCATGATTGGAAAGCTGACCGATTCGGCGACCGCTCTAAAATGTTCATAAATTTCTTCTTCTTTCGGGTGGGCGTAATACGAGTTGATCAATAGAGCCCCGCTAGCGCCGGCTGCTTCCGCTTGCTGGGTATACTCGATCGCTTCTATTGTCGTTTCTGCGGCTGTTCCGACGAGAAGAGGAATTCTGCCATTAATTTGTTTGACGGCGGTTTCAACGACTTGGAACCGTTCCTCTTTCGTTAAGCTGACAAATTCCCCTGTGCTTCCATTGACGACAAGGCCTGCCACGCCTTCATCTACAAAATATTCGATGTTATTTTTCAACCCTGCCCAGTTGATTTCTTCCTTCTCGTTCATCGGTGTAACGATGACGGGATAAGCGCCTTTAAAATTTGTATACATATCCATCCTCCTTTTAATAGTTGAATTGATTGATAAGTTACCAAATCAGCTTACTTTAATAAAAACCCCGCACTAAGCGGATCATCTGGATCGATGAAAAATTGATGAAGTCCCGTGATGAACGCGCGACCTTTAATTTGTGGGATAACGGCTTCGAAATCGCCCACTCTCGCTGTCCCAGTAATCGTTCCGACAAATTGGCTCCCGATGACGCTTTCATTGACAAACGGGGTCGCCTCTTGTAGTTTCCCATTTTCATAGAGGCTGGCCAGGAGAGCTGACGTTCCTGTACCACACGGCGAGCGGTCGATTTGCTGATCCGCAAAAATCGTAACGCTGCGCATATCCGAATTTTCCTTTTGCGGTTCATCTGTAAAAATAACCCCGTAAATGCCGTTGATTTTCTTTTCGAGCGGATGCTGGACAATTACTTTTCTTTCGATTTCTTCCTTAACTTGTTTGGCGATTTGCTGGATTTTTGCCAGTTGTTCAATTTCGATGCGTACATCGAAGGCTTTCGCGTCAACGATGACATAAAACGCCCCGCCATAGGCGATTTCCGCTTTTACGTTCGACTCGAGTACATGCTCCTTTTCAAAAACAAACGAAGGGACATTGTTAAACGTAACGGATTTCACTTCACTTCCAGCGCAATCTGCATAAGCAACGATCTGTCCGGCAGGCGAATCGATAATGATTGGCTCGTCCGCTCCCTTCACATAGAGCTGGCCAGTTTCAATAAGTGCGGTGACAACAGCAATGATCCCATGGCCACACATCGTGCTAAAGCCTTCATTACGCATGAATAAAACGCCAAAATCGGCATTGCTGCTCTCCGGTGGCATCACGACACAGCCATACATACCGTGATGTCCCCTCGGCTCGTACATTAATGTTTGCCGGATATGATCAAAATGCTCCGCAAATTGCGTTCTTTTATCTAACATCGTTTTTCCTTGTAAAAAAGGTACACCGCTTGTGATGATTCTTAGTGGCTCTCCCGCCGTATGCGTGTCAATCGTTGAAAAGTGCCCGCTGAATTGCATTCCCACATCCCCCCTTTCTAATGGCCCTTCATCGGCGGAATTAAAAGAAAGCCATCATTTAATTCATCTTCAGGCTGATAAAAAAATTGATGCATCCCCATCACCCATGCCGAGCCCGTAATTTCAGCGACGACGGCATCTAGCTCGCCGACCTTCGTCGTTCTGACAATTTTCCCTTTAAATAACGAGCCGACGATGCTTTCATGGACGAAACGCTGACCCACGTTCAGTTCATGATGCGCATACAATGTCGCCATCTTCGCGCACGTCCCCGTCCCGCATGGCGAGCGGTCGATTCCCCCGGGGGGAACGACGACCGTATTTTTCACATTGGCCTGTTCGTTCGTCGGGTCAGTGTAAAATTCTACATGCGTTAACCCGCGAATAAATGGGGCTTCTGGGTGAACGACCTCGGCTGACCGATTAATCGCATCCCGAATGCGGACAGCAGTCGATACAATCGCTAAAGCGTTTGCAGGAACTAAGTCGAGCCCGAGCTTTCGCGCATCGGTAATGGCGTAGAAATTTCCGCCATACGCAATGTCGCATTCGACCATGCCAAGCTCTGGAACATTTACTTCAACACGTTTTAATAAAAACGCAGGAACATTGCAAAACGTCACTTCCTTCGCTTTTCCGTTCTCGATACGAATGGATACTTCAACTAAACCGGCTGGCGTGTCGAGCTTCAGTTTCGTCATTGGTTCTTGGATATCAACGATCCCCGCTTCAACGAGCGCCGTCGAAACACCGATTGTGTCATGCCCGCACATCGGCAAATACCCGCCCGTCTCAATGTAAACGACGCCGAAGTCCGCCCGCGGGTCGCATGGTTCTGTTAGGATCGCTCCGGACATAACTTCATGCCCGCGCGGCTCATACATTAAAAACGTCCGGACCCAGTCATACTCTTCTTTCATATGAAGCATTTTTTCCGACATCGTCTTTCCTTTTAATGGCGGCATTCCGCTAATGATGGTCCTCGTTGGGTTTCCGCCTGTATGTGTATCAATCGCCTGGAACACTTTTGTCGCTTTCACTTTATGTCACCCCTTCTGTCAAAAAGGAAAAGCGGTCGTGGCGAAGCGGCTCATATGGAATGATCGTTTCGGCCTTCTCGAGGATAAGATCTTCGATGAGTTTCCCTGTGACCGCCGCCAGGCTGATCCCGTCCCCTTCATGCCCCGCTGCAATGTAAAACCCGGGAACTTCTTCTACGTGGGAAACAATCGGCAAATGATCTTCCGTCCATGGACGGAGGCCCGCATATGTGCGAATGAGCGTAAAATCGGCGATTTTCGGATAAAATCGAAGCGCCCGGCGCGCCATGCATTTAATAACGGTCATATCAACCTCCGTATCGAATCCAACGAACTGCCGGCTGCTCCCGATTAAGAAATTCTGGCTTTCGGTCGGCTCAAAAACGAGTGCGACGCCATATTCTTTCGTTTCTTCATCTACTTGCCGCTTGCCGCCGAACTTTGAGATAAGGTAGCCGAACTCCATTACTTTCCGCAATCCAACAGGCTGCTGTCTCGAAGCGACAACGATGTGGCCTTTTCTCGGCTTTATAGGCACGTTAACATCGACCATTTTGCCGATCACCGGCGACCAGACTCCGGCTGCATTGACAACCTTTTTCGCCGTAAACGTTCCATTCGTTGTTTCAATTGAAAAATTCCCGTTCTTTGTAATTGACTTAACTTCGGTGTGGGTTACAATGCGCGCGCCATATTTTTGCGCTTTATCAAACAAGGAATAGGTCATTAAATAAGGATTGACGGTTGAATCCGTCTCGCACTCCAATCCTCCAGGCAAATCGTCGGCAAAATAAGGAGATTCCTGGCGAATATCGGAGCGGTCCAACATCCGAAAGCGCAATCCCGCTTCTTTTTGGCGAGCGACCCATTTTTCAGCCGCCGCCATCTCTTCTTCTGATTCACACACTAAAATACTCCCCGGCGCCCGATATTCAAACGGCAAATCAAGCTCACGGCTTAATTCACTTACGAGCTCCTGACTTTTTAACGACATCTGGCTGTCAAAGCCCGGATCTTTGTCGATCGCCAATATGTTGCCATCACACCTGGACGATGTGCCACTTACAAGCTCGCCTTTTTCAAGAACGAGGCAATCAAGGCCAGCTTTTGAAACGTAATACGCTATCGCGCTGCCGATAATTCCTCCGCCAATAATGGCAATCTCCGCATGCTGCTTTGCGGTCATACTTCTCCCCCTTTCCCTCGCCATTAAAATTGCAAAATCTATGCCAAAAGAGTGATCAACCGATAGAACTGCCCATTCTCCCACTTGTTTACAAAGTGTCAAAATTATTTGTATTTTCTTATTAAAAGTGTAAAATATTTTTTATAGCGTATAAAAAATTTGGCACTTCTTCAGGGGAGGATGAATGATGTTTAGTTACTTGCCTTCTCTTCATGAATGGATGGAAACGGATTTTCTTTTGCTGACAACGAAAGATGAACCGATCTTAAAAGAAGATTCCCGCAACATGTTCCTGGCGCTTTGCGATGAATCTTCCTATTTTGACCGGTCAAAAAGAAGCTGGATACCGTGTGCCGCGATTAACGAGAATGAATCCGTGGAGAAAATTCTCCCATTATTTAAAGAGAACAACATCATTATCGTGAAACAGCAAGACGGCGGCATCGCGGGCTACCTGTCGGCCTACAATGTGATACAGCATTTATTTCATGCGCTTCAATATGGCGAAGTTTTTTTCAAAACCATTCTCAATACGATCGATGCCTCCGTCACGGCGATCGATAAAGATGGTATCGTTAAAGTATGGACAGAAGGGGCGGAACGGATTTTTTCCTATAAACAAAACGAAATCGTCGGAAAGCCGATTACGGACTTTTTTACAATCGACCATCTGGAAATTATGCAAACACTGAAAACGGGTAAAACGTTGAACAAGCATCATCACCAACCGCGCGAAGATGTAACCGTGCTCATCAATTCAGCCCCCGTCTATTTGCATGATGAAATTGTCGGAGCCGTCGTTTCCGAAACAGACATTACGAGACAAGTCCGCCTTAATCAGGAACTGTTTAACGTCTCGGCAAAAATGCTTCAGTTAGAGGAAAAAGTGTCCAAATTAAGCCCTTCCAAAGACCCGTTTCAAATGATCAGGGGAAGCAGCAAGGCTATTAAAGAAACGATTGAGCGGGCAAAAAAAGTGTGTACGACGGAGGTCCCTGTTTTGATCCTCGGGGAAAGCGGCGTCGGCAAGGAGCTGTTCGCCAAAGCGATTCATGAAACGCGGGAAGCAGCCGGCAGCCCGTTTATCCCGATCAATTGCGGGGCAATTCCGGCCTCCCTATTTGAAAGCGAATTATTTGGTTACGAAAAAGGGGCGTTTTCCGGGGCGGATACACGTGGCAAGAAAGGGAAAATCGAATTGGCCAGAGGAGGCACGCTCTTTTTGGATGAAATCGGGGAAATGCCTTTAGATATGCAAGTGAAGCTCCTTCGGGTATTGCAAGAGAAAAAATACTTTGCCGTCGGCGGGACGAAAGAAATTGACGCCGACTTCCGCATCATTGCCGCCACAAATAAAAATATAGAGAAAATGGTAAGCGAAAATAAGTTCCGCGAAGACTTGTATTACCGATTGAATATTGTCAACATCCAAGTCCCTCCTTTGCGCAGGCGGTATGAAGATGTCATTGAGCTGAGCCATTACTTTTTCTATGAATTTTCCGTTCGCTATAATCGACCATTGCATGGAATCTCGCAAAATATCATGCAAGATTTGCTAGCTTACGATTGGCCCGGCAACATACGCGAACTGAGAAATGCCATTGAACGGCTTGTCGTCTTTGCGACAGATGGCCATATTAAACGAGAAGATTTGCCATTTACGCCTGAACCGCAAATCAGTCCGGAATCATCCTCATTGCATTTCGAAGAAAAAATAACGGTCGATCCATCCTTGACGCTAAGCAAACAGCTTGGCCACTATGAGAAGAAAATCATTTTGGAAACGTTGAAAAAACAAAATGGAAATAAACAAGCGGCGGCCACCCAGCTCGGCATCACCCGGGCCACTCTTTACAATCGAATGAAAAAACTTGGCATTTAGCCGAAGATGACCCTCTACTTACCGAATAAAGAAGCTTGAATATTTGCCGAAGATGACTTCTACTTACCGAATGAAGACCCCCGCCATGTAGCCGATTCTTCTTCCTTCAAGTTGGCTTAATTCTTGCATGCTTACTTTCATTAGAGGCAAATGAAGCCCTAAAGCCATCAATGAAGGAGGATTTTTTAATGAAAGATTCAGCAATCGTTATTTGCCGGTGTGAAGAAGTTACCCTTGAAGAATTAACGAATACGGCAAAAGAATATAAATGTTCGGCCCGGGAGCTAAAATTGCGCACTAGAGCGGGAATGGGCTATTGTGGCGGACGGACGTGCCGTTTTGCGATCGATGCCATTTTAATGGAGGCGACGGGAAATCAAACGCCAGATCAGATTCCTTTGAAATACCAGCCACCCGTCCGGCCGGTTTCATTCCAAACGTTAGGAGGCGGATGCCATGAATAATCGCCGCATTCTCCATCATCCGGTCCTCGGGACGATGCCTGAACGAAATGCCGTTCATTTTACGTTCGACGGGAAAAAGTATAAAGGATTTGAAGGAGAAACGATCGCCGCCGCCCTTTTAGCCAGCGGTGTCCGAACGCTTCGCGTCCACGAAGAAAAAGAAACGCCGCGCGGGATCTATTGCAATATCGGCCATTGCTTCGAATGCCGCGTGACGGTCAATGGGCAACCCGGCGTCCGTAGTTGTTTGACAGAAATTAATGACGGAATGGTAATTGAAAGCGGAAAACGCCAACCTACTCCTTTAAAACGAAAGGAGATTGCCCGCCATGTATGATGCCGTTATAATCGGCGCAGGGCCAGCCGGTTTATCCGCTGCAATCGCCTGCGCGAAATGGAACTTGCAAGTCGTTGTCATCGATGAATTCATGAAACCGGGCGGCCGCCTTCTTGGCCAGCTTCACCAGGAGCCTGATGGCACGTGGTGGAATGGAATCAAGGAAGCAAACATTTTAGTGGAACAGGCAAGAGCACTCGGTGTCGACATATGGTGTGGTGTATCCGTCCATCATATTGAAGAAGTGGGACAAGGCTGGCGTGTCCACACGAATAAAGAGCGAATCGACACACCTAAGCTCCTGCTTGCGACCGGTGCCGCTGAGACCCCCGCACCCGTTCCCGGCTGGACGCTTCCAGGCGTCATGTCAATTGGAGCCGCCCAGGTCATGACGAATGTGCACCGCGTCCGCCCTGGAAAGAAAGGGATCGTTATTGGCATCAATGTGCTGTCAGCGGCGATTACCCGTGAACTTCAGCTGGCGGGCGGCGACGTTGTCGGAATGGTGTTGCCCCCTGTTAACCCGATAACCAAAGATGCCGGGAATCCCCGCAAAGTCATGCAATCGTTATTGCGTATTTCCCATCTGGCGCCATCCGCATTTCTAAGAATGGGAGGCAAACTCTCCAGAGCCAATTGGATGCAAAAACTCGCTCTCACTTTTTATCCGAAAAGCGGGGTAAAAATGTGGGGCATCCCTATCCATCTCCGGAAGGCGGCAGTTCAAATTAATGGAGAGAAAGAAGTAGAATCCGTCACTATTTGCAGCGTCACTCCCGATGGAAAAAGGATCGAAGGGAGCGAGCAAACGATGGATGTCGACTTTGTCTGTATTGCCGGAGGGCTTTATCCGCTTGCTGAACTTGCGGCTGTCGCCGGCTGTCCATTTCATTATTTTCCAGAACTCGGCGGCCATGTGCCTGTCCATAATGAACGGATGAAAACACCGCTTGAAGGACTATACGTCGCCGGAAACATTACAGGCATTGAAAGCGCCAAAGTCGCCAGAGCGCAAGGGTTTGTCGCAGGTTTGTCGATCGCAAAAGAAACGATCCAATCGGCGGATTCGGCGATTGACAAACATCTTGAAAACGCCTTAGACGAGGTAAGAAAAATTCGCAGCAATGCGGCCATTCAGTTTCACCAGGACATCCATGCCGGCCGCAACAAAATGGAAAGCATATATAAGGAACAATTTTCTTAATGGGAGGACCTTCACTTTTGAAGGTCCTCTGACGTTTCCAGAAGTTACGATCTCGGAAATTATAAAAAAATTAACTAATTAATTTATAGTTGTAGTATAATAGTTAGAAATTTTTATTGAAATAAACATGGGGAAGGACTGAAATGATAGATGAACAACGTATTGCGCCAATCAAAAGAAGCATATACGCATAACATGTCACGTTCACGCCGATTGTGGATCGCCCTCATTCTCGGCTCTTTGTCGGCATTCGGACCACTTTCCATCGATATGTATCTTCCTTCATTGCCGACATTGACAAAAGACTTGCATACGACAACCTCGCTTGCCCAGCTTAGTTTGACCGCCTGCCTGTTAGGGCTTGCGCTTGGCCAGATTGTCGTCGGGCCGGTGAGCGATGTTCGCGGGCGGCGAAAACCGCTCATTATTTCGCTTGCCTTATATGCTGCCTCCTCATTGCTTTGCGCGATCGGTCCATCCATCTGGGTACTGATCGTCCTCCGGTTTGTCCAGGGGGTATGCGGAGCCGCTGGCATCGTCATTTCCCGTGCTATCGTCCGGGATCTTTATTCTGGAACGGAATTGACGAAATTCTTTTCACTTTTAATGCTTATTAACGGAGTGGCTCCGATCCTGGCACCGATTGTGGGCGGCCAGTTATTGAAAATTGTCCCATGGCAAGGGGTTTTTGTCGTTCTTTGCCTCATTGGCGCAGTGATGCTTGCTGCCGTCATTTTCGGTTTAAAAGAAACATTGCCAGTGGAACGGCGAGCGGCGGGTGGCATAAAAAATACGCTGTCGACCTTCCGTGACTTGATTAAGGACCGCGTTTTTATGGGGTACGCCTGGTCGCAGGCACTGGTGATGGCCGCCATGTTTGCCTATATATCCGGATCGCCATTCGTCCTCCAAGATATTTTTGGCGTGTCGCCTCAAGGGTTCAGCCTATTTTTCGCAGTCAATGGAATTGGCATCATCATTGCCAGCCAATTAACTGGCAAGCTGGCGGGGAGGATAAGGGAATCAAGGCTTCTTTTTACCGGCCTCGGCATTGCGACACTCGGAGGGCTTATTCTTTTTACAATGATTCTAGCCGGTTGCGGGCTGATCGGGGTCGTGATTCCGTTGTTTGTTGTTGTTTCGAGTGTCGGCATCGTTTCGACGACGAGCTTCTCGCTGGCGATGCAAAGCCAGGAAAAGACAGCCGGAAGCGCTTCGGCCTTGCTCGGCTTGCTTCCTTTCATCTTTGGCGCACTCGCCGCACCGCTCGTCGGACTTGGAGGCAGCCACACCGCCCTTCCAATGGGCATTGTCATCGCCGCTGCCGAAGTTGCCGCCATTTCGTGCTATTTCTTCCTGGTGAAACGGAATAAAACAAGCGTCTAATCTCTTCTTAACAGCGATCGTTTTACAATACGATCGCTGTTTTTTTATTTTTCCTTCAAAAAAGATCACAGAAAAAAGATTTTCTTGCTCCGCTTTTTTCCTTCATTTTTCATTTTAACGAGTACATTTTTCACTTCCTCATGTATAGAATCTTGATTTAATAGTTGATTAATAATTTGGAAGTCATTCATTTTAAGCCTTATCTTTCTTTACGAAAGAGAAGAATGCCATAACCATGCAAACATTCAATGGTCTCATCAAGCCGTTCAACTAAAAACTTATTCAAAGGCTTTCTTTTTAATATTGGCCATCTTATATTGTTGTTTCCTTTATAGAGCGTAGAGAGGATGATATGTGCCACTTCCCTTTGTTTTTCAGATAGAATGTCTTCAATTCGACCGCTAAATTCTCTTAATCCAAATGTTTCTCTTTCTTTCGGCATTAATTGTCCATAGCTAAAAGCTTTCCGGAACCCCCTGCACAGGAGGGGGTTTTCAAAGATACAAAAGAAAAAGCACTGGTCTATTTCCAGTGCTTCATTTATTTATTGTGGATTCTTCATGATGAAGATTTCTTTTTCCAGTTGGTAAATCTTATCGGTTAAAAACTTGACATCTGATTTACTTACAATGGCTTAATTTAACTTTTCATGTTGTAAGTCTAAACGGTTGTTTGCTTCTTTGAATGCCCCGATTGTTTGCTTCTCGAATAACTCGACTCTTTCAGTCAGCTTATCAATCTTTTCTTCCATTTTTTCAAATCTAGCATCCATTTTCGTAAGCAATTCTAAAATTTGTTTTTCCATTTTCACACTCCTATTAATTTTATAATAAAGGATTTCGCAATTCCTTACTACTCTTTTATTACTTCTTTCAATGAATCATTTATTCTCGTGCCTACAGCTTATAATTCTATGCGCCCGTGCCGTAAACAACAAACGTAACGTTGGGGTCGGTTCGAAATGTACAAGTTTGTTCAAATAATTGGATAACATAATAAAAACGAGGCGTAAAGCCCCGTATTATCATTAATACTTGTACTTTTTATAAATGATTTTTTGGTATATTGAAACGGGTACTTTGAACTAATCCCCTATGTTAACGTCGTTGATTGCAAAGAAGAAGTCTCGAAGAAATTGAGCGACGTATAGAACGATTAGATGATGATTATAAAGTAAAGGATATGTGTGACTATGGTGTTCCCAATTATGAAGACTATATCAATAAAACTATCTTGAAAAATCTATGAAATTATTATGAATGAAACAATAGGGGGAATATTAAAATGATTTTTGGATAAAGAAACAGTTGATCCACGAAAAAAAGCCCGTATCGGTTCATGTGACCGAATATAGGCTTTTTGTTTTTGGCCGGTTCCAATAGCTGGCGTTATGTTCATTGAAATAAAAAAGCACCAAAATATAAATCTCAGACCTCTAAACATCTTTTTAACCTTTTTTTATTAAATAGGTTAAATAAATAAAAAGTACTACTAATCCAATAATAAATGCCAATATATAATATAAATAATAGGCGGATAGATTCACTTCTAAAAAGAAATTGATTGTTAATGCTGCCATAAAATAGAGAAAAAGAAAAAGACAAAACATTCGTATAAACTTTAAATACATTTTAATCCCTCCCTATATTGGATCTTGCCAATATTTCGTCGAGAACAGTATATAGGGGTAATCGCGTAACTGCCACTACCCACAAAGCGCATGTTATTAATTGGTAAAAAAATAAGCCGTAGTTCCAGATAAAGTTCCAATACTCATCTTTTCAAGAACTTTTCATCCTCTTATTTACTAAATAGCCCTATAATAACATATGTTGTAAAGAATTTGATAGTGCTTTCTCTAATAATTCTAAATAGTAACAAACCGTATAGAATTTTTTCTATACGGTTTGTTCTTTATTTCCTTATTGCTCCACCATAAAGATTTCATGTAACTGTAGAACCTACATAGCATTCAACAGTAACACTTTTTAAAACTATACCCGCCCATCTAATACCAAATGTGGACTCATAATATTGTCTTGAATAACCCTCAGCATTCTTGTATTTTCCTTCTGTAACATTTCTACTTTTCCCAAGTACCCTAATTTCAATATTTAATAGTGATCCAAAAAAATGTCGGTTATAGTCACCATCTTAACTAACAGCTGAGACTCTTTTACTTTTCATTACCTAAGCGGACGTTAGCGCTAATGCCAGGTTAAAAAAGCGCGGCGATTGTTTAAAACGACCGCTGTTTTTTATTTCGATTCTTCCACGCGATCCAGCCACTCGTGAATCAATGACGTAAACATAGTGGATTGCTCAATTTGCAGGTTTTGCCCCGCACGGTCTAAAACCGCAAAAGTTGCCCGCGGAAATTTATCAAGAAGCGACCATCCATCTTTAAATCCTACGATCGAATCCTGGCGCCCAAACAGAAACAGACTGGGCTTATCATAAGAAGATAACTGCTCATCGACAGGAAAAGAAAATCCATATCGCTTTTGGATTTTTGCCAAAAATTCTTCGTCCGCGATGCTGCATCCTGAGGCAACTTCATCGCGATACCTGTTGAAATTATACTCGTCATGCACGACGGATATTGAAGTGAATTCCTCTTTTTCTTCCTTGCTCAACTTCGCAAGAAAATCCTCATCTCGGTAAAGAACGTGATGAGCGGGAAGCGTCCTTTTTTCATTTTCAGGTATAATCAGTGGGCAAATGAAGGCCGCCCCATCTATGTATTCCTTCCTTTCGCTTATAATGCCCCGTGCGATGTATCCACCATAGGACTCGCCGGCCACTAAAAAAGATTCGTTCGGAATGACGGCATCAATAAAACGCAACACGACATCAAGCATATCATCACTGCTCTCAATTTGCGGAGATCCCTTTGTTTTTCCCATTCCCGGAAGGTCGATGTAAATCCGCTTCCAGCCTTCCCTTTCCTTAAAGATAGGTTCCATGCAGCCGGTCATAAGCCGATGGTCAGGCGTAAATCCGTGGATCATAAGGATCGGGCGGCCAGTTCCCTGCGTTTCATAATGAATGGTTACATCCCCAAGCGAACATTCCATATCCTTTTCCTCCAAACTATGTAATATTACTTTTATTATAACAGAACATACATTCCCTGTATATGATTTTCGAAATATTTATACAGGTATTTTAAAAACTAGTTGAACACTCAAAGGGGCCTAGATAAAGAAAAACGCCATATATCAAAACGTTTTACTAGATAGAGTGATCCTTTATCCGAATTAAATTTAAAGCATAACAAATCCATATCCGTTTGAATCAGATTTATTAAAATGCTCATACTGCAACAAATTGTTCTTGAAATATTCAATTTTTGAAAGGTAACTCATTTCTTTTAATTTTTCTTAAAACTTTTCCTCGTTTTGTTTTTGGGGAATTTTGATTTCTGTTTTTTTCATAAATTTAAAAAGCACAAACCCGGCAAGTAAAGCCGAGTTTGTACTTATTTAAAGAATATTAATTTGTTGCTTTAACAACTTTCACAGTGAAAGTAACAACATGTCCTTTGTAAGAACCTGTAACTGTTACTGTTCCTTCAGCTTTTGCAATTACTTGTCCGTCTTCTACTGTTGCGATCGAAGTGTCACTGGATGCCCAGTTCTTGATATCACTTGCCTTTACAGCCGGAGACGCATCTTGATCATAATTATCTTTTGCTACTAATGTGATTGCTGAAAGGTCTTTTGAGCTACCAACAGCTAACTCTTGAGATTTATCTCTATCTGCAAAAGAGATGGATTTAATAGTTGGCTCTGCATCAGTAAAGTCAATCTTAATAGAACCAACTAATTGGCCATTTTGATAAGCTTTAACTGTACCTTGTGCTGTATGAGTTTCCCCAATTTTACTTGGATCAACAGAGAACGTACCTTGTGCTGTATCAAATGTGATAAATGATGGTAAACCGGATTGATCCCAAACAAAGTCAGATGCTTTTACAACAACTTCATTTTTGTTGGAGTCGTATCCTGTAAGATCTAGAGTTACTGTATTATACGTATCAGTATCACCGATTACAGTGTCATGTAAAGATACATCTAATACTCCATTGTTATCTGCGTCATTATTGAACTTAAGGGTAGATACTTCACCCGAAGCTTTTACGTTTACAGATAAAGTAACTGTCTTTTTAGCATCGCCAGTTCCAACTTCAAGAGTAACATTTTCTGTTCCTTTTTTAGCACCATTTAATTCTACTTTATAACCAGTCAATTTGCCGTCTTTCGTTACTTCTGTTACTTCACCTTTAGTCACCGTTCCATTTGCTGCTGTAAGATTAATTGCATCTGTACCAACATTTACAACATCTCCATATTGGTCAACCGGAGTAACAACAACAGAAGCAGTTGTTCCAAGTGTCGTTGTGACATTTGTCTTAGATACAGTAACGTTGGATAGCACACGGGATTCTCTTGCTACAACGTTAACAATATTTGATTTAACCGTTGTAGATCCAACAGTCTTTTCAAGTGAAACATTGTAAGTTCCTGCTTTTGAAACTTTTGATGGGTCAAACGCTAATGCTAGTCCAACAGCACCAGCTTTTGTATCGTTATAAGATACTTTTCCATCCTGTGCAACGTGCTTATAAACGTAGCTTACAAAATCATTTTTAACACTGTTACCAGCTGTATCAGTAATTTTAATAACAGCAGTACTATCGAGCATGACATCGCCATCTTCATCTTTTACTGTGATGTCAACATATTGCTTGTCAGTATCGCCTACTACTAATTTATCTGCAGAAGTAATTCCTTTAGAAATGCTTAGAGATTTTACTCCTGGAACAACCGTATTTACTACAGCTGAGTCAGATGCAATAGTACCTTTTACGCTTGTTACTAACGTGTATTTTTTCGCTTCAGAACCATTGAATACAAGCCCAACTTTAGCAACTTTATCATTTGCAGTCGCTTCTTTGCCGTCTGCAGTATAAAGCTTAACTGTAATATCAGATGGAGTGTCACTTAGTTTTTGGCCATTTGCATCATACCAGGTTAATTCTAAGTCAGCTTGTTTTGGTCCATCAAGAACTTCATCATATTTATTAAGTGCCGTTACATCGAACTTGTATTCCGCAGCGTCTTTCTTCAATTTGAAGTCAGCTACATTTGCAAGTTTTACTACATTTGTATCTTTGGACGCATTAATGATAAAGTCAGCTGTTTTGCCACCATAAGACATTGTGACGGTATATTGGCCAGGTTTTTTCGCATTGACTTTAATTCCTTTAAACGTACCGTTGTCGTTTGCAAGGTTTGTAATTGTAAGATCACTTGCCGAAGCACCAGCTGGCGCTGTTTTAACCACAAATGAAACATCATCTTTTAACGGTTTAAGCGTATCTGTATTTCCATTGTCATCCGTAAATGCAAATCCGCTCGTAATCTCTTGATCTACAAAATCTTTTACATCTGTAGATACTGGAGCTGCAATAGTTTTTACTCCTGCTAGTGTAACAGTAACCGTATATTCAGCTTTCGCACCATTTGGTAAGTAGGCTGTAACAACAGCTGTACCTTTACCTTTTACTTTAAATGATTTGCTGTTTACATCATTATTGATTACTGTTTCACCTTCAGCTCCATCAAAAGCAACAACATCTTTATTTGAAGTTGTCCATGTAACGATTTTGCTTTCATTCACATCTTTAGTAGACTCATCGTCAGAAGGAATAAAAGAACCGTTATATTGATCAAGTAAGTTAGCAGTTAATTTAAATGAATCTACCTTACCGAGAACAAATCCTTCTTTCGCAACATCAACGGAAGAACCATCTTTAGCTTTTGTTTCAGAAATTGCAAGCTCTTTAATTGCAGATGCTTTTGCCGCTTTACCAACCGTTAATGTTTTTGTAGCGGTTTTTGTCACATCGCCAGCTTTATACGTTACAGAAACTTCAACTTCTGTATTTTCAGCTAAATTTGCCGCACTGAAAGTGGCATTCTTATCATCAGCTATTTTCACATCAAGTGGAACACCTGTTGATTTAACTTTGGCTGAAGCTGCTGTAATTTTACCTGAAGCCAATTTAGAAGCATCAGTGTATTCCACACCGTAATTATCTGTAATCTTGTAAGCAATTTGCTGGTTTCCAGCAGGCGCAAGACCAACATTCGTAATTTCCAATTTATCCGCTACAGAAAGCTTTTTAACGCTGGCTGAATTCTTTTCGGATAGTGCCTTTCCACTTAAATCAGAAACTCCCTCTACTTTAACGGAGTATTCTCCATCTGCAAAGGCATTTCCATCTTTAGAAACGATCGTAACCTGTCCGTCTTCGTTAATTGATGCCAAACCTACATCTAGTAAGCCGCCGTCTTTTTTCACTTCAACTTTAAGGCTCTTATCTGAAGTTTCTTTCACCTTTTCATTGAACTTAACGACAAGTGTCTTACCGCCGTCTTTAGCAACTGTTACTTCTTTCACTTCAGGAGCTACAGTTTCGAATACAAAGTCCTTTTCAGCTAAAACTTTATCTTTTGTATCCTTAAGAACCGTAAATAGGGTAGTTCCTTCAACGTCTTCTAAAGGCTTTTCGAACTTCAATGTAGCTTCCGTTTTGTCTTCATTTAAAGAAACGGAGGAAACTGCATATGTTTTATCAACCTTTCCATCTTTCCCACGTGATTCAAGGTTGTATTTCACTTCACGTTTTACCGCTTTTTCAAACTTGACTTTCACTGTAGAAGCATCTACAGCTTCAACAGACTTAACTTGTGGAATTGCAAGTAAATCTTTTGCTTCTTGAATCTTCGCTTCAGCCGCATTGATACGTTTTGTTAATCTCTCTTTATCTGCTGTACGAAGGTCTTTCACTGCATCTTTTGCTTCTTGAACTAATTTTTCAGCTTCCAATGCTTTGTCATAAGTAGAAAGATCTGCTTTTTCAAGAGCTTCAACTTTCTTGGTTGCTTCTTCTAACTTTTTAGCATAAGCTTTTTCATCTTTAATCTTCTTGTCTAACGCTTTATATGCACTGTCAGCTGGAGTAAGGTACTTTTTGTTGAATGCATCACGAGCAGGGATGCCGTAAACTTTCCCTTTTGCCACAGCGCCTTTGAAAGCGTCGATTGCCGATTTCAAGGATTTTAATGCAGCATCTGCTTTTTTCGCATCATACTTTTTCACAAGGTCATTAGCAGCTTTAGTTGCTTTATCTAGTGCAGAACCTTTGTCAATTGCAGTGTTGTAGCCTTTAGCGTAAGTGATGTTGCTCTTAACCCCGGAAAGGCGTCCTTCAAATTTCTTTTTGTCCTTTGAGCCTAGTTTGTTTACTTCTTTAATAGCTTTAGAGTAAGCAGACTCAGTAGCTGTAGTGCTAATTTTTGTGAAGCTAAACTTCTTCGACTTTGGATAATACTTCTCTTTTAATTTTGCAGCCTCTTTTTCTGCCGCTTTAACAGCATCGTCTGCTTTTTTATATTGAGAAGATGCCGCAAAGGATGCTGGAGCCGCAGAAACGAATGCACCTGCTGCTACGGAAGTCGCTGTTGCGATCTTCAGTGCTTTCTTTTTGTCCATTTTTCAAATCCCCTTCCATTTGTGTGAAGTTATTTTGTAAAAATTGTTAGATTACCATGATTTCAATGGACAAAATCGCCATATGGTATGTACTACATGGATTTCCAACAATTTTCATAACCATTTCTTCGTATACAGATAGTACTTTTATACTAGGAAAATACTATTTAAAAATAGTAATTTACTAGTAACTTTGGAATACATTTCATATGATATAACAAAATCTGATAAAACGCCAGCTTTTTTCGTCATTTTTAAGTTATATTTTTCTATATCTTAGTAAATACTTCTATAAAAATAGGCATTTTATCACACGAGATAGCTCCCGTTTTCTTTGTTACACCACTTATATCGACACTTTTTGTCAATATTTAATAGTTTTTTTAAAAAATATCCGTTTTTTAGAAACAGATCCATTTTTTCAACCTCCTTTTATAGGTAAATAGACCTATTCCTTTTGTTGTGAATCTTTATTTTTAAGATGAATCATTCTACTTCTCTTAGACTGGTATACTATTAGTAGTTGAGGGAGGGATTTTTTTGCGGAATTTTATGGCGTTGGTTGTAATGTTGATCTTGATTATTGGCATTATTGTTCCAATCGTTAAAGCATCCGGCAAGCCGGCTGTTGAAAAGCGGCTGTTGGAAAAGGTGCGGAAAGATAAAAAAGCAACTCAGGCGATCATTGTGACGGCAAAGTCGGAAACCGGGTTTCACGCCTCGTTAGTCGCTTACGAATACCGGAGCGGGAAATGGGAAAAGGTGTATTCGATGCCTGCTGTGATCGGGAAAAAAGGGATTACGTTTGATATGCATGAAGGCGGAATGAAGTCTCCAGCCGGCATTTATTTTATTGATCGGAGCTTCGGGACGGCAGCGAAGCCTTCTGGCATGAAGCTTCCCTATCAACAGACGACGGAACATGATTACTGGGTTGATGATGTAACTTCGAAAGATTATAATCAGTGGAAAGTTTACAAAGGAGATCCGCACAAAAAGTGGAAGTCGTTTGAACGGCTGCACATTCCGCTCTATAAATACGCGGCCGTTATCCGTTACAACGAAGACCCGATTGTCAAAGGAAAAGGAAGTGCGATCTTCTTTCACATCTGGCCGGGGCCAAACAGCCCGACCGCCGGATGCACGGCCGTATCCGAAGAGAATATTGTAAAATTGCTGAAGTGGATGGACCCCGAAAAAAAGCCTGTCATCATTCAGGGCACGGCTGACCAATTAACAACATTGAGCAAATAAAAGAATCGAAGCAGGTTGGTTTCGGTTCTTTTTTTTTGCAATCTGGCCCAAAAACGTGATGCATTTTTCAGTTTATCAAGCCAAGGCGAAACGCGCTTGCAACAACTTGCGTGCGATTTTTCGCTTTAAACTTTGTCATCAAGCTCCGTACGTAATCTCTGACAGTATGTTCACTCAAGTGCAGCAACTCCCCCATTTTTTTGTTGTCATACCCATCGGCGAGCAATTCCAAAATCATGGATTCACGTTCCGTCAACCGAAGTTTAGGCCCGCTTGATACTTCATCCTCCATTCTCGTTAAGTAGAGCCCAATCCGTTCCCCTGCTTCACCGAGCAAGGACAGTTCCTCTTTTGAACAGTCAAATTCTTCCCCCATTTGATCAAACGTAACCCAGCCAAATACGTTTCCTTCATGGACAATCGGCACAAATACGACTGATGATAAGTTAAACAGTTCAATGTGCTCCTCATTAACATAATAGCGGGGATTCTTCAGAAATAACGGCTTTTTCGTGTTAATAACAGTCGTAAAAGGCAGCTTCATGCTAAGACGCCCTTTCATGCTTTGTACTTTTGACAATTCCGGTCCGATCACACCATAAAATTCATTAGACCATGGAATATACGCATAAAAAACGCAGCGTTTATAATCGAATAGTTCTTCACACCCTTTTAGAATCCTCCGCAAGATCTTTAGTTCCCGAAGACCGAATTAATCGTTCATCCAGCTTGTACAATAATTTTAATCGGCGAACTTCTGCATTTATTTCGAAGTCTACATATGAACTCCTTGATTCATCATCTCCCCATTGATGATAACTTTGGACCAGGCGGGAAAAAATTGATAAAAGAAATATCATGACGGATGCAGTCCGGTTATATTTCATTTGAACCATTAGCGTGATGAGCGATTTTTCAAAGATGATCCGAAAAAAGTTGAAGCGTACTGTAGTCATAATTGACAAATGCGATTGCATCCATGTGTCCAAATGTTGATCGTAATCAAGATGCACTTCTTCAATGTTTGGATGAGTCAAGAATTGAATAAATGATTCCAACATCGTTCCAATCATTTTCCGATCCAGGTCTGAGAGAGACGGTTCCAGCTTTAAATAAACATTCACATTTCCTTCAATTTGACTTTTGTGGCTTTTAACGAATAACACGAAATGCTCAAACGTCATCTCTTCATGCTCATGAAATGCACTGCCCATACAGTCTCTTCTCCTTATGCCCCTATAAATGAAGGGTATATCTCCTTTTATTATACAGCTTTTTGCGGGATAGTATTTTAAAATGGCGGCGGTACAATAGAAATGTAACCATTTAGAAAGGATCGTGAACAATTATGAGACTTAAAGATAAAGTAGCAATCATAACCGGCGGCGCGAGCGGGATTGGTGAAGCGACCGTCCGCCTCTTCGCCTGCGAAGGAGCGAAAGTGGTCATTGCTGATTTTTCCGAACATGGACAGGAACTATCTGATCAGCTGAACGCCGATGGACATGATACATTATTTGTCAAAACGGATGTCACAAAAGAAGAAGACGTTAAACTAATGATCGCAAAAGCCGTCAGCCAATATGGAAAATTGGATATTATGTTTGCGAATGCTGGCATTGCCAATGATACTGTTGCGCACGAGCTTACTTTTGAAAAATGGAAAAGGACGATCGATGTCAATTTATCCGGCGTTTTTCTTTCCGACAAATACGCGATCGAGCAAATGCTTAAACAAGGGACTGGCGGAGTGATTGTTAACGCCGGATCGATTCATAGTTTTGCAGGAAAAATCGGGGTTACCGCTTACTCCTCCGCAAAAGGTGGAGTAAAGCTATTGACGCAGACGCTAAGCGTTACGTATGCAAAAGAAGGAATTCGGGTGAATGCGGTCTGTCCTGGATATATTGACACGCCATTAATTGCCGGGGCTGACCCTGAAATGAAGCAACAATTAGTTGACCTTCATCCGCTCGGCCGTCTCGGAAAACCGGAAGAAGTCGCAAAAGCCGTCCTGTTCCTAGCAAGCGACGATGCTTCATTTATTACAGGTACAAGCCTGCTCATTGACGGAGGCTATACCGCACAATAATATGTACTTAAAAAAGCAGGGAATTGTTCTCTGCTTTTTTTGTTTACCCGATTTCCACATTTTCGAAGGAACCTCACGATTATTGTAGAATAATTAAACAATTATATTGTGATACATATAGTAGATGGGAGGAAAATTATGAAAAAGAATGTTCGGCTGGCACTGTTTCCTGTGATTATGCTCTGTTTCGTGCTTCAGCTTTTGGCCGTGCCTTCAATGGCTGCTGGGTCTGACGGACATCTATTAACGGACAATATCGACCAACTTTTGCTGAAGCTCGAAAATGACGAAAACAGCAAAGGCATCCAGGCGGGAGTTACCATATACAATTTGTCAAAAAATGAGCTGCTCTACTCGCACAATGCTGAAAAATCGTTTGTCCCCGCCTCCACGCTTAAGCTTTTCGTCGCAGCGACCGCTCTCGATCGTTTGAAACCAGACTATCGATTTAAAACAGAAGCTTATTTGGATGGCAAGCTGTCACAGAATGGCACCCTTCATGGCAATCTTATCATTAAAGGCTATGGCGACCCTTCCCTTACAACAGAAGATCTCGATGGCATGATCGATCAATTGCAGCAGGAAAAAGGATTGAAACGGATAAAGGGAAACATCCTTGTTGATGAAAGCCGCTTTGATAATGTACGGCTCGGCAAAGGATGGATGTGGGATGACGAACCGTGGTATTACAGTGCACAAATTAGCGCCTTATCTGTCAATGAAAACGTTGTCGATCTGGAAGTTTCGGCTCGCGGGAAAGCTATCGGCCAACGTCCTGAAGTAAGCATCTCACCGGAGAGCGATAATGTAAAAATCGTCAATGAGGCACACGTCGTCGATGGATCGAAAGACGATGTGACATTTAATCGCCAGCGCACCGAAAATGTCATTACAATTAGCGGAACAATCGGAAAGAACAGCGAGCCAGCAAGCGAAAGCATCACAATCGAAGATCCCGCTTTATTTGCCGGAAATGTCGTCAAACAGCTTACCGAGAAGCATCATATCCATCTATCCGCTCAAACAGCAGTGAAAAAGACTGTCACGAAAAAACAAAGGCCGGATGCCGTCCACTACTCCAAACCGCTATGCGACCTCGTTACCCATTTGAATAAAGAAAGCGATAACTTTTACGCGGAAATGTTTTTAAAAACCGTCGGCAAAGAAATTGAAAATAAAGGGAGTTTTCAGGCAGGTGTTCAGGTCGTGGGAGATCTGTTAAAACAAGCGGGGCTGAAAGGTGACTATAGCCAGGTCGATGGCTCCGGGCTTTCCCGTTTAAATTTCGTCTCTCCGAACAACATGCTCGCCTTTTTGCGCTATGTCAAAAAACAAAGCTATTGGCCTTTCGTTGAAAAGTCTCTTCCTATTGCAGGTGTAGACGGAACGTTGAAAAACCGGATGAAGAAAACAGAAGCGGAAAACAATCTTCAAGCTAAAACCGGTTCCATGTCAGGCGTCAACAACATGGTCGGGTTCGTGAAGGCTAAAAATGGCGACCAGATTGCATTCGCTATCTTGATGAACGGCATTTATAAATCAAAATATGCGATCGACTTCCAGGACAAAGTCGGGGTCTTGCTCGCCAAATACCCGGATCTAAAAGCGCCGGAAACCAATTTTCAGCCGAAAAGCCCTGCCTACCCACTTTCAGAAAAGATCGGCCCGATTATTCATGATCCCCGTTTAAAAGGGGTGACGATGGGAATCATCATCCAATCGCTTCGGCAAAATAACGTGCTTTATGCGCAAAATGAAGACAAGCTGCTGACGCCCGGTTCAGCCGTAAAAATTTGGCCAACGCTTGCGGGACTCGAATACTTTGGACCGGATTTCCGCTACGAAACTGATTTGTATGTATCGAAGAACGCTGGACGTTCTGGAGTACTGAATGGGGATGTCATCTTAAAAGGCAGTGGCGACCCTTCTTTGACAACGGAACAGATTAAGCGATTCGCCCTGGCCTTAAAGAAAGTAAAAATCAAAAAAGTGAAAGGCGATATCGTTGTTGACGAAAGTGCTTTCGACAGTGAACGCTATCCGCTCGGCTGGACGTGGGATGAAGAAGACAATAGCGCATATCCGCAAATAAGCGCATTAAGCGTAAACCGGGGAACGGTCGCCATCAACATTCAACCAGGAAAACATACAGGAAAACCAGTTGTCGTATCACAAGAACCAAAAACGGAGGATGTCCAAATCGTCAATGAAGCCATTACCGTCCCTTCTGGCGGAAAAGAGACGCTTTCCGCCTACCGGGAACGCGGAAAAAATATCATTACCGTACGGGGACAACTGCCATTGAACGCGAAAAAGAAACGGATCGCGATCGCAATCGAACAGCCCGCTCTTTACACTGGCTATGTCTTTAAAGCCAAATTGAAAGAAGCCGGAATTCACGTTGATCCGAAAAGCAAGGTGAAAATCGGTTCGGTTCCTGAACATGCCGAAAAAATTGAAGCGGTACGCTCGAAACCGTTAAACGAGTTAATCTCAACGATGAACAAAACGAACGACCACTTTTATGCGGAAATGCTGACGAAAACGATTGGAAAAGGGCAAGAAGATAACGTGGCTGTCGCCGGGACGAGTGACGGCGTCGCTAAAATGTATGACTTGCTGAAAGCCAAAGGTATCAACACCACATTCGATCTGTATGACGGTTCCGGTGCCACGCGTTATAACCAGGTGAGCGCCAATCAGCTTAACGCGACGCTCGGCCTGATGAAAAACCATCCAGGCTTTCGTTCATCTTTGCCAGAAAAAGCGACCGGCAGCGGAATCGCCGAAACGCTCTCGAGCCTTGGCTGCTGGACAGGCTACGTCACTGGAAAATCAGGCGAAACATATGCCGTCTCGATCTTGATGAACGGTTGGGTTGAAAATGAACGTGTCATGGAAGAAACAGAACAAAAAATCCTTAAGGAATTGGCGCGGAACTAATTGTGTTGAGGGGGCATTTCCCCCTCAAACTACTCTTATTGAACAAAGCCTCAAATAAACAATGTCAGATTTCCTTACAAGCTAATAGAACATTACTGATTTCACAATTATAATGAGTAAAAAAGGAGGAGATCATCGATGAAAAATCAGAGGAGTTATTGTGCCGGATGCTGCACCATTCAAGATCTGTTTCACACCGAGTGCTTAACTTGTGGTGAAACGTTGAATGAAATTATTATCGAAGTTCAACAAGGAAGCCATCGTTTGTCAAAAGAGTGCAAGTTGATTCAATCTGAACCATTGCGGGCATCCTAAAAAGCAATTCAGCCGACCCGTTGATAGACCGGCTGAAATGTGGAACTTCCTTACTTATCCGCCTTTGTATTTAACGGCTTCAATTTTGCTTCAATTTCCTCTCGATGTGGTTCAAGAAACGGTGGCAGGGCAAGCTTTTCGCCTAAATGTTCAATATCCTCATCCGTATCAAAACCGGGGCCATCCGTCGCTAATTCGAAGAGAATGCCATTGGGTTCCCGGAAATAGAGGGATTGGAAATAGAAACGGTCAACAAGTCCTGAGTTTTGAAATCCTGCGTTTTGAATGTTTTCCACCCATCTGCGCAATTCTTCTTTGTTGTCGACCCGAAAGGCGACGTGATGGACACCGCCCCGGCCAAGCCTTTCAGCCGGCAAATCTTTTCTTTCTTCAACGTGAATTTCAGCACCGGTCCCGCCTTCGCCCGTTTCCAGCACGAGAATATCGGGTTGGCCCGGAACTGAGGACGGATAGTGGCCTTTTTCACGGAATCCCATCATCTTCGTTAATACATTTATCGTTTTATCCGCATAACGTACCGTTAATTTAACCGGCCCTAATCCGCGGATTCCAAAGGCTTTCGGGATCGGGCTTTTCTCCCATGGAGTCCCGCTTTCTACTCCTTTATTCGTTTCATCAGAGACGAGTATAAGCCGTTGCCCTTCAAAATCGTTGAAGGATAGAGTTAAACGTCCCGACACATCGATGATTTCTCCATGCTCTACATGGAGTTCGTCAAAGCGTGTTTTCCAAAAGTGTATGGCTTCATCGTTTGCGACGCGCAATGAGGTCGCGGATATGCTGCTTACGCCCTCATGGTTTCTAGCAGCCATCGGAATTTCAAAAAACGTCAATTCCGTCCCGGGATTCCCTTTTTCATCTCCATAAAATAGATGGTAAACGGAAGTATCGTCTTGATTGACCGTTTTCTTCACCAATCGAAGCCCGAGCGTTTTTGTATAAAAATCAACATTTTTTTGGGCGTTGGCCGTTAATGCGGATACGTGGTGAATTCCTTTTAATTCCATATGTTTCCCTCCAAACGTTTTATAATTATTTCAATTCCCCTTTGAAAAGCCGGGCATACCAGGCAGCCGCCTTTTGCACTTCAGAATGCGTCAATTGGTGGCCAAAATTCTCCCACCCGATGTCAACGCTTGCCCCGGCGCGTTCCAATCGCTCCGCCAATTCCTTCGTCTCTTCCGGCTTGCAAATCGGATCATTTGTACCGGCGCCGATAAACACGGGAGTTCCTGTTAAGTTCGGCAGATCCATTCCTCTTCGGGGAACCATTGGATGAAATAAAATGGCTCCGCCTAAAGCGTGCTCATAATGAAAGAGAAGGCTTGCGGCAATGTTCGCTCCATTTGAATAACCGATAGCAATCACATTGTCCCGGTCAAATCCGTGGCGAACAGCGGCCTGGTCAATAAATTCGTTTAATTCCCTGGTTCGGAAAATAAGATCCTCTTCATCAAAAACCCCTTCTGCCAATCTGCGAAAAAAGCGTGGCATCCCATTCTCGCTTACATTTCCCCGAACCCCTAAGACGGATGCAGAATCATCGATCATGCCTGCAACTGGCAATAGATCCGTTTCTGTTCCTCCAGTTCCATGCAATAGAAGGAAAGTCGGTTGATTTATGTCCTTTCCTTTATGAAAAAAGTGCTTCATGATTGCCCTCCTTTCAATTGGCGAACGGTCACGGGAAGAAGAATTTCCTCAATTTTTTCACGATGCGGCTCTAGCCATGGAGGCAACATGAGTTGTTCACCCATAACATCCGCCGGCTCATCACGGTCAAATCCCGGAGGATCTGTCGCAATTTCAAAGAGAAGGCCACCTGCTTCACGGAAATAAATCGCGTTAAAATACTGCCGGTCAAGAATGTCAGTCGGATGGTAGCCGTTCTCTCCTATATGTTTTTGCCATTCTTTATGATCTTCAAAATCTCTGGCACGCCAGGCAATATGGTGGACGGTACCGACTCCCATCGTGCCCCGCGGGCTCGCATTCAAATAAATATCAATGACATTGCCAAGTTCCCCCGTAGAACGAAATCTGAGGTAGCTGTCTTCCTGTCCGACGTGTTCCATTCCCATGACACGCTCTAGCAATTCTGCCGTTTGATAAGGAGAAGCCGAGAGCAGGATGGCGCCTCCAAATCCTTTAATCGCTTCATTTGCTGTAATCCCATCAAACTCCCACTCACTTTTTGGCCCTTCGCTTCTAGCGACAAGTTCAAGTCGAAGGCCATGCGGATCCTCAAATTGAAGAAATTCTTCGCCAAAGCGCGTTTCTTTTTTTGCGAAAACATTGAATTTAGAAAAGCGCTCTTCCCAGAACGCAAGCGCATTTTCAGGCACGACAAATGTTGTCACGCCAACCTGGCCGCCCCCGATTCTTCCTTTATAAGCACCTGGCCATGGAAAGAATGTCATGATCGTTCCGGGTTTTCCTTCTTCATTTCCAAAATACAAGTGATACGTTCCTGGATCATCAAAGTTGACGGTCTTTTTAACCAATCTGAGGCCAAGAATCCCTGCATAAAAATCAACATTTTCCTGAGGGTCTCCGACAATCGCTGTAATATGGTGAATTCCCGCTGTTTCTTTTCTGGCCATTGTAAAACTCCTTTCCAACTGCATAATAGTATATTCCCCTCGAGTATTATCTTTATTTCATTTATCTTGAATTCGAGATAAATGCGTAAAAAAATTTAGATGAGTTCTTCTGCGTGAATGCCCAGTTTCTTTAAACATGTAATCATCGTTTCCTGCTCATTGACATCTAATGTAGCAAAAATGTTTTGAATCACTTTTCGGTGCTTCGGAAAAATCTCATCCATTAGCTTTCTTCCCTCTTCCGTAATCGATGCAAACGTTACACGTCGATCTTCTGGGCAGGCTTTCCGTTCTAAAAGCTTTTTTGATTCTAATTTATCAACAACGTACGTCATGCTGCCGCTCGCAAGCAATATTTTTTTCCCGATATGCTGGATGGGCTGTTCTCCTTTATGATACAACAATTCAAGTACCATAAACTCTGTCGGGTTTAGCCCATAGCTTTTCATATCTTCCGTCACTCTATCGGTGATGGACCGGTATGCCCGCGACAAAACAACAAACAATTTTAATGATAGGTCATTTTCATTGTGCTTCTGATCGTTACTCATGGCTTCCAGACCTTTCCATCATTTTATCTCGAATTCGAGATAATTTTAAAATAGATATAACGATTTGTCAAATGCATTAATAAAGAAGACATTTCCAAAAGGAAAAAGCAGAACCCTTTTTAACTTAGAGTTCTGCTTTATTGCTTTTTTAAACCGGAACAGCTGCAAAAAATTCTTCATAGAGCGCTTGAACGGCTCTTTTTTCATCGACTTCCTTTACGCCGAACATCATGCTCACTTCGGAAGATCCCTGGTTGATCATTTCGATGTTTACTCCCGCACGTGCCAGAGCGAATGAGGCCTTTGCCGCCGTCCCTACATTATGGCGCATTCCTTCCCCAACTACCATGATGATAGCAAGGTCGTGCTCGACTTTTACATCATCAGCTTGTAGTTCGGTCTTAATCCGATTGACGATTTTCTTTTCAAGTCTGGCGTCCATTTCATCTTGTCTTACTATGACTGAAATATCATCAATTCCTGAAGGCATATGTTCAAACGACAACCCGTAATCCTCTAAAATTTGCAACAATTTGCGGCCAAAACCGATTTCCCTGTTCAATAAATATTTGCTCACATATATGCTGCAGAATCCGTTATCGCTTGCGATGCCAATGACAGGCCCATTCGTGTTTTCCCGTTCGTTCACAATTCTCGTTCCCGGCTTATGAGGGTTGTTCGTGTTTTTAATGTTGACCGGTATTCCCGCCCGAAACGCAGGCATCAATGCTTCGTCATGAAAAACGGAAAATCCGGCATAGGACAATTCTCTCATTTCCCGATAGGTCAGTTCGCGCAGCTCCTTTGGCCGATCGACCATCATAGGATTGACAGAATACACGGCATCCACATCCGTGAAGTTTTCATAAAGATCCGCTTTCGTGCCATTGGCAAGAATCGATCCGGTAATGTCGGATCCGCTTCTTGAAAATGTAACGACTTCCCCTTTTTTATTAAAACCGAAAAATCCCGGGAAAATCAAAATGCCCGGACGATTTCGCAGCTTGTATAACGCCTCATACGACTCAGGCAACACCTGGGCATTTCCCGGTTCGTCAGTGACGATGAGACCCGCTTCTTTCGGATTAACGTAAGAAGCCTCTACTCCTTGATGCTGGAAATAAGCCGAGATCAGTTTCGCATGATTATCTTCGCCACTTGCCTTGACCGCATCCAAATATTTTTCAGGCTGGCTCCGGTCTCCATTCAATAGCTCAAGCAAATCGTCATGAATAGTTTGCATCACTTTTTCTGAAAGGCCCAGATCATCCGCAATGCTTGCATACCTCTTGATGACCGCCTCGAACTGTTCTTTCCCTTCTCCGTGCGCTAAATAGGAATTGGCACACTCAATCAATAAATCGGTTACTTTAATATCTTCGGTGTATCGTTTCCCTGGTGCCGAAACGACCACGATTTTTCGTTCTGGATCGGATACGACGATATGAAATACCTTCTCCACTTGTTCCCCTGATGCTAATGAACTGCCGCCAAACTTTACGATTTTCATTTCTCCATCCTCCGCTGTTTTAGACAATCCGCTGAATTTTAGTTTCTATTATTACTCATTTTCGAAGAAGAAGCAAGAAAAAATTCTTCCCAGAGTGAACAATTGTATTTTTTAGGTGAACATAATAACTCTTTACTCTTCTCTATTTTCTAATAAACATATTATTCATTCATGTCAGCCCTTTAAGAAATTATTTCTTAAGCCTTTCCATTTCCTCTAAAGTTTGGCCAGTAGCCTTTAAAATTGTATCAATGTCTACACCAAGTTTTTTCTTCTTTGTAGTAAATTCTAAAGAATCACTCAAGCAAAAAAAATTGTCTTTTTATTTGAACAAAATGCCCGGTTCGTGAGATGATAGCTTTAGAAAAGCTTGTCTTTTCTCTAAGTCAGAAAATCGTAATCAGGGGATGGGTCTCATGCCGAACTGGTTAAAGAAAGTCTTTGTCGTCTTAATAACAGTCTTTACGCTAGGTACGGTTACTCCGCCGGCTTATTTAATAACAACTAATGCAGATGCGAAATCGAAATCGGATGTCATTGAGCAAGAACCGATCACTAACGAAACACCTCCACAAACCGAGGATCTTTCGTCAAGGGATATCTATTCGTTGCCATGGCATGAAGTGGCAGCGACTCTTCAGGATCACGAACAGTTAAGTTCACAATTTGTCGATTATACGGTCTATCAAGCAAATTACCAAACGATGGAAAAGTTCGGGCCAAAAATCAGCCAAAAACTTGGGGACGACTATATGAATCATGTTCTTCCTAAAATGGAAGACGTCATCCAAATGTTAAGCAAAAAAATGGACCCGGACGATTTGCGGAACCTTGTCATCACCGACCGACCGGCTGCGGGCACCGGGGAACGAATTTTTCATATTTATGACGCAAGAACGAAAAAGGACCTTGTCCGCTTTCACGTTCGGAGGGAACATCCGCCACAGCAGGGATACTGGTTTAGCTTCCACTACCATACCGCAGACGATAACTTTGCAAAACATCACGAATTAGGGAGGCTCTACTGGGATAAAAATACGCCGCCGAACTGGATGGCACAATGAACAAAGCCGCATTTTTGGCGGTTTTGTTTTTTTATTTGCTTCAGTCCTGGCAACGTATAAAAGCCAGGTCACTGTTAAACAGCATCCCGGCTTATTGGACATTTACTTTATGCAATGTACATTATCGAATGATTACTCTAAGTTGCTATGCTTCGAAAATGCTTTCTCATTGTCGATCTCTTTTTTTTCAGCATAATAAAGACAGATCGAATCAAATAGAAGGTGCGCACATTGGTCGAATAAAGACCCCAATGGCTGGATGCTTTTAACTTCGCCTTCAAGGCGGTATTTCGTCGCAGCCGGGACGTGCAAAAGAAAAGATGCCAGTGAGGCTAACGGCGACTCTGGATTTGTTGTGACCCCGATCACCTTAGCGTGTTTTTCCTTTGCTTTTTCAGCCGTCCAAATGACTTGTTTCGTTGTCCCTGACCCCGAAATAGCGACAAGCAAGTCCCCTTCACCAATTGCCGGAGTGATCGTTTCCCCGACAACATAGCTTTCAGCCCCCAGATGCATCAACCTCATTGCAAATGATTTGGCCATTAAGCCTGACCTTCCTTCGCCGACGACAAATACGCGCCTGCCGCCAAGAAGAATTTCAGCAGCCTCTCTCCATTTCGCCTCGTCCATCTTCCCAAGAACCGACTCAATTTCACGAAGAATCGTTTCTATTTTATTCATTTCCGCTACTCCTCCTTGCCTGAAGCATACTTTTTCAATTGTGCCGCAGCTTTTATCGGATCAGTCGCCTTCGTAATGGCCGACCCGATGATGGCAACAGAAGGCCTTGCCTCAAGTCCCCGCAACGTCTCGAACGTCAATCCGCCTGCAACGGCTATTCTTACTTGCTCGTTTTGAAGCAGGCTTTCCGGGAGATCAAGCAATCGTTTTGCTTGACCGCTTTCTTGCTCATCTTTGCTCACATGGACACAAAGTAACGCTTCATCCAATTGAGCAAGACCCACTTTCCGTTCATCTGTCGTATTTAATAAATCGATCATCACAAGCTTTTTCATTTTCGCCGCAACCTGCAAACAGGCTTCAATCGAAACATCGGGAGCTGTTCCCATGACCGTCGCTACATCTGCCCCGGCCTTATAGCACATTTCAAATTCGTACACCGCATTATCCATCGTTTTCATGTCAGCGACAATGGTTTTACCCGGAAAGGCTTCCTTCATCAGGCGGACGCTTTCCATCCCGAATTCTTTAATCAATGAGGTGCCGACTTCAACCCAATCGATGTGCTCTTCTACTTTTCGGGCTATTTCTATCGCTTCATCAATTGTCATCCGGTCTAACGCCAGTTGAATTTTCAACGTTCATTCACTCCTACTCTCGTTGTTTCATTAAACACTCGTTTTGGTGCGCTTCCGACCATCATCGTCAAAACCGCTGAAAGCAATAATGAACCGGCCATAAAAATATAGGACGCGCCAAATCCGCCTGTTACATCATTCAAATAGCCGACAATATACGCGCCAACGAAAGAGCCTAATGCGCCCATGCTATTGATGAGTGCCATCGCGCCCCCCGATACATTACGTGGCAATATTTCCGGAATAATCGCGAAAAACGGGCCATAAGGGGCATACATCATTCCGCCGGCGATGACTAATAGCGTAAACGACAGCCAGAAATTGCTCGTTCCAATTAAATAAGACGCGTAAAAAGCAATGGCCCCGACCAACAAGAACGGCCAAACAAAACCTTTTCGATTAAGCAGTTTGTCAGAAAAGTAGGAAGCGACAAGCATTAAAATGACGGCCAAAACATACGGGACTGATGAAAGCCAACCTGTTGACACGATATTCATGTTCGGTGCCGCTTTAATAATGGAAGGGAGCCACATGACGAAACCATAGACTCCGATGCTCCAGAAAAAGTATTGCGCACTGAGAATGATGACTTTTCTTGATTGAAAGGCTTCACGGTAATTTTTCACTTCTTTGAGCCCCGATTGTTCTTTGCGTAACTGTTCATCGATCGCTCGTTTTTCTGAATCCGACAGCCATTTTGCATCTTTCGGTTCGTCATTGACAAGCTTCCACCAGATAAAAGCCCAGATAATCGCCGGCACTCCTTCAATGATGAACATCCATCTCCAGCCGAACGAATGGAGCAAATATCCCGAAACGATCGACATCCATAAAACGGTCACCGGGTTGCCAAGTATTAAAAACGTATTCGCACGCGAGCGTTCTTGTTTTGTGAACCAGTGGCTTAAAAATACAAGCATGGCCGGCATGACGGCGCTTTCAACAACGCCAAGCATGAAGCGGATGACGATCAGCCATTTGATGTTCGTAACCATCCCCGTTGCCGATGCTAAAGCGCCCCAGAGAATCAACGACCAGAATACTAATTTTTTCGCGCTTTTACTTTCGGCATAATGCGCTCCGGGGATTTGGAAAAAGAAATACCCTAAGAAAAAGAGCGCGCCTAAAAGCGAGGAAATGCCGGCGGTAATATGCAAGTCTTTCGCCATTCCGGCTGCTGCTCCAAACCCGTAATTTGCCCTGTCTAAATAGGCAAGGCTATATGTGATAAAAACAATTGGAATTAAACGAGACCAGCGAGCGGCAGCCAATTTTACGTTACCCATGTTTTCTCACCTCATTGTATAGATTTAAAAAACGTTCAAGCTCCTCTCTTGATGGAAGCCCGTCACTGTCACCGGACGATTGAACGGCAAGCGCCCCGATGGCGTTACCTCTTATAACAGCCTCTTTAATCGGTAAACCTTCAAGCAGCGCGCTAATGACGCCTACTGCGAACCCATCACCGGCTCCCACTGTATCGACAATGTGTTCAACATGGAATCCTTCAATTAATCCTCTGTCTGTCGAAGTCTGGTAAAAAGCCCCTTTTGCGCCCAGTTTCACCACGACAAGACTAACACCTTTTTCTAAGTAAAAAGCGGCAATATCTTCAGGTTTTGAGAAACCGGTTAAAACTTCTCCCTCTTCTATTCCCGGAAGCACCCAGTCCGCTTTGGCAGCGGTTTCATTAATGACCCGGATCATCTCATCTTCGCTCCTCCATAAAGATGGCCGCAAATTGGGATCAAATGAAACGGTTCTCCCCGCTCTTTTCATTGTTAAAAGAGCGTTGTTCGCAAAATCTCTCGTTTTTCCGGATAACGCGAGCGGAATGCCTGTCATATGGAGATGTTTGGCACTTTTAAAATAATCGGCGTCAAAATCTTCGATCCCCATCCGGCTTGCGGCTGATCCTTTCCGAAAGTATTGGACTTCTGGATCTCCTTTAAAAACCTTTGATTTTAATTGAAACCCTGTAGGATATTCCTCGTCTATTTTCACCCGGGTGAGATCGACGTTTTGCCTTTTCAATGCTTCAAGAATGTAAGTGCCGAAAGCGTCTTTCCCGACTTTGCTCACCCAGCCGGAAGTGAGCCCAAGCCTTGCAAGCCCTATGGCTACATTCGTTTCAGCTCCGGCCAACCGCCTTGTAAACTGCTCCACTTTATTTAGCGGGCCTGGCTGCTCGGCGACAAACATCGCCATGGCCTCGCCAAATGTAACAACGTCCAATTCAACCATCTTGTCGTTCCCCTTTCGTTATGCATCCTGCAGCAGTTTGACATACTGTTTTGTCTCTTCATATCGTGCAATTGGGAATTCGATCGCCTTTAGAACCCCTTTTGGAAAGCAGTTTAATAGATTCCTCCACTCCATCTCTTTTTCGGAGATGGGTAAGGTTCGCCATTTTCCGTTTTGCTGTTCCATTTTTTTTAAATGAACATATACGACATAATCAGCAAGCTGTTTGGCTGCTTCGATCGGGTTTTCTCCGGTGATGATCCAATTTCCTATATCAAATGTCATCTTCACGGGAATCCCCATTTTTACAGCGTTTTCAAAAAAGATTCTTATGGTTTGTAAACATCCTCCATATGCGGTCTGGTCATTTTCGATCGTTAGTTGCATTTCTTCATGGCGGGCTGTAAATTGCTTTAAAGCCGCCAGGTCAGATTTGCCTGCTTGATAGTTTCCGAGCGATACTTTCATTATTTTGGCACCAACTGTTTCCGCTTCTGAAATGACTTCTTCGATAAGCGTATGATTGAATTGGCCATTCCCGTCCCACATTTCAATTGGCGCTGAATAAACCGGAAATAATCGATGTTTTTTTATGATTGCGTTAAGCTCTTTCAAACGAAAATCGCCATCTGCGAACAGTTCTCTGCGAATTTCAATGCCTGCTCCCCCATGCTGCTTGATTAATGAAGCAAATGCTTCTTGCCCACGCGAACGAACTTCTTCATGATGAAATACCGATGTGGGCACCACAATAACACTCATCCATTTGTCTCCTCTCATTAATAAATCGGTTTACTAAATCGATTTATTAAAATTATAAACAAAATGTAAGCGCTTTTCAATCTATTTTTTCTGGAATTTTCAAAAACATTATCGTTCCAAATAAAAAAGCAAGAGGCGCTCATGCCTTCTTGCTTTCACTTGATTCACGAATGATCAGGTCCCCGTCAAATGCATAGATTCTTGGCTTTGTTCCTTCGCCTTCAATTTGCAATAAAAGCAATTCCGCAGCTTTTTTCCCCATTTCAAATGAAGGCTGGGCAATAGTTGTGATCGTCGGGGTTGAAATATGGGCAAACGGAATGTTGTCAAAGACAATGATGCTTAATTCCTCCGGTACCTGGATTGCTTTTTCCTTCACGTATTCCGCTACTTGTAGAAAGGCTAAATCATTCGCCGCAAAAATTGCCGTAGGAGGCTTATCACCCGCTAACAGCCGGGCCAGTTCCTTTTTCACAGTGCCTATCTCCGTTGAAATGAAATAGTGGGGGTTCAAGTCGATTCCATTTTTGCGCAGCGTTTTCTTATAGCCTTCCGCTCGTTCAATCCTCGGGCTGATCGTTAAAGGCGGGGCAATCATTGCGATCCTTTCATGCCCGTTATCGATTAAATGCTGAATGCCTCTTGAAGCCCATTCCTCATTTTTGACGACGACCGTGTCGACCTTTACATCCGATACAATCCGATCCATAAAAACAAGCGGATATTGTTGATCGACCATATTTTTATACAGTTCCTGGTTTTTGCCGGTTGGAAAAATAATGAGGCCATCCACTTGTTTGGCCCTCAGCATTTCAATGTACTTTTTTTCCTTAATCGGATCATCATCCGCATTGCAGACAATCGTATTGATTTCATTGGAACGGCAAAAATCCTCGATCGCCCTGCTGACCTCCGTCGAAAGGCGATGCATAATGTTCGCAACAATAATACCGATTGTGGAAGTTCGTTTCTGTTTCAGGCTTCTCGCGATAAAATTAGGCTGATAGCCAAGTTCTTTGATCGCCTCTTCAATGTTTCTTTTCGTCTCTTCGCCCATGTATTGGTAACGCTTATTTAAAAATTGCGAAACCGTGCTCTTAGAAACGTTCGCTTTTTTAGCGACATCCGCCATTGTTACTTTTTTCATTTTTGTTCTCCTGCTTTATTCGAAAAGTTACTATTTAAACTATATCATATTCGCTTTTTATGACCAATCGGAGTGCTGCATTGTTCCAGGCCATACCACCGAAAAGACACGTTCATTTCACCACAGCACATTTCGACATATATTTCTGGCTCAGCTCGACAACCGCTTCATATCCGCCAGCTCGATAGGCTTTATTCAAATCACTGCCGATACCTGCAGCAACTGCACCGGCTTCCAGCCATTGTTCAAGATTATTTAGATGGATCCCGCCCGTCGGCATGATCCTTACGTTCGGAAGAGGGCCATTAATCGATCGAATGAAGGATGGTTCAAAATTACTTGCAGGAAATAATTTCAATACATCACACCCGGCTTCAAGCGCCTGCACCATTTCGCTAATGGTCATGCATCCAGGCAAATAAGGGACACTGTAGCGATTGCAAAGGGTCGCAACCTCTCTATTAAAATGAGGGCTGACGATAAATTTTGCCCCGTTGAGGATGGCGAATCTGGCCGTTTCTGGATCCAGGATTGAACCCGCCCCTAATAAGGCATCCGATAGCCCCAGTTCACGAAAAACTTCGCCGACATTAGGAGTCGTATACGTCAGTTCAATTGCCTGAATGCCTCCTTTTACAGCTGCTTTTGACACTTGAATAGCTTCATCGGCATCTTCCCCCCTGATGACCGCTACAACCTTTGCCCTTTTTAATTGCTTTAAAACTTTATATTTGCTATTCATTGCCCTCACCTTTCAATCCAATACATTAAAGCTTTTCTACTAAATTTTATAAACGTTTTACTAAATCGGTTTAGTAAAATTATAGATGAATTTTCGCTAAATTGTCAAAATCAAAACAGCAGGACAGGAGTATTTTTCCTGAAATGGAGTGGGAAAATAAAAAAAGAAAATTTATTAACTAGTGCCCTTTCAGCTAAGAAAGTTCTTATTTTCAAGAATCCATTTTCGCCTGTAAAAAAATAAAAAAATAGAAGCAAACTTCTCTAGTGTGGTAGTGTGGTGCTATTTTCATGGCATTTGGACAATAAACAGTGGATTTCCGACAATAAATCGTTTCCATCGGACAATAATTGGCGTGTGTCGGACAATAAAATGAGTAGTTTTTTCACTAACTGTCCAAAAGTAAGATATTATTGTCTCAACCGGATGACTTATTGTCCAAATAAGAGCACTTATGATCCGAGAACGAACTCATTTTACATCATGTAACGTTTCGTGATCGTTTTTCCTCATTTCACAGATCTAACGAGGTGTTCTTAAAATAACGAATGTTCGATTACTGAAGTTCAAACTATTTTTCTAGAAGGGGTACTAGATGGGGTGGTGATGATTCATGGATTGTATAAAGGCACTCCTTTTCACGCATCCTACAAATGGAGGTGCGTTCAAAATGGAACCGAGACAACCTGGAAAAAAAGATATGCCGGATTTTAAAGAGCTCAATGACCGAATCATTGCCGAACCATCCAATGAACCAACGTTAGTCATCAAAACGAATTTAGACGCAAAGGATGCGACGGAAGAAAACCCTTATTACCAACATAAAATAGAGACAAACGCCGCTCGATTTAAAGATTATTTTGAAGACGAAGCGGAGTGATTCAAAAAACACTGTCGGGACATCCTGTCAGTGTTTTTGCTTTGGGAATAAGTTTTACATTTTAAAGAAAGGAGATAACACGAAAGCCCTTCACGTTGCAGAGTCTCTTAATGCTTCACATAAAAGTTATGACCTTGAATAAAATCCAGGGCCGAAATGATTCCAACTACCCCGTGCGTTTTTTTAATTTTTTTAAAATCAGTCGTTCCCACTGTCTCCATGGAATCAAGCGTTTTAACCGAATGAGGAGGCGGACTCCTTTTCCGATCGGGTAGCGCAATTTGGGCCGCTTGCTCATTGCGATAGTTGTGATGAGCCGGGCGACATCCCCTGGATCACCATACGTCTGGCTGCTTTTTTCCAGATGGTCCTCGATATTTTTCATATAGGATGCATAAGGCGATACTTTAGCCGTTTTCGTCACTTTTTTCCCGGTTGTCCAAATGTTTGTTCGGTAAGATCCCGGCTCAATAAGGATAACATCAATGCCAAACGGCGAGAGTTCCAGCCTTAAGCTTTCGCTAAACCCTTCTACGGCATGCTTTGAAGCGACATAAGGAGACAACCCCGGAAACCCCATTAACCCGCTAATGCTGCTTATATTGATGATCTTTCCCCTTCCCTGTTCCCTCATCATCGGGATGACAAGTTGGGTGACAGCAACGAGGCCGAAAAAATTTGTCTCGAATTGCTCGCGAAAATCATCCATCAACAGCTCTTCCACAAAACCACCCGCAGCAAACCCGGCATTATTCACTAAAAGATCCACTTTGCCGTACATCCTGATCTTTTTTCCGAAAGCCGTGATGGAGTCTGGTTTTGCCACATCCAGTAGTTCGATGACAATGCTTTGTTCCAGGGATTCCTTTTTCAGCATTTCCTGCATTCGGCGAGCCTTTTCTAGATTTCTCATTGTGGCTACCACAAAGAAACCATTTGCGGCAAGCTCGAGGCATGTAAGCTGCCCGAAGCCACTCGATGAACCGGTCACAATGGCAATTGGCTTCTTGCTTTCCATAATCGTACCGCCTCTCCAAATTTTGATAGCCTTCGACTAAAAAAATAGATACTTTTCATCCGAAATTTTTCTAACAAAAGCATTCTATCATTTTTTTAATAAAAGGCGTTTACCAGATTCATATGTTTAGATAAAACATACACTAAAAGAAAAATAAAAAACAAGGAGTAACTCATGTTCTATCACCCTATTGCCTATGTCCCGCTTTTTTCACCTCTCCCCCCTATTCACCCCATTTATTGGCCTCTTGCGGGGATCCATCATTCAACAGTTGTTCATGTGAAAGGATCACAGGCCCCGCACGCTTTTGCGACGATTGGAATGCCCGCAGGATCTGGCGTTACAGTGCCGTCTGGAGCTATCAATGTCCCCAGCATTTCCGGAGTGTCCGTCCCTTTCTAAAAAGAAGGAAAACGGAGTGGCTTTAAGACACCGCTCCGTTTTTATAGTTCTTATTTCCTGCTACAAAAGTCATATTCAAACAAAAAATCCATTGATACAAAGAATCTTGCAATTGATTTTTTTTAAAGTTCTTGTTCGTTGATATAACTGGTTCGAATCACTATTCCAATATAAAAAAGGACATAAATTTTGAATCGTTTCCGAATAAGTTAACGTCTTACCAAAACAAGAAAAAGGGGATGATTAGGTGTTTAAGAAAGTGATAGTTTTCGCTATTTTCACCTGTACATTATTATTTTCAACAACTAATGCTTTCGCCTACGAAGTAAAACGAGGCGATACGATGACTAAAATATCCAAAAAATATGGATTAAGTTTAGGGGAGCTTATTCGCTTAAACCCTCAAGTAAAAAATCCAAACTTGATTTTTATTGGCCAAACGATACATACGAGCGGAAACAGTTCGTCAACTGTTTCTCACAAAACAAACGTTTCAGCAAATGATAGAGATTTGCTTGCTAGATTAGTAAGGGCTGAAGCTGGCGGCGAGCCTTATGATGGAAAGGTTGCCGTTGCAATTGTCGTCTTAAACCGCGTCGATAGCCCGGATTTCCCGAATACGGTTCATGACGTCATCTATCAAAAAGGGCAATTCTCACCTGTTGCGAATGGCCAAATCAATCAACCTGCGGATAATGAAAGCAGACGAGCCGTTGACGAAGCTATCGCCTATGACCGGTCAAGAGGCTACGGTTCTCTCTACTTCTATAACCCGGAAATTTCGCCAAACAGTTGGTTAAAAAGCAGGCCAACGACAAAAGTGATCGGTCATCATGTCTTTAAAAAATAGTAGTTTAAGAGACATTCCATTCTGTGGGAATGTATCAGTTTGTAGACAAAATCCATCAGAACCGAACCGATTCGATTGAATCGGTTCTCTGCGTTTTAAAGTTTAACATTTATTTTGATGAGGGAGAGGAAAATCTTCACTATCCATCATTTTGCCTGTTTCCTTTGTTTCCCACTTATTTTCGAAAATCAGTCGGTCTAATTGTCGGCGCTTTTCCCAATTATGTATTTCAAGCAAGGGACGCTCCGGATAATGATCTGTATATCCAATTGAGATAAGTGCGACGGGATCAATATGATACGGAATATCAAGAATACTTCTAACATCGGACTTTTTATAAAAACTGACCCAGCCCATCGCCAATCCTTCCGCATAAGCGGCAAGCCACATATTTTGGATTGCGCAGCTAACTGACATCAGATCCGTTTCCGGAATGGAGTTTCTCCCCAGTACATGATCTCCCCCGCTAAACGGATTGCACGTTACGCAAATCGTAACAGGCGCTTCAAGAATGCCAGCTATTTTCAGGTCAAGAAACTTCATTTCCCGGTCTGTACCTTCATAATGGATGGACAGGGCACGCCGTTCTTTTTCAACGGCTTTTGCAAGCTTTTTCTTCATCTCTTCTTTTTTGACCAAAATGAAGTTCCACGGCTGCATAAAACCGACTGAAGGGGCATGATGGGCCGCCTCTAACACATTGCGCAATTTTTCATCGGGTATCGGCCTTGTCAAAAAGGATCGTATATCTCTCCTGTTAAAAATCGCCTTATATACACCATTTCTTTCTTCTTCCGTTAATCGATGCAAAATCATCCCTCCTAATTTTGAGATGGGCAATCCTCGTTTCGGTTAACGCAATTATACATGCCCGCCATGGCAAGTCAAGAATTCAGAACACGGCTAATTTAAACGAGGACACTTTCTTCTTCAAAAATAGGTTCAAAGCTGCTCAACTGATGAACTCAATCATCAAACGGCAGATAGTACTTCCTCGCTTTTTTGTCTCCGGAAAAAGGTATTTTCATTGAAGTTAAAATTTTATTCGCAACCATACTTGAAGAAATCTGCAGGAAATTCCTCAACTTTTTATTAGTGATTATTGATTGGAAAAGGAGATAATAATCGTTTAACGCCTGAAGATGGGCATCTTTCGAGGAATGAGAGCAATTGAAGCAAACCCATTTTCCCCACTTTCTTTCCATAGGGAGCGTTGCACACTGGGGACATTGGACTCCGGTTAAAAGTTCCGATTCATTGATCCCAAATTGTTGAAGGATATCCGGGTTGCCCGGGGTGTGATGTTTAACGAGAAGTTTACAGAGCTTGGGGATCTCTTTTGGTGTGATGACTTCTTCTTTATGAATCTCTTTTAACGCATTAATTTTATCAAGAAGACTTGGAGTACGAATAACAGATAGTAACGGAATATTACTGGGAGATGTTTTAACCAGTGCATTTGGGTATGTTATAACAACGAGAGATTCTAGCGGCATTGATGGAAAATGATTGTTTTTCAGCCATCTCGCAAATTGGAACTGCTGATGTTTGACTTGCTGAACAGGATCTGGGAAAACCTCTTCTTTTTCATTAATAATGCGTATCAACTGATGGAAATTTTGATCAAAAATAAGCGTTCCAGACAAATTTTTCGCCTCAAGAATAAGAGAAAAAGAGGGGGAAAGAATGAGCGTATCGAGTTGAAAATAGTAATCTTTTTCAGTAAGCCGGATATCATGTAAAATGAAGAACTCTTGCTCTGGAAGAAAGCTTAAATAGTAATCCAAAGACTGCTCTCCCTTGTAGCCCGATAATCTTCTCGCCAGCTCCCGTTCCACTTCCATTCGCTTCGGATGAGCAGGAGGCAATCGACGCAATAAAGCTTCTAACTTTCTTATTTTAAGCGGTACTTTTCGATGTTTTACAATCAAATGATCACTCTCCCTATTTTTTTAAAATCATTCGTTATTAAATACTTCTATTCCTGCTTTCGTATAAAATTATTCCCACCTCAATTCAGCGTTGATCCGACTGGTCCGTACGAATGTTATCAATCAGTTCAGCGCTGTTATCTTTCATTTCGATCCGTTTATCAATCAATTTACGGCTCTTTTCAATTTACTTTTTTCTTATCAATCAGTTAGGAGCTGTTATCCTTCATTTCGATCCGTTTATCAATCAATTTACGGCTCTTTTCAATTTATTTTTATCTTATCAATCAGTTCAGCGCTGTTATCTTTCATTTCGATCCGTTTATCAATCAATTTACAGCTCTTTTCAATTTATTTCTGCTTTATCAATCATTTCTGCGCTGTTATTTTTCATTTTGATCCGTTTATCAATCAAATTAAGCTGTGGGAAAAATATTAGAGCCCGATTCAAAACTAAATCGGGCTTCGATATTATTTTATTCAATTGCTTCAAGCAGCTTGTAAGCTTCTTCTTTCGATGGAACTGCTAATAGTTTTTCTCTGTAGTCGTCGTCCATTAGCTTTCGGGAGAGCATTTGGAGAATTTTCAAATGTTCGTTTCCTTCGCTGTCTTTAGGGACGGCGATCATGAAAATCAATTTGGCATCTGTGCCGTCGAGGCTGCCCCAATCTACGCCTTCTCGCTTGATCCCGAATGCGACCGTCGGCTGTTTGACACTATTCGATTTTCCGTGCGGGATTGCGATGTTCATGCCGATCCCCGTCGTGCTTTCCCTCTCGCGGTTTAAAATCGCTTGTTTGAATGCAGCTGCGGAATGCAGTTTGCCCGCACTGTCTAATTTTTGAATCATTTCCTCAATGACATCATCGCGGGTTTCCCCTTTTAATTCGATGTCAATAAGCTCAAGGCTCGTAATGTCTGTCAGTTTTTTGATTTCAACGTTTCGCTCAGGCTCTTCGACTGCTTGTGGCGCTTGCACATCCATCACTGCCACCTCCTGCGCGACTGCCGCCTGTGCCACGTCGATTTTACTGACATCCTTTTTTAAAAGGTTGACGCTCATGGCGGTCACAATGGCACCAACGATTACTGCGATAAAGAACATGAACACATTATCAACCGCTCCAAGCACGGCGACGATTGGTCCGCCATGAGCGACTCTGTCTCCGACGTGCCCGAGCATCGCGATCACGGATCCCGTCATCGATCCGGCCATAATACTTGGAATGACCCTGAGCGGATCCTGCGCGGCAAATGGAATAGCGCCTTCGGTAATCCCAAACAGACCCATTGTAAAGCTGGCTTTTCCTGCTTCCCTCTCAGCATCACGGAATTTTCTCTTGCCGATGAATGTGGCAAGGCCCATCCCAATCGGCGGTATGCAAATAGCTGCGGCGATCGGTCCCATAATTTCGTAGTTCCCTTCAGCGATCATGGCGGATCCGAAAAGGAAAGCGACCTTATTGACCGGACCGCCCATGTCAAAGGAAATCATCGCGCCTAAAATGAGCGCCAGGAGAATGGAACTTGTCCCTTGCATGCTTGCCAGCCAGTGCGTCAATCCTTCAAAAATGTGGGCGACAGGCGATCCGATGATAAATACAAATGCCAGCCCGACAATGAGTGAAGCAAATACAGGAATGATAATGATCGGCATGATTGGCTGGACTACTTTCGGAACTTTTACTTTCTTAATTCCTAACGCGACATATCCGGCAAGGAAACCGGCGATGATGCCGCCAATGAATCCTGCTCCAGCTTCACTACCATAGAAGCTTCCGTTTGCAGCAATATATCCCCCAATCATTCCCGGGGCTAGCCCTGGCCGATCCGCAATACTAACGGCAATAAATCCGGACAGAATCGGAACCATAAACGTAAATGAAGCGCTTCCGAGTTTTTCAATCGTTTTCCAGAAGGAATGGTCCGGAATGACGAGGCCGCCCGGTGTTTTTTCTCCTCCGATCGTAAGCGCAACGGCAATCAATAACCCCCCGATCACGATGAACGGAATCATGTATGATACACCATTCATTAAATGGCGGTAAATCGGGTTTTGCTTGTCTTTTCTTTCCTTCTTGATGTCTTCTGCCGATCGTAACTCGGCCTGGTAGACAGGCACATCACCGCTCATCACTTTTTTAATCAATTCTTCAGGCTTACGGATCCCGTCCTGCACTCCGGCAATCAACACTTTTTTTCCGACGAATCGATCTTTATTTACCGCTTTGTCGGCGGCGATAATAATGCCGTCCGCTTCACGGATGTCTGTATCCGTAAATTCATTCTCCACGCCGATCGAGCCCTGGGTCTCCACCTTCATTTGAACTCCGAGCTGATCTGCCGCTTTTTGGAGATTTTCCGCTGCCATGTACGTATGGGCAATGCCATTCGGACACGATGTAATCGCTAACAGCTTCATGAATCATCCTCCCCCTTCTATTTCGCAATCGCTTACATTTACTATATCGCGAAATGATGGAGATAAAAGTTTCATTTTTTACCGCAGCTTCGGAAAAAGCGGTTATTATTAATAAACAAAGCAGTCGTCCTTGCCCGTTTTACGATTTAAAATAAGATAAAAACTTCATCGTATCCGTTTCTCTCAGAAGTGTTTGAATTAAAGCAGGCTGCTCGCTAATCGAAGATAATTCGCGGAACAGCTCCCTTGTCTCCTCTTGCTCATCATTTTTAACAGCCAGCATGAACACTAACGCTACCTTTTCACCTCCCCATTCAATCGGTTTCTTTAATGTGGCGATCGCAATAGCGGACTGCTTGATCAACTTCGGATTTCCGTGTGGAATGGCAATACCCGCCCCAATCGTTGTTGCCGACATTCTTTCCCTTAAAATCGCATGGTGAGCATACTCTTTTTCCACATAACCTTTATCATAGAGGGCGTTCGCCAATTTTTCGATCAGTTTATAACGGTGTTCAACGTCTTGCTGTAGAAAAACCAAAAAGGGAGTCGTATGCTTTAAAATGGTCGATTCTTTTGCTTTTTCTCGATTCGGTTCATTCAGCTGTTGGATAAAATGGCCCAACTTCTTCTCCTCCGTCGCTTCCAGCAGGGGCGACACGACAATGTGGGGGACTTGCAGTTCAGGAAGCGAAACGGTAGAAATGACAAGGTCGACATCATGTTCAGACAAAAAGCCTTTAAGCTCTGCTTTTGCTATACAACCAATGACGTTGACCAGGTGGAATTTTCTCTCGATCTTAGTCAGAAGTAGCTGGGACATCCCAATCCCCATATGACAAACAATGACGGCATTTTTCACTTTCCCCTTATCGGTATGTAGCCTCTCAAGCGCGGCCTGAAAGTGCAGTGTTAAATAGCCCGCTTCCTCTTCGGGAATGACAAGAGTAAAGGACTGATCGATTTCTTCTAATACGTGAATGATCTTATTAAACATGTAAGGATACATCTTTTTAATGTCGCCGAGCATCGGATTGGTTACAGAAAGCCCGTAATTCAAGCGATTCAATACTGTGTATAAATGGATCTTCAACCCCTCTGCAAGAGCCTTGTCTTTCGTAAAGTCCACCCCGTTCAACTCCGACATGCGAGAGATGAGATCATCCAAGAGCCGGGAAAGAACCGGGCTGTTTTCTTCCGCTGCCCATGTTCCATCGCGAAATTTCCCGCCCGAAAGATGTAAAGCCAGATAGATGGCTTCATCTTCCGGAAAATGAACAGCGAAAACACGTTCTAACTTCTTCAGAAATTCAGACGCCCACGCAGATTCCTTTTTCCCTTTTAAAAGCGTTTTCTCTTTTTCCGATATAGAAATCGGCTGTTTCAATTTTGTTCGCTTTACGATAAAAAGAGTGTGCATGATCAGCCCTTCAAAGGTTTCATCCGCGAACGATAAGGAATGGCGCTTCTCTAACGCTTTCAATTCCCTTTTTACGAATTCTACCTCATGAAGTGAAAATTGCTTTTTCATGAATTGGCCGGTAAGCTCTGGATTGTCGATCAGCTCCCATAGCCGGGATAATGCCGCTCGTTTCTTTTTTTCGTTTCCATCAATCGACAGGCCGACTCTTTTTCTTGTTACTAACGACAAGTCGTACCGCTTTAGCCACTTCTCGATTTTGTCCAGATCTTTTTTTATCGTTGCGCGATTGACAAAATAGTGGGAAGCAAGCTCCTGGGCAGTGACCGATTTGACCGCCATCAACAGCTTGTAAGCGATTTGAATGACTCTTGCTTCATCTGTAGAGGCGGCATCTGTCAAATGCAACTCGCGAAACAAACGGGCTTTATCCTCTTTGTCAATCTCAAGAATAACGCCAAGACCCGGCTTTCGGATTAAAGCGGCATCCACCTTGTCTCTTAATTCATTTTCAATCACCTTCAAATCGCTCCTAATGGTCTTTTCAGAACAAGCTGCCTTCTCCGCCAGATCTTGAACGTGCCAATAGCCGTCCGATTCCGTTAATAAAATATGTAGTATTTCCTTTTGCCTCTCATTCATATACACTCACCCGCTAAAGCACAGTTATACAAAGAGTATATTTCTAATTCCGTTCACGCGCAAAAAAATATGAACATTTTCTTATCAAAGAGGCTTTTTATTCGGAAAAGGCAAGTTGAATGTTGACTGCACATGGTAGAATAATCTTAACAACAAGACCTCCAATAGAAAGAAGGATACATATGATCGCATTGCTGGAAACCGTTTTTCCGGTTTTTTTAATTTTTTTATCGGGATTCATCATTCAGAAGAAATTTTCGCTTGATATAAAAAGCATTTCGAATATGTCCATCTACATTTTGAACCCCGTCCTCATTTTTGAAACATTTTATACATCAAAAATGAACGGCCAATTCGGTTATATTGTCATCATCCAGCTATTGCTGCTCATCGGGCTGATTTTAACGACCAAGATTGCTTGCCGGCTGCTTCGCTATGATCTCAGGACGGAAAGCGCACTGATGCTCACAACGGCATTTATGAATTCGGGCAATTACGGCACGCCGATCATTTTATTCGCATTTGGAAAAAAAGGATTTCAAGAAGCGGTTTTAATTATGGTTTTGCAAGCGATCATTATGGGGATATTTGCGGTTTATTATGCGTCCAGAGGAAAGGCGAGCATGAAAGACGCCATATTGAACATTTTCAAATTGCCAAATATTTATGCGGTGCTCCTTGGCCTTCTTTTGCAATATAGCCACGTTCCGCTGCCGGACAGCTTTATGCAGGCGGTTGATTTAGTCGGAAGGGCATCGATCCCTGTTGTCATGCTCGTGTTAGGGATGCAGCTCGCAACAGTTGCCGTAAAGGATTTTGATGGAAAGCTCATCTCGCTCGGAACAGTCATCCGGCTGGTCATCTCTCCGCTTCTGGCATGGGGGATTTGCTGCCTTTTTCCGATTTCGCCTTTATCGAAAAACGTCATTCTCATCATCGCCGGAATGCCTTCAGCGGCCACGGCACTTCTATACGCTGTTCAATATGAAGCGCGGGCCAAACTTGTCTCAAGCATTACATTAGTTTCCACCGTTCTCAGCTTCATTTCGATTGCGTTATTGTTAAATCTCGTAAAGTGAGCCGGCATTCATGTACCGGCTCTTTTTTATGCCATGAGAACGAAAGGCAGCATCCGCCTCCACCTTCGCTTAACCGGAGCCAGCCAATCGGCCGAATTCCATTCACCCAAAAAATCCGAATATACAATATATTCAAATCTATTACAAGTAGCTTACTTTTATCGAGCAACTCTAGTATTTAATTGTCTATTTTACTAGAATAATAGAGTCAATAGATGAAATATGAGGTGCAGTATCATGAAAAAACAATTTGTTTCGATAACGACAGCCGCTCTATTCGGGAGCACATTATTTACAACGGGAGCTTTCGCCGCGGATGTGAAAGTGCAAAAAGGCGATACGCTCTGGGAGTTTTCGAAAAAATATGGAACGAGCGTGCAGGCAATCAAAAGCGCCAACCATTTAACTTCCGACATCATCTACGTTGGCCAAACATTACATATCCCTGAAAAAAATAATAGCTCTTCAAGCAGTAGCACAACGACAACCTATACAGTGAAATCCGGTGACTCGCTATGGGGAATCGCGAAAAAATTCGGCACGACCGTCTCCCGGCTGAAAAGCTTAAATCATTTATCAAGTGACTTGATTTATCCGGGGCAAAAACTGAAAGTCACCGGTACGGGCGGCTCTTCAGCTGGCACGGGGACAAGTTCAAGCACATCAACCGCCAACAAGAACGGTTCAATTAGTACGAGCAAACTCGTTTCGGATGCGAAAGCGTTAATCGGCACCCCTTATCAATGGGGAGGCACGACACCTTCCGGGTTTGACTGCTCGGGCTTCATCTACTATGTGCTCAATAAGCAAATTTCTGTTCCAAGGCTCAGCACAGCCGGCTATTGGAATATGATGAAAAGCGTCAGCTCGCCGCAAGTCGGGGATTTCGTCTTTTTTGAAACGTACAAGTCCGGCCCTTCCCATATGGGCATTTACGTTGGCGGCGGAAACTTCATCAATGCAAGTTCCTCCTACGGCGTCACCATTTCAAATATGAACAGCTCGTATTGGAAGCCAAAATACCTGGGCGCAAGACGGATGAACTAATCATAACCATTCTCCTGACGAAAAAACACCCTTTGAGGTGTTTTTTCGCGTTTATATAGATGTGCAGTCCAACTCGCAGCTCTATCCGCAAAATGGGCCCTTTATCCGCCAATTTAGGCCCTCTATCCGCCAATTTGGGCTCTCTATCCGCCAATTTGGGCTCTCTATCCGCCAATTTAGGCCCTCTATCCGCCAATTTGGGCTCTCTATCCGCCAATTTGGGCTCTCTATCCGCCAATTTGGGCTCTCTATCCGCCAAAATGGGTTCTCTATTCACTGACGGTGAAAAGATCCCCTCTTTTTCTAATCGTTCAACGGACTTTCCTATAATAGAGGAAGCTTCTTTTCCATAGATCGAAAGGCAATTTGGATTGGCGCGCAGAACCATCCCGTCGCCGTCCGTAATCACAATATTGTCATTGGAGAATTTTAGAATCGCATTGAGTTCAATTTCGCGCAGATCTTCTGTTTTTTTCATCCAATCACCAAACTTTCAGGGAATTTCGAAAAATTTCATTTAAAAAAAAGAAGTATTACGAGCAATAAAATAATGGGGACAATCATCTTGACTATCCCCATTACTTGACATCATCTATGCGATTTCATCCTTTTTTTCCGTTTCTGCCGGAATCCGCTTACCAATGCCAAAAACATAAAAGCTGACGGCGATAATCGCAAGGAATACGATCCCTACAATAAGAGAAACACGGGTATCATCATTAAACCACATCCCCACTAATACCATCAGTAAGTAGGCAAGGGTCAAGTAGTTTGTAAAAGGCGCAAAAGGCATTTTAAATGGATGATTGGCCATTTCCGCCCCTTTTAGTTTTCGGAAGCGAATTTGGCTGATCAAAATAACAAACCATGGAACCATTCCCGGAAGCACGCTCGCGCTGTACACATACACAAATAAGTTTTTCGGTGCAATGTAGCTTAAAATGACGCCAACGGCAAGTCCAACCATTACGCCAAGCGTACTGAACAAAGGCACGCCATTTGAAGTTAGTTTCGTAAAGAATTTTGGAGCTTGTCCATTCATTCCTAGCGTATAAAGCATGCGGCCTGCGCTGTAAATCCCGCTGTTACAGCCGGACATTGCCGCTGTGATGACGACAAAGTTAATGATTCCTGCCGCTGCTGTAATGCCAATTTTCGCAAACGTTGCAACAAACGGGCTCCCGATCGAACCTAGCTTATCCCACGGGTAAACGGTTACAATCACAAAAATTGCGCCAATATAGAAGATTAAAACACGCCAAATAATGCTTTGAATCGCGCTCGTTAACGTTTTTTGCGGGTCTTTCGCCTCGCCGGCAGTAATCCCGATGAGTTCAACTCCCTGGTAAGCACCGACAACTAATGATAAAGCAAAGAAGAACCCTGACCATCCGCCTGTAAAGAAGCCGCCATGTTTCCAGAGATTCGATAAACCAATGGCATCTCCTCCGTTACCGAATCCGAAGAAAACTAGGCCAAGTCCTGCAACAATCATCAATACAATCGTGATGATTTTAATCATCGCAAACCAGAATTCAAATTCGCCAAATGATTTAACCGAAATTAAGTTGGCCGCGCCAAGAATAATCATTGCGATGACACCCGGCACCCAGGCAGGCAAATTCGGGAACCAGTACTGCATGTACGTTCCGACCGCAATGATCTCTGACATGCCAACGATGACCCACTGGAACCAGTTACTCCATGCCGTCATATAGCCTGCGAGCGGGTGAATGTACTTATGGCCAAACGTCGCAAATGAACCGGTGCTTGGCTCTACATATAACATTTCTCCCATTGCCCGCATAATGAAAAAGATAAAGATCCCTGAGATGGCATAAGCAAGCAGGACTGACGGGCCTGTCCATTGAATCGTGCTTGCCGAGCCCATAAATAAACCGACACCTATCGTGCCGCCAAGAGCGATCATTTGAATATGCCGCGCGTTGAGGCCTCTTTTCAACTCTTTGTTCGCCACTTCATTTCCTCCTCATGTGCTATTAATAGGCCTGAAGCCATTAATGTTTTCTTTGGTGCCAAATGACAAAGCAGCATCATTTTTTACTTATTAAAACTTTCTATCATTTAGAATTTTATCATAATAAGCCATACTAATAAATATTTTCTCAGTTAATAGTATGGCTCCAAATTTTTCTTAAATCACGCGAACGGTTATGATACCTGCAATTTGCTTGATTTTCTCTTCAAGGCCTGGAACAAGCTTCTTGTTCACTTCGCTATCGATGTCGATTAACGTATACGCATAATCCCCGCGGCTTCTGTTCACCATGTCGGCAATGTTCAAGTGATCGTCCGAAATGGCGGATGTAATCTGGCCGACCATGTTTGGAACGTTATGATGGAATGCGGCAAGGCGCTGTTTTCCTGTATAAGGCAGGAACGCATTTGGAAAGTTGACCGAATGTTTAATGTTGCCTGTTTCTAAAAATTCCTTCAATTGGCGGGCCGCCATAATCGCGCAGTTCTCCTCCGATTCAGTCGTTGAAGCGCCTAAATGCGGGATAGAAATCGCATTGTTCATTTTCAGCACATTTTCATTTGGAAAATCCGTAATATACTTGCCAACTTTTCCGCTATTAAGCGCAGCCGCCATATCCTCTTCGTTAATAAGCTCACCGCGGGAAAAATTTAAAATATGAACGCCGGGTTTCATCATGCTAAAGGCAGTTTCATTGAACATTTCTCTCGTATCATCTGTCAACGGAACGTGCACAGTAATAAAATCGGATTCAGCAAACAACTGTTCAATCGTCATTGCGCGCTGGACATTGCGGGACAAATTCCAGGCCGTATCCACAGAAATAAACGGATCAAATCCAATCACGTCCATGTCGAGCCCGAGCGCGTCATTTGCGATAAGCGCGCTTTGTGCAATATGGTTTAACGTTTTGATCGTTTTAACTTTTTCTAAAGTTATAGTGCTCATATTCGCCTCTCCTCTTCCTATTTTTATTGTTTCAAATTTCTGAACTTCAAAGCGCCGAATTTGTTTTGGCCTCGACCTATCCCCTCCCGAAAAACAAAAAGAGGCAAGGGAAAAAATCCCTTACCTCAGCCCAGGCGAACGGCTATTTTCGATACTATGTGCTCCCTCGCGGTGATCCGCGTTTCGCCAGTCACACATAGCCTTTAAATTTATTTTATAATAGCAAATTTTCTATCAACCAGCAATACTAAAATAATTCCATTTGCCTTTGTTATCGAAACTCCTTATTTTTCCAAATAATTGTTTTACCTCGTGCGCAAATGGTTTAAAAAATACCATAAACTTTGCGAAAGCCGCTCAGCCGGGCGGGTGACGACATTAACGGTTGTGACATATGGGCGATAGCCTGGCCACTGTTGAAGTTTGCCGCCGGCGATTTCCGATTCCACGGAAGATTCCAAAACGACGCCATATCCAACGCCTTCCATAACAAAGCGCTTCACCGCCTCCGTAGATTCAAGCCTCATCACATCTAATCCAAGTTCTTCAGCCTCAGGCACGGCCATATCGCCTGGAATGAGCATTCTTCTCGTTTTTAATGGCGCCGGCGGTTGAATGCCGATTAAGCGCACGTTTGCGAATGATGTCACTCTTAACGAAAAATGATCTATAGGGGCGTTCAAGGTCAATCCCGCGTCAATGCTGCCCAATCGGACCAATCTTTCAATTTCTTCATCCGTATAAGTTTTTAGCTCTAGACCGATATTGGGATAAGCTTCGGTAAATGAACAAATGGCTTCCGCTAGCAAATACGTTTCAACGACTCGAGAAGAGCCGATCACGATTCTCCCCCGCTTCCCCTCACGGAACTCGTCCATCGACCGGTTAATTTGCCCTTCTAATGATAACATCGCTTCCGCATATTCCGCTAATGTAATTCCGGCGTCCGTAACGGAAATATTCCTCCCAACGACGGTGAATAGCGTGACCCCTAGCTCTTTCTCCAACCGCTTAAGTTGCATCGAAAGAGCGGGTTGGCTCATATTCAGCTCATTGGCAGCCTGTGTGATGTTCCCTTTTTTGATCACTTGCAAAAATAAAGCTAAATGTCTCGTATTCATGGCGCCCTCCAAACCCATCCATAACATCTATATTATGATTATATAACAATAATTAGATTTGTATTATAGGTAATTTCATGCCATCATATGGATAAAAGCCGTTACCTGCCGTAAAGGCAAATCAAATTTTTAGATGGAATGGAAAGGAGAATCATTCATGGACATTAATGAAATTCGAAAGCAATTTCCGATCCTTAATGAGACAGTCAATGGCCATCCTTTAGTTTATTTAGATAGTTCAGCAACTTCGCAAAAACCGCTCTCCGTTATCCGGGCACTGGAGGATTACTATAAGCGATACAATTCGAATGTGCACAGGGGCGTACATACGCTTGGAACGCTTGCGACAGATGCTTTTGAAAATGCCAGGGAAAAAGTGAAGCAATTTATCCATGCAAAAGAGGCAGCGGAAATCGTCTTTACCCGTGGCACAACCGCGTCATTGAATCTAGTTGCACAATGCTATGTCAGAGAATTCCTGAAAGAAGGAGATGAAATTGTCACTACGCTAATGGAACATCATAGCAATCTCATCCCATGGCAACAAGCGGCTAAAAAAACCGGTGCTGTCCTTAAGTTTCTCCCGATTCAGCAGGATGGGACGATTCGTCTTGAAGATGCAGAAAAAACGATTACGCCAAGAACAAAATTTGTCTCCATCACCCATGTGTCCAATGTGATGGGAACCATTCTTCCCGTGAAAGAAATCGCGGAAATCGCCCACCGGCATGGAGCCGTCATTTGCGTTGACGCCGCCCAAAGCGCCCCGCATTTGAACATCGATGTTCAAGATCTGGATTGCGATTTTCTCGCGCTTTCCGGACATAAAATGGCCGCCCCCACCGGCATCGGGGTTCTTTACGGAAAGCGAGCGCTACTCGAGAAAATGGTACCTTATGAGTACGGCGGGGAAATGATTGATTTTGTCGATTTATATGATTCGACCTGGAAAGAACTCCCCTGGAAGTTTGAGGGAGGCACGTCCAACATCGCAGGCGCCATCGGTCTTGCCGCAGCGATCGACTTTTTAAAAGAAATTGGATTGGATGCCATCCGGCGCCATGAACAAAGGCTTACGGCCTATGCGTTGGAAATGCTATCCGCTATTGAGGGACTCGAAATCTATGGACCAAAGGATCCTGAGCAAAGAAGCGGACTTGTTACGTTTAATTTAGAAGATGTTCATCCGCACGATGTAGCAACCGTTTTGGATGCAGAGGGGATCGCCATCCGGGCGGGCCACCACTGCTGCCAGCCATTAATGAAGTGGCTTCAAGTTTCCGCTACCGCCCGCGCAAGCTTTTATCTATACAATTCAGAAGAAGACATTGATGCATTAGTCAAAGGATTGAAAAGCGCCCGACAATATTTCAACGCGATCCCTCAATAGACATTAAAGAGGCGGCACCCGGGTGGATGCTGCCTCTTTCTATTTCGCTTGATTTATTTTATGTTTTATTTGAGGCTGCTTGTTTTTCTTCATGCCTTTCCCCAGCAGCGCGCTGACAACCGCCGCTAAGGCAAGCGCAAGCGCGAGAAAATAGAAACCGGCATGAAAGCTTCCTGTCGCATCTTTAAACACTCCGAAAAACTTCGGCCCGAAATAGCCGCCAAGATTTCCGATCGCATTCTGAAGTCCAAGGGCGGCGCCGACCACTCCGGCGGGAATGATCGCCGTAGGGATCGCCCATAACGGCCCATAGGGGGCATATACCCCGATAGCGGTGACCGACAAAAGGAACATTTGGAGCAACGGAGATGAAACAAATTGCCCTGCCACCATTGAAACAGCCGCGATCAATAGCGGAACGACCACATGCTGCACCCGATTCAGGCGCTTGTCGGACCAATAAGAATTGACAATCATCCCGATGAGGGCAAAGGTAAATGGAATCGCCGTTAGCCATCCCATAGTGGCTGAATCCTTCGTGAATGTGCTGACAACGCTTGGAACCCATAGCGTATACCCGTAGAACCCGGTCATCCATAAAAAATACATAAGGACTAATCCCCACGTAACCTTATTTTTGAAGGCCGCTCCATACCCTTCCGATTGGACGGCTTGAGCTTGCTCCGCCTTCAAGTCTTTGAGCAGCTCCTCTTTTTCTGTCTGGTCCATCCACCCTGCTTCCGACGGTTTATCTTTTAACAGAAAGTACCAGACAAAGGCCCAGATCAATGGAGGGACGCCTTCAATGACGAAGACCATTTTCCAATCAAATTGCTTTAATAAAATGCCCGATAATGGCGCCATGAGGATGGCAGAAACCGGCAAGCACGCCATCCAAAATGCATTGGCCCGGGCGCGTTCACCAGTGGTGAACCAATTTGCAAGGAGAACGAGAACCGCCGGCCAAACGCCGCCTTCAGCAACTCCCAATAAAAACCGAACGACCTTGAGCTGGCCTTCCGTTTGGACAAATCCCGATGCCATCGCCGCAAGCCCCCAAAGTATCATCAAAATGAAAACGAACTTTCTTGCGGACCATTTCGAAGCGAGAATCCCGCCCGGAATTTGCAAGATTAAGTAGCCGACAAAAAAGATGCCAGCAATGTCACCTGCAGCGGATGCTGAAATGTTCAAATCCTTCTCCATATAGGGCAACAATACGCCGACATTAATCCGATCCATGTAAGCAAGCATATACATAATGAATGCAATTGGAATGATTTTGAGCCATTTAGACTGTCCCATAATAGTCTCCTCCCAAGAAAACAAAATATCGTCCATTCATAATTCCCAGGTAACCGCTTTCATTCTTGCGGAAGCAGAAGGGGAATTCATGATCCCCCGTTGATTTCCGCCTAAGCTTTTTGTGAAGCGCGGAACTTTTCAGCATATTTTGCGGCAAGCTTAATGGCTTCTTCCATGCTTACCGAACCAGCGAGCCCTTTTCCGGCAATGTCAAACGCCGTTCCATGGTCGACGGAAGTGCGAAGAAACGGCAATCCGTTTGTGATCGAGATCGTTCGTTCAAAATCTGTCATCTTGGCCGCAATATGCCCCTGATCATGGTAAAGGGAGAGAACCGCATCATATTTTCCATTCAATGCTTGATAAAAGACGGAATCCGCAGGCACAGGGCCAAAGGCATTGATTCCTTCTTTCCGGGCCTTCTCTATACCTGGCGCAATTTCATCCACTTCTTCCCTTCCGAACAATCCGTTTTCACCGCTATGCGGGTTTAATCCTGCAACGGCGATGGTTCCATTTTCGATTCCCAGCCGGTGGAGCGCTTTTGTACACCGCTTTAAATAATCATGCACCCGCTCTTTCGTCATTTGGCCAATTGCCTCTTTTAAGGACAAATGCCTGGTCAGGAAAAAGATCCTCAGCGAGCGGACTTCAAACATCGTCAACGGATCTTCTACCCCCGTAAGCTTGGCGAGCATTTCGGTATGGCCAATGTACGGAACATTCGCCGCTTTCAGCGATTCTTTATTGATCGGCGCAGTGGCGAAAGCATCGACAACGCCCTCGTTCGCGAATTCAATGCACGTTTGGATATAGTCAAATGCCGCCTGTCCGCACATCCCTTGAACTTCGCCCATCTTCAATTCTTCCATATCTACATTGTCCAAATGAATGATGTCGATTATTCCGCTAGTAAATTCCCCTTCAGAGGGGGTAGCAATTGGATTCAATTTCATCGATAAGCCAGTAATACTTAAAGCCTGGCTCATCACTTCTTTATGGCCGACGAGCACGGGCCGACAAACGTCATAAATTTCAGATTTTGAAAGGGCCTTCGCTATAATTTCAGGGCCTATTCCCGCCGGATCCCCCATAGATATTGCAATCACTGGTTTTTCATTAATTTTCATCATGACATGTTCTCCTTTATATCTTTAGATTTAGACAATTGCTTGAACAAATATCGAATGCAGACGGTGATGGCATCAGCGCCGCCGATTAATCCGCCTTTTGTGATGACGGGCATGCCATCGAGATAGCCTCCGGCGAAACGGCCATAGGCTGCGAGCGGAAAAACTTCGTCCATCAATTGGATTCCGTGGGCCCGGCTTGCTGCACAAATGGAGGCGGTGACATCCCCTCCGCTTGTAAAACATCCGCTGATTGCCGTCTCGCTTCCTTGAATGATCCGCTGGCTGATAAGCGCGAGGCCGTCGGTGATTTTTCTCGCCAGCGACTCCTGCGTCGTATTCTGCTTGCTGGCCAAAGCCTTCAAATCTAGCAAAGGCTGATCCGGCTGATTTGTCGTCACAAGGATGACGCTCTCCGTTTTTGTCCTCAGCAAGCCCTCCTCCACCCCTCTTAGAAGTTCATCATTTCTCACGTTTAAATCGGCGTTTGCCAGTTTTCCGGGATCAATGTAGACAGGCTGGACGTTCATTTTCTGAATAAGGTGGCCGATCTGCCTTTCGGTGACTGAAGTGCAGCTTCCTATCGAGACAAGTAGTTTAGGAGTTTTCACATCATTCCCGTATTTCTTTTTCGCATATGCGGCGGTAAGGGGGCCCGGATCTACCGGGACAAAGCAGGTTTTCCATTCAGCCATTGCGCTTGCTGTTTCTTCAATGTGCATCTCCGTGACAGCGTCAATGACGATGATCCTGCATCCACTGTCCACTAATTCGCTTATCTTCCGGGCAATCATGTTTTTACCACCCAGCACCTCATTCAATTCGATGCAACCTATTTTCCTTTCGCTCTGACTTGATATGATCCAGGGAATATATGAATCTTTTAGCGGAGACTGGGGATCTTTTCCGACGTCCGTCTCTTGCACGGGCACTCCATCCACAAGTAAATAACTTCCTACCGTCGTCCTGCCGGATGAAGGGTATGACGGCATGACGATGGCAACGGAATGATCGCCGATGCAATCCAGAATCGCATCGATTTCCACGCCAATGTTCCCGCGCGCTGTGCTGTCGATCCGCTTGCATAAGAGCTCGACTCCCTGTGCCAGCATCGCAGAAGCGATTTTGCTCACGCTCTGGTAGGCCGCTTTTTTCGATATATACCGGCTATCCGTATCAATGCAGATAGCATCGTAGTTAAACGGCTGGCTTAAAAACCCCTGAAGGATGGTGGCTGTTGAGAAGCCGTGCTTTGAAAGGAGGACCCCCGTCGCATTCGCTCCCGTTAAATCATCGGCTATGACGGCGATTTTCTTCATGAAACCTCTTCACTCCCTTCATGGACTTGATGAACGTTTACATGTTCGCTATATCGGAGTTTGTCCTCTTCAGATAGCTCTGAATCCGTAATGATCGCTTCGATTTGGCGAAGCGGGCAAACTTGCGAGAACGAGCATTTGTTAAATTTGCTGGAGTCGGCGATGACCCATGTTCTTGATGCGGATTCAACCATCAGGCGCTTGATCAGCGCTTTTTCCATAGTAGGGGCAGATAGCCCATTTTTAACGTCAATCGCATGTGCGCCAAGAAAAAGGATGTCGATCCGGATTTGCCTCAACAAAGCCTGGGCATGCGGGCCAAACATTGCCCCAACGCCCTTCTGGACCGATCCTCCGGTACAAATGACCTTGGAAGGGCAGTCCAGCAATTCGGAGGCGATTTTCAGGTCATTCGTTACAATCGTCAGGTCTTCCCTCGTTTTGATTTCTTTTGCGATCTCGATGGTTGTCGTCCCTGAATCCAACAAAATGCTCGATCCTTCAGGAATTAATGTCGCAGCGTATTTTGCGATTGTTTGTTTTTGTTCAATTCTCGTGATCGATTTACTGCTGTATGGCGTCTCCGCAATCAGTTCACTCGCAGCGACAGCCCCCCCGTGCGTCCGGACGATCTTTCCCTCTTTCTCTAGCAGAGAGAGATCCCTCCTTATGGTCATGCTTGATACATTCAGCTGATTGGCCAGTTGTTCGATTTCCACTTTGCCGTCTTTTTCAATCCGCTTTACAATCTCCAGTTTTCTTTCCAATGGCAACATACTTTTTCCATCCTTATTAATTTCTTATGTTCTATTATGTTACTTTATGTTCATTTACGCAAGTATTTTTTTGTAATATAACGAAAATTAACATAAATAATCAAAATTGAATCTCTTAAAAAGAAATGAGGCAGAGTTAGGACACTCTGCCCCATTTCAGAATCAATTTTCAAATGATAATGCTGTTAAACACCCTATGACTACAAGTAAAAAAACGGATCGAAATCTTGACCCATTTTTTTTTTAAAAAAACTAAGTTCACACTTTCCTTTTCAACACTTGATCGAAGTCGGCAAAAATTTTGACTCCCACAACTTCTTTTGCCGTACTTATTACCGATAGACGAACCTATTGAACAAAAATCCGCCTCTTATTATTGTCCTTGACACCCGTTCTATCGGACAGATTTTCGCCTTCGAACCTCATTTTTGTCCTTGAGACGGGTTCTATCGGACAGATTTTCGCCTCCGGGCCTCTTTTTTGTCCTTGAGACGGGTTCTATTGGACAGATTTCCTCCTCCTGGCCTCTTTTTTGTCCTTGAGACCTGTTCTATCGGACAGATTTTCGCCTCCGGGCCTCATTTTTGTCCTTGAGACC
>NZ_KE387230.1:52697-69736 GCF_000430745.1 Fictibacillus gelatini DSM 15865 | reverse complement strand
GTTCTATCGGACAGATTTTCGCCTCCGGGCCTCATTTTTGTCCTTGAGACCTGTTCTATCGGACAGATTTTCGTCTCCTGACCTCTTTTTTGTCCCTGAGACGGGTTCTATCGGACAGATTTCCGACTCCTGACCTCATTTTTGGCCTTGAGACCCGTTCTATCGGACAGACTTTCGTCTCCGGACGAGGTCACTGAAAAAGTCCAAGAAATTTTCAAAAATTCTTTTTCCTAAAAAATACATCCCCACTTTGGTAAGCGAAATGCATTGTAAACATGATGCTATCCCCCACTTCCTAAGTGAAAAATACTGTTTTTTTTGGTTTTGGTTTTTCAAAAATTTTAGTTTTTTATTAAAAGGAACTTTTTCAGTGGCTTCCCTCCGGACCTCATTTTTGTCCTTGAGACAGGCTCTATTAGACAAAAATTTTGCCTCTGATACTTTATCCGGGTTGCATTTTGCTCGCTTATTCATTTTTCAATACGGTCTTTTTCGTCGAATAAGGAAAGTGGCCGTTTCAAATGATAATCATTAAAAAGGAAATGTACGAAATGGAAATGTTCCTTATTGTTTTGCTGCTGCTAGCTATCATCGGATTTTCAAATATTGTCAATCATATAGTGCCGTTTATTCCTGCGCCGCTCATTCAAATTGCCTTTGGCGTCGTGATGGCTCTTCTTCCTTTTGGGATCCACGTGCCGATGGAGTCGGAATTGTTTTTAGTCCTTTTTATCGCCCCACTCCTTTTTAATGATGGGAGAACTGTTTCAAGAGCGGCTTTATGGAAATTGCGGGTGCCGATTCTGCTCCTTGCTCTCGGCCTCGTGTTTGTCACGGTGTTTGCCATCGGCCACTTTATTCATTGGCTGATCCCTTCAATCCCCCTTCCTGCTGCTTTTGCGCTGGCCGCTATTTTATCACCGACGGACGTGGTTGCGGTAAGCGCGATGTCAAGCCGGGTAAACATGCCAAAAGATGTGATGCACCTTTTAGAAGGCGAAGGGCTCATGAACGATGCATCTGGTCTTGTTGCTTTTAAATTTGCAGTGGCGGCAACCGTAACCGGCGTTTTTTCACTGGCCAATGCCTCTATCAGTTTTTTAGCGATTGCCATCGGCGGATTTTTTAGCGGAGCGCTTCTTGCATTCATTATCATCCGGTTCCGGGTGCTTATTCGCCGTTTCGGCATGGAAGATGTGACCGTGCATATGCTCATTCAAATCATGACGCCGTTTGTAATTTATCTCGTCACTGAACACTTGCATCTTTCTGGCATTTTAGCCGTTGTTGCAGCAGGAATTGTTCATGCGGTGGAAAAAGACCGGGAAAAATCGCCGACGATCGATTTGCAAATCGTATCAAAAAGCACATGGACCGTCATTTTGTATCTTTTAAATGGGCTAGTGTTTGTCCTTCTTGGCCTGCAAATTCCAAAGGTCATGAGCCAAATTTTTAAAGACCCGATGTTTAACAATGTGGTTGTGACGAAATATATTTTGCTTATTACAGCTACTCTCTACATGCTTCGTTTCACCTGGATTTATTTTTCCTGGTGGATCGGCTGGCTATTGAAAAAGAAACGGATGGCCAAACCTGTCCTCAGATTGATTGGAATAACGACAATCTCCGGTGTAAGAGGGGCGGTTACATTGGCAGGCGCGTTTTCGATTCCTTTTGTTCTTGCTGACGGGAGCCCATTTCCGGAACGTTCATTGATTATTTTTATTGCGGCCGGCGTGATTTTGGTGACGCTCGTCGTGGCAAGCATTTTCCTTCCGATGGTTGCTAAAACAGAAGAGACAACTATTAAGAGAAAAAAAGAAGAAATGGAAAAAGATGCATCTATTCAAATAAAAGTGGCTGCTATCCGGACCATCGAGGACGCGGTAAATGACGTAAACCGCACGGCAGCTTTATCGATCATTACGGCTTACAATCGCGAAATTAACCAATTAAAATATGAAAGCACGAAGATCGACCCGGATCATTTAAAAAATGCAGAAGCCGAAATCCGCATTCAAGCGCTTGAAGCGGAGTCGCGGTATGTAGAAAAATTGATAAAAGAAAAGCGGATTAACCGAGAAATGGCTTATTGGGCCCAGGAATATATTCGCCGTAAAGAAATGGCCATCACAAACGAATTAAAATATAAGGCGCTCGTCTTATGGACATTGCTAGGAAAAATCCTGGCGCAAATGGCCCAGGTTTTCAAGCCGAACAAAGAGCAATTGCGCAAAAAGCGGCTCACAAAACATAAAGACATGATCCGGTTAAAAATGAACATGGCAGAAGCGGCCATTCGCGAGTTAAAAAACGGATTGACTTCCCAAAATAAAGCCTTATCTTTTCTCGTCATTGGGGAATATAACGAGCGGCTCACGAAATTGAAGATGTTGATCGCAGCTGACGGAAGAGAATTTTCCCGTTTAAAACGGGAACTGCAAGTGAAGGCATTTCAAGCTGAGCGGGATGAAGTTCAATACTTGTATGAGAAAGGGCAAATTACCGTCGATATCGTGAGGAAAATTCGCAGGCAGATTAACATAAGAGAAGCTTATTGGTTGGAAGAGAATAGTTTGCGTTTGTAAAACGAGTTTGCACGAGAAAAATCCATTTAAAGCAAGTTTGGACAAGAAATAATGGGTTTTGGAAAATAAATTCGTGGTTTTGGAAAATAAAATTAAGATCTTAGAAAATAAATTCCTGGCTTCGGAAAATAAAATTGAGATTTTGGAAAATAAACGAAAAATGTCGATTGAAACGAATTGGAAAGACCCGGGCCATGCAATAGAGCGCCCGGGCTTTTTTAAAAAAAGCTCTTTTTTTATAAGAATCTAATGTTTGCGCAGCTTTTTGCGTTGCTTCTCTTCCGTCCATGAGGCCGTCGCTCCTTCATTGCCCGGAGCTTTTTCAAATCCTTTGTCAAGGCGCCCCGCATTTTCAATATCGCCTGACATGCGGTAGCCGCCGATTTCAATATTTCCTGTCGTTCCGTATATTTCTAAGCCGCCAAGCTCGGCCCGTACATTTTCCTGGATGTTTTCATTCTTCTTTTTGTCCATCGTGATTCACCTCCTACTTTAATGTATCTCCAGGAGTGCCGGGCTATTCAAAAAGGCTGTGTGCTATAGCAAAAGCCACATTCGTCCAGCTCATTCATTTTCTATGATTTTTTTCATTATTTCTTTCCACACTTCCTCGTTTTTAACGCCCGCCTCTTTAAATATGGCATCCATTTTCTTTCGCTGAACATTGCTTAATTGTTTTTCGAGCTTTTCGCCTTTTTCCGTCAGGCGGAGCTCTCGGACGCGGCGGTCATATTCTGCCGGTTCGCTTTTTATGTATCCCATTTCAATCAGCTGCCGCATTGGGGCATGGAGAGCTTGCTTGCTTACTTCCAACGTTGCAAGAAGTTCATTTACGCTCAATCCAGGCTTTCGGGCGATGAAAAATAAAATCCGGTGATGGACACGCTGGATGCCGTGTTGTTCAAGGATGCGATCCGGTTCTTTCGTAAATGTCCGGTAGGCAAAATAAAAGAGGACAAGTATTTCATTTAGTTGTTCTTCACGATTTTTCTCCATATCTCATGTAACCTCCTGTTTAAAGAATATCAAACTTCGGCGTCTTTTTTTAATAAGTCATGAAAATTTAAACTTTTTTCAATATAGGTCAACAATATTGACGTTTATTGAACCATGATGATATAGTGAATAATGACATAGGTCAAGTTCATTGACCTAATTGAACAAAGGGGTGTTGCATAAATGAATTCAACGACATGCACAGTTGGCGATTATTTGCTTTTAAGACTAAAAGAAATGGGCGTTAAACATATTTTTGGCGTTCCGGGTGATTTTAACCTGGGATTCCTCGATCAAATCGAGGCAACTGATCATATTGAATGGATAGGCAACTGCAACGAATTAAATGCCGCTTATGCTGCGGACGGTTATGCGCGAATCAATGGCATCGCGGCACTCGTAACGACTTTTGGAGTCGGGGAATTAAGTGCCATTAACGGAATCGCTGGTTCTTATGCGGAGCAAGTGCCAGTGGTCAAAATTACCGGTTCACCGGCAACTAGCGTGGTCAAGTCTGGCGCATATGTCCACCATACTCTAGGAGATGGCGACTTCACACATTTTACTAACATGTTTAAAGAAGTGACGGTAGCCCAAACGACCTTAACGAGGGAAAATGCCGCCGAAGAAATTGACCGCGTACTTCAAGAATGTTGGCTATATAAGCGGCCGGTTTATATTAATCTACCTTCTGATATTAGCTATAAAGAAATTGAAGCGCCAAAAACCCCGCTGGCACTACGGAACTTCAAAAGCGAAACAGAAGAATTGAACAAATTCATCGACCTAGCGTTAAATAAAATAAACGAGGCGAAATTTCCGGTCATTTTAGCGGATTACGAAGTGAATCGCTATGACATGAATGATAAGTTACAAGCTTTTGTTAACCAATCCGGCTTCCCCATTAGCTCGTTAAGCATGGGTAAAGGCGTGATTGATGAAAACCATCCTCAATTCATCGGCATCTATACGGGTGCATTGAGCGATCCATATGTCCGAAGCCGGGTTGAAGAAGCGGACTGCATTATAAGCATCGGGGTGAAATTGACGGATTCACTGACAGGCGGCTTTTCTCATCAACTCGATGAACATAAAATAATTGAACTTCACCCTTCATGGGCTAAATTAAATGAAACCTTTTATGCAGCGGCCATGGGCGATGTATTGGACCGATTGACTGCAAATGTCCGCCATCGCGATAAAGAAACGTTAAACGTTCAATCCTTTTACGATAGGGAAACGAACAATGCTTTTATTCCAACTGATGAACCGCTTTGCCAGGAACGCTTTTGGAAACAGTTTAGCTGTTTCTTAAACAAAGAGGATGTACTTCTTGTGGAACAAGGAACTGCCTTCTTCGGCGCAGCAACAATGCCGCTTCCTGAAAAGTCGACGTTTGTAGGACAGCCGTTATGGGGGTCCATTGGCTATACGCTGCCATCATTGCTCGGAACGCAAATCGCAAACCCGGACCGCCGCAATATTTTAGTCATCGGCGATGGATCATTCCAGCTCACCGTCCAGGAATTATCGACCATCCTGAAAAATGGACTGAAACCGATCATTATCCTCATTAATAATGACGGTTACTCCGTAGAACGCGCCATTCATGGACCAAATGAGAAATATAACGACATTAACAGGTGGAAGTATAGCAAATTACCCGAAGTGCTTGACATGAACGACAATAGCCTGAGCATGTGCGCGACTACCGAAAAGGAGCTGGCTGACGCCTTCCATCGGGCTGAAATCGCAGATAAGCTTGTCTTCATTGAAGTGGTTATGGAGCGCATGGACGTTCCAGAGCTTCTCCGTTCTCTTGGAGAAATCTTTGCTAAACAGAATGCGTATTAATTTTTAAGAAAAAGATGTTCCCTGCCTATGGTAATGATAGTGTCTACAATTTGCTTTTGGAAATATTTTTATTTAGATTTAAAATAGGCAAATCTTTTTGGAAAGGTGGGGATTTTAAACATGAGAATTATTGTAATCGGTGCAAGCGGAACTATTGGAAAAGCAGTTGCAGAAGAATTAGGAAAAACCCACGAAATTATTCGTGCCGGACGAAATGGCGCTGATGTGAAGGTTGATATTACTTCCATCGACAGCTTGAAAAACATGTACAAACAAACCGGTAAAGTAGATGCTGTCGTCAGTGCAACGGGAAGCGCCTATTTCGGGCCTTTATCTGAATTGACGCCGGAATTAAATGAGACTGCGATTGAAAGCAAGCTGAAAGGCCAGATTAATGCAGTGCTCGTAGGAATGGACTACGTGAATGACGGCGGGAGCTTTACGTTGACAACTGGAATTTTGATGGATGACCCCATCCTTAAGGGAGCATCTGCCGCCATGGCAAATGGCGGGGTTAAAGCTTTTGTAAAAGCCGCAGCCATTGAAATGCCGAGGGGAATCCGAATCAATAGCGTCAGTCCGAATGTTGTGCAAGAATCATGGCATAAATATAGCGGATTATTCCCTGGATTCGATCCGGTTCCAGTCAGCCGCGTTGCCTTAGCGTTCAAAAAGAGCGTCGAGGGTGCACAAACCGGACAAAATTACGAAGTTTATTAACCGACAACTCCAATCCTTTATGCTCTTGTTTTTCATCCGAACCAGATGAAGAATAAGAGCTTTTTTATGTTGAAATACTAACCGACAAGGAGTTGTCGCATATGTATTTCTTATTCAATTGTTTAGGCATTTTAATTGTGCTCGCCATCGTTTTCTTATGTTCTCCTGAAAAGAGGAAAGTGAAGTGGCGGCCGATACTCATCTTGCTCGTCCTTGAATTGCTCATTACATGGATCATGTTAGGAACAACCGTTGGACGATGGATCATTGATCAAATCGCTTCATTTTTCACCTGGCTGATTTCCTGCGCGAATCAAGGAATCGCCTTTGCCTTCCCGTCAGTGATGGACAATCAAACGATCGACTTTTTCTTCAGCGCATTGCTTCCGATCATCTTTGTCATTACATTCTTTGATATTCTTTCTTACTTCGGGATTTTGACATGGATCATCGATAAAGTAGGCTGGTGCATTTCAAAAGTTTCGAGATTGCCAAAATTAGAGAGCTTCTTTTCGATTCAAATGATGTTTTTAGGAAATACGGAAGCATTGGCCGTCATCCGCCAACAACTTGATGTGCTGAGAGCGAACCGTTTATTGACATTCGGGATCATGAGCATGTCGAGCATTAGCGGGTCAATCATTGGCGCTTACCTTTCGATGGTTCCCGCAACATATGTCTTCAGCGCCATTCCGCTAAACTGCTTAAATGCGCTCATCCTGGCCAATATTTTAAATCCGGTGGAAGTCAGCAAGGAGGATGATATCATCTATACCCCTCCGAAAGAAGAGCGAAAAGATTTTTTCTCAACGATTTCAAACAGCATGTTAGTTGGAATCAATATGGTTATCGTCATTCTCGCCATGGTCATCGGCTATGTGGCGCTAACAGCCTGTATTAATGGGATATTAGGATTCTTCATCCACGGATTGACCCTGCAAAAAATCTTTTCCTATATTTTCAGCCCGTTTGCTTATTTGCTCGGCCTGCCGTGGCATGATGCGCTATATGTTGCACAGTTAATGGGAATCAAAATCGCAACGAATGAATTTGTCGCAATGATGGATTTAAAAACGCATTTGCGTTCATTGCCTCCACACACGATCGCCGTTGCGACGACATTTTTAACGTCTTTTGCCAATTTCAGCACCGTTGGCATGATTTATGGAACGTACGATTCGCTATTGGGCGCCGAACGATCAACCGTCATCGGCAAAAATGTATGGAAGCTTCTTGTGAGCGGGGTTGCCGTTTCTTTATTAAGCGCCATGCTCGTCGGCTTATTTGTCTGGTGACACTCGTACATAAATTGTATGTTTAAGGCAAAATCCCCTGGACAGGGGATTTTGCTTGTTTAACTGAATAAGTGAATGATTTAATAAATGCGTCTTCCTTAACGTTCAGCGCGGAACGTTTTCCCCAGGTGTTCCCCAAGGGCGAAATAATGGCGGAAATTATAGATGAGCGGACTCCATTTATGCGGGTCGACGTAATGTTCGCCAATGACGATCTCTTTATGGGCATGCACGCAAACCGCCTCCGTCTCTACTATCGCAAAAAAAGGAGAATGATCGGGAATCCGGATGTTCTTCACTCTTGCCTCGATTTGCAGCGGGCACTCCGTAATTCGGGAAGGCTTAACTACTTTCGATTCCATTGGTGTCAACCCGCTTATTTTATATTTGTCTTTTTCATAAGTGAATCCAACTTCCTGCTTAAACGCGGGAACGGGGTGTTTCCCAGTGTAAGGAGCCAGGCGTTCGACGTTCTCCCATAACGAAGGACCTGGAACATTAATGACGCACTCACCGAGCCGCTCCATATTTTCAATCGCTTTTCCGCCAAGGCCGACCCCCAGTACGATGCAATCTCCCAATGCCCATGATGACGAAATCGGACTAATATTCACCGTCCCCTCTTCATTCAGCGTGTTTAGCAAAATAACAGGCGTTCCGTAATAGAGAATTTTCGGTTGTATGGTTGTTGTTTGTAACATTTCATTTTTCCTCCCATTCTTGAGTTCTTCTCTATTGTAAAACATAAATATTTCCACTATCATCGAAGTATGGAATGCAAATTAAGGAGGGGACACTATGAACGTAATCCCAAATGCCGCAAAAGTCGCTGCCCTTGTAAGCGAGCCTTCACGTGCGGCGATATTAACCGCTTTATTGGATGGGCGGTTTCATCCTGCCAGTGAATTAGCGTTTATGGCAGGAGTCAAGCCGCAAACGGCAAGCTTCCATTTAGCAAAAATGGTTGATGCAAATGTCATTGCCGTTGAAAAGCATGGAAGGCATCGATACTATGGAATTCGGGACGAAGAAGTGGCCCGCGTGATGGAATCGATCTTGTCTATCGCTCCGCCGGTAAAAATTAAATCATTGAAACAAGCTTCGGAAGATCGGGCGGTTCGTTTTGCTAGAACATGCTATGACCATCTTGCCGGGAATTTAGGCGTGAAATTGACAGAATCCCTGCTAAACTCAGGTGTGATTGGCGAAGAGGAGAATGCGTTTACCGTTACGAAAAAAGGCGAGGAATTTTTTGAGGCGTTTCAAATTGACCTTAAGGTGGTCAGAAAAAAACGGCGTTCATTCTCGCACAAATGCCTCGACTGGAGCGAAAGACGCCATCATCTTGCCGGAGCCTTAGGAAATGCCCTACTTGAACGCTTGTTGGAATTGAACTGGATGGAGCGCCTGCCAAAAACGCGGGCGATAAAGATCACCGCTGACGGAAAAAAAGGCTTAAAAGAAACATTTTCCGTTGAAATCGAATAGAAACATTTGTTCGGGTACTAGAAAAAGATAGTACTTTTCTAGAGAAAAGTTTCATCATAAAATAAATATGCTGATCTTGAAAAACAAGCTAAATCAAAGGGATACCAGCCTTTCTTAGCTTGCCTGCGAATCAGTAGTTTTATATTATTCTCCTTATTGGCTAGCCGTTTTGGCTGGCCCTTTTTTCCATGAGCATTTTCATAATAATGGATGATGAATTATGATAAAGTTAAGCTATTCAATACAACCCGTTAAACAAATCAAGAAAGGGGTCTACTTTTGAGAAGATTACTTGTTGCCGCCATAGGGGTTTTGCTTGCCTGTCTGATTACAGGCTGCAGCAAAGAACCATCGCCCGAGAACCATTTAAAACAATACATATCGAGCTGGGAAAAAGCGAAGTACGGCGATATGTACAGCCTGTTATCAAGCGAATCGAAGAAAAACATTTCGAAAGATGATTTCATTGAGAGATATAAAGGAATTTATGGCGGAATTGAAGCGAAAAACGTAACGATTAAGCCTCTTATTCCAAAGAAAGAACCTGAACCTGACAAGAACAATGCCGTTTCTTATCCATATGAGGTAAAAATGGATACGCTTGCTGGTCCGGTCCATTATAAGCATAACGTCAAACTCGTGAAAAACGGTAAAGGCGAAAAGGAAAATTGGTATATCCAATGGGATGAATCGCAAATTTTCCCGCCAATGAAAAAAGGCGATAAAGTCCGGGCCGAAACGTACGAAGCGAAACGCGGAGAAATCTTTGACCGCAACGGAAAAGGGCTCGCCATCAATGGCACGGCCTTTCAAGTCGGGATCGTTCCCCAATGGATGAAAGGGAAAGATAAAGAAGCAAAACAAAAAATGGCAAAAATTCTTGAAGTATCGATTAAGGAAATTGACCAGAAACTGAAGGCTTCCTGGGTAAGGCCGGATTCTTTCGTGCCCATTAAAACCGTTTCGAAGGACGACCCGGCCGTATCGAAGCTGAAGAAAATTGACGGAGTGACCTTTCAAAAAACGATGACGCGCGTTTATCCGCTGAAAAACGCCGCAGCTCATTTAGTCGGCTATATTCGGCCAGTCAACGCCGAGGAATTGGAAAAGCTAAAGAGCAAAGGATACACCGCCAATGACTGGGTTGGAAAAGCCGGGCTGGAACAGCTTTTTGAAAAGCGCCTTAGAGGGGAAAATGGCGGCATCATTACGATCGTCGATAAAAATGGCAACAAAAAAGACGTGCTCGCCGAAAAGCAGGCGGCCGATGGAAAACCGCTCAAACTGACGATCGACGCAACCGTGCAAAACAACCTTTACGGGCAAATGAAAAAAGATGCGGGAACGGCATCCGCGATCCATCCGTCAACCGGCGATGTATTGGCTCTTGTCAGCAGTCCGTCCTATGACCCCAACCTTTTTGTCCTCGGGCTGTCTCAAGGACAATACGAAAAGTGGAACAATGATCCAAAGAAGCCGCTGTTAAACCGCTTTAAGCAAACGTATGCCCCCGGCTCTACGTTTAAGCCGATCACGGCAGCCATCGGTTTGAAAACAGGTACAATCGACCCGAATGAAGAAAAAACAATCAACGGCTTAAAATGGCAAAAGGATAAGTCATGGGGCGACCATTATGTGACAAGGGTAAGCGATGTGAGTCCGGTTAATTTAGAAAAAGCGCTCGTTTATTCGGACAACATTTATTTTGCCCAGGCCGCTTTAGCGGTTGGAAGCGAGACATTTGAAAAAGAGGCAAAAGCGTTCGGGCTTGGCGAAAAAATCCCCTTTGATTATCCGATTGAGCCATCGAGCCTGATTAGCGGCGAATGGTCAGAGGGCCGCCTCGCCGATACAGGCTACGGTCAGGGTCAGGTCGAAATGAGCATCCTTCACTTGGCGCTCTCTTACACGCCTTTTGTAAACGAAGGAAACTTGATCGCCCCGAGGCTTGTCATCCCGGATAAGGGCGAAGAGGCGCCAACATTTTGGAAAAAAGATGTAATGCCGTCCGGAGTCGCGTCCACCATTCGCAATGATCTTGTTCAAGTCGTGAAAAACCCGCACGGAACCGCCCACGACGGGATGATGGCAGATGTTCCGCTTGCCGGCAAAACGGGAACGGCGGAATTGAAGATGAAACAGGGCGAAAAAGGAAGAGAAAACGGCTGGTATGTCGCCTTTAACAATAACCACCCTGAATTGCTCATCGCGCTGATGATCGAAAACGTTGAGAATAAACGCGGCAGCCACTATGTCGTTCCAAAAGTAACGAACGTTTTTCAGTCCTATCACTTTGAATAAACATCCCCCTGATTTTTTTCTTTAGATAGAAAAAATCAGGGGTTTTACTTTAAGGTACAGCATCATCGTCTCCGTCACTTCTTTTGGCAACGATTTAATGCCATAGACAATGCCGCTAATCATTGGTTCTAATTCATACGGCGCCAATTGAAAAACCGCAAACCGCCGTTTTTAGCACGATACTTCCATCAATTATAGGTTTCTCATTCATACATATGAAACAACACGTTTCCTTTTACGACTTCCTTTCCATGTTGATTGACTGCTTTGACCAGAAAGTTCATCTTATTTCCATTTAGTTCTTTTAACGTTGCTTGCAATGTAATAACGTCATTGAGAAATACCATGTCTCTAAACCTGACAGAGTAATCTTGAATAAAACCCTCATCATAATAAGGCGTAAATAGTTTGGCTAAATGCCCCATTGTCCACATCCCGTGTGCAATCACCCCTGGTAGCCCGGCTCTTTTTGCTTCTTCATCGATCGTATGAATCGGGTTGTAATCCCCGGAGGCACCGGCATACTTAATTAAAGAGATCCTTGAAACAGGTTCTAGCTGAACCGTTTCTAAAGACTCCCCGATTTGTAATTCCATCAGACGTTTCAAACCGCCATCCCCTTTCTAACGGCTTCGGTTATAATCACCATTTGTTTTTGCCGGTCCGCGATACATTTTTCTGTTTTGACGCCTAAAAAGAAGTTCATATTTCGTTCTATTGATCTCACCACTTTTTCGAAATTTAGTATTCCTTATTCTTTTAAAATAGAAAATATCCTTCTTTTGCTTTTACGACACCATACAGAAACCCTATTTATTCCGTTTTTTCGTTGCTTGATGCCTTTTCTCGGCTCACTTTCGGGCAGGGAAAAGAGCAAGAATCCTTAAAGCCGCGATTTTCAGGAAATAAGGTATAATGGATTGGAAGAAGTTAGACATTAAAAAAAGACTGCTAGATCTTTTATAAAAGAAAAAAAACGATAAAGGAGAACCTATGACAAAGAGCAACGAAACAGGATGGAACTTTGACAATAGTTATGCCCGCCTTCCGGAATCCTTTTTTACTAGCACCAGGCCAACACCCGTGCAATCGCCGAAATTGGTCATTCTCAATGAGCCATTGGCAACATCCCTCGGTTTAAACGTGAAGAAGCTGGAAAGCGAAGAAGGCGCCGAAGTGTTTGGCGGAAACGAAATTCCAGAAGGGGCTTTCCCTCTTTCCCAGGCCTACGCGGGGCATCAATTTGGCCATTTTACAATGCTGGGCGACGGCCGGGCAATCCTCTTAGGCGAGCAGATCACCCCTCGTGGCGAACGGGTGGACATCCAGCTTAAAGGTTCAGGCCGGACGCCATATTCCCGCGGAGGAGATGGCCGGGCCGCTCTTGGTCCGATGCTGCGCGAATACATCATTAGTGAAGCGATGCATGCGCTTGGCATTCCAACGACCCGCAGTCTGGCCGTGGTGACGACGGGCGAGCCGGTATTTCGCGAAACCGAGCTACCTGGCAGCGTTCTGGCCCGGGTTGCAGCCAGCCATCTACGTGTCGGGACGTTTGAATACGCTGCCAAATGGCGCACGAAAGAGGAACTTCAGATCCTGGCCGACTATGCCATTAAGCGTCATTATTCAGACGTTGAAGAGGATAAGGACCGTATCTGTCATTTTTTCAAAAAGTGATGGAGCGGCAGGCTAAACTTATCGCCAAATGGCAACTCGTTGGCTTCATTCATGGAGTGATGAACACTGACAATATGGCCATTAGCGGAGAAACCATCGATTACGGCCCTTGCGCTTTCATGGATGCCTATGATCCAGCAACGGTATTCAGTTCTATCGATATCCGGGGCCGCTATGCCTATGGCAATCAGCCGCCTATTGCAGGGTGGAATCTCGCGCGATTGGCGGAAAGTTTATTGCCGCTCCTGCATGAAGATCAGGAAGAAGCGATTAAACTGGCCGAAAATGCGTTATCACGATTCGGCACTTTATACCGTTCGGAATGGCTTCAAGGAATGAGAGCAAAACTCGGACTCTTTAACGAAGAGAAAGAAGATGAGTCGTTAATCGAAGAGCTTCTCCATCTGATGCATAAACATAGCGCGGACTATACGAATACCTTCATCGCATTGACGTTTGATCAACAGGAGGAAACGGGGCTGATGTGTTCACCTGAGTTTTCCCTCTGGAATGAGAAGTGGCAGGCGCGACTGGATAGGCAGCAGGAATCGAAAACAGCCGCGCAACAGTTGATGAAAAATAGCAATCCCGCCGTCATTCCGCGAAACCATCGGGTCGAAGAAGCACTGGCAGCGGCGGTTGAACGAGGTGACTACAGCGTTATGGAGCGGCTTCTTGAAGCCCTTTCAAACCCGTTCGCGCATTCTCCCGAACAGGCTGAATACGCAAAACCGCCTGCACCATCTGACATACCTTACCGAACCTATTGCGGAACGTGACCGAATAAGAAAAATGTTCAAGTCCCTGGCAACACGCCAGGGACTTGTCTTTAAAAACACCCAAATAATGTATTCAATCTTTAAATTTTTGCAGTGAAAATCAATGTTTTATCCATCAACCCGGGGTTTTAATAGACCCTGGAAACATACGCACATTAAGGATGCTAGAAAGCGCCTTTCAAATACGCCATTTCGAGATATAATGTATTTTGTTGTTATAAGTAGATTGACAGGTCACAATCCGTTTTTAGTAATAGACTGAGGTGAAATAGATTGAAACGCGAAACGATTTTGATTGCTGATGATGAGGTGGAGATTGCAGATCTCGTTACCCTACATTTAGAAAAGGAAGGATACAATTGCGTGAAAGCTTCCGATGGCGAAGAAGCCATTCATGCGATTCAGACACAGTCGCTCGATTTAGCGATATTAGATATTATGATGCCTAAGCTGGATGGGTATGAAGTGACCCGGCAAATTCGCGAGAAACACCATATGTTGCCGATCATTTTTTTAAGTGCGAAGACGTCTGACTTCGATAAAATTACGGGGCTTGTGATTGGGGCAGACGACTATATGACGAAGCCATTCAACCCGATGGAGCTGGTCGCCCGGGTGAAAGCCCAGCTGCGCCGTTCTAAATTCAACCAGACGACCAACCATTCAATGCTGATTGAAGCTGGCGGATTAGCGATTTCTCCTGAACAACGGTCAGTGACCCTTTATGGTGAAACGATCGAATTAACCCCGAAAGAGTTTGATATTTTGTATTTGCTGGCCAGCCACCCAAAGAAAGTGTTTAGCGCGGAAAACATTTTCCAACAAGTATGGGGCGAAGCGTACTATGAAAGCCAGAACACGGTCATGGTCCATATCCGTACGTTGCGGAAAAAGCTTAAAGAAGACAAAAATAAGTACATTAAAACCGTCTGGGGGGTAGGTTATACATTCAATGGATAAGAAGGTTCGAAGTTTTCGTACACGAATGATCGTAATTGCGGGATTAAGCATGCTGTTGTCCGGTTCCATCACTTATGTTATTTATAAGGCCCTTCAATTTTATTATCATACTTCCGTCCATTTTGAAGATCCATTGGCCCGTTTTCGCATGTTCATGAGAAATGTTGGGGATATTAATGTATTCTTGATTATTTTTGTTCCGCTCACAATCGTGTTTTTTTATTATTTCACGAAGCCATATGCAACCTATTTTAATGAAATTTCCAAAGGGATTCATCATCTTGCCAATGGAGACTTTAGCAATCGCGTTCATATTTCTTCAAATGATGAATTTCAAAAAATTGCCCAGGATATTAATCTTGCAAACGAAAAGCTGCAAGAAGCAATCGAAAGAGGGGAGTTCGCGGAAAGCAGCAAGGATCAATTAGTCGTCAATTTGGCCCATGATTTACGTACACCGCTTACTTCCGTTTTAGGGTATTTAGATTGGATTTTGAAAGGGAATCATTTACCTGCGGAACAAATCAAGCATTTTGCAACGATTGCATATACGAAGTCCAAACGTTTAGAAAAGCTGATCGATGAATTGTTCGAAATCACGAGAATGAACTATGGAAAGCTTCCTTTAGAAATATCGCGAATTAATTTTAGTGAATTGCTCATGCAATTAAACGAAGAGATGTACCCCTCTTTTGAGAAACACCATTTAGTATCAAGAACCCATATTACGCCTGACTTAATGATTGATGCCGACGGGGAGCAGCTGGCACGCGTGTTTGAAAACCTTCTGACGAATGCGATTCGTTATGGGAAAGATGGCCAATTTATCGATATGAATAGTTACCTTGAAGAAGGAAATGTCGTCGTTCAAGTAATCAACTATGGCGGTCCCCCAATTCCTGAGGAAGAATTGCCTCACATCTTTGATATGTTTTTTACGGGTGACCGTGCAAGAACTCACGAAGAAGGCGGTACAGGTCTTGGCTTGTTCATCGCAAAGAATATTATTGAACAACATAAGGGCACCATTTCTGTTGAAAGCAACGTAATCCGCACATGCTTTGAAGTGCGATTGCCGCAGGAATCCCGTTAAACGCCCCAAATCATTTAAGAAAAATTTTATTTTTATCCCTACTTTTTTTTAAATAGTTTTCTCTATTCTTAGAAGCATGAACGACGAAGGAGAAAACGCAAATGAAAAAGTGGGGCTTTTATTTATTTCTTCTATTGTTTCTTGACCTTGCCTCCTTCTCTATAGAACCCATCTCCGTGGAGAAAGCAGATGGTGGACCCATTGATATGATTTCTACTTGCGCAAGTTCAATAAAAATTACAAAAGATAACATTTACAAGGGAAATCTATTATTGGTTAACAAGGACTATCCAATTCCCGAAAAAAGCGTAAGATCAGATATCGTTGATTTGAGAAACCTTCATGAATGGGGAAGCGGATATGGATGGCTTCATGCCGATATTCGACTATCAGAGAGGGTCGCGCAAAACTTTGCACAAATGGTTCATGCTGCTGAAAAAGAAGGCGTTAATCACTTTATGATTAACAGCGGCTATCGAGACTTTAAGGAGCAAAACAAACTTTATCAAGAAATGGGCCCAGATTATGCTTTGCCACCGGGCTATAGTGAACATAATTTAGGTTTATCGCTTGATGTAGGTTCTTCACAAATGAAAATGGAGAAAGCGCCCGAAGGAAAATGGTTGCGAAAAAACGCCTGGAAATACGGCTTCATTTTACGATACCCGGAGGACAAAACAGCGATTACAGGCATCCAATATGAGCCGTGGCATATCCGTTATGTCGGTTTGCCTCACAGCGCGATCATGCATGAAAAAAATGTAACGTTAGAAGAATATTTAACAGATCTAAAAGAAAAACGAAACATCACTGCCAATGTTAACGGAAAAAAATATGCTATCTCGTATTACCCCGTTTCTAAAACGTTGACAATTAAAACACCGGGACACTGTCATTATGAAATTTCAGGCAATAATATGGATGGAGTAATTGTCACAACGTTTCCTTGATTGATCGATCAAAAATAGTATCGTACGAAAACGATAAGAGCATATAAGGCCGCCCCGTACAATGGACCGGGGCGCCTTTAGGTGAGTTTGTGAATGGTATGAAACGATAGACTGATGTTAAGCTAAGGCTCCCGAACTGGCCCGTCTTATTTCACCCAGATCGCCGCGTAGCGGTCTTTGCCTCCATTTGTATGGGCGCTAACATCAACGAGCCGGTAGCCTTTCTTAACGAGGTCATTAAATGTGCGCTGATACTGCTCCGCCGTCATTCCGTGCCGCGCTTGCCAGGCTGGACCCTTTTCTTTCACCCAGATGGCTGCGTAGCGATCTTTGCC
>NZ_KE387230.1:12812-52422 GCF_000430745.1 Fictibacillus gelatini DSM 15865 | reverse complement strand
TCTTTGCCGCCAATGGCATAGCCGCTCACATCGACCAGCCGGTAGCCTTTCTTGACCAGGTCATTGAACGTACGCTGATACTGCTCCGCCGTCATTCCATGCCGGGCTTGCCATACCGGACCCTTTTCTTTCACCCAGATCGCCGCATAGCGGTCTCTGCCGCTGCCATCTGTATGAACACTTATGTGAGTAAGCCGGTAACCTTTTTTGACCAGGTCATTAAACGTGCACTGGTACTGTTCCGCCGTCATACCATGCCGCGCTTGCCAGGCTGGATGGTCTGCCGCAAACGCCCGTGTAGACAAATCCGAATCAACTATGGCTAAAAAAGCCAGGAAAACGATTAAAGACAATGAAACAACTTTTTGCAACGCTTTTATACGCCTCAATCCCTTCCAAAATTTTTAAATACCACTTCATCCTATACATCCTTTAATTCCCCTACAAGGGCATATTCTCCTAATTTCTATTCTTGCGTGGTGTATTTTTTTATATCTTTTTACAGCAAACCTCTTTAATTGAATTCTTTTTATTATAGTAGCAAAATAATAAAGATAGAAAATTTATAGGGATAAAAGGATTTCTGCCATTTATTTTTGAACCATCAAATTAGCAATCGATGATTTAATGGAGTGATGAACAATGGGAACAATACAAGCTTTTTTGAAAGACCGTGCAGACAGCACCCCTCTACTGGAAGGATTGGTCGGAGGAAAAGAGCGATTGACGTTTAAAGAATACAATGAACGGGTCAACCAGCTGGCCCATTATTTATTGGAGAAAGGTGTTCAAAAAGGGGATCGGGTGGCCATCCTTTGCAAAAACAATTGGCCTTTCCCGGTAATTATGATGGCCGCCATCAAAATCGGCGCAATTGCTGCCCCATTAAACCGGCAAATGACGGCATATGAAATGGAAGGCGTCATTGAAACGTGCCAGCCTAAAGTTTTATTTTATGATGAAGAATATAAGGAATCCTTGTCTCTGGTTGAAGAAAAACAAATGATCCCTTCTATCATTTTGTCCGGGTCTGGAATGGACGTTGTCCCGTCACTTAGTAGTTTGCTGGAAAATCAGCCTGAAACCGAGCCTGATTGTACGGTCCAAAGCGAGGATCCAGCCCTTCTTTTATTTACTTCGGGAACGACCGGCAATTCTAAAGGTTGCGTTATCACGCACGGAAATCTTTACGCATGGTTTTCAGAAATCGGAAACTTGAGGAAAGTCGAACCTGGAATGCGCTTTCTCGGGGTTCATCCTTTTTACCATATGAGCTCCTGCTTGAACATTCTAAATAGCATTTATTACGGAATGACGATGGTTTGCCTCTCCAACACCGATCCTAAAGCCATCTGGGAGATGATTGAAAATGAGAAGATCAACATGATGATGGGCTTCCCTTCCACTTATACGTACATGCTAGAGGAATTGAAACAGAGCGAAAGAAACGTCGAGTCCTTTAAAATGGCCCAGTCTGGCGGGACTAAAGTGCCGGAAAGCTTAATCAAGGAATATGCGAAATATGGCATCGCATTGTCACAGGGCTATGGCAGTACAGAAGGATGGGCGGTCAGCGCATGGCGTCCAGACATGGGCTATGATAAAGCGAATTCGGTAGGCAAGCCCATCCAAAACGTCGACGTGAAAATAGTAGATCCGGATAGCCATGAAGAGCTTAAGACAGGGGAAGTCGGGGAAATTGTCGTAAAAAGCCCATACATGTTCAAAGGCTATTGGAGAGATCCGGAAGCCACGCGTGAAGTGTTCAAGGACGGATGGCTCTATATGGGGGATGCCGGGAAATTCGACGAAGACGGCTTTTTATATATTATGGACCGGTACAAAGATGTCATCGTCTATGGCGGAGACAATATCTATTCCGGCGAAGTGGAAAAAGTCATCCATGAGATCAGCGGCGTATTGGAGGTCGCGGTGGTCGGCATTCCTGATGAGTTCTGGGGCGAAATCCCCCGCGCGTACATCGTAAAAGAAAAGGGGAATCCTCTTTCTAAAGAAGAGATTATCAACTACTGCAAAGAAAAGCTTGCTGAGTACAAAATACCTGAAATTCAATTTGTCGATTCGCTTCCTAAAAACAGCCTTGGAAAAATCGTAAAACGAAAATTGAAGGAAATGGCCTTATAAAAAATGGAGACAACAAGCGCCTGGATATTCCAGGCGTTTTTTTCCGCTTCCTTGGAAAAAGTGGAGCCGCAAGTTCACTTTTCAATCCATTCATCGGGGTTATCGATTATTTCGAGGTAGTTATCAACCAATTTGAAAAAGGTATTTTTCAATTCAGGACACTTTTCATTCTTCCCCCCTCTCATTTGCTGTTTTTCAATCAATTTAAAGAGGATATCAATCATTTCGAGGCAGTTTTCAATCAAATTGAAAGAGATATCTTTCAACTCAGGATGCTTTCATAACGTTTTATTTTGACTCAAACACTTCGGTGAATGGAAAATAAATCACGGAAATCGGAAAATAAATCTGTTAAAAAGGAAAATAAAAATTGCAAATTGGAAAATAAATCTCTCAGTTTGGAAAATAAATGAGGAGCTCCCTGAAAGTAGCGCCTCATTTGTTCACCCGGTATAAATAAAACCCCAAAACGTTTTCCTTACAAGGACAAGATCAAAAAATGAGCAAAAAATAGTGCGATTTGATTCATTTTTTTAGCTTTAAAGTTACTTTTTCCGTAAAAAAGCAAAAAACACCGCTTAAGTTCGATTCAAGCGGTGCTAATCATTCATTAATGCGGTCCCCAATGAATTCCGACGCCGACGATAAGAAAAACGAGTCCGATGACAAACCAGATGAAAGCGAGCGGGGCCATGAAGCGAACCCATTTGACGTACGGGATACCGCTTGCCGCGAGCACGCCCATTAAAACGCCTGATGTCGGATTAATGCAGTTGACGACGCCTTCTCCGAGCATGACGGCTTCTACCGCCACTTGCCTTGTAATATGCATTAAGTCGGCCAATGGTGCGAGAATTGGAATGAAGATGACCGATTCTCCCGTTCCTGACGAAATGAGAAAATGGAGCGCCGCGCTGCTGATATACATGCCAATGGCGCCGAAGATAGGGCTTTGACCTTGAAGAAGATGTGCCAGAGCATTCACGATCGTATCAAGGAGTTTCCCTTGTTCAAGTATAACGGAAACGCAGCGGGCCATTCCGACGATCAATGCGCCATAAACGAGCTGCTGGCAGCCAGCTAAAAATGTGGAAGCGATATCATTCGCCCTGAGCCCGCCAATGATCCCTGCAGCAAGCGCAATGAAAATGAACATGCCTGTCATTTCCGCATCCGACCACTTTAGCCAAAATGCCCCCGCCAAAAAGCCAACGAGCGATAATGCGGTTACTGCTAAAATGAGCTTATGGCGGAAGGTCCAGGAAACACTTTCTTCAGATGCATCTTCATCCAGTAAAAGCGCTTTGCTCGGAAACCAGTCATTGCCGAGAACGCTACCTTTATCCGTCCTCTTTAAGCGTTTGATGTACCAGTAAATATACAAAATGGTGGCTAATAAGAAACAGACATAAATGGCAACCCGCAGGCCTATTCCTGAAAACATCGGGAGCTCCGCGATTTTTTGTGAAATCCCGAGCGGCGACGGCGAAAGAATCGTCGCATTAAAGCCGGCATAAGCGCCGAGATAAATGATGGCCGCACCTACAACCGCGTCCCACTTTAGCGAGCGGGCAACGATGAGCCCGATTGGAATAAACCCGATAACCGAGTTAACGATGATTCCTGTCGTTCCAAGAACAGAAAACAAGGCGGCAACGATACAAACGAAAAGAAGCTGACGATGGCGGAACTTGTTGATGACATGATAAATTAATCCATTGATGGCCCCTGTTTTTTCAAGGATAGCGATGGCACCGCCCGTAAAAAGAATCAAAAAGATGATCGGCGCGGCGGCCGCCATTCCTTGTTCAATCGCGGTAAAAAATGAAACAAATCCTACTGGGGACTGGGCAACCGAATGATAGCTTCCCGGGATTGTTGTCGTAATTAACCCTTTCGTCACTCTTTTAAATTCCCCGGCAGGTACAAAATATGTAGCAATGGCGCAAAGAAGAGCCACAAAAAAAAGCAAAACATACGCATCCGGCATTTTAAATTTTGATTTTTGCTCTAGCGGCTTTTTCGTTTCAGCTTGAAGACTCATGAGATCCTTCCTTCCAACGTAAATTTTCAACATACCGTTTTGCTGTAATTTTCTGAACTCTTGTCATGCAACAGTTGAATCACTAGTGCCCTTTCAGCTAAGAAAGTTCTTATTTTCAAGAATCCATTTTCGCTTGTAAAAAAAATAAAAGCAAAAAACAGGAACAAACTTCTCTAGTGTGGTAGTGTGGTGCTATTTTCATGGCATCTGGACAATAAACAGTTGATTTCCGACAATAAATCGATTCCATCGGACAATAAATGGCCTGTGTCGGACAATAAATTTAGTATTTTGTACACTTATTTGTCCAAAAGTAAGATGTTATTGTCTAAACCGAATGACTTATTGTCCAAAATAAGAGCACTTATTGTCCGAGAACGAAAACATTTTAAATCATGTAACGATTCGTGATCGTTTTTCCTCATTTCACAGAGCTAACGAGGTGTTCTTAAAATAACGAATGTTCGATTACTGAAATTCAAAGGCATTAGTTGTTATATGTTTTTTCTTTAATGGTAAACCCGCGGATCACATCAAGATTCGGCTCATATCCGATGCCGGGCTCATCCGGTACTGTAATGAAGCCATCATGCACCGTTACTTCCGGTTCGATAAGATCCTGGTCAAAATAGCGGGAAGAGGCGGCTGTATCCCCTGGCATCGTGAAATTCGCTAATGTTGTAAGCGCAATGTTATGGGCCCGTCCAATTCCAGACTCAAGCATTCCCCCGCACCATACCGGGATGTGATGTTCCTTGCAGAAATCATGAATTTTCTTTGCATTGGTTAACCCGCCAACCCGGCCGATTTTTATGTTGATAATTTTACAGCTTCCGAGCTCGACTGCTTTTCTGGCATCCTCCACGGAATGTATGCTCTCATCTAGACAAATCGGCGTCGCCAGTTCTTTTTGCACGCGCGCATGATCAACAATATCATCAGAAGCGAGCGGCTGTTCAATCATCATTAGATCAAATTGATCCAATTCCTTCAGAATCGGCAAGTCTTCCAATGTATAAGCAGAATTTGCATCGGCCATCAGCTGGATGGAAGGGAACTGTTTGCGCACTTCTCTTATGACATCAACATCCCAGCCTGGTTTAATCTTCACTTTCATCCGTTTATAGCCTTCTGTTACATACTCGTCAATAAGCTTTAAAAGATCATCTACCGTCTTCTGAATGCCGATGCTGATGCCGACTTCAATTTTTTTCTTTTCCCCGCCTATCGTAGCGGCAAGCGGCTTCGCTTCTTCCTTTGCATACAAATCCCAGGCCGCGCCTTCAATAGCCGATTTGGCCATGTGATTCCGCCTGATCGGCGAAAATCGGGCGGAAACGTCATCCGGATGCGAAATCTCTTTGTTTATAAGCTGCGGAATAAGAAAATCTTCAAGCATATGCCAGTTTGTTTGCAATGTTTCTTCATTGTATAACGGCGACATAAATGCAACCGATTCCCCCCATCCCGATTGGCCATGATCATTTTTCACTTCTACTAAAATAAATTCTTTATCCTTAAACGTGCCAAAACTTGTGGAGAACGGAGCCTTTAAGTTCATTTTCAAGTGGCGCAATGTAACTTCTTTTATTTTCATTTACATCCCTCTCCTTCTATTTTTATGTTTCATTTCGTTTACTCCACAAACAGGTGACTATCATTGATTGCTTCATATTGCCGTTTCCGCTTCTCAAATCGCTCGCGGTCTTTAATTAAAACATTTGCAGTAATCGCGTTGAGCAACGAAAATAAAGCGGGGCTCGCATCAAGCGTCGATTTTTCCTGTAATGAAACGGATAGTAAAACGTCAGAATAACGGCTGATCGGCGCAACCGCAGAATCGGTGATGCCGATGACAAAGGCCTTTTGCCCTTTTGCCAATTCCGCCATTTTAACCGTTTCTTTCACATAGCGATGAAACGAAATGCCGATAAATGTTGACGTTTCATCCATTTCAGAAAATACAGTTGCCAGGTCGTCGATCTCCGGACGGAATAAATGAACGTTATTCCTCATCACCCCTAATGCAAAAGAAAGCCAGTGGGCTGCAGCGTAAGAAGAACGCGCCCCGGCAATATAGACGCGATTGGCACGAATGATGTTTTCAACCGTTCGTTCAATATCTCCAGGGCGGATTGCTTCGATCGTTTGTTGAATATGATGGCAGTCCTGCTGCATACTATGAGCAAAAAAATCAGGTTCGCCGGCAAGGCCGAGCTTTTTCATTTCATACTCGCTTAAACTCGTTTTCGATGGAAAGAGCTGTTCCCGGACTAACTTCTGCAAATGGGAAAATCCTTCAAGCCCGATCGCATAGCAAAAGCGAATGACCGTCGCCTCGCTCACACCCGCCGCTTTCCCAATTTCATCAGCGGACTTTACAGCAAACATTTCTTTCTGTTCAAGCAAATAATGAGCCACTTTTTGCTGTCCTTTCGACAGCTCATAAAAACGGTCATTGACCATTTGTTCGATCATTTGCATCTTCGATCACCTATAAAAGAAGTTTATCCTGCATTAGTTTTACAATATGAAGTTAACACTTCATTTATTAGCAGAAATAGTATCATAATTCTGAAATTTATACAACAAAAAACATCCATTAAGGGAAATGAGATCCCTTTGATGGATGTTTTTATTTGTTCCTATACCATCACGCTGACGATCACTGCGGATAAAACGCTGACTAATGCTGCCCCGTAAAGCAATTTAAGCCCGAATTTCGAGACGACATTCCCCTGTTTCTCGTCGATTCCTTTCGTTGCGCCGGCGATATTGCCGATCGAAGAAAAGTTCGCAAAGGAAACGAGGAATACGGATAAGATAGCAACAGTGCGGGCAGATAAATGATGCTGAATTTTTGTCAAATCAATCATCGCGACAAATTCATTCGTAACAATTTTCGTTGCCATAATCGATCCTGCCTGAACCATTTCTGAAGCTGGAATCCCCATGACAAATGCAATTGGAGAAAAGACATAGCCTAATATTTGCTGGAATGAAATGCCGAAAATCGATGAGAACAGGGTATTGATGGCCGTAATTAAAGCAACGAAGCCAATGAGCATTGCGGCGACGATGACCGCAATTTTAAAGCCGACCATAATATATTCCCCGAGCATTTCAAAGAACGTCTGCTTTTCGTTTTCTTGCAATTCCAATAGATCTTCGTCTTTTTCCACCGTATATGGATTGATGATATGGACGATAATAAAACCGCTGAACAAGTTTAATACAATTGCGGTCACCACATATTTCGGCTCGATCATTTTCATATAGGAGCCGACAATCGACATCGAAACCGTCGACATCGATGATGCGCAAAGCGTATACAAACGCTTTTTCGGGAGCTTGCTTAATTGATTTTTAACCGTGATGAATACTTCACCTTGCCCGACAATGGCCGCGGCAACAGCATTGTATGACTCGAGCTTCCCAAGTCCATTTACTTTACTCAATAAGAAACCGATGCCTCTAATAATAAGCGGTAAAATCTTAAAGTGCTCCAGTATACCAATTAAGATCGAAATAAAAATGATAGGAAGCAGCACGCTTAAGAAGAAAGGAGCCTGTCCTTCATTTGCCAGCCCGCCAAACACAAAGTTGACCCCGGAGGCTGCGCATTCTAATAGTTTATTAAAGAATGTCGATAGGCTTTTCGCGATGATAAGCCCAAACTCTGTATTTAATAATACATAGGTTAAAATAAGTTCAATGACGATCATGATAAAGATCGGCTTATATTTAATTTTCTTTCTGTCGCTGCTGGCAATGAAAGCTAGCCCATAAACGACGAGCAGCCCTAAAATAAACGTTAAAAATTTCATGCCTTTTCTCCTTTACCGTATTTTTTGAAAATGCAAGTATTTGTTTAAAAAACTCAATCTATCAAATGCAGTCTGTAATCGGTTTCAAAACTAGCATTATCCTTCCTTCCTGACGCTTATCTATTTGCAGTTTCAAAGAAACTTTTGCACGCGTTTTCATTTTTATTTGTTGGATGTCTGACGACTTAACCGGTCAGATTTCAAGATCTGAGATTAAGCTCGCCAGATGTAAAGCAGCATTAGAAACTTGACCGTACGCCAGTTCTTAAGCATGCGCCGCAAGCATCTTACGGCACCAGAATGTGACGGCACCGGCGCTGCCGCAGTACGCAGCGCATTTTGGCGGTATACTTTCACTTTAGGAAGTTAAACGTAAAGTATACTAAGTAGTCCGTTTTGCTGCAAGCAAAAAAGGCTACTGAGTCACCTGGCAAAATGAGCATATATGCTTACTTTATCATTTTGGCCTCACCAAATGCTCTTTAGCGATTTATCCTAATTTTCTTATTTTAATGTTAGATGTCTGACTTCTTAAGGTTATATCGAATCCATATCTTTTGTCAATAAAAATCGAAAATTAACTTCTTTGGATCATACACAAAATTTTCCCAGGGAGATTTTTGCCTAAATAAGGAAGTTTCTATACATAGAAAAATAAAAAGTCATTGCCCGGCACCTCTCTTGTCAACGAATCTTCTAAACTGAAAGAAGGAGAGAATACTAGAAAATGAAGCTATTTTTACACAGAATTTTTGAATTGTTAGTATTGACAACAAAATCAAAATAATTTTAAATAAAAATAGATTTTATCTTATTGTGAAAACACTTTCCGTATTACGGAAACTAAAGCTGGGACATTCATCTTTCCTGGAAAGTAAATTGATGCGATTTTAAGTTCAATGAATGTAAGCGTTTTCCGCAGTTGGCTTTTACTAAAGCTACTGTGGAATTCCTATAATCACTATCATTTGAAAGGAGGAAACTGACACCTATTGGAAGTCTAGAAAATGCATCTTTAAAAGAAACGAAAGTGAGGTAACCTTATGATTCAATCAAACAACTCGAACACGGAGTTACAGCGAACCATGAAAGGCAGGCACCTTTTCATGATCGCTCTCGGCGGCGTTATTGGGACAGGATTATTCAACGGTTCAGGCTTGATCATAAACAAAGCCGGCCCCGGCGGTTCCATTCTCGCCTTTATGGCTGGCGGGTTACTGATGTATCTCGTTATGCTTTGTCTTGGAGAATTAGCTGTGGCAATGCCAGTTTCAGGGTCTTTCCAAACCTATGCTGCAAAATATATTGGCCCGTCGACCGGCTTTACAATTGGCTGGCTTTATTGGCTAAGCTGGGCAAATACGGCCGGCCTCGAATTTACAACAGCCGGAATAACGATGCAGCGCTGGTTCCCTGAGGTCCCCGTCTGGGTATGGTGTATTCTATTCGGCACGATCATCTTTACCGTTAATGCATTATCTGCACGAAGTTATGCAGAAACAGAATTCTGGTTTTCCAGTGTTAAAGTAACAGCTATTCTTGCCTTTATCGTCCTTGGCGGCGCAGCTGTATTTGGCATTATTCCATTAAAAGGACATGAAGCCGCCCCCTTTTTTTCAAATTTCACAAGCCATGGCGGGCTCTTTCCCAATGGTGTAACAGCCATATTATTAACGATGGTTACTGTCAACTACTCTTTTCAGGGGACGGAACTTGTCGGGATCGCTTCAGGAGAAAGCGAGGATCCCGGGAAAACGCTCCCCCGTTCGATTCGCAATATTATATGGCGGACCATCATTTTCTTCGTCTTAGCAATTACGATTATCAATGCCTTTATTCCATGGAACAAAGCCGGATTATCCGAAAGCCCGTTTGTTTCCGTGTTTGATCAAATCGGTATCCCGTATGCAGCAGATATTATGAATTTCGTTATTCTTACCGCTCTTCTTTCGGTTGCGAATTCAGGCACTTACGCTGCATCAAGAATGGCATGGTCTTTATCGATGGATGGCATGGCACCTTCCTTTTTGAAAAGGTTGTCCAAACGCGGCATCCCGCTCCGGGCTTTAGTCATGACAATTAGCGTTTCGGCATTCTCTCTTTTAACAAGCGTTTTCGCGGCTGAAACAGTATATGTGTGGCTGATTTCCATTTCAGGTGTCATTACAATCATCGTCTGGATGTCCATTTGCTTATCGCAGCTTCTCTTCCGCAAACAGTATGTAAAAGAAGGCGGAAAGCTAAAAGACTTAAAATTCAAGACGCCACTTTACCCAATAGTTCCAATCCTAGGGTTTGGATTATACGCCATTATCTTGGTCTCCTTGCTCTTTATTCCAGAGCAGCGGCTCGGAATTTACTGCAGTGTTCCGTTTATTGTTTTTTGCTATATGTATTACCATTTGGTTGTTCAAAAGAAAAAACAACAGGAAGTAAGAAAAATCGAAGTTTCCTAGAAGTGAGAGGTTGAACATCATGTATAACGAACTAAAAGAACTAACGTTGGCTGAACAAGTGGAAACGATTACAAAAAAACTGATTAGCATTCCAAGCGTGAATGGAACAAAAGGTGAAGTGAATGTGGCCGACTTCATTCAACAAACTCTTTTCACCTTTCCTTATTTTAAACAGCACCCTATGAACGTATGGGCTCAGCCAATACCAGGGGATCCGCTAGGCCGGAAAAATATTTTTGCCTTCATTCGCGGGAAATACGCTTCACCGAAAACAGTCATTTTTCATGCCCATATCGATACAGTCGGGATTGAAGATTATGGATCATTAAAAAAAGACGCGTTAAATCCCGATGCGTTAGAGGCGTTTTTTTCAAATTATTCGTTTGACCAACAAGTACAACATGACGCGCGTTCTGGCGATTGGCTGTTTGGCCGCGGCGCTGTCGACATGCAAAGCGGGATTGCCGTCCATCTTGCAAATGTTCTTTACATTAGCGAACATCTAGACGAGCTTCCAGGAAACATTCTTCTTATGTTAAACCCGGATGAAGAAAGCCAGCATGCCGGTGTGCAATCGGCCATTTCGGAGCTGAAACGCTTAAGCGTACAAGAAAATTTAGAGTTCGTTGCAGCGATTAATGATGATTTCATCACGCCATTATATGAAGGCGACGTCACTCGCTACATCTACACTGGAGCAGCAGGCAAGCTCCTTCCGTGTTTTTATATATACGGCCGGGAAGTTCATGTTGGCGACACGTTAACTGGGATTGATCCAAATGTCATTGCATCTGAATTAACGAGACGGATTCATAACAATCTTGATTTGGCTGAACGGATCAAAGGAGAACTGTGCATGCCGCCGACCTGTTTATTTCAGAGGGATACGAAAGAAAATTATAATGTCCAGACAGCGAAAAGCAGCTATTTGTACTTTAATTATTTTATTTATGAACGAATGGCGAAAGAAGTTATGGACATGTTGACTGCTATTGCGATTGAAGCTTGTTCTGAAGTGGAACATGCATCATATGAGCGATATCAAACCTTTCTAAAACAAACCGGATTCCCGCCAAAACCGCTTTTATGGAATATCGAAGTGACAACATTAGCCGATTTTATCGATGAGCTTGAGCGTAAAGGCATTGATACAGCATCTTGTACAAAAGCGGTGGTCCGTGAAAATAAAGGAACGGAGCTGCGGATGCTCTGTTTTAAAGTAGTCGAAGCATTGCAGCAGCTCGATCCTGATAAGAAACCGAGAGTCATTCTTTTCTTCGCGCCGCCTTATTTGCCGCACAATCATCTGAAAGAGGATAATATCCGCGACCGTGCGTTACTTCAAGTGATTGAAACAGTTGCAGCTGAAATGGAAGAAGAAACAAAGGAAACATTTGTAGTTAAAAAGTTCTTCCCTTATTTAGCCGACGGAAGCTTTTTGTCCTTGCATGAATCTGACGAAGAAATTCTCTCGTTGATTCGTAATATTCCTGAATGGGACTCAATTGGAAGGACGCCATTTAAAGATATTCGGGAATTGAACATCGCATCCATCAACATGGGCGTCTATGGTAAAGACGGCCACCAATGGACCGAACGCGTTTATAAGCCGTATACCTTTCATGTCCTTCCGAAACTTATCCGAAAAACGGCCATTCGCTTGTTGACCGAACAACTTGTTGTATCCAAATAGAAAACGGCACTACTTTCGATGGTTCTGCAACTTCGAAAGTAGTGCCTGTTTTCATCCTTCGTCCCGAACCTGGCAAATCATTTCGAAATCTATCAGCCACTTTTTATCGAATAACGGCCAGTTTTGAAATTTATCAGCCGCTTTTTGTCACTTATCAGCCACTTTCAATGATTTATCAGCCGATCCACTAAAAAATGACATTTATCTACTAAACATGCTCTCCCCATTTTAACCGGATTACGTTGTAAAAAGCGTTCCTTCAAGGGCTTTTATGTACCGGTCTGCTGATTTCTGGACGGCCTCGTCTGCCCGTTCTGCCACAACCCGGTGAAAAGCATTGTAGATGCGGTTGAACGATAAGTCTTTCACGTGATCCGCCATTTCCCTGACTTTCTCCGCCGGAAGAGGGATCAGGTTAGGATAGCTGTACATAAAGCTCACCCACCGACGGTCAGCAACGACTTGAATAATGTCGCCGGTTAGTAAAACCCCTTTATGTTGATTGCCGCTTTCCCAATGGAGGACAGCCCCTCCTTTAAAATGGCCGCCAAGGCGGTGCAAAGTAATGCCCCTGGCCAGTTCAAAGGACTCTCCCGACCAGAAAATGATGTTGTCACTCGGCCGCACTACCCATTCCCGATCATCCTCATGAATGTAAATCGGAGCGTTGAAGGTTTCTGCCCATTCCACCTGAGTCGAATAGTAATGCGGGTGAGATAGCGCAATCGCTTGAATTCCGCCTAAACGCCGGATTTCCTCTATCGTTTTCTCATCTAAATAAGTAATGCAGTCCCATAATACATTAAACCCTTCATTTTGGATAAGATAGGCGGTTTGGCCGATGGCAAATGAAGGCTTTGTCGTAATGCTGAATAACCCGTCTTCTTCTTGAAGAATTTCATTCACGTATAATCCGCTCTGTTGCATGGCTTCCAATGTCGTCCATTCTTGCCCGGATGGGTTCACATATTGACGCTCTTCGTTGCAAATAAGACATTCCGCAGGCTCTTTTTGGCTTTCAGGATATTGGACACCGCACGTCGTACAGATAAAATGTGACATACATCATCTCTCCCATTCTTTATTGACTTTTCAAAACAAATGCTTCATTACCATATCTTGAGTATATAAGAAGATCAGCCATCCTGCGATCCCTAAACTTAGTGAAATGAAAAGATTAAGCGAGTGATGGAGGGATATGCCAACAATCACCAGCATAACAACCGTTGCCGGGATGCCAGATACGACGGCTAACGCAAATTTGCTCAAGCTTTCCTTATGCTCTCCTTGCACGTAAAGCCAGATGATGCTCAATAGGCTGACGATTGGCAGAGCGGCAATGACTCCTCCTTTATCTGGAAATCTCCGCGCGACTTCTGTAATGATTCCGATGATAATTGCTGATACGATCACTTTAACGATAGTAAACATCATCCGCCCTCTCTTTCAGTAAAGCAAATGCGTCTAAAACTGCCTGCCGTTCCTCCTTTGTCATTTTTTCAAACAAAAGGTGCCGGAGTTTTTCTTCATCGAGGCTGGAATGGCGGTGCAATATATCATTTCCTTCGGCGGTCAGCTGAAGAATGACTTTCCGCTCATCCGCAGCACTTCGGGTTTTGACGATGTAGCCTTTTTCCAATAAACGCTTGACGTGTTCTGAAGCAGTGTTATGGGACACTTGAATGGCCCGGGCGATCTCTTTGATCCCGACTTCGCTCTCCTTTTGAATGACTTGCAAGATCCTTATCGCCTGGTGAGTAATCTTTTCGGAATGGTTATAGCGCAATCGATAATAAATATCCGTCCATAACTCGTTCAATTGGGCAATTTCCTTGCTCATGCTGACTCCCCTTTTATATCGTTATTTGAGAATATATCTTATGATACGATATAAATAAGCAAATAACAAGGCTGGGATCGCTGCATGCAAGAGCAATATCATACAAGAAAATTCTCATCATCAATGGTATCTTTATATTGGCTATTGGGATAGGAGGATTGCTAGATGTTAAATGAAATTCGAACGTGTCGCCTTGATCCTGATTTAAACATCGAAGCCTACCGATTTAAAGGGATCATGCAGAAGTTTCCAGCTCATTTTCATGACTATTATGTGATCGGCTTTATTGAAAAAGGGCAGCGCAAGTTGATTTGCAAGGGCGGCGAATACATGATCAATCCGGGTGATTTATTGCTATTCAACCCTTATGACCCTCACAGTTGCGAACAAATAGACGGAAAAACGCTCGATTATCGATGCATCAATGTGAGGCCGGAAGTCATGAAAAAGGCAATGATAGAAATTAACGGAAATGAAGACCTTCCCTACTTTAAGCAAAACGTTTTATTCAAAAGTGAACTTTCATCCACCTTAAGAGAACTTCATTTGAAAATTTCGCAGCATGAAAGCGAGTTTATAAAAGAAGAATTATTTTTGTCCCTATTGGAAAAGCTCATTCAGTCGCATACGGACCTTGCAATCCTTCCGCTCGTCTCTGAAACTTCCCGAGAAATTAAAAATGTATGCGATTATTTAGAGAGAAATTATGCAAAAGCGATTACGCTTAACGATTTAAGCGCTCTTACAGGATGGAGCAAGTATCACTTATTAAGGTCCTTTGCAAAGCAAAAAGGAATATCCCCCTACGGCTACCTGGAAACCATTCGGGTAAACCATGCAAAACAGCTTTTAGAACAAGGCATGAAGCCGATCGAAGTCGCTTTTTTGACAGGATTCAGCGATCAAAGCCATTTGACTAAATTTTTTAAAAGCCTTGTCGGGTTAACGCCAAAACAGTATATGAAAAGTTTTGAAAAAGTGGCACGTGAACACTATTGAAATACAAGGCTTGGCTCATCATCTTTTTTGATGAGCCACTTGAATAAAGGAGGATAAAATGGATAACCTGCTTGCTTATGTCATAATGGCCCTCATGATGTCGATGTTGCCTGGCACGGATACGATTCTTATTATGAAAAATACGTTTAATTACGGGACAAAAGCGGGACGTTGCACGATTCTAGGGATAGCAACTGGCCTGGCGTTCTGGACTGTCATTTCTGTTCTCGGCCTGTCAGTCGTCATCGCACATTCCTTATTTCTTTTTAACACAATCAAATATTTAGGGGCTGCTTACTTGTTTTACCTGGGCATAAAGGCATTTTTCTCTAAAGGCGCCATTTCACTGGAGTCTTTTCAAGCCAATGGCAGTCGCTCTATCACCAGGCCATCTGCCCATCATTATAAAGAATCCTATTTGCAAGGGGCGATCAGCAATATTTTCAATCCTAAGACGGTTTTGGTTTATGTCACGTTTATGCCTCAATTCATTAATCTTCATGGAAACACAACCCATCAACTGATTGGATTAGGATTCATCCTGACCTTCATCGCCGTGGGATGGTTTTTAATCCTTGTTTATTTAATAGGCCACGTAAAAAAATGGATGAGGCGAACTAAAGTTCAAAAAGTCTTTCAAAAATTCACCGGAGCATTATTAATCGGGTTTGGGGTAAAGATGGTCATATAAATCCCTTTCATTAGCCCTCGATTTTCAAATACTGAAAATCGAGGGATTTTTATCGTCAAAGGCTTCGAATAACGCTATTGTAAGAAAGCGGCTGGAAAGGATGATCAACTTATGTCGTACCAGGCTATGATCAAACGCAAAATGAATCTGTACAAAATGATGCGATAGTCAACATATCTATAAAGATAAGGTACTATGAAACTATAAAAACATGGAGGTGGCGATCATGCTTAAACGTCCGAAAAAGAATGAATACCATCCTTATTTTGAAAGGTACATAGAACTTGTCCCTGACGAAGAGTTACTTGATATTTTAAAGAGCCAACAAGAAGCAACGGCTAATTTACTACAGGATATCTCCAGGGAACAAGGTGAGTACCGATATGAAGCGAAAAAATGGAGTCTGAAAGAAGTACTCGGCCACATGGCGGATGTTGAACGCACGCTCAGTTATCACGTTCTTGCCATTGCCCGTGGAGATGCTGTTTCCTTTACCCCATTTGATAAAGATTTATATATGGCAAACGCCCATTTCAGCCAGCTTGATTTTCAGGAAGTGCTTTCAGATTTTTCAATTGTGCGGAATTGCACCTCTTCATTGCTCTCCTGCCTTCCCGATAATGCATGGATGCGCACGGGCACCGTTTTAAACCAACCCCTTACCGCGCGTGCGCTAGCATACATTATTGCCGGACATGAACTGCACCATCAAGCGATCATCAAGGAAAGATATTTGCAAAAATACAACTGTCATTGATCCTGAAGCTCAATGATCCGGGACAAACGAAAAGAAAACGACAAACAGGACTTTAAGATACAGATAGAAAAGCGCGGCAACGATCGTCAGCGCTATTCACATTTTCGTTAGCCTTATTCGACTCGCACCCTATGAGCCTATGGTCAGAAAAAAATCATAAAAATTCTCATACGGCAATCTCCTTCTGGAATAGGATGGTAATAGCGAATTTGAAATGGGGTGCCTATTGACATGTCCAACTATATCGTTCCTCGAATCACTGAGGATCAAATGGTATCGGCTATACGAAATGGAATTGGAAAGGCTGACCACTCGAAAAGGGTCATCATTGTCGGGGCTGGAATATCTGGACTTGTCGCTGCTTCCCTACTAAAGGAGGCCGGACATCAAGTCATCCTTCTTGAAGCAAACAATCGAGTAGGTGGACGGATTTTCACAGCTCGCAACCCTGAAGACGGACTGTATTTGGAGATGGGAGCGATGCGGTTTCCTTCTACACATTATTTAGTGTTCGAGTACATAAGAAAATTCAATTTAAAGGTTAACCAATTTATTAACCGAACGCCGACCGATTTGATTTACGCCAACGGCATTCGAACAAGACTGGATCAATATGAAAGTGACCCGAGAATTTTACGTTACCCCAAAGCGAAAAGCGAGCAAGGGAAATCTTCCGAAGAGTTATTGACGCTGGCGACAGCGCCGATCATCAACTTCATTAAGGAAAATCCGGAAAAAAATTGGCCGATTATCGCCAACGAATTCAAGCAATACTCAACGGCGGATTTCCTGCGAAATTACCATTATACCTTCGGGACCACCCTCTCCAGCGGAGCGGTTGAAGAAATCGGGGTTCTTTTGGATTGGGAAGGCTTTTTCGAGAAATCCCTTATTGAAGCGCTAAGATCGATGATGATTTTCCAGAATTCCACTCAATTTTATGAAATAACAGGAGGCAACGATCACCTTCCCCGGGCTTTTCTGCCCCAGCTGCAAGAAAACATTCATTTTCGGCAAAAGATGGTCAAAATCAAGCAAGAGACAGACAAGGTCACCATCTACTGCCGCCATGAAGATACGTTAAACTATTCCCAAATCACCGGGGACATCGCCATCATCGCCATTCCCTTTTCAACGCTACGATTTGTGAAAGTGGAGCCGTACCACTCCTTTTCGCATAATAAGTGGAAAGTCATTCGGGAGCTCCACTATATGCCCGCTACAAAGATCGGAATCAAGTTCAAAAGCCGGTTCTGGGAGCGGGAAGGGCAGTACGGGGGAAAATCAATCACCGATCTTCCAATTCGCTTTACCTATTACCCAAGCCACGGAATCGGATCATCTGGACCGGCAATGGTATTGGCAAGTTATACCGTGGGACCGGAAGCCGCATTATGGGATGGGTTGCCTGAAGGTGACCGGATCCAGAATGCCTTGCTCGATCTTTCATTTATACGTGGAAACCAGGTATATTCTGAGTTTGAATCAGGGTTCTCATGGAACTGGGATTTAAATCCTTATTCTCTTGGCGCCTTTCCTATGTACACTCCGGAACAGGAATCCGATCTTTACCCGTTTATTACAAAACCAGAAGGAAGAGTATATTTTGCCGGAAGCCACACAACGCTGATCCACGGCTGGACACAGGCTGCCATTGAATCAGGCATAAGGGCAGCCCTTGAAGTGAATGGTTTAAAGTCATGAAAATGTTCATTAACAAAATTGGAGCGAATCAAAATGGATTCGCTTCCTGTTTTCTTTTTTTAATCGTCAATTCGCCATCGGTAAATGAATGATGAACCGAACAATTCCGTCGTGATATTCCGCCCAAATGTTGCCTTCCTGCTTTTCGACGATGCTTTTTGCAATTGCAAGGCCAAGGCCGGAGCCTTCTTCGATTCTGCTCCTTGCTTGATCTTTTTTATAAAACCGTTCAAACAGATTCTCTAGCTCCTCTTCCGTAAATGCTTCACTTTGATTAGCAACGGAGACTTGAAGGCCGTTGTCCTCCCTCTTTAAGGAAACATGGATTTCCCCCTGATCTGAACTGTATTTGATGGCATTCATCAATAAATTGTCAAACACGCGCACCATTTTCTCCGGATCGACAACAGCGTAGAGACGCTCATCTGGAAACTCTTTTACGATGGACAGGCCGTGCTCCTCTGCTTGCGGCACCACCTCTTCAATCAACTGGCCAAGAAGTTCATTCATGCACACTTCTTGCCGGTCGAAGGCGATATTTTCGTTCGTAAGCTTCGTATACTCAAATAAATCTTCAATCAAGTTTTTCAGCTGTTCGGACTTTGAAAAGGCAACTCTCGCATACTCATGTAGCTGCCCACTCGTTTCGTATTTTCCATCGCACAACAAGCGCAAATAGCCCATGATGGAAGTCAACGGAGTTCTTAAATCATGAGAGACATTCGTAATCAATTCATTTTTTTGCCTCTCCACTTTCCTCTCTTTTTCTATCTTCTTCATAAGCTCTTCGGCCATATGATTAATATTCTCCGTCAATGATGCGATTTCGTCTTCTCCCTTTTTTTCAATCCGATGGGCGAGGTTTCCCTTTGCGATCTCTTTGACGCCTTGAGCCATCGCTTCAATCTGCCTCATTTTCCGCTTCGTTATATAAAAGTATGAAAAAAAGAACACAAAAAGCCCGATGAAAATTGGAATGGGCCCTTCACTCGTCGAATAGATGACATCCCCTTCTGGTATGCCGCTGACAAACATATATAAATTCTTCCCTTTGATCGTGACGGGGTAAAATGTCATGAATTCTTTGCGCGATTCTTCCACCGTCCTTCCTCCGCCTGCGTATGCTGGATGGTTGATGGCAAATGACATGACACTTTTGATCATATCATGAAGGTTCATCCGCTCTTCGTGTGCCTGTTTCGTTTTATATAACACCTTTCCCTCCTCATCCGTGACAAGCACTTTCAATGCATCCTGTCCTTCATCAAGCAGCCCGTTTTCTTCATCTATAATCGCTTTGATGGCTTCCGTTGAATTTTGCTGTGCCGCCTGCTCTGCCACCATTTGCGCCCGATCGTTAATTTGTTGCATGCCGCCACTATAATCGATCGTCGCTTCCCGATTCATGGTTTCGAAAATGGGCACGGTCGCCCTAGAAACAAGAAAAGCCGCCAAAGCGCAGACAACGAACGTAGTAATCAGCTGAATTCTGATGCTCTGGCGAATGCTCATTATCATTTTTCCGAACAGCTTATTTAGCCACTTAATGATCGTTCTCAATCTTATACCCCACTCCCCATACTGTTTTAATATATCTTGGCATTCTTGGGTATTCTTCTACTTTTTCCCGGATTTTTCGAATGTGCACCATCACCGTATTATCGGATTGAAAGGGTGGCTCCCCCCATACTCTTTCATAAATTTGATCCGCGCTGAATACGATGCCGCGGTTTCGGGCAAGTAGTTCCAGAATGGAAAACTCCCGCGGTGTTAATTTCACTTTTCGATCGGCAACCGTCACTTCATGTGTCGATACATTGATTTTCATATCCCCGACCTCAATTTCGTCTTCATTTTGCACGGCGGCTCCGCTCATTTTTAAGTACCGGCGGAGCTGCGATTTAATGCGCGCCATCAGTTCGAGCGGGTTAAAGGGTTTTGTTACATAATCATCTGCCCCTGTCGTCAAGCCCAATATTTTATCCATATCTTGCGTTTTCGCCGATAACATGATGATCGGTATATCGCCCGTTTCCCTGACTTTCATGCACATGTGAATGCCGTCTATTTTTGGCATCATAATGTCTAACACAACCAAATGCACTTCATTATGTTTTAATTTCTCCAGGCCTTCTACTCCATCTGCGGCCTGCAATACGTCATATCCTTCATTTTTTAAATAGATGGCGATCAGGTCCCTGATTTCCTTTTCGTCATCTACTACAAGTATCGTTTCTTTTCCCATATCGACTCCTCCAAAATCATGCAACGACCTTTATTCGTCGAATATAATCAATTATTCAAACTTATTCGTCTACGTCCTTTTCATGGAAAAGGGGCAAAGCTGATCTTTTCTCTTTATCTATCATTCACATGAAACCTTTGCTGGATCATTATTTGGCACTCTACCTATGTTTACCATTTTTCGCTTCCGCTGTATAGTTAAATATGAAAAAAAGAAAGAAGCCGCTGCCATTACGCCAAAAACAAGGCCATACTTCGTAACGAATTCGACAATCGCCCCGATATTATCCCCGAAAGCAAAGCCGAGGGCAAAATAGAGAATCGTCCAGACCAATCCCGTACTGTACGAATACAACGCATACGTTTTATACGGCATGTTGTTAATTCCGACAATATAAGGGATGATATGCCTAATGACAGGAATAAAATAACTGATGATCAATGCAAAATGCCCGTATTTGCCAATTAGCTCTTGAGATTTTAAAAGGTAAGCAGCCTTTTTCTTCTTAACTAGCCGATCAAGGATTTTCGAGCCGAACGCCTTCCCGAGCACATATCCTAAAGAAAGTCCCGACACCACGCCAAGGTATGTCAACAGAAAAGCGGGAAACAGCTTTAAATAGCCTAACGAAGAAACCAATCCCCCGCTCATGACAACCATTTCATCCGGGATCGGCATTCCGGCAATCCCGAGCCATAAAAAGAAAAATAATGCGCCATAACCATAGTCCTGAATATTGGATAATAGCTCATGCAGCTCCATTTTCGGCCCTCCCGTTCTTTTTTCTACAATAAAACACATAGGCTGGAGGGAAATTAAGCCAGACTTTTTTGACGTTGATCGTTTGAAAGAATTGCTGGATAAAGGATTTTTTAACGAGAGAATATTGAAAAGTGATGAATTTTCCGTTCTCCTCTAATGCGTCCATGACATTGCTTAAAATGCGCGACGATACTCCGGCAGGCAAAGAAGTAAACGGCAAGCCGGACAATACAAAGTCGACTTTCTCGATGTTGAGCTCCTTGATGTACGTTTGAATAGTTTCAGCCGAACCATGGATGACGACAACGCCCGGGGCGCCTCCATACCGTTTTTGTAGATCCTTGAAGAAGACTTCATTGATTTCAATTAAAATGAGCTTCGTATGTTTCTTTTTCCTCTTTATGATTTCTTCGGTGAATGACCCAGTTCCAGCTCCAAGTTCGACAATGCAGCGGGCTTTTTCAAAATCGATGGCCTCCGCCATTTTTTGCGCCAATCGTTTGGAACTTGGCGCAACGGCTCCGGTATTTTTCGGATGCTTTAAAAATTGGGACAAGAATGTAATGAATGGCATCAACGATCTCCTCGCTCTCATTCTGTAAGATAGCTTTAAGTATAGAGATCGATTCTTAAAAATTAGCGAAGAGATTTCTTAATTTTTTCTTAGGAATTCATTACAGGTGGAGTTCGACGAAGGGCAAATGCTGGCCATCTTTAGAGAGCTCGTTCATGAGCAACAATGGCCATCTCAACATACTCTGTTATTAACAAATAATCGTTAAAGAAGGTGCGAAATGATCTACTTCGATCTCCCATTTCGGCAGTTCTACTTCCCGCCTTCACCATATTGGTTTTGGCATAATCCATATGTTTACCCAATGCACCCGTACCATGTAAGCTATATTCCGGATACCTTTTCCACTGTCGGGACTCCAACGACAACAGCGGGATCATGGCCAGCCGGCATAGGCGCTGGTAACTGAAGGATTTGGATACACCTTTGATTTTGGTAAATAAAATTTAAGGTTTGGAAAATAAATCCCGGGTTTCAGAAAATAAAATTCGAGGTTCGAAAAATAAATTCGGGCATTTGGAAAATAAAAGACTGATATTGGACAATAAATGAATAAACTGTACCCTAAGTCCAGGATACAGTTTAAAAAAAGGAACGGTTTTAACTAAAATAACGAACTAGCTCTCTCTCTTTTCAGCCGAGATGATTAAAAACATCGGCCTGCGGGCTTCATCTTCCATTTCGGGATTAGCCTTTAGCATTTCATCGGAGGGCAAGGGCTCTTTGACTGCTTTTATTGTAAAGCCGGCTTCGATCAAGTCATTGATGTAAGTGGAAATAGTGCGATGATATTTAATGACGTTCTCGGTTAAGAAGGTCGTCTCCCGCACGCCTTCTGCTTGATAGTCGTCCACCGGCCAGTGCAGGCGATTCCCTTTTTCGTCATAGAACCAATCCTGTGCGCTCAGGCACGTAAAGATGGGATGTTCCACAGAGAAAAGAAAACGTCCCCCGGGCGCCAAACAAGCATGCACCTTTTGGCAAATCGCTGCAAATGACTTGATGTAGTGAAGAGCGAGTGAACTGATGACGACATCGAAGGAAGCGTCCGGAAAATCGATGTCTTCAATCGGCATTTTCATGTACGAAATGAGGGAGTCATCCGTTTTTTCGCGGGCCTTTTGCAGCATTTTTTCAGATAGGTCCACACCGACCACCGAACTTGCCTGCTCTTCGCGGGCATATCGGCAGTGCCAGCCAAACCCGCATCCTAAATCAAGCACGCGTTTATTTTTCAGGCAAGGCATCAACGCTTGTAGTACATGCCACTCCCCCGCGGCTTCCAGACCTTTGACCGATCGCGGCATTTGCTCGTACGCGGAAAAGAATTTCGGATCATCGTATTTGTTTTGTTTCATCTTTTAACATCTCCTATGATTGAAGTAGCCTCCTAAAATAAACAACAGTTCGATTTCAGGAGGCTATCTATATCCTTCTAACCATTCCTTTCACCCCATCATCTTTATGAATGTTATCGTATATCACACTGCCTGTTCAATTCATCCAATCTGTTGAATTCCCGTTACAACCCGCCATTATTCTCACGGCAATCAGAGACCGCCTGGCAAGTACGCTGTTCGAAGGATGCCATTTCATATGATACACCTCTTTGCTTTGCGCCTTTAAAAGGATATAGGTTCATAAAAATTCCCGTGCAGATGAGAAGCGCGCCGACAATGATGCCGACTGTTATCGTCTCCCCGAGTTGCAGCCACCCGAACAGGATGCCGAGAACTGGAACGAACATTAATGCCATCGAAGCTTTCGAAGCATCCATTTTTTTCAGAACCCAAAACCAGACGACGAATGTAAAGGCAGTTGAAAACAGGCCATTGAACAATAGCGACAATACCGCCCGGCCAGACCACACAATCGAACGATCAGGCTCCAAGAGCAAATGGAAAAAGAATAAAAAGGCGGACCCCATCAGCAGCTGCCAGGCATTCATATGGATGACATCGACATGTTTGAACTTCAGTTTGCTGAAAACATTCGCCGCCGCCCAGCTAAATGCCGAAATTAAAACCAATGACTCTCCAAATAGTACGTTAGAATCGAAATTGATGATATCTTTTCCTAAAATGAACAAAAGCCCGATCAGGCCAAAAATCAATCCCCCTATTTTATAAGCGGTAAGCTTCTCATTCAATTTGAAATGGCTGATGGCCGAGACGAATATGGGCATTGTGTACACTAAACAAGATGTTTTTCCGGAGTCAACAAATTGCATGCCATACGTCAATATCCCCATATAGCCTAACGCCATTAATAGGCTCATATGAAAATAGCTTCTAAAATCCCGCTTGCTTGCGGAGAGCTTTTTCCTTTGCAGTGCGAGAAGGATGAACAAAGGAACCGCCCCTATGAAAAGACGTAAGGCTGAAAATAGAAACGGAGGAATATCGCTGATTCCCATTTTCATTGTAACCCATGTATATCCCCAGATCAGAGTGACAGAGATGATGCCCAGAAAAACGTTGAACATGCTGAAATCCCCTTTCTTATTGATTTGACTACAGCATATGCTATATTTATGGATAACTCCAATACATTATTTTTATAGGGGGCATAACTGATTGGTTATGAATAGGAATCACTTGAACATTTTTATGAAAGTCGCGGAAAAAATGAATATTACAGAAGCAGCAAAAGAGTTATTTATCTCGCAGCCTGCAGTAAGCAAGGCCGTCAAAAATTTAGAAAAGGACCTCAATGTCAAGTTATTTATTAGAGATAAGCTAAAGGGATTAATGTTGACTGAAGCCGGGAAAGAAATTTTGATTTTGGCGAGGCAAATAAAAGGAATTGAAAATAAAATCTATCAAGTAGCCGACCGGGAGAATAACTTGTTAAGCGGCAAGATTAAAGTCGGTTCTTTCCCAGCCGCATCGACCAATATTTTGCCCCGGGCGATCGCCTCATTCAGGGCTAAATATCCGCTTGTTGCCATCGAATTACTAGAAGGGACTTCCAATCAAATTAAAGAATGGGTGGAAGATCGTACAGCAGATATCGGCATCGTTTCCTCTCCTTTTGATCCGTTTGAACATGAAATATTGAGCAATGACCATATGGTGGCGATCATTCCGCGGCATCATCGATTGCATCAAGAGAAAAAGATTGATCTTCTAGCCTATCCCAACGAATTGATATTTTGCAAAGGCGGTCATGAAATCGCTATCGCAAAAGTATTTCAAAAAAATGATATTGAGTTTAAAGAAAACTTAACCGTTCAAAATGCCGAAACATTGGTCAACATGGTCAAAAACAATCTGGGCATCGGCGTCATTTCAGCATTTACGCTATCTTCTGTTTCCCATCAGCTGCTCGTGAAAGACATTCATCCGGGAGTCACCCGCGATATCGGCATCATTGCCCACTCCTTCGAGGAAACGACGCATGCGGCAAAAGAGTTTATCAAGATCATGAAATCAACAATCTGAACTGCTTCATTTTTATTGTGATCGGCAAGTTTAGCTTATCAATTATCTCAGAGTGGATTTCAATCAATTTTTTGATGTTATCCATCTTTTAGCTTCAGATTTCAATCAAATTTTTTATTTATCAATTATTTTCATGCAGATTTCAATTCCCACAATATAATAACGGAAAAGGCCAACCAGAACGTAATGTCTGTTTGGCCAACAAAAAAACGCTACTTCCAGTATTTTTTCTCTTTCATCTAGCTAGTAGCACATTTATACTTTGCGAACTATTAGTCTGGAAAATTATAGTGCATACTAACCTGCCAGTAATATCACGCAGTTTATTCAGTGGAAGTTGGTCGCTTGCCTGAATAAAAGAAGATACTAATCCCCCTTCTCTTTTAATCATGATAAAAGTTGAGCGACCGCAACAAGCCCATTGCCTAGCAGCCACACTTCCTCCTGGCAGATCCCAGAACAAATAAATTGATGTCCCTGGCCCTTGCCGCCTCATGGATCAAGATCAATTCCTTTTTCATCAGGTCTATGTTTATGCCTCTATCTAAATTTCGCTTAATTTCAATAAAAAACATCCGCAAAGCCTTCGCGGGCAACCTCATATAGAATTCCATCAGAACCCCTCCTATCATTTTTATTAATAGGATCATATGACTTTCTTTTCGACAATATTCCTTTTCATCCTTTTCTTTTTTTAAAAAAACGATAAAAAAACTTTGGCCAGGCATTACACGTTGTATAAAGTCCACAAAAAATGAGCGATTTGCCAGTACCAAAACATGTTGCTCCAACATTTACTAGAATAAAGAAGGTGATAGAAATGTGCCAAAAAAAGAAAGGTAAAAAACGCATTTGCCATCATCCTAAATGCAGCGGCACAAGCAAAGAAAAAGAAGTGATCTATGTCCGCCCTGTCATACACATTAATCGAGAACATGTCATATATGTTCCGCGTCATGTTGAAGTGGAAGAGACGATCAATGAGGTCATCGACACTGGCGAGCCGGGCAAATGCGATTTTCATGATAATCAAAAGAAATGCAAGAAAAAGAAAAAAAGAAATTGTTGTTGCTGCAAGAAGAAAAGATAGTTTTATTCAATCCTCAATTGTTCGCAAACCAAAGGGATGGCCACCTCAGGCGATCCCTTCATTTTATGGACTGACAGCTGTAACATTGACTCTTGTTTTAAAACAACAAACAATCCGCCTCTAAAGAGACGGATTTAATAAAACATTGGGGTGTTTTTAGGCGGATTGCGTAATTGGATTAGCTTCTTCTTTTACCGGTGCTTCTTTTCATTCCACTGCTTCTTTTCTTGCCATCTTCGCATCCGCATGCACCTGGCTCACCTGGATCGATCACTTCATTGATTATTTCCTCTTCATAAACGTGGCGCGGAACATATTCGATATGCTCTCGGTTAATGCGTTTGATAGGATGAACATAAATTACTTCTTTTTCGGTATATGTGTCCGAATAAATATATTTAGGCTTACAGTAAATCACTTTTTTACAGTTTTTCTTCCCCATTCATCTCACCCCCTCTTAATCTATTAAATGTTTGTAAGAGGGACTTTGAAACGGACAAATCGATTAATTTTTTTCTATGATTTAAAAGTTGGGATGTTGACTTTTTTTATCAGCAAGAGTACGAGAAGAAATTCTGCTAGAAATAAAAAGTGAAGCGTTTTAACACTGTCATTATGGCTATACACACTTCCCGCATTACCATTAATACCTCCGCAAATAGTCTCTTAAGAAAGCGAAGAAAAGCACATTCACGACTGTTCCTGTTTTGAAAAAGCCTATCTGCATTTGGAACAATCAAAATTATTCGTTTGATTTTACTTATATTTCAATGCCAACATGGTTAATAAGAAAAGTAATGAAAACCCCTATTCGTGCTTCGTTAGCGGATAAAAAGAAAAGAATCGAAACTTCGATTTGCTTAAATACAAGTTAGGAACACTCCGAATCGTACAAAAGTCTGGTAAGTAGAGGGCACCATTCCTACTATTGAAGGAACAGAAGTTGATGATGAAAAAATACGCGTTTTTTGGTAACGGCAGACAAAACAAATACAAAAGGCACAAATTTCGCTCAGAACGTAAAGCATTAAGTAAAAAGAAAAAGTTGAATGCTATTCGTCAATTAAAAGATAACAAAGTGAGCCCTGTAGAAAGCAATATGAACAATAAAACCTCGAATTCGGTTATTTTAGCCGATGTTCGAGGTTTTCTATCTGGAAAAGCATGGATGGCTTATGCTACAACAATTAACTTAAATTCCATTTTTGTTGCATTATCCATAGAACAAGCGGTTTTCGGTTTTCCGAAGTTCGAATGAATTGAAATGCCGCATGAGCATCCCCATCCTTCATTCTTAACCAACTCTTGACAATCGCAAAGAGGCATTAATAATTGCTGCACCCTCTATAGTTGGTTCAAGTGGATCGGCAGTTGTTCCTATGTTGCGAAGGGACAATGTCGATCCAGCCGGAATCGTTAAAATAGCTGCACCAACAAGGTTAGGACTAGTACTATTTGCCCCAATTTGCCCATAACGGATGGAAGCTTGAACTACATTATTTAATACAATAGCATAAGCTGCGGAAGTATTAGATCCGGTAATCATTGGCGTGACCTCAAAAATCACAAGGTAATCCCCGCCATTGGCAACAGTAATCGTCGTGCTAGTTGGGTGGGCTATCCCCCCCGCCATAGGGCCATTTGTGTTAAATGAAACATCTGCACTTGGATTAACAGTTTGAGCACCAGTATTGTAAACATAACCATAGGAACTAAATGGTGTTCCGGTCGCCCCGGTGGCTCCGGTTGGCCCGGTCACTCCTGTGGCTCCCGTTGGTCCAGTGACCCCGGTGGATCCTGTTGCTCCGGTCGCTCCAGTGATCCCGGTTGCTCCGGTTAGCCCCGTTGCTCCGGTTGCTCCGATTGGTCCTGTTGCCCCGGTGGATCCAGTTACTCCGGTGGCTCCGGTTGGTCCTGTTGCTCCAGTTGCTCCGGTTACTCCTGTAGCCCCTGTTGATCCAGTGACCCCGGTCGCTCCTGTTGGTCCTGTTGCCCCGGTGGATCCTGTTGCTCCGGTTGGTCCTGTTGGCCCTGTGACTCCAGTAGATCCTGTTGCTCCGGTCGGCCCGGTGGCTCCCGTGGCTCCGGTGGATCCTGTTGTTCCTGTTGGTCCTGTTGCCCCGGTGGCTCCGGTTACTCCGGTGGCTCCAGTAGATCCTGTTGCTCCTGTTGATCCGGTCGGCCCGGTGACTCCTGTTGCTCCAGTTACTCCGATGGCTCCCGTTGCCCCGGTTGCTCCCGTTGGTCCTGTTGCTCCGGTCGGCCCGGTGACTCCTGTTGATCCGGTTGCTCCGGTTATTCCTGTTGCTCCAGTTGCCCCTGTTGGACCAGTCGCCCCAGTTGGTCCGGTTACTCCTGTATCCCCTGTCGCTCCGGTGGCTCCGGTCGGCCCGGTGACTCCTGTTGATCCAGTTACTCCGATGGCTCCCGTTGCCCCGGTGGATCCAGTTACTCCGGTTGGTCCTGTCGCTCCAGTGATCCCGGTTGCTCCGGTTGGCCCAGTCGCCCCAGTTTCTCCGGTTGCTCCAGTAAATCCTGTTGGCCCCGTCGCTCCTGTTACTCCCGTTGGTCCGGTTGCACCAGTGACTCCTGTTGATCCGGTGGCTCCTGTTGGACCTGTTGCTCCAGTTACTCCGGTGGATCCTGTTGATCCAGTTGCCCCGGTTATTCCTGTTGCTCCAGTTGGACCTGTATCTCCTGTTGGTCCCGTTACTCCTGTGGCCCCGGTTACTCCCATTGGTCCTGTTGCTCCCGTTGGTCCGGTTGCACCAGTTACTCCTGTTGGTCCCGTCGCTCCTGTTGATCCAGTGATCCCGGTTGGACCTGTATCTCCTGTTGGTCCTGTGACTCCCGTTGCCCCTGTTGCTCCGGTTGGACCTGTTGCTCCAGTTACTCCGGTTGCTCCTGTTGCTCCAGTTGGACCTGTTGCTCCCGTTGCTCCCGTTGGTCCAGTTGCACCAGTGACTCCTGTTGGCCCCGTCGCTCCTGTTGCTCCTGTATCTCCTGTTGGTCCCGTTACTCCTGTGGCCCCAGTTGATCCGGTTGGACCAGTTGCTCCCGTTGGTCCCGTCGCTCCTGTTGCTCCAGTGATCCCGGTTGCTCCGGTGGATCCAGTGGCCCCAGTTGATCCGATAGCTCCCATTGCCCCTGTTGCTCCCGTTGGTCCAGTTACCCCTGTCGCTCCTGTATCTCCTGTTGGACCCGTTGCTCCTGTTATTCCAGTTGCTCCGATTGGTCCTGTTGCTCCCGTTGCCCCTGTTGACCCTGTATCTCCTGTTGGTCCTGTTGCTCCGATGGCTCCCGTGGCTCCTGTTGCTCCTGTATCTCCGGTCGGCCCGGTGACTCCTGTTGATCCAGTGATCCCGGTTGCTCCGGTTGGCCCCGTCGCCCCAGTTTCTCCGGTTGCTCCAGTAAATCCTGTTGGCCCCGTCGCTCCTGTTGCTCCTGTATCTCCGGTTGGCCCTGTATCTCCTGTTGGCCCCGTCGCTCCTGTTGGTCCGGTGGGCCCAGTTACCCCGGTAGCTCCGGTTGGACCAGTTGGCCCGGTGGCTCCCGTTGCCCCTGTTGACCCTGTATCTCCGGTTGGTCCAGTCACTCCAGTTACTCCGGTCGCTCCCGTGGCTCCGGTTGCACCTGTTGGTCCGGTAGGGCCACTTGGGTAACAAGGAAGTATAGGGCATAATGAAAGTTTTAATAATAATGTTATTAAATTAACAATTTTAGAAACCAAATCATCTATAGGGTTATCAATAGCTTCTTCTTTTCTTCGTTTTTCCTTATTTTTAATAAGTTTTGTTCTTCTTGATTTTTTTTTCATTTCTCCCCATTCACCCTACCATAAATTGTATACTACTTAATATATAAATTTAGGGTTGGTTTTGTTTGGATTTTATCCATACCCTCTTCAATTAATTTGTTTGTCTAGTTTTGAAAAATCGCCATTTTAAAACAGAAAAGATGGCAAGCCCATCTTTACGACGTCAATAAAGGGATAGTTTCTAGTGCCCCTTCTAGAAAAATAGTTTGAATTTCAGTAATCGAACATTCGTTATTTTAAGAACACCTCGTTGGATCTGTGAAATGAGGAAAAACGATCACGAATCGATACATAATTTCGTTCTCGGACAATAAGTGCTCTTATTTGGACAATAAGTCATCCGGTTTAGACAATAACATCTTACTTTTGGACAATAAGCGAAAAAACTACCAATTTTATTGTCCGACTCAGGCCATTTATTGTCCGATGGAATCGATTTATTGTCGGAACTCCATTGTTTATTGTCCAAATGCTATGAAAATAGCACCACACTACCACACTAGAGAAGTTTGTTCCTGTTTTTTGCTTTTATTTTTTTTACAGGCAAAAATGGATTCTTGAAAATAAGAACTTTCTTAGCTGAAAGGGTACTAGAGAAATAAGGAAATACCACCTAAAGCTGATCGAGCTTATGTTGAGACTTGTACTTTTTGGAATTTTAGCGTCTAATGCTCGTTAGCAAATAATCCTCCAATTCTTTGATGACATTGCCATAGCTATACTGAAGTGCCGTATTCCTTCCAGCTTCGGCTAATTCATTTCTTACTTCTGGATGATCAATAAGATAGGAAAGTGCCCAGGTCAATGCAGGAACATCGCCTGGTTCAACTAAAATGGAATTTTGTCCGGAGCGGGCATACTCTTCCACTCCCCCGCATTTTGTTGAAATGACAGGAACTCCAGAAGCCATCGCTTCAAGCGGTGGCATTCCAAACCCTTCATACCATGAAGTGAAGATGAAAATGTCAGCCGTTCGATAAATATCCGCCAGGTTCTTTTGATCTGGCTGAACGATAAAATTTAACGGAAATGGGGCATGGAGATCAGGCTGATATTGACAAATCCAGTCTACGGAAAACAAATGGCCTGCCGTCCATAAATTGGTCAAAGCCATTAAAGCAACGTCAAATCCCTTAAAAGATAATCCAGGGTTTCCAACCAGCAAAATCGTCATTTTTGAGCTTTTCTTCTTCTTCGAAGGATGGTATAGATCCACATCGATTCCATTGGTAATGACCGGGGCGTCTATAAGGAAACGGGATTTCAATAGTTTGGATACGGTGGATGAGACGGAGATAATGGGGATGGAAGTATCATAACATTCCTTTAAATATTTCCTTATCGCTGAAACATTCATTGACTCAGGAATGTCGCCAAACAGCCATTCGTACCCCTGTTCCCAATAAACGATGGGGACAGGCGAAGATTTTAGCTCAGGGAGTTGGCTCATCCATCCCGCCATGGCAATATCGCATTCTTTAATATAATGGACAAATGAGTCATTGGGCGGGACAACGATTTCCTTATCAACTTCCAACTCAAACCAGGATGGCAAAGCCTTTTCACCTGCGCCCTTATAAAAGGCATAAATACGGTGACCGCTTTTTCGCAGCCATTTCATCTGCTGAAGCAACATCTTGAGGCCGCCTGTCAAATTGTGATGCGGAAGAAGGTACCCGATTGTCAATTTCATGTTTGCGTCAGCCGTAAGAGTGCGATGGTACAGGGTTTCAGGACTTCTTTTTTTATTCGGATAAAGCTTAAATACATGTGCCCCGTTATCACCAATATCTAATTTTTGATAACTACAATCGAATTCAACTAGATCAACGATGCTCCATCTGCTTTTATGCTCCTCGAGTCGGTTTCCAATATACTCCTTTTGCTCTCCCGGATAAATGGGCGTGGAAATGATTAAAGACTTGTTTGCATGTTCTAGCAGGCTTGCAATGAGCCTTAAGCCTTCGTCTTTTTGAAAATGTTCCAGAACATCAATTAATAGAATCGTGTCATATTTCCCTAATTGGTCAATGAGATTGACGATATTTCCATAATACATCTGGTTATAAACGTACGAATGGATAGGGTTTTGGTACCCGGAAAAGCCTTCAACACCGTCTATTTTTACTTGCCATTGTTCTTTCGAATACCTTTCATGCGGAATATCCAGCGCCTCCCGCAGCAATACCCCGTATTTTCCGAAGCCTACCCCTACATCCAATATCGACTGAGGATTGTCCTGGACAACCAGGTCTATAAGTTGCGAAACAGCTTGATACCAACTAGTCGGCATGATTTCCTCCCATTTGTCTCAGTTTTTCTTCCAAATACGATTTGTTGTACTTCGCATAAGCGTTATCCGGGTCATATGACCGTGCTTTCTCATTATGCTCGTACGCCAGCAGATACTCTCCTAACCGGTCATAGCAGACACAGAGCTGAATATGGGGCAGCCAGGTATAACAGCTATAGTTGATAAGCCCTCCCCTTTGTTTAATCTTGTCGATGTTCAGCCTTGTCGCAAGGTCATACCAAAATATCGCTTTTTCAATCTGGTTCTGTGCAAGGTAAATAAAACCGAGCCTGCAGCACTGATCGGCTCGCGGAAGGTCATATTCAAAAGATGTTACAATATAGTGCACAGCTTTCTCATGGTCGCCTCTGGCTAAATAGATATCTGCAAGCTTTCCGCAAGTCGCAATGCAATCTTCAACCCAACCTCTTTTCGACTCTAAAAACTTCATATACGATTGAATGGCTTTATCATAAAGCCGATGTTCGAAACATTCGTTTGCATAGTAATATAAATCTCTAGGGGAAAAATCGATCCCTTTTGCCATCAGCGATTCATAAATTTTCAAATTCCTGTCCGTCTTTTCCGTTTTCACGCTTTTATGTGTAATGTTGACATCACTGTCTACAATGTTTCCATACACCTCTAGATATTCATGAACGGCGCCAATCCACTTGAACTTCCTTTCCCTTTTTACCAGCCGGTTCCTTCGCAAACTATGTGTCACTTGATTCTTATCGTCAAACGCTAAATGGTAATTCATTGATACGGCATCTATGGAATCATTCAGGCGCTCTTTAAGTTCCTTGAATTTTTTCCGGTCGTTTTCTAGCATTACATCGTCGGCATCTAACCAAAAAATAAAATCTTTAGTCGCTTTGCTAAAAGAATAATTGCGGGCGAGAGAAAAATCATCTTTCCATTCAAACGGGTATACATAATCGGTATACTGTTTGGAAATTTCCATCGTCTTATCATCCGATCCAGTATCAACAATCACGATTTCATCTACTAAATCCTTTACCGAATCAAGGCACCTTCCGATAATGGCTTCTTCGTTTTTTACAATCATGCATAAGCTAATGGTCTGTAAGTCCATGCTCCTCCCTCTTTCGTCCGTCCAACATTGCTAAAATGCTTTAAGCATTCTACACAACCAAATTATTCATTTTCCAAAGGGTTGTTCCTGTGAAAAACAGGTGTTTCCCAAACAATAAGGGAAAGGGGGAATGAGTGGGCGGAAGGATAAGATTATCTTTAAAAATAGCGAGGTGCATGGAAGAGGTGATCAAGGGCTTGTATGAAGCGCATTTGCCAGCGGGCAACCTTTTTCATTCATAGACTTCTATTATTTTGCTTTTTTGACCCGGACAGTACAAAGCAAAAACAATGAAGCAAACTTTTCCCTAAAATGTTAAACTATTTATGAAGGAAAGAAGAAGCATTTTCCAATAGAGGTGATGATCATTCGACTTTATGAGGAGTTGCCTATTGATCTCTTACAAGAATTTTATCGAGAGATTCAAAAAAATATTGAAAAAGGGATTTTGTCGGATCGAATGCGCGATGAATTATGTCTAATCAAGAAAGCAGCTGAAAAGAAAGGGCTCTATATACTTGATGAATATCGCAGCACCCGATAGCATAGTGGGATATAGGCTTATTAAAGAAGCTGAAAAGGCGGTCGATTCGTTCTTTTAGCCGCCTAAAATGGAGGTTGTTCAGTGAAGAAGTGGTAACCTATCGCCGCCGGATTCCCTTTTATGTTTGCTTGCGCATGCGATTAAAGTAGAGAAATACTGGAAGCGGGATGACGATAAATCCGAAGCTTTTAAGCAATTGATTCATCGCGCTGTCTTTGGTTCGATCTTTTTCGTCTTGAACCATTTGTTGGTACTCATCCCGCCATTCTGCTTCATCTGCATGCTGTTTTTTGTTGTCCATACTCTTCATTTCTTTAAATTCCGAAAAACTCTGGTAATAGCCGGCAGGGCTCACCAGATCAGAGACCGCCATAAAAATGGAAATCCCGCCTCCTATCGTCATCATCAACGTGGCGAATAAGACTAAATAAATATAAACGTGCTTCAACACATTTTCTCCCCCTTTATCTTTTTGTTTGACTGCATACATCACCATAAAAATAAGAACTACGACAAATACAATGGGCAAGAACGATGCCATAATGAAAAACATATGCCCCTCCTTTAGTTGCTTACTCTCTGCTGAACATAAAAACGGTTCAAAACAGCTACACTTCCCCTCCGAAGATGGCGACATTTTGTCTCAGCAGCAAACTCCCGCCTGTTCCATTTCAAGACGGTCTGCATATATCCGAGTACCTCCCCGCTATCTTTGGATGCGCTTCAAGTTCATACGTGCCGTCCCTGTCAAAATCAATCGGATATAGCCCCGATAAAGGATTGACCCAGCCTTCAATCATTCCTGTTATATAGTTCAGACAAATAGTTTTTCCCCTTATAAGCAAGGTCAAAAATATACTTTTCTTTAAGAATTCCTCTCTTGATGGATAAAACGCCAATGCGGCGTTAATCGTTTGCAGCGCTTCATTTATCCATCCAGCTCTTGCCTGGGTTTCATCCAGGCCGTGCCAGTAATACAGGTGATTCATTTCCTGTATTTTGGCGCAGTAAAAACGGATCGTATTTCCGGCTACATGTCCACGTTCTCCCCACCTGCCTCGTTGTTCCATTGACAAATTATATGCGGGGAAGTTGAATTATAGTTTCAAAGAAGGTTTTAATATAATTTTTTCCTTCTAAAAAAATCAGGCAATTCATCCATTGACAAATCATCTCACACCCTCTATAGTTAATTACATAAGTAATTAACCAACATAGTAACCAGGGAGGAAGTGGAACGTTGATAGATGACAGCCGTCCTATTTACGTGCAAATTGCTGAACGAATCGAAAATGACATCATCGAAGGCGGGCTGCTCGAAGAATCACAGGTTCCTTCAACGAATCAGTTTGCGTCCTTTTATCAGATCAATCCGGCGACTGCAGGAAAGGGAGTGAATCTGCTGGTAGACCAGGGAATTTTGTACAAAAAGCGAGGTGTAGGCATGTTTGTCGCTACAGGCGCCCGTGAGAAATTAATCAAAAAGCGGAGAGAACTTTTTTTTGAGCAGTATGTGGTGTCAATGATCCATGAGGCCGAAAAGCTTGGCATCACTAGAGAGGAATTAACAAAAATGATTCAAAAAGGAGACAAAATCGATGAATAAAGTGATCGAAGTGAATCATCTGACAAAGTCGTATGGCCATCACACCGTCGTTCATGATGTCAATTTTTCACTCGAAGCGGGAAAAATCTATGGCTTGCTTGGCAGAAACGGTGCCGGCAAAACGACGGTCATGAAAATGATCACAGCCCAGCTTTTCCCAACAAGTGGGGAAATTAAAGTGTTTGGCGAAAACCTTTATGAGAACCGCTCAGTATTAAACCAGGTTTGTTTTATTAAAGAAAGCCAGAAGTACCCGGACATTTTCCGCATTGCCGACGTCCTGGATCTTTGCTCATCATTTTTCCCTAACTGGGACCGGGAGTATGCTGACTCTCTTATTGAAGATTTCAGGCTTCCAGTAAAACGCAGAATCAAAAAGCTGTCGCGCGGGATGCTTTCTTCTGTTGGTATCGTCGTTGGGCTTGCAAGCCGGGCGCCGCTTACTATTTTTGATGAACCTTATTTAGGGCTTGATGCGGTCGCTAGAAGCATTTTTTACGACCGATTGTTAGAGGATTATGGAACGCATCCACGGACCATCATCTTATCGACCCATTTAATTGACGAAGTGAGCAAAATGCTGGAGCATGTGCTCGTCATCGACGATGGAAGGCTGATGATTAATGAGGAAGCGGAAGCTATTCGCAGACGGGCATTTAGCGTCGCTGGCCCTTCTAAAAAGGTAGATGCTTTTACGGTTGGAAGAGAGACATTAAGCCGTGAAGCGATCGGCGGCATGGCCCAGGCGATTGTAATGGGAGACTTGAACTCCAAAACTCGTTCGCAAGCTAAAGAGCTTGGATTGGAAATCAACCCGGTTTCCATGCAGCAGCTAATCATCCACCTGACCAATCACAATTCACAAAGAAAGGCGGCGATCAATCAATGAATCCAGTATTGAAAATGCATATGAAGTACAAATTGATCTGGATGATCTTGCCATGGACCACTCTGCTTTTCAGCTTTGCGGTGAATCTATTGATCGCCGTCCTCGTCAATGATAAAGGCGGGCTATATACCGGAGGCGTGGCATCTATTTTCATCTTCATGTTTGTCGCAGGCATTACCATCCCGATCCAGACCTTTCCATTTTCTCTGGGATTAAGCGTCAGGAGAAAAGACTATTTTCTTGGTATGATGGCCGTCAGTTTGATCGTAAGCGCCATTTCAGCCGCCATTCTTTCCATATTTTCTTTCATTGAAAGCGACCTGACGGGAGGCTGGGGATACAAGATCCACTTTTTTAGCTTGCTGAATGCTTTTAACACGAATATCATCTGGCAGTTCGGGATTTTCTTTATTTTGCTGACGCATATGTGTCTATCCGGGTTTATTATCTACAGCATCTACCAACGGTTCGGCCGAAGCGGAATGTTATGGTTATTCGTTTTGTTAGTTCTGCTTCTTACCGTTTTAAGTCTTCTTTTCACGTATTTCCAATGGTGGATTCCTATCTTCCAATGGATCGCCCATCACCCGAACCTGCTTGTTTTATGGATCTTGCTTGCCAGCTGCATTTATGCGGCCCTATCGTATTTGCTCCTTCGAAAAGCGGCGGTCTGAGAGCCTACGATTGAAATCGCTCAATAACTCTAGTATATTTTTGGCTGATTCGTGCGTGGTGACCATCTGGCCGCCACGCCGGCATTACAAGTAGAGTTACGTTTTTAGGCGGGATCACAACATGGGATAAAGTTTTGTATCATGCTGCAAGTAGCGAATGAATTGATTATTTTCTACATCCTGAAAAAATTCACCTCCCGATCAGCAACCAGCACTTCATGTTTGTCGTTTTGCACAGCCATCAACACTCAAGCTTTCAGGCACTCTATCAAAATCGTTACGAACCGTCGGATGCAAATATGGCTACGGGGATCAAAAAAAACGAAAAAGAGGGATGTAAGAATGTTGTCCGAATCAACATATTCTTACATCCCATTTTCATTGGTTAGCCGCCCTTTCATTTAGCTTAAGAATGGGGTTTTCCAGCTTGTTTATACGTTATATAGCAACCGCACTTTCCTTTTTGTATTCAACTTTCCGATAAACAAGCGCAAACACCATCGATGGGATGGTACATAGAATCATCCCGAGAAAGGCGTATCTTGGCTCAATTTCGTATAAAAAGCCGCCAAAAATCGTAAGAACTGCAGTGCTCCAGCTTAGTGCCAGCGCCGAATAGACGCCCTGCGCTTTCGGAATTTGCGCATGCGGTATATTTTGGATTAAGTATTTCATAAACGCATAATGCCCCATTGCAAATGAGCAGGCATGCAAGGTTTGCGCGATGCTGAAAACGATGACATTTGGAAAAGCAAATACTGCAATCCAGCGCACTGTTGAACCAAATGCCGCCAGTGCCAACAAGGAACCTACTGAAAATTGATGAAAGAACCGGTCTGCGATGAAGAAAAAAATGATTTCTGCGATCACGGCAATGTTAATAATCACTCCAATTAAATAGACCGGCGCATGGATTTCTTGCAAGAAAATATAGCCATAGCTGTAATAAGAAGCGTGGGCCGCTTGTAGCAATATGACAATAATCAGTACCAGGCCAAAGTGTTTGATGCGAAATAATTTCAGCATGCCGCCTTTTTTTTGTTGATCTCTTTGCGGTTTCTCGGATAAAACATCGGGTGCGCGCATAAAGCCAAGACCCATGAATGCCAATGTGCCGAATAGAAGCGCCCATACAATCACTTTATCCCCAAATGTCCCTGTAAAGACGGTTAAGATCATGCCGGCGACGACAAACCCGATGGATCCCCACGAACGGCTCTTCCCGTAGTCCCGCAATTGATTGCTTTGGACAAGGACGCCCGCTGCGCTGTCTAAAGCAGGCATCAACGTCGGGTAAAAGAAATGCAAAAGCAACGTTGCCATAAGCAAGCTAGCAAAGGAATCTGCCGGAACGCAGCAAACAATAGCGCCAAGCGTGCCGATGGCCATCACATTCAATAACGTCTTACTGCTGAACTTCCCTGAAAAATAAGGAAACGCAACTAATGTGGCAATGCCTCTGGCAACCAGGCCCAGGCTCATGATCAAACTCGCCTGGGACACCGTAATTCCTTTTGCATGAATCATCCATCCAGTCCAATAAGGCAGAAAAATGCCCCATGTGATATAAAAGCTAAAAAACTGTCTGCTCATCCAATGTTGTGTGTTCATTCCGTATCCCCCCATTGTTTGCATGATATCATGGAGAAACGTACAATAATATGAGATATCTCCTATTTTTGAGGTGGACCATGAAAATTTATAAAAAGGAGAAAAGGCAGCGTTATTTGGATGAACACTCCATTAGCCACTTGTTTTCTTTTCCGGTTGAAGAGTTCATTCAAGTGCATGAATACGGGCGCGGTGAATGGATCATTCAAGAAGGTATGCGGCCGGATTTTTTATTTTATGTCATTGAAGGAAGAGCAAAGATTTATGTGACGCATCAAAATGGGAAAGTTTCTTTAATTAATTTTATTCATGCGAATGATTTTATCGGGGAAATGGAATTAGTTAATGAAGTGTACTACACAAAAGGAATACAGGCTTCCACGAAGACCGTTTGCTTTGCTCTCCCTTTTCGCCACTATCGCACGCGAATGCTAGAAGACGCGACATTCTTGCGAGAACTCACCAAGTTTTTAAGTATAAAAGCAACCTATATGGCTGGAAAGTATTCACAAAGTCTCGCCTTCCCGCTTGAAAACCGGCTTGCGGATTTTATTTTGCAAACCGCAGATGAAGGGGTCTATAAGGAAAAGCACGTGACCGTTTGCGATTTTTTAGGCGTCTCCTATCGGCATTTATTGCATGTGCTTGCCCAATTTTGCGAGAAAGGGTATTTGAAAAAGGAAGGGCGCCACTATCGCATTGAGCAACACAGCCCGTTAGTTGAATTAGCGGAGAAATTAACGAATTTTAGTCATCAATGAAGCAGTTCTCCAGGAAGTGTCCTTGAGATCGCTTCTATCGGACAAA
>NZ_KE387230.1:0-11884 GCF_000430745.1 Fictibacillus gelatini DSM 15865 | reverse complement strand
CTTCTATCGGACAAATTTTACTCTCAGGACGTGAAAAATGTCCTTGAGATTGCTTCTATCGGACATTTTCAGATCCCCAAACGTGAAAAGTGTCCTTGAGGCTGCTTCTGCTGGACAATTTCAGATCCCGCGGTATAAAAAAGGCCTCTACCGTCAATAAATCCCCACTAAATAAGCAATGAAGTTTTATCATTTCCTAATCGAAAGACAAAAGGGCTGCCGCGGAAAAAAGTCCGGGCAGCCATTTTTTATTTCTTTGCTTTTTTTACAGTCGTTTTCGTTGCCTTGCTTGTATTTCCGGCTGAATCTTTTGCCGTAACATAAAGAACAGATCCGGCTTTTTGCTTTTTAATCGCTACTTTGAACATTCCTTTTGAGTCAGCTTGTTTTGTGCCAATTGTCTTCCCTTTATATTTTACAATGACGCTTGCTTTCGCTTCTGTTTTTCCCGTGACAGTGGTGTCTCTGTCGTCAACCGTATTGACTTTCGGGGCATGGGGCGGCGTTTTGTCTTTCACAGTCACTTTAGCCGCTTGTCCTTCACGGTTCCATACGTCCGTCGCTGTCACATAAAGTGTTGTTCCGGCTTTTAGTCTGGCAATTTTTACTTTGAATTCGCCTTTACTGTTGGCTTTTGCCGTGGCGATCACTTTTTTCGCCGCATTTCTGACTTTTACAACGGCATTTCCGACCGTTTTCCCGGTTACCGTTTGGTCACGATCGCTAACCGTGTTCACTTTCGGCTTGGCCGGCGGCTGATTTTTTTGAACGGCGATTTTTGCCGACGTCATTGCTTTTTGGTCAGGGCTTTGAGCGAATACATGAAGAACTTCATTCGCTTTTTGGTACTTGATCGCCACTTTAAAATGGCCATCGGCGCCCGCTTTTGCGGAACCGAGTGTTTTGCTTTTACTTTTTACCGTAATCAGCGTTCCTGGCTTCGCTGATCCAGTGACAAAGGCATCCGTATCTTTTATTTCGTTCACTTTAAAGTTCAATTCAACCATGCTCACTGCTTTAAAAGCGTTCAATCGTCCCCAGCCCGAGGCAAGGTCAAATCCCGGAGGTGCCTTAAATGGACTGCCGTCCTCATAATCGCCTTGTGCAACCTCATCGACTGCAACATCGTTTGTTGTCAGCGTTAAAATGCGCTCCACTTCACCCGGGGTCAGTTTCGGGTTTTCCGCTAACAGTAATCCTGCCACTGCGGCAACATGAGGCGTTGCCATGGAAGTGCCGTCAAGATAGGTGACATTGCCGTTTGGTAAAAGGCTCGGAATGGACGCTCCCGGAGCCACTACATCCAATTGCGGCCCATAATTTGAAAAATCCGCAACAATGTCCAGTTGATTCGTAGCTCCAACGGCGATTGCGTATTTTGATGAAGCTGGATAGCCTACCATGTTTGTTCCTTCATTACCGCTTGCCGCGACGACCGTCACATTTTTGGATGCCGCGTATTTCAACATCGATTCGATGACCCTGCTTGGAGTTCCTCCGAGGCTCAGGTTGATCACTTTCGCTCCATGGTCGACCGCATACTTGATTCCCATGGCAATTTGATCTGTACCTCCACTTCCAGAGCTATCCAACACTTTGACAGGCATAATTTTCGCTTTCGGGTGAATTCCTGCCATAGAATAGCCGTTATCGCTTTCTGCCGCTATAATCCCGGCGACATGCGTACCATGGCCATTGTCATCATTCGCGTCATTCGTAGGAATGCGAGGAATGAAATTTTTTCCAAGATTGGTGTCCACTTTGCCTTTCAAATCAGCAAGCGTGGCGTCCACCCCTGTATCAACAACGGCAATTAACGTTTCATTCAATTTTCTCTGGTGGATGAGGGACTGGAGCTTTTCATATTGAATGTCAGCACCTTGTTTCCCAAACCCTCCATTGTTCTTTAGCGCCCATTGGTAATCATATTGGACATCTGTTGAATATTGATGGTATTGATACACAGGCTCTGCAAATTCCACTTCCGGTAGCCTGTCCAATTTCGCCGCCTGCATCTGGCTATTGTTATTTACGTTCATGACGTAAAGATTTCCTGCGACTTCATCTTTGGCATGTAAAGCGGTGATGTTTGTCGATTGAATGTTATAAGATTTTGCTTTTTTGTTTAAGGAGCTAATGGATGCCCCTTCTTTCAGTTTAACGATCACCCGGTTTTGCGCGTAGTCTTTAACAACGAGTCCTGCCTGGTCAAGAACGGCTGACAATTTCTTTCCTTTCAAGTGGGCGATGTCAACTTGTTCTGCTATGGCTTGAATCTCCTTTTTCGCCGACTCTGGCGCATAGTCCATTACAATCCCATATAATTCATTGATCGCTTTTGCATCTTTTTCAGTCAGTACATAATCCGTTTTGTCGCCTGATTTAACCAATTCATTAAATACAGGCTTCAGTTGAACAAGATTGTTGTAAACCGCTTCTCTTGCATCCTTGTGTACGATCATTTTCACGGCTATGTATGGAGCCATTTTATAATATAAATCGGTTAGTTTCTTCCCTTGCTCTGTTTTTGCCAGCAGACCGTCCCGCACGATGCGTAGCTGGTCCACTAACGCTTTGCCTGATTTTCCTTTTCCGGCGCTTAATTCAACAGGGCATTCCCCTTCATCTCCAAGGTCTTCGGAAGGAGGGAGCTTGACGCCATCAAACTTAAGGGAATAAGAAGCGCTGGACGGTTGATCAGAATTGCCTGGAGCTCCGTTTTCCTCTTCATCGCCAGTACCTGCATACTCCACCTTAATATAGTATGGCCCTTCCCAGGCATAAGGCAAATCAACCTCGGATGTATTGTTTTCATCGATCATGCTTCGGTATTTACTAAATGTGATGTCTTTTTTTGCACGTTCCGCATCCGGGTAAACAGACATTACAATGCCGAGATCACCCGATACTTTTATTCTCATATGCGTATCTTTGAAGACATCCTCTTTATGAGGGGTAATTTTGTACCAGTGAATTTGTCCGGGTTCCGAAAACTTCCCTTCTACCGCCTGTCCTTTTTGCAACTCAGTCGCCTCATCGGCAGAATCCCCGCTTGCAAATGAAACCTTTGGCTGGATCAGGCTTACGCATAACGCTACTATCAAAAATAGCGCGGCGATACCCTTGAATCTTTTTTTCCTCATGAACAAACCTCCTATCCTTTGTATTCAATTTCCTATCATATTACAAAACTAGCATTTTTTGAAGTGACATTTCTCCTGTTTTTTTGGATAATTGCTCTAATGATTGATTCCTTTTTCACATTCCTAATAGGTGTTCAATTTACATTCAGAGATTAACATTTAAGTTTTTCGCAAGTATTTTGATAGAAAACGTTATCAGCCAAGATTTCGCCACCACGTGTTAAACTAGAGTTAACTTAGATGCGAGGGGTGTTTCAATGAAAAAAATCAGGTTAGGCGGCAGTGATGTTAAAGCAGGAGAAATTTCACTTGGCTGTATGCGGATGAGTGAGCTTTCTTTAAAAGACGCGGCTTATGTCATTGAGAATGCAATGGAAGCCGGTGTGGACTTATTCGACCATGCGGATATTTACGGCGGCGGCAAATCGGAGGAAGTGTTCGCCCGGGCAATCGGCATGAACGACGATATCCGCGAAAAAATGATCATCCAGACAAAGTGCGGGATCCGAAAAGGGTTCTTTGATTTTTCGAAGGAACATATTCTTGAATCGGTTGACGGAAGCCTTCGTCGCTTGCAAACCGATTACATCGACATTTTGCTGCTTCACCGCCCGGATGCATTGTTCGAACCGGAAGAAGTGGCTGAAGCTTTTTCTATTCTGAAGGAAAGCGGCAAAGTCCGTTATTTTGGCGTCAGCAACCAGAATCCGCTACAAATGGAATTATTGAGGAGGCACTTGAAGCAAGACATCATCATCAACCAGCTGCAACTTAGCATTGTACATACCCCAATGATCGATGCCGGCCTCAATGTAAACATGATGCATGATCCTGCCATTGTCCGGGACGGCGGTGCTCTCGATTATTGCCGTTTGAACAATATCACCGTCCAGGCATGGTCGCCGTTCCAGCATGGGATGATCGAAGGACCGTTTATCGGCAACAAGGATTTCCCTGAAGTGAATGCCAGGCTACAGGAACTTGCCGAGAAAAAAGGCGTCACCGATTCCGCAATCGCGATCGCATGGATTTTGCGCCATCCGGCAAACATCCAGCCCGTTGTCGGGACGATGAATCCAAAACGGCTAAAAGACATCGCCAAAGCCTCGGACATCGAACTGACGAGAAAAGAGTGGTATGAACTTTATCTCGCAGCGGGAAATAAGCTGCCTTAGAATAGGAAAATAAAGGGAAGTGGCATTCTTGGACCGCTTTCCTTTTTCTTTTTATGGAAAAATTTTACTTGAACATGATTTTAGTACTACCCCTTCAGCTTCAAGAGGATAAGAAGACGGAAGAACCAAAAACAGGATCAAATTTCTCTAGTGTGATGCTATTTTCATAGCATTTGGACAATAGACAGTTAATTTCCGACAATAAAAAGATACCATCGGACAAAAAGTAGCCTCAGTCGGACAATAAATTTAGGATTTTGTACACTTATTTGTCCAAAAGTAAGATGTTATTGTCTCAACCGGATGACTTATTGTTCAAATAAGAGCACTTATTGTCCGCGAGTGAAATCATTTTAAATGATGAAACAATTCGTGAATCGTTTTTCCTCATTTCACAGCTTTAACGAAGTGTTCTTAAAATAACGAATGTCTTATTACTAACGTGGCACTAGAACGCCATGCAAAACAACCTCTTCCTAAAAAACTCCCCCCAAATTCTATAGGGGGGAGTCCATTCAAGCTTTAAACTGCTTTTCAAACTACGATAAACATTGTCCCTTTGTCATATCTTACTCTCATCATAACGAAATATTCTGCGCTGCATTTATTGGCCATTTTCATTTCGCATATAGAATAGAGGAATGCTTAATAGGCAATTTTGCAGGCAACGGGCCGCACTAAGTTCCTCCCTTGTCCGTCGTTAAAGCGGCGGCTTTTCTACCCCTAAATGAACCCAATCTTCTTTTGGCGGTCCATAAACCCCGAAAGGTTTTAACCCCGCCTGGCGAATGAGAATGGTTGCTTGTCCCCGGTGATGGACAATATGTTTAATTAGCCCCATCAATATTGAAGCGTTGGTTTCTTCCCTTCCAAATGCATTTTGAACCTGCTTCAAAGTCTCATCTTCCCACTGTTGTTCAATGGCTTGGGCTGCCTGGGCACTTACCTTTTTAAAGGTTTCAGAAATTTCTTTAGCTGAAGTTGGGACATTATCCGCACGATCAACTTTCTCTACCTTCAACCCAAAATGAGCTAGATATTCTGGAATGTTGGTGGTAAAGTGCCAGACGATCCTTCCTAAAGTGCGTCCCTCATGATAAACTGGCTGTTTTAATGATTCATCTGTCAAACCATCTAAAACGTTTTGGGTCAGTTTGGCTTCCTTGTTCCATTCCTTAATAAAGTCTGAAATCGTTACATACATGTAGAAATTCCTCCAATTCAAGAGAGTAATTTAATTGTATCAAATTTTCTATTGATAGATTCATCCCAGGGCATTTCTTATTTTTTCACATCAATTAATTTAAAGCGTTCACAAACTAATAACATATCTTCGGAAAATTCAAGTCCTACTTTTGCTAACTCTTTAGTAAAGAAGTTTTCGTGGGTTTCTTTCCAATATTGATACGTTCGATCTCCTTCGCCTTCTGCAATTGCAAACTCCTCAGGAACTTCATTCATTGGCATGATTTTCACATCAGTCGTTTTTATTATCGCTGCAGGTTCGTCTTTACTATTTAAAATTACGCTATAATCTCCAACAGAAGGCAGTGGCTCGCTTTCCATCTCATAAAAAATTAACCCGGAACATGTCGCTGTTTTCACACCATCTATTACCAATTGCGCTAATTGGTCTGGACTTGCTCCAAATTGCCACGCACTTACTGATTTTGGTTTTTCTTGGCCTTGAGACTTCCAAAATTCATCCCAATAGATTTGTGCTGCCTGGTTCATATTAATCCTCCTTTGTAAAAAGCTATGTTTCTCCTATTAAAGAGAACAGCTGATTTTCATTTCGAACAAGTTCATATTCTTTTCTTCATGATAGGCGTTCTCTGCATTCTCTTTTATGAAAAAGGACTTCGAATACCGCGCGAAAGCCATTTATAACGTACTTTTTAAAAGAGCCGCACCTTTGTTTAGAATAGTGAGGCCATAACCAGAATGAACCGCCCATGGCCTTATTTTTTTCGGGCTACAATTCCCGCGCCTTTAAAACCGGCAGCATAACTGTAGTCTGGTGGATACTTCGACACATGGGAAATAAATCCTTCTTTTATTATAAATAGATTCCCGAAAACTCCCTTAAAACATCTGTTGAAACCCTCTTTCAAAACAGTATTGCAACCGTTCTAGTTTACAAGTATAATAGTTGGATTCTGAATGCAGAAATCGAATTTCACGAGGTGTTAAGATATGAAAAAAAGAGTCATAGATATGCTTATGATTACGGCAGGTTCTTTTATTTTTGCATTAGCTGTTAATCTGTTTGTCATTCCTAATGAATTTGGCGAAGGCGGCGTTACCGGGATCACCATTATTTTATTTTATCTCTTCAAATGGTCGCCGGGATTGGTGAACTTAATGATTAATGCTTTTTTGCTGATCATCGGCTATAAATTTTTAAATAAAACGACAACCATATATACGATTATAGCTGTTGCGTTAAATTCTTTGTTTTTACATTTAACAGAACACTGGCGCATTTTATCTGATGAAATAATGGTGAATGCGATCTTTGGCGGCGTCTTTGCTGGTGTTGGGATCGGCTTAATTCTCCGGGTTGGCGGCACCACTGCAGGAACGACCATCCTTGCTAGAATTACCCATAAATATCTCGGCTGGAGCATCAGTTATGGACTGCTATTTTTTGATATGATCGTCGCCTTTTCTTCTTATTTTATTATCGGTGCCGAAAAACTGATGCTCACAATCATTATGCTCTACATTGGAACAAAAGTAATGGAATTCATTATCGAAGGATTTAACCCGAAAAAAGCTGTCACGATTATTTCAAAGGAACCCGATCAAATTGCTCAACAAGTGAATGTTCTCATGGACCGAGGCGTTACCGTTCTTTCTGGCCACGGATATTATACAAAAACTCAAAAAGATATCCTCTATATTGTCATTAGCAAACAAGAGGTAATCAAGCTCAAAAAAATTGTGAAAGCTGTAGATGTGAATGCGTTTATTGCCATCCATGATGTTCGGGATGTTTTCGGCGAAGGCTTTCTCGATATTTCAAAAACATAGCGTCGAACATGATCGCTACGCCAGGATTTTTCTTATAGCATGGCTAGTGGATTAGCACGCTATATGTATATGTTCCCCGGCGATCAGTGCCATTCCTTTGAAGTTGCCGGAGCGGAGCAATATTGGTATTTGTCCAAGTTCTGTGTAGCGTTTCGGCACTATTTCAATTCAAATCTAAGACAATTGGACCCAATAGAGCCATGCTAAAGGACAAATTTTTCGTTGCCGGACTGGTTTTTGTTCAATAGACAGGCCCTATTGGACAGTTTTCTTTCCGCCGGCACTGATTTTGTTCAACCCCTCTAAATTGGTTTCGCCTTTAACGTCTATTGGTACAACCTCGACGCGATTGTGATAGATGTCGGTTTAGCCTGGGTTGAAATTGAATTGACTTATCTTATGTATATCACTTCACTCTTTATCAAAACTCCGCCTTAGTTTGATTTTGCTAAGACAGAAATGTGTAAGGCGTAGATAGCCTACATCCTTGGGATGACCCGGGTATTTTATTTATTGTTAGAGAAAAGATAATTCGGATAAAAGATTATGCGATTGGGAAAATTAAGGCTGTATGTGATTACTTCGATCAAAAAGGAGGAAAACAATGCAGCTAGCAGCACATGAACTCATGGATTTAAATGAATTGTCGATGAGTTGCGTAAACACGATCACAAATATGGCTTACATGTTGCAACATGTTCAGGACCCAGAATTTAAAAGTATTTTAGAACGCCATTTCCCGCACCATATCCGCGACTATAATATGAAAGCGTCATTCATCAGCCAGACGGAAGGCGCTACAAAAGAATTAAAGCTTTTTAAGGAAAATGGGCAGCTTGGCAATTATACACAGTCTCCTGCCGGCCAATACCCACCGGTTCAGCCACGCACAATGATTCAGGATTTTAACGATCGCGAAATGGCGACGGCTTACCTATTAACATTGAAACGAGCCGGACGCGAATATGCGAATGCGGCAATGGAAGCCGCAAATCCAGAATTGCGCTCCTTTCATCAAACGGCCTTTATGATGAGCTGTTCACATGCCTATGATATGTGGCAATACATGGTAAAGAAAGGCTATTACCCGTTAGAACAAGCGGATCCAAACATGATCGGGAAAATTGGCGCAATGTATCAAGTGGTTCCTGAAAATCAAAAGCCGATCCAGCAATACTTAAACAAATACCAGGGCCAAAACCCAATTGCGGGAGAAAGCGACCAGCTTTATCAATAGGAAAATATCAGAAATGCTACTTTAGTCCATGATCTAAAGTAGCTTTTTTTAAAACCATTATTGGCCATTCCCCTTAAAATGATCCCCTGGCAAATTGCATGTTTCAAAACTTCACGGCCATATTCCCAATAGTTGTTGATTTTTGGCGGGATGATTTACAGGGACATCGCATCTTCCTATGTAGCTTGTACCAATAGCTGCTTGAATGCGAATGAGCGGAGTCGAAAGCCGATCGACGCTTATTGTTCGCAACCATTGTTTTTTGCCTTTTCCCTGAACCCCCCGCGATTGACCCCCTTAATCCCTACCATAAAGCACCCACACCCGTTTGAACAATATTGCGGGCAGAATACACCCACTTCACAATTTCCCTTGTGAATAAACGTTAATATCCTCCATTGAACGATCCCAGGCCAAGATACCAAACAAAATAAATGGCTTCATTTGCTGATACGCTGAAATGTGCGTGCTTATTTTCAAGTTAAGGGAAAAAGGCGCGATTACCGGGTTGATTCCTGAAAACTATTTAACGTTTTTCCTGTGTTTCAAAAGCACGTTCAAGCTGTTAATGCCAATGAGAAAGTTTCTTTTTCCCTCATTTTTTAACGTACAATATGGTGCCATTATCTTATCGCAAAGGGGGCGGCTTCACTAGCAATATCAAATGGAGCCTGCCATGTCAAAGTTAATATTTGTAACTTAGAAGCGGCTTATACGCTCAAAAGCCCATTCTGGCAGGCAAAGTAGCAGATGGCTAAAGGCAACTAGCAATATTTCCCGGTTGTTCCTGTGTCCATTTTCACGTTAACCTTGATGCAGGCTCCAAAAAACACAAAGGGAGATGAGGAAATGAAATCAATCCTACTTGCAACAATGTTATTAACGCCATGCGGACATGCAGTGAACCACGCAGACGCAAATCAAGCAAAACCTGACGTTCAGCACGTTCAAAATAAAGAAACAAAAAACTACGGATTCCACTGGAATAACGATATTGAATCCAAAGTCAATTTTATCGATAAAAAGCAACCTGCTCAACCGAAAGTGGCTGCAGAGCCTGAACAAAAACAGGAGCCAGTGAAACAGCAGCAAGCTCCGCAAACCGAAACAAAGCAACAAGCACCAGATAAACAGCCATCTGCTAACGTGAACGAAACAATCGGGAATCAAGTCATCTCGTTAGTGAATAAAGAGCGCTCCAAACAAGGACTAGCGCCATTAAAAGATAACGCTTCCTTAGATAAAACAGCTACACTTAAAGCCGAAGATATGCGTGATAAAAACTATTTTGACCATAATTCGCCGACGTATGGAGATCCATTCCAAATGATGAAGCAGTTCGGCATCAATTACAGCCGTGCAGCTGAAAACATCGCGGCCGGCCAAAAAGATGCCCAGGATGTAATGGATTCCTGGATGAAAAGCCCGGGGCACCGCGCAAACATTCTTGATCCTAACTTAAAAGAAATCGGCATTGGCTACGCTACAGGTGGTTCCTATGGATCTTACTGGGTACAACAATTTATTACAAAATAAAGAAAAACTTGGCCGTGAACGAGCTTGAAAATGCGAAGACAGAGGCATAGGCCACTATTCCCTCTGCATCGTTTAATTAATGCGCCCTTGCGTCGTTGGATGCAAGGGCGCATTTTTTTATTCCATTTAAAATTCTAATTAAAGTTCGTTGTAGCGTTTTTCTCCGGCTTGTTGAAGCTGAATTTCGACTTTCCGCCTCTTCCTATCTTCTTAAGAAAATTCAAGCAGACTAAAGCTCTCCAGAAACTATCTTGCCTTTATACATGACAGCTTGCCGCTTTGATCTTCTAGCTACCGCTTCTGCTGAACAGCTGGCTTCAACAAAGACCATGCTCGCTTCATCCCCGATTGCCGGCCAAATACGTTTTCCTTCTTTATCTAAAGGCGTCTTCCCGCCTGTAATGAAACCAAGTGTTTGCGCGAGCGACCGTTCATCCACCCAATTGAACCGCTCCGCCAAACGGCTTGCCCGCTCGAGAATGTCGCCATTGCCAAAAGGAGACCATGAATCAAAAATATTGTCGCACCCGACTGCAACATTAACTCCCTTCTTACGCAGCAACTCAATATTTGGCATAGGGCCATCAATCGGAACGCTTGTAATGATCGAAATGCCGACTTCGGCCAACATGTCCGCCACATCAAGAGCTTCCGTCAAAGAAACTTCGCCCAATCCATAAGCATGGCTTACAGCGACCCGGCCCTGCCATCCGGCTTCTTGTGTCAGTGCCGCCAGCCTTCTAATTGTAAAAATCCCGAGGTGGCCCGGATCATGCAAATGCAAATCAATATCTACGTTTGCCTCAACAGCGATATCCATCATCTGTTGCAAAGATGCCTCAATGTCGCCATCGATTATGGCCGGGTCAACGCCCCCAACCAGGTTGGCGCCTTCTCTTAATGCCTCCCTTACTAAGTCCTTCGATTTTGTGCGCAATAAACCGTGTTGCGGAAAAGCGACAATCTCATGAGACAACCTTCCTTCATAGGTTGCCAGAGCTTCTTGAACAGATCTCAAATTTTTCAGGCCGGCTTCCGGATAAATGTCGACATGAGTGCGTACATGGGTAGAACCCGCCTTTTGCAGGATATTTAATAGCGCTTCGGCTCTCTCTTTTGTAGTCGTAGACAAAGTGGGAAGCAAGTCTTTTTCGAGATTGCAGCGCTCAATCCGATTGGCTACTGGACGGCAAGCCCGCCATGAGTCGCCAACTAACGTTTTATCCAGATGACAATGCTTTTCAATAAAGGAAGGAAGAACTAAAAGGTTCTTGGCATCTTTCTTTGGAAAATCACTTTGTAACGGATCTTTTGCAGGAACGATTGACATGATCGTTCCGTTTTCGATTAACAGATGGAAATTTGCCGCTCTAGTCGCTGCGGCAGCGCCATTCTCATATTGATAGCCCGTTTCTAACCGGGCATTCGTAATCCAATAAGCAGAATCCTTCATTGCATTCACCTTTTCTGACAAAATGTTTTTTCTCACAATGAAAGTAAAAGAAGTACGTGTATGTTTCATACGATAAAAAATATTAAGATAATTCATTCCGATAATATTTTATCGATCTTTACAAATTTTTTTGATTGGATAAAATTTGGCATCCAGGCTCCGGTTTTGTCCTTGAGAGGCGTTCTATCGGACATAAATTGGGCTCTTAGCGAAGCCACTGAAAAAGTTCCTTTTAATAAAAAACTAAAATTTTTGAAAAACCAAAACCCAAAAAAACAGTATTTTTCACTTAGGAAGTGGGGGA
>NZ_KE387229.1:119913-145124 GCF_000430745.1 Fictibacillus gelatini DSM 15865 | reverse complement strand
TATCAGGAGAACACCTTGAACAGGTAAAGTTCCAAGAAAGCGACTATTTCAAAGAAAAATCCAAAGAACGCTACAAAATTGAAGCAAAAAATAGTGAATTAAAAAACAGACACGGGTATAAAAACGCAAAATCCTCGGGTCTTTTTGGCATGGAAATACAAAGTGCCACGACCATATTTACCGTAAATCTTAAGAGGATAATAAAACTAATGAACCCATAAAACAGAAAAACAGCCCGCAAAAAAGAATAAAAAAGCCGATTTTTTTACATTAAAATTAGTAAAAAAATCGGCTTTTTTTCTTATGTAAAGAATGAATTAAAAAAACACCTTAGTTTTTCAGCGGCCTCTTCATTCATTACGCTGTTGTGGAAGTGGAAAAGGTAGAAGACGTGCCTGAAGGAATGACAAGCATTTCCGTCCCGTCGTTAACCTATGCCAAATGCGAGCATCGGAAGGGGCAAAGCATAGAAAAGTCTTACAATAATATTTACGAATGGATCAAGGCACAAGAACTAGTGGAGAATCATGTCGGTAATTTAACGCATTTTGAGCGATATCCGATGAACCAGGACCCGTATGATAACGATCCGGAATTAACCATAATGATTCCGGTTGTGAAAAAATAAATCATACGACGTAAAAACGTTTGTTGTATTGTCCTATTTAGAATCAATGAGAAAACGAAGGCTGTTCCATCTGAAGAGGGAGCAGCCTTTTGGCAAAAGTAATGTTGCTTATCTAAATGACGGTAACATTCGTCAAATTTGCATGGCTCCCTTTCAAAACAGCGTAGGTCAACTTATCCATTGTGGCGCCGTCAAAAATGGCTTTCTTTGTAACAGTTTTAAAAGAAACATTTTTAAAAACGGCATTTTTAAAAGATGTTCTTTTTAGCCCCGAGTAATCAAAAATGGTACCAATGAACGTTTGATTGTCAAAACAAATGCCGGACAAATCGGAGCCGCTAAAATCCGTACGATCAAAGACGCAGTTTTTAAAACTTGCATCCTTCAGTGAGGATTTAATGATCTTTGCGCCAGTTAGATTAGCGCCATCAAATTTCACATTCGTCAAGTCACTGCATTTAAAAGTGCTGTTCGTCAAATCTGCACCGCTAAAGTCCGACCCTTTTAAGGCGCTGTAGTTAAACTTCCCATCATGAACCTTCACGTCTTTAAAATCAGAATTCTGGAGGTTGATTTTTGAAAAATCCATTCCGATCCTTTGCTGCAGTTCTCTCGTCTTTGACGTAATGCTTTCGATGATTTCGGATACATCTCCAAGGGAGCTGACCGTCATGCGGTAAGCAGCTTCGTCATCATATCCCTGGGCTTTTAAATCACTCAACTTTTCATTTAAATCAATGAACAGCTCTTCTTTCAAATCTTTGACCCCATGCAAATCCTCATAAGGTGAGAATATGCCGTTTAAATAGTTTGTCAATTTTTCATTCATTGCCATTACCGCCTTTCTTTAAATTAATTGATCAAGAATGCGCTTAGCGATTTCCCAACTTTTTTTATTTTCAAGATACGTTTCTTTTCCTTTTTCCGTAAGGCTGTAGTACTTTCTCCTGCCGCCCTGGGCCCCGTCACCCCAATATGAAGTGATGTTGCCATCCTTCTCTAGTCTTTTTAGGCTTGAATACATCGTAGCCTCTTTAAGTTCATACTCGCCACCCGAGTTTGAATGGATCAATTTCGATATTTCGTACCCATACTTATCACCACTCATCAACAATTTCAGGATAATGGTATCTGTGTGTCCTCTAAGTAAATCTGAGGAGATTTTATTTTCAGTCACTGTTTCACCTCCACATATATAATGTATATCACATTACTATGACAGTCAAGGTATTGTTTGTGTAATAATACTATTATTGTTTTTATAAAAACGTGCAAAAAGGAAGAAAAATAGAGTTTTGTCCTGGGATTAATGGCGGATTTTAGAGATTCTTAAAAGCAGGGTAGATAGACCCTCGGGAATAATAATCTCCCAAGGGTAATATGCAAAACGCGGTTAATTATTTTTTCAACAATAAATAGATAAAATAGGGGGCGCCGATTAAAGCGACCATAATGCCTGCCGGGATGCCGTCGGAGGAGCCGATATTATGGCCAATTGTGTCGGCAAGTAATAAAAGCCAGCCTCCCAATAAAATGGCGATTGGAAGAAAAAGCTGGTTTCTCGGACCGACTAATGCTTTTGCGATATGCGGCGCCATCAGTCCGATAAACGCAATGCCTCCCGTGACAGAAACGGCGGCAGCGGCGAGGCCGGTAGCCGTCATTAGCAATACAAGGCGTTCTTTTTCAACAGACACCCCGACACCGATCGCTACCGGTTCATTTAAGGCAAGCACATTCAACCGATTCGCCTTGTACAAAGTAAACGGAACAAGTACAACGAGCCAGGGCAAAATGGCCCAAATAAATGGCCAATCTACTCCCCATATATTTCCTGCTATCCATTTCGCAATAAAATCAACTTTTTGCCGATCAGCTGATGAAATAAGGACAATCATCGCCCCGGATAGCGCCATTGAAACGCCGACACCTGTCAGCACTAATTTAACAGGGGCGAGACCTGTTTTTTTACTATAAGAGAACAAATAGATCAGGCCAGCCGTGAGTATGGCGCCGACAAAGCCGACAAGCGGGAGTACATAAACAAAAGAGCCGGCATCAACAGGGAAAAAGAGAAAGAAAACGGCGATGCCAACACCCGCACCGGAGTTGATCCCAATGATTCCGGGATCTGCCAGGTCATTTCGAGTGATTCCCTGTAAAATGGCCCCGGATAAAGCAAGTGCCATGCCCGCAAGCAATGTAATGATTATGCGCGGAAGACGCACTTCAAACAAAATAAAGTTTTCTTGAAACGTACCCTCGCCGAGGAGAGTGGGAATTAGCCTATTCAACGAAAGGGAAGCATAGCCTGTTCCCATGCTGATCATCGCGCTAATTACAATTAGGCATAATAGGACGAAAAGGATGATTCTCTGTTTTCTGTGTAATGCGGGTTGGATCATGAGAAGGCCCTCCCTCCTTTATGAACGATGAATAAAAAGAAAGGCAAGCCCATGACCGCCACGATGGCTGCTACCGGTGTTTCGTATGGGGCATTTATGGTGCGGCCCAGAGTATCGGCAAGCAGCATAAACGCCCCTCCTACCACCGCGGACATCGGGAGAATGAATCGGTAATCGGTTCCAACGATGGCCCGAACGATATGCGGAACCATTAAACCGATAAATGTCATTTTCCCGACAAGCGCCACGGACGCCCCGGCAAGTAGAATAATGACGATAAACAGGATGGATTTTATCCAGGTTGTTTTTTGGCCAAGGCCGATTGCGACTTCCTCATTTAAACTGAGAACGGTCAACTGCTTTGATAGAAAGAAAGAAATTAAGATTCCCAGTGAAATAAATGGAACGATCATCTTCAGTTGGTCCCATGATGTGCCGATCAGTCCTCCTGCCGTCCACATCGATACATCTTTTGAAATTTTAAAGTAAAGCCCGACTCCTTCAGCAATGGCATAAAGAAAGGCTGAAATGGCGCTACCTGCTAAAACAATACGAAGAGGGGAAAATCCCCCTTTTTTCATTGCGCCTATCCCGAAAACCATGATGGCCCCTAGCGCTGCCCCAATAAAACAAGCAAGCATGATCGAAAAGTCATTTGCAGAAGGAATGAACGCTAATACAATGGCTAGTAGCGCGTTTGCGCCCGCAGTCAGGCCGAGAAGGCCAGGGTCGGCAAGCGGGTTTCTCGTGATCCCTTGCATAATTGCCCCGGAAACTGAAAGTGCCGCACCGACAAAAATGCCTGCGACCTCACGGGGTAAGCGAATTTCCCGGATAAGAGTAATGTTTTTGCTTGAAGCCTCCGATGTAAGCGCCAGCCATACATCTTTGATTGTCGTGTCCGCCGCCCCAAAAACACAGGCAACAACAAACATGGCAATAAAGAAAACGAAGGCAGCAATCAGCTTCACGGCAAATGGGATGGAATGTTGGTTGTGTTTCGTCATAGCATCTCATCTTTCTTTCATAGAATAGAGGAATTCTAGAAACCCAGAATTCCTCTTTAAACTTTATTTGTTAAGAAAATGTTTCGTAAAGTAGTTTAATTGGTAATCTAATGTTAATGGATCATTGAAGTAGAATTCTTTTTGGTTCACTTCAAAGACACGGTTGTTTTTTACGGCCGGAATGTTTTTATACGTACTTGTTTTTTGGAATGAATTGTCCGCTTTTTTGTCTGTGCTTAAAATAACATAGTCTCCGGCAAACTCAGGAAGAACTTCAGAAGATAATGCGTAATACCCTTTTTTTAGCGCCATTTTCTTCACTTTTTCAGGCATTTTTAATTTCATTTCCTGATAAAGAATTTCAGTGCCGCGGCCCCAGTTATTGCCGAAAACATAAAGCTGCTTATCGAAGTTTTCAATGACGGAAACCGTCGCGTCTTTTCCGATTTTCGCCTTAATGTCTTCCCCGGCTTTTTGGGCGCGTTTTTTGAAATCGGCGACCCACGCTTTCGCCTCTTTTTCTTTGTTTAAAAGTTTGCCAATTTCGATATGCTGCGTTAAGTAGTCTACTTTCCCATAGGTGTAGGTGACGGTAGGCGCAATTTTTTTCAATTTATCTACGTTTTTCACCGTGGATAGACCAATGATCAAATCCGGTTTTAATGCCATGATTTTTTCTATATTTTCATCAGATACTTCTTCGGCATTTTTTAATTTATCTTGAAAACGGGGATTCATTTTCGACCAGGAATCGACACCGACGATATTAACACCTAAAGACATAACGTTCCCTGCGAACGAAGAAAGAACGACGACACGTTTAGGGTGGGCCGGAACTTTGATCGGCCCATTCTCCGATTGATAGGTCATCATTTCTTCTTTTTTGTTGCCGGTCGGCGATTCGCCATTTTTGCTTTCAGAAGAATTGCCGCAAGCACTGAGAATAAGTGTGAATATAAGAATAATCGGAAGTATAATCTTTTTCACGATGGTTACGCTCCTTTAACTAGGTCATATGTGATACACATTGGTTTGTTCGTTCTTGGGTCGCGCCCGATTTCAGCATCAATCTGGAATACTTTTTTCAATACATCCCGGTTCATCACTTCTTCACAATCTCCCGCTTTTACGATTTCTCCATCTTTTAATGCAATCATATAATCGGCAAACCGGGCAGCCTGATTTAGATCATGAAGAACCATGACGATCGTGCGCCCTTGCTCAGTGTTTAACTTTTGCAAAAGCTCGAGCACTTCCAGCTGATGGGCCATGTCCAAATACGTCGTTGGCTCATCAAGAAAGATAATATCGGTTTCCTGGGCCAGCGCCATAGCGATCCAGACGCGCTGGCGCTGGCCTCCGGATAGGCTGTCGACCGGGCGGAATTTAAAGCCGGACGTCCCCGTTACTTCAAGCGCCCAGTCGATGGCTTCAATATCCTTTTTGGACAGTCGGCCAAAGCCTCTTTGATAAGGGAAGCGGCCGTAAGAAACGAGTTCACCGACGGTCAGACCGTTTGCGCTTTCCGGAGTTTGCGGGAGGATCGCCATTTTTTTTGCGAGGGTTTTCGTATTTTCTTTCGCAATATTTTCCCCGTCTAAAATGACAGCCCCTGATTGTTGTTTATGAATCCGGGTAATGGCCTTCAGTAGCGTTGATTTTCCACAGCCATTTGAACCGATGATCGTTGTCACCTTTTTATCGGGAATGGCAACGCTCACGTCTTTCACAATTAATTGTTCACCATAGCCAATATTTAAGCTTTCGGTATAAAGGCGAACCATGATGTAACCCCCAATGTTCAGCTTTTATCAATAATGATAATCATTATCACTAATGTTCACAAACTAACTATAATACGACTTTTTTTTCGTTGTCAACCTATTTTTTTATTGTAGGTTTTAAAAAAATATCGTATATTTAATTGAGAATGATAATCATTTGCGCGGAATAGTTGAGGAGTGAACAGAAATGAAGCGTCAGGAATTATTTGATGTGACAATTATTGGAGGAGGTCCGGCGGGTCTGTACTCCGCTTTTTATAGCGGGCTACGGGAAATGAAAACGAAGATTATTGAATACCAGCCACAACTAGGCGGGAAAATTCATGTCTATCCTGAGAAAATGATCTGGGACGTTGGCGGTCAGCCCCCCATTACCGGAGCAAAATTGATCGACCAGCTTGTAAAGCAAGGATTAACGTTTAACCCGGAAGTGATTTTGAATGAAAAAGTGGAGTCAATGACAAAAAATGATGAAGGTTATTTCGTATTGCATACGGCATCCGGAGCCAGGCATTTTTCAAAGACCGTTATTGTCGCAGTCGGAAGCGGGATTATTACGCCGCAAAAGTTAAAAATCGAAGGCGCTGAACGATTTGAAGTGGCAAATTTACATTATACGGTAAAGTCGCTTAAACAATTCAAGGAGAAAACGGTCATCATTTCAGGAGGCGGGGATTCGGCGGTCGATTGGGCCAACGAATTAGAGCCCATTGCTAAAAAAGTGTATGTCACCTATCGAAAAGGGGCTTTAACCGGTCATGAAGCTCAAGTCACACAACTTCTAACGAGCAGTGCCGATTGTTTTTTTCATACTTCGATTACAAAATTGATCGCCTCATCCAATCACGAAGTCATCGAACAAGTGGAACTTACGAACCATCAAACAGGAGAAGTTTCGTATTTGCCAGTAGATGAAGTCGTGATCAGCCATGGCTATGAACAGGATGCAACATTATTGAAAAATAGTAAATTGGAAATAGCGATGGCAGATGATTTTTACATTAAGGGGAATGCAAACAGTGAATCATCTGTTCCGGGGCTTTATGCGGCTGGCGATATTTTAATGCATGAAGGAAAATTGCATTTAATTGCCGGTGCGTTTCATGATGCCGCAAACGCCGTTAATCAAGCAAAACGGTTTATCGAGCCTAATGCGGCCAAACATGCAATGGTATCTTCCCATAATGACGTTTTCAAACAGCGCAATCGGGACATCATTCAACAAATGGTAAAATAAAGGATGAGAAAAGGAGAGGCAGCCCGCCTCTCCTCTTGTTTCTAATGAAACTCCACATCAATTTTTCTGCCGGTATCCTTCGTCAGTTTAGGCATCCTCACTTCAAGAACGCCGTTTTTATACGTTGCTTTTACCCCTTCATGCGATACGGGGCCTGGCAGAGTGATGGACCGGTGGAAACGGCCGACATAACGCTCTTTTCTATGCATATTTTCTTCGTTGATTTCATGGGATTTATGGATCGACCCGCTGATCGTCAGCATGTTATTTTCAATATCAATAGTGACATCTTCTTTCTTTTCCAACCCGGGAATGTCACAGGTTGCAACGACTTCATTTGCTGTTTCATGAACATCGACGCGAATGCCGCCTACATGATGTTCGGTTTCAAATAGGGAAGGGAAATCGGAGAAGATATGATTGAACTCCTTCCGCATATTCGCAAGCTGCCTGAATGGATCATAAGGTACTAATGCCATGATTGAGAAACCTCCTCGTTGTTGTTTCATACAAGGTTATTTTCTCTGATGCATTTCAGGAATATTCTTTAACTCGAAATGCCATAATTTGCTTTCGGGTTGCGGCATGAAATGATTTTCAGTAGTATAGAATGTAATTGCAATGTATTTGAAAAGAGGGTAACCAATGAATAAACCATCCATTTATGGATTAACATTAGATCAACTTACATCGTGGCTTACGGAGCGGGGGCATAAAAGGTTCCGCGCCGAACAAGTATGGGACTGGCTATATAAAAAAAGGGTCACGCACTTTTCCGATATGACAAATGTCAATAAACAGTGCATCGAGTTGTTGGAAGAGCATTTTGTTATTCACACGCTAAAGCAAAAGGTGAAGCAAGAATCTGCGGACGGAACGATCAAATTTTTATTTCAGTTGCAAGACGGCAATCTGATTGAGACGGTTTTAATGCGGCATAAATACGGCTTGTCTGTATGTGTCACGACACAGGTCGGCTGCAACATCGGATGTACGTTTTGCGCGAGCGGTCTATTAAAGAAAAGTCGCGACCTGTCGAGCGGCGAAATAGTAGAACAAATTATGAACGTCCAACATCATTTGGATCATGCAGGACAAGGTGAAAGAGTGAGCCACGTCGTTGTCATGGGAATTGGCGAGCCGTTTGATAACTTCGAAAACCTGATCGATTTCATCCAGGTCATTAAGGATCAGAAGGGGCTGGCAATCGGTGCCCGGCATATTACCGTCTCCACAAGCGGAATTGTGCCGAAAATTTATGAATTTGCCGATTTGAAATTGCAAGTGAACCTCGCGATTTCCCTGCATGCGCCAACCAATGAACTTCGAACAGAAATTATGAAAATCAATCGCGCATATCCGATTGAAAAACTAATGGAAGCGGCTGATTATTATATTGAAAAAACAAACCGGAGAATTACATTCGAATATATTTTGTTGAAAGACGTAAATGACCATAAGGAAGAAGCCCTTCAATTGGCGGAGCTCCTTAAAGACAAGCGGCACCTTGCCTATGTAAACTTAATTCCATATAATCCGGTAGATGAACATAGCCAATATCAACGATCGGAAAAAGAAAGTGTCCTTGCTTTTTATGACACATTAAAGAAAAACGGCATCAATTGTGTTATTCGCCAGGAACACGGAACGGATATTGATGCCGCATGCGGCCAGTTAAGAAGTAAGCAAATAAAAAAAGACAAAGCCATTTAAGTTGAAGAAGCGCATCTCTTTTGATGCGCTTTTCTTGTTGACTTATTTCCAGTCATAGGGGGCGAATTTGGTCTTTAGGATCAGTCTCAAGAACAATTTTTACGTCACAGAGGAGGTCACTGAAAAAGTCCAAGAAATTTTCAAAAATGCTTTTTCCTAAAAAATACATCCCCACTTTGGTAAGCGAAATGCATTGTAAACACGATGCTATCCCCCACTTCCTAAGTGAAAAATACTGTTTTTTTGGGTTTTGGTTTTTCGAAAATTTTAGTTTTTTATTAAAAGGAACTTTTTCAGTGGCTTCGTCACAGAGCGCAATTTTGTCCGATAGAACCAATCTAAAAGCCAATTTTCGCATCACAGTGTCTAATTTTGTCCAATTAGAACCAGCTTATAGATTTTCTCCTGTTGCAAGGCTCGATTTTATCCCACCTAATTACAACAATGTAATCCTGCGTTATGTTATACTATTCTGAAAAAGGGGGAGATCCGATGGAAGAAAACATCGTAAAAGCGATTCAAGATGAGTATCCAGATGATTTTGCATGGTGCTACGGGTGCGGCCGGTTGAATGAAAAGGGGCATCATATTCGGACGGGCTGGCAAGGGGAACATACGGTTACGATCTATACACCGGAGCCGGAACATACAGCGTTGCCTGGTTTTGTTTACGGTGGAGTGATTGCTTCATTAATCGACTGCCACGGAACGGGTTCGGCTGCTCTGGCTCTGCATCGGAAAAACGGGCATGAACCAGGAGATGGGGCCGAACCACCTCGGTTTGTAACCGCTTCCTTAAAGGTAGATTTTTTAAAACCGACTCCACATGGCGTACCATTAAAAGCGGTTGGGACGGTGGAGGAAATCCACCCGAAAAAGTGGAAAGTAGATGTGGAAGTTGTTGTCAATGGCACGGTTTGCGCACGCGGAGAAGTGGTAGCTGTAGTGATGCCGAGCACATTTTTGAAAAAAGACTGACATGTTTTGTGGAAAGACGCATTAAGGGATGAATGCTCTGATGGAAAAAAATCCATTTGACGGATGCCTGTTTGTTCATTATCATCAAAATAGAAAAGTGAATGCCCGTGCTTAAATGGGAGAGGTTCATAGCTGAAACCCTCTATAAAAAACTATGGATACATGACGATTCGCCATGTCCATACTGGACGTGGCTTTATATGTTTTTTATCCTTTTTAGTTAAGATAGATGGCTGGCGGAACTCTCTTGTTTTAAGATGCGGCGCATGACAAGGGGGTTTTTTTATGTCTGGCAGAAGCCATGAAGAAGGTCTGAAGGACTTGACGTTGCTTGGTAATAAACAAACTCAATATTCGTTCAAATACGCTCCTGAGGTGTTGGAGGCAGTTGATAATCTACATGCAGACCGGGATTATTTCGTAAAATTTAATTGTCCGGAGTTTACCAGTTTATGCCCGTTAACGAATCAGCCGGATTTTGCGACGATCTACATTTCCTACATTCCGGATAAAAAAATCGTGGAGAGCAAATCCCTTAAGTTATATCTCTTCAGTTTTAGGAACCATGGGGATTTTCATGAAGACTGTGTCAACATCATCATGAATGATTTAATCAAGTTGCTTGATCCGAGATATATTGAAGTTTGGGGGAAATTTACACCGCGCGGGGGGATTTCCATCGACCCATGGTGCAATTACGGGAAACCGGGCACCAAATATGAAGAGATGGCGAATTTCCGTTTAATGAACCACGACCTTTATCCTGAGAAAGTCGATAACCGATAAGAAAGAGCGGCAGGCCTTTTGCACTGAAGCAAAAGGCCTGTAATTTTTAGTTATGGACCTGGATCGGTGGACGATCATTTGATCAAAGCGCCGTAAGATACAGCTGTATGCGCAATTAGCTCACTTCTATTCTAATATTGGGTTGTTCGCTCTCCCTGGATGAGCCGCGGATCGAAACAGATGGTGTAGAACCACCCAGTCGAAAGTAGGCTAAGGAACAAATTGAACCACAACTTTGTTAAGAAGTAATTAGCGAATAGATGGTAAATCGCATGAGGGCTATTTCGATTGAGTCGAATAGCCCTCATGCCTTTATAAGGAATCGATTATGCTCCCCTGACATCGTGAGAAGTGCTGCTCAAACAGGATTGTAAAATGTTGATATTCGCAATCTCGTTTTTGCGAATCATTGCCTTGTAATGCGGTAGAAGGCGATCAAGAGGTGATGCATTGATTTCACCACAAATATCAACTCCGTGGACATGTTTATGTGTTTGTATGTCATCTAGAAAATGAATTAAAGTACGCAGTTCCATATTTCCGTGATCCCAATTGGTTATCGCGTCTCTTTGAATGAGTACATCTTTGTCAATGCTTATATAAACGGCTTCTGTCGGAATGGTAGAAAGTATGAGTTTTGAAGAATAAACTTGTTGGGACTTGCCTGGAAAAATGACAACATTTGAAATGGTTGAAGGGATGCTGGCAGCGTGTGAAGCCCCAATAATCACAACTTGTTTCAGCATGGGAATGTATTCAAGGGCAAACGATACCCAGGAGCCACAGGAAAGCACACGCTTCTCCTTGTTTTTCGATAAGTCAAGGTCAAGATGATTATCGAATAAAACGAGCGTAAAAGGAGTACGTATTTCGTTTAATAGCGAGAATGTTACATAATGGTAATTGCCGCTTCCGATAAACGTAATCCCTCTGTTTTTTCTTTTACTTAAGTTTCGTTTAATTTCATTTAAAGAGTCGTGTTCGCAAAATAAATTGACGTGTTGTAAGTGGCGGAAGTCTATTTCTTCGTGTGGATAAGATTGAAGTGTAGCTTGAGAATCATAAGTTTCATCGAAGTTTAAAACAGTTACACCTTTGTTCAATAACCCCATTTTAATCATCTCCCTATTTTATAAAACCTGGTTATTTTAAGGTATATGTCTCTTATTCTCTTATATGAAACTTCTAAAACTAACATATCATACACTTTAAAATAATGCATAAATCAAGATTTGTACTGGCAGGTATTGGGAAAATAGGTTTTAGGCGTCGAGAAAACATTTTGTAAGCGTTTTCTAAAATGTTCTTGAAATTCTATATTATTTTGAATAGTATTATTTATAGATCGATCGTTGTTATCAGGAAAAAGAAGCGGTAAATTAAAAGAATATTATTTTAATAATACAAAGAAAATATGCGCTAAAGTTAGGAGCATGCAACATGAGTTCGAATAAACAAGAATTGGCTCGAGGATTGAAAGCAAGGCACATTATGATGATTGCATTAGGCGGGGCGATTGGCTCAGGGATTTTCAAAGGCAGCAGTTCATCGATTAATCTCGCCGGCCCTGGTGTTGTCATCTCCTATTTATTTGCAGGCTTTATTTTATATTTTGTCATGCAGGCACTTGCGGAGCTTGCCATTCGCAATCCGAAAGCAAAGACTCTCCGCGATTTAATCCAGGCCGTGTTGGGGCCATTCACCGGTTTTTTTGCCGGATGGTTTTACTGGATAACATGGGTGCTCGTAATGGCCGCAGAGATTGCAGCAGCGTCAGCTTTTCTCCAATATTGGTTCCAAAATGTTCCACTCTGGTTGTTATCGTTGCTTATAACGATTGGTATTACGGTTTTAAATGTATTGGCTGTAAAAATATTTGGAGAAACAGAGTATTGGCTCTCTGCGATAAAAATCACCGTTCTAACGGTATTTATAATATTAGGCGGAGCGCTTTTGCTCATTGGTTTTGGGGATCACGAGGCAGTTGGTTTTAAGAATTTAACGGATCACGGGGGCTTCTTTCCGCTTGGAATTAAAGGAATAGCTGCATCTATGCTTGTCGTCATGTTCTCTTTTGGCGGTACTGAAATGATCGGGATGACATTGGGAGAAACAGAAAATCCGGAAAAAGTGATTCCGCGTGCAGCAAGAAATGTTATTTTCCGTGTATTAATCTTTTATGTATTGCCTCTTCTCATCATCGTTTCTTTAGTGCCGTGGAATAAGGTAGGAACAGAAGAGAGTCCGTTTGTTACGGTATTTCATACGGTAGGCATACCTTATGTCGGCGGAATTATGAACTTTGTTCTCTTAACGGCTGTTCTGTCCGCTGCAAATACAGGGATGTATGCGGCATCCCGCTTGCTTTACACACAGGCGTTAGACGGGCAAGCGCCGCGATTTTTCGCAAAACTATCGAGAAATAAAGTTCCGGTTCGGGCGCTGCTTGCCAGTACATCATTTCTCTATATTGGCGTAATCATTGCATTTTTTGCAAAAGGAAAAACATTTGATTACCTTATGGTTTTGCCGAGCTTCGGAGTGTTAGTGACATGGATTCTCTTAACGGCAGCCCATTTAAAAAGCCGGAAAAGAGGGGAAAAAGTTGAAGGCTTTCATGTGAAGAGCTTTCCATACACGTCCTGGATGGCATTGATTGCACTCTTAGCGACGTTTGTCGGCATTGTCTTCACCTCCCCTGTCATCGGCACGCTTTGTTCACTCATTGTAGCCCTTGTCATTATGGCAAGCTTCGCCCTCAGAAGAAAAAATGGATCATAAACGCGAAGGATGCTTCCTATTTGAAAATAGTGAGGCATCCTTTTTATATAATGAATAGACAAATGTTACCTTTATCGCTTACCCTTAACTATAGAATAAATGTCTATTTACCATAGGAAGGGATTTCAATGAAGAAAAGGATATGGCGAGTGTTGCTCATTTTTTTCGTGCTACTAGTTATAGCCGATATTGGGGCGAGTTTTTATTTTTACAATGTGGCGGTAAGCCGGTCGGATAAACGTTTTTTAAATGATGACCCCGGCCTAAATCACGTGCCGGCTGTAAAAGAAATAAATTGGCTGGAAGAGATGCCGCTTAAAGACGTTTCGATTGAATCTGATGATGGATTGAAGCTCCATGGGTATTATTTAAAGGCGAAATCGCCAACGAGGAAGACGGTGATTATTGCCCATGGCTATAATGGGGAAGCGAAAGAAATGGGGCCCTATGCCCAATTTTATTATGAAAAGCTGGGCTACAACGTGTTGTTGCCGGATGCACGGGGTCACGGCAGGAGCGAAGGGAATTATATCGGATTTGGCTGGAAAGAGCGAAAAGACTATGTGAAATGGATTCGTTACGTTATTCAAAAAGTAGGGGACGACTCAGAAATTGTCCTTCATGGGGTGTCTATGGGAGGGGCAACCGTATCGATGGCGAGCGGGGAGAACTTGCCTAAAAACGTGAAGGCGATTGTTTCGGATTGCGCTTATACATCAGTCGATGATGAGCTTTCCTATCAAATGAAGCGCATGTATCATCTGCCGCCTATTCCTTTAGTGCAGAGTACGAGCCTGCTTACGAAAATAAGGGCAGGATATTCGTTTGAAGAGGCTTCTGCATTAGAACAGGTTAAAAAATCACATACCCCAATGCTTTTCATCCACGGGGATGCAGATGTCTTTGTCCCGTTTAAAATGGTTTATGAGCTTTACAACGCTTGCGGCAGTGAAAAGGAATTGTATGTTGTCCACGGCGCGGGCCACGGTATGTCGCACAAAGTCGACCCGGTCGGATATGAGAAAAAGGTAACGAATTTCTTAAGCAAATATGTTCAATAAACGGACGTCGAGGCCGTCCCGGTTCCAATTAGCCGGGGCGGCCTCTTATTCTAGTATTCCTTCTAGAAAAATAGTTTTGATTTCAGTAATAGGACATTCTTATTTTAAGAACACCTGTGAAATGAGGAAAAACGATCACGAATCGTTACATCATTTAAAATGATTTCGTTCTCGGACAATAAGTGATCTTATTTAGACAATAAATCATCCGGTTTAGACAAGAAAATCTTACTTTTGGACAACATACTCATTTTATTGTCCGACACAGGCCATTTATTGTCCGATGGAATTTATTTATTGTCGGAAATCAACTGTTTATTGTCCAAATGCCATGAAAATAGCACTAAACTAGAGAGTTTGATCTTGTTTTTTGCTTCCATCTTCTTATCTTTTTTACAAGTGAAAATTTATACTTGAAAATAAGAACTTTCTTAGCTGAAGGGGCACTAGTAACGTTGATTTCGCTTTATATGTATGCGTGTTCCCTCTTGAATCTTTAAAAAAACGCCATCCATGTTTGTATCCCTTCATAGAGGGTCATAAAATAAGCTAATATTTACAATTTTGGAAAGGAAGGCGATAATAAGAAGAGGGAAAATTCCCTCTCTATTTAATGTTTTGAAAGGTGATGGAAATACGAAAACGGAAGGGCTTTTATAAGAAAAGAGGGTGTACATATGAACATAATGTCTTTTCACCGCACGATTAAGATCCGATTGTTTGAATCGTTTTTAGGTTCTATGATCGGCAGCATGATTTTTCCCTTTATGGCGATCTATTTATCTCATTATTTCGGGGCAAAAAATGCGGGGTTATTACTATTAATTAATGTTGGAGTTGGGATTGCAATCAACTTTTTCGGAGGCTATTTTTCCGACCAGTTTGGAAGAAAAAGAATCATTGTTTTTGCAGAATCTCTTCGATTTCTCGCTTTTTTTACAATGATGATATCCAATTCCCCGTGGTTTCACTCGCCACTTTTGACGTTTTTTATGATGACGGCCAACAGTGTATGTTGGGGACTTTCCGGACCTGCGAGCCAGGCGATGTTAATGGATGTGAGCAAACCAGAAGAAAGGAAAACGATGTACTCCATTATGTATTGGGCGAACAATCTATCTATCGCACTTGGAGGTGTGGCTGGAGGTTTGTTATTTAAACATTATCTGTTTGAGCTTCTTGTCGCCCTGACGTGTGCTTCACTGTTAACGTGGGTGCTTATCACTTTTTTTATAGATGAAAGCTATAAGCCGGCGCCGGCAAGTCGCGTGACACTTGGAGGACAGGCGAAAAAAATGGCTTCCATGTACACTAGCGTTTTTCGCGATCGGGTGTTCATTTTGTTCGTTCTTGCAGGTCTTCTCGTTCTTTCAATGGAGTTCCAGCTTTCGAACTACATCAGCATTCGCCTGGCAAAGGAAATGAATGTGCAGCATGTGTTTGGCTTGAGTTTCGGGGGAGTTGAGATGACGGGATTTCTTCGCACCGAAAACACGGTGCTTGTCGTTACGCTTGCTCTTTTTGCGGCGAAAATGGCTGGCAAGTGGAGGGATCGGATCGTATTGCTTTCCAGCTGTATCGTCTTTGTCGCAGGTTATGCCGTCATTTCATATTCAAACAATATCTTGCTACTCGTTTTGGCGATGTTATTTGCGACAGTTGCTGAAGTGCTCAGGGTTCCCGTTCAGCAAAATTATATGGCGAGCTTGCCTCCGAACCATGCGCGAAGTTCTTATATGGCCATACAAGGGCTGAATTTTAACCTGGCAATGTTGATCTGCTCGATTACGGTTACGATAAGCGCATTTTTTCCGGGTTTTCTCGTCACGTGCATCATCACAGGAATCGGACTCATCGGCATACTCATTTTCTTTGCCATTGCTCCGGAACTCGATAGCCGGACGAAGAAAGTTTCCCTTGAAATAGTGAAAGAAGCGAAATAAAATAGCACAGCTTATGCACCCCTGTTCAAAAAATAGGGGTGTTTTTGTGCAAGTGATTTCCCGTTCATATTCAGTTCATAAAAACATGGTAAAATCACGATATGAAAAAAACACCATTAAAAATTTCGGGAGGACTCCGATGAAGGATGTAATTGATGATAAGAAAGTCAGAAACTGGCGAATGTTCTATCGGCTTATTAACGAAACGAACCCTTCGAAGCTTCTGTTAATCATTGCTCTTAGTATGAGTGTTCTAACGACGGGTGTTGGATTCGTCGTCCCGTTGTTCACAAAAAAATTAGTCGATGGCTTTTCGATGGCATCGCTAGATTATTGGCAAATCGGCATGCTCGTTATTGCGTTTGTTGCCCAGGCCATCGCCGCGGGTCTATCGATCTATTTATTAAACCGTGTCGGGCACCATGTTGTAGCCAAACTTCGTGACCGTCTATGGTGTAAATTGCTTCATCTCCCCATTTCTTATTATGACAATCATGAAACGGGAGAAACATTGAGCCGTGTAACGAATGATACGGCAGTTGTAAAGGAATTGATTACCGAACACCTTGCCAACTGTTTAACAGGCATCATTTCCATTATCGGCTCTATTACGATTCTTCTCCTTCTTGATTGGAAAATGACAGCAGTGATGCTCCTTGCCGTACCCGTGGCAATGGTGATCTTGATGTTGCTAGGAAGACGGATGTTTATCATTTCAAAAGGAATGCAAGATGAAACAGCCCGGTTTACTGCTGTGCTAAATCAAGTTTTGCCGGAAAACCGGTTAGTAAAGGCTTCAAATGCCGAGGATGTTGAATATAGAAGAGGAAAAAAGGGAATTACAACCTTATTCCAATTTGGCCTTAAGGAAGCGAAGATCCATGCGCTCATTACACCGCTCATTTCGCTTGTTTTAATGGCTGTCATCGTCACGGTTATCGGATATGGCGGGGTGCGTGTCTCTTCCGGGGCACTGACAGCCGGAGACATGGTGGCCTTCATTTTATACCTCATTCAGATCATTATGCCAATGACTCAATTGACCATGTTTTTTACGCAGTTGCAAAAAGCAATGGGAGCGACCGAGAGAATCCATTCCATTCTTGTTGAAAAAGAAGAACATTTATACGAAGGGAAGTCGCTCGCTACAATCAATGAGCCGATTCATGTAAAGCATGTTGATTTTTCATATGGCGATGAAATTATTTTAAACGATTTGAATTTTACAATTGAGCCCGGGAAAGTGACGGCGATTGTCGGTCCAAGCGGAGGCGGGAAAACGACAACATTTTCGCTTTTAGAACGATACTACAAGCCAACAAAAGGCAGCATTAAACTAGGGAGTACGCCAATTGATGAGTTTTCTCTTCATTCCTGGAGAAGCCACATCGGTTATGTTGCCCAGGAAAGTGCGCTGCTATCGGGAACCATTCGTGAAAATATTTGTTATGGAATTGAAAGGGAAGTTTCTGACGAAGAGCTTCATAAAGTGGCAAAAATGGCATACGCTGATCAATTTATTGAGGAATTGCCGGAGAAATTTGATACTGAAGTAGGCGAGCGGGGAATCAAGCTTTCCGGAGGGCAACGACAACGAATCGCCATCGCACGGGCATTGTTGCGCAATCCGCAAATATTAATGCTCGATGAAGCGACGTCAAGTCTCGACAGCAATTCGGAAATCTATGTCCAAAAGGCACTCGACAATTTAATGAAGGGGCGAACGACGCTCGTCATTGCCCATCGCCTTTCAACGGTCGTTGATGCAGACCAGATTTTATTCATGGAGAAAGGCCATATAACAGGAAGCGGAACGCATGAACAATTGTTCCAGACCCACGAAATGTACAGGGAGTTTGCCACCCGGCAATTGCACGTTCAAGAGGAAGCGAATGAAAGTAAAGGGAAGGAAGCTTTTGAATACCATTGAAATGGAGGCTAGTCATCATGGCAAAACTATTAGTGGTCGACGATGATGATCATATACGCGAGCTGGTCAACGTCTTTTTGCGGAATGAAGGCTTTGAAGTCATTGAAGCGGCAGACGGGGCCGAAGCGCTTCTTAAACTCGAGGCACAAAAAATCGATATGGTCATTATGGATATTATGATGCCGAATATGGACGGCTGGCAGTTATGCAAGGAAATCCGGACATATTATGGTGAATTGCCTATCCTCATGTTGACGGCAAAAGGGGAAACAACGCAAAAGGTGAAAGGGTTTCGGCTTGGAACCGATGATTATCTTGTTAAGCCCTTTGAACCGGAAGAGTTAGTCATGAGGGTAAAATCCATCTTAAAACGTTATCGTATCTCATTGTCGCAAACCGTTCAAGTCGGCCGGGTCTATATGGATCGAAGCGATTATGAACTATCATGCGAAGGAGAGCCGATGACGTTGCCGCTGAAGGAATTTGAATTGCTGTTTAAGCTTGCGAGTTCTCCTGGTAAAACATTTTCACGCGAACAATTAATTGAAGAAATATGGGGGTATGATTATGAAGGGGATGAGCGTACTGTCGATGTCCATATTAAGCGTTTGCGGGAGAGGTTCCACGAAGAAAAATGCGGGTTTAAAATCCGGACAATCCGCGGTCTTGGCTATCGATTGGAGATAAGCCCGTGAAAAAACGGCAAGTGATGAAAAGATTTTTACTTGGCATATTGATCTTTATGTCCGCCAATGCGATCCTTACTTTTATCGCTTATTATGTAACCTCGAAATTTTACGGCCTGATCGGAAAACATCCGCACGGGGTTTGGGAGCAATTAATTACGGTGCTCGTTGTATTTTTGCTTTTTTCATGCGGGCTATTCTTTTTTTCTTTTATTGGAAGAAGAAGACAGTGGGGGGTATGGGACACAATCGTAGATGCTTTGCGGCGGATGGCAAAGGGAGATTTTAGCGTTAAACTGGACATTCAATCAAATGAGCAAGATCCGCTAGGGAAACTTGTTAAAGGAATTAACGAAATGGCAGAAGAGTTAGGAGAAATGGAGAAAATGCGCCAGGAATTTATCTCGAATGTTTCTCATGAAATACAATCGCCATTAACGTCTATTAACGGATTTGCCAGGGCATTAAAAAATGTTAACTTGACGGATGAAGAGCGCCTTCGTTATTTAACGATCATTGAAATGGAAAGCGGCCGATTATCGAAAATTAGCGACAATTTATTGAAGTTGACTTCGCTGGAATCAAACCACCATCCTTTTGAACCAGTCGAGTACCGGCTCGATAAACAGTTAAGGAGTGTTGTTTTGGCAAGTGAACCAGCGTGGCTTGAAAAAGAAATTGAAATGAATGTTGAGTTGGATAAGCTAACCGTTATTGCTGATCAAGACTTAATGAATCAAGTGTGGACGAATGTATTGCACAACAGCATCAAGTTTACACCGGCGGGAGGGGCAATAGGTGTCAAAGCGAAGATTCAAGGAGACCAGGCGGTTATTTCAATTACAGATACAGGAATAGGAATGACCGAAGAAGACCAAAAACATATTTTCGAGCGCTTTTATAAAGCGGATCCATCAAGGACATCTTCTAAAGGGGGAAGCGGGCTCGGGCTTTCCATCGTCAAAAAAATCGTGGAAATGCATCATGGGACCATTTCGGTTCAAAGTTCACCCGGCAAAGGGACTGTGTTTAGCATTACAATTCCGGCAGGCGTTAAAAAGGTTTAGTTTTCCAGATGCTGCTCATGCCCCCTTTTTTAAAATTTTTGCAGTAAGTCTGCATGAGATCCATCCGTAACGAGGTGATGAAATGTCCGGTTTTTTAAAATTAGGGATTCGTCCTGCATTTATCGACGCCCTTAAGGAAAATGGAATCATAGAACCTACACCCATTCAACAACGCGCGATCCCCGTTTTGTTAAACGGCAAAGATGCGATTGCGAAAGCGCAAACCGGAACGGGGAAAACGATTGCCTTTGTATTGCCATTATTAGAGACGATCCATCCAGAAAAAAACGAAATTCAGGCATTGATCATCACGCCTACAAGGGAACTGGCAATTCAACTTACAAGTGAAGTGAAAAAGATGATTGTGCATGCCGCGGACATTAAAGTACTCGCGGTCTATGGCGGGCAGGATGTAATCGCACAAATGAAAAAACTCGAAGGTACGGTACATATTGTTATAGGGACGCCGGGACGGCTGCTGGATCATGTTCGCCGCGGAACGATCCAACTTTCATCCGTCTCAAAGCTCGTTCTCGATGAAGCAGATCAGATGATGATGGCCGGCTTTTTAGGAGAAGTGGAAGAAATCATCAATTGTACTTCCCCTTCAAGACAGATGATGTTATTTTCGGCAACGATGCCTGAACCCATTCAATCGTTGGCGGCCCGGTTCATGCATGAGCCTGAGATGATTGAAGTTCGAAGCCCGCAATTAACTGTTGAAGACATTGAACAAATGTTGATAGAGACGACCGACCGCAAAAAACAAGCAACGCTTTGCAAACTTATTAATAATAGTCATCCTTCTATGGCGATCGTCTTTTGCCGGACGAAGCGAAGAGCCAGCAAGCTAAATGAATCATTGAAAGCGCAGGGGTATATAACGGAAGCGCTGCACGGCGATTTATCGCAGGCAAAACGGGAAGAGGTAATGGAGAATTTCCGAAAGGGCAAGATTCATTTATTGATTGCCACAGATGTAGCGGCAAGAGGATTAGATGTTGAAGGGGTCAGCCATGTGTTCAATTACGATATTCCACATGATGTGGAAAGCTATATTCATCGCATCGGCCGAACAGGCCGGGCCGGTCAAAAAGGGATTGCGGTCACACTTGTCACTCCGAAGGACGATATGTATTTGAAAAAGATCGAAAAGAGCGGTATTTCCATGGAAAAGATGCGTTCAGCCAGTTCAAAACACAACAAAAAATAAGTTTATGAGAAAAACAGTCGGTCCCTCCCGACTGTTTTTTAGGAGTTGAGACGAAAAATATAGGTAGATGTTGTCCGGTAATACTATCAAACGTATAGTTTAAAATGTAATGAACACCGATCTTATAGACGGTTATATCCTGAATCAGGCAGGAATTAGCGGCTGCTTCTCGAATAGATAACATAGCACCCTTTCATTTCACATGGACGGGCATTACTAGATAATACTTGGTATTGCTGGGCGATAGTAATTTCGAACAGATCTAATATTAATCATTTCAAGGAGGAATTTCCTATGGCATTACAGTTTTTTGTAGGCAACGATAATGGTAACAGTGAACATGATATTTTTATTGATGGAAAACTCATTCAACAACCAAATGTGAATTGTTTAGTAGATCAACTTCCATGGAGCGAAGAGGTCACACCTGAAAGCATTGTGAAAAATCTTCAAGATAACCTCATCGTCACAATCGATTCTCCTTCCGCGCGTCCAGGTATGTACTATATTGGAAAGTTCGCGCTTGAAAGCGGGGAATTGCTTGAAAATATTCAAGTAGGCGTTGATTTCAAATACGATGTTGATTTGCCAGTCGTTAATACGCTTGGGCAAATTTCAGCCGTCGCTGTTCAAAAAGTTTTTGAGGAAGAAAAATCGATACCACAGAGCATTGAAGTAATGGTCGATATGGCGACAGCGCTGCCGATTACCCAGCATACAGATGAAACAGCGGCAAAGTTTGAAAGACGGTTTATGGCAGGACCGCACAATGTGACGGTGCACTTAGGCAAATTGCGAGTTGCAGTGAAGGTCATCTTCGATTTTGTCAAGGTTGTTCCAGAAGCGACCCCGGTGACGTTTTCGTTGCAAAAAGATGAGGAAGGCAACTGGAGAAAAGGGGACATCTTTGATGAGTTTGTAGAAAATTACAATATGCCAAAGCATTTCAGCGGTAATTATTTCAGGGATAAACGGATTTTACATACAGATATCGGCGATGGCTCAACGGAATACCCAATTACAGAAGGAAACAAGTTTCTCCGCCAATTCGTTCATGGCAGCAACCATGGAGCGGGTTATGCAATTGAAGAAGCTTTAGTTGAATTCAACCGATTAATTCATCTACCAGACAGTCCAAGACAATTTTTCAGCGATGTTATTAAAAACAAAAACCATAAATACCATTCAAGAGCAATGAAAACATTGAAAAGGCCGCTCGAGGGACAAGCTAAGCAAATCATCAATAATATTCGAAAACAATTGACGAAAGCAAGAAACGAAATTGATGTCATTTGCGTTTATGGCGGAGGAAGCATTCTTATGTACCCAACGCTTTACCCGATGCTAAAAGAATTATGTGACGAGCGTGAAATTAAGCTTTTATATATTCCTGCACAATATGCCGTCACGATGAATGCAAAAGGATTGGATGCCTTTGTTCGCGGGAAAATTTATGAAGCGATCAAGTCCAGAGCAAAACAAACCGTTTAATCCATGCCTTTTTTAAAATGGTAGGGATGAATAATAAAGGCAGGGGGTGAATGTTTTTATGAAAAAGCAAAAGAAACCAGGCGATAACATCAGTTTAAAAACGAAAAAAAACGAATCCCCTTTGATTATTGAATGGATTAATGGCCAAACCAATTTAATGGACTCTATTCGTTATCTCATTGAAAATGAGATCGCAGCCAATGGCGTTCGGAATTTGCAAAATTATATTCCGGCAGAACGCTCTTTCCCGATGGACGCTTCTTCTTTTCCTTTAGAAAAAGGCGAAATTGCTGCAACGAGGGAAGCTTATGGACAATCGAAAAAAGAAGCCGACATTGCGGAAGATCCATCTGCTAAAGAAGTAGAAGAACCTCCAATGGAAGATGATATTGACGATGACGATATAGAATCATGGACGTAATTATTTTAATAACACCGGGTAACACTAAGGATTACCCGGTGTTATTTTATTTTCGACTACCAATCTTCTAACTTCATTTCAGAAATGACTTTAAATCCATGCTTTCTAAGCAAGGCAGTCGTTACCCCTATTCCGCTTATTTTCGTTCCGCTAAAATTCCCATCATAAATTTGCGAGCTGCCGCAGGAAGGACTATTTTCCTTAAGGATGACAGATTCCGCGTTTATACTTTTAGCGATCTTCAGCGTTTCTTCAGCTCCTTTGACATAAAGTTCGGTGACATCATTTCCGGACTGATCTACGACCCTGGCTGAACCTTTTAGCACATCATTCCCATCGCCGCCTCTTATTTCCGCAGGGTCTCTTGGGGTAGTAAAGCCGCCGAGCAGCTCAGGGCAAACTAACATCGCTTTCCCTTGTTCAACGAGTTTTTGCAAAGGCTCATCAAGGCTGTGGGTTCCATTATAGCGGCATTCTTTTCCGCCTAAACAAGCGCTGATTAAGATCATATCAATAGCCCCTTTCCTTGTTAGTGCCATTATCCCATAGCATAAGAGAAAAAGAAAAACTGGAATGAATGTACCTTTGCAGCGGCTATGCAGCGCTTACCTGAAGAATAAGTTTGGTTTTTTTGTGTCTTTACACTTGTAAATAAATGTGTAAGGTTCTAATATGAAAAAGATAAATCCTCATTGATTTTGCATGCAATGGGAAGAATAGAAGTAAGATTAAGGATTAACGGGGGGCATTATGAATAGGGAGACAAGTATTTCAAAGCGAAAGTTAATCGCGATTAGCGGCTTTAGCTGGATGTTTGATGCAATGGATGTAGGAATATTGTCGTTTATCATTGCCGCGCTGCAAAAGGATTGGAACATTTCATTGAAACAAATGAGCTGGATCGGAAGCGTTAACTCCATCGGAATGGCCGTCGGCGCATTGTTATTTGGGATGTTGGCAGACCGGATGGGCCGTAAAGCCGTATTTATGTTCACATTAGTATTGTTTTCTGTGGGGAGCGGATTGTCGGCGTTTGCTCCGACCTTAACCATATTTTTGATTTTACGTTTCTTGATCGGAATGGGGCTTGGCGGGGAACTTCCGGTTGCTTCTACGCTCGTTTCCGAAAGCGTACCTGTTAACGAACGGGGGAAAACCGTTGTTTTGCTTGAGAGTTTTTGGGCGGGCGGCTGGCTGTTGGCAGCACTCATTTCGTATTTCGTCATTCCGAAATTTGGCTGGCAGACTGCATTAATCATTACCGCATTGCCTGCTTTTTATGTGCTTTATTTGCGACGGAACTTACCGGATTCCCCGCGCTTTCATGTCGATCAAGCACAAAAGTTATCCGTGATCGGGCGGCTGGGCAGCGTCTGGTCGAAACCATATGTCCGGCAAACGGTGATGCTCTGGGTGTTATGGTTTTGTGTCGTGTTTTCTTATTACGGCATGTTTTTATGGTTACCGAGCGTCATGGTAATGAAAGGGTTTAGCTTAATTAAAAGCTTCCAATATGTATTAATTATGACGATTGCGCAGCTGCCCGGTTATTTTACGGCGGCATGGCTCATTGAACGGGCGGGAAGGAAGTTTGTATTAATCACTTATTTAATTGGAACGACAGTAAGTGCATATTTCTTCGGAAGCGCTGACTCTCTAGTTGCATTAATGCTATCGGGCATTTTCCTATCTTTTTTCAACCTTGGGGCATGGGGTGCTCTTTATGCCTATACACCCGAGCAATACCCGACAGAAATTCGCGGTACAGGCGTCGGGATGGCAACTGCATTTGGCCGGATCGGGGGCATTCTTGGACCATTATTAGTCGGCTATTTAGTAAGCCAAAAAACATCGATCAACACTATCTTCGTGATTTTTTGTATTACGATTATTGTAGGCGTGTTAGCTGTATTGCTATTTGGAAAAGAGACAAAGCAAAAAGAAGTAGGATAACCGAAAAAGACTGGATTGAATCCAGTCTTTTTGAGATTGAAAGAAAACAGGTTTGAATGTAAGATGGAGTGATAGAGCCGCGGAAATGATTGATATCATTTCTGAATTGATTGATAACGCTCCGAAA
>NZ_KE387229.1:0-119728 GCF_000430745.1 Fictibacillus gelatini DSM 15865 | reverse complement strand
GAAACCGTGCCTGAATTAATCGATAAATGTAAGATGGAGGGACTTGAGCCGCTGTTCTTTTACTGATTAAGCGATAAAATAAGCCAAAACAGACAGGCAAATCGAAGTTATCGTCATTGCGCAGAGCGGCTTCAAGGCTTTTGTGCGGAGATCGCGAAGGCTAACATTCAGCCCAAGTCCGACCATCGCCGCAGTTAAACACCATGTTGTCCCATCTGCAATGAAATTAAGGACGCCTAATGAAACCGGAATGGAATATCCCAGTACATAGCTTCCTAAAATGCTCATGATGATAAACCCGATTAAAAACCATGGAAATTCAATTGTTGCATCCGATTGATGGGATCCTGATTGACGTTTCATCAAGTACATGAAAATAAAGCATAATGGAACGAGCAGAAAAACCCGGCCTAATTTAGCAAGCAATGCGATGGCCAAACCGTCCTGGCCTGCGGGTGCCGCAGCCAATGCGACATGGGCGATTTCGTGCAGGCTAATCCCCGACCAGATCCCGTAATCAACAGCGGACAAAGGCAGAAATGGTCTGACAATTGTATAACCTATGGCGAAAATCGTTCCCATTAATGCGATGATTCCTACCCCGATCGCTGTATCCTCATCTTTTGACTTCACAATTGGAGCAATCGCGGCAATGGCTGCTGCTCCGCAAACACCCGTTCCAACACCAAGAAGCAACGATATATGTTTATCCGATTTAAAAAGTTTAGCTAAACCTATCGTTACAAGAATAGCAAAAGTAATGACACCCGCATCACGAACGATCAATCCTAATCCGTCATGCAAAACGGTATCAATATTCAGCTTTAATCCATATAAAATGATGGCTAAACGCAACAATTTTTTGGAAGAAAATTGGATTCCGGAACGAATCGCTTCTGGATACCCGAAAATTTGCCGATACACGACGGCAATGATAATGGCGCACGCTAATTGGCCAACATGATCAAATCCGGGTACTTTTGCAAGCAGAAAACCTAGTAATGCAATTAAAAATGTAAAGGCAACACCGCCGATCCATACTCCGAAAGTTGATGGCTTGTTGTCGGGTTTCGCAGGTTCCTTTTGAGAAGGAGATACTCTTGCGTTTGACATTGCCAAATGAATCACCCCAAATCATTTTCTGTAATTCAAGCATAAGCAATCTGTTGCTATAAGAAAAATAAATCATTATGATGATTACAATAAGTAAACTTATATAATAAGAGGGGTGAAATGCTTATGGATCAACAATTGCTCGTTTTTGTGACAGTTTCAGAGAAGGGGAACTTTTCGCGCGCGGCTGAGGAATTGCATATGACACAACCGGCTGTCAGCCAATATATCCAAACTCTTGAACGGACAATTGGAACGAAGCTTTTAGAACGGACGAATAAATACGTTCGTTTGAACAAAGCGGGTGAAATTGTTTATCACCATGCAAAAGAAATATTGGGACTTTATACGCGGATGCAATCTTTAGTCGACGATTTAACCAATCACGCAAGCGGAAATCTTTCTATAGGGGCAAGCTATACGTTTGGAGAATATGTTTTGCCTCATATCATCGCATATTTACGCGAGCATTATCCGTTAATCAACCCGGCGATATCCATCGGAAATACAAAGGAAATTGAAACATTAGTCGCTAACCATCAATTAGATGTAGGCATAGTTGAAGGGACGTTCAAACATGAAAAATTGGACATGGAACCTTTTTCAGAAGATTTAATGTTTGTTGTCGTTTCGCCTAACCATCACTTAGCACGCAAAAGAGAAATTAAAATAAGTGAATTAGAAAGTGAGACATGGATTGTTCGGGAAGAAGGATCGGGAACGAGGGAATCTACAGATGAAATGTTTCAGAAATTTGGATTGTCGCCAAAAAAACGAATGGAATTCGGCAGTACGCAAATCATTAAGGAATCGGTAGAGGCCGGACTGGGGATTACATTGCTTTCACAATGGGCGATACGGAAAGAACTAACCATGCATTCGCTGACAACATTGAAAATAAAAGAACTGCCTTTAAAAAGGAAATTTTCAATTGTAACAAAAGGGGATCAATTTCAAACAAAGGCAACAGAAGTGTTTATCCGTTTGCTGAAAGAGAAGTTTTCTAACTTACGAAAGCTGGATAAATAAAAAAGTTCATTTCCTCGGAAATTGTCGAAATACGCATTAAAATCAATAAAGGAAAAAAGGACCTTGTAGCGAAAGATTTTGATATAACTTTAGATGCAAAGGAGATAAGACTGTGTCTGTAGCTAACCGGGATAAAATTTTGGAAGAAGTCAAAAGGATTGTTTTTTCCTGTTTACAAAATACTGAAGCGGTCGTTTATTTATTTGGTTCGTGGGCACGAAAACAAGAGAGGCCAACTTCAGACATAGATATTGCTGTTAGTTATACTTCCTGCCTTCCAGATGGGACGCTCACAAGGTTGCGGTTAGAACTTGAGGAATCTACGATACCTTATCGAGTTGAAATTGTTGACTTAACATATTCGGATGAACAATTTCGTAATAAAGTAAAGGAAGAGGGGATTAAATGGAACGTCTAAAGCAACGATTAAATTTGGCTGAAAAAGCACTTGGTGCCTTTGAAGAAGTGATGGAAATCTAATCACCTTCACCAATTGAAAGGGATGCCGCAATCCAGCGGTTTGAATTCACTTTTGAAGCGATATGGAGAGCTTCGAAACAATGGTTACTCGATGTGGAAGGGATTGACGTTGCCTCTCCAAAAGCAGTGATTCGTTCATGCCGGGAAGTGCAATTAATAAATGATGATGAGGCCATTGTTCTTCTTCAAATGGCAGATGACCTTAATTTGACAGTACATACGTACAACGAGGCTCTGGCAAAAGAAATATATAGTCGCTTAAAAAGTTATGAAGTTCTATTTAGAACGTGGTTGACAAGGGTTAATGAACGTCTATCGACATTATGAAGGAAACCGCTAACCGATGATTTCGGCTGGCGGTTTTCTTTATGTCTGGGGGTGATTAGAGGAAAGAATACATGGGGAACATAAAAAATAGATTAAAATCCATAAAAATTTTTAAAAAATGTCCTCTTCATGTAAACATTTTCGTCGGAATGTGATACATTAATATATATAGATCATTGATATAAAAATGTTTATCGTTATTATTGTGTATTTCTGAAATGTACATTTGTTTTCTTCAATCTGACGCCAAGAATTTGCGTATATAAGCAAAAAAATCCTGATAGGAGGCGATTTTTTGTGTCAAGCCACACATTAGACAAGTTTTTGCATGAGAATTTAGAGGATTTAAAGAGCAAGGGCCTTTATAACGAAATTGATCCTTTAGAAAGCGCTAACGGGCCAATGATTAAAATCGGCGGCAAAGAGTTGATCAATTTATCCTCAAATAACTACCTTGGATTAGCAACGGATGAAAGATTAAAAGAGGCCACAAAACAAGCCATTGAATCATATGGCGTAGGTGCGGGCGCTGTCCGGACAATCAATGGAACATTAAAGATCCATTTGGAGCTAGAAGAAAAGTTAGCGAAATTTAAGCATACAGAAGCGGCGATCGCCTATCAATCAGGATTTAACTGTAATATGGCGGCCATTTCAGCTGTGATGGATAAAAATGACGCGATTCTTTCGGATGAGCTTAACCATGCTTCTATTATTGATGGGTGCCGGCTCTCAAAAGCGAAAATCATCCGCTTCAACCATTCCGATATGGACGATTTGCGCCAGAAAGCGAAAGAGGCTGTTGAATCCGGGTTATACAATAAAATCATGGTCATTACCGACGGCGTATTCTCCATGGACGGCGATATTGCGAAGTTGCCGGAAATCGTCAAAATCGCTGAAGAATTTGATTTGATTACGTATGTGGACGATGCACACGGATCGGGTGTTTTAGGAAACGGTGCCGGTACGGTTAAACATTTTGGGCTATCGGATAAAATCGATTTCCAGATCGGAACACTATCTAAAGCAATCGGTGTTGTTGGAGGATATGTTGCCGGGAAACAACAATTAATTGATTGGTTAAAAGTAAGAAGTCGCCCGTTCTTGTTTTCGACGTCTTTAACACCGGGCGATGTCGCGGCGTGCATCAAATCGCTTGAAATATTAATGGAGAGCACCGAGTTGCAAGAAAGACTATGGGAAAACGGAAGATATTTAAAGAAAGGCTTGAAAGAACTCGGGTTTAATATCGGAGAAAGTGAAACACCAATTACACCGTGCATTATCGGGGATGAAGTTCAAACCCAACAGTTCAGTAAACGGTTGAATGAAGAAGGCGTATATGCAAAAGCAATCGTATTCCCTACGGTTCCAAAAGGTACGGGAAGGGTTCGCAATATGCCGACTGCGGCGCATACGAAAGAAATGTTAGATCAGGCATTATCGATTTATGAAAAGATCGGAAAAGAAATGGGAATTATTTAGAGACGTTTGGAGGAGCCATTATGAAAAAAATCTTTGTCACCGGAGCGTTAGGCCAAATTGGCTCGGAACTTGTGATGAAATTGCGCGACATTTACGGGTATGACAATGTGATTGCATCAGATATTCGAAAGACAGACAGCGATGTGGTTCATTCAGGTCCATTTGAAATGGTAGACGTCACAGATTCGAAAGCCATTTTTGATATAGCGAAAAAATATGAAGTGGACACGATCATGCATTTAGCGGCATTGCTCTCGGCCACCGCTGAGAAAAAACCGCTTCTTGCCTGGAATTTAAATATGGGCGGCCTCATTAATGCGTTAGAAGTGGCACGGGAATTGAAATGCCAATTCTTTACGCCGAGCTCCATCGGGGCATTCGGTCCAACAACGCCTAAAAACAATACACCGCAAGACACCATTCAACGACCGACAACGATGTATGGTGTTAACAAAGTAGCAGGGGAATTACTGTGTGATTACTATTATGAAAAATTCGGCGTGGACACACGCGGGGTGCGCTTTCCTGGCTTGATCTCCTATGTGGCGCCTCCAGGCGGCGGAACGACGGATTATGCGGTTGAAATTTACTATGAAGCGATTAAAAGTGGCAAATACACCTCTTATATTGCACCGGACACGTATATGGACATGATGTATATGCCGGATGCGTTAAAGGCCATTATTACGTTAATGGAGGCAGATTCTTCAAGATTGAAGCATCGAAATGCCTTTAACATCACAGCCATGAGCTTTGAACCTGAGGAACTTGCCGCGGCCATCCGCAAGCATATTCCAGACTTCACAATTGATTATGACGTTGATCCTGTAAGGCAGGCAATTGCCGAAAGCTGGCCGAATTTTATCGACGCAACGGCGGCAAAAGAAGAGTGGGGCTTTGAAGCTGATTATGATTTAGTGAGAATGACGAAAGATATGCTTGAAAAGTTAAGCCAAAAACTACTTTCTAAAGAAATTCAATAATGTAAAAGAAGACAACTCACGCACTTTGAGTTGTCTTCTTTTTTTCATCCAACAACCACTCTTTTGTTATGTGAAAAAGTTGATCTCTGCTTTCCCGGGATAGAAAAGTATGGTTGGCGCCGTAAATCGTTTTATGTTCGGATTGGCCCATTTTCCGCTTTTCGAATTGCTCTTTATAAAGAAAGCTATAATCGACAGGAATGACATCATCTTCATCTCCGTGAGCGATGAGTACATCCCCTTTAAATTGTTGCGCTTCTTGTAAAGGGTGAAAAGCTGATAAAGAATGGAAATAACCATAAGAAAATGGATAGCCTAAATAATCGACAGGTTGAAAGCGGGATTGCCCATATGCCCTCTTGCCTACAATTCGGACAATATCCGTAAAAGGAAAGGCGACCGCTGACCATAAAATCAGCCGTTGAATCCGAGAATCCCGGGCAGCTGTGAGCAACGCGACAGCTCCGCCCAGGCTATGGCCCAGCAGCGTGATTCGATCGCAGTCAACCGAATGAATGGTTTCTGCATAATTAAGCACATCCCCCGTTTGCCGGATCAGGCTATCCAGTCCGCCTTCTCCATAATCACCGCTGCTTTCTCCGCAGCCTCCATAATCGAAGCGAAGAACAAAAAAACCTAGTGAAGATAGCTCACGTGCAGCATGGACAAATAATCGGTGCTCTCCGATTCGATTTCCGACAAAGCCATGACAAATAATAACAAGCGGGCCCCGGCCATTTATAAAATGTTGCTGATTCGAGGGATCATGCAACGTTGCAGCAAGTGTAAGCCCATTACTTTGAATCGCCAAATTCTTTTCCAAATCGGTCTCCCCTTCCTTATTGTTAAGTGAGATGGACGCCATCCTGGAATTTTTCTGTAAGTCTTTCAATCGCCTTGATTTCATAATCGTTTCTTGAGTCATACGCATCATCCAGACGGTCGGACAATTTTTGAATTAAATAGTCAGTCTCTTCTCGGCTCAAATGATAAGGCAAATAAGGGTACGGATTGCTTAACTTTTTGAAAAGAGAAAGGATCACTTTTTTGTCATGCTCCAACGTTGTTACGTTTTGTAAGGATGAAAGGTAATTGCAAAGAAAAGAACGCTCCCTTAATGTAATAAAACCCATTAAAATCACCCCTCATTTTTAATTTATACTAATCCTACCACTTTAATCGGAATTAGAAAAGAGAATTTTGAAATTTTTTTAGCCCATTCACGTGAACGCCCATTTGGGCATATGCTGGTTTGTGAAGAATCGTAGAAGGAAGTGAGACGATGGCGGGCAAAATCAAAAATTATTTTGCGGGCGGAAATACGGCCAGAGGATTTTATAATTTGTTTGATTCGAATTTGCAAGGGCTTGAGCGCCTGTTTATTCTAAAAGGCGGTCCAGGGACGGGGAAATCGACGTTAATGAAACATATCGGGGGCGAGTGGAGCGGAAAAGGCTTTGCGATTGAATATGTCCATTGCTCATCGGATAACGAGTCGATTGATGGCGTGATCATCCCGGCATTAAAGGTTGGAATTGTAGACGGCACTGCCCCTCATGTCATTGAACCGAAAGCACCGGGAGCCGTTGAGGAATATGTAAATTTAGGCGAAGCGTGGGATTCAGAAAAGTTAATGAAGCATAAAGATAAGATCCATAAGTGCTGTGGCGAAATAAGCAAGTCTTATGAAAATGCTTATGCCAGGTTTGCAGAAGCATTAAGCATTCATGATGAATGGGAAGAAATATATATTAACAACATCGATTTTTCAAAGCTGAATCAATTGACGGAAAAGCTGACCGACGCTTTATTTGGCAAACATAAGAAAAGTAAAGTGGCGGATAGACGCCATCGGTTTTTAGGAGCGGCAACGCCAAAAGGTGCGGTCGATTTCATCCCGAATTTAACAGAAGATGTTAAGAAAAGGTACTTTTTAAAAGGACGCCCGGGCTCGGGGAAATCAACGATGTTGAAAAAGCTGGCAGAGGAAGCCGAATCGAGAGGATTGGATGTGGAGATTTACCATTGCGGCTTTGACCCTCATAGTCTTGATATGGTAATCGTAAGGGAGCTCGGTTTTGCCATCTTTGACAGCACGGCTCCACATGAATATTTTCCAGATCGATCAACCGATGAGGTGATTGATTTGTATGAAGCAGCTATCGTTCCAGGAACAGATGAGAAATTTGCCGATCAGTTAAAAGAAATTTCAGGAAGGTATTCAGCCAAAATGAAAGAGGCCACCAGCTGGCTGCAAAACGCAAAAGCTTTGCACGATGAATTAGAGTCATTCTATATCAAAGCAATTAATTTTTCTAAAATTGATCAAATCAGAGATGAAATCAATGCCGAGATTGACAGAATGGCAGGAATCGCTTCAACATAAGAAACATTACAAAGGTAGGAGTTTTTTGCCTATAAATAAATGAAGTAGAGCATTCAGCTCTACTTCATTATATTTTTTGCGCCTCTTTTTCGTATTGACGGAAAGCCGCATGATTGGTTGGGCCGACGTATTCATTTAAGCGGAAAGAGTGGCGGATCGCTGCCGTAATGAATTGTTTAGCTGTTTGTATAGCTTCTTTTACCGGTTTTCCTTTTGCCAGCTCGGCCGTAATGGCTGCCGAATACGTACATCCTGCCCCGTGCGTATAGGTGGTATTGATTCGTTCAGATTCTAAAATATCGAATGTCTTTCCATCGTATAGCAAATCGATAGCACCTGCATGTTCTAACTTCGCGCCGCCTTTAATCAAGACGTATTTCGCCCCGAGCTCATGAATTTTGGCTGCTGCATCTTTCATATCGTCTACGGTTTTAATTGGCGCTTTTTTGCTGAGCTGGGCGGCTTCAAATAGATTTGGAGTGACAACGAGCGCCTTTGGCACAAGGACATCACGAAGGCAATCATTCGTTTCCGGATGAAGTGCTTCGTCTTGCCCTTTACATACCATTACTGGGTCGATAACGACGTTTTTCACTTCATGTTCTTCGATTTGTTTAGCGGCAACTTCAATGATATCGATTGCACCGAGCATTCCTGTTTTTAAGGCGTCAACGCCAACGGAAAAAATGGTTTCGAGCTGCGCTTCCAGCGTGCTTGCCGCAATCGGGAAGACATGATGGAACCAATTGTTTTTTGGGTCCATCGCAACAAGTGTTGTAATCGCTGTCATTCCATACACACCGCGTTCTTGGAACGTTTTTAAATCGGCTTGCAGACCGGCGCCTCCGCTTGAATCCGAACCTGCAATCGTTAATGCTTTTGGCATTGTCATAAAGCTTTTTCCCCCTTTTAATTTAGTATTTCTCGTTTTGCGAGCATTTGCTATAAAAATTATATCATATTGTCACAGGAATAATCGTTGGCAAGAACTGTGACAGTCACCCTGCTAAAGAAGATCTTTGATTCGCCGAGAAAAGCTTTTCGATGCAGACAGGCAACAAATCGAGCAATGTTTCAAAGGCGTAGTCTACATTTAACCGTTCATGACGCTGATGGGCATCTCTGCCAACAGGACCGAGATTGAGGACTGGAACGTTGAACTGTTCGAGATCATCAAGCGGCAATGAATAGCCGTTATTCCAGAGCGGCATGTTAGCGACTAGCGGATGCAATGTTTCTGCCGGATGCGCCAGGCCAACATAACTGAGATCGGAAATGCCGCCAAAGTAGTTTTGTTGTTTGAGTGTAACGCCGTGCTTCGCTATCGCATCATCCATCATTTCAGAGGATACCTGTTGAATGAGCGGATGGTTCCTTGAACAAACGGCAGGATAATACGGTGGAGCAAAGAAGAGAACGATCATCGGCGAAAGTTCCTTGCACAATATCGCAAGCTGATCAACCCGCTTAATCGTCGCATCCCGGTCATCTTTGCCGCTTTCATAACCTGAGATCGCATGAATCCGCTCCACTTCCTCTTTTCCATAGTTTTTAACAGCGTAATTTAACAATTCTTCATAGGTTAGCACATTAACGTTTAACTCCGGTGGTGTAAATGCATCCAGCTTAGCGAAACTCTCAGCATGAGCCGCATAAGATGACTTGATTTTTTCCGCAACAGAAAGAGCCGTTTGCCTGAGAGGTTCGACAATTTCCTCCATCGTTTTCTCGAATAAAAACAAGTTGAACAATGTCACCGCACGATGGGGAATTTGGACCGAGTAATCTTCCTTTAAATCGCGCTGGATGAGATTCGTTGGCGGAGGGGTAACATCGCCTTCTACCTTTTCGCAAAAATCGGTATTGAGTTCCAATTCGGCCGTTAGTAAAGACGCCATGAGATTGCCGTTTAATCCGGAAAACGGTTCGCCGACATGCGTTTCTTTTCCATAGCAAAGGAAGCCGGGAAGCACTTTCCCGATGGTCCCGGTATAAATATAATGGTTTTGATCACCGGGATACCGGGTGAACATCGGCTCGGAGTTTAATACCGTTATATACGTAAGATCGTTCTTTTTCGCAAAATCGTTTAGAAAAGGCACGGCGGCTCTCATGCCGATGGAATTGACTTCTTCATCCGGTACGGTTAAAAGCAGAAGGTTTCCATCAAATTTGCCGCTACACGCCTGTTCGATCATTGCCATATGCATGGCGAGCCCGCATTTCATATCCATCGTGCCACGGCCGAATAACCAGTTGCCTTCTTTTATTTCTCGCTGGACATCTGGAGGCAACTCTTCTTTGTTTTTATAAAACAGGTCGGTTAATTCCTTTGGCTTAAAAGCGAGTTCTTTCCACGCACCGTAATCTTCAACATCAACTACGTCAAAATGGCTGATAAGAATAATCGTATCTTTGACATCGGGCCGTTTTTTGACTAATGCCGCAACGAAATAACGGCCGTCACCGGTTGGCACTTTCTGGAGATGCTCTTCATGCTTTTGAAAATAAGGAAGCGCATGAAGCTCATTCACGACAAACCCGGGCAGGTCGATTTCCGCTTGAGAGCCGGTTATGCTAGGAATGCTGACAAGGTCACACAATAAGTCAATTAATTGTTCTTTTTTCGCCCACTTTTTTTCCATTGTGTTCACTCTCCTGTTTTTCTGTATTATGGAATCAGTTTCCGAATAATAGATAAAAAATTTTACGGCGTTTTGCCGACTTGTAGTGATATTTCTTCCGCTGCTTCGATGACTTTATCGATCAAGAACGATAAGCGCTCATCCGTAATGCTGTAGCTAAGAACGCCGATGCTTATAGCTCCCATCACTTTTTGGTCGAAACCGATAATAGGCGCGGCGATCGATGCGGTTCCTTCTGTTTTTTCACCATAGCTAACCGCATAACCTTTCTTTTGAACCTCCGATAGCTGCTCCGTTAATTCTTTCTTTTTTTTCTCGGAAATGAGGAGCTTGTCCATGATTCGTTTAGCGTCTATCGGGTTCATAAAGGCAAGCATCGTTTTATTTGCCGCCCCGATATTCATTGGGATCCGTTCTCCAAGGTTATCGGTCATCCGCACCTTTAGCGGACTGTCAACCCTTTCAATGATAATGGAATTTATCCCGCTCAACATGTTTAAATAGATGCTTTCTTGCACTTCCTGTGCCAGCTTCTCCATAACGGGCCTGGCGACGGACCTGAAGTCCATATTTTCAAGCAGCTTCAAACCGATCTCCATCCATGTTAGCCCAATTTTATATTGCTTCGTTTCGGGGACCTGGGCAACGAGGCCATAGTTTGTTAATGAACGAAGCAAGCGATGGACGGTGCTTAATGGAAGCTCGGCTTGTTCTGCGATTTCCGATATTGACCAATTGGGTTTATGATCGTCGGAAGTAAGAATGTGGATAATTTGCATTGCACGATCAATAGATTGAACCATTTGAAACCCCTTACAGTTTTCTGTCGTTTTGTCTAGTATTACTCATTTTATACCATGAATATGAGAATGATGGCAATAAGGCTAATGATTTTTCCGAAAAAAATAAATTTTCGAACAAATTCTTGACAATCCGGTTTGGGATGTTTTAAATTAAAAATAAATTTTTCATTATTCCGAAAGCGTTTTCATTATATGGAAAGATACAGGGGAGGAATTTTTATATGTTTAAACATGTTATCGTGCGACAACCGGGAAAAAGTTATGTGAATGGACTAACGACGTCGAATTTAGGAAAACCGGATTATGAAAAACTTCTTACACAGCATAAAGCTTATGTTGAGGCGCTAAAAAAATGCGGGGTTGAGGTCACCGAACTTGAAGCAGATGAGAACTATCCTGATTCTACATTTGTAGAGGATACGGCCGTTTTGACCGAGAAGTTTGCTGTCATTACGAATCCAGGAGCCGAAAGCCGCAACGGTGAAATCATTGACATGAAGGAAGTGATTAAAGACTTTTATCAAACGATCGAATCCATCCATTCCCCGGGTACCTTAGATGGAGGAGATGTCCTTCAAGTGGAAAACCATTTTTACATCGGCCTGTCGGATCGAACAAATGAGGAAGGGGCCAACCAGCTAAAACAGATTTTAGAAAAATACGGATATGGTGCAACGATCGTGCCGCTAAAGGAATTTTTCCATTTGAAAACAGGTATCGCTTATTTAGGCAACAATGACCTTGTACTGGCCGGTGAGTTTGTGGATAGCGAGCTTTTCCAATCGTTTAACCGCATTGTCGTAGAAAAAGAAGAGGAATACGCAGCAAACTGCATTCGTGTCAACGATTATGTCATTATTCCTAAAGGCTATGAAAATACGAAGAAAAAAATAGTGGATGCCGGCTATGATGTCATCGAATTAGAAATGTCCGAATTCCAAAAACAGGACGGAGGATTGAGCTGTCTTTCCTTACGATTTTAATACGCTGAAATAGGGGTGACATGATGAAGTACGGATGCCAATCGATGGTCGGGAAATTAGAAAGTGTTTTAATAAAACATCCGAAAAATGCCTTCATCAATCAGGACCATCTTCGTAAACATTGGGAAGAGTATCGCTATGTAAGTTGTCCCGATTATGATAAAGCGTTAGAAGAATATGAGAAGTTTGAACGCCTTTTAAAAGAACATGTTCCAAATGTCCATTACCTTCCGCGATCAGATGAAGCCGGGCTCGATTCCATTTACGCCCATGATTCCGTTAAACTCACGAAACAGGGAGCGATTCTCTTAAAGCCCGGGAAATGGTTGCGCCAGGGAGAACCAGGGGCGACGGAGGCCTATTTTTCGAAAATCGGGATCCCTATTCTTGGAGCGATAACCGGTGAAGGAAGAGTGGAAGGCGGAGATGTCGTCTGGCTTGATGAACGAACACTCGCTGTCGGGCGCGGGTATCGTACAAATGATGAAGGAATCCGTCAATTACGGGAGATAACAAAAGAATTAGTTGATGAGTTTATTGTCGTTCAGCTTCCGCACGGAAACGGACCTGACGAATGTTTGCATTTAATGTCGATCATTAGCCTGGTTGATCGTGATTTAGCTGTCGTCTATTCTGAATTGATGCCCGTTTCATTCAGAGAGCTATTAATGGAAAGAGGAATCAAGCTGATTGAAGTGCCGAAGAACGAATACGATACGTTAGGGTCCAATGTGCTTGCCCTTGCGCCAAGAAAGTGCTTAATGTTAACGGGCAATCGTGAAACGAAAAGCATGCTTGAAGCCGAGGGAGCAGAAGTATTCGAATATGAAGGAGAAGAAATTTCTTTGAAAGGGACAGGCGGCCCCACTTGTTTGACAAGCCCGCTATACCGCTTATAACAGACGGTTCACCTTTAGGCCGAATCTATTTTCCTGAAGGTGGATCCGTATAAATTATTTTATCTGAAGATTCCATCTATTTTTTCTATCCTTTTAAAGAGAGGGTTTTGTAATGGAACAGGAGAAGAATACCCAACTAAAACGGTCAATGAAAAGCAGGCATTTATTCATGTTGTCCCTCGGTGGGGTCATCGGAACAGGCTTATTTCTGAATGCCGGGCTTACCATTAATCAAGCTGGACCGGGCGGAGCGATTGTCGCGTTTTTAGCCGGCGGACTTCTTTTATACTTAGTCATGGTTTGTCTTGGTGAGTTATCGGTCTTCATGCCAGTCACCGGCTCTTTTCAGGAATATGCGACGAGATTCATCGGACCTGGCACTGGATTCATGCTCGGCTGGATGTATTGGATGTGTTCCGCCGTCACAGCCGGTGCAGAGTTTACGGCGGCTGGTGTGCTGATGAAACGGTGGTTTCCCCATACGCCTGTATGGATATGGTGCCTATTTTTTATCGTGTTGCTATTTTCGATCAATGCCTTGACGACGAAAGCGTTTGCCGAAGCGGAATATTGGTTTTCAGGGCTTAAAGTTCTTGCTGTTATTTTATTCATCATTATTGGTGGGGCCGCCGTTTTTGGCTTGATTCACATGGATGGGAAACCTGCTCCGTTTTTCTCTAATTTTACGAGCGGCGGAGGATTGTTTCCTAAAGGGTTTTCGATCGTATTTGTAACGATGATGAGCGTCGTATTTTCCTATCAAGGATCGGAGATTATCGGCATTGCCGCAGGCGAAAGCGATGATCCGGTGAAAAATATTCCGAAAGCGATTCGCAATGTCGTCTTTCGCATCCTCATTTTTTATGTCGCATCGGTTGTGATTCTTTCGGCCTTATTTCCGGCAAAAGACCTTGGCTTACTGAAAAGCCCGTTTGTGACGGTTTTTGACTCGGTAGGCATTCCATATGCGGCAGATATAATGAATGTTGTTATTTTAACAGCTGTACTTTCTGTAGGGAACTCCTGTCTTTATGCATCGACCCGGCTGCTCTGGGCACTGTCGAATAATCAAATGGCACACCCCGCTTTTGGTAAACTGACGAAACGCGGGATTCCACTGAATGCATTGTTCGTTTCCCTTGGGTTTTCGCTTCTTTCGCTACTGACAAGTGTCATTGCGGCAGATACGGTCTTTGTCTTTTTAATGTCCGTCTCAGGGATTGCGATTACAATCACCTGGATGGGAATCGCCCTGTCGCAGTTCAATTTCCGCAGGCAGTATATAAAAGAAGGCGGGAAACTGGAAAACCTGCAATATCGGGCGCCATTGTATCCATTTGTCCCGATCCTTTGCTTGATCATGTGCGCCGTCGTTTTGATCTACCCGCTTTTTGACCCGACGCAGCGCTCAGCCGTACTTTACGGACTTGGCTTTATGCTTTTGTGTTATCTTTAACTATATCCGGTATGGTAGGGTAAATAAAAAAACCTCGACCCTTCCGGATGTAAATAGCAACCTTGATGTAAAGGCAGGAGAACAATAGACTTCTAAGCAAAACAACCTTTTCAGTGAGTGAAAAGGTTGTTTTTTACTGTTGGATTACTAAATATTTTTACTAGAATTGTAAGGGGATTTTTGTCATGTTAAAATAATCTGGGTACATTTGGGAGTTCAAAGCATATTTTCCCTAATTCATTTTATTTTTGAATTTCCATAGGAGGAAATCTTTTTGAAAAGCTTATTTAATACGGTCTACATCACATGGTTACAATTTAAACGGCAGCCTTTGTTCTGGGTACTTCTTATTGGTTTTTTATCTTATGAATATCTTGCACTTACAGATATTCCATCACCTGGAGAAGTATTAACAGCTACCAGTTTTTTAGTGCAAGGAGGAATTCTTGCGTTTTTATTATTTGGCATTTTTGTTGTCCAGATTGAAGATACACATCAACTAGAAGATTTATTTCTTACTATTAAAGATGCGTCTCTAGTAAAATTGCTGGCAAAACTTCTATATGGGATTTTATTAGCTCTTTTTATTAGTTTTCTATTTTATCTTTTTTATGTGATTTACTATCTTTGTCGCGGGTACCCTTTCACTCATTTATTTTTCAGTGCGTTTTTATATTGTTTATTATACTTTGGGTTAACTTTTTTAATCAGCTACTTTATTGGGATGCTATTAGCACTGTTCATTAAAGGGAAAATGGTTTTTCCTGTATCGCTTGTTGTATGGGCATTGATTGGACCTGTCAATTACATTTTTTTAGGAGATCATTTGCAGCGGGTTTCTAAGTGGTTAAATTTAGGGGAACCAAACCCTACGGGATTATATGATCGATTATATGGATTATCGATTGATTGGTTTTATTGGCTTAAACATTTTGAATGGCTTGTTGTGATCAGTATTATTTTTGTTTTTTACTTGAATTACAGGCATCATCTTCTAAACAAAAAAACAACCTTGAGCTGTATTTTTGTATTAATGCTTTCATTTGGTTTGATTTCCTATGGGTTAAGTTTGAAATGGCAATTATATGCCTCCGGGATCAATGCAGATCGTCCACGGGAAGAGGCTGAAGCTCTCTATTATAGCAAGAAGCAGCCAGTTCTTGATCAAAAAAAGATACAAGTTACTACTTATAAAATTGACCTTAAGATCAAGAGATCATTAAGTGCCAGAGTGGAAATGGATGTTCAAAATAAAACTGGCAAAACAATTAAAATCCTCCCATTATCTTTATATCACGGTCTAAAAATAAAACGGGTTGAAGCCAATGGGAAAGCCGTAAAGTTTAGGCAACAAAATGATGCGGTTACCGTTTCTTTGAAAAAAGATTGGAAAAAAGGACAACCCCTTCAATTAATCTTTCAATACGAGGGAAACAGCTCTCCTTTGTTTTATGCTAATCAACGAGCTGTTTATTTGCCTTATTATTTTAACTGGCTGCCTTCTGTAAATGTAAAACCTGCTTTTCAAATGGATCGATATGGACGACTAGTTAGAAATAACCATCAAACCGATAATTTAACCCGTTATGTTTTGTCATATGAAGGGAGAAAACCACTTTATACAAATCTCACTAAAAGAAACAATGGGAAATGGGAAGGAAAATCATTTACCGGTTTAACGCTCCTCTCAGGGGAACTACAATCGAAACGCGTTGGAAGTACAGAATTGATTTTTCCAGGTGATACAAAAGGACTAAATTATAATGAATTCAAATCCGCAACCGAAAATGTTATGAAAGCAACCGCAAATGATTTGAACATTAAAAATGTGGACTATCCAGACAAAATCATGATGATACCGATTCTTTCTATTGCGGACAGCTCAATGGAAGAAGTCATGTGGTATTCTCCTGATACGCTTATTCTTGGGAATCCATCAAATTCCTGGTTAATTGATATTCCAGCCTACTATACGTACTGGATAGTTCCTGCTTTAACATGGAAATATGAAAATATTAAAGTTGAGGATAGAGATTATTTACATGCCTTTGATTTAATGTATTCCTATATTTACAATAAGAAAAATCATATTAAAGATGATGGAGACTTCATAGAGTGGTTCAATAAAGTTCCTGGTAATGGATCAAAACAAGTGGTGCTTCATCAATTGTCTGAGTGGCTAAAAAGCAATAAAGGTATAAAAGAAAAAACTCAATTTTGCAAGCAGTGGTACTACTTATTACACTCAGGAAACGACTCATGGGATCAGTTAGAAAAGCTATTAAATACATACAGGAAAGGTGGAAAACAGTGACGGCTTTAGTAATAGATGATGTTGTAAAGAAGTTTGGAGGAAAATTAGTATTAGACCGTATTTCCCTTCAAATTAAAGGGACGTTTGGACTTCTTGGGCCTAATGGTGCGGGGAAAACTACTCTTATGCGGATGATTTCGACACTCGAGAGTCCTGATCAAGGGAAGATTCAATATGGTGATCTAACCTGGGAAAGGGTTCACGACGTTAAGAAACAATTAGGTTATCTCCCCCAGCATTTTTCTATCTATAAATCACTTAATGTAGAAGAAGTCATGAATCATTTTGCTGTTTTAAAAGGGGTTACAGAAAAGGAGAAGAGAAAGGAAGTAATTAATCGGATATTAGAATCTGTAAATTTAACAGATCAGAAATATAAAAAAGTAAAAAACCTTTCTGGAGGTATGCTTCGTAGATTGGGGATCGCTCAGGCTTTAATCGGGGATCCCAAAATCATCATTGTTGACGAGCCGACAGCGGGCCTGGATATAGAGGAACGTGTTCGCTTTTGCAGACTGTTAAGGAGTTTAGCTGAAGGCCGAATTATAATAATATCGACACACATTGTTGAAGATTTGGAATCTACTTGTGACAATATTGCGATTATTAAAAAAGGGAAAGTCTTACAAACGGGAACAAGAAAAGAACTGGCGGAAATCACAGAAGGGAAAGTTTGGGAAATAGAAATACCTTTTGATACTCCTGTACCAATCGTAGAAGAGAATATTATTTCAACAAAACAACTAAGCAATCGCTACTTAATTCGATTTTTCTCGGAAAGCCGCTTACCTGATGCACGGGAAGTCCAAACGACCCTTGAAGACACATATCTTTATGTGACGAGGAAAAACCTTTCATATGTTTAAAAAGATTGATTTTTCTTTTGAAATTAAAGCGATCGGTTATGCATTTTACTTTTCGTTTTTGCCCTTCCTTTTCTTTGTTTTCCAGTTTTTATTTGGGGAAAAGGAACTTTCTTTTATTCTTTTAAAGCAAATGGAGTTTCTTATTGTTCCTTTTTCCGCTTGGTGGATCATTTTCCTTTACCATGATTATTTTGAAGAAGGGGGATCTGACCTCCTTTATAGTTATCCTCTTAAAGCGGAAGAACATGGGCTCTTGAGAATAGGTGTTTTTTCCGCATTATATGAAATATTGATCGCAATTTGCTGTATGTTCCTTATCGTTCGCTTCCCGGATGCTAATTTTTTTGTTTTATTTATCCAATATGCGGCAGAGTCTTTGCTGTATATATCAATTGGATTTGTCATTATCCTTTTGACGAAAAAAGTAATGGTTCCCATTTTGATGATTGTAGCCTATGTATCGACAGAATTTTTGACTGAAGGGAGTATAATCCCTGTTTTCCATATTATGTCATTCAATACAGAACCGTTGTCCTTTGATCAAATTATCTTTTCCGTCCTTTTAAATGGTTGCATATCCGTTATTTTATTTGTATTTGGACATCTTTATTTGCGGAAGAAAACGAACCTACGTTTGTTTTAGAACCGCAAATATGATATAAAGCAATTTATCGGAAAGAGAGCGAAACGAGATTCGCTCTCTTTTTTGTCTTTACAAAATGGGAAAATTATGGAATTATATAAATAACTAATTAAATGAATATCTAATTAGAAGGAGGCAGTTATGCAGCTTGATCGGTTAGTTCAGTTTCATAAAGCGTTGGGGGACGTGACGCGGATTCGGATATTGGCATTGTTGAAAAACGGTCCCTTGCACGGCCAGGCGCTTGCCGGAAAACTAGGGGTAAAGCCGCCGACCATCACGCATCACATTTCTAAGCTAAGGGATGCCGGTTTAATTTATGAACGAAGAGATAAAAACACGATTTACTTTTACTTGGATGAAAAAAAGCTGAAGCAAAATGCAGAGGCCATTTTAAAGATCGGGGTGGAGGCCGTTATGCCAGTGAACAAAAAAGAAAACGAGAAATATAGTGTGCTTAACAACTTCTTTGCCGCGGACGGTACATTGAAGCAAATCCCTTCCATGCGAAAAAAACGGCTCATTGTGCTTGAGCATATCGTGAAAGGATTGATTCCGGGAAAACAATATGCGGAAAAAGAAATCAATGAATACATTAAACGTTTCCATGAAGACTACGCTACCATTAGAAGAGAATTTATCGCCAACCATTACATGTTCAGGGAAAATGGAATTTACGAGCTTAACCCGCCGGAGTTGTGGGGGAAATAAAGGCAGTGATAGATGAGTACTGCGATTTTTTCTCAAATCTAATTAGATAATTGTCACCAAATAAATGAAGAATAGTTTTTGTAATGAATTCCGATTATTTATAATTATCCTATAAATTGTTTCGCCTCGCAATAATTGTTGTTGTACTCTTTTCCTTTTACCTTTCTTAGGTAATCCACCAGAAAAAGTCTGGTTTCGAACATGATATAATAGAACTAAGGTACGGTGTTTTCCGTTGCCACATAAGTAAAAGAGGGTGGCATAGTTTTGTTTTTGCATAAACGAGAGGTTTTGTTCAGGCAAGGGGAACAAGGACCGCTTTATTTGTTGAAAAGCGGGTTATTAAAAGTTGAGAAAGTACATGAAGATGGCTCGAAGTCATTGCTGAATTTAATCGTCCCGGGGGAAATCATTCCCCATCATTCACTTATTAGCCCGAAAGAATACAACGGTACGGCCGTAGCGCTAATGACATCAGAAGTTGAAATGATTCAGGATGCAGAATGGTATAGCGAATTGGCGGCCAATCCTGAAAAATACAGGGATGTTGCGCTAATTTTGCAAACGAAATTGCGAATGATGCAACAGCGGATTGATCAGCTCACAACCGTTGCACCGATAGACAAAGTTCAGCAATTGCAAAAATGGTTTGAACATTATTTCCCGGGCGTAAAAATTAACGAAGTATTAACCCAGGAAGAGATCGGTCAATTTATCGGGTTAAGAAGAGAGACGGTTAACCGGGTATTACGCCAACTATAGAAGACACTTAGTAAAAAGGATCTACAAAAAGTAGGTCTTTTTTACTATTTTGTTAAATTTCCAGAAGATTTAGAAGGGATTTTGTGAAGATGTATCTAATTATAAGTAATGTGAAAATTCCTAAGAGTTAATGAAATCTGTTATTTTGCTCGGGTGGAAACTGAATAATGGCGTTCAAGATTTTTGTATAGATCGCATTAGGGGGGGTTGGATTGATTTCATTTCAACAAGTCAATAAACATTACGGTGACTTCCACGTCTTAAAAAATATTAATCTAGAGGTACAACAGGGGGAAGTCGTTGTTATTGTCGGTCCTTCGGGTTCCGGGAAAAGCACTTTGCTTCGCTGCATTAACCGCCTGGAGACGATATCCGATGGCAAGCTTGTTGTTAACGGAATAACCGTTAATGAGAAAAAAACAAACATTAACGAGCTTCGTAAAAACATCGGCATGGTCTTCCAGCATTTTAATCTTTACCCGCATAAAACGGTTTTGCAAAACATTACGCTTGCTCCGATTAAAGTGTTAGGCGTGGAAAAAAGCGAAGCGGAGAAAACAGCGATGTATTATTTGGAAAAAGTAGGAATACCGGATAAGGCATATTCCTTTCCTTCCCAGCTTTCGGGCGGCCAGCAGCAGCGGGTGGCAATTGCCCGTGGACTGGCGATGAAACCGAAGCTAATGCTGTTTGATGAACCAACGTCGGCACTCGATCCGGAAATGATCGGCGAGGTGCTCGATGTCATGAAGTCGCTTGCTGAAGAAGGCATGACGATGGTCGTTGTAACACATGAAATGGGGTTTGCCCGCGAAGTAGCCAATCGCATCGTTTTTATGGACGAGGGGCAAATTGTCGAAGAAGGAAGCCCGAAGGAATTTTTCGCAAATCCAAAAGCGGAGAGGGCTAAATTGTTTTTAAGCAGAGTATTAAACCATTAGATCAAAAGGGGGAAAATATCGGATGAAACAATTTAAAAAGTGGTTTGTATTTGCAATGGTTTTAACATTGGTTATGGCCTTATTGGCAGGATGTGGAGGAGATAAGAAAGAAAAGTCCGGCGGAAGCGCAATAGATAAAATAAAAAAACGTGGCAAATTAGTTGTCGGTGTAAAATACGATACAAATTTATTCGGTTATAAAGACCCTAAAACAGGTGACATAACAGGTCTGGATATTGATATTGCAAAAGCGCTGGCAAAGAAATTACTTGGTGACGAAAAGAAAATTGAGCTAAAAGAAGTAACTTCAAAAACACGGATCCCAATGTTAAATAATGGGGATATTGATATGATTATTGCAACAATGACTATCTCGGAAGAGCGTAAAAAAGAAGTGGATTTCTCGGATGTCTACTTTAAAGCCGGTCAATCGCTTCTTGTGAAAAAAGGAAGCCCGATAAAAGGGGTTAACGATTTAAAAGGCAAAAAAGTATTGGCAGTTAAAGGATCGACATCAGTTGTTAACATTAAAGAAAAAGCCCCGGATGCTGAAGTACTGGAATTTGAAAACTATGCTGAAGCGTTTACTGCTTTAAAAGCTGGCAAGGGTGATGCCTTAACCACTGACAACTCCATTCTTTATGGAATGGCAGCGCAGGATCCAAATTATGAGCTTGTTGGTGGAACGTTCACTGATGAACCATACGGAATCGCAATTAAAAAAGGAGATAAAAAGACGGTCAAATACGTCAATGATTTCCTTAAGGAATTAAAAGATAGCGGGGAACTGCAAAAGATTAAAGACAAATGGATTAAAGAGTAATGAAGAGAAGGAGGATGGGTTAATACTTGCCATCCTCTTATTTTGAAATTAAGGAGGTAGTTAAATGGACTTCTCCATACTAACAGACAATTTTGATACGTATATGACGGGGTTTTTTAATACAATAAAAATCAGTCTCATTGGTTTAGTTTGCAGTTTTATATTAGGTGCAATCGTTGCGGTATTCCGCATCGCACCTCTGCGTATTTTAAATTTTATCGGGGCATGCTTTGTTGAATTTATAAGAAATATTCCCTTAATCTTGATCGCCTTCTTCTTTTACAACGGCCTTGTTGCTTTTCATATTAACTTGAGCGGGTTTGTAGCTGGTACTATGGCCCTGACAATTTATACTGCCTCTTTTATTGCTGAAGCCATTAGAGCTGGAATCCAATCAGTGGATAAAGGCCAAATGGAAGCAGCGCGTTCATCGGGGCTTACATATATACAAACAATGGGTTATATAATTTTGCCGCAAGCGATTAAAATTGTCATTCCTCCACTGGGGAATCAATTTCTGAACCTCGTAAAAAACTCATCAATTCTAGGAGTCTTTGCTGGTCTTGACTTGATGTACTATGCTGATTCCATTCATGAAAAAACGTTTGATACATTCAATACGTATATTTTCGTCGGAGTATTTTATTTAGTTTTAACCATACCCCTCAGTCTATTGGTCGGTTATCTTGAACGCAGATTGGCAAAAACAGAGTAGGAAAAAGCGGCTCATCAATAGGCGGAATGCTATTGTTCACTAAATAGAAATAACTTTTCATCGTTGGTTTGTCCGAAATGCTCCCGGTAATAGGCCGCTGGAGCCAGACAGGAGAGTGATCAAATATGGATTTTATCGGCGCTTACACACCAGGTAATCTCTCTTATTTGTTAAAAGGATTGTTGGTGACACTGGAAGTAGCTGTAATATCGATTGTTTTAAGCTTTATTATCGGAAGTCTTTTAGGGGTTTTACGATACGCAAAAATTCCACTACTTTCAAAAGTCATTGCTGTACTCGTAGAAACAATTCGCAACCTCCCATTGTTATTGATTCTCTTTTTTACGTTTTTTGCTTTGCCCGAAGTTGGAATCAAGCTTGAAATCGTTACGGCGGCAATCGCTGGACTTACATTGTTTGAGTCTGCCATGATTGCTGAAATCGTGCGGGGAGGCTTAGTTTCAATAGGAAAAGGACAAATAGAAGCAGGCCGGTCTTCTGGTTTAAGCTATACTCAAACAATGTGGCATATTATCCTGCCTCAAGCGTTAAAACGTATGATTCCGCCACTTGTCAGTCAATTTATTTCATTATTGAAAGATACATCGCTGGCGGTCGTCATTACCTTGCCAGAACTGCTCCATAATGCAAGAGGTATTTATAATGGCGGCAATTATAAAATTGTTTTCCCGATCCTTTTATTAACGGCGATTATTTATTTTTTGATTAACTACTCATTATCCCTTTTAGCAAGGGCACTTGAAAAACGTCTTGATACTGATCGAAAGCAAGGAACTGGACTGCGCAAGATCCGTCAAAATCAGAAGCAATCAAGGCCAATTCCCGAAAGTTTTTAACTAAGATTGGAATACAAAAAGTGAAGCCCATTACGCTTCACTTTTTTCTTCTTTAAATTTAAAGCTTCTTGCCCAATAAATAAATGGGGTCGATGCGGCAGAAATGATGAATTTTAACAAATAGGTTGTGATTAATATATCGAACCAGACGTTCCACGGATGAACGCCAGCAAAAGCGATCGTGCAAAAAACGAGTGTATCCACCATCTGGCTGATCAATGTGCTCCCATTGTTGCGGATCCAGAGCTGATTGTACCCCGGGAACATTTTTTTAAGCATCGAGTATAGCCGGACATCTAAAAATTGGCTGACAAAATAGGCAGTAAGGCTTCCTAATGCAATTCTCGGGACAAGGCCAAAAATGGTTTGAAGCGACTCCTGGGCAATATCTGTTGCTTCAGGTTTAAAGACTAGCGCCATTTGCATGATGATCGTCATCATAATGAGGGTGAAAAAGCCAAACCAGACGGCCTTTTTCGCTTCTTTTTGCCCGTACTTTTCGTTCAGAAGATCCGAACATAAGTAGATCGTCGCATAGGCCGTATTGCCAAGTGTCATTACGAAACCGAACATTTCAATCGTTTTTGCGACCTGAATGTTAGCCAATATCGTCATGGCGCCGATCCAGGCATAGAGCCCTGTCTTGCCAAATAAACGGTAACATAGGATAAACAACAAAAAATTAACGAGGACAAAGACGACCCCGAATGAAAAATTAAACATAAGAACCTCCTAGTTTTGATAACGCGGGAGTTTTCGAACCGCTATGTGCGTATGCAATTATAGCAATTTTTCATGATCAGGAAAATAAGGGATTAACGCAACAGGATTTCCCGTTTTTCGCAAAAAGAGGACGCCCTGTTAAAGAAAAAGGTTCAAAGACGCCGGATTCGAACCGTGATTCAAAATTACAAGAGCCTGGCTGCTAAATTCGTAATTCATGCCAGACAGAGGCGATTAAAAATAGGAGCGGGAAATCGGTGGACTTCATCTTTTCAAAGAATTTATCAAGCTTTTTCAATTTGAATAAAGCAAATCGATAAGTAATAAATAATTTTATAACAAATTAGCCTTGATTTGACTAAACATTAGCCATGGATTCAGGATATTTTTTATACGCCCTATTTATTTCCAAAATAGAAAGTTTATAATATCAGGTTTAGGTATTTATGGCCAATATTACCGAATGCAAAAATTAAAGAAATGTATTAATCATATGGAGGAATCATTTTGAGATTCTTGTTAGCTTTTATTAGCTCGTTTTTTAGCTTGATCGTAAGTATAATTATTGTGATGTTATTTTTCAATCTAATTGGGAGAGCAAATCATACACTGGATGACTTTTACACATATACTTTTTCCTATACAATGTTTGGAGTTCCTCTCTCTTTACTGGGTTGCATTATAGGTGAGATGTTTTATCGCAGAATTAGGAAAAAAAGTTATCTTGCTTTTGCTTTATTGGGCTGGGTGTATGGATTTATAATCTACTTACTTCTTACGAATGGAATGATTACAGATACAGTAGAAATTACATCCGCAATTGGGATCGGGATTTTTGGCGCAATTGGATCATTGGTGTTTTATAAAGTACGTAAATCAAATATTACACTAAGGTTTCATGAACGAGAAGAAAAATAATTATTGATCTACGTTAACTTAAACATAATTATCCAATTTTCAAACCCTGAAGTCGGTTAATTCGAGCTGATTTTCGGGGGTTATTTTTTTTGACAAAATCAAAAGGTGATCGGGGAGATTGACTTATAATCAATTGAGAGATATTGAGAGAATGGTATACTTGCGTTTAACTTTAGCATCTCTTTATTTTGACCAGAACATTGCGTCATTAGTTCTAACAAACTCATCAAACCATTTGATATGGCTTTGGCAGCGATGATCCTTTACCTTTTGAAGATGGTCAATAAAGTCTTTGAAAAAGTGCTTTTTTATTTTTAAAAATTCGATAAATAATCGATTCCTTTTTCTTTTTTTTGTCTCGTTAGCATAAATAAAAACCCCCAAAAATGACTAATTTTATAGAAAATAACGGTTGAATTATCCTAAATTTAGTATGTTTTGGCAATGATGAAAAAACCCCTCTTTGAAGGGGATCGACTCCTAACTTTATTAATTCAGCCAATTTTAACGATAATTCAGCCAAAACGGGGCATAATTCAGCCGATTTTAGCATTAATTCAGCCGATTTAAGAAATAATTCAGCGAATGAATAAATCAAGTGCACCTACGTGTTTTTGCCCATTTGAAAAGCTGCCGATTTCTTTCTCGACAGCTTGCTTCTCCACTATAGTGCTTTTTCAATGGCTTCATCAACAGTAACATAGTCGTAGCCAAGGTCTCTTGCGACGGCTTCGTAAGTGACGTAACCGCCTGCCGTGTTGACGCCTAACTTCAATGCTGCGTTTTCGGCGATCGCTTTCTTTACGCCTTTGTTTGCAATTTGCAATGCATATGGAACGGTTACGTTGGTCAATGCCATCGTTGATGTACGTGGAACCGCACCAGGCATATTTGCAACCGCATAATGGACAACGCCGTGTTTTACATAAGTAGGGTTGTCATGTGTCGTCACATGGTCAGACGTTTCAATAATTCCACCCTGGTCAATGGCAACGTCAACAACAACAGAGCCCGGTTTCATTGATTTAATCATTTCTTCCGTTACAAGTTTAGGCGCTTTTGCCCCTGGAATTAATACGGCACCGATGACAAGGTCGGATTCCGCAACGGCTTCCGCAATGTTCAGATGACTGGACATTAACGTTTGTACACTGTTTCCGAAAATATCGTCCAATTGACGGAGACGGTCTGCGCTTAAGTCGATAATCGTCACGTCTGCGCCTAAACCTGCAGCGACTTTTGCCGCATTCGTACCAACGACACCGCCGCCAATAATCGTTACTTTTCCGCGTTTTACACCCGGCACTCCACCAAGAAGAATTCCTTTTCCGCCATGCGGCTGTTCAAGGAATTGCGCTCCAATCTGTGCAGCCATACGGCCAGCCACTTCACTCATCGGTGTAAGTAATGGAAGAGTTCGATTATGTTCCACCGTTTCATAGGCGATGCCGATTACCCCTTTTTCAGTTAAAGCACGGGTAAGTTCTGGCTCTGCTGCAAGGTGTAAATAAGTGAAAAGAATGAGACCCGGACGGAAATAGTCATATTCCGCTGGAAGTGGTTCCTTCACCTTCATGATCATATCCGCTTTGGCCCATACATCGCTTGCCGCATCGATCATTTGGGCACCGGCTGCTTGATAGTCTTCATTCGTAAATCCGCTTCCAACACCGGCATTTGTTTCGATTAATACGTCATGCCCCGCATTTTTTAGTGCAACGACACCAGCAGGCGTAATTGCTACACGATTTTCGTTATTTTTAATTTCCTTAGGGATACCAACGATCATTTGTAAAAACCTCCTAAATCCATCAAAATTTGTTTGATGGCGCTTTCAATTATTCCTTGTTCTATTAGTATAGTCTTTTTTCTTGACTTTATCTTTGTTAGGAAAAGAGAAATTAAAAAAGAGCATTTGTGAATTTTCACAAATGCTCTTTAAAAAAAAGACGCTGGATTTTTAAGTCGATAAACAGCATAATTTTTTGATTCGGGTCTTTTAAGTCAATCGCCCCGATTTCAGAAATCCGTTTTAAGCGGTACGTCAACGTATTTAAGTGAACATGGAGCGCTTTCGCCGCTTCGTGAGCATTCATATCATGATTTAAAAAGGTTTCCAAGGTTTCATATAAATTTGTTTTATGCAGGCGGTCATAGTCGTAAAGCTTTTTCAAGGAATGATTGAAATAGCCGCTTGCCTGCTGTTTTTTATAGATGGAATCAAGAAATTGGTAAATACCGAGTTCATTGTAGCCAAAAATGGCGGATGTCTCATTGGCGAACTTGCTTTTTATCGAAAGAACGGTTAAGGCTTCCTTATAGCTTTTTTCTGTTTGCATGTATGAAGAATAAATACTTCCGTAGCCCGCTGTAATGCCAGTTGCCTGAAAACGCTCTTTCATTTGCGAGATAAATGATTCGATAAACGATTGGATGTAGGCCGCGGGTTTGGCATCTTCTTTCGGACTTGTAAGCAGAATGACTTGATTCCCATCAACAGCTGATAACTGTGCTTTTACACTTTGATTGACGGTTGTAATGTAAGAAATCTTTTTTTCGAATTCCGAATTAATTTCTTCGGGAAATTGAAAAATTAAAACCGTTAATGGAGTTGATGGAAGAATAGATAAACGATGGAGTTTATCAATGATCCATTCTTCTGATTCAACATGGCCAGTTAAAAGCTTCCAGAAAAATTCCTGGCTTCCCTCTTGCTTCCTCTTAGTGCCAGTTTGTAACTGCAGCAAGTGGCTTTTGGCGGCCTTTGCCGCCTTCTTCAGCAACTCAAAGTCGCTTTCGGTTAAATGTTTGTTCATTTCAAGTACCCAGATGTAACCGAGTACTTCCGAGTCCTTTCGAATGGAAACTGCGACCCGGTTTCCGAGTCCGACCTTTTCAATCGATGAGGCACGAACGGGTTCATCACTTTCCTGCAATTTAGGGATAACGCCATCTTTCCACAAGCTGTTGATCACCTTTTCGGGCACGCGTCTTCCAATAATGGTGGCAATTCGGGCTGGATCGGTATCTCCTTCATGCGTACTATAGGAAAGAAGGCGGTGATTGCTGTCTTCAATCGTGACAGGGCAATTTAAGACATCGCTGATTTTATCCGCAAGTGTCTCCAGATTTTCAAATGTTCCACGAAAGGGATCATAGCCTTGAGGCGCATCATTCATTTATGACTCTCCTGTTCTTTTATCTTTAATACTATGATAACGCGAATCGAAGGATTTATATAGTCACTCACACAGTAATTTTTAAGAAAGATCATGTGAACACTTTATTATCTTTCAATTCTGAATTCATTAAGTAGTCTAGATTTATATGAGAAAACCTGTTAAAATGCGAATATTATTTTTGAATTTTCCTATTGTCATGACAGCGAAGAGAAATATCATCTAAGGAGAATAGATATGAGCACCTTTTCAAAAAAAGACTTGATTTTTGTCAGTTTAATGCTTTTTTCCATGTTTTTTGGAGCCGGGAACCTTATTTTTCCCGCCTTTTTAGGGCAATCGGCTGGAGAACATCTCTTTCTATCGATAACCGGCTTTATCATATCCGCGGTCGGCCTTCCGATCCTCGGCGTTATCGCGATAGCGAAAGCCGGCAGTTTTCAAACGCTCTGTGCCCGGGTTCATCCGCTTTTTGCTTTTATTTTTCCACTCATTATTTATATTTCTATTGGACCGGCTTTAGCGATCCCCCGCGCGGGAAGTCTTGCTTTTGAAATGGGCATGAGCCCGTTTTTGCCCGAAAAATGGGCACACCATCCATTGCTATTGTTTGTCTATTCCGTTCTGTTTTTCGGAATTGTGTTTTGGTTAAGTTTATCGCCGTCGAAACTTGTCGACCGCTTTGGCAAATTATTGACACCCATTGTTCTGCTCTTAATTCTTACGATTTTCGTTAAAAGCCTCGTTTCTCCAATGGGCACATTTGGAGCGCCGAAAGGAAATTATGCAACAAACCCGGCTTTTCAAGGATTTTTAGACGGGTATTTGACGATGGACGCACTTGCAGCACTGGCTTTCGGGATCATTGTCGCTAACACATTGCGGGCAAAAGGCGTTCAACATAGCCAGAAATTATCGGGTTATATGATGGTTTCCGGATTAGGGGCAGGTCTGTTGCTTACGATTATTTATGTCATTTTAGGTTTTTTAGGTGCATCCAGCGCTTCTTTAGGAAAAGCAGAAAACGGTGCGCAAATTTTAACGAACGTTGCCCATTATTTATTTGGCGGGTTCGGAACGCTTCTCTTAGGCATCGTATTTACTCTTGCTTGCCTCTGCGTGTCGATCGGGCTGGTCACTTCCTGTAGTCAATATTTCGAAAAAATACTGCCGCGGGTTTCGTATAAATGGTGGGTCACGATGATTTGTATGATCAGCTTATTCCTTACGAATTTAGGTTTGACGGAAATTTTGAAAGTATCGGTACCCGTTCTTGGAGCGATTTATCCGGTGGCGATTGTGCTCATTATCCTTGCTCTTATTCATCCATATATAAAAAGAAGCCACGCGGTTTATGGGACGACCGTTATCTTCGTTGCCGCGTTTAGTGTGATCGACACGGTCAACAAAACGTTTTTTGGAAATGCGTTGGGAAAGGTTTTCGAAAAACTGCCGCTCTATTCAGAAGGTGTCGGTTGGATCATTCCGGGAGCAGTTGGGTTCATTATAGGATTTGTTATGTTTATATTGAAAAAAGAGAATGGTGAATCTGAAAAAGTGAATGTAGCTTAAAGGTTTAGGGGCTGTCTAGAAAGTGAGTTGGAAAACGACTTTCTAAAGGCAGCACCTTTTTTTATATTACTCCACCCGTGCGGAAGTAACTCCGGGAAGCGCCCGGACGACCTCAAGGATATCCATTGATTTTTTTGAAGAAGCGGGAACTTTTAGGATGAGTTCTAAAACAATGTCCGACCTCTCTGAATCGCCGTGTGGCAATTCAATTTGATAGGAGGCTATTTTGATTTTCTCGTCTGCTAAATGGTTAAGGACATTCCGTATCGTTTTTGGCCGATCTTCTAGAAAAAGGCGCAATCTTAGCGGCTCTGGCAAAAAGAACGTTAAGCCTTTGTCAAGAAGTTCAAGCCCGAAAAATACTAAAATCGTAGCACTAATCCCGACCCAATACATGCCAGCCCCGATCGTCAACCCGATTCCTGACGTAGCCCACAATCCTGCCGCCGTTGTCAGTCCCCTTACATTTTGCCGCTGAACAATGATCGTCCCCGCGCCTAAAAAACCGATCCCGCTCACAACTTGTGCAGCAACCCGGCTCGGGTCGAGAGAAATATGGTCATTGATTAAATCGAAAAAGCCATATTTAGATACAACCATGATTAAGGCGCTTCCGACCGCAACGAGAAAATGGGTTCGAAGCCCGGCTTCTTTCAAGCGGCTTTTGCGCTCAAATCCGATAATCGCTCCTAATACTCCTGCAATAACGAGACGAAGAATCAATTCATAAGCCAATGGAGATCACCCCTTTTTTATGTATGTATGAAGATTTTTCAGACTTATGTTTTAAAAGTGATTGTAACATAAACAACGATTCCGGGTTTAAATATTTTATATATATTTAGTTTTGCACATTCAACGTTTATTCAGCCAACTTGTTTCATCGTTTCGTCACTTTTGATTTCATTGCTTGAATGTTACAATGGGAGAAGAAATGAATGTAAGGGAGAGTAGTTATGAGTGACAACCGTTCGGTAAATGGAAAAAATTACACGGCTCTCGTCATTGGGCTATCCATTGTAATAAATGTTTTTATTCTTATTTTGTTTTTCTCGCCGTTAGGGTACAAAGGAAAAGTCGATTTTGATTTGACTTTGCTTCCAAGGTTAAATGCCATTTTTAATAGTTTTACATTTGTGTTTTTACTTGCCGCTTTATATTCGATCAAGAAAAAAAATATTAAAGTGCACCGAAACTTTATTTTTGCGGCATTTATAACAACTGCGCTGTTTTTTATTTCGTACGTCACTTACCACTTCTTATCCGCGGAAACAACGCATTACGGCGGCGAAGGGTTTTTGAAGTACCTTTACTTTTTTATACTGACGACGCACAGTGTTTTAGCTGCACTTATTGTTCCGCTGGCGCTTTTTTCCCTCATCTGGGGATTAACGATGCAAGTAGAAAAACACCGGAAAATCGTGCGCTGGACGATGCCAATCTGGTTATATGTTGCCTTAACAGGTCCCATTGTTTATTTGATGATTTCGCCTTATTACAAATAATAGGTTAGAGGATATTCATATCGATTGAATATCCTTTTTTTGAAGCTGAATATCGTTTGGAACTTTTGGGAAAGTTGAATATCAATGAATGGATTAGGGGGCAAATCATGAAGGATACAAATGAAAATGGAGTGGTAGCCTATATTCAAAGCCACACATCCTACGATGAAGCGACGATCCGAAACGTGCTTAAGGAAGAGAGCAAGTATCTTGAAAATCAACATACAGATGTTGATATGGATGTATTAATCGATCACTTGATGCGGAAAACGAATCAGACGGAGCTTGCGGTAGATGACATTCTCGAGTGGGAGCTGCGATATTATGAACAACAAAAGAGCCAGTGATCTGCTAAGTTGCAGGTCATTGGCTCTTTTCGGTCTGCAAGAACTCATCCATCGATAATTGGACGTCGACTTCGGAGAGAACGATATGGGAAACCGTCGTCGCATAAGCGGAAATGGAATTGATAAAATCTTCTAGTTCGGCCAATGAAGGGACCGATATTTTGACAATATAACAAAGGCTTCCCGTCACCCGGTAGCAAAAGCAACTTCTGGGGTAGCGCCGGATAAAGTCTTGAAATCGTTGATATTCCCCGTTTTTCATCGTCACTTCCAAAATGCAATCCAACGCCAAACCAGCTTTTTGATTGTTGATTTTTATCGTATAACCTTCAATAATCCCTTCGCTTTCCAGTTTGCGCACGCGTTCGGCGACAGAAGGAGGAGAAAGGTTGACCCGTTTAGCAAGCTCCCTGATCGACAATCTGCCGTCCATATAGAGTTCGCCCAGAATATTTCGGTCAATATCATCTATTTTCATATGGAAATAACCGTCCTTAAATTAAGTTTCATTTATAAAGGATAAATGGAAAACACATTTCATATGGAATTCAATTTTTGTATTTACTATTTTATAATTAAAGCTGTCAATAATCAATACCTTTAAAAGGAGGCTAACATGCCAAGAGTTTCTTTTTCTTTAAACGGCGGGAGCCCATTTCAAAAATTAATGGGCCATGTCCCGCCGATACTTCAAAAGTGGAATGATTTAAGCGACCATTTAAGCGGGAACGGGCAATTAAGTGCTGAACTAAAAGAACAAGTCCGGCGAACGCTCGCCTTTGGCAATGGGTGCGAATATTGCATGGCCAAAGGAAAGCCAGCCCGTGTACAGGAAGATGAGAGAACCAGTTTGGCGGTCGCATTTGCGAATATTTTTCTCGACCATCGCGATTCTATCGATGACAAGATATTTGCAACATTAAGGCAATCGTTTTCCGAAAGCGAAATTGTGGAGCTTTGTGCTTTTATTTGTTTCACCACTGCATCGCAGCAATTTGGCGCCATGATGAATTTACAGCCTTGACTGAATACAATCCGTTTTTTAAAAAAAAGTGAGGTTAAGTAATGTATAGTATTACCCGATAACACTGCTTTTTTTGACCGACCGAAAAGGATTTCATCAAGAGGTATACAAGGATGAAGCGGTGTACACCATTTCCATTGTCAGCCTGCAGGAGTTTGCAAAAGTAACAAAGACGGAATGGATTCTAAAAGCAAGTATAGCCTAACACGAAGAAAGCTCTGGCAATTGGATAAGCCAGAGCTTTTTAATAAGCAATGCCCACGCGGGATTTGTTGTATGCCGTGTCCATTAATTGAGCATATGCAAAATTGGCGACATCATCGACATTGATTTTTTTTGCCGCCTTCCGGAAGAAAGTCTTTTTCTACACGGTAGTGCCCCATCGCTTCCCCATCAGGCAAATAGGTGGGGCATACAATCGTCCAGTCAAGGCCGGATGATTGGAGCGCCTCATAAACGTTAAAATGTTCTTTAGCGGCACGAGTTAAAGAGCGTCTTGATTCACTTGTTTCATAGCGCAGTTTATCAGGTTCGCCGCGGCTTTGCAGGATCCTTGCAGTCCCGATAGCCACGATTCGTTTTATTCCTTTTTCTTTCATGGTAGTAATGATATGGTGTATACTGTCAGAAAGAGCCGTGCCGCCGTCCGTACTTAATGCACTGATCACCATGTCACACCCGTCGATGGCGCGGCGAATGTCTTTTTCATTTACAACATTGCCTTGAAAAATGCTCAGGTGTTCGTTTTTGATCTCCAATTGAGCAGGAGAGCGGACCAGGGCATGAACTTGGTGTCCATCGCTCAACGCGTTTTCTACGATTTTTTGGCCAACCCGGCCAGTTGCACCAAGTATAAGAATATTCAAGTAGCTTACCTCCGAATCAATGATTTATGATTTTACTATACGTTTTGTTCAATATCATTTCCAGTAAGGAGGAACTGCAATGGATGTACGTTACCCGATTGGACGGGAAGCAGCAGCCATCAAATTACGTCGCTTCGCAAGCGGATGGGGTGGTAACAGGTGATACAGCCAATTGACATTAAAGACCCAGCCATTGCGCAACAGGTGCTTGAGGTACAAATCCCGTCTTATCAAGTGGAGGCGGAATTAATCGGCTTTTTCGGCATTCCTCAGCTGCGTGACACAACCCGGTCCCTTATGAATTGCCCGGAAGATTTCTACGGGTATTTTATTGAAGGAAACTTAGCCGGGGCTATTTCATTTGTGAAAAAAGATGGTGTAGTAGATATTCACCGCCTGATTGTCCATCCTGATTATTTCCGCAGGGGCATCGGGAGAAGTTTAGTCCAATATGTCCTGGATTTCGATAAGGACATCAAAAAGTATATTGTAAGCACAGGGGCAAAGAATATTCCAGCGAAAAATTTATACAAGAAGCTCGGATTTGTGGAAATAGGAGAACAAGAAGTGGCTCCCGGGGTGTTGATTACGCAGTTTGAGAAAATGGCAGTATAAGCCGGAACCGGCCGTTCGCCGGTTCTGGCTGCTCCCGCTTTGAAACAAAATGGCTTTAGCCATTTTGTTAGGGGCTACATGCTTTCTTCTTTAAACACTCCCATATCCCTTAACTTTTTAGCGGCATTTTTGCTGCTTTTTTCCCCTAATTTCTTTAATGCATTTCCGACGTGAACTTTAATGGTCCGGAGGGAAACGACCATCTGTTTGGCAATGGATCTCTGGGTCACTCCTTCGCTGATCATCTCCATTATCTTTAATTCAGTCGAAGTTAGCATATCCCGGATTTCTTTTACTTGATTTTGTTGTTCCAGTTGTTTTAAGCGCCTGAACTCCTCCCGTATTTGTTCGGCAACAGAAGCGCTGATCGGGGATTCCTTTTTAAAGGCCGAACGAATGGTATCGGGTATTTTCTCGAAGTCCGATTTGGCCAGGTAGTCTGTTGCTCCTGCCCGAAATGCGTCAAATATTATGTCTTTCTCCTTATGGGAAGTGAGCATAATGACTCTGGCTGAACACATTTTGCACACTTCGGACGTAAGCCAGATCCCTTCCGTCTCACCGGCAAGGGAGATGTCCATTAAAATGACGTCAAATTCCTCATTTTTAAGAAGCTCGAGCGCTTCATCACATGTTTGAGCCTGGGAAATGACTTTGATGTCAGGCTCCCTTGATAAAAAGTCAACCAGCCCTCTTAACCAATCTTTATCATCTTCAACAATTAACAATTTGATTTGACTCATACCCTTTCAACCTGCCTACTATAAGGGAAACTGCAAACTAATCGTTGTGCCCTTCCCTTGTTCACTTTGAATATTGATTGATCCTTTATGTTTTTTCATCACTTGATAAGCGTACGCAAGCCCTAAGCCAAAATTGCTCTCGCTCTTCGTCTTCGTCGTGAAAAACGGCTTCATGACCTGCTTCATATATTTTTTTTCGATCCCGACACCCGAATCCTTTATTTCCGCTACAGCGTGCTTATTCGTTTTGTATAAGCTGACGGTTAACTCTCCGCCGTCTGGCATCGCTTCAATCGCGTTTAATAATAGATTGTTAAATACTTCTGTTACCTGGGTGCGGTCACAATAAAGATCGAAGTTGCCGTCATATAATGTATGTACTTTAATTCGATCCAGACTGGGGCGAAATTGGGCGAGTAAATTTTCCAGTATGACAGCCAGATCATGCCTCTCTTTTTTTAATGCGAGGTCCCGCGTTTGATTTCGTACGTGCTGGATCACGTCCTGGACGTGTTCGGATGTGGATAAAATTACCCGAATGTCCTCTAGCAGCTCTTCTTGCCCCGTTTCCATTGCAAATCTTTCAATTTTTTTTCCGAATAACCGCATTTTACCGACATCATTTTTAATCGCGTGATTTAAGATGGCCGTTCCTGATGTAATGGCATGAATGGAGTAATCGAGCTCTCTTTTTTCAATGAAAAACTGAATGCCTAGAAACCCGTATTTAAACATGCCGATTAAACATATTAAAACAGCAAATGACACAAACCACGTATTGTGCCGCCACATGCCTTCTAACCCGAAATTAGGCAGTACGTAATTCATGATTGAGCAAAGTATAACCGCCGGGACAACTGCTAAACTTGTAATCTGATGATTGCGGCGCAGAAAAAAGTTGTCTTCCTTTTTGCTCAAAATAAGGTAAGATCCGAAAGCAATGTAGGGGGCAACCCAGAATAGTGCGAGTTTAAAGTTAATTGGATAAAACGGCCGCTCGAAAAGTAAGGTTGCAAGTATTGGACAAAGAAGCACAAATGGAAGGACATTCCTTATTTTCCTCGTGATAAACGCCGGGTTATAAAAAATGGCAAATAAAATGAATGTATATGGAAGGCCGTAATATTGCATTAAAGAAGCGGCGGTTCCTATATTATCAACGACGGTTAGAGTGCCGGGAGCAATCCCCTTTTTTGCCGCTAATGGAAGTATATATTTGGTAATGACGACGGATAAGGCACCGGACCCACCGCAGAAAGCGACAAAGGCGAGGAAAACCCTTGTAGGGCTCCGATTTGCTGTTAAAAGCAAAATCCCTCCAATTGTCCAGAGCATAATTAGCACAAATAACATAAATTAACTTTCACTCCAAGCAAATAAAATACTTCTAAGCAATTACTAGTATGTAAAAAACGTCATGATTTTCCTTATGATAGATTTTACCACATAATTTGAAACACAAATCTCCATTACGGGCAAAACATAAATTTTTTATCAACAAAATTCGACAAAATCGGGAAAAACCGCCAATATTAAGGCATTTCGGCAGGGGGTACTAGAAAAAGATAGTACTTTTTTTTTTCGCTCATTTCCTTACAATCATAGGTAAGATACGAAATACCAGATGAGCGGCGGAGGTGCCCGAACTTGAAACGGATGTTTGCTTGCATCATTCTGTTCCCTTTATTCGTATACAGCGCGATCACACTTTCATGGATGGACAGCTATTTGATGTACGTCGGGAATTGGAAAGACCAACTTATCTTTACTCCCAAGACCATTACAGATACGAATCAAATTTATGAAATTGATAAATTGCTTTACGCCTTTAGAGTTGAACCGTTACCCACGGCCATTTGTATTTTATCATTTCTTGCCCTTCTCGTGATGGGAATTAGCGAAATCGTTCGCTTGAGTAAAAAACACCGAAAAAAGGGCTATGACAAACATTATTTTAAAGTCTATTAAACGTGGGAGGAGTGGTGCATTGAAGAAAAAATTCATTTTTCCGCTATTGATGTTATGTATTGTTTTAGCCGGAGGATTAGCCGTTTTAGGCTGCACAATTAATTATAAAAATTATTGGGTAATACAGAAAGAAAAGTACGATGAGGCAGCTGATATGATCGATCGATTTCCGGAAAAAGCCGCGCAACAGCCGAATGTCAAAGGGTATTCTGTTTATACCATTTCAGAAGGCAGGAAGATGCTAGCGATAGCAGTAGGGGGTGAGTACAAAGGTCATAAAGTTGAATTGGAAAGGTTTTCCGCAAGAGGGGATACCACTCATATTACGATCAAAATAAAAAAAGGGAAGACGACAGAAGCAAACCCCGTCATTTTAATTGGTGTCAATAAATTGCACAAAAAGATTGTTGTAGAAGACACTAGCGGAACAAGATATAAAAAGATCTACTGGTAATCCAACAAAAAATAGAGCTATTTTGATAAGGAGTTGTGTGCAGGTGACAAAGAATAGAAGAAGAAATACTGCCGCATTTACAATGTTGGCCTGGTCAGGATTAATTGCTTTTACATCGCTCATGCTTATTGGGCTTTATACGTTAGATGAACCATTAATGGTGAAAGGATACTACTTAATGGGACTAGTCGGTGTGATCGTTTCTTCATTTACTGTGGCAAAAGTAGTTCGTGACAATCAAGAAGACGACGAGGGGCTTCAAAAGTTTTATAAAGAAGTTGAGTAAGCCATGGGGGCAGATGGATGCTCCCTTCAATTCTTTTCAGCCTGTTGAATTAGCACTATAGGAGGGAAGAGGTTATTAATAACAAGCATTTTATTTTCATCAGTATGATAAGTTTTACAGTATCCTTCACCTATTCTATACTCGGTTTAGATTTTGGACTGGCTTTCAACCATTTCAACACCTATCGGGATAGTTTAATAGGGCTAACCATTATAACGCTAGCCATATTAACGATATGCTCTTTTAAAACAAAGGGCAATTTGAAGTGGGTACCGATTTCGATACTTTCATTTTCTTCCCTGCTTACAGCAACAGTAGCCGCATCTTCGGTCGTCAAAAAGTACGTTCTATTGGCTTTCTTAAGCTATTATATTTTATTTGCATTCTCTATTGTCATATTTGTTGCCAGCTTTAAGCGGATCGAAGGCCGCTTGAAATTAGTCCCTATTCTGTTTTCTTTATTATCGATCATGTTGACGCTTTATGTCGTCTTTATGAACGCATTATGGAGCTATTCTAAGACGTTCATTTAAAATAAGAGAACAGCCCGCTCGATGATGGTCATCCTGCGGGTTGAAATTTTTTCTATCCTTTTTCAGAAATGTAGATTAAATAGGAAGACGGCCCTATTTTTCTAGAGTAAAGGATATGCAATAATGAAAAAAACAGTATGGTATCTCTTAATGCAAACGATTTCATAAAGATTTTTTGAAAGGGGAGTAACGAGTGAAAAGAAGGGCGATACGGCAAGTCTCTATTATTCTATTTTTAACACTTATTTTGCAAACGTTTGCACAAACGATCGATCAAAAAAATGCAAAGGCAGCGGATCGGAAAGTGACACTGGTTGGGGACTTGCAAAATGAACTTGGAGGATCCGGGGAGTGGAATCCATCCGACCCGAAAACCACCATGGCACTTTCCGAAGATGGATTATATAAATTATCCGGAACATTGCCAGCAGGGACGTATGAATATAAAATTGTAATAAACGGTTCATGGGATGAAAACTATGGAGAGAGAGGAGAACGAAATGGGGCCAACTATAAATTGACATTAAAAAAGAAAACATCCGTCACCTTTGTTTATAATGATTCCACTCATATTGCCACGGTTTCTATACCTCTGTCTGATCATGAGCTGCCGCGCATCGCCGGTGATATTCAGCCTGCGATTGGAGCCGGAAGCAACTGGTCACCGGCCGAATCAACCGCCATTTTAAAGGACGATGATAAAGACAATCTGTACACGTATACGACAGAGGTGCCAAAAGGATCGTACGAATTTAAAATTGTCCTTGGTTCAAGCTGGGACAACCCTTCTTACCCTTCAAACAACATGAAGCTCAATGTCCTCGAAAAGAAGAAGATCACTTTTTTTTACAACCACGATACTCACGACGTATATACCGATTATGATGCCGGGAAGCCGGATGGCGTTATCCAAAAAAACAAACTTTATCACAATACATGGGATAACTTGTATCGTTCGCCATTTGGCGCAGTAAAAGCCGGGGGTTCTGTAAAACTTCGGCTTCAGGCACAAAAGGGGGACCTAACCGGGGTAAGTGTTGTTTTAAAAAATTATACGACCGGAAACACAACAACTTCATCAATGAAAAATATCGGTTGGACGGAGCTGAAAGGGGAAAAGGCGGAATTTTGGGAAGCGACGGTTAAACTGAAAGAAAAAGGCGTTTACGGCTACAAGTTCATTGCCCGTGACGGTACCCAATTGGAAGAGTACGGCGAGGATGCGAAAGAAGGAAAATCCGGGCTTCCTGCTGACAGCAATGCGCCCTTTTTTCAGCTGACCGTATATGATCCTTCTTATCAAACACCAGACTGGATGAAGAGTGCGGTCGTTTATCAAATCTTCCCGGATCGTTTTTTTAATGGTGATAAAAAGAATGATACAGCCAAGCAGACGGCCAGGGGCAATGATCCGGTTGAACATCGGAAATGGGGTTCCCTTCCCGATAATCCGCGTTTAAAAGATGCTGAAGGCTATGACGGTGACGGCATCTGGAGCAATGACTTTTTCGGCGGCGATATCGAAGGAATACGGGAGAAGCTCGATTACATTCAATCGCTCGGCGTCAATACGCTCTATCTAAACCCAATCGCTGAAGCGTCATCCAATCATAAATATGACGCAACAGATTACAAAACGATTGACCCGATGTTCGCTTCACCGAAGGAATTTCAGGCGTTTGTCAACGAACTGAAAAAGCGGAAGATGCAACTTATTTTAGATGGAGTATTTAACCATGTCGGAGACGATTCGATTTATTTTGACCGCTATGGTAAATACAAAACAGTCGGGGCGTATGAATATTGGTCCCGTATTTACGACCTTGTTAATAAAGGAGTCAGTGAAAAAGAGGCGAAACAACGGGTTGAACAGCAGCTGAAAAAAGAAGGGCAGGTATTTAGCCCTTATGGATTCCAAAATTGGTTCAATATTGAAAATAAAAAGGAAAACGGTATCTATAAATATCAAGGCTGGTGGGGTTATGACTCATTGCCGGAAATCAAGTCAATTCCGGGCAAAAAAGTCGATCATGATTCGGAACTGAACAATGAAGCATTTGCCAACTATATCATGTACGACAAAAATTCCGTTGCGAAAAGCTGGCTCAAACGGGGAGCGTCTGGATGGCGCCTTGATGTCGCGAATGAAGTCGACCCTGATTTCTGGCGCGAGTTCCGTAAAGAGCTGAAGAAAGACAAGAAAAAGGATCCGCTCATCCTGGGGGAAATATGGGATGATGCGTCCCAATATTTCCTGGGAGATCTCTATGATTCTGTCATGAATTACCGTTTCCGCGGAGCTGTTATCGACTACTTGAAAAATGGGAATGCCGAAGGGGCGGTGGAGCAACTCAACGCCATTTATGAAGATTACCCGCCAGAAGCTTTCCATGCATTGATGAATTTGGTCGGATCACATGACACACCGAGGGCTTCCTTTGTTTTAGGGAATGGAACAGACTCTGTTGAGCGGGCAGAGCAGGACAAAAACTTTGACTATGAGCTCGGGATTAAACGCCTGAAGCTTGCGGCGATCATCCAAATGGGCTACCCCGGTGCGCCGGCCATTTATTATGGCGATGAAGCGGGGGTAACGGGGTCCAAAGACCCGGATAACCGCAGGACGTACCCGTGGGGGAAAGAAAATAAAGAGCTGATCCGGCATTATCAAACGATCGGAAGTGTGAGAAACGAGTACAGGGGACTTTTTTCCTCTGGCGAACTTCATCACCTTTATGCGGACGGGGATGTTTTTGCCTATGCCCGGAGAGATCAAAAGAATGTCGCGATCATCGTCACGAATCGGGGGGCGGAAGCGAAAACGATTGAACTGGATGTGAAGGATCTTTTAGTGAATCAAGTGCAGCTTATCGATCAGCTTGATCAAAAATATAACGTTACCGTAAAAGAAGGAAAGCTAAATATCACGATCCCGGCTATGGAAGGACGCATGCTCGTCACGGCTCCGGGGCAATCGCTTGAGCGGCCGAAAGCCGTCTCCCGCATCATGGTAAAAGAAGGAAGCCATTCCATTACGCTCGCATGGGATCAAAAAAACAGAGTCCGCTATAACATTTACGAAACGACGATCAGCGGCGGTTTATATAAAAAGATCGCAACGACGAAACGGCCTTATATTAAGATTGACAGCCTTGATAATGGACGGAGATATTATTTTGCCGTTACTGCCGTTGATCATTACGGCAACGAATCCGCAAAAACGGAGTCAAAAGAGGCGATACCGCATAGTAAGCTTATGAAAGGAAGCTATGCGATTAAAAACGTGACAAAATTGGCGGATGGCACGATTGATTTATCAAAAAGCCAGACGGTAGACGGGGAAATTTTTATTGAAAATGTAACGAATGAAGGCAAAGCCCAGGGATTACTAACAAAGCTTGAAGTAAAAGAACCGGGTAAGAGCGGGTGGTCGATATACGATGCGGAGTATGTGGGGCAAAAGCAAAACGCAAACGTGTTTCAAAGCGAGTTTTTGCCAGTTCAATCAGGGAAATATGAATACCGCTATGCCATTTCGACGGATCTCGGACGAAGCTGGGCAAGAAGCCCTTCCCAATACGTGGCTTATACGAAAGGAATAGATCGGGAACCTCCAGCAAAAAGCATGACATTAAAACAGCCGCAAGTAGAATCCGGTCAGGTGAATCTATCATGGACGGTTGAAGAAGCTAACCACCCGTATATGGCAGAGATTATCCGGAACGGCCATGTCGTTGAACGGCTGTTTGACCGGGCAAAAACGACATATAAGGATGATACGGTCACAAATGGCATCACGTACAGCTATGAAATCCGCTTGTATGAGCAATACGGCAATTTCGTTACATCGAACAAAGTGAGCATAACACCGGACTTACGGTTGGTCAAAGTGACGTTTCAAGTAAACGCGCCTGATTATACGCCGCAAAGCGCCAAACTGACGATACCAGGCAGCAAAAACGGCTGGAATACCGGTGCATGGGAAATGACGCGAAACGGCGCGGTAACGAATGATTTTGAATATACGGTCGAAGCACAGGAAGGAGAAGTGCTCACTTACAAATATGTAAAAGACGGATCGTGGGATCATGAAGGACTTGCGGATCATACGCCATCCAACCCGGCTGATGATGATGTAAGCTATTACGGCTATGGCGCCCCGGGAACGGATTTGCAAATCGTGGTTAAAAATGAAGGAAATCATCAAATGGCCATACACGATAAAATTCTTCACTGGATTGACGAGCCGGCTGTCATTACATCTCATTCGGATGGGCAAACCGTCTCTTCTGACTCAATAACGTTAAAAGGTACTGCCATTAAAGGCGGTGTCCTGACGATAAATGGCGAACGGGTCGCCATCAATAATGACATGACATTCTCCCACACCCTTTCCTTAAAAGATGGGGAAAACAACATTCAAATTCATATTGAACCGTCAGAAGAAAGCAAAACAGCCATTTTTAAAAATGACGCTGGCGCGATCGCGAAAAGCACCAAAACATTGAACTGGACGATTATAAAAAAATAGAAATCCTCCCCCGGAGCGGGGAGGATTTTCTCAGAGTGTGGAGAACCTACATTAATTCAACCAATTGTAAAGATAATTCAACGAAAATTGATCGTAATTCAACAGATTTGAGATATAATTCAACGAATTTAAATTAAATGGAGTAAATCTCGTACGGGCTCTAACAGTGGATGAAGCAATCCGCTATCCAGCTTTTTTAAAAGATTGGCAGTGTCGTCTTTATTTTTCTTTTCCTGCTGCGCAAGTGCCTCGCGTTTTTTCTCATTTTCATGGATGGTTTTCTTCACATTATCCAGTTTGTCATAGAGGGTCTTTAGCTTCTCAACGTTTTTCCGGTTAGATTGAAGTACTTTATCCATTTGTTTCACTTGTTTTTTTAGTAGCCCAAGCTGTTTTACCTCTTGTTCTAATGATTGCTTCACCTTTTTTTGATCTTCGGCTAATTGTTCCAGTTTCTTTCTCAGATCGTTAACCGTTGATGGTAATAAAAATAGGGAATCTACTCTTCTCGTTGTCTCATCTAACGTCTTGTTTATACCAGTCATTTTATCCAACGTCGCCGTCATGTCCTTTCTGAGGGATTCAGTTTTCTTGCTGAGATCGGCTATTTCTTTCAGCCAATTGTTTATCGTCTCTTGATCTAAGCCTCCTTTTGTTGGATCCGGCAATGCATCGCCAGGATTGCTTCCTCCTCCTGAATCAGGCTTAGATTCTGAATCGCCGGCATCTCCTGTGTCAGGCACAGTTCCTGAATGGCTGGAATGGCCAACATCTCCTGTTTCTGACCCTTTTCCAGATTCACCATCTATACCACCTTTATCCGGTTTTGAACTGCCATCCTTTTGTTGATCATTATCGTTAGAAGAACTCTTTTTTGAACGATGGCCTTCTTTAGATGGTTCCTTTTCATCAGATGGACAAAATAAAGGAAGCGATTCTTTTTTCTTTTTATCTGAAGAGTTGAATGAATCACCATTCATTAAACCGCGTAATACAGAATTGGTCGGCGGCTTCTCAATTGAAGCACTTTTGTTCGTAGTCACCAGCGAAAGTTGGCTCATATCTAACGTTTCAGCATGCATCGAGTGGCCGACGAGCGTTACATTTTCCAGCCCGACACCCGGGATGCTTTTACCAAGTTGGATACATGCCCCGTCAAATTGAAAACCGGTTGCATCAACGGACATTTGATGTGCATGGACGGGTTGACTTGAATGAATCGTAATGGTCATCGGTCCGTTTGGCGTGTTGATTTGTTTCACCATCGTCATATCGTAAATCGTAGCATTCTTATAGTTAAAACGAATCATCAACTGTTTTTTATGATGGGAAGTTTCGCCGGAAACGATCTTCGGAGCGAGCAGGTCACCTTCGATTCGGCCCGCTTTAATGATAAATCCTTCGGTAGGATCAGACGCTGCAAAGCCCGTTTTTACAGGAAAACTTACAAATGCTACGAGCCAACAAATGCATAAAACTAGTGATCCTAATTTTTGATAAGCTTTTTTTACCTTCATGCCATCACTCACTTTTTTCTTATGACGTTTTTCTCCTTTCTTTCTGTATCGCCGTTTTCTTTAAATCTTCACTTACACTTTGAGGAGTCCAGGCAAAGCAAAGTGCGCCACCAATTATTCCAAACACCGTACCAAGTAGTAAGCCTCCTAATGCTCCGATGAGTGACAAAACGGACAGGAAGATCGCGGCAATTCCGATAAATGTCTTGAGTGGCCTTGAGAAAAAAGCGAGAATGCCTAAGATGAGCAATAAACCGCCAAAAATGAAGCCGATAAAGGCAAATGTGCCGGGTAAAAAGGCAATAGGTGCCATGCTTACCGGAATCCACGTTACAAGACAGCCCGCCAGGCAAATGAATAACGCTCCCCAAAATGGGCGAGACTGGCGCCACGATTTAAATGAACCCATGTTCCCTGCATGTTCCCCTTTCATTTTGTCCCTCCTCATTCCTTACATCTTTTACTTTTTAATTCGCTCAACAGAAAGCTTCATGCCATTTAAGGTTACTGTATTTTGAAACAAGTAATCGGTCTTTAATGTGGCGTTTTTTAAGACGATGCCATCGGCCCCTTGAGTGAACTGTTTTTGCCAGTCATCGCTAAAATGTTCAGCTATCGCCATTTTATTAAAGGTAGCATCTCCGTTAAGCGAACGTGCATCCTGGATTAATCCTGTGATCTTTACAGGCTTGGAAGCGGTAACGGTGATCCGGACCCACTGCCCGTCTGTGACCTGTAACTCTTTCGTAATTTTAAGACCATAAACCGTCAATTCTTTAATCTCGTTACGTCCCATTGGTATGGATTTGTTCTGGCTATTCTCTCCAAGTTTTGGATAGAAGGTGTAACCGTTTCCTTCAAGCTTGTCAAAGCTGACCGTGAAATCGCCGAATCCCGTAATAGGGACGGCGTAGGCTACCCCTGAAACGCCAAGGAAACTGACGAGCAAGCCAAGGAAAAGAAACCCTGAGGCGAGCGCCATCCAAAATTTCTTTTTGTTCGTTCTCCCTGTTGCACGTTCTTGTTGAGAGAAAATCGTTACAGACGCTTTTTCAAGTTCCATACGGTTGATTCGCTCCTCTCGTTTTAAAAAAAATTTTTTTCAACCAACACAACGGGCTGTTTTTGCCGTGTTGTCCCTCCTTAGCAATATGATAGCGTTTCCAATTGAGCCGGCTAGAAATGATGCTCCATTTTCGCTCATACCGCTAGCGGTATAAGCGTTTCTGCGATTATTGTCAGAATAGTATTGCTATTTTAGCAAACTTTATAAAATCCAACAATAACCCGTTATAGTCCATAAAATAAGTGGGAATTTTAATAGTCCGCGAAAACCCTGGCCCTTAAAAAGAATAGTAAAATAGTATGGAATGAAAAATAAGTCGAAAGTTGGATGAATTTCAACACGGAAAACCTCATCATTCACTGAAAAATAATAAAATTTGAAGTAAGATAAGAATACGTAAGGATGTTGTGAGAGGAAGTGGATGAATGAGAGAGAATACAATCATCGGTTTTATTGGAACGGGTGTAATGGGAAAAAGCATGGCGCTCAATTTGCTAAAAGCGGGCTATCCGGTGCATATTTTTACCCGGACGCGTGCTAAAGCAGAAGATTTGCTCATAAACGGGGCAACATGGGAAGAGTCCCCGAAGTCGCTTGCGGAAAAGGCGAACGTGATCATCACCATGGTTGGCTATCCGTCTGACGTTGAAGAAGTGTATTTCGGTGAAGAGGGCATTTTTGCCGGGGCAAAACCGGGGACGTATGTCATTGATGCGACGACTTCGAGCCCGAAACTCGCTAAAAAGATTGCGGAGCGGGCAAAGGAATTGAAGATGCATGCGCTTGATGCCCCGGTTTCTGGCGGCGATGTCGGTGCCAGAGAAGCAAGGCTCTCCATTATGGTTGGCGGCGAAGAGGAAGCATTTAATGAAATGCTGCCGATTTTTAAAACATTAGGGACGAATATTGTGCTTCAAGGAGAAGCCGGGGCAGGGCAGCATACGAAAATGTGCAATCAAATCGCAATCGCCTCAGGGATGATCGGGGTATGTGAGGCGCTCCTTTATGCGGAGAAAGCAGGGCTTGATCCAAATACGGTACTAAAAAGCATTGAGACGGGAGCGGCCGGAAGCTGGTCATTGTCAAACTATGTACCGAGGATCATCAACGGTGATTTCAGCCCTGGCTTTTATGTGAAGCATTTTATAAAAGACATGAAGATCGCGCTTGAATCCGCGGAAGAAATGGGGCTGCAGGTCCCGGGCTTAAGCCTTGCGAAGCAGCTATACGAAGAGCTTGCCCAAATGGGCGAAGAAAATAGCGGGACCCAGGCACTGTACAAACGATTAAAGCAATGATAAGAAAAGGCGCCTATCCATTCATTGGATAGGTGCCTTTTTCTATTTAAAGCGAAATCCGGCTAAGATGTTCTCTTTACAATGAATTTACATTCGCTTTATTTCCACTTAATACTGAAGGCGTATCATGAAACCCTGCAAAACGAATACTGGTTTTGGACTTTTGCAGAAAAAGGAGCAATATGTCAAAAAGGCGGGTGGAAAAATGGTCTCCTCTAATAGGAACAAAATCATACTCCTTACCAATCGATATCCCTTTTTTCCCGGTGAGCAATTTTTAGAGACGGAAATGAAATATATTGCCAATTTATTTGAAGAAATTCATATTATTCCAGCTAACGGAAGTGGTAAGAGAAGAGATGTGCCAAAACAAACCCGGATTCATTCAATCTCCGGGGAATCATCAAAGGCAAAAAAGCATATTGGCCGTCTATTCACTGTTATGTTTGACGGACAGGCAAGAAGATGGTTCATGAAGGATGCAAAAAGGGCTATAAAAATGGGTCCGAAAGCTTTATTGATTTTAATCAACTGGCTTGGACATGCCGTGCGTATTCGAAAATACATTGAAAAACAGTGGCTAAAGAATAACGGGGATGCTGAGGAATGCTTGTTTTATTCGTATTGGCTAACGCCTTCAGCGGTAGCGCTGGCGATGATTAAAGAAAACTATAAGCATATACAGGTCGTTTCGCGTGCCCATCGCGGCGACTTATACGAAGCGGACCACGTTCCGCCTTATTTGCCGCTGCAGCGCGAAACGATTCGGCATCTTGATTCCGTCCATCCGATATCTGCCGATGCGAAACGTTACTTACTGAAGAACTACAGTGAGGTGAATGAAAAGTTTTACATTAGCCGCCTGGGCACGGAAAGCCCTCAATTTATGGCAAGAAGTTCACAGGACGGAACTTTCCGGGTTGTCACCTGTTCATTTATGAAGCCTGTCAAAAGACTTCATTTATTGATCGAAGGATTGAAATATTCAAAACGAAAGATTCATTGGACCCATATTGGCGATGGAGATTTGCGGACTGAGATAGAAGAAAAGGCAAAAAAAGAGCTTCCGCCAAATGTGAGCGTTGAGTTTAAAGGCCAGCTCGATAATCGGCAAGTGTATGAATTTTACAAAAGCCATCCGGTTGACGTTTTTATCAATGTCAGCTCAAGCGAAGGGATCCCAGTTACGATCATGGAGGCGTTTAGCGTGGGAATTCCAGTGATCGCTACAAATGTTGGAGGCGTAAAAGAAGTGGTCAATGAACATACGGGCATTTTGCTTGATCCAAATGTATCGCCAGAGCGGCTAAATGAGTGTATCGAAACGTTTATCGGATTGCCGGAAGAAGAGAAGAAAAAGTATCGCCTAAATGCCTATAAAATGTGGCGGGAACGCTATAACGCCGAGCAGAATTACAACACCTTTTTTAGGAATTTAAAACGATGGGATTTTCGTTCACATGGGTGATAACCGAAGCTTTTTACAAAATAGTTTTCTGACGTTTACAAGGCAGATTGCCAATATTGCCATCGGTGTTTTGCTCTTAGTTGTCCTCGCCCGCATTCTTGGGCCGGGGAGACAGGGGAAATATTCACTGATCACATTGCTTCCGACGGTTCTATTGACTTTCCTTACTCTCGGGATCAATACATCGACGATTTATTATGTCAGCAAAGGCGAAGTCGAGTTAAATACGGTTTATAATAACAACATTTTGAGCGGCCTTTTTCTCAGTTTCATCAGTATGATGGTTGGCGCTGTTGTCATCTACTTTTTTTCCGACCATTTTTTTAACCAAACGCCGCACGTGCTGCTCTATTTTTGCTTGCTTTCATTGCCGTTCATGTTCTTGCGGGAATTTTTCCAAACCGTTTTTCAAGGGCTGCAAGATTTTAAACTGTACAACACGGCGATGGTGATCAATCAATTTTCCATCCTTGCGTCCATTGTGCTATTTACGCTTGTGTTAGGGTGGGGGCTTGTAGGAGCGATTTCGGCGTTTATTTCCGGGAACCTCATTACGGTTATGTTCATGATCCGGGCGCTGAAAAAGCAGCATAAGTTGAAGGCAAGATTACACTCATTTTCTTTCGCTTACTTTAAAAAATCCGTGAAATATGGATTGAAAGTACACATTAGCAATTTTGCGAGCTTTCTCAATTATCGAATCGTCATTTTTTTGATCGGATATTTCATGGTCGACAGTGCCGTCGGGATCTATGTGACGGCGATGAATATCGGGGAGCGCCTGACCATTTTTGCGGCGTCGTTTTCGAATGTGCTGTATCCGAAAGTCGCATCCTGTGAGTCGGAAGAAGAACGGAACCGGCTAACATCGGTCGTCAGCAGAAACATTTTGGCCCTATCGGTTTCATTGGCCATCATCGGCGCGCTCGTCGCAAAGGATTTGATCGTTTATTTATTTGGCGGGGAATACAGGGAGAGTGCTGGTTTGTTGCAAATCATGCTCCCCGGCATTGCCTTTTTGTCGGTTGAAAAAATTCTATCAAATGATATTGCGGGAAGAGGGAAGCCGGAGCTTAACATGTATCTTTCCATTTTCAACGTTGGATTCAATTTCATATTGAATGTTTTTCTCATCCCGAAACATGGATTGGCCGGGGCGGCGCTGGCTGCCACGATAACGTATTTTGTCAGCTTCATATGCAAAGCGTTCATGTTCCGCATAGTGACAAAAGAGCCGTTTCATCGTTTTCTTCTCATAAAAAAAGAAGACATCCGATTGTACAAACGGGCGGCTATGAAGGTAAAACTGAGGCGCCATGCCTGAGGTAAAGCGATGCGGCACTTTTCTAACAAAGATGAAAGGACCGGTTTCTTCATATTCCGTTTACAATCTCTTAACGTAACCTTTACCGTCCAGAAGCTTGAAATATTGTATGGTGGAACTATAGATAGAAGTTTAAAAATAAACCGTTTTTCTTACGTACACTAACGATTGAATCAAAGGTTGTGAAACATAATTTATGAAAATTTGTCATTTAACTTCTGTCCACCCCGCTGATGACATCAGAATATTTGTCAAAGAATGTTGTTCCCTCCGTAAAGCCGGACATGATGTAACGCTCGTGGCGACAAATACGGAAAGCTGCATCCGCAATGGCGTAAAAGTGGCCGGGGCCAGGTCAAACGCGAATAACCGGCTCGTGCGCATGATCAAGGCCTCCTGGGCTGTCTATAAAGAGGGATTGGCCCAGGGCGCCGATATTTATCATTTCCACGATCCCGAGTTGATCGGAATCGGGCTCTTGCTTAAATGGAAAGGAAAAAAAGTCATTTATGACGTGCATGAAGACGTTCCTGAGCAAGTGTTGTCCAAACAGTGGATTCCAAAGCCGCTCCGGAAATGGGTTTCATCTTTTGTAAAAACCATTGAAAGATTTGCTTCCAGGCGCTTTGATGCCGTCGTTGCGGCGACGCCAACGATTGGTGAAAGGTTTCAAACCTATAATCCAAATACGGTAATCATTCATAATTTCCCGATTTTACAAGAGTTGCTAAAGGAGAAAAGCGTTTTAGAAACGAACGGCCAGGATCGGAGGCATTTCATATATATTGGCGGAATTACCTATTTGCGCGGCATCAAGCAAATGGTGGAGGCAATGGACGTTCTTAACCGCCGGAGCGAAGAGAAGCTTGTTCTTGCGGGCAACTTCAGCCCGGAGCCATTGAAAGATGAAGTGAAAGAATTGCCAGGCTGGCGATTTGTGGACGATAAAGGCTGGCTGGATAGAGAAGCCGTCGTGGAACAGCTAGCGAAGGCGCGCGCCGGGCTTGTGCTGCTTCATCCCGAGCCAAGATATATGGTGTCGTACCCGATTAAGCTCTTTGAATATATGGCGGCGGGAATTCCATCCATCGCCTCGAATTTTCCGTTATGGCGCGAATTTGTCGAAGGGAATCAATGTGGGATTTGCGTAAATCCTTTACATCCTGAAGAGATTGCGAAGGCGATGAAATGGCTTATCGACCACCCCGAAGAGGCAAGGCGAATGGGGGAAAACGGAAGGAAGGCTGTAATTGAAAAGTACAATTGGGAAAAAGAAAGCGAGGAACTCGTCCGTTTGTATGAATCGCTTCATCTCCCAAACGAAGCGGTTTTGGACATAAGTTAAAGCAATTAAACGATTTGAAAAAATATCCAAAAAAGGTGGCAATAAGAAATGGAAAACGCGATGATGCAAATGAATGTACCGATGCTTGATCTAACCGAACAATACGCAAGCCTTAAACAAGAGATCAATCAAACGCTCGAGGAGATTATTTCCGGCTCCCGATTTATTTTAGGCAGCCATGTTAAACAACTTGAAGAAGACATTGCAACGTTCAGCAATGTTCACTATGGTATAGGGGTTGCCAGCGGAAGCGACGCTTTGCATATTTCTTTGTTGGCATGCGGGATCCAGCCTGGCGATGAAGTCATTGTGCCTTCGTTTACGTTCTTCGCGACGGCAGGGGCAGTGGCGCGGGCAGGGGCCATTCCGGTGTTTGTTGACATTGACCCAAAAACGTACAATATCGATCCTGAAAAAGTAAAGGAAGCGATCACAGATAAAACCGCGGCCATCATACCGGTTCATTTGTATGGCCAGATGGCGGATATGGATCCGATTGTGGAGCTTGCGAGAAAGCATCATTTGGCCATTATCGAAGACGCCGCACAGGCCATTGGCTCAGCATATAAAGGGAAAAGCCCCGGGGAACTGGGAACGGCGGCATGCTACAGCTTTTTCCCGACAAAAAACCTCGGTGCATACGGGGACGGCGGCATGATCGTCACAAAAGACGAAGAAATCGCCGAGACGGCAAAGGTCATCCGCGTGCATGGAAGCAAGCCGAAGTATTATCACCATATTCTCGGGCTAAATAGCCGTTTAGACGAATTGCAGGCTGGCGTTTTGAATGTGAAATTCCGGTATTTAAAGAGATGGAATGAATTGCGCACGGAAAAGGCCGGCATCTATACATCCCTTTTCTCCGATTACTTGAAAGAGGGTGTTGTTACGCCATATGTTGAAGCGCACAATGAACACGTGTTTCATCAATATACGATTCGGGCCGAGCGCAGAAATGAGCTGCAGCAATTTTTAAAGGAGCGGGGCGTCAGCACAATGGTTTACTATCCTCAGCCGCTCCACTTGCAGCCTGTTTTTCACGAGTTGGGCTATCAGCCAGGCGATTTGCCAGAAGCAGAAAGGGCGGCACGGGAAGCTCTCTCATTGCCGATGTTTCCGGAATTGACATTGGAACAGCAAGAATATGTCGTGGAGCAAATTGCTTCATTTTACAACAAATAGAGGGGGCTACGAAATTGACAGTGCAACTAGGGCAAAATGTTGTTATCAGAACGGATGTTACATTTGGCGACAATGTCATCATCGGCCATAATGTCGTCATCTATGATGGGGTTTCCATCGGCGAAAACTGCGTCATCCAGGACAATGCCGTGATCGGAAAGCAGCCGTTGAGGGCAAAAAATTCGGCGCTGCCTGAATTAAAAACACTTCCCCCGGCGAAAATCGGTTCAGGGGTGACAATTGGCACATCTTCTATCATTTATGCAGGTGCTGTGATCGAAAACGATTGTTTTATAGCCGATCTCGCGACGATCAGGGAGCGGGTGGCTATAGGCCATCAAACGATCGTTGGCCGCGGGGTTGCAGTCGAAAATGATTGCGTGATCGGAAAGAAATGCAAGCTCGAGACGAATTGCTACATCACGGCATACTCAGAACTTGAAGATTTTGTTTTCGTCGCTCCGGGTGTCGTGACAACCAATGATAATTTCATGGCAAGATCGAAAGAACGATTTGATCATTTCAAAGGGATTACGGTTAAACAGGGCGGCAGGATTGGGGCAAATGCCACGATTTTGCCGGGTAAAGTGATTGGGGAGGATGGAGCCGTTGCCGCCGGGAGCGTCGTGACAAAGGACGTTCTCAAGGAAGAAATTGTGGCGGGCTGTCCGGCCAAAAAGCTGAGGGAAGTCCCTCAAAACCAGCTGTTGAGAAATCAAGAATGACCCGGATTGATATGGCCGCCCTGAAGAAAATGAGGGCGGCGGCCTCCTTCAACGGGGAAGTTGTGGAAAGGGGCATATGAAATAATGTTTAACCTTTGGACCCTCATCCAGTCTAAGTTTGTTCAAATCATACTAGCAGTCTGTTTTTCATTGTTTGCAGGAACCATTCTTACAAGCCATCTTCCATTTCAATCGGCAAAGCTTATGGCGGGGCTCTCCGTGATCTATCTGGTGGTCTTAATCGGCGTATGGCACCTTAGAAAACAGATCGCCTCACTATCATTGCCAGCGTTCTTGCTCTATTTGTTAATCATCAGCTCTTTTTTGGGGGCGGCCGTTCTTAACATTCAAGTAGGGCCAATCAGTCTATTTCCCTATCGAATGATCTATCTCATGCTGCTGTTTGTGACGGCCATTTTCATCGCGCAAAATAGAATCCAACTGGACTTTCGGCGGGTAAAGGTAAAACCGGCATTGCTTTTTCATCTTTTTTGGGTGGTATATGCCATTGCATCGCTAAGTTGGTCACGTTCGCTTAAAATGGGGGCCCTGTCCATTATTTTCCTGGGGATTGGAATTTCCCTTATCTTTTTTATCGTTTTCTTTTTTCAAGAACAGAGCCATTTTCGGCATCTGTTTTATATATGGATTGGCATGTTTCTCCTGCTTGTTGCGATTGGCCTTTGGAATCATGTCACCCATCTCTATTTGCCGGTTTCGAGAATGAAGATGGCCCCGGCTGATCAACATGGCATCCCGACAGCCGTATTTGTTAATGAAAATGATTTTGCGAGTTTCATAGCGGTTAGTTTTTTTCTGCTGCTTTCTTTTGTCCACCGGGCAAAGCATCTCGCGTTTAGATGGATAGGAGCCGTTTTCCTTATCTTATCATTGTATATTCTTCTCTTGACGTCATCGAGAGCCAATTTTATCGCAGTTTGCCTTGGGATGGGCTTTTGGTTTTTATTTTTGGCAAGCCGAAGGGCGAAAGTCGGGCTGATGGTCATTGGTTTGGCGGGAGGTGTTCTCCTATCGGCCATCTATACAGAAAAAGTGCTGGAGTTCATTCATTTTGCCAAACAGATCGTCGATAGTTTAATGATTGGCCCAGCGAAAGAAAATGCATCTGTTGACATTCGCTCCAACTTGATCAAAAATGGCTTGCTGTTTTTTCAACAAAGCTTCGGGTTTGGAATTGGACCCGGAAATGCAGAGTTTTACATGGGGCACTTTGGCAAATATCCGACAGCTGGAATTGTCAATGTCCATAATTGGTGGGTCGAAATATTGGTCAACTATGGGATGGCGGTTTTTGTTGGCTATATTTTGCTATATGCCTGGATTATTTGCCGGCTCATTTTTATATTCAAGCAGGCAAGAGGCTGTGACCGAATGATCAGCGAAGGCCTGATCGGCGGCATGATCGCATTTTCCCTTTCATGCATCAGCCCGAGCTCACAAATTGCCCTAAATTATTTATGGCTATTGTTCGCATTTGCGATTGGATTTATCAATTATTGGAGAATAAAACATGAAGGAGTCGTCTATGGACAGCGAATTGAAAAACTCGATTAATAGAATAATGGGGCGATTGCGGAAGTATTTCCTTCTCTTTTTATTGGTCCCAGTTTTAACGACGGTGGTTGCCTATTTCACAGCAGTCATGTCTTCCTCTTCGTATGAGGCAACGGCCAAAATATCGCTTGGCCAATTTGATAATTCTTCCTACAATACAGTGGCTAAAGCAAAGCAGTTAATCACAAGCAAGGAGTTTCTTTCCGACATTGATGGATTAGACAAAAAAACGGATGGACTCAAAGACAACTTGGACATTTTGCAAGAGTCAGACACGATTATGACCGTTTCATTGACAGATGGAAACCAATCGAATGCTAAAAGGATGTTAAGGCAAATTGTCGATGCATTTTTGCAAAAAAGCGATTCTGAAAAAGACAAGTGGACCGCCTTGTTGCAGCAAAAAATAAACCAGGTTAAGAATTTGAATGTTTCAAGCGACGAGGGGAAAGTCAACCGGGAAAAATTGTTGTTTGAATTACAATCCAGTTTGTATAAAGTGAAACCTGCGGAAATCATTGATCAGCCAACGATCGTTCCTTTAAAGGCAAATCCTTTGCATCAAGCGGCATTAGGATTACTGATCGGAATAATGCTTAGCGCCACGCTCTTATTGCTACCGGAGATTTTCAGGGAGCGCCATGAAAATAAGGAAGTCGGCGGAATTATGACTTCAATTGAATAAAATTCGAAAAGTCCATTCCAAAAGGATGGACTTTTTCTAGTGCCCCTTCTAAAAAAGTGAGCATCCTTATTTTAAGAACACCTTGTTAGATCTGCGAAATGAGGAAAAACGGTCACGAATCGTTACATCATTTAAACTGGTTTCGTTCTCGGACAATAAGTGCTCTTATTTAGACAATAAATCATCCGGTTTAGACAATAAAATTTTACTTTTGGACAATAAGCGAAAAAACTACTCATTTTATTGTCCGACACAGGCCATTTATTGTCCGATGGAATCGATTTATTATCGGAAATCCACTGTTTATTGTCCAAATGCCCTGAAATTAGCACTACTACTGAAGAAGTTTGATCCTGTTTTTTGCTTTCATCTTCTTATCTTTTTTACAGGTGAAAATTGATTCTTGAAAATAAGATCTTTCTTAGCTGAAGGGGCTTCGGGTCCCCGGGTTTTTTAATGGAGATCTAGCATTTCTAAAGAAGTGTCGGTTGATGGACGGTTTCCTTTAGATAGGAGAACAGCTTATCTTTCAGTTCATCGCGTTTCAAGGCAAAGTCGATGGAAGCTTGCAAGATCCGAACTTATCACCAACATCATAACGATTGCCCTCGATGATGTACGAATAAACGTCTTCATTTTCCAATAAAGTGTCGATCGCATCGGTTAGCTGAATTTACCCTTCCGCATCCTGCCTTCCGTTTTCCAATATGGCGAAGATTTGCGGGCTCAATATGTAGCGCCCGATAATGGCCTGATTAGATGGCGCTTTTTCAATGGATGGTTTTTCGATAAGCCCATTAATTTTATATAAATCTTCAGATTTCCGGGAGGGGGCAACGATCCCATATTTGCTGACGTCTTGTAAGGGCACTTCTTTTACGCCAAGGATCGTAGACCGGACATTATTGAACTGGTCTATCATTTGCTTTAGCGCGACACGCGGCTGTCGATAATGTCGTCTCCAAGAAGGACGGCAAATGGCTCATCCCCAATGAATTTTTTTGCGCACCAAACGGCATGGCCAGGGCCTAAAGGCTCCTTTTGGCGGACATAATGAATGTCAACCATGTTGGATATATTCTCAACGATTTGAAGGAGCTCCATTTTCCTGTTTTTTTCAAGCAATAGCTCCAATTCCACGGATTTGTCAAAATGGTCCTCAATCGCCCGCTTGTTCCGTCCGGTAACGATGATAATATCTTCAATTCCCGATTTCACTGCTTCTTCTATAATATATTGAATCGTCGGTTTATCTACGATCGGCAGCATTTTTTTGGCTGGGCTTTCGTTGCAGGGAAAAAGCGGGTGCCAAGCCCCGCTGCCGGAATAACTGCTTTTTTATCAACAATGCTCACTCCTCTATGGTCATTCTTTCAAATGGGAAGCAGCTTCATCACTTGTTGCTATAGTTTCTGTTTTTCGTTTCATTTAAGGAAGCCGTTATTCCGGATATCTTTTTATAAAGCGATAATACCGGTCTGTATTTATGATGGACGAGGCCAATCAGCTCGGCAATGACTTCGGCCATAAGTAGGAGGCTGAACGTGATGGCAATTCCGCCCCAGAGGGTGCTTGCCTCAAAAAGGCAGGCGGAAATGCTGAAGAGCAGGCTGAGCATATAAATGATGCATACCGTGGCTTTGTGGGACAATCCCAGGCTCATTAAGCGGTGGTGCAAATGCCCTTTATCCGGAGAGGAGATGGGCTTTTTATGGGCGATCCTCCTAAGAATAGCGCATGTTGTATCAAAAACCGGCACGCCCAAAATGATGATCGGAACGACAAAGCTAAACAGTGTGACACTTTTATAAAGGCCGAGCAACGATAAAACGGAAATGGAATACCCCAGGAATAAAGATCCCGTATCTCCCATGAAAATTTTCGCCGGATTGAAGTTGTAAAAGAGAAACCCTGACGTAGAACCAATCAATAAAAGAGCCATTGTCAAAATCATCACATGTCCGTGAGTCCCTGCCATAAATGCGATCGTACCGATAACGATGACCGATACTCCGGCGGCCAGCCCGTCAAGTCCATCAATCAGGTTGATCGAATTCGTAATCGCGACAATCCATACTACGGAGGCGATAAAAGCGAAAGCGCCGAGGTCGATTTTTCCGACAAATGGGATGGCCAGGATGTCAATCGTCAATCCGGACTTCGCTACAATCATCCCTGCGCCGATTTGCCCAATGAGTTTCGCTTTTGGCGATAAACCGATTTTATCGTCTGCCATTCCTATCGCAAGGATGATGATCGCTCCTACAATGATTCCCGTCATTTCCTCCTGATAGAGGCCAGAAATGAAATAGCCGACGACTACGCCCGAAAAGATCCCAAGCCCACCCCAGCGGGGCATAATTTGCTTGTGCACCTTCCGCTCGTTCGGCTGATCGGTCGCTTTAAAAAAATGCGCCAATTGAATGATGAATGGTGTAACCACGAGAACCGTCAAAAAAGAAGCAATCGTTGCTGCAATTAATTGGGTGTTCATGTTAACTCCTTGTTTTTCGGGGCTTTGCAATCGTCATTGAACAGCCCCGTTTTCCATGCGTTTCGGAACATATTGTTGATCTTCCAACGTGCAAATAGCCAGGAATTCTTCCGCAAGCCGCTCTATGTCATGATGCTTTTTAACATAGCGAAAGCTTGAGGCGGCGATTTCCAGTTGCTCTTGTGCTGATAAAGACAGCAATTTCTTTAGCCCTTCCGCAAACGCCTTTTCATCCTCAGGCGGCACGGTGATCCCGGCCCCCGCTCTTTCTACGATGTTGTTATACACCTCTCCCGCAAAAAGGATCGGTTTCCCAATAAGTAAATAATCATTTAACTTATTTAAACTAATTCCATATTTGTAAAGTGGTGTATCGAGCATGGACACCATCAGTACATCAGCGAGATTCAGTGTCGGCATGACTTCTTGTTTCGGTATGCCGTCGAAAAAATAGACGTTTTGAAATTCGCTTGCAAGCGTTTTTAAATTCGGCTTTTCAGGACCTTCCCCAATCAAGACATAAGCGACTTCCTCAGGATCTGTCCATTTTGCGCTTTTTACAATTGTTTCAAGAGAGTTGGCCATTCCGTGGGACCCGACATACATCGCCACTTTTCCGTGCTTCTCCTTGATTTTGCCGATGGCGGCAGCAAGCGAAGTTTCCTTTTCTTTTTCAAAAATGCGGCCCATCTGTATTCCGTTTGGGATGACGTGGATGATCCTTTCATCCACGCCGAGGCTTTTAATATAATTAGCCGCTCCCGGAAGCGTAACGATGATTCGTTCGGCCCGCTTGCATACAAATTTTTCAATTGTCCCAAATAGAAGGACCGCGGGGTGCCTCTCAGACATTTGGCCTAAATCAATCAATGTTCGCGGCCATAGATCTCGTATTTCAACAATGTAAGTCGCTCGCTTCCACTTGCTGAGGAAATAGGCGGCAAGGCAGGCGAACAGGTGGACGGAAGATCCGACAATCGCATCCGGCTTTTCCTTCATCCGCATCCCCCTATAAAGCGCCATGAAAAAGTAACTTGCCATATTTAAAATGCGCTTTACGCCGTTTCCTTTATAGGGAAGAGTCCAGACCCATTCAAATTCAACGCCATTGACGTTTTCGCTGTAATTTTTTCTTGCCTTATTCCGCCAGACAAATTTATAGGCTAAAAAGCTGCTGGCAAAGATCCGTAAACGATGCCCTCTTTTCACAAGCTGATGGGCGATATCATAATGTCTCGTAATCCCTGTTTCTGATGGTTTCAATGCAACATGGTTCAATATCCAAATGTTCAAATGGCCTCACTCCAAGTCCGAGACAATAGTTTGATTAAAGCAAATGATAGTTTTTAATTTTCGTTGCCAATCCTTTAAACGCATTTCTCGTGTCGAACAACGTGGTTGTATGTTCGGCAATCATTTCATAGTCGAAATTCGAATGGTCCGTTGTTAAAATGACAAGGTCAGCATTCTCAAGTAGCTCTTTAGAAAGCGGCACTGTCCGAACCATATCTCCTTTATATTTGAAAGAAGCGACATATGGGTCAACAACCGTCCACTCGGAACCTGACTGATCAAGCTGTTCAATAATCGGAAGCACCGGTGATTCGCGCATATCATCAATGTCTTTTTTGTAGGCAACACCGAGTAATACCACCTTTGCGCCTTTTAGTGCTTTTTGCTCCTGGTTTAAAATTCTCATACAGCGGTCAATGACGAAGTCGGCCATGCTGTTGTTGATTTCCCCTGCCGTTTCAATCAAACGTGTATGATAGTGGTATTCTCTCGCTTTCCATGTTAAGTAAAACGGATCAATCGGGATGCAGTGTCCGCCAAGACCCGGCCCCGGATAAAACGCCATGAATCCGTATGGCTTTGTTGACGCCGCCTCAATCACTTCCCAAACGTTGAGGTTCATTTTATGGCATAAAATCGCCATCTCGTTGGCGAGTCCAATATTGATGTTGCGGAACGTGTTTTCCAATATTTTTTCCATTTCAGCGACAGCCGGGCTCGATACTTCATGAATGTCGCTTTCAAGAACCGCCTTATATAATGCAGCGGCAATTTTGGTGCATTCCGGTGTAACGCCGCCGACGACTTTTGGCGTGTTTTTCGTATTGTAGATTTTATTTCCCGGGTCAACCCGCTCCGGGGAATAGGCGATGAATATATCCCTCCCGCACTTCAGGCCGCTTGATTCAATGATCGGCAAGAGCAGTTCTTCGGTCGTTCCCGGATAGGTGGTGCTTTCCAGTACGATAAGCATCCCTTTGTGGACATATTTGGCAATTTCTTTTGCCGAATTTTCAACATAGGAAGTGTCAGGCTGATAATACGTATCAAGCGGAGTTGGAACACAGATCGCAACAGTGTCGACTTCGCGAATGAAGGAATAGTCGGTCGTTGCCGTGATTCGTCCGGCTAGAGCCAGTTCGGCGAGTTCTTCATCAACGACATCGCCAATGTAGTTCACTCCTTCGTTCACCATATTGACGCGGCTTTCCTGAATGTCGAAGCCGATCACTTTAAAGCCAGCTTTTGCTTTTTCCACAGCGAGCGGAAGGCCAACGTATCCAAGGCCAACGACACCAATAACTGCTTCTTTCGTTTCAATTTTTTCGAGCAACGTTGTTTCATTTAGAACTTCTATCATCGTGGAACCTCCTCGTATGTTAGCTTGAAAGGTTGATTCGTTTCGGCTGATTTATACATTGCAAGGACAAGTTCCAATGCCCTCTTCCCGTCAGTTCCTGTTACGGCAGGCTGCCGGTCTTCTTTGATCGCCTGAATCATGTCTTCGATCAAGCATTGATGTCCTGGCTTGCCATAAGGATCCTTTTCAATTTGGCTGACGAAACGGTCGACTTCCTCACGATTCATGCCTTTCACGTCCCAGTGTTCGATGTGTATGGCAGACGGGCCGCCGATCTTGATCGTTCCGTTTTCCGCAAAGATGCTCAGTGATTCTTCGAAATTGCGTGGATAAACGGTGGTTGCTGTTTCGATGACGCCAAGCGCCCCGTTGGCAAATTTAACGAGACCTGTGCATACATCCTCTGCTTCAATGTTTCGCAATCTCGTTGCACTCATGCTAAACACCTCTTGAACTCCACCCATCATCCACAGCATGAGGTCAAGGTTGTGAATGGCCTGGTTCATCAATACTCCGCCATCAAGTGATTTCGTTCCGCGCCATGGCGCCTGGTCATAATAACTCTGGTTTCGATTCCAGCGGACAGTCGCATTCACATGGCTTATTTTTCCGAGCTTCCCGCTTTCGACAATTTTTTTCAGCTCCATCATCGCTGGACGAAAGCGGTTCGGGTGGATGACTGCAAGTTTGACGCTGTTTTCTTCACAGGCGCGGATGATTTGGTCGGTATCTTCAAGCGATAACGCGATCGGTTTTTCAACGATGATATGTTTTTTTGCTTTTGCTGCGCGGACGGCAAGAGCCGCATGGAAACCGCTTGGCGTACAAATATTGATCACATCAATGGCCGGATCATCCAACAATTCGTTGAAATGAATATAGGTTTCTGCATTATATCGATCACGGTAATAGTCCATATGGAAAGGCACGGTATCACATACGGCTGTCAGTTTAGCATCTGGAATTTGTTCAATCGCTTCAGCATGCTTTTTAGCAATATGGCCGCAGCCAACAATCGCGAAATGGATCATGATCAAAACTCCTTTATTTTGTTTCTGACATCTTCATATTCACCTTAACGTATTTACAGGCTCTGCGCGGTTAAGTCTCGGTAAAGTGTTTGTAAAGCGAATGTGAAGAAATATGAAGGAATGTAAAGGCGGATTCAAAAGGAAAGACCTCCTTTCGTGGAATAGGAGGTCTTTCTTGATCTATCAAGTAAATAAAACGTAAAGCACGCCAAAGAGTAGCCAGACGGGTGTGCACATGGCGACACCCCATAGTAAGCCGATCATTACATCACAATTTTCGTTAACGTCCATGCTAGCCTCTCCCCTTTTCGAAGGATTCACTACGGGTAACGATGTTGATTTAAGTTCATGATAAGCTTTAACTATTAAGCCAGATTGATTGGTTTATGAAGATACTGTAAATGTAATGTAATGATTACGAACAATGAAACACCGATATCCGGGATAAGGATATCGGTGTTTTTAATAAACATACGGTCCGATCAGGAACATGACGATCAATACGTCCACTCCAATAAAGTAAGCCACTTTACTGAATAAGCCCCATTCGGCTCCTTTTCCGGCTTTTACTATCGCCAGCGAGAGAAGGCCGATGAAGAGCGGGATGAGATAATGGCTTCCGGCAAAGGTGAGATAGGGCGGCGCGAACGTTTCAAACCGTGCATTAAACAGTTTTTGAATGACATACAATTGGGTGGCGAGATAAAGCGCGATCGCTGTTATTTTCACCCACAGTTTATCATCTTCAATTTCATTGATTTTCACTACATACAAAATGACAAGGAACAGGGCCGGCGGAATAATCCAGACAAAGGCATTCGTCATGACGATAAACGAAACGAGAATAGAGGAAAAAGCATCAATGATGCTATTTTCAAAGTCCGCCTTCGCCATCTTTTGGCTTTCCGCTATTACCTGCTTGTTTTGGCTTGCCCCATAAAGAGTAAATTGATCCCCGCGATTGTTATTCAGCCAAATCACCGTTTTCTTATTTAAATGCATGGCATATTGCGACATTCCGGGTGTCGTGCTGATCCGGGCAGCTACCCATTTCCCTTCTTCTTTTTCCGCTTTATAAACATTAATTGCCTCTTTTTTATGATTAATCGGCCCTGTTGCAGAGAAAAGTAAGGTCGGATCATTCCCCTCAAATGAGACCCTTATATTGTCGGGATTTTCAATCGTCCGCCCGTTTTCTTTATCGCTAAAGAGAATTTTATGAAAAGGCACTTTATTTAATTGGGGAAGAGTCCCTGTTCCTAAATAGGCATAAAACTGTTTTGTCCCTTGTTTCGTCGTGCCTTTGACAAAAGAAACAGCAAGCTTATTACCATCTTCGGCAAAGTGATAGCCGAACATGCTTTCATCGACGCCTTTCGTTTCGGTTAAAACAGGGATTTCTTTGTATCCGGAGCCGCTCTTTTGGAAGTAGGACAGCCTGACTTCCGAGTCGCCTCCCGTTGCGACCAAAAATGAAGCCGAGCCCGGATTGCCGACAACATCCGCGATAAGATGCTTTTCTGTTTTAATAAATGTTTTCTTTAACGTTTCCGGATTTAAAATGTAAAGCTTATTTCCTTTGTAATACATAATAGCGTCCTGACTACCGGCAAGGCTATCAACGTTTTGGTCAATGACTTTTTCGCCGTTTTTTGTAAAAAGAGTCAAGTTCCCATTTGACAGGGCGAACACTTTGTTTTTATTGGCCCAGAACGGACTGTTTTTGTCTGTATGAACACGTATCGATGAAGACTTTTTAACATTAAGCTTATCGTCTACTGTTAAATGCGTCATTTTGCTTTCCGTTGTTGTATAAAGGTCAAAGCCATGATCCCCGCGCCACATGAAAGGGGCTTTATCATCTGAAAGGGCAGGAAGCTGGATAGAGCGGCTCCATTTTTTAGAAGGGAGTTTCGTTTCACCCTTCACATTATGGACGATCACCAAACTGAAAAAAATAAGTATGGCAACTAGAGGGAGGAGAAATCCGGCTATATTTTTATCCGGTTTCTTTTTCATTTTTTCTCCCGTGGCGGAGCTTGCTGTGACATTCGACATGATCATACCTCGCTTTTAATTCTTAAGTATCTGACTAGAAGCATTTCGACAATGGTTTCAAAAATTCCTTTTTTTGAGATTTTTTTGGAGCAAGAAAGTATGCTATAGTCGTAGGAAAGAGGTGAAGAGCGTGCAACAACTACTATTAGAGGAATCATGGGAAAAAGCAATTTCGCAAAAGGACAGAACAGAAATTGAACGGGCGTTCCGGGAAATACATAATGGAGAAGGGATAACGTTTACTCCATTATGGGAAGCGGTGAACCATAAAGGGGAATGGCTTATAACGGTGATCATCAACAATTTTACCAGGGATCCGATCAACTTTGATGGAATTCATTTATCTTATGTAGTGAATGGAAAGGCGGCCGCGGGGTCTACGTTCTACTTGCCATCGCTGGTTGTTCCAGGAAAGACGAGCATGCCCTGGACGTTTATTTTCCCGGTTGGAAGTTTTGAACAGGATTCAGTTCTGGAAAAAGGATCGCTATCCATAAGTTAAGGGCTGCCGAAATTTCTCCGGCAGCCCGTGATATTATCGATAATTAATAAACTGTACGTCAATTGGAAGATCGGCTTCGCGGATAAGAGCGATGATTTGTTGCAGGTCGTCGCGGCTTTTGCCGGTCACGCGGACTTGATCATCTTGAACCTGGCTTTTGACTTTCAGTTTTGAGTTTTTAATGATCGTATTGATTTTTTTCGCGTTCTCTTTGTCAATCCCTTGAACCAATTTCGCCCGTTGGCGGACCGTTCCGCCTGAGGCTGGCTCGACTTTCCCATAGTCCAAGTTTTTAATCGGTACATTGCGTTTAATAAGTTTGCTAATTAATACATCCTTCAACTGCTCCAGCTTATATTCGTCATCTGAAACAAGCGTAAGCTCACCGGTTGACTTATCCAGTTTCAATTCACTTTTACTTCCTTTGAAATCATAGCGGTTAGCAATTTCTTTCATAGCGATATTAATGGCATTATCAACCTCGGAAAGATCGACTTTTGAAACAATGTCAAACGAACTTTCTTTACTCATTTAAGATAAACCTCCTATTCTCGTAATGGTTTCCGACTATATCATTCTACTCAAGTATATCCGAATTTTTAGCGGTTTAAAATGGTTTCGGCTTTTTTACTAGTGCCCTTTCAGTTAAGAAAGTTCTTATTTTCAAGAATCCATTTTCGCCTGTAAAAAATAGAAGGAAAAAACAGGATCAAACTTCTCTAGTGTCGTAGTGTGGTGCTATTTTCATGGCATTTGGACAATAAACAGTGGATTTCCGATAATAAATCGTTTCCATCGGACAAAAAGTAGCCTCAGTCGGACAATAAAATGAGTAGTTTTTTTCGCTTATTGTCCAAAAGTAAGATGTTATTGTCTAAACCGGATGACTTATTGTCCAAATAAGAGCCCTTATTGTCCGAGAACGAAATCGTTTTAAATGATGTAACGATTCGTGATCGTTTTTCCTCATTTCACAGATCTAACGAGGTGTTCTTAAAATAACGAGTACTGAAAACTATTTTTCTAGAAGGGGCACTAGTTCAGCATGGGAGGTGGATTTAAATACCAATTTCGTAGTAATATTTTCTCAATTTATCTAGCAGGTGCAAAATACTAATCACAACGGATTTTTCCAATATTATAATAGATTCGAAAGCTACTAAATTTTACAAGGGGGATTTACATGAAAGGGGAGTCCATCCGCAAGATGGGGCGTTCTTTATTGGCCACGGCTTTAACATTATCCGTTTTGGCTGCTCCTGCCTGGACAAAGGAAGTGAAGGCAGAAAAGCCTCATCAAAAGCCGAAACACGAAGTAAAGCTAAGGCTAATGGAAACGACCGACATTCATACAAACATCGTTGATTATGATTATTACAAAGATGCGAAGACAGAAGAGTTCGGCTTAACGAGAACCGCCACATTAATTAAACAGGCAAGAAAAGAAGTAAAGAACTCGATGCTGTTTGATGATGGTGACTTAATCCAGGGAACGCCACTCGGAGATTATAAGGCAAAGGTAAAGAAGTTGAAAGACGGTGAAATGCATCCTGTTTTTAGAGCAATGAAACTCTTAAACTATGATGCAGCATCACTCGGGAACCACGAATTCAACTACGGACTTGATTATTTAGCGGAAGTATTAGATGATTCTCCTTTTCCATATGTGAATGCCAATATTTATAAGGATGACCATGACAATAATCCAAACAATGATAAAAACTATTTCACACCGTATAAAATTTTAAAAAAGACATTCATTGATGAAAGCGGCAAAAAACAGAAAATCAATATCGGAGTCATCGGCTTTGCCCCGCCGCAAATTACACAATGGGATAAAACGAATCTTGAGGGGAAAGTCATTACGAAAGACATTGTAAAAACGGCAGAGAAATTCGTGCCGAAAATGAGAAAGGCCGGCGCGGATATGATTATCGCCCTTGCCCATTCCGGAATCGGCGATGGCAAATATTCAGAAATGGAAGAAGATGCAGCCGTTGATTTAGCCGGGGTCAATGGAATTGATGCCGTATTTTCAGGCCACAACCATAAGTTATTCCCGGGCGACTTTAAAGGCATTCCGGATGTGGATAACGATAAAGGGCTCATTCACGGCAAACCGGTCATCATGTCCGGAAAATGGGGCGACCATCTTGGCGTGATGGACTTAACGTTGAAAAAAGAAAAAGGAAAATGGAAAATCGCCGAATCCAACATTGAATTGCGGGCGATTTACGATAAAGTGAATAAGAAAAGTTTGGCCAAGCCGGATCCGTCGATTTTGGCAGCCGTCATTAAAGACCATTTAGGGACGATTAATTATGTCCGCCAGCCAATAGGGGAAACAACGGCGGATATTCATAGCTACTTTGCCTTAGTCCAGGATGACCCGTCCGTTCAAATTGTAACGAATGCCCAGAAGTGGTACATCGACAAAAAACTAAAAGGAACGAAAGATGAGGGCTTGCCAGTATTGTCAGCAGGCGCTCCGTTTAAAGCTGGCGGACGGAACGGCGCGAGCTACTATACGTACATTCCTAAAGGAACGATGGCGATTAAAAATGCCGCCGACCTTTATTTATACGACAATACGGTAGCGACCATTAAGATTACCGGAGCGGATGTGAAGGAATGGCTGGAGATGTCGGCTGGCCAATTCAACCAGATTGACCCGAACAAAGAGGGCGAGCAAAACTTAATTAATAACAATTATCCAACGTACAACTTTGATACACTCGATGGGGTTACGTATCAAATTGACGTCTCGCAGCCTGCAAAGTATGACAAAAGCGGGAACGTCATCAATCCCGACGCCAATCGGATTAAAAACCTTGAGTATAACGGTAAGCCAGTTGATGACAAGCAGGAGTTTATTGTCGTAACCAATAACTACCGGGCAAGCTCTAAAACATTCCCGGGTGTAAAAAATGCGAAAGATGTTCAATTATACCCGGATGAAAACCGGCAAGTTTTGATCGATTATATTACTGAACAGAAGAAAATTGATCCGAGTGCGGATAACAACTGGACGTTTGCCGCAGTCAGCGGCCATCCGAACATCGTGTTCGACTCTTCACCTGATGCGCAAAAAGTCGTTCCAGCAGACGGCTCGATTCGCTATGAAGGGGAAAGCTCCGACGGATTTGCGAAATATTCATTCAAGCTTCCTGCCAAGCAGAAGGAAAATGTGAAAGTTCAGCTGCTCGGAATCAATGATTTTCATGGGCAGCTCGACACATACAATGCGAAATTGAATGCAGGGGGGGCCGAATATTTAGCCGCTTATTTAAAACAGCGGGAGGCGACAAATCCGAATACATTGCTTGTTGAAGCGGGCGACATGGTCGGGGCAAGCTCCCCGGTGTCGGCGCTCCTTCAAGATGAACCAACCATCCGTTTTTTAAACAAGCTCGGCTTTGATGTCGGGACTGTAGGCAACCATGAATTTGACGAAGGCGTAGCGGAAATGCTTCGCCTCATCCATGGCGGTCCCCACCCGAAAACAGAAGGGAAATACGGGCCGTTTGAAGGGGCTAACTTTCCATATGTAGCCGCTAACTTGATAGATGAAAAGACGAAAAAACCGATCCTCGATCCGTACGTCATTAAAAAAGTAGATGGCATTCCGATCGGCTTCATAGGTGTTGTTTTATCCGACACGCCAGGCATCGTCATTCCGAGCGGTGTAGCCGGCGTGCAGTTTACGGATGAAACGGAAGCGATCAATAAAGCGGCAGAGGAGTTAAAGGCGAAAGGGGTCAAATCGATTGTCGTTCTTGCCCACAACCCGGCCAACTCCAATTTTGACGGGACAGGTGCAACGGGAGAATTAGTCGATATCGCGAATAAAATCGATGATGAAGTCGATGTGTTATTTGGCGGGCATAATCATGCGTTTACGAACACAGTTGTTGATCATAAATTAATTGTCCAATCCTACTCGTATGGCACTGCTTTTTCCGATGTAGACCTTGAAATTGATCCGGATACGAAAGACATCGTTTCGAAAAAAGGCGAAATCGTTACAACGTACCGGGATAAAATTCAACCCGATGCTGATATAAAAGCGATGGTTGATAAATATAAAGAGGATGTTGCCCCGATCATCAATGAAGTAGTCGGACATGCAGCAGAGGCGATTACCCGGGACCCGAATGCGGACGGCGAAATAACGTTAGGAAACTTGATCGCCGACTCGATGAAGGCGCAAACGGGCACGGACTTTGCGTTTATGAACCCTGGCGGCATCCGCTCTGATATTAATGCCGGGGACATTACATGGGGCGAGTTGTTTACCGTTCAACCGTTTGGCAATGATCTTGTGAAAATGGAACTGACCGGCGAACAGATTAGAAAGATTTTTAACGAGCAATGGGCCGATCCAACAAGGCCGAGATTTTTGCAAATTTCGGGATTAAAGGTGACGTACGACGATTCCCGTCCGGCTGGCGATCGTATCGTCGACATTACCTTCCCGGACGGCAAACCGATCGATCCGGCGAAAACGTACACAATTACGACAAACAACTTCCTTGCCGGCGGAGGCGATAGCTTTTTGACGTTTAAAGAAGGCAAGAACCAGGTTGTTGACATCGTCGACCTTGACGCCCTCGTGAAATATGTTAAGGCAAAAGGGGAAGTCAATCCGAAGTTCGAAGGCCGGATTACGAAGTTGAATAAGTAAAAGAAGGAGGGTGACTCGACTGTCACCCTCCTTTTGATACCCCGGGTTGTTGTAAAATGAAAACATCGTTAAAATAGTACTAAAGGGTTTGAATCTTTGCAGCAGAGGAGAGTGTTTCTTTGGGGCGTTTATTGGATGATATTATTGAATATAACCGCGGTTTTGTTGATAGAAAAGAATATGAGCCTTATTTGACCACAAAGTTCCCGGATAAAAAATTCGTCATTCTTACTTGCATGGACACAAGGCTTGTCGAACTTTTGCCAGCCAGCATGAACGTCAAGAACGGTGATGTGAAAATGATCAAGTCGGCTGGTGGTGTCGTTTCAACACCATTTGGCGGGGTCATGCGCAGTATCATTGTCGCCATTTATGAATTAGGCGCCGATGAAGTGTTTGTCATCGGTCATCATGATTGTGGCATGAGCCACCTGAACCCGGAGCAAACGAAGAAAAAATTTATTGAAAGAGGGATTAAGAAAGAAACCATTGAGGTGTTAGAACATTCGGGGCTTAACCTGGAAAAATGGTTAAGAGGGTTTAATGATGTAACAGAAAGCGTTAAAGCCAGTGTGAACCTTATAAGAAGCCACCCTCTTGTTCCTGACATTCCGGTTCATGGCTTAGTGATCGACCCGAAAACGGGCAAACTTGATGTCATTGAAGCAGGGTATAAAAAGACCAAATAGAAGCAGAGATGAAGGGCGTCTAAGGATGTCCTTTTTGAAATTGGTTATTTTCATAGAATAGCCTAAAATTTCCATGTGGAATTATGCTAACTTTTTCACAAATTAAATTGTAATCAATGGCCGAAAAGGTATAAACTAATAAAGATGACTAAAAACGTTCCGTATCATAAAGTTCTGCTCACTGCATCATTCCGTCCATGGCCAGTCGATTTGGTTATGATAGTGAAAGTTGGAGTGGCTTTATCATGGTATGGCGATTTAAATAGTAAAGGAGGACTTCCAGTATGTCAGAAACATCAACTCAACAACCATCTACTACCGAAACTGCGGCTCAATCGTCTGAAACTCGCCGTGGGCAACTTGATGTGCTTGATCAACTACTTAAACCTGAAGTTCAAGAATCGTTGTCAACACTAGTAGACAATCTTCCTAAATTGGCGGAAATGGTTACGTTTCTCACTGATTCGTTCGACTTCGTGAAGTCAGTATCAACAGATAAAGTGCTGGCTAATGATATTGTCGGCGGAATTAAAGAATTTTCCGAGCCAATTACAGGGAAAGTAAAGGAATTGGCTTCAGCCGCGGTTGAAGCAAGCGACCGTGCGGAAGCCGATCAATCATCAACGATTGGTTTATTCGGGCTTTTAAAAATGTTGAAAGACCCGCAAGTGCAAAAATTATTCCGATTTGCGCAAGCTTATTTAGACATTATGGCAGAACGACAAAAGCAAAAATAATGGATCTACTTACGATAAAGGAATGAACGGAGGGTTAAAATGCAAAAAAAAGTTGTTATTTTGGGCGGCGGTTACGGCGGTCTGCTTACTGCGCTAACAGCTCGAAAATATTTAGGGGCAAATGAAGCGCCGATTACACTCGTAAACCGTTATCCATCACATCAAATTATTACTGAACTTCATCGTCTTGCTGCAGGGAATTTAGCAGAAAAAGCGGTTGCATTGCCACTAGAAAAATTGCTTCGTGGCAAAGACGTCAATTTAAATATCAATACGGTTAAAGAAATTATTCCTGATGAGCACCGCGTCGTTTTAGCAGACGGTACAAGCCTTGACTATGAAGTGCTTGTTATTGCGCTCGGAAGTGAAACAGCGTTCTTTGGCATTCCAGGACTACAGGAACACAGTTTTGTTCTTAAGTCTGTTGATGATGCGAACCGTATTCGTGCGCATGTTGAATCATGCATCCAGGAATACAGCAAAACAAAAAATAAAGCCGATGCAACGTTCGTTGTTGGCGGAGGCGGTTTAACCGGCATCGAATTAATCGGAGAATTTGCCGACGAAATTCCAGCGCTATGCAAAAAATATGGTGTTTCTTTTGATGAAATTTCTTTATATGTTGTTGAAGCAGCGCCAACTATTCTACCAGGCTTCCCTGAAGATTTAGTAGAGCGTGCGCAAACAAGTCTGGGCGCCCGCGGCGTGAAGTTCATTACAGGTGTTCCTGTAACAAAAATGGAAGCGACAACTGTTGAATTGAAAGACGGAAGTAAAATTGAAACGAAAACGATGGTTTGGACAGGCGGCGTTCAAGGAAACTCTGTTGTTGCGAATTGCGGAATTGAAGTTAACCGCGGCCGTGCGACAGTTAATGAATTCCTTCAGTCCACATCGCATGAAGACATCTTTGTAGCGGGAGACAGTGCGGTAGTTATGGGCCCTGAAGGACGTCCATATCCTCCAACCGCTCAAATTTCATGGCAAATGGGTGAGGCAATCGGCTATAACTTATTTGCATACTTAAAAGGCGGCAAAATGGAAGAATTCAAACCGGTCTTCTCCGGAACGTTAGGAAGCCTTGGCCGTAAAGATGCCATTGCGACAATCGGCGAGAATAAAACGAAGTTAAAAGGCATTCCGGCATCCTTAATGAAAGAAGCAAGTAATGTCCGTTATCTTGCGCATATTAACGGTTTGTTTAGTAAACTGTATTAATCCATACGTAATCATCATTTCAAAAGCTGTGAAAATCTTTGTTAAAGATTTCATAGCTTTTTTTTTCAACATTTCATTAGACGAAAGCAGCGAAATCTCGGCAAAAAAACTACCTGATTTTTAATTGAACGCCGCTTAGTATTGTAAATTCATTCGGATTTTGTTGGACAAGCGAAAGATATGTAAGAAAAAACTTAGCAAACGAAGCAGATTGTGACAAACATTTCTCTTTGAAGTACGTATAATCATTTTTACAAAGACATACATTGATAAGTTAACGAAACGGATCTTGTCAGGAAGAAAGGGGGACCGGTTGATTCGTTTTCACGCACGTGCTTCATATAGATCATTTTGAAAAAAAGAAAGGAGAGGTTTTTAGTGGAACAGATGGTATCATTAATTTTCATTCTTCTTGTCACGATGAATGTGGTTGTCAATCGTTTGCTATTATTTTTGATCGATAAAGTAGGACAAGCTGTGCAGTTGAATAATGTGAAGCTAGCCTGCCTCTTTGCGAAAAAGGCGTCCGTCCGTAAAGAAGCGGGAGGGAACGAAACGTTTATCAATGCCAACTATCAACAAATGAAGGCGGTGGAGTGGCTGGATACGTCATAAGTAAAAAAACGTGCAATTACATAAAAAAAGGGGGGGATCAATTAAAGCAAACCGGATATGTTTCTTATGGTGGAAAAAAACGCAAACCTTATTTGGCAGCGGCCTGGATCACCGCTTGTCCCATGAGGTTTCTATAGAACGCGCGCGGATTTCGGGCAGTCTATTTAGGCTGTCCTTTTTCTTATGTAAAAAACGTGGTATGGTAACGTTAAAGTGTTGTTATGAAAGGTGAATGATGATGAATATTCAATTAAGCAAACTCATTTCGAAAATGGAAGAGCATCTTGATAAGATGAAAAAAATAGACGAACACTCTCCGAAGTTGCGTGAGCATGCCGTCGCTGTTAAAACGCTTTGCGATCTTTTGCTTGATGAAGATGATAAGCCGGTTGTAGAAACCAAAAAGTGGGTTCCCGCGACACCAATTCAAACGCCGCCAAACTTCAATGTATCGTCTGCCCCATCACGCTCAAAGCTTGATGATGACGATGACGCAAACGGTGAATCGATTTTTGACTTTTAATAGAGCGCCATATAGGTCTTTTGATGGATTTATTATTTGTGAGGAAGGATGTATAGAAACCTATGCCCTTTTTTAGTATAATGATTTTACGAACAAACGTTCTGTAAATGATCTATAGGAGGGAATGGGGATGGTAGGCACAGACAATTGGACTGGTTTAGTGAACCTTCTTGGCAATGTCGGCTTTCCGGTCGTACTGGCTATTTACTTAATGAGTCAATTTGAAAAGCGAATTCGAAGCCTGGAAGAAAGCATTGAAGAATTGCAGGATGAATTAGCAAATAAAAAAGTGAAACGAAGGAAATAGAAAGTATGGTTCAACAATAGTTCTCCAAGTGATCATTCCCAAAATTGTAATATTCATGTTTGCGATTAATGCTAAAATTTCGATATGATAAAAGAAAAACGGGAAGTGACATTTCTTATGAAAGTGTTTCTTATTATTGGCGCAATCAATGCAGCGCTTGCCGTAGCCTTAGGAGCATTCGGCGCACATGGCCTTGAAGGCAAGCTCTCGGAAAAAATGCTAGAAGTGTATAAAACAGGTGTACAGTACCATATGTACCACGCCTTAGGCATCCTTGCCGTCGCGCTTATCGCCAGTAAATTAACAAATTCAAGCCTCGTCAACTGGTCGGGATGGCTTTTGTTTATTGGGATTATTTTATTCTCCGGAAGCCTGTACGTGTTAAGTATGACAGGCATTTCGAAGCTTGGAATCATTACGCCTTTTGGCGGATTGGCCTTTATTATCGGCTGGATTCTTCTCGTTGTCGGAGCCGTTAAAGGACTGTAAAAAATGAAGCACGTTGCTTTTATATGAGCAACGTGCTTTTCTCTTGGCCAGGCCCTGGCAGCACTTCGCTATCACCGCGAAGGATAGGTCGCCATTTGCGAGCCGGTTTGTTGTTGGCCGGCATATGGATACGTATATTCAATTGGCTCATCAAACGTAATGTAATTGACAAATACCATTAAAATTAAATAACGCCTATGGGTTTGCGGATCTTCCAAAATGATATGGTCGCGTCCTGCCGCCTCAATTTCCCCTTTAAACGCCTTGGCATTCCATTTTTCATTATTTTCAAATGTACAGTAGACAGTAGCAACCTTCCCTTTGTTCAACCTTAAAATGTTTTCAATGTACGATTGTTCTAATGGCAGCTGCCCGGGTGCAGCGATGTCCGGCGGGCTGGGCGGATACATCGGCGAGCCGGGTCCTTGCACCGATGGCTGCGGCACACTGGTAGTTCCCGGGTATGCATAGCTCCCTTGTTGCCGCGGCATTCCCATTTGTGGAATGCTTCCATAGTAAGGAGGCATTCCGATCATTCCATCTCCATTTCCTTGATTATTCATCATACTCCTCCTCTAATGCGTGTTAAAACCCTCTTGGCCCTCTTTTGGCAGAGGTTGGTAAAACAGCAGGATGATAAAGTGGAAAAATAACTGCACATCCCCGTTCACCCCATTTATGTGAGTTTCTCTTTTAATGGTGAACATGTTCATAAAAACTATTTTATTAATATGAAAGGATAGAGAAGTTTAGACCATAAAAAAACTCCCTGAAAAACAGGGAGTCATCACTTATACGTGCAAAAACTTTGGCACGTTTTCTTTTGCTAAAAGGTTTCCTACATAGAAAGAGCCGAACTCGCCGTAGCGGGCACTCACTTCATCAAAACGCATTTCGTAGACTAGTTTTTTAAATTGGAGCACATCGTTGGCAAATAACGTTACGCCCCATTCCCAATCATCAAAGCCAACAGAGCCAGTAATGATTTGCTTTACTTTCCCTGCATAGCTGCGTCCGATCATGCCGTGGCTGTACATCATCTTCTTGCGCTCTTCCATTGAAAGCATATACCAGTTGTCATTTCCTTCCCGGCGCTTGTCCATCGGGTAAAAGCAAACATAGTTCCATTTTGGAAGAATCGGCTTCAAGCGCCCTTGAATCATTGGGTCCGTCTCAGGATCTTTGTCGTTCGAAGGATTGTAGTTGCTCAGCTCAACGACCGATACGTATGAATACGCAGGAATCGTATATTGAGCAAACGTTGTTTTATTAAACGCATTTTCAATTTCATTCAGCTCTTCCATTGTCGGCCGTAAAAGCATCAACATGAAGTCGGCTTTTTGCCCAACGATCGTATACAGCGCGTGGCTTCCTTCTTTTTTCGCTTCAACGTTTTCCCACTTTTCAAGAAACGTTAAAAACTCTTTCGTCGCATAGTCGCGCTCTTCACTTGAAAGGGCTTTCCATGCGCCCCAATCCATTGTGCGGAAATCATGTAAACAATACCAGCCTTCTAGCGTTTGTGCGGCTTCACTCATGAATTTCACTCCTTTAATATCAATGAATTAACAAATTAACACTCCATTATTAACTATACCATACTGAAAACCCGAAACAAAAAAATCCCGCCGTAAACGGCAGAATGCCATTAAAAGGTTCATTTTTTGGAATACTGGATAGTTTCCATTCATACATCATAAAAGAAGAAGTCTGAAGGGAGAGGGCTCTATGCATAAACATAATATTGAGGAAGTCGAATGGACGGACCGTGCTCCCCATACGCACCATTATTCGACAAGAACAACGGTAGACTTTGGCCATTCCCATACCGTTCAGGGAACGACATCGCCCGCTGAAAATACAATCGGACACGTTCATTCTTATCAAGGGACGACGACGTTTGAAAACGGCCACGTCCATCATTTTTCCGGCCATACAGGACCACCCGTCCACCTTGCAAACGGGACGCACTATCATGAGTTTTCGGGAACGACGACGTTTGATGACGGGCATACGCATCATTACTCAGGTAAAACAAGTGCGGGATAAAGTTAATAAACAAACTCTCCTTAGAGAAGGAGAGTTTGTTCGTTTAAAAGGATTTTCTTCGGTGGCGAAAAATAAGATAACCAGTTCCAATGAGGGAAACGAAAAGACCGATGCTACCATATAAGAATGGAATGGGGAGCCGGGTTCGGGTAAATTTTTGCTTGTACCGCCAGATCCTCCTACAGAAGCGTCGTTTCCGTTTTCATCTAAAATGGGTTTAGCATCTTTATAACGCTCTTTAATATCTTTTCTAAACTCAGAAAAGTGTATATATAAGAAGCTATTATTAGCTTCACGGCAAGTCTCTTGAAATGATTAACTTTGTGCCAATATTACCGTTTCTTGGCCTTTTTTCGATTATATAAATTCCGTTTTCTACTTGCAGATCAAAAATATTTTTTTCTTTCAACTTTCCTATTTTATTGATGGTATTACCAGTTACCTCATATTGAGGTGCTATTTTCATGGCATTTGGACAATAAACAGTGTATTTCCGACAATAAATCGATTCCATCGGACAATAAATGGTCTGTGTCGGACAATAAAATGAGTAGTTTCTTTCGCTTATTGTCCAAAAGTAAGATTTTATTGTCTAAACTGGATGATTTATTGTCCAAATAAGAGCACTTTTTGTCCGAGAACAAAATCATTTTACATCATGTAACGATTCGTGATCGTTTTTCCTCATTTCAAAGATCTAACGAGGTGTTCTTAAAATAAAAATGTTCGATTACTGAAATTCAAACTATTTTTCTAGAAGGGGCACTAGTATCTGTTTCAGTGTTCGCATCTGCGAATACTAATTCTGGAAAAGCTATACTTGTGGCTAATAAAGTTGTTACAGCGGTTAAATCTAAAAATCCTTTAAATTGATTTTTAACATTTATGTCATTGTTTGAATCTGTATCTAAGCAAAGTATAGTTTTAGTTTACACCACAAAATAACGAGTAATTTTCGTATTTTTACGTTTATACTGGTAAGGAAACGTAGTAAACTAAGCATGGTATAAAAGCATTATAGGAGGTTTTCTTTTTGGGTGATTTATTTTTAGAGTTAAAAGAAAAGGTAGAGAAGGCGTATCCTTCCATCGTTTTTCCTGAAGGTACAGATGAGAGGATTTTAGAAGCGGCAAGCCGCCTTGCAGAAGAAAAGGTGCTTCAGCCGATTTTGTTAGGCAACGTCAATGAAGTTCAAGGAAAGGCAAAAGCGCTCGGGCTTTCATTAGGAGAAACACAAATCATTGATCCGAAAGAGTACGACGGGTTTGATGAGCTTGTCGCTGCTTTTGTCGAGCGGCGGAAAGGAAAGGCGACGGAAGAGCAGGCACGGGAGCTTTTGCTTGATGAAAACTATTTCGGAACGATGCTCGTCTATACAGAAAAAGCGCACGGTCTCGTTAGCGGAGCGGCTCATTCGACAGCTGATACCGTTCGTCCCGCTCTGCAAATCATCAAGACGAAAGAAGGCATTCAAAAAACGTCAGGCGCGTTTATTATGGTTCGCGGGGAGGAAAAATACGTTTTCGCCGATTGTGCGATTAACATTGCCCCATCCAGCTCCGACCTTGCAGAGTCGGCCATTACGAGCGCGCATACGGCCCGCGTGTTCGGAATTGACCCGAAAGTAGCGCTGTTGAGCTTTTCGACAAAAGGATCAGCTCAATCGGAAGAAACGGAGAAAGTGGTTGAAGCGACGAAACTGTTAAAAGAAAAACAGCCAGATTTTCCGTTTGATGGCGAATTGCAATTTGACGCTGCATTTGTGCCGGAAGTAGCTAAGAAAAAAGCGCCCGGATCAGCACTTGAAGGACGGGCAAATGTCTTTATTTTCCCGGGTCTTGAGGCAGGGAACATCGGCTACAAAATGGTACAACGACTTGGCGGGTTTGAAGCAATCGGACCGATCCTTCAAGGGCTCAACAAGCCGGTTAACGACCTTTCCCGCGGCTGCAATGCAGAAGATGTGTACAAGCTTGCTTTAATTACGGCGATGCAGGCATTATAAAAAAAATCCGCTAAGAACCTTCCTTTCTTAGCGGATTTTCTATTCTTCTTCGTCCTCAAGGGAAAACACATTCTTCAAATCGATTTCAAGGTCGCTAAAGAGGTTAGCCCGAATTTTGTCTTCTCTGAAATAGTGGCCAGTTCGCTTTTCAAGCAAATTGACTTCAATCGTCTGATTGTAAGGATCGACAATCCAATATTCCTTAACTCCTGCCTGCTCATACTTATTGTACTTTAAAACACGGTTATTCCTCGCTGTAGCCGGAGAAAGGATTTCAATGACGAGATCAGGTGCCCCAATTATGCGCTTGCTTTCAATTTGGGTTTCATTACAAACGACAATTAAATCGGGTTGTACCCAATTTTTTATGTCGCAATAAGGGGTTTCTTTGTCAACAAATAAACAAATGTCGATAGGCGAAGTAAAAAGTCACAATCTTTACCCCGCAAATACATTCCGAATTCAAGCGTTAGTTCCCGTGCCACTCGTTGATGCTCCGGAGATTTAAATAAACTTTTAAAAAAAGTCAGGAGAATTTTCCATGAAAAAAAGTCTTTTATTTACATCAACCATATTGTTAGTAGTCGTTCAATTTACTATTCTTTATTTTTGGATAATTAATTGGGAAGGGCTATACTCAACTTTTGGACTACTAATTTGGGGTATCTCCATTATTTTCGGTATTTTAATTTGCGTGCTTTATACTTCTTTAAAGAATAAAAAAGGAATTTACATCGTTTTAAAAAGGGTTCAGCTTATATCCACCTCAATCACAATACTTTTGGTAATTATATCTTTAATTATTGATTTTGCAGTAAAATCAATGCCATAAAGGTGGGAGTTGTGGGTTATTCAGCTACGCTATATTGCCGCAAAAAATGAAGACTGCCGGGATTTTCCCGGCAGTCTGTCGTAAATTGAAAGAATTAAAACGCCCAATTCCCATTGCGGAATACAGGCTCTCTTGTGCCGTCTTCCAAAATGCCGTCAATGTCCATTTCGGCTGAGCCGATCATGAAGTCGACGTGCGTGATGCTGACGTTTAAGCCATTTTTTTGAAGCTCTTCTTCCGACATTTTCTTGCCGCCTTCAATGCAAAAGGAGTATGCGCTGCCAATCGCCAGATGGTTAGAGGCATTTTCGTCAAATAACGTATTGTAGAACAAAATGTTAGACTGTGAGATCGGGGATTGGTGCGGAACTAAAGCAATTTCCCCTAAGTAATGGGAGCCTTCGTCTGTTTCGACAAGGCGTTTTAATATGTCCTCACCCTGTTCGGCTGTCACATCGACAATTCGTCCATTTTCAAATGTCATCTTAAATTTATCAATTAAGTTCCCGGCGTAGCTGAGCGGCTTTGTACTTGTCACATAGCCATTGACTCCGTCTTTTTGCGGAGCGGTGAACACTTCTTCGGTCGGCATATTCGCCATAAATTCAATCCCTTGTTCATTCACGCTTCCTGCCCCCACCCATATATGGTTTTTCGGCAGTTCTATCGTCAAATCCGTGCCTGGAGCTTTATAATGAAGCGCCTTATATTTCTTTTCATTCAAATAATCGACTTTTGTATGCAAGTTTTGGTCATGCTCTTTCCACGCCTGAACCGGATGGTCTGAGTCAATCCTTGTTGCTTTAAAGATCGCATCCCATAATTTATCCACACGTTCTTCGCGAGGTTCATCAGGGAATACTTTGTCAGCCCACGCTTCGGACGCCGCTGCAATCACCGTCCAGCTCACTTTATCTGACTGTATGTATTGCCTGAACGTATTTAACGCTTGTCCGGCTGCCTTTTGCGAATTGGAAATCCGCTCAGGATCAATCCCTTTTAAAAGATCCGGGTTATTGGACGTAATGGAAATGAAGGCGGCCCCTCTTTCGGCGAGTTGAATCTTTTCCTGTGCTTTCCACTCAGGGTACTCTTTAAATACTTCATCAGCGGCTTTTTCATATTTTAAGCGAGACAGCTCGTCATCCATCCAATCAACATGAACGTTTTTTGCCCCGGCTTCATACGCTTTTCTAGCAATAAGCCTCGTTAAATCTGCCGAATGCAAGTTGGAAGAAATGACAACCTCCTGTCCGGGTTGAATATTGACCCCCACTTTTACGGCAAGTTCAGCGTACTTTTCTAAATTCTCCTGAAATGTCGACATCCACATTCTCCTTTTTAAAAGAATTCGCTATCATTTTAACAAAAATAGGTAAAGTATTAAAATGACTATGATTATAAATTCTAAGTTGCAAATGAAATATCCTTCTAAAAAGCCTTCCTCTAGTCAAAAAGAACTATTGTCAAACGATGGGCAATCGGTTATGATGTGGTTGTGCTTTTAATAACAACAAAAAAGTTTCAACTAGGGGTGTCCGGTAGTCCGGGCTGAGAATAAGGCGCGATTAAGCCTTTAAACCCTCTGGACCTGATCTGGTTCATACCAGCGTGGGGAAGTTAGAATGGCAACGATCAATGGGGAAAGTGCAGGCTTTCTTCCATTTTCAGGCCGGGTCCTAAATCAATGGGATCCGGCTTTTTTATTGTTTACAAACAAGTGAAGTTGCCTTCGCCTTAAGGCTGTTTTGATCGGCTTATTTTTCTGAACATGCGGGTTTTTTCCGGATCTCGTCCTTTTCATTCAAAAAAGAAAAAGGAGAGATGCAAGTTGAGTCAACCATCCATTAGCGAGAAAAACATTTCCATCATGTCTAATTTTTCCGGAAGCAAGAAAGTATACGTTCAAGGCTCGAGGCCGGATATTCAAGTGCCGATGCGGGAAATTTCTTTAAGTCCTACAACCGGAACGTTTGGTGAGAGTGAAAATCCTCCGGTTAGAGTGTATGACACAAGCGGGCCATACACCGATGAAACCTATACGGTTGATATTACAAAAGGACTTCCGGCCATCCGGCGAAACTGGGTGCTGGAACGAAACGATGTAGAAGAGTATGAAGGCCGTGAAGTGAAACCGGAAGATAACGGTTATAAAGCTGGAAGCAAAGCGCAAGCAGAAGCTTATCCTGGTCTTGTCCGAAAACCGCTCAGGGCGAAAAAAGGGCAAAATGTAACGCAAATGCATTATGCGCGGAAGGGAATCATCACCCCGGAAATGGAGTTTATTGCGATTCGGGAAAATGTCTCTCCGGAATTCGTCCGTGATGAAGTCGCAAAAGGGCGTGCCATCATTCCGGCGAACATTAACCACCCTGAAAGCGAGCCGATGATTATTGGGCGAAACTTCCATGTGAAAATTAACGCAAACATTGGAAATTCAGCCGTCACCTCTTCTATTGAAGAAGAAGTGGAAAAAATGACATGGGCGACTCGCTGGGGCGCCGATACGATGATGGATTTATCAACAGGGAAAAACATTCATACAACGAGGGAATGGATCATCCGCAACTCGCCTGTCCCGGTTGGAACCGTGCCAATTTACCAGGCGCTTGAAAAAGTGAATGGCATTGCCGAAGAACTTACCTGGGAAATATACCGCGATACGCTAATTGAGCAGGCTGAACAGGGTGTCGATTATTTCACCATTCACGCAGGTGTTCTCTTGCGCTATATTCCGCTGACGGCAAAGCGCGTAACAGGTATCGTCTCACGTGGTGGCTCAATTATGGCGCAATGGTGCCTGGCGCATCATAAGGAGAATTTCCTTTACACCCATTTTGAAGAAATTTGCGAAATTATGAAAACGTATGACGTTTCTTTCTCGTTAGGGGATGGATTGCGTCCGGGATCGATTGCCGATGCGAATGATGAAGCGCAATTCGCTGAACTAGAGACGCTTGGCGAGTTGACGAAAATCGCCTGGGGTCATGATGTTCAAGTGATGATTGAAGGCCCGGGCCATGTCCCGATGCATCTCATCAAAGAAAACGTTGATAAACAAATGGAAATTTGCCAGGAGGCCCCGTTTTATACCCTTGGTCCGCTTACAACGGACATTGCCCCGGGATATGACCATATCACCTCGGCAATCGGTGCGGCGATGATCGGCTGGTTTGGAACGGCGATGCTCTGTTATGTCACGCCGAAAGAACATCTCGGTTTGCCAAATAAAAACGACGTAAGAGAAGGGGTTATTGCCTATAAAATTGCAGCCCATGCGGCAGATCTTGCAAAAGGCCATCCGGGGGCGCAAAAACGGGATGATGCCCTGTCGAAAGCGCGCTTTGAATTCCGCTGGCGCGACCAGTTTAACCTATCTCTTGATCCGGAGCGGGCGCTTGAATACCATGATGAAACATTGCCGGCCGAAGGGGCGAAGACGGCGCATTTTTGCTCAATGTGCGGCCCGAAATTTTGCAGCATGAGAATTTCGCAGGACATTCGCGAATATGCGAAGGAAAAAGGGCTTGATGGGCAAGGTGCGATCGAAGAAGGCTTAAAGGAGAAGGCAAAGGAATTTAAAGAAAAAGGCGGGCAAATTTATTCATAAACGAGGAGCCACACTCTGGCGAAAGAATAGAAGGAAGGGCTGGGATGCTCGATGAATCGTGCTGAAGAAATCGTGAAGGAAATCAAGGACCTTCATGTAAAGCTCGAACAGATGAAAAATGAGTTGAAACAGCTGCAGGAAAGCTGCGAGCATCAGTTTATCGAAGAGCCGTTTATGCGGACTTGCACAAAATGCTGCTATATCGAAGGAACGCACTATTAAAATCGTAAAGGCGCTGCAAAACTAATCGCAGCGCCTTCTATTCATTTTATAGGCAAAGCAGCAGTATGCATAAAATTTCCGGTCATTCCATTTTTATAATAAAATTTTTAATTTGAAATAACGGCGTAACACTTAAAAAATAATATGTTAACCGAACGTAATGTATGTGTAAAAAACGATTGATATACTCGGTTTTGGACAATGATTGATGTCCTTTCTTTTAGTTTTAGCCTAAAAGAAAGGCTTTTTTTATTTTTGAAGCAATCCGCCTTTACATATGCCAGATGGGGAAATTGTTACAAATAGAAGGTGTTATAGCGAGAAAGGAGTTTTGTTTTGGAAGATTTTATGCTCGTTTTGTTTTGTTTATCGATCGCTTTTCCAGTGATTCATTCCATCCATTGTTTGCCCTGGTTCCGCAAGCGTGACAAAAAGGTGAAGCACAATGTTGAACAAGAGAAGGGGATCAGCATTTTAATTCCCTGTTACAATGAGCAAGGAATGATCCAAACATCGATTGAAAACATGAAATCATTATCTTATTCGGAGTCGGAGATTATTTATATTAACGATGGTTCAACGGATCATACGCTGTCCCTTTTTAACAAACTGTTAAAGTTAACCCCGAGCTCAAAAGCTCCGCTCGGAAAGCTGACTCATAAAAAGGTAAAAACGGTCTATCAATCTGAGCTTTATCCTCATATCTATGTTTTAGATAAAGTAAACGGTGGAAAGGCTGATTCGTTAAATGCCGGCATTGAATTCGCCAGCCATGATCTGGTTGTAACGCTCGATGCAGATACGATTTTGGCCGACGGGGCTTTATCAGCCGTTAATGGAACATTTGAGGATCAAGAGGTCGTTGCAGCGGGTGGCATGGTGCATGTGTTGCAAACGAAAGCTTCTTCCCCTTTAACTGGCTTATCTTTACTTAAAGCAAACATGTTAATCCGAGCCCAATCGCTAGATTTCTTGAGAGCTTTCTATATTCTTAAAGTTTCGCTGGCACGCTTTCGTTCTCTTGCTATTATCTCGGGGGCGTTCGGCATTTTTAGGAAACAGACGCTTTTAGACGTGGGTGGCTATCGAATAACATTAGGGGAAGACATCGACATAACGTTGCAGATTCATAGATATTTGTCCAAACATAAAAACCAAAAGATTGTATTCATACCGGAAGCTGTCAGTTATACAGAATTGCCTGAAACATGGAAAGATTTATTCAAGCAACGCATACGCTGGCAAAAAGCGTTTATTGATTGCCTCATTCATTATCGTTCGTTTTTTTGGAAAAACTTATTTGCCAGGTCGGTTTCTTTTTTCTATATATTTGAGTCATTCCTTGCGGGTACTCTCGCCGTATATCCTATGACTGGAGTATTTGTAGTAGATGGCATCATTAACTATTCTTCCTTTGTCCACTATTTCCTCCTTTACTTGCTTTTTATTTTCGTATTGGGGTTTGCCTATGACATGGTGGCAATTGGAATGGGTGAATACTATGGATTTGCGTACCAGGATAATGATTTCTACCGGTTGCTAGTAACCATCCTCTTTGATATTTTTGTTTACCGATTTGTCATTATTTTTTGTGTGCTATATGGAAGCATCGCTTATTTCTTTGATAACAAGAGTTGGAATAAGGTTTCCCGCACAGGACGGAATTATCAAACGGATTCCCAGTCTGCAGCATAAGATTTATAGATCAAGTGGGAGACTCATATGCTACCCTTAATCGAGATATGAATAACCCGATTTTCCTCGCCAGGGAAGCTCGGGTTTTCTATTTAGCTACGAATTTTGACGAATGAATGGAGGAACGTGAATGGCTACACACCAAAGATCGCCAAAAAGCCCTTTCAAGCGGCTTTTGCGCAGCATACTTGCAGCTTGTTTATTACTACTCTTCTCCGTGTGCGGTTATGGAGGGTATTTGGCTTATAAGCTGAAAACAACAGCTGATGCGAGCAATGTGCTGCCGCGGGAAAAATCGGATTTGCGAAAGAAGAAAGTTACGATTGGAAAGGATCCAGTAACGATTTTGTTGCTCGGTGTGGAAAAGTACGGTGGGAGTGAGCCGCCTCATTCTGATTCAATGATGTTGGTGACGCTCAATCCAAAAACTAAACAAACTTCCATCCTGAGCATCCCGAGGGATACAAGGACCTATATCCCTATCGAGAAACGAGAAGATAAGATGACTCACGCTTATGCGTTCGGCAGTGAAAAAGGTAAAGGCGAAGCTGTAAATGCAAGCATAGAGTCCGTTGAACATTTTCTCCATGTTCCTGTGGATTACTATGTCACTGTTAACTTTAAAGCTTTTAAAGAAGTGGTTGACGACCTTGGCGGGGTCACCGTCAATGTGCCTTTTTCTTTTAAGCAACATGCGATGAATGCGATCGGCGGAGGCGTGGTCTCTTACCATAAAGGCGAAATGCATTTAGATGGCCGTGAAGCGTTAACTTTTGCGCAAATGCGAAAAAAAGATCCGCAGGGGGATTTTGGGCGCCAGAAGCGACAGCAAGAAGTTCTTCAAGCCGTTGCAGACAAGGCATTGTCGATTAAGAGCGTCACAAAGGCTGATAATCTGCTTGAAACAGTAGGCGACAATGTCACTACAAACATTTCGATGAAGGAGCTTTTAAAGCTGAGAAGCTACTACGAGTCCATCCAAGGGAAAAAAATAGACCGTTATGTTTTTACCCATAGTCCAGACACGAACAAGAATATCGGAAACGTTTATTATTTTGAGCCAAAAGAGGAAGAAGTAGAGAAGATTAGCAGGCAGCTCCAAAAAAATCTTGGACTATAGGGCGATATTTGAAATAAGTTGCGTTGGATAAGGATCCATTACGTCGGGAGAGAAAAATGAAGAAATTCGTGGTCATTTTCCCTTTTGTGTGCTTGCTTGGATTGACCTTAGTACCGGACTTTGCCAAATCACCTGCCAATCCGCCACTTTCTGTTGGCTTAGTAAAGGCGGACAAAGCAAATGTGTATTCGTTGCCGGCGGCAAATTCCCCCATTTTAACCGTTTTAAAAAGGGGAGAAGAATTTCCAATCATGTCATCCTCAGCCGGAGATGCTATGGATCCCATTATCCATAAGGTGAAAAAAGGTGAGACGCTATGGATCATCTCTAACCGGTACGGCATTTCCGTAAGCGAGCTGCAAAAGGAGAACCAATTAACAACAAAAAACTTAAACGTCGGACAAACATTAAAGATTCCAGGGAAAACGTTAAATTATAAAGTAAAGAGAGGGGATACCATTGGGGAAATTGCTTCAAGATTAAAGGTATCTGCCAATGAGTTAATGAAATTCAACCATTTGCACTCCTCAAAGCTCCATACAGGACAAAGGTTGAAAATCCCTGATTATTACGTCCAAATTCAATGGCTTGGAGGCAAAAAAGGATGGATTAAAAAATCTCTCCTCCAATCCAGGAACATAAAGCGGGTCATGATGGGCTGGAACGATAGGGGGACGACGAAGTCTTACATTCAACAAAACAAAAAGACAAACGTAAACGTCGTATCCCCCCGCTGGTTCACGTTAAGCTCTACAGGAAATTTTGTTACAGACTCGGGCGATCCGCGTTTTGTCCTGGAAAGCCATGCCGAGGGTCAACAAGTCTGGCCGTTGATCGGCAACAAGTTTGATCCTGTGTTGACTGGCCGCATACTTGCGGATCCAAAAAAACGCCAAAAGCTCGTAAAAGCACTGCGGGATTCCTTGGTGAAAACAAATAGCGACGGAATTAACGTTGATTTTGAAAACATGAACATTAAAAACAAGCACGATTACGTCCTGTTCATAAAGGAACTAAAAAAGGAACTTGACCCTTTTGGCATCGTGGTTTCAGTAGATGTAAGCAGGCAAAGCAAAGATCCTAATTGGTCGGGCAGCTTTGACCGGCATGAACTTGGCAAAAACGCGGATTTTGTTATTATGATGGGATATGATGAACATTGGGGAGGAGGAAGCAAAGCAGGGTCTGTCGCATCGCTTCCCTGGGTCCGCGATGGAATCGAGCAGTTAATGAAAGAGGTTCCGTCCCAGAAAATTATCCTTGGCGTTCCGTTTTATACGAGAGAATGGGTGACGGATCGGGCCACCCATAAGGTGGAAAGCTATGATCGGGCGATGCCGGAAGCTGAAAAATGGATCAAAGAAAAGAAACTTCGAAAGATCTGGGATGAAAAAACGTCCCAATACTATGTGAAATATACGGCTAAAGGAGAAACACATCAACTATGGACGGAAGATCGACAATCAATGGCGCTTCGCCGTGACCTCGTGAATGAATACCATCTGCGTGGCATCGCCGTCTGGCGAATTGGGTTTGAAAGTCCTGATATTTGGAAGGCGCTTCGTTCCTTTCGATAAGATCGTGTTTTACGGAAAACAAAAGGCACTGCAGGATACCCGCAGTGCCTTGCTTTATGTGCTATCACCGAGAGAAAAAGCACCGAGAGAAAAAGGGAAGAGAACGGCGAAGAAAGAAACATTAGAAGTTGTGAAAAATAGAGTCGGCATCTACTAGTGCCCTTCCAGCTAAGAAAGTTCTTATTTTCAAGAATCCATTTTCGCCTGTAAAAAAATAAAAAAATAGAAGCAAAAAACAGGATCAAACTTCTCTAGTGTGGTGCTATTTCATGGCATTTGGACAATAAACGGTTGATTTCCGACAATAAATCGTTTCCATCGGACAAGAAGTAGCCTCAGTCGGACAATAAATTTAGTATTTTGTACACTTATTTGTCCAAAAGTAAGATGTTATTGTCTTAACCGGATGACTTATTGTCCAAATAAGAACATTTATTGTCCGAGAACGAAATCATTTTAAATCATGAAACAATTCGTGAGTCATTTTTCCTCATTTCACAGATCTAACGAGGTGTTCTTTCGATTACTGAAATTCAAACTATTTTTCTAGAAGGGTACTAGGAATGCGACTTAAGGTAGGAGGCGGTCTGGTTGAAGATTGACGCTTATTTGGAACGGTTTCATGCAGAAGGAAACAGCTAAAGATATTGGTGATTTAACGTATTTGCAACAGCGGCATATGCATGATGTGCCATTATAACCAGACTTCTCCTGAATCCCATTTCACTCACCGGGATTCTCATCAACAGGAAGAGTGACACTTTCCGATAATATGCTAACGATCTCCGGGGAAATAAAAAGATAAAAACTATGCAAAAAGTACTTCGGCATTGAAATATAATCAAAAAAAGCACGAAAGAGCATTAGCTCTCCAGTGCTTTTTCATTGCGCTCAAAGACGCGCTTATAGTTGGCTTCATATAACGGAATTTCTCCCACCGTAAGCTGGGTAGAGGTGAGCCGGTCTGTCACACTGTTCAATACATTGAATAATTGAAGCATTAAATCTTGAACTGACACGTGCTGACCCATTAATTCGGTCAGTGAAGCCATTACGCAAGGATCGATTTTTGGATACACGAACTTCGTCTCTTCGCCTTGCAACCCTCGATTGTAAAATTCCCGGATCATTTCTGCCCTTCCTGCACCACTGCCGTCCGCGCAAAGATAGATTTGTACGGCGACGCCGCCGCGGATGCGCCGCTGGGAAATGCCGGCAAATTTTTTTCCGTTAATGCTTAAATCATAGCTTCCCGGGCAATACGAACCAACAATTTCGCGTGCTTCAAACGAAACGTTGTAAGGGGCGAGCATCCGCTCTATAAGTTCCACCATCGTATCATAGCCTCTGTTAATATCAATCGTCTTCTCCTTTTCGGGAAGGACGATGGAAATGTTCAAAACGCCTTCATCAAGAACGACTGCAAGCCCCCCGGAATTGCGGACGATGACGTTATATCCAATCGAGCGCAAAAATTCAACGCCCTTTTGCAAATGGGGAAGCCGGCTATCCTGGATGCCGAGGACGATCGTTTGATGGTGGACCCACGTCCGTACGGTCGGCGGCGCTTCACCGCTCCCGACAGATGTGCATAAAGTATCGTCCATTGCGAAGGATTGCAATGCGCTGAAGGTCGGTCCAAGGCTGGATTGATCAATGATCCGCCAAGTCGGTTGGTTTAACAATGATTCGCTCATACTAATTTCTCCGCTACGATAATAAAAGTTTTTGGAATGCCACGGTCGAATTCTTCACGGTGAGACTCTTCAACAAGCGTCTGGATCCATAATCGTTCTTTGCCGATCGCAGTTACAATTTCCCCTAACGTCCATTTGCGCAAGCTCACTTGAAATGGTTTTCGTTCTTCCGCCGTCGCATAGCGCAATTCTGGCAAAAACTTCGAATAGGCGACTTCCGTTACTTCAAGTGCCGTATCAAAATAGTTTCCCGTCACTTTATGCTTCCGGACGGCCTGGCTCCTCCCCTGTGACGTAATCAATTTAGTCGATACGGGATGGAAATCTTGCAGAACAAGCTTCCCCCCTGCCTTCAACAACCGCGAAACGACCTGGAAAAATGGGGTGAGATCTGTAAAGTAGTGCAGTATCCCGAGTTCCGTAAAAACAAGATCATAGTCACCCGTTAGCTCATCTTCGGGCAAGTTCAGCACATCCTGAACGACATAGCGAATGGAGACATTGGCGCTATCCGCAAGCTCCCCTGCATACCGGCTATTCGATTCGGAAATGTCAATCACCGTCACATCGGCTCCAAGAAGTGCGAGCGCAACGGCTTTGCTGCCATGGGAGCCGAGAAGATTGCACACCTTTTTCCCATTTACATTGCCAATATATTGATCTAGCGGCTCAAGCCTTTTTAATGGATCTTTTTTAATTTTTTCAGCTGCCTCATGCGGCATCCCGAAACGATTAACCCAGGCATCATATGATTTTGCATTCCAGGCCTGGCCGTTTTTTTCTTGACTTTTTTCTTCCAAAGCAAAAATCCTCCTGCATGTAAACGTATCTACTTACAGTATAGCTTTTTCGATCTAATTTCACCATCCAATGAAAAAAATCGGCGACAAAAAAAGAACATTCAAAAACACTATCCTCCATATACTGTGATGTATGTCTTACTTTTATAAGAGGGGGTTAGTGATTTGAGCACTTCAAGAATTTTAAAATGGGTGACAGGGGCATTAGAAATCTTATTGGGAATCCCCGTGTTAGGAGGATTAATTGTTGTTAGTCTTGCCTGGGTTCCACTGGGGATTATGCTCGTCCTTCACATTATCACACTCGTGTTTTCATCAAATGAAAGAGCTGCAAAGCATGGAAGTATATTGGGTATTGTTACCAATTGTCTGGCATGGATTCCATTCGTAGGGATGATTCTTCACCTTATAACGGGGATCATCTTAATGATCGATGCCGCACAGAGCCATAAAACTGAGCCGAGTGAATCTTAAGATTATCAGTAGAGCCGGTCGCTATTTAATGCGTCCGGCTTTTGTGCGGAAAAGAAAACTCCAGGCTATGACCAGGATTCTGTATTAAAAAAACCCCCCTGCGGTGCTAAAATATTTTTGGGTCGTCTGGAAGGTGAAGGTAGTCTTCTTCCGTATATTTAGGAATTCAACTATGAATGGGGGAGACATAATGTCTAAGAAAAAAGTAATGTTGGATATCATTGTTTACACTCTTTTGTTAATTTTCTTCTGTTTTTGGAATATAAAAGATCATCTTCCTTCATATTTTTGGATAGTAAGCATTATTTTATTGATAATAATTGTTTTCAAGTTTAAAGAGCTTTTAAAATGATTTCGTTTTTATAGGCGAAAATTTATTCTTGAAAATAAGAATCCAGTTTCGGAAGCCATGCCAATAAATTAGCCCCTCTAAGAATTAAAAACCCTAATAAATTGGAGGATAATCGGTACCCATTATTTTTAATCCGATGTTAACTCCGGTCCGAAAAAAAATTCTATTTGAGAAGTGAATCGAAAAGGAATAAAATAAAAGAGCAGAGTAGAAAAAACAACATGATTGCCCTTCTATGTAGAAACATGTAGAAGGCTTTTCTTTTTTTAAACGAGTTGAAGGAGATCCCCACTTATGACCAGGACACTTGGAAAGCTACATGAAGAAAAAGTATTTAAAGATCCTGTCCATCGCTACATTCATGTACGTGACGAGCTTATTTGGCGGTTGATTGGGACAAGGGAGTTTCAGCGCCTCAGACGGATTCGCCAGCTTGGGACGACGTATTTGACCTTTCACGGAGCGGAGCACAGCCGGTTCAGCCATTCTCTCGGTGTCTATGAAATTACGAGACGGATCATGAACATCTTTCAGGAAAGATCCGATTGGAATCCTGATGAAAGAATGCTCGTTTTATGTGCCGCGCTGCTTCATGATGTAGGACACGGGCCGTTCTCCCATTCTTTTGAAAAAGTATTCCAGGTTGATCACGAAGACTTTACACGCGATATTTTGCTCGGGGAAACGGAGGTCAATCAAGTGCTTCGCCTGGAGGGAGAAGACTTTCCCGAAAAAGTGGCCGATGTCATTGCAAAAACGTATCCGAACAAGCTTGTCGTCAGTTTAATTTCCAGCCAGATCGATGCGGATCGGATGGATTATTTATTGCGTGATGCCTATTTTACAGGGGTAAGCTATGGGAATTTCGACATCGAGCGGATTTTGCGCGTCATGCGCCCGACAGATGACGGGGTCGTTTTCAAATCAAGCGGAATGCATGCGGTGGAGGACTATATTATGAGCCGCTACCAGATGTATTGGCAAGTATATTTCCACCCGGTGACGCGGGGCGCAGAAGTGATTTTAAGGAAAATTCTGCACAGAGCGAAGGAATTGTACATGAACGGCTATCAATTTGAAAAAGATTTATCACATTTTGAATCGATTTTTCGTGGTAAAATGCCACTAGACGACTATATTCGACTTGATGAAGGCGTAATGCAATATTACTTTCAAATTTGGCTTGATGAAAAGGATGAAATTTTACAAGATTTATGTACCCGTTTCTTAAATCGCAAACTATTTAAATATACAGAAATGGTGCCGATGGCCGACGCCTATCAATTAAAGGAACTTTTCAAGGAAGCGGGCATCGATCCGGAGTATTATCTTGTCCAGGACTCCTCTTCTGACTTGCCCTACGATTTTTACCGTCCCGGGGAGCAGGAAGAGCGATTGCCGATCCAATTAGTGAAACCGAATGGGGACATTGCCGAGCTTTCCAGAGAGTCAGATGTGGTGGAGGCGATTTCTGGGAAACGGAGAACGGATCATAAGCTCTATTATCCTTTAGACTTGATTGAAAAAATAGAGAATGTGCCATTGAAAAATAAAATTAAAGAAATGTTACATAGAAAATAATTGGTAAGGGGGAGCGGCTATGTTTGAAGATCACCTCAAAGTTGTTAAGGTGATTAAAGAAGCTGGTGAAATCGTCGGGCGGAAAAAGCTGCAAAAAATGGTCTATATCGCGAAGAAATTGGACTTTCCGTTCCAGGAGAAGTACCAGTTTCATTTTTACGGCCCTTATTCGGAAGAACTGACGCTTCGCATTGAAGAATTGTGCAATCTTGGATTGATTGAAGAAACGAAAGAAAAAGTGAGCGGCTATTCGCAATATCGCTATTCCTTGAATGCAGAAGGCGAAAACTTTTTAGAACAGTACGGAAAGGACATCCCGAAGCTAAAGGAATGCGTCCGCTCCATGAATGAGCAGTCGTCCCGGTTTTTGGAGCTCGTATCAACGATTCTTTTCTTCTTCCACTTATCCGTTGATGAAGTGAAAACAAAGATTCACACGTTGAAACCGAAGCAAAAATATACCGATGAAGAAATTCAGCAAGGCTATGCCTACATTGAAAAACTGAAGGAAATAAAGCAGTAAAGGAAAGCCCGGCGATACGTTCGCCGGGCTATTTCAACCGTAACGTGGATAAAGATATAGAAATATTGAAAAGCAAAATACTTTTTTTGCCACGGTTAAACCCCGAACTTCGCTATTTAAGACGATTTCGGGGTTCTTATTTTTTATGATTGATGAAGGGCATAACCTTTAAATTTGTAATGGTATTTTTTAGCCAGTGCCTTAAATGATTGATAAGAGCTTGTTATGTAAACCGGTGTGCCAACGGATACTTGGCTGAACAGCCATCTAACTTCTTTATTGTACATCCGGATACAGCCCCCGCTCACGTATTTTCCAATGGATTTGGAATTATTGTTTCCATGAATCGCGTATGTCGTTCCCCACGTACCACGGGCATTTAAGCCCAGCCACCGGTCGCCTAATGGGTTTCTTGGGTCGCCCCCTTTTATATGCCCCTTATAATACGGCCTGTTTTTGATTTTGTTGACGATTTTGAACTTTCCTTCGGGAGTATAAGAAGGTTTTCTTCCGGTCGCAACAGAGGCTACTAATCTCATTTTGCCATTATGGAAGAAAGCAAGTTTATTATAAGTTTTGTTAATGATGATCAAGTCTTTATTTGACTTTGCACTGGCATTAGATGTCGCCCCTCCACATAAAACGGCAGTAGCCAAAAAGGTAACAGTAAGTGCCTTTTTTAAATTCAAACGATCACCCACCAATCAACAATTCTACTATTAAGTACAAAAACTATCAGTTTATAGATAATTTTAACACTATATGTATAAGTTTGTAAATAATACCTTATTATTCTATTTTGATGTTTTGGAGGTATTAACTGTGAAACACCAGTTCGGGTACTAGAAAAAGATAGTACTATCCGGAACACGGGGAATGAAGTATAACTAGTTACAACGGTTATTCCAATTTGCTAGTGCCCCTTCAGCTAAGAAAGTTCTTATTTTCAAGAATCCATTTTCGCCTGTAAAAAAAATTAGAAGCAAAAAACAGGATCAAATTTCTTCAGTGTGGTGCTATTTTCATGGCATTTGGACAATAAACAGTGGATTTCCGATAATAAATAGATACTATCGGACAATAAATGGCCTCAGTCGGACAATATAATGAGTATTTTTTTCACTTATTGTCCAAACGTAAGATGTTATTGTCTAAACCGGATGATTTATTGTCTAAATAAGAGCACTTATGGTCTGAGAACGAAATCATTTTAAATCATGTAACGATTCGTGATCGTTTTTCCTCATTTCACAGATCTAACGAGTGTTCTTAAAATAACGAATGTTCTATTACTGAAATCCAAACTATTTTTCTAGAAGAGGCACTAGAAAGGTGTTTTAAATCATGAAAAATTCAACGATCACCGTCTTTTCTTTGTTGGCATCAGTTGTCGGTTTTATTTTCAGCCTATCGTTTCAGTCAATGGCTTATTGGGATCACGAAGTAACAATGTTGTGGTACTGGGTTGGGGCCATCTTATCTTATATCTTTTCAGGGCTCGCTTATAGCTCTAACCAGGAGAAAAATAAAATTAAGTCGTTTCGATTTAACTTGCATGAGCATTAGCATAGCTTTAATACTAATCACTTTCTATTGGACCACAATTGTTATCATTGCATGGCAGGCGGGCTGGTAATTGAAGAATTAGAACTAACTATATTAGGAATGTCAAATCGCCAAAGAGGATTATTGGAGGAAGAGAAAAGAGCAAAGTCTACTCTTTCCCCGTTATTTTCTTTAAATGAATTTGAGTTTTATGAATTTGATTGTCTTGTTTCCAATGCAAATAAACCACTAATTTTTTATTGTTAATAGTCTTATAAGGCTCCATTTCTACAAAGCCAGTATTATCCGGGAAAGATATTCTCATTTCTTTTTTACTCGTTCGTTCCTGTTTATCCCCTGTATGGTACTTACCATTAACCCTAAATTGAAGGAAGGTTATATCGGTTTTATCTACTGCCTTTTTGTCACCTAACCAGTATGCTTTTCCAAAATAACTAACATGATCTGACTCTTTATCCTTAGCAATGACAGCTTTCCATTTTCCATCAGTGCTGATACCTTCCCATCTCGGGTATTCCAGTAAGCTTCGGCTTTTTTGTTATGTATAAACCAGAAAGCACCGCCAATTGCCACGATTAAAATGACTACTGTAATAAAGATAAAAAGCTTCCTTTTCTCCGATTTCTTCATGGTGCACCTCCTTTTTTCTCCAATTGATCCTTAAATTTAAAAATAACATATTATTTCCGATCTTTAATACATAGTTGAAGCGCAAAAAAACGAATGTTAATCGAATTATTTTTATAGTAAAAAAGTAATAGCGAAAGCCTTATAAACGCTGTAAGATGAGATTACATAACATTCCTAGTCGGAGACAGAAATGAGGGCGGAGATGAACTATATTAAATCTATTTTTCTATTCTTCTTGTTTTCTTTTGTGTCGGTTTCGGTTGCTCATGCGAATGAAATTACTGTGAAACCAAAAGTTTCAAAATATAGCACGAAAGCGATGTTTGATAAGAAAAAGGAGTTTGCCAGCGGCCAGCTCATCATTAAGTTTAAACAAGGAACGACGCATGATGAGAAAGAGCGGCTTTTTCAAACCTTGCATTTGAAAGAGATTTCGAGCTTAACGTTGGGCGACTTTTCACTTGTCAGCGTGCCGAAAGAAATGAGTGCAAAATTAGCGGCAACTAGACTTGTTCAAAGCTCCGCTATTGAATTTGCAGAACCAAACTATCATGTGAAACGGGCCTATATCCCGAAAGATTCCGGGTATAAGAAACAATGGTTTTTAAAAAAAATCAATGCAGCAAAAGCGTGGAATGAAACAAAAGGCGCTTCCAATGTGACGGTTGCTGTAGTTGATGGAGGTGTTCAGAAAACACATCCCGAATTTAAAGGTCGCATCGTCAAGCCGTATAATGCGGTAACAGGAAAGACGTCGTATCCTTTCGATAAACACGCTACCCATGTCGCTGGCATTATTGCCGCAAGCATGAACAATAAAGGTACGGTCGGTCTTGCGCCAAAAGTGAATATTATGCCGGTAAATGTATTTGTCGGTAACGAAGCTGATTTTTATGATATTGCCAGAGGCATCGAATATGCAGCAGACCATGGCGCTGATATTATTAATTTAAGTCTCGGAAGCTATGATTATAGTTATGTGATCGATTATGCGGTCAACTATGCCTATTCAAAAGGAGTCATTGTCATTGCCGCAGCGGGAAATGAAGATACGTATAAGAAATCATATCCTGCAGCACTTGACCATGTGCTGGGAGTCAGTGCGACAAACGATGCCGACCGGATTACCTGGTTTTCCAATTACGGTTCGTATATAGACCTCGCAGCCCCCGGGGAAGATATTTATTCGACAGTGACGGGGAATTCCTACGAGGAAATGAGTGGAACATCAATGGCAGCACCAGTAGTTTCCGGAACAGCAGCCTTAATTTTATCGAAAGATCCGTTTTTAACCCCTTCCCAGGTAGAAGGCATTTTGAAAAAGTCGACGGTTGATTTAGGGCCAAAAGGAAGAGATGATTATTACGGAAATGGAAGAGTGGACGCTTATAAGGCGGTGACAAACACACCTTCGCCACTTTTCGGACTGTCTTCATCCGTTAAGAGCTTTCCGATAAAAGGGACAAATACCGCTTCTATTTCGTTCCATGCGGTCGCAAAAACAAAAGTGTCCGTTTATGTAAAAGACTCAAAAGGAAATGTCATTCGCAATATCATCAGCAAGAAACCTTCTTCCGGAGGCAAAAAAACCGTTACATGGGACGGGAAAACGAATGATGGGGATTATGCGCCAAATGGAACATACGAGATTTGGGCGAAAGTGACAAATGGAAAGAAAAGCGTTTATAAAAACATCAAGCTAAAAGTCGTTGATCAAGTGCTTCCAGCAATTAAGCCAACAGTTGCATCCGCATACGTTTCGCCGAACAAGGTAAAGACGGCAAGTGTGCCATTTGTATTGAGCAGAAAAGGAAAGCTTACGGCAACGATCAATGACCAAAATGGCAAAGTCGTAAAAACGATCTGGAAAGACCGCGTTTTCATGGAAGGGAAACATTCATTATCATGGGATTTTAAAACGGCGAGCGGGAATAAAGCGAGCGACGGGGAATATACGATTAAATTCAGCCTGGTTGACGCATTGAAGAGAAAAGGATGTGCTACAGTAAAGGTAAAGGTCGATTCAAAAGCGCCTAAAGCAAAATTGCCGCTTGATTCCAGCCTCTTTAAAGCAGATGGCAATCAACTGTTCCTAGCGAAAGCCACGATCAATGAAAATAGTGTTGTCAATGCTTATGTTGTATCCGAGCAAGGGGAAAAAGAAAAGAAGCTAATAAGCAATCAGTCTTATCAACCAGGGGCAGTTTTCCTCAACTGGGATGGAACTACGGAGAAGGGCACATTTGCCGCCGAAGGAACGTACCGACTCGAGTTGGACATCAAAGATCAAGCCGGGAATGAAACGTCTGTCAAAAGCGGCCCATTCACGTTTGAAGATTGGCGGACACCCGTCATCGAAGGAGCGCCGTCCGTAGACTATACTCCGCAAGGCAACACAGAGACTGCCTATACTCTATTAAAAGCAGGAAAAGTGACGATCGAGATTCGTGATGAGGCAACTGTCATCCGGACGATTGAAACGGATATGGATCAATCCGAAGGCAAACACTCCTTTACGTGGGATGGAAAGGATCAGTCCGGAAATGCAGTCGGCAATGGCGTGTATCGATATACGATTAAAACTGTTGACTCACACAATCTGGACTACACATTTACCGGTGAAATAAATGTCCATACAAACGAATGAACAAGAGGATGATGTCCAAAAGTCAGGCTTTTAGGACATCATCTTTGCATAAATGTCATTTTGATAGCGATATTTTCACCCAATTTGAATAAGATATTGTTCAAAATTCAATGAGTGACCCTGTTATTTTCCAGACGGCGGAATTTATTTTTCAATCAGCGAATTTTATTTTATTTTCTAAACGACAAGATTTATTTTCCAAACTAGTGAAATGATTGTCCGAGGGCAGTTTCCGACAACTTTTTTCAGTGTGCACGCTCTAAGCTAATATGTTCTGCGCTCATTTTTATTTGAAGTAGTTATAAACCACAGAAATAATAATAATTAATAAAATCAGTGATAACATACATCCTGGTTTCCCTATGAATGTCCGGTCAAACGTATCGCGTTCCTTTTCTCTCATTACAGGACCCCCTTTTAAAATAGTTATAAGTATTCAATTTCCTGCAATAAAATTCCTCTACTTGGAAAAATGTTTTATAAGTCTTTGGACATGGTTCAAAAGATTCAATTCTATCAACTTGCTAAATTTCCCCAAAAAACACAAACTGTTAATGATAGAATAATTTTTGGAATATGGCATCACGCTAATCCGGGGTCATATTACTATTTTCTTTCGGGGGTAGAACATGGGGAAACAGGGCAGGCTGTTCATTAAAATTTTTCTGCTATTTGTCTGTATAGGTGTGTTACCTTTTATTTGCGATACAAAAGGGGTACATGCGGAAGGCCCGAACGATCCGGCGCCGCAAATTACACCATCTGTTCCAAACGGGAAAAAAGTATTATTTGATAACACCCATGGGCAAACAGCCGGAGCGGCGGATTGGGTCATTGACGGCGGGTTTTCCGACTTTGCCAATGCAATTGCGAATGAAGGGTTTTTTGTAAAAGAACTTCGCAAGACAAGTCCGATTACGTATGACGATTTGAAAAACTATCAAGTGTTTGTTATTGGTGAAGCGAACATTCCGTATAAAAAATCGGAACAAGAGGCGATGCGCCAATATGTTGAAAACGGCGGAAGCATCTTTTTCATCGCCGATCATTATAATGCCGACCGCAATAAAAACCGCTGGGATGCATCGGAGGTCATGAATGGATACCGCCGCGGGGCATACTCAGATCCGGCGAAAGGAATGTCGGCTGAAGAAAAAAATTCCGCTGCCATGCAAGGTGTTGAAAGCTCGGACTGGCTAAGCAGCAACTTTGGCATCCGTTTTCGTTACAATGCCGTCGGGGATGTGAATGCGACAACAATCGTTTCGCCAAAGGACGCTTTTGGCATTACTGAAGGTGTGCAGTCTGTCGCAGTTCATGCCGGGTCAACCTTAGCCATTACCGATCCGAAAAAGGCAAAAGGCCTTGTTTATCTTCCTGCTTTGACAAAAGACGACAAATGGGCGAATAGTGTTGACCAGGGCGTTTATTTTGGTGGTGGGAAAGATGAAGGACCGTTTGCTGCCATTTCGAAAGTAGGGAAAGGAAAGGCGGCTTTTATCGGCGATTCTTCCCCCGTTGAAGATGCCTCGCCGAAATACTTGCGAGAAGAAAATGGAAGCAAGAAAAAGACGTATGACGGTTTTAAAGAACAAAATGATGCCCGGTTTCTGACGAATTTGGTTAACTGGCTCGCTAAAGAAGAAAGCTATACGTCGTTTGACCAGGCAGGAATCTCATTAGATGAACCTTCGCCACAGCTTGATTTTGAAACACCGAGCCGTTCAACAGAGCCGCAGCCGGAACCATGGGCCGCTCCGGATCCCGGCTATAAATGGTACGATCCTTCCACTTTTGCTGCCGGTTCGTACGGGGCAACGAAAGAAGCAGAAGTCAAACCCGAATATTCGTTTGTTCACCAGGACGTTCTCCCAAATGCAGAAACGTTTCAAATTCGGGTTTCAGTTGACCATTTATTGCCCGGGCAAACGGTTTCTGATTTGAAAGTCGGAATCTATTTAGACGGCGGAACACAGGTTGCCCAGTTTCAAAAGCAAGACGGCACATGGCCGACTTCCTATGATTATAGCGACGCGTTTTCGATGACAGCGGACAGCTTCGGTCATGCGAAAAAAGAATGGACCGTCCGAATCAAGCCGGGAACAAAAGGAACCGCGAATCTTCGCTTAAAAATAGGGAAAACGAACATTTTGACGAAAACGGTGACGATCGATAATGTAAAAGCCGTTCCATTGCCGGAAGATCGGCCGCAGCTGCCTGAAAAAATTTCCATTGCTGACGCCAGAGGAAAAAAGGAAGGATCAATCGTAACAGTTGAGGGCATTGTTACGACAGAACCTGGCAACTTTGGCGGAAAAGGCTTTTATTTGCAAGATGGATCAGCGGGGATTTATATTTTTCAGGATAAAGACGGATTCCACCCGGGTGACGTCGTCAACATAACGGCCCCGATAGCGGTTTTTAATAATGAACGAGAATTAACGGACCCTATTGCGATGAAGAAAGTCGGAACATCAGAAGTCCCAAAAGCAAAAGTAGTGGATGAAGTCAATGAACAAAATCAAGGACAGTTCGTTCGTCTGGAGAATGTTGTGATTCAAAATTTGATGCCCCTTAATCGCGCTTTCGAGTTCGACGCGATTCGGAATGGGAAAACGACACGTGTCCGGGTCGATGAACGGACAGGTGTCACGTACAGCCAGTTTACGGAGAAGTTCCATAATGGAGATTTCGTTCATCTTTCAGGGATTTCTTCCATCTATAAAGACGTTTACCAATTGAAATTGTTCAATCTTAAAGACGTTGAATGGGCGGATACAGAAGGGCCGGTCATTCACGATTTGGACAAGTTGTCGTTCTTTTTAACCGATACATTCGAGGAAAAAGTGGCTGTAACGGATGAAGGGAGCGGGGTAGCTGAAGTCAGTCTCACATTGGACGGAAAGGCCGCTGCCAATCCGATCCACATTGACCCTCTTCAACTACTAAAAGGTGAACATACCCTTGCCGTTACGGCAGTCGATCGCGCTGGCAACAAAAGCGAAAGGACATTCACCCTTGAGGTCAAGATGGATACCGACCATCTCGATGAATTATTGGCCATTGGCTCCGATAAAGGATACATCACCCATCACGGCATCATTAACAGTCTTTCAAAGAAAATAGAAGGGATTCAAAAAGCAAAAAGTGAGGCTGAAAGAGAAGAAAGGCTTACAGCTCTTATCAATGAAATAAAGGCACAGGCAGGGAAGAAAATCGATAGCAGGTTTGCGGAATATTGGTATATGGTTAATTAAACAAAAACCGAAGCGGTAATCCCGTTTCGCAGGCTGTCGAGAAAGAAATCGACAGCCTTTCAAATGGACAAAAGCAGGCAGATAGACTTGATTTCTTCATTCGTTGAATTATGCCTTAAATCGGTTGAATTAATACTAAAATTGGTTGAATTATGATCAATTTCCGTTGAATTATGGGTTGTTTTCGTTGAATTATGATCCAAATTACGTTGAATGTTCTTTAAAATCGGCTGAATGAATTGGAGTGAGAAGTCGATTAATTTCTTCTAAATAAAAAAAGTGTGGAGAAAACTTAGGTTTCCCCACACTCTGTGAAATTGTAATCAATTAATGTGGCAAAAAGGTCAACTGATAAAAGAAAAGTACTGCAAATACGTAAACGAGGATCGGCACTTCACGCCATTTTCCGCGGACAATTTTCAAAAGCGGATAGGAAATGAAACCGAGTGCAATGCCGGTAGCGATGCTTGATGTGAGTGGCATCGTTAGAATAATTAAGAATGTCGGGAAGGCTTCATCAAAGTCTTCCCAATTGACTTTTCCAAGGGCTCCAAGCATCAGGCTGCCAACGATGATCAACGTTGGCGCTGTGATGGCAGAAAGGCCTGAAATGGCGCTTACCAATGGGCTGAAGAAAGCGGCAATCATAAATAAAATGGCAACGACAACCGAAGTCAGCCCCGAACGTCCTCCTGAAGCCACACCTGAAGATGATTCAATAAAAGCACTTGTCGGGCTTGTCCCGAAAGCCGCACCAACCGTTGTTGCTACTGAATCTGCCAGAAGCGCCTGGCGGGCACGCGGCATCACATTCCCTTTCATCACCCCCGCTTTTTCCGCCACTCCGACCATTGTTCCGGTTGTATCAAAAATCGTCACGAGTAAAAATGAAAAAACGACGGAGTATAGACCGTAATGAACAACATCGCTGAAAGCCGTGGCTGGATTGCCAAAAATAAAGAAATGATCCGGCAATTTTGGCACTGCGACAAATCCTTTAAATTTCAACTGACCTGTAAAATAAGCGATAATTCCCGTTACAATCATCCCGAAAAACAAAGCGCCGTTTACATTTAACGCCATGAAAATAAGTGTAGCGGCAAGCCCCGCCAATGCGAGCAATACAGACGGCGAATGGAGATCACCCAGGCCAACGAGGGTCGCTTTATTGGCAGTGATGATGCCGGTTTGGCGCATCCCGATAAAAGCAATAAACAGGCCGATTCCGGCAGTAATTCCATGTTTTAAATTGGCCGGGATCGATTCAATTAATTTTTTCCGAAATGGCGTTAAAGACAAAATCAGAAAGATAATCCCGGCTACAAAAACTGCGCCAAAAGCCGTCTGGTAGGAGATGTGCGTATGTCCCCCGCTGACGATGGACGCAAAATAGGCGTTTAATCCCATCCCTGGCGCAATGGCGATCGGATAGTTGGCAAATAGCGCCATCCAGAGTGTCCCAATGACAGTAGAAATAATGGTTGCCATGAAGACGGTGTCAAAAGGAACGCCGGCAGAATGGAGAATAATTGGATTGACGACGACAATATAGACCATTGTCAAAAACGTTGTCGTTCCGGCTAACGTTTCCGTTTTAACGTTTGTTCCTAATTCTTTTAACTTAAAAAAGGAAGATAACATGAGAAGCCTCCTCAAATAACGAACATTAAATTAACACGATTACTATATTATTCGTTTTTAGTTTGGTTTGCAATAGGTTTCTATGAATAGAATTCGTTTTTAGCAGGCAAATCATGTATAAGTCTTGAAAGGGCCGAATTGTGATAAAATAAATGTAGTCGAATATAGCGTTTCGGGAGGACATAAAGATGAAAGATCTATTTAATTCGGATAATAACAATAAGAAAAAGGGAATGGGCTTTACGATTATTAGCGGTGACTCAACGAGCGGCCACGGCGGGTTTGGCGTTGGCGCATTAAGCCTTGACCATGTGACGCCTGTCATCGTTGATCCAGAAGACAACACTGCCTATGTTGACATGGGCGCGATGCATGCGAGGAGCGATGTTGAAAAACGGATTAAATTCACGCCCAATCGTGAAGATACACCAAACCCGAGATTATACTGGCTCGTTTGGGTGACGATTAACCGCAATGCGGAAGGTCCGTATTATTACGGCGTCACGGCATGCGAGATGCAAATTGATAAAGAAGCCCGCCGCGGTTACAAAAGCTTGCCGGAACATGTTAACCGCATGGATAAGTCGATCAAGGGCCATGTGATCGTCGACGATATGGATGAAAAATCAAGAAAGCTATTAGGGAATTTCCTGAAGTCACACAGTGAAGAAATGTTCAATCGCTCAAGTGATGAAGTGAAGAAATTGGTAGATTAACTGGAAAAGTTATGAACCTTTTTTGAACATTTTCTAAAAACTCTGTCACAAATAATGAGAATGAAGTAAACTCCAGTATATAGCATTGTACACACAATGTTACTAGGACAATAAAATGCCCGGAGGAGACGGTCTCCCCCGGGCATTTTATTTTTGGGCGGAATTACTGCACCAATTGGCGGAATGATTACTCAATTCGGCGGAATGATCGCCAAAATCGGCGGAATTCATCCCCGAAATGGCGGAATTAAGCAAAATCACTGTTTTCGTCACCACGAAAATAGCTTCCGGAACCAGCTTTTTTCTTTTTTCTTCTGATGCTTGCTCTTTTTATGTCCCCCGTGTTCGTTGCAATAGTCTTTCGGCTCCGTTCCTTTCACATAATACGTCAAGCGTTTGACAGGACAATTTTTCGTGGCGCGTTTTCCGTTGGCGGGATCGACTTTAACGGCTACGACGCCTTTTGGTTTTTTAAAAGAAAGAACGGGTTGATCTTCTAACGCATGTTCCATAAATTTGACCCAAATTTTCTTCGAATAGCTTGAATCGCGGACGGGATCAAGTATACGGCCCTGATCATAGCCGACCCAGACGCCCGTTGTTAGCTGCGGCGTAAAACCGATCATCCAGCTGTCATTTGGCGTCGATCCCGATTTCCCCGCTGCCGGCCGGGTTAAATATTTGCTGATGCTAGCACCCGTTACTTTCGTATAATCGTTCAGTCGCTCATCGAACGTTCCAGTAAGAAGCCCGGTCATAACAAACGCCTTTCGTCGATCAAGCACTTGCTTTCCTTTCTTTTCATTTTCATAGATCACTTTTCCGGAATGATCGGTAATTTTCGTAATGAATACCGGATCGAAGCGTTTTCCGCCATTTGCGAATAAATTATAGGCATTGGTCATTTCAAGCACGCTCGTTCCTTTAGAGCCGAGAGCCAACGACGGAATTGGAGCGAGCGGGCTTTTGATTCCAAATTTATGGGCGGTTTTTACAAGTTTTTTCGGACCTAAAAAAAGGTTCGTCTTTACCGCATAGATGTTATCCGATAACGCTAAAGCCTGTGCTAATGTAATAAAATCATAGGCGTAACGGTTGTTGAAATTGTGCGGTTCATATTCCTGGCTTCCTGTTCCCATCGCGAATGTCGTTGGCTCACTGCGGATCGACGTCGAAGGGGTGTAGCCGTTTTCCAATGCACTATAATAAAGGAAAGGCTTAAACGTCGATCCCGGAGCGCGAGTTGCCTGTGTCGCGCGGTTAAACGGGCTTTCTTCATAATCTTTTCCACCGACAAGGGCTTTTACTTGCCCGTTCCTCGGATCCATGGCGACAAGAGCGGCTTGAATGTCAGCGTTCTTTCGGAGTTCTTCATCTACTTCCTGTTCCGCTTTTTCCTGCATGTTTACATCAAGCGTCGTATAAATGTGAAGACCGCCAAAATCAATTAATTTCGGATCAAGATTTAATTTTGATTTTAAAATGCGCATCACTTCATCTTGAAAATATGGCGCGATCTTCGGCGGGGCTATTGCCTGCTGCTCATGAAAATGGAGCTTAGCGTGGCGGGCCGAAACTGCATCAAGCTTTGAGATGATTCCTCTTTTTTGCATCGCCTTTAAAATCGTCGCTTGCCTTTGTTGAGCCCGCTCGAGATGCGAAAAAGGAGAATAATATTCCGGACCTTTCGGAATGCCGGCAATCATCGCGGCTTCTGGCAATGTTAAGTCTTTCGCTTCTTTTCCGAAATAGTATTCAGCAGCCGATTGAATGCCGTATGCCCCGTGTCCGTAGTAGATCGTATTTAAATAGCCTTCAAGAATCTCTTTTTTTGAATAATTCATTTCCAGACGGAGCGTATAAAACGCCTCCATAAGTTTTCTCGTCCACGTTTTATCATGGGTCAAAAAAAGATTGCGGGCGTACTGCTGGGTAATTGTGCTTGCCCCCTGCACCTTGCCCCCCGCTTTAATGTCGGCAAGGATGGCTCCGGCAATCCGTTTGAAATCAAACCCATGATGGCTGTAAAAGTTTTTGTCTTCGATTGCGACGGTAGCATTGACAAGCGCGGGACTGATTTTATTTAAAGGCACCCAATAACGGTTTTGCCCCGATGGTTTCACTTCGCCGATCACCGAGCCATCATTCGCATGGATGATCGTCGTTTGCGGCACGAGAATGGGAGGAGGTCCCATCATTCTTGCAGCAAGTAAAAGGCCGAGAAAACTTGCGAACATGAAGCCGCCTGCCACAAGAGCCAGTTTAGCGAAAAACGCTCTTTTCCCTTTTTTAAAAAACCGCTTCTGATGTTGACCCTTTTCCAACGAAATGTGCCTCCCTTTTCGTGATTGATTCTCTTTCGATGCACGGGTGATGCAGTACATGTGCATTCTTATCTGTTAGTATTGCAAAGAACCCGGCCGCTTAAACATGCGGGCAATCGCCGGTTAAACAGGGAAGAGTTAAAGAATGATATACTAGTACTAGCAATCAATTGGAGGTTATCGATCATGTTGATTAAAAATATTCGTTATCTTGTCTTAGAGGAGGGAAATTGGGCCGCCAACCAGGGCGATATATTCATTAAGGACGGGAAATTCCATGAAATCGGCAATGTGAAGCATGCAGAGAATGAGAATGAGATCATCGATGGGAAAGGGATGCTTGCCATACCAGGGCTTGTCAACGGGCACCAGCATACGCCGATGTCGCTCTTACGCTGTTATTGTGATGATTTACCGTTAATGGATTGGCTAAACAAAAAGATGCAACCGGCGGAAATGAAAATGACGGATGAAGACCGCTATTGGGGAGCGATGCTGTCTATTGCTGAAATGATCAAATCGGGAACAACGACATACGCGGACATGTATATCGGCATGGACACGATTGGACGGGCGGTAGAGGAAAGCGGAATCCGCGCGTCTCTTGCAAGGGGGTTGATCGCGATGGACTCCGACTATGAAGGGCGACTGAAGGAAGCGGCGGACGTCGTCGACAAATGGCACGGAAAAGCAAATGGGCGGATTACGGCGATGATCGCTCCGCATTCGCCGTATTTGTGTCCGCCGGAGTTCTTGAAAGACGTCGTCCAATTGGCGAAAGAAAAAGAAAAGCCGCTGCATACCCACCTTGCGGAAACGATGGATGAAACCGCCATTATTGAGGAGCGCTACGGAATGAGCCCGACGGCGTATTTGGAAAGTGCCGGGATGTTTGACGGCACCCACGTATTGCTGGCCCACGGCGTTCATTTCAGTAAAGAAGATGTGGCTATTTTAAAACAGATAAAAGGCGGCATCATTCATAACCCGGTCAGCAATGCGAAGCTCGGCTGCGGCATAAGTGAGGTTACCGGTTTAATGAAAGAGAAAATCACAATCGGCCTCGGCACAGACGGAGCCGGCAGCGCAAGCACGCTGGACCTTTTTATGGAAATGAAGGCGGCGACATGGATGCAAAAGCTGCTCTATAAGGATGCCTCTGCCTTATCAGCCGGTGAAGTGCTAAAAATGGCAACTATCAATGGGGCCGAAGTGCTCGCGCTCGGAGATGAAATCGGGTCAATCGAAATCGGGAAAAAAGCCGACCTCACGCTCATCGATATGGGCAAGATCCATTTAACGCCTGCGCATGATGATGTTTCGCTTCTTGTTTATTCAGCGACAGGGCAAGATGTCGATACGGTCATTATTGATGGGAAAGTTGTCATGCGGGGCAGGGAGCTGCTTTCGATCGATGAAGAAAAAGTCATTTTTGAAGCGAAGGCGAGAACGGAAGCCTTAATAAAAAGAGTATAAAAATGCAAGTAGATTATGAAAAAGGTAAATGCTATAATCGTTATGTTTGATTAAAAAACAACGATGCCTGGCATTTCGAATAATGAAAAGCGGCAAAGAAGCACGCTACGTTTTGGCTGGCCGCGATCAAGAAAAAAAGGAGTGATGAACGTGGAATTATGGTTCACGGAAAAGCAGACGAAAAACTTTGGAATTACAGCGAAGATCAAACGTACATACGTGACGGAGCAAACGGAATTCCAAAAGCTTGATATGGTAGAAACAGAAGAGTTTGGGAACATGCTTGTTTTGGACGGTATGGTCATGACGACGCAAAAAGATGAGTTCGTCTATCATGAAATGGTGGCGCACATCCCATTGTTTACCCACCCAAATCCGAAGCAAGTGCTTGTCGTCGGTGGCGGTGACGGCGGGGTTATTCGCGAAGTGTTGAAACACCCATCCGTTGAAAAAGCGACATTGGTTGAAATCGATGGAAAAGTCATTGAATACTCGAAGCAATATTTGCCTGAAATTGCTGGCGAACTTGACAATCCGCGCGTTGAAGTTAAAGTGGACGACGGCTTTATGCATATTGCAACAAGTGAGAACAAGTATGATGTGATTATGGTTGATTCCACCGAGCCGGTTGGTCCTGCGGTCAAGCTGTTTGAAAAAGGATTTTACGAAGGCATTTCCAAAGCGCTGAAAGAAGATGGTGTATTTGTCGCGCAAACCGACAACCCATGGTTCACTCCGGATTTGATTTCGAAAGTATTTTCCGATGTAAGCGAGATTTTCCCGATCACCCGTCTGTACACGGCCAATATCCCGACCTATCCGAGCGGCCTGTGGACATTTACGATCGGCTCGAAAAAGCATGATCCGCTTGAAGTAAGCGACGAGCGGTTCCATGACATTGAAACGAAATATTGGACGAAAGAGCTGCACAAAGCGGCATTTGTCCTTCCAAAGTTTGTTCAAGATTTAATTAAAAAATAATAGCGAAGGCGGCTTACGGGGCACCCGGGCCGCCATTTTCTGAAAGGAGACTGTTTGATGCGATTTGAAGAAGCCTACTCCGGCAACGTGTTTATTTTAAGCAAGCCTGACTTTGAAACGAGTGATGCAGTCATTTACGGGATGCCGATGGATTGGACTGTTTCCTTCCGCCCGGGTTCGCGTTTTGGCCCTGCCCGCATTCGCGAAGCGTCGTTAGGTCTGGAAGAATACAGCCCATATGCGGACAAGCATTTAGAAGAAGTGAATTATTTTGATGCGGGGGATATTCCACTTCCATTTGGCAACCCTGAGCGCAGTTTGAACCTCATTGAAGAATATGTGGGGAAATTGCTCGATGCCGGCAAATTCCCGCTAGGCCTTGGCGGCGAGCATCTTGTTTCCTGGCCAATTTTTAAAGCGATGAAAAAGAAATACGACGATTATGCGATCATTCATATTGATGCTCACGCCGACCTTCGCGAACAATACGAGGGAGAGGCGCTTTCCCATTCAACACCGATTCGGAAAGCATGCGAGTTAATTGGACCTGAAAATGTGTATTCATTCGGTATTCGCTCAGGGATGCGCGAAGAATTCCAATTTGCAAAGGAATCAGGTATGCATCTTTATAAGTTTGACGTAGCCGAACCGTTGAAAAAAGTGTTGCCGACGCTTGCAGGGAGAAACGTCTATGTGACGATCGACATCGATGTTCTCGATCCGGCCCATGCACCGGGAACGGGTACGGCGGAAGCTGGCGGAATTACATCGAAAGAATTGCTGGAAGCGATAATGCTTATTTCTGAGTCTGACGTCAAGGTCATCGGCGCGGATCTTGTTGAAGTGGCTCCTGTATATGATCCGTCCGAACAAACCCCGATTGCGGCAAGCAAATTCGTTCGTGAAATGCTCCTCGGTTGGGTCAATAAAAAATAACAGTTGGACAATGAAATAGATGAAGGGAAAAGACTAAAATTTTTGATTTTAGTCTTTTTTTGTCGAATAATGTTACAAAACTGTGTCGGAATTTGATATAGTTAACGTGTAGAAATTTTCAACATTTCGGAGGGAGTTGTGAAAATGAGTCTAATGGAAAAAGCAGATGTATTCGATATAAGCTTTATCCATCACCTTTCCGATGCAGTTATTTTTCTTTCCCATCATCAAAACATCTACTCGTTCAATCCCGCCGCCGAAATGTTATCCGGATATTTGGCAAAAGAGATGGAAGGACAATCGATTACCTCCATCTTGCCTGATTTAGTGATTGAGGATGAAAGACAAATCGAAACGAAAGAGTGGTTACATACGAAAGATGGCCGAATGGTTCCGGTCATTGTGACAATTCAATCCATTCGCCATCAGCCAGAATCGCTGTATTGTCTGATCGTGAAAACGGCTTCGAGTGGTTCTGTAAGGAAAGAAGAAGATCAAAACTATCAATTTTTATTTGAATATAGCCCGAATACGGTCTTTGCGATTAGCCTTGATGGGAAGATTAAAGATGTAAATAAGTCTGCCGAAGAATATACGGGTTATTCCAGAGATATGCTCATTCACCAGTCATTTGAAATGTTGTTTGATGAGCAAGAATCAAAAAGGGCAGCGAGCGAGCTAAAAAAAGTCACGAACGGAAAATTGCGGAATTGGAAAACGTACATTTACGATAAAGATGGAAAACGAAAAGAAATTGGCATGACCGCCATTCCTGTTATTATGGATCAAAGAGTATATGGCGTTTATGCCATCGCCTGTGATATGACGGAAGTCAAATCGACGGAGGAAATGCTGAAGAAATCCGACACCTTATCGATTGTCGGCCAGCTTGCCGCTTCCGTCGTTCATGAAATCCGCAATCCTTTAACGGCATTAAAAGGATTTATTCAGCTGTTGCAAACGAGAGAAACCGTAAATGCGCAAAAGTATTATCAAATTATGTTCGATGAGCTGAACCGGATTGAGAAAATCGTCACAGAGCTTTTAATTCTGGCTAAACCACAAGTAAAAGATTATGAGAAAAAAAGCATTGAGGACCTGTTAGATTATGTTGTTGCCTTGTTGAAGAGGGAAGCAGAAAATCACAATAGTGAAATAGAATTTCAATCTACAGGTGAGATGCCGCTTGTCGAATGTGATGAGGATGGGTTGAAACAAGTGTTTATTAACGTGGTGAAAAATGCGCTCGAGTCGATGGAAAAAGGCGGGGTCGTCCGCGTATCATGTTCATCCGATGATAAGGACGTCATGATCGCCATTGAAGATGAAGGCTGCGGAATTCCCGAAGAAGATATCAAAAAAATTGGAAAGCCCTTTTATACGACAAAGGATAAAGGAACAGGCCTTGGTCTTATGATCAGCCAACAAATCATTAAAAAACATAAAGGAACGTTCCAAATTAAAAGCAAAAAAGGAAAAGGAACGACCGTCCAAATCACCTTGCCGGTCGCCTGACGCACTTCAACATGAAGTGCGTTTTTTTTGTGGAAAAGAAAACCCTAGGCTAGGCCTAGGGTTCCAAAAAGCTTTCAGCGTGGTATTAAAAAAACTCCTCTGTGATGCTAAAATATTTTTGGTTCGTCAGCCAAAATATCAGCATACGGAGGAGTTTTTATGTCAAAAGACACTAATAGTTTAGCACACACGAAATGGAATTGTAAGTATCACATCGTATTTGCCCCAAAGTACAGAAGGCAAATCATTTATGGGAAAATTAAAAAGGACATTGGAGAAATACTGCGCACGCTATGTGAGAGAAAGGGTGTAGAGATTATCGAAGCAACAGCATGTAAAGATCACATACATATGTTGGTAAGTATTCCACCTAAGATAAGTGTGTCCGCATTTGTAGGATAGTTAAAAGGAAAAAGCAGTTTGATGATATTTGATCGTCACGCCAATTTGAAATACCGGTACGGGAACCGAAAATTTTGGTGCACCGGATATTATGTGGATACAGTGGGGAGAAACAAGAAGGTAATAGAAGAATATATACGTAACCAGATCCAGGATGATATAGTCGCAGAACAATTAACGATGATGGAATATATTGATCCATTTACAGGTGAAGAGGTAAAGAAAAAGAAAAGAAAATAAGAAGGAGGCCTTTGAGGTCTGGCCAGTAAAAGAAGTACGCCTGGCGAACCATTCAGTAGCCCTTTAGGGTTTGGTCAGTAACAAAGGCTTCCAGCCGCAGAGAAAACCACCCGTTATCACGGGTGGTTTTTATTGTAGATGACTATAAAGTTTTACGGGAAATAAATAGGATGAATTCTTCTTGAAAATCTATTTTTAGAATTCAACATTAAATGAATTTGTTACTTTTATCCTAATTTATTTAAGAATCATATCGAAAAAATGGTTAATCATACCCATTTATGGTAACAGGAAGCATTATATAATGAAGTTAATTGTCGTACAAAATGGAAAAAAGGGGGATAAGGGGGAAACGTATGAAAAAAAGGAGTATATTGTTGATGGTTGTCTTTTTAGTGACCATTTCTAGCTTGCTAGAATTATGGGCCTTTAATAAGACAGCCAAGGCAGCTGAGTCTTCAGTCAATGTGAGTACAACAGAAGTAATTGAAGATACGTTTATTAGCAGCCAAAATCCATCGACGAGCTATTCAATAAGCCAGTATTTAGTAACGGGAAAGCATAGCAATTTTGGTACTACCCGTAGTTTTCTTAAATTCAAGTTGCCTTCTCTTCCAGATAATGCTGTCATTACTTCTGCAAAACTAAGTCTTTACCAATATTACAATACTACGAATCAAGTCTCCATAGATATTAGACCTGTCAACAGTTCATGGAACGCTTCAACTCTCACATGGAATAATAGACCAATAGTAGGCAGCAGTATCTCGAACAAAACCGTACAGCAACCGGGATGGTATGACTTTTACATGACGGATCTTGTGAAAAGTTGGTATAACGGGGCATCAAATTATGGCATTTCGGTCCAATTTCGAGATGAAACCCAATCAACAAAGATTTTTTATTCGAATGATCATCTCAAATACGATGACCTAAAGCCAAAACTTACGATCACTTACTCTGTTCCAGGTGATATGTCAAAAGAGTATCGGGCTTTTTGGGTTGATATGTTTCATGACGGAGCAAAAACCCCAAACCAGGTCGATCAATTAATAAAAGATGCCCAAAACAACAATGTAAATACGATTTTCCTGCAAGTTAGGCGCCGAGGGGATGCCTATTATTTGAATTCAGTTGAACCCAAAACGGAGGACCCTTATTTGCAGGACGGTTACGATCCTTTGGCCGATCTAATTCAAAAAGCGCATTCAGCCAATCCGAAAATTCAAGTTCATGCCTGGTTCGCGATGATGCCGATTTGGAATAAATCAACACCTCCAAAAGATCCAAATCATATTTTTAACGCGCACGGTATGACTCAATCTAGTGAAAATAACTGGTTAAGTAAGACCTATACAGGCAGCTATGTTAATGGATCGGATTATGTCATTGACCCGGGACAACCTGATGCGGTGAATTATACAAGAGATGTCATTATGCGTGTTGTCCGAAATTATGATGTGGATGGCATTCATATGGATCTCGTGCGATATATGGGTGAGGACTGGGGCTATAACGATATAAGCGTTGAACGCTACAACAAGGCATATAAGAAATCCGGATTGCCACAGCCTTCAGATCCGACCTGGAAGCAGTGGAGAAGGGATCAGGTAAGCAATATGGTTCGAAAAATTTATACATCGGTTCAACGTGTGAAACCATCGGTTACGGTCTCAGCCGCAACAATAGCCTGGGGAGACGGTCCGAAAACAAAAGACGATTGGAATCAATCTTCTACAATGAACAGTGCCTTGCAAGATTGGCAAAGTTGGCTTGAAGAGGGGGCAATTGATATAGCCGTTCCTATGAATTATTTCAGGGAATATGATAGCAATCAACAAGCCTATTATGAACATTGGCTAGAATGGGAAAAAAACCATCAAGGGAAACGAATGACGCTATCCGGTGTCGGCATATATTTAAATTCCATTCAAGAGAGCTTGTCCCAGATTAAAAAGGCCCAGGCTCCATCTTCAACAGGGAAACAATTGGGTGGTATTAGTCTCTACAGTTATGCTGTAACCAACAAAGATGGGACATCTAATACTGAGTTTTACAGTGTCTTAAGTTCACCTACAACATACAGTCAAGAGCCCGTATTTTCAACAAAGATATCCGCTCCTGAATTACCGTGGAAAATATCACCTTCAAAAGGGCATCTTTCTGGTTCCTTAAATGGATCTGATCATGAACTTGTTACGATTACAGGGCCAGAAGTTCGTCAAACGTACTCGGATGGTAGTGGAGATTTTCAAGCGATTGATTTAACGCCGGGGGGCTATACGATCGAAGTTAACGGAAAATCGGGTCAAGTTACTATTGAAGCTGGAAAAGTAAGCACGATTACTTTGGAATAAAGAGTAGTTAATTGGGGGAAGAATTATGGGATATCGTAAGGGGATAAAGCAGCTTTACAAAACGATTGTTTGGACTATCACTTTCGCGCTAATTGTTAGTTTAGCTCCGCCACTGGATTCAAATGTGGCAGCAGCACCCAAGAAAAGCAAAAATCACATTAAAAGTACGAAAAAATTAAAAGAACTAACCGACCTCAGAACGGAGAATTCCAAAACCTATCTTGATCCGCAAACCCACGAATATATTATGGAAGAATACACCGAACCTATTCACTTCAAAAAAGATAAAAAATGGGTCAACATTGACAATACGATCGTAAATGGCAAAGCAGAGTCGGATGACACGGATCTTGCGTTAGGAAACAAGGCAAATAAATTTAATGTGAAATTTGCTAAGAAAAACAAAGACAACCGAACCGTTCGCGTCAAATGGAAGGATAGGAAACTTGATTTCGGCATAGTCGGTGCGAAAAAGGTAAAAGGAGTGGTTGAGAAAAACCATGTCACGTATAAAGGGATTTTCCCTGATACGGATCTTACCTTTTACTCTGACAATAACTCAATCAAAGAAGAACTGGTCATTCACAGCAAACCCGACCAAACTCAATTTTCATACGAAGTGAAAATGAAAAATCTTGAAGCAAAAGAAGGAAATAACGGCGAAATTCATTTTAAGGACAAAAAAGGAAAAACATTTTTTTCCTTGACGAAACCGTTTATGTATGATGCCGAAGGAACTATATCCCATGACGTAATGATGAAACTCCGTGAAGAAAATGGGAAAACATATGTTGATGTGAAGGCTGACGATAAATGGTTGAAATCGCCGGATCGCAAATATCCAATTATCATTGATCCCAGTGTGGTTGTGAATGATGCCACGACAGAGGACTCCTTTGTTTCTTCCGCGTATCCAAATAACAACTATTATCTTGACCCATCCCTTATTACGGGAAAACAAATTTATTATGGGACCACTCGTTCATTGGTAAAATTCAACTTAAAAAGTGTGTTAAGTGGGGCAAAAATTACCGCAGCGAAAGTTTCGTTATATTCCCACTCTAATACCAATGGTTTCGATCATACAGCAAATGTAGGCGTGTATCCGATTTCAAATGCGTGGGATTCAACCAAAGTCACTTGGAATAACCAGCCTTCGATTGAACCCCAGGTTTCCAGTCTGGCTGTAACAACGGATGGCGAATACAATTTCTTTATGACCAATTTAGTGAAAGAATGGTATAGCGGGAAAAAGGCAAACTATGGAGTCATGCTGAAAAACACAGATGAAACAGTTGATCGGAAAATGTTTCGATCCAGTGATTATTCTACAGACTTGACCAAAAAACCGAAACTGACCGTTGTTTATTCCATTGAGCCGATCGGGGTAGAAAGTTTTTGGACTACAGCTGAATCCAATGTCAACACATATAATGGAAACTTCTTTACACAAGAGACTGATCTGACCATTGATGGCCGTGGCCTACCTTTAACGGTCAACCGAACGTATAATAGTCGATCAGATATATCTGGTTGCTTCGGATATGGATGGAGCTCTAACCTCGATCAACAACTGACATTTGCAACGGATGATCTTGTCGTATACCGGGATGAAGACGGAACGGAACACTTTTTTACAAAAAATACATCCGGGGGGTATGATTCTCCAGGAGGCGTTTATTTACAGCTAGAGAAAAACTCTGACAGTACCTTTAAACTCATCGATAAAGACCAATCGTATACAACGTTTGATTCTAAGGGGAACGTGGTCTCTGAAACGGATTCGAATGGGAATAAAACGACGTATGAGTATAGCGGAAACCAACTAGTATCCGTTATTGATCCGTCAGGAAGAAAGATGACGATAAGCTATGGGGATAATGGAAAAGTAAGCTCGATCACTGATCCCGCTGGCAGAAAGTACACCTATTCTTACGATAGCAACGGAAATCTGACAGGTTTTTCAAAGTTGGACAAGAACGGAAATACTGTGTTTAGTGTCGCCTATGGCTATGACACGAACCATCAAATGACCTCTTTTACCGACGAAAGAGGGAAAAAGTTGAATATGACGTACAACTCAGATCGCCACCTTGTCAAATCAGAGCAACAGGTTACCGTACAAGGTTCTCTTAAGACGGATTATTACACGATGTCCTATGATACTACTAATGGTGTTACTACACTTACAGACTCTCGTGGAGTTAAAACGGAATACACCCACAATGCGTATGGAAACGTCATTAAGACTGTCGAGGATGTTGGGGGCTTAAATTATACAAGAACGTATAATTACGATGATGAAAACAATTTAATTCAGGAAAAAGACGAAAACGCGAATAAGAGTGGCAGCGATGCATCATATAACTATTCGTATGATGAAAATGGCAATTTAACAAGCTTTACAAATACCCTTAATGAGCAAGAAAAAATAGAATATGATTCAAACAACAATCCAATCGAATTTACGGATGCTAAGGGGAATGTTTCAACAGAAGAATATGACAATAAAAATAACAATGTAGCTTCAACAGATGCAGCAGCAAAGTCTTCAGCAGCCAAATATGATTCAAATGGCAACGTCATTGAGGATACAACTTCCGTTAGTATCGGGGATAACCTTGTTGCAAACAGCAGCTTTGAGACAGATAGAAATAATGACAATTGGCCAGATGGTTGGAAAAAGATTGGAACAGCCACCTTCACATACGACAGCAATAGTGCCTCTGTACAAAATACAAAACTGGGTACAAAACAGATAAAAATTTCAAATCCATCAACCAATTCCGCGGTTGAAAGCAATACGATCACGTATGATGGGCAAAAGAAATATGTGGCAAGCGGTTATATTAAAACATCGAATGCAGCATCAACCGCTAAACTTGTTATTACAGGGAAGGATTCGAGCGGCGCAACGACGAAAACCATTAATAGTCCAACACTATCAGGAACAAGCAAAGTTGAAAGGCTCCACCTCGTCATCAATCCGGGGGATCTTCCGAGTAATACTACATCGATTACGTTAAAAGCGTATGCAAACGCGGGAAGCGGGGATTACTATTTCGATGGGCTACAGCTTGAGGAAGAATATTATGGCGCTTATAATTTAATCGACAATGGCAATTTTGAAGTAACAGATAGTAACGGAGTACCAGATGGATGGTATTTGCCGGGAACATTGACCTCTTCTGACGGAATAGATTCCACGACGGCTTATGCAGGGAAAAAGTCATTCAAATTAACCGGCAAGCGTGGAGTAGATAAGTTTGTCCGCCAGGAACTGCCGATCAATGGAAAAGCCGGACAAGAAATCACTGTTTCCGGGTTTTCCAAAGTGGATTCTCCAACCGCTTCAGGCCAGTATCAAATGAATGTGGCTATTAACCATACGGACGGCACGACACAGTGGGTGAATGGGGATTTTGACAAAAGCAAGTCCCATGATTGGCAGCATGTGTCATTACGTTTTGCTGCGACAAAAGATTTTAAATCATTAACGGTTTATTACCAGTTTAAAGATCAAACTGGAACTGCATGGTTTGATGCAGCCAAAGCCCAAATCGGGTCCATTCGGACCAAATCAACATATGATTCCAAAGGGAACTATGTCATTAATAGTACCGATCCAAACGGCAACAACGTCTGGAAGTCGTATGATGATGTTGGAAATGTAACCGGAGAAACCGTTGGTGGCGATACCCGGAAATACGAATACGATGCCAACGATAAATTGACAAAAGTCATCGATGAAAACGGAAAAACAACAGTTTATGAGTACGATAAAGCAGGAAACCATACCGCTACGATCAATGCGAAAGGTCAAAAAACAACATCAACGTATGATGAACGAAACAACCAGACATCATTGACGGATGCACTGGGACGCAAGATTACGTACGATTATGATCTTGTGGGGAATGAAGTAAAAACCACTTCTCCAAATGGCAGTATTGTAGAGAATACGTATAACAATGCTGATCGAAAAACGGCAGTTTCGCATAATGGTTCGAAGCGCTATGAGTTTACGTATGATGCCAATGGAAATGTATTAAGTGAAAAGGATCTCCTGACAGGGGTCACGACGAATTATGTTTACGATGCGGATGACAAAGTAAAGGAAAAGTCCGATTCAACCGGAAAGAAAAACACATACACATATGACAAGAACGGCAACGTTGTCAAGAGCACTTTTGCATCAGGCACGACAACGATTACAGTCGACCGCAAAGTAGATAAAAATGACCAGGTGACAAGCATTACGAGCGGGAATACGGCGGCTTCGTTCACTTATACGGAAAATGATCTATTGGCTGGTTTGAAAAATAAGAATGGAACTTTCACACTATATGATTACGATGGAGCTGGTCAGCCACTTCGTTTTTTGACAACGAATTCAAGTGGTGCATTCATTGAATCATTCGATTATACGTACGATGCGAAAGGCAATCGATTAACGGAAGAAACAAAGGATGGAACCGCTAAATTTACGTATGATAAAAGTGAACAGCTTATTAAAGAAGTCCGTCCAAACGGAGACACTTATGAATATACGTACGATGAAGTAGGCAACCGTCTATCGAAAAAAGTAACAAAAGGCTCGACCGTTATAACGGATGAATATACGTATGATGCAGCCAATCAGCTAACCGCCATCAACGGAAAATCAGTTACCCATGATAAAAACGGAAACTTGACGAATGACGGCAAACGAACGTACGTTTATGATGCTGAAGACCGCCTGATTGAAGTGAAAGAAGGAAGCACCTCTGTTGCGAAGTACCAATACAACTCGCAAGGGCTTCGTGTCAGCAAAACAACAGGTTCCACAACGATCAACTACACCTATGACGAAAACAATAATGTAGTCTTAGAAACCGATCAAAGCGGAAATGTCATCGCCTCCTATGTGTATGATGACGGAAACCGTCCATTAACAATGACAAAAGGCGGAAAAACGTACACCTTCCACGGAAATGCACGTGGTGATGTCACTTCCGTAACAGATGAACAAGGGGCTGTTGTTGCTTCGTTTGAATACGATTCCTGGGGTAATATCCTTAAAGAGTCCGGCTCATTTGCATCTCAAGTTCCATTCCGTTATGCGGGATACCGTTATGACCCGGAAACAAAATTTTATTATTTGCAACAACGTTACTACAACCCGGAGATTGGAAGATTTTTAACTCTAGATCCTGATCTAGGCGATAAAGAAAATCCGATTACTCAAAATGGATATACTTATGCGGATAATAATCCAGTATTAAAAGTCGATCCTAATGGTGAATTTGCATGGGCAGCAGGTGCATTTTTCGTACCAGGAATCGGTTGGGTAATTGGAGCTGGAGTATTAGCAGGAACTGCTGTCGGAGCTGGAGTTTATTACTTTAAGGAACATACCAAAAATAAACGAAAAAGCAATTGGAACAAGCATACGAAACCTAGACCAGGCCGGCATAGTGAAAAAAAGAGGCAAAAGAAAAATTGGAAATCAAGAAGTAATAAGAAAAAACGGAAGTAATAGAAAGAAATATAGAATGGAGTGTGTATAATGGACCAGGCAACCCATTTTATTTCGATTTTTGAACGTTCAATTAAAAAGAAGGAAGTGCTTTCTACTTATTTAAATCAATTTGACCCAGAAAAGTGTTCAGTCGGATTCATAGAATCTATTTCCTCAGAACAGTTTATTATGAAACATGTAACACCAGAAGGGATGAGTGATGGTTATATAGTTAGAAAGCTAGAAGATGTATTTAGAATTGATTCCAACGGAGAGTATGAAAAAAGAATTAAATTATTATATACTCTTCAAAATCAAAAACACGAAGATTTTACTGATAAAAATACAATATCCGGGAATACCAATTTGTTCAAGGAGTCCCTCATGATTGCAAAGAAAAAAGATTTAATTGTATCGGTATGTATAGATGAGACTGAAACTCAAGATGACATTATTGGATTTGTTAAAGATGTTAATTCCGAAGAAGTAACAATTTCGCGGATTTCTTTTGAAGGATTTTCGGATGGGGAATCAACTTTTTACTTGGAGGATATTAACAAGCTAAACTGTGATACTAGTGATGAAAAAATTATAAAGTTGTTATATAATCACAGAAAATCAAACAAATAATTAAAAAACTTTTTCCTGGTTGGCTCTCAAAGTGAAATTTTGAGAGCCAACCTTATTGATTATTTTCGGTGTATATTCTGTTGTTCATTAATAAACCAAATTTTTATTTATTACAATCCAGGGGTAGGAAGATTTTTAACCCTCGATCCAGAACTAGGAGAAAAGGAAAATCCGATTACCCAAAATGGCTATACTTATGCAGATAATAATCCTGTCATGATGGTTGCTCCTGATGGTGAGTGAGCCTGGTTAGCAATTAATGTATAGGTATCGCTGTGTATAGTAAATTGGCCGACAAAACGAAGTGGTTGGAAATTTGCCACATATGCATATGCGACCGGTGGAGCATAAATAGGCGGTGCTGACTTTAAAGGGGCACGAATTCTTTATTGGGATATGTAAATCAGATGTCCGTATATTTCAAAACCTATGAAAAAAGCATTTAAGTTTTTTGACTTGAACAGCTCATTTTTTTATTTTTAGGAGGATTTCAAATGGATTGCAAAATTTCCACTGAAGAGTTTTTAAGTTTAATCAATAGAGGTAGCGAAATAAACTTTGAATTTAATGACCAAGAGTATTGGATAAGCCAAAGCAAAGAAAACAATTTGAAAATTATTATTTTAACAAATGTGAATCATCAAGAAGATCCAAATGAGCAAGTTTTTCGAAGTATTGATGAATTCATTAAAAATGCGAATTTAGGTAGTTTCAAATTAATCGACGTTGTTGAGAAATTTAAGATTGAAGTAATTCTTTAGTGTCTGGCCAGTTTTAAGCAGCGTACACCCAGCAATCATTCGATTTATACATACGATGCTAAGATTCAAAATGGACTCTCGCCACAATTAAAGAAAAAATGCATCGACTTGATAAGCGCAGTTTCTTTCTTTTATAATAAAAAGGTTATGTAAATGAAAAAGGATGTGTCCGAAATGGCTGAAAAAGAAACGGGAATTTCGGTCAAACTGTCAATTGAAACGGAAATCCGCCATGATGGAATGAAAGAAGCGCATTCCGGAACGGCAGACGGGATGCTCTATAAAAAAGGCGATTCCACTTATTTAAAATATATAGAAGAGATCGAAGAAGTTGGATCGGTCAACAACGTCATTAAGATGAATCATAAAGGTATTGTCGTCATTCGCAACGGAAGCGTAGGGATGCGCCAAAAATTTTTAATCGGGCAAACGACGCAAGGAATGTATGATAGCCCATTTGGTCAATTGAGGATGGAAACGACGACGAAAGCGATGGAATTTCGCTGGAACCGGCAGGAAGGGCACGGTGAGCTACTTCTTGAATATGCGCTCGTTTTGCAAGGCGAAAAGGCAGGAAATCACACGATAAAAATTTATTTTAAGGAGCATTCCTGTTAGAAGGTTTTCGGGGACTTGAACAAAAAGAGCCCTCTTGGTATGATGCGGGGTGTCAATCTGCTAGAATTGACCCCTAATTTGTTAACCAAGGAGGACTCCATATGGATTGTATAGAAAATCAAAAAATTAATCAAGTCACTGAAAAAACACTTGTCGTCGGTATCGACATTGCGAAGCGTACACATTTCGCTTGTTTTGTGGATGATCGTGGTCGTGTGCTTCAAAAATCATTCTCTGTATCCCAATCTCGGGATGGATTTGAGTCCTTCTATCAACGAATATTAAGGGCCATGAAGGATCATGACAAAACAGAAGTCTTAG
>NZ_AUMP01000007.1 GCF_000430745.1 Fictibacillus gelatini DSM 15865 | reverse complement strand
CTTCATCCATTCGCTGGCGAATATAATCCTTATAAGGATCCAGTTTACTCGGACGTTGTTTTCTTTTATATACCGGTAGCTCATCTTTATTAAGCCACTTTCTGACGGTTTTTCTGTCACACCCTAATTCATTAGCAATGTCTGTAATGTACATTCCTTTTTGTTTCATTTCTTTGATCATAAAAAATTCCCCATTCGTTATAATTTTGAACAACTCCCTCCCAGAGGGATTGTCCGGTAAACGTGGGGAATTTTCAACCGGAACTATTGAGTATTCTATCACCGGATTCTACAGATCCCGGGCAAGTTCAGGTGAAACTTCTACGAAAACTTCAGGCAGTATATACTGGATTCCTTTTGATTTATTCGTCATATTTCCTTCATGAAATTGCTCTAATAGCCGCCCATTGTTCAATGTAAGATCGAAATCTTGTGTGAATTCAAGAGGTGGAACATATTCTGCAAGAGAAAATCTCGCTTTTCCATCAGGAAAGTTAAATCGTTTGGTATAAAGAAGCGGCTCATCTGTGCCATCTTTTTGTACTGGCCATATTAAACTATTCCATCCTTCAAGCCTCTCGTATGATACCCCTGCAAAAGTTGGGCAAAGACTTGCAATTTCGTCCATAATTTCGCTCGGATGTTTATAGTTCCAATCAAATCCCATATATTTAGCCATTTGCTGAATAATCCACCAGTCTGGTTTTGATTCTCCAAGCGGCTCGAGTACTTGATAGAGGCGTTGAATGCGCCGCTCTGTATTGGTGAACGTACCATCTTTTTCAAGAGATGGAGCTGCTGGCAACACCACATCCGCAAATTGTGCCGTTTTTGTTAAGAAAACATCTTGTACGACAAAAAATTCTAACTTGCTAAGCGTTTCATGCACATGATTGGCGTTAGAATCTACCCAGGCCATATCTTCCCCCATCAGATACATGGCTTTCAGTTTGCCTTCTTCAGCAGCTTTTAACATATCAATATTCGTAAGTCCTGGTTTTTCAGAGATTTTTACGCCATAAGCTTTTTCAAAATTTGCCCGTGCTGCATTGTCTGTTAACCTTTGATTCCCCGGGAGCCATTGCGGCAAAGCTCCCATATCACAGGAACCTTGTACATTGTTGTGGCCACGAAGCGGAAATGCTCCTGCTCCAGGTCGGCCAAAATTACCTGTTACGAGCAAAAGGTTAACGATTGCACCCGACGTATGGGAACCCGCGACATTTTGAGTAACGCCCATTCCCCATAAAATACATGTCCCATCTGCTTCATGAATCATTTTAGCTGTCTTCATTAGTTGCTCTTTTGAAAGCCCAGTCACTTCAACTGCATAGTCAAGTGTATATTTCTCAAGGAGTTTCAAGTACTCTTTGTAGTTATTTACACGGGATTTAATGAACACTTCATTGTGCCAGCCCTGGTCAATCATATATTTTGCAATAGCCGTTAGCCAAACGAAGTCCGTTCCTTGTTTGGGATGTAAAAATAAATCAGAGCGCTCTGCCAGTTCATGCTTACGGAGATCTGATACAATCAACTTTTGCCCACGTAATTTCTTCGCGCGTTTTATCCGTGTCGCTAAAACAGGATGTCCTTCCGTTGGATTCGCACCTACCGTAATAACGAGACCCGCATTTTCAATATCTCGAATGGTACCTGAATCTCCGCCATATCCAACGGTGGCAAGTAAACCATCTGTTGCAGGAGCTTGACAGTAGCGGGAACAATTATCAACGTTGTTCGTTCCAAACACTTGCCGGGCCAATTTTTGCATAAGATACGATTCTTCGTTCGTCGTCTTCGATGAACTTACGAAGCCAAGCGCTTCTCCTCCGTACGTTTCTTTAATGGAACCCATTTTTTCTGCGATTAATGTAAGTGCTTCATCCCAGGTAGCGGGAACAAATGCATCTCCTTTTCGAATTAAAGGAGTGGTTAAGCGTTGTTCACTATTTACAAAGTCCCATCCGAATTTCCCTTTCACACATGTTGAGACACTATTTACAGGACTATTTTCAGTTGGTTCGACTTTTAAGATTTTACGTCCTTTTGTCCATACTTCGAATGAACATCCTACACCACAAAATGTACAAACTGTTTTTGTTTTTTTCGTACGTTTATCGCGAGCGGCTGCTTCCACTTCTGATAGTGCAAAAATGGTTTTATAATCCGGTTCGACTTTTTTAATTAGATCAACCATAGGGTTAAGCAAGTCTTTTGGAATTGCGGTCATAAGACCAGCTTCACCTAGCATTGATTTTTCCATTAAGGCGTTACATGGGCAAACTGTGGCACACTGTCCGCAAGATACACAAGAAGATTCATTGATGGACTTTCCATCATCCCACACTACTCGTGGAATTTCACGTTCCCAATCGATGGATAAGGTCTCATTCACTTGTAAATCCTGGCATACTTCCACACAACGTCCACAAAGAATACATTGATCAGGATCATATCTGTAAAAAGGATGCGACATATCCACCTCATATCCTTTTTCCCGGAATGGACGAGTTTGATGTTCAATTTCTAACAGCTCAGCAGTGTTATGAACACGACAATTTCCATTGTTATTATCACAAACGGTACAATACAGTAAATGATTCTCTAAAATACGGTCCATTGCTTCTGTTTGTGCATTTTTGGCCCGTTCTGATGAAGTTAAAATATTCATGCCTTCTTCAAATTTTGTCGAACATGCTCTTAGAATTTTGCCATCGACTTCACACATACACGTATCGCAAGTTTGAATGGGGCCCAGAACTTCTGAATAACAAATATGTGGGTGATCTACTCCTTGTTTCAGAAGATAATCAAGAATTCGAGTCCCTTGTTCCACTTCATGTTGCTGGCCATTGATTTTTACTTGGACGGTTTCTCCCATTTTCATCTCTCCCTTTTTTAAAATCAAAAAGCCCGCCATAAAATAGACTTAATCATTGAATACAAGTCTATTTTATGGCGGGCTAATAACTGAGCAGTATTACCCTACTAGCAATCCGTCTCACCATATATAATGAATGAAAAAAACAGGACGTCAAGGCAATTTGTAGTTACCCCGTCATCAATGATCTTTTCATTTGCTTTTGTAATTTTATTATAATCCTTTACCCGTTTAACCTCAATCACTTAATTTTTGATGCCTACATTGAATCATGTTAACCGCCAATATGAGACATCTCTACTTTGGATCGGTTGATTGAATGATTAACACTTGCTCGTTCATCAGAATAGCGGTCTACTCGATGATTCCAAATCTCAATGATTTTATTGGCGATCACATTATCCGATTCCCCTGACCGAAGCAATTGGCGAAGATCATACCCTTTTGCTGCAAATAAACATGTATACAATTTCCCTTCGGCAGAAACCCGCGCCCTTGAACAAGTTGAACAAAAAGAATCGGTAACAGATGAAATTACCCCAATTTCTTGATCACTTCCTATATAACGGTATCTAGTCGCTACCTCTCCAGGGTAATTGGGCTCGATTTGTTCGAGTGGCATGATTTTTTCAATTTCATTTAAAATCTCTTGTTTCGTCATGACTTCTGCCATTGTCCAGCCATTGGAATTCCCAACATCCATATACTCGATAAAGCGAAGAGTATGCCCGCGTTCTTTAAAATATTTCGCCATCGGAATGATATCTTGATCGTTTTTCCCTTTTTGAACAACCATATTCACTTTTACTTTCAGTCCTGCGTTAGCAGCTGCCCGAATCCCTTCTAAAACCGTTGCGACTTTGCTATTATTTCCATTTAGCTCTTTGAACCGTTGATCCTCTAAAGAATCAAGGCTAACGGTCACCCGTCTTAATCCTGCATTAAATAACGCTGGGGCAAACTTTTTAAGAAGCGATCCATTGGTAGTAATTGCGATATCTTCTACTTCCTTAATGGATTTCAAACGGTGAATGAGTTCTGGAAGATCCTTGCGCAATAAAGGTTCTCCACCTGTAATGCGTATTTTTTTGACGCCTAAAGATACAAATATACGGGTTAATCGTTCCATTTCATCAAAAGATAAAATTTTATCAGAAGATAAAAATGGATAATCTGGACCAAATAATTCTTCCGGCATGCAATAACGGCAGCGGAAATTACAACGATCGGTCACAGATAAACGAAGATCCCTTAAAGGGCGTTGCCATCTATCTAATATACCATTTTCCATTTTTCCCTCTCCCTTGTAAGTCGAGCAACCGGCTAATGATTAGATTCATCCTAATACTTACTGTCTGTTTGAATTCGTTCAGGACGTGTGTAAATATTGAATGATTGATTTCGAATAAAGCCAACTGTAGTAATCCCTAAATCTTCGGCTAACTTTAATGCTAATTCAGTAGGAGCAGATTTAGAAAGAACGATCTCACAACCAATTTTTGCTACCTTTAATAAAATTTCAGAAGATATACGACCGCTAAAAACAATGATTTTATTTGCAATCGAGATGTTATTTTTCAAACAATATCCGTATATTTTATCCAAAGCATTATGTCTCCCGATATCCATCCTGCTCAGCATAAACCCATTTACATCACATAATGCCGCATTATGAACTCCTCCTGTGTCTCGGAAAATGGTGGCTGAATCTTGTAAACGATTCATTAAACGAAGACAGTCATCTGGAGAGATTTTGACCCGGATTTCATTCATTTTTTTAGCCGTTAATGCATCATTGACGAAGACAAACCCCTGTCTGCTCATTCCACAGCAGGACGTAATATAACGCTTGTTTTGAATTTTTCGGTAATAAGGGTTCAATCTATCGATTTTCACATGCACATATCCTTCTTTTTCCTGAACCCAAATTTCTTTAATATCTTCATATCTCCGGATAATTCCTTCGGATGCCAGGTAACCGATAACCATATCTTCAATGTATTCTGGTGTACAAACCATCGTAACAAATTCTTGTTCATTAATTTTCACAGTAACGGGAAACTCCGTAACAATGATATCCTCAGCCTCTTTGATTGTTCCATTTGTAAATTTAAGAATTTCTCTTTTTCCTACGATTGGTTTCATACAATGCCTCATCCTTTAAATGATTTTTGCTTTAATGCTCAAAAAGCCCATTATAAAATAGACTATTTACTTCCCAGCCTATTTTATAATGGGCTAATTACTAAGCAGTTTGATCTACCAGCAATCCGTCTCATCACATATCGAAAAATAAAAGTAGGATATTAAGGCAATTGATCATTACCCCATATCGATTGTTTTTATACTATTATTGTAATACTTCAAATGGCTAACATCAATAGCTAATTAGCAGAAAATTACCAGGGCAATCGTCATATTCCTTCACCTACTATTCCAATAAACCAAATACAGCATCACTCACCGGTTTGAAAATAAAAGTAATCAAGTCTAACGGGTTTGGAATGTGAACGTGCAAGCTTTGCGCAATGCTTAAACCAACTCCGATAGAAAGAAGGGTGAAAAATACGACCATTTCCTTTTTAAGCTTCTTTTTTGCTAATTGCGGCACTTCAAACCAGATCATGAATGCTGCAATTGCAATGATTCCTAAGATGGCCCACATCTAAAATTACTCCTTCATCTCTTCAATAAATGAATTTCCAATCGTCCCTACTCTTCGTATTTTCATCTCAGCCTTTACATGGACAGGCATATGGACGAAAATTTTATCCCAATTTTTTTGTGCTTTCTTCCAATACTCCGGATTTGAGCGATGAACAGCCTCGCCGAATCCAAAGCTATCTATTTTATATTTTCGTTTCACTTCTTTAATCGACGTTTTGACTAGTTCTACATTCCTTTTTTCTATCCCTTTTTCCAATTGGGTAATGGACTCCGGTTTGGTTAAATCGATGTGGCATTCAACTTCACCGACATTTCCTTCTTGACGGACGTACACGAACGCCTCTGGTTGTCCATTTACGACTTTTGTTTTTATTTTCGTTTTTGCATTAATAATTTCTACTGCAGCTTTCCCGCCTTTTGGGCATTTCACATGCATAATGCCTTTTGACAATTGGTCAGTTGTAATGACATAACCTGCACTGGCGGCTTCCTTTAGCCATCCTTTTAACTTATCCTTTTTGAAAATAGCAATCCCATCTACTTTAATTCGCGCATCTGGGTCGGTCTTTGCAACGTTATCCATTGGTGCTCCTTCATGTTCATTTCCTTTGAGAACGACCCCGGTAATAGCCGGCTGTTTTCCATGGGTGACTAAAGTGGAAATAAGATCATCCAATGTCTCTTTGTATGTCGGTCCGTATACTTTATCCGATGTCTCCAAAGCATAAAAAATTTTGTTTGACGGGATTTTTTCTAAAGAAGTTGTCACATTTAACACGTCGCTTGCCTTCATTCCCTTTGCGATCATGACATAAAAGTCGGTCCTGAGTTCCTGGTTTCTCGAAAGCAAGTCGAGCGACCGCCCAATTCCTTCTCTTGCCAAATCTTCACCGATAACGAGCACACGAAGATGGGAGGAATAAATCTTTCGCGGCGACTCTTTCGTTATTTTTCGAATGGCTTCATAAATTGTCTTATCTTTCGCCTGGAACGTGATGACTGGCGCCCGGCCAACCGCGGCGCCTTTTTGTGCAGCCACCTCACCAGGATTAACGACCTGGGCGGTAACGACATACTGATCTCCGTCTTTATCAATCCCTATTCCCATGGCAATCGCCAGTTCATTCAGCTCCTTACGATCCCAGCAACCGGTCATTGTCATAAGACAAAAAATGATGAGCGCACAACTTATGACTGAACGTTTCATAACGTGCCTCCTGTCTCAATTTTCATTTGGCTGAGGCGGCCTCGGTTGCGGCGTTTGTTCCCTTTCAACGTTTTCCTGGTTAATCAGCCGCGGCCTGCTAGACATTTTCCACTTCGGTAAACGGAAAAGAGCATCTTTCTGGTCAGCAGGAATAAACGGAGCAAGCGGTGACATGTACGGGACGCCGAATGAGCGCAAACTGCACAAATGAAGAACAAGTGCAATTAACCCGACAGAGATGCCGAAAAAGCCAAAAGAGGCAGCAAGCGCCATAAACAAAAAACGGATCATCCGCACGGCGATCCCCATTTCATAATTAGGGAAAACGAAACTTGCGATCTCCGTAATCGAAACCACAATGACCATCCCTGCTGACACCATTCCTGCGTCAACAGCGGATGTTCCGATGACTAATGTCCCAACAATCGAAACAGCCGGTCCAATCGCCCTCGGCATGCGCAAGCCCGCTTCCCGGATAATCTCGAATGTTACTTCCATTAGAACCGCTTCGACGAACGCAGGAAAGGGAACGCCTTCACGCTGCGCTGCCAGGCTTAAGAGAAGCGGAGTCGGGATCATTTCCTGGTGAAAGGTCGTCAGAGCGATATAAATGGATGGCGCAAGCAAGGCCATGAAAAAAGCACCGTAACGAAGGAGCCGGATCAAACTACCCATGTATGAGCGATTATAATAGTCTTCTGGTGTCTGAAAGAATTGGACAAAAAGAGCCGGAACGAGAAGATTAAATGGGGTTCCGTCTACAAAAATGGCTATACGGCCTTCCATCAGCCCCGCTGCAATCACATCGGGCCGTTCCGTATTGAAAACGGTCGGAAACGGGCTTTTTCCCCCATCCCGGATTAATTCCTCAATATTTCCCCCTTCTAAAACACCGTCGATATCAATACGTTTCAGCCTTTGGCGTACTTCTTCGACGGTTTTATCGTTGGCAATCCCTTTCATGTACATGACGGCGACACTCGTTTTTGTCAGCTTCCCGATTTTCTTCATTTCAAGCCAGAGAGCCGGGCTTTTAATTCGTCTGCGAACTAGAGCGATATTTGTTAAAATATTTTCGTTAAAAGCATCTTGCGGGCCCCTGACGATTGATTGGGCAATCGGCTCGGACACTTGCCGCTCATCCCATTTATTAACCCCAAAAGACATTCCTTTATCCTGTCCATCTATTAAATAAATGACATTTCCTAATAAAAGGCCTTCAAACAATTTTTGATAATCCGTTATATCTTGAATGTCGCTTATGGTGACCGCTAAATTTTTAAGTACGTCAAATAATTGCGGACCTTCGACTATTTTTTGCTCAAGATCCGTATTTTTCACTTCTGTCATAAGGGTTTTTAATACGAAATCCTGGATTGCCGCTTCATCAGTTAAGCCTTTCATATAAATGACAGCACATTTAATCGTTAACCCTTTTCCGATTTCAAATTGTCTCGTCTGGACGTCATCACTGTTGCCTAACGTATTTTTTATGTACATCATATTTTCCGCAAGACTCGTTTTTAATTGATCGTTTTTGTTTCTTTGCTCCGCATCTAAGTTATCCGGCCCTCGCGAAAAACGGCGCGTTTTATTCTTCTTGAAAAATCCCATAAATTGTCCCACTTCGCTTTCCATTTTCATTCACTGTCTAATCGAACAAAATTTAGCATTTCCTTTTGTGGCATATTTTTACTCAATCACACCAGAATGAAAAATATCGACATCGGTTTTCACGTCAAATGTTAAGTTTTGATAATCTTTTTTATATTGTTTTTCATCATAATGTCTTATTTTGCTATCTAAATAACTGCCAAACCCTAACGGATCAATATTCTTTTTTTGAAAAAAGGTAAGCAATTCCATCGCATGGTTGCTAATATGTTTTTCAACGTTTTTTTCAAGAACCCCAACATCTTTTTGAAGATCAAACCAGGTTGGATACTCTTTTATTTCTCCTTTTATTTTTAAATGAATGGTAATTTTCCGATGCTCACCTTCTTTTTGCAACTTCATGATTTTCTTTGTCGCGATATCATGAATGACAACATTCCCCTTCTTCCCCCTCGCGCTGAAGCTGGATTCATAGATTCCCTCTTCGGAACCTTTATTTAAGAGCATGAAGATAAAGGTATCTCTTTCATCAATTTTCGTTACCAATTTGTCATGGTCAAAGAGGGCTAATCCATCTACTTTAACCGCCTGTTCGTCCATCGTTAAATACGGCAGGTAAGGATCTTCTCCCCAGTCCCACATTTGGTACGTAAATGTGTGCAAATTTGTAATCGGCAAATTTTCCGTATCTTCGTTTTGCCGGAGAATGTTTGAAATATATAAATCAACACTGCTTTTCTTTTTCCAACGCTCGATCAGCATATGTTCGGCATCTTCCACAACTGCGATTTTCGTCATGTTCCCGACATTCGAATTTCGGTAAAGCGTTGACATTAAAGTAGAGATCCCTTTTTCCGCAAGAGCTTCGCCAATGAGAAGGGTCCGCATCTGGCCAACTTCGATCGGCTTGTCTGATTTATTGTTCATGATTGCCAATATTTCCCTTCCGGTTTTTGAAGAAGACGTGAGCAACCTGAACGTTTCCTGTTTATCAGGTGAATACATTGGAAAAATGGCCGTCCCTCTATATTCGCCATCCTTCCAATCGTAGCCTAACACTTGAATGAGCTGAATATCATCGATCGTTTTTTGCTGCAATGCGCAGCCTGTAAGCAGTAGAAAGATCGGAACGACTATACGTAATAACCGCAACACATTACGCCTCCGTATGCTTGTTTTTTTGTTATTCATCGATATCTTTCTTTTCTTTCACATTTTTTCCTTTCACGCGGAAAATCGACCCGGGCCGGTAATAATCAACGGTTTTAATCATTTTTGAATACGGGTCGCGTACGAAAGTGTCACCCCAAAATGATTTCCTTGGCGGATAAAAGGGAACCAGGTACGGTGTCCCAAGGGATGTCAACCGGATTAAATGGATGAGCGTAAACCAGAGACAGATGCTGATTCCTACCATTCCGAAAAGTGCGGCAAACAAAATAAACGGGAACCGCAAAAAGCGAAGCGTGTTATTCATTTTATAAATCGGCGACGTGAAGGAAGCCAGGGCTGACAAAGCGACGAGAATTAGCAGGATATTACTCGTTAATGCCGCTTCTACAGCAGCCTGCCCGATGACGATACCGCCAACGATACCGAGCGTTTGGCCGACTTTTGTCGGAAGCCGCGCGCCCGCCTCGCGAAGAAGCTCAATTGTGATTTCCAAAAACAGTGCTTCTATAATCGGCGGAAAAGGTACGTTTGACCGTGAGGAAATCAATGGACCTAATAAGTCCTTTGGAATCATTTGATAATGATACGTTAAAATCGCAACATAAAAAGGCGTCGCAAAAATGGAAAACGCTACCCCGAAAATGCGGATCATCCGAAAAAGAGAGCCGACTACCCATGGCAAATAATAGTCTTCCGGGCTTACTAAAAATTGCCTGAGGGAAGAAGGCGCTGTTAAAACAGCTGGAGATCCGTTGCACAAGACGGCGATCGCACCGTTTGCAATATCTACGACTGCACGGTCTGGCCTCTCCGTTGTCATAAAAAGGGGGAAAATGGACTTCGAATTATCAGAAATTACTTGTTCGATCAGCGAAATATCACCAATAACGTCATAGTTGATTTCTTTTATTCGCTGGGTGATGGTGTTCACATTTTGCGGATTCGCCACCCCTTCTAAATAAGCAATAATCACCTTTGTTTTCGAAATCGTCCCTATCGTCTCTTCTTTTAAAATCAATTTCGACGTAGGCAGCAGCCTTCTCAAAATATTGGTGTTAATGTCGATATTTTCAACGAACCCGGCTTTTGGTCCCATGACGCTGAATTCCGTTTCGGTATCGGAATTTTCCCGCTGGCCGCTTTTGTCATTTAACAAAAAGACAAGGCCGAAATGGCTATCAAATTCCCTCAAGCGAAAAATGACATAGCCTTTCATCAATTTTTCTTCAATCTCGCAAACATCATCGCAAAACTCAATATTGTCCAATCCCAAAAAATCGGCAATGTCCTCGATCTTTTTGATATTTTGCATATTTTCTTTTAACGGCCTGATAATATGTTCATGCAACGATTGCATTTGCACTAGCGATTGAAAATAGGACATCCATAAAAAATTCTCATTAAGAGCGGTATCCACGAAATCATTCGACTCGCTCATATGTTGTTTTAATGATTGAAAGTCTTTGTGCTGAGTTTCATTGACCTTATCATTTTCCGGCTTTTGCTCTTTTTTCTTGCCTTTCAATAAAAAACGGAACATAGCTTCACCCTCTAAATTGGCCTGCCTAACGCATCTTTATTTGCCTATTTTCTATCTTTTCTCCGAAGACTATTCACAAAAAATAAATTCATACATTCTTGTGTTATCGGCAACAACTAATGGTAGGAAACCTTGTTCAAGGAGTAGATTTATGAAAACTTCCGTGAAAGAAGCCGCATTAGTTTCACCTTTTTTGACTTTATTTCTCATTCACGCCATACAGGTAGGCATCGGGATGCTGGGATTTCAGCGTTTTTTAACAAAGACAGCTGGAAATGACGCTGTATTTACAATTATTATTTATGGCATTATCGTTCATATTACGATTTTTCTTATATATCAAATTTTAGAGAAACATAATGGGGCGGATTTAATTGAGATCCACAAAGCGCTATTAGGAAAATGGGCCGGGGGATTGATATCGATTCTTTATATGGCGTACTTTTTACTGCTATCGTTCACGCTTATTCGATCCTATATCGAAATCATTCAAGTTTGGATTTTCCCGGAATTAAAAACATGGTGGTTGGCGATTATTTTCGTTATCATTATCTATTACGTCGTTTCCGGGGGCTTTCGAGTCGTAACAGGAGTTTGTTTTTTCGGGGTGATCATTCCGTTCTTCTTGATCATATGTCTTGCTTTCCCGCTCCGGTTTGCCCATTTTAACAATTTGCTGCCTTTGTTTAATTATTCAATAAAAGATATTTTAACTCCGATCAAACAGACGGGCTTGACGTTTGCCGGCTTTGAGACATTATTAATGTTTTACCCCCTTATTAAGAAACGTGAGAAATCACAAAAATGGGCGCAACTGGGGGCGTTAATGTCCACGCTCATTTACTTATTCGTCATGACCGTCAGCATCGTTTTTTTTAGCCAACAACAACTGGCTAAAACGATCTGGGCGACGCTGACGATGACAACGATGGTGCAATTGCCCTTTATTGAACGTTTCGAATATGCGGCCATTGCCACCTATTTGATCGTCATTATGCCGAATGTTTGTCTCGCCATCTGGGTCATAAGCCGCGGGTGCAAGCAATTATTTTCCGTCCGGCAGGATAAAGCGCTTATTGTTCTTTGTGTTTTAACATTCATATTAACTTGCACAATGGAAAGAAGAGAAATGATTAACAATCTTAGTACCATTTCTTCTTATGTCGCTTTTTTCGTAACCTTTGTTTATATTCCATTGTTGTTTATATTAAAGATGATAAAAAAAAGAAAGCGTTTATCCGCCAGTACATTGAAGTAGTATGGAGGGCTATTTTTGAAAAGATGGTTAACTAGAACTAATCAAGATCCACATAAGCAGGCTACTGGAACGGTGCAGTCGTTAGATCAAATGCTGATGAAATGCAAAATGTCCGCTGATTTTGTCTCGTTCAAGCAATCTGAAGAGTGCCCTTATCAAGTCTCTTACTTTAAAACATTAGTCAATCCCGACACGGTGCAAAATCATATTTTACTCCGGTTATCGGAGAGGCCGTTTCAATCGCTTGAAGATTTAAAAACTAATTTGCCAATAGAAGAGATTGAAATCACAAGTGATGTTCAAAAAATACAAGAGAGCTTAATGACGGGGTTCGTGATGATTCAAGTAAGACCGGACGACAATGTATGCGTGCTCGTTCCTGCCCCGGCGAAAGCGAACAGGCAAGTAACCATTCCAGAAGTGGAGTATAGTGTTCTTGGTCCTAAAGAAGCGTTTGTTGAAGCGCTTGATACGAATTTAAACATGGTCCGCAAACGGCTTCCGATTCCTGAATTACAAATGAAGGAATTGAATATCGGCTCTCTGACAAAAACGAAAGTTGCCGTTTTATATATTAATGGAATTGCAAACGAGCAAAATGTCAATACAATCGTTCAGCGAATCCAGGATGTTCAATACGATCAAATTGTTGACAGCTCATTTATTAGACAAATGATTGTTGACAATAAAAATTCGCCTTTTCCACAATTGGTGGACACAGAACGGCCCGATCGTATCGCCAGTGTATTGGCCGAGGGAAAAATCGCCGTTATGGTAGACGGTTCCCCACAGGTTTTTTACGGTCCAACGACGCTTATTGAGTTTTTTTCATCAACGGAAGATTATTTTTAACCTGGCATATCGCTTCCGCCGTTCGCTTGATGCGCTTGCTTGCGGTCACTCTTTCTGTTATAGCAACGCCTTTATATGTCGCGGTTCTGACCCATCATTATCAAATGATTCCAGATAAACTATTGGATACATTGATTGCTTCAAGAAGCGGAATCCCGTTTCCGCCGATTTTGGAAACGATTGTTTTGGAATTAACCATTGAGCTACTGAGGGAAGCGGGAGCCAGGCTACCGACAAAAGTCGGCCAAACGATCGGTATCGTTGGCGGTATCGTCATTGGGACGGCAGCAGTACAGGCCGGAATTACAAGTAATGTTTTGTTGATCATTGTTGCCCTTTCAGCCCTTGCGTCTTTTACGACACCGGTCTATCAAGTCAGTTTTACCATCCGGGCGATCCGCTTCCCCTTTCTACTTTTTGCGCAGTTTTGGGGACTTCTTGGCGTATCGATGTTTTGCTTTTTTCGTTTCCCACTTGCTTCGCTTAACGTCACTTGGAAATCCGTATATTGAACCCGTCTATCCACTAAGGCTGAAAGATCTTAAAGATGGGTTAATTCGTCTCCCATTTTCAATGCAGAAAACCCGGCCGAAGCAACTACGTCCTGAAAATCCGATCCGTTTCCGTGATGAAAAGAAAGAGGAAACGAAACAGCAGGCGAATTTTATTGTAAAATGGGCGTCACAAAAAGACATTGATGAATTTTAGACAGAAAATAGGTGGTTCTATGTTACCAGACGACTCCAAAAAAGTTTCCCCTTATTTTGCTTTTTTTCTTATCCATAAGATCCAGATCGGGGTCGGCATCCTTGGATTTGAACGGTATATTGCCCAATCAGCCGGTCATGATGCATGGGTCGCCATTATCATCGCCGGGCTATCGATCAACGTGATCATCTGGTTTTGCTTTCGCATTTTAATGAAAGGAAAGAATGATATTATTGGCATCCAAAAAGAGTTGTTCGGTAAATGGATGGGAGGAATGTTCAGTTTTTATTTTGTCATTTATTTTTTTTGTTTTGTTGTAACCCTTGTCCGAACATATGTCGAAGTCATTCAAGTATGGATGTTTCCACATATGTACACATGGGTTCTTTCGTCCTTTCTCCTGATTCTCGGATATTGTTACGTTTCAGGGGGTTTTCGGACCGTAACGGGGATTTGCTTTTTAGGGATCATCTATACCTTCCCCTCGCTTTTATTGAAAATATTTCCATTGACAGAATCCCATATCTAAATTTACGTCCATTATTTGATCATCCTTTTTCCTCTTACTTAACGGCGGCGAAAGCGATGGCGTTGGAGTATCTTGGATTTGAAACCCTTCTTATGTATTACCCATTTCTGAAGACACCGGAAAAAGCAATAAAATGGGCCCATTTTGGAAACTTATTTTCTATTCTCATCTATCTTTTAACAGCCATCACAACCTTTCTTTATTACAATGAAGAAGAATTGGCCCGAACGATCTGGGCAACATTAACCCTCTGGAAAATTGTTGACTTTCCGTTTATGGAACGGTTTGAATATGCAGGCATCGCCCTCTGGCTATTTGCCGTGCTGCCCAACATTTGCCTGGCTCTCTGGGCGACAAGCCGGGGGATGAAGCAATTGTTTCATTTCAATCAACGGTACAGTTTAATCTGTATTATCATAGCAGCCGCATTTGCCTGCTCTTTTATCGAAGGCCGGCCCAATATCGATTGGTTAAATACCATTACATCAACAGCAGGGTTTTACACGGTTTATTTTTATATCCCGGCCCTATTTGTTGTTCAATGGATCATTTATAAAGTGAGGAAAAAGAAGTCATGAGAAATAAATGGATTACCTTTTTAGCCTTTCTTGTTTGCTTAAGTGGCTGTACGGCAGAACCTAAAATCATTGAAGATCTTCAATTAGTACAGGCCATTAGGGAAACACCGTGTAAAAGCAACGGTTGCCTCTACGATCACACCGAAAAACCAGGAGCAAGCCATGCCAAAAAATGTTACATTTACAGCTGAATCCTTTACGAGTCAAAACGTGTTACATGTGTTGCAATCTGAGTCACCAAGGCCATTAGCGGTGGGCCGCGTAGGAGTCGCATTATTCAGTGAGAAATTGGCAAAGCGGGGCATCCTTCAGTTTATCGATGGCCTTCAGCGTAATGCCGATATCGGCCGGGACATCCCGCTTGCTGTTGTAAAGGGGGAAGCAAAAGAAATGTTGGAACTTCAAACACCTGTAAATCAAATTCCTGCCAAATACATATTGGACTTAATCGAGCAAAACCAAAAAGAAAACATCCCTAATTCTGATCTCCATTCTTTCCTTTACCATTTGTATGGCAAAGGATTAGACCCGTTTATGCCTTTGCTTGAGCTAAAGGATGGATTAATAAAAATTAAAGGGATAGCCCTTTTCTCAAATGGTAAGTATGTTGATGATATTAACTATGAAGAAGCATTCATCTTCAAACTACTGTTTGAAAATTTTAAAAAAGGATCTTTCGAAGCGAGGATAGGGAAAAATAAATATATCAACATTGAAAATATTTCATCAAAAGTAAACTATCACGTAATCAACGGAAACACCAATCCAAAAGTAACGATTACCGTGAAATTGATGGGCTTGATTAACGAATCGGAAGGAATTAGTTTAAATGTTAAGAAAAAAGAAAGCGTAGAGGAAAGAACACGAAAGCTGATTAATGGAAAAGCAAAAAAGCTTTTGCGCCGGTTTCAACATGAGAGGATCGACCCGCTAGGAATTGCAGATCAAGCAAGAAGCCAAACGAGAAACTTTAACTTTGCAGCGTGGGAGAAACGCTATCCAACGATTCCAATTGATTTTAAACTGGATATCAATCTTGTAGAGGCAGGAATTGTGGAAGAGAAAAAGTAGCTTCCGTTTTGCAAAAAATTTTGCGGCTAAAAAAACAAAAGCCCCCGAAAAGGGAGCGTTTACGTTTTGATTTCTATTGCGAATTCGTATCTGGTCCAGTCGCAATTCCTTGTTGGAGTTGTTGCCCCGCCTGCTCCAGTTGATGACCCGCTTGCTGTAATTGCTGTAGCTCTTCATAAGAAACACCGGTCCCCGATTCAGATTGCAACTGCTCGATTTGTAGTTGCGCTTGCTTAAGCTGCTTCTGCGCATATGGATATTGCTGAGGATTGGACGTATTGGCCAGGGCCTGGCTGGCGGCTTGCCTTGCCTCTTCGGAAGCTTGAATAGCTTGCTGGAATTGTTGCTTTCTCTCTTGTTCATTTCGTTGAGCCATCTTCATTATCCCCTTCTTCTGTAATTAATGACATTTATTAAGTTTTGCAAATCTCCTTTCATTTATCCCGTATCCGATTTCAATTCTCATTTTCTTTCACCAATTTGGGAATACTTACAATAACAGAAAGGAGATATTTTCCATTGAAAAACGTACAGTGGTTGAATCAATCAAGACGGCAAAAAGCGTATGTCAGCATTCTCGGAACGACACAGCTACATTTAAGAAACCCTTATATCGTCGCCTGGTGGTCAGCGGCTTTTCCGGGATTCGGCCATCTTCTTCTTTCTAAATACTTGCGCGGATTTGCCTTGTTTATTTGGGAATTTGTCATCAATACCCAATCGCATCTTAATCAGGCTATCGTCTATTCATTTACAGGCAAATTCGATAAAGCGAAAGAGGTGATCGATCATCGATGGTTGCTGTTATATATTCCGGTTTATGTTTTTGCCATATGGGACAGCTATCGGACAACAATCGATACAAATAAAATTTATTTAGCCGCCAATCGTGAAGATGCCGATTTTCAATCATTTGTTATTCATCCTTTAGAGATCAATTATTTGGATAAGCGAAACCCGAGAATCGCAGTTTTTTGGACGTTATTTATGCCCGGGTTGGGCCAACTTTATATTCACCGCATCGGCGTTAGCTTTTTCCTTTTAATCTGGTGGATCGCCCTTGTTTATTTGTCGCATTTTTTAGAGGCTGTTCATCTCCTTGTGTCCGGTGACATCGGGAAATCTACAGCTATTTTAAGTAAAGAATGGTTTTTATTTATGCCATCCGTTTACGGTTTTGCGATTTACGATGCGTATGTGAACACGGTTGAAAACAACAAGCTATTTGAAGATGAGCAACGTCATTTTTTGCAAAAAAATTTTCAACATCCTTCGTTTAAAATGCCAGCCGCCAGGAGGGAATAGTTTTGCATGTGCTGTCAACGTTTGAACATTCACATTTTATTGAGTTAGCCATCACTTCATTAGTGCAAAAAGGAATTCCAAAAGAAAATATTCTGGCTGTTCCTCTTTCGAATACAAATGAAGAGAGGAAACTCTTTGATACGATTCATTATGCGGACGGGATCAGTCTGTTTGATAAAGGGGCTGCAATCGGGACTGCTCTTTCCGTAGTAGGAGCAAGCATTGGGTTCAAGCTTCAATGGGGACCCATTTATTGGGGGTTAATCGGGGCGGCCGCCGGCTTTTCCATAGGTGTTATCCTTAATCTGTTGATCTACAAAATTTTCCGTAAACAGCGGCTTATGAAACGTGGAAAAAAACCGGAAGTCATTTTAATCATTGAATGTGACCATAGGGAAGCGGAAATGATTTTGACCACATTAAGGAATCATTATGCCCTGGGGGTAGCGAAACTAAATGTTGAAGGAAGTTGAAAGCTATGATTTTAGCGATTATTTCTATTCTAGTGTTTAATGCCATCGCTTTTTTCCCTGAAAAAAGAATGAATAAGCTTGAAATTTATAGCACTTCCATCTTCGCTGTCATCCTCGCCTTTTCGGTCGATTACATTTTAGAAGTAACCTTTCACTTATACGGCTATTTTCAAAAAAAGGCGCAATATACGGATTTATTGGTTACATTAGGGATTTATCCAGCCATAGACATTATTTTTTTAAACTTTTTCCCATCTACCCGCCGCATTGTAACAAAAATGCTCTACATTGCAGGCTGGTCGGCCTTTGCCCTTTTTTATGAATGGCTGTCTGTAAAATTGGGCTTATTTTATTATAACGGCTGGAAATGGATTTATTCGGTTCCGATTTATCCCTTTTTATATTTATTGTTGCTTGGTAACTTAAAATTAGTGAGGCGGCTCTGGCGGTCAGATGTCTCGAAAGAAAAGCTTAAAGTATAGCGGGTGTCTTTTCTTATATAGGTTGGAACCCTGGTTATCTTTTATTTCATACATTATCAATTTTTCATCCAAAGTCTGGCTATATGGTTAACGGTGAGAATTTTGAAGTCGCAACATGACCGGGAAAAGCTAACAGTTGTGGTATAATAAAGTCAATTTCTTTTATCAATGAAAAGAAAGAAGGTGTTTCTTTTGAAATTACCAGAAGATTTCGTGACAATTGATGAATTTTATAAAATGAGGGAAACAACCAATCGATTGCTAGAGTATGTCGATGGTATAGTGTTTATGTCTCCTTCCCCATCAACGAAGCATCAACGGATTTCTGGAAGACTTCATGCCTGGCTATTCAATTTTTTAGAACGAAGGAAATGCGAAGTGTTCCATGCTCCGTTTGACGTGGAACTTTCCTCAACGAACATGAACGAAACAAAAATTGTCATCCCTGATATATCGGTCATTTGTGACAAAAACGGGTTAATGGAAGACAAGTATGTCGGTTCTCCCAGCCTCATTATTGAAATCGTTAGCCCGTCTAATCAATCTCATGATTTAGTCTTCAAGTTAAATCTTTATATGCAATGCGGCGTAAAAGAATATTGGATTGTCAACCCGATGCTTAACAGCGTCCAGGTTTATGTACTTGATGAAGATGGCCAATATAAGCAATTGGACATGTTAAGGGAAAAAGGCATTATTCAATCCTCCGTTTTAGAAGGCTTTCAAGTGAATTTAGAGGAATTATTTGACTCCCTTTAGTTTTACATTGTTCTGGTATTTGTTTAATCTTTTCTGTTTGCTTTCGTCCCCCATTCGGGTAAGTGATTTTTTAAAATAGACTAATAACAAAACAAGAGAGGCTTTCACCTCCCTTGTTTTTATTCTTTTACGAATAATAAGATTTTCCCTTCATCAAGCTTTCTTTCATATTCTTCAGCTTCATATTGAGAAAGCCCCATTTCTTCCATTTTATTGCGAAGTTCGTCCCCTTTGGAGTTGAAGACATTTTTAATAGCTGTAGAAAGTCCCTCTTCCTTTATTCCGATGGTATTTACATTCGCACGGTCTGCTACTTGATTCGTTCTATCGTCTTGATGGGCCAACACATATATGTCCTTCTGGCTGATACCTTTTGATTCTAAATCTTGAACGGCTCCGATTACCTCTTGTTCAGTCAAATACTCTCTAACGGTTGGTTTTGCCATCATTTTATTTCTCCTCCTTTGGAAATTCAAAAATGATATCAAGCTTGTTTATCCTTTTCCCGTCCCCCTTCTTTTTAAACCTTAAATTGATAAACAGGTCTTTATTCCTATTTTAAAAAAGAAAGCAATTTCACGTTTTCTTTATGAAAGAGTGTGGAAATAGTTTAATAACTTCTTCAAAGGAGGCTAATAACCAATGAGCAATCCATCTAAAATGACGAGAGAAGAAGCAGGAAGAAAAGGCGGAGAAAAAGTTAAAAGAACTCAAGGAAAAGAATTTTATCAAGAAATCGGACAAAAGGGTGGAGAAAAGACAGCAAGAGAACACGACAAGAAGTTTTATAAGGAAATCGGACAAAAGGGCGGTGAGAAAACAAAGCGTGAGCATGGCAAAGAGTTTTACCGGGAAATTGGTGAAAAAGGTGGAAAAGCAAGCGGACAAAATGAATAGGGTAAATAAGAGCGGACAAGCCGGCCGCTCTTATTTTTGATCATTTACAAGCCAATCATTTTTTTGTCGTAATTATGAAGCACAACAATTGATTTAAAGCCCATTTTTAAATAGCGAAACTTGAGTAAAAGAAATCCGGATGGCCAATACTAAGCCTGATAAAGGAGGTATTGGCAATGACAGGTTTGCTAATAAAGATTTTTGTTTGTCCTACTATATTAATTATTGCATCGTTTATTTTGCCTAATGTCCATTATTCATTTGCATATCAGGCAGCCATTGTCGGGCTTGTGCTTGCACTGGTCGGTCATATGATGGAAGTCATGCTGCTAAGGGAAGATACGCTTGTATTAAGCGCGGTTTTAGATTTTTTCGCTTCAACATTGATCGTTTATTTTGTATCCGCATGGCTTCCTAATACAACTGTAACATTTCCAGGAGCCATTCTTACAGCAGTTTTATTAACCATTGCTGAAATCCCGCTGCATCGCTATTTAGTTAGATCCGGACAAGCGCGAAAATCAGCAATTTAAATTAACGATTAAAAAAACTCCTTTTATTGAAAAGGAGTTTTTTCTATGTGCCATTATGTCGGGTTAAACGGCTTTCATTTTTTATTCAATAGTGCATATCCAATGCTTTATGTGCGTTTTTCACATCATTGGTTAAAAGTTGATGTAGATCATATGAAGAATAATATCCCTTTTCTAGCATATACCTGTATACGTTGTAATGCAATTGGACAGCATTTTGCAAGTGCCTGCTTAATACTTGGTGAAGCTCGGGTGTGGCGGTTTCAGTTAGCGCCATCGCGTAGTTGCGGACTGATGCTTTAGCAAGCCCCAATAAATCGCCAGCGTAAAAGCCGGCATCTGCCTGGCGAGGATTGTGGTCATAACCAGGCGCATTTGGGAAAAACCGAAGCAATTCGCGAATGTTACGTTCAATTCCCTGAATTGCCTGCATGTATAACGTTCGGAGTTCGTGATCCGGTACTTTTCGAATAGACATTTTTAATTTTGTTAAGCCCGCTGATTGAAAAGCGACAAGTTCGTGCAGTTCTAATGTTTCGTGCCACGCTAGATGTTCAGGCATAAGATGTTCCCTCCTCTTGATTATCGTCATATTACAATATTCATCTTTTATAGAAAGGGTACATTCACCTATTCCTGTTTAAAGTGTTCACCCGTCATAACTGTCATAAACTCGGAAAAAAATTTTTTATAATGTAATTCCACAGCGATCCGTTGTTTGGTCCGCCCAAAAGTTTCGTTGTTAAGTACAGGACGAAAATCGCCTATGCTTTGCCCGCGTGACAGCCCATTTGACAGATCGATGATGACTTCCGCTTCAACATACCTACATAAATCATCATGGATGACAGACATCATCGGCAATACATCATGAACAGGGCTTCCTTTTGAACCGGGATAGTTTTGTTTATAAAAATGGTAGTAATAATAATCAATTAACGGCTTAACAAGATCTGTCTTTCCTTTTGCAGCAATATAATTTGTCATTTCGGGTGATACAATCGTGTTCCTTGTTACATTCAATGGGTAAATCGTAGCTTTTTTCGCATATTTCATCACGAGGTTCGCTGCGATTGGATCACTGTAAAAATTCGCTTCCGAAACAGGAGTCACATTCCCCGGGCAAAGGAACGCTCCTCCCATTATGTAATAAGAATGTACATTTTCCATTAACGCCCCATATAAGACAAAGAGAGTCGCGAGCGATGTTAGCCTTCCTGTATTTACAATAATGATTTCATTTTCATATTTTTTTATAATATCAATTACTTCAAAGAAATTTTCCCGTTTATTTTTCTTAATGGCGGAAGGGATAACCGGCCCTAACCCGTTAGGTCCATGAATCGCCGGATAATATATCGGTGATTCTCCTGTTAATGGCCGGCTTGCTCCGCTAATGACGGGAATATCATTTAAACCGGTTTTCTTTATTAAATAATCAACATTTTGAAGCACCATTTCTCTTGAAACATTGCCATAATCGGCTACAATCCCGACAATATTTATTTTTTTTGATAAAAACGCGTAAATGAAAGCGATCGCGTCATCAATCCCAAAGTCCCCGAAAAATAATACTTTTTTATCCAAAGCATTGTCCCCCTTAATTTACTGCTACTACTATATGCTTTTCTGGGGACGAATCTAACAAAAAAATAAAAGAGGCGGCAGTTAGCCAACCTCTTTTTCCATGAAGGATATGTTAAGCAAAAACGCCTTCTTCTTCATAAGTGCCTCCAAATAGTAGTGAAAGCGCTTGCAAATCTTTATTTGCGTCTTCACCTTCTGCGATGAGCAAATAAGGATCTCCTTTTTTAAGCAGTAAGAAAAAGGATACAAGTGCAGTTAACGTTTTCCCTTGAGAATATAGACCATTTTTGCATAGAAGGACGTTCGACTGGCACGATTGCACTTTTTTATAAAAACGATAAATTAAGTTTAATGTCACTGGCTGATCATATGTAAAGGATGCTGATTGTATCACTTTCATTTTCAATCACCTCTTCCGTTATCCTATAGGATATATACCCTGAAAAAAATCACGGTAAACACGCTTTCAAACTAAAAAATGCCCGCTGATTAAAGGAATTTCCTTTATAATGAGCGAATTCATATAGGTAATACGATAAAAATCGTCCTATTTACTTTACCTTTTCCTATCCTAGTACATATAGAATAACGTTTCACTATTTCGGAAAATAGCTCGAAAATTATGGCCAAACGATAGGAAGGAGGGTAAAGCTTGTTTAACGCTAAATCATTCCATAAAAATAAAAAAGTTTATGAATGGATTAGAGAAATTAAAAAGGACCCTTCCAATGAAGAATTAAAGACAAACATTATTTTACAATATGAACGGTTAGTGAAATCGATTGCCCAAAAATTCTCAAGAGAGCGACATAATTTTGAAGATCTTGTACAAGTCGGGATGATTGGATTATTAAAAGCGGTTTATTATTATAAACCTGAACTTAATCGATCATTTGAATCGTATGCCGTACCTATGATCATTGGCAGCATGAAACGGTACATTCGCGACGAAACATGGAGCATACACGTCCCAAGAAGAATTAAAGAACTCGCCCCACTTATTAAAAAGACGGCAGACCAATTGCATCAACAACTCGGCCGCTCTCCCCTCATTCAAGAAATTGCAGCAACATTACATTCAACTGAAGAAGATGTGTTAGAAGCGGCGGAAGTGTATAAAAGCTATCAGGCAATGTCCATTGATTATATCGCCCAAAATAAGCAAATAAACAACACTACAGCCATTATAGACTTTATAGGAACGATCGATGAACGCTTTGAACATATTGAAAATAGAGTATTGCTTTTCGAAGCTTTCAAAACGTTAACCACACGGGAATTAGCCATTATCACTTATGTGTTTTACGACCATTTGAGCCAGCACCAGATCGCAAAACTATTAAACATTTCGCAAATGCATGTTTCACGAATTCAGAAAAAAGCGCTTTCTAAACTAAGAGAAGTTTTAAAAGACGGTACTCCTTATCATTAGAAATAAAGAAAGCGGATTGGCTAAGACATGTAGCATGATCCGCTTAATTGCTTATCATTATGTTTTCACCGGCTCATTTTTTCTCGAAAAAACAATAGCTTTTTGCCCGGCATAATTCGTAATGGTATATAAAATGGTGCCAAACAGTATTGCCGCATCTTCCCTATATGTGGCGGGCAGCCTTGAGATTGACATAAAGAGCCATTCGGCAAAATGAATCCCAAAATAATAAGAAAAAATATAGCACGAGCTAACGACAAACATAAATGGGAAAACCGTTTTCGACATAGACTCTCTATTTTTAAACGTAAACGAACGATTTAATAAATAGCTTGTACATGCTCCGATTAAATGACCCGTAACCGTAGATGGCCAATACGACATTCCGCCTTCATGAAGAAGAAGAAACATCATCGACATACCGACGAATGTATTGATCACACCAACGATTAAAAAACGAATAAACGAGCTTCTCATGTCAACTGCCTCTTTTTTTCAGTTCTTTTGCCGCAAGGAGCCGGTATTTTTTCGATGGCCGCCGGGTAAATGCCCCTGTAAACAAATCCGTTTCCACCGTATACATCGGACGTCTTTTCACTTCATTAAAAATTTTCCCGATATATTCGCCGATCAATCCAATCCCCATTAATTGAAGGCCGCCAATAAGCCAAATCGAGATCATAAGCGACGTCCAACCGGATTTCGTGTTCCCTAATAATTCTTGAATGAGAGCATAACTCCCTGCCATTCCACCAATAAAAAATGAAAGAAAGCCGAGCAATGTCACAAAGCGAATCGGAACAATGCTAAATGAAGTGATTCCCTCAAACGCAAACGCCAGCATTTTCTTTAACGGATATTTTGTTTTGCCGGCTAAACGTTCTTTTCGATCGTAAAAGACATTTGTTGATTTAAACCCAATCAATGGAACGATTCCTCTTAAAAACACATTCGCTTCCTTATAGCGGCTTAATTCATGCAAGGCGCGTTTGCTCATTAACCGAAAGTCTGCATGATTGGGGATCAGATTAATTCCAATTCGACGCATTAACGAATAGAAACAAAGAGCTGTCGTCCGTTTGAAAAAGGTGTCCGTATCACGCTTTCTACGTACCCCATGAACAATATCAAATCCTTCATGAAATTTTAAAATAAATTCGCGGATAACGGTCGTGTCATCCTGAAGATCAGCATCGATCGAGATGACGCAGTCGGCTTTCGTTTTTGCCATTTCCAACCCGGCCAAAAGCGCTTTTTGATGGCCGACGTTGCGGGCCAATTTTAATCCTGTGACAAACGGGTTCGTATTTTTTTCCTCAATAATCAACTCCCATGTTCGGTCACTCGATCCATCATCAACAAATAAAATTTTACTGTAAGCTGCAATCAATTTTTCCGAAGCTAAACGTTTTAGAACGTGAGAAAGTTCTTTAGCAGTCTCTTTTAATACTTCTTCCTCGTTATAGCATGGAACAACGATGATGAGTACAGGGTTTTTCACAGAATGAAGCCCCTCCTTTTTTCTTTCTTTAAGAGGTTGTTCAAAAAGTCCGGGAAACATTGACTGCGAATTTCTGCGTCAGCGCTGCTCTGCGTTCCTCACGTATTAATTGCATACGTTCCGGTACTCGGAGCCTGCGCTTCCTTGAACTTCTTGGCCCTGTTTGTCCTCCTTTTTGAACTCGCACTTTAAAACTAGATTGTCCAAGATGGCATTCTTCTATAGATTGTCAATCGCCGCTTCTTCAGATAGAACTCTCTCTAAATAATCTCTTAACGGCCGCTTTAAGTCGCTGTTTTTTAAAGCGAAATCAATGGTTGTCAAAATAAAGCCGAGCTTTTCTCCAACGTCATAACGCGTCCCTTCAAAATGATAAGCAAATACCCGCTCGATTTGGCTTAATTGCTCGATCGCATCCGTCAGCTGAATTTCTCCACCTGCTCCGATTTCCTTTTTCGCTAAAAATGTGAAGATTTCCGGAGACAAAATATAGCGGCCCATGATCGCAAGATTGGATGGCGCCATTTCGATTTCCGGCTTCTCTACTAAATGCTCAACCTCATATAATCTTCCGCTCGCGGCTTTCGCTTTAATGATTCCGTACCGATGTGTTTCGTTTTTCGGCACTGGTTTAACGCCAATCACCGATGATTTGGTTTTCTCATATTGCTCCATTAATTGTTTGAGGCACGGCGTTTTTGCCTGAACAATATCATCTCCTAATAGAACAGCAAAAGGCTCATTGCCGATAAAATTTCTTGCACACCAGACCGCATGTCCAAGCCCTTTCGGCTCCTTTTGGCGGATATAGTGAATGTCGACCATTTTGGACGATTCCTGTACTTTTTTTAACAGTTCTATCTTTCCTTTATGAAAAAGGTTTTGCTCCAATTCAAAGGCATGGTCAAAATGGTCTTCAATCGCACGCTTCCCTTTCCCTGTTACGATAATAATATCTTCAATCCCGGATTCAATCGCCTCTTCAACGATATATTGGATCGTAGGCTTATCGACGATTGGAAGCATCTCTTTCGGCATCGCTTTTGTCGCCGGCAAAAACCGGGTGCCTAATCCTGCTGCTGGAATAATGGCTTTTTTTACTCTTTTCATTTTTAAAAACTCCTTCCTCTCAAATTCCTTTCTTAGTATTTTCAAGTTTTCAAAAAAAGATGATGAAAAATAAAATCGTTAGGATTGGTTCAAACTAATCAGCGGAATGATTGAAAAAAGGTGATGCATGATGAAAAGTTTACGAACAAAATGGAATTCTGAATCTCGCGCTTTGTTTTTCGCGCTAGTCTTAATCACAATTTATCTCCTGCCTTTGTATGTCCTTGGTGAAAACGCGCACATACGGGTTCATGATAATCTGGACTCAAATATTGGATGGTATAAAGTGTTGGCTGATAGCGGCAAGCTATTCGGTTCCATTGATGCCGTCATCCCTCAAATCATTAACGGCCTGCCGCGAAATTCATTCGGAACCGAGTTTAGCCTGCTCGTTTGGCTTCATGCTTTATTTCCTTCGATGGTCGCCTATGCCATAAGCCAAACCATTGTCCGTTTTATCGCTTTTGTCGGGATGTATGTACTTCTTAAACATCATTTCATTAAAGAAAAAAATGCGTATCCAATTACAATCGGAGTCGCTTTAGCATTTGCGTTAACTCCATTTTGGCCGTCCGGCATGCTTAGTACGCTTGGACACCCTCTTGCACTGTGGGCGTTTTTAAATATCCGAAAAGGAATATCGACATGGAAGGAATGGCTGACGCTTACCTTATTGCCCCTTTATTCCAGTTTTGTGCTAGGATTTTTCTTTTTTCTCGTTCTCATCGGGGGATTGTGGCTTGTTGATGTCGCGCGAAAGCGGAAATGGAACGGGGTGTTTCTTGGAAGCATCGCCTATATGACGCTCCTGTATTTAATCATTGAATATCGATTGGTTGCTTCATTATTAGTACATAGTGAACCGACGAGCAGGGATGAATTTATTTCCTCCAGGCTCGGGCTATATCATTGCATTCGACTTGCTTTTAAAAATTTCACTTTTGGGCACAATCATGTGGCAACCGTTCATACATTTGTTATTTTACCGATCATCCTTCTTACGCTTTTACTGATCGTTAAAAATAAAAAATGGTATTCGGAGCGTCAATTTTTGCTTTTGCTTATCCTTAATTTTGCTTTATCGACATGGTATGCGTTCTGGTTTTTTATCGGCTGGCAGCCTCTTAAAGAAAAAATTAATCTTTTAAACACATTCAATTTTGCCAGATTTCATTTCTTGCGCCCGCTTATTATCTATGTTTCTTTTGCTATCGCTCTTTCTTTTTTATGGAGAATCGGGAAGAAATGGAGAACGCTGGTTTCCTTCTGCCTCATATTGCAGACGCTAATTCTATTTACATGCAATGAAGAAATATTGTATAGGGCTACACATAAGCCATCTTTCAAACAATTTTACGCTACGCATCTGTTCAACAATATTAAAGATTATATCGGAAAGCCCCCGGAATCTTATCGCGTAGCGAGCATCGGGCTTCATCCTGTCATCGCACAGTATAATGGCTTTTACACATTGGATACGTACAATAATTTTTATCCGTTAACGTATAAACATCAGTTCAGAACAATCATTGCAAAAGAACTCGATAAAAGCAAACAGCTGACAAAGTATTTCGATACATGGGGAGGACGATGCTATATTTTCGTCAGCGAACTTGGAAAACGATATATGTTCCGAAAAAATTCGAACGCCAAAATTGAACATTTACAATTAAATACAAAAGCGTTTCAAGAAATGGGCGGAAAATATATCTTTTCTGCCGTTCCTATATTAAACGCGAAAGAAAACCATCTCCATCTATTGAAAACATTTCAGGACTCAGAAGCCGCATGGAAAATTTATTTATATGAAGTTGATTTTAAAGAAAAAGAGGAAACTCTTTCACGAGTCTCCCTAAATCAATGATATAAAAAAACTATATTCTTTTTGTACAAAAACCGGCTAACAACAATACGTCTAATCCGTACATTTTCCACAATGGGAAAAGGACAGAAAATCAATTTTTCTGTCCTTTTCTTACTTTATTTTGTTTGTCTAAGTTTTTCTTTCAAAAATTCCTCAGACTTTCCACGCGGAACGCTCAGGCAATTCCATTCTTTATCTTTTATTTGCTTTCCGATATAGACCATTTGCCCGATATGGGAAGAGTAATGGGTAATTTGCCGTTGTATGGCCTGAATGACGGTATGTTTTTCACCACGGATCGTGACTTCATCAAGCAAATTATTTTCTTTTAGCTGGGAAAGGGCGTTAAATAGTATATTCCACCCTTCTTCCCATGCGTCAAGCAATTCTTCTTTTTGCTTGAAATTACCAATGAATTCATGATCTCGATGGCGATTCGGCTTTTCTCCATCCGTTGTCAAAAAATCTGTCCATCTTGAAAACATATTCCCTCTCAAATGTTTTACAATAATCGAAATACTGTTCGATTCACTCGATGGCGACCAATTTAATTCATCAATCGTTAATTGCTCAATCGTTTTTTCCCCGAGCTGCTTCATGCTTTGAAAATCCCCAATGACACACTTTAAATATGCTTTAGCTACTGACATTGATAGCTCCTCCCCCACAAATCAGGTTAGTTTCAAAAAATGAGTGGCTTCTTTAAAACGCGGTTCTTCAGAAAACCCGAGCCTTCGGTAAAATTTTCCTGCAACCGGGTTGTTCGTCCGCAATGTTAACCATACAAAATGGTGTTTCGCTTCCTTTATTAATAATTCCATCAGCCTTCGCGCGATCCCGGTTTGGCGATAAGCCGGAGAAACGTACAAATGCCGGATGCGCCCAATTGTTGGATCCTGCAAATACGGATCAATGTTCAGCCCGCCAAACCCGATCATTCTTCCTTGAAAAGCAGCAGCCATCATTTCTCCTTTTTGATTAAACGTATTGATTCCCAATGCATATTCGTCCGCTAGCCGCCTAATGAAGCGATACCCCTCGCCTTCACTTTCAAGAACAAGCATAGAAAGTTCATGCAATGGCAAATCGGACATTGTTTTAATCGTCAGCTCCATTCCGTCCCTCCTTTTTACAGAAATCCGGTGAGGTCTTCCCAGACGAATGCTTCCTCTACTAACATTCGCTTTCCGATCTGTATATCCTTTTTGCCAATTACTTTGCCGCCGAGTTTTATATAAGCCTGTTTTGCCGCTTGATTATCTTTCAGTACCCAGACGATCATCGATTGATATCCGTTCTCCAAAAGCTTTTCGGCTATTTTCGAAATGAGCTTTCGCCCGATGCCCTTCTGTTGATATTCCTGCAAAATATAAATGGCGTACAGTTCCCCATCATATGCAAATTCCGGTGAGCGGCTGGGACCCCCGGAGGCAAAGCCGGCAACTTCTCCTTTGTCGTTTTCTGCAACATAAAGGAATTCCTCGCTCAAATCCATAATTATTTTCTTCCACTTTTGTTCCGTTCATCAACCGATAGTTGTTTTAAAACGTCGTCTTCCATCATTCCTTTATATGTAGTTCTCCAGCTTTCAACATGGACCTTTGCGATTGGGCGAGCATCTTCTACTCTTGCTTTTCTGATATTCAACTCTCTTCTCCCTCCCATTATCGATAAAAGCTGGCGATAAGCTCGGCAGCAGGGATAAAAAACACCTGTCCGAGTAGTGTGCCGATCAGTTTTGTGCTAATTAATAGAACAACAAGTGCTTTTACATCACCATAAGGGCGTTTTCCACGCAAGGCCTGGTCGGTGATGACAGCCGATTTCGGATCGACAAAAAGCGTCAATAATATCGTTGCGATTCCGTTGATCATTCCCGATGATGCAACAGCTGACAGACGGTGATCTTCTGGAACTAAAAGGGCTGCATAGTTGGCCGACAAGACGCCGATCGTATAAATGCCTGTCACAATCGCATTCAATAGTAAAAAACGTTTCGGGATTTCACGGAATCTCAGTTTTGTGATCATGCTTTTCGATGGTTTCGTCGCTTTTTTCAATATTCGTTTAAGATTATTGACATGCAGGGCTTCGACAACGAGAGAAGGAACGGAACCTGTCAGCTCTAATTTTTTCACAGCGATGCCAAAAACTTTTAAAAAGGTTGGAATGAAAAAGACACCGATTAATGTTCCTGCTGTGGAAGCAAAAATCACTTCACGCAAATCTAAAAGCGGATCCATATGGCGTGCAATGCTAAAGTCGATAATACTTGCAATCAAAGGCGCTTGAAACATATTGGCTGTTCGGGAAACGAGGACAAAAAGGTTAAAAAGCGAAAAAGATAAGGCAACTTGCCCGCTTTTAACTGAATTTAACCGAACGGAATAAGCCAACGTGTCAATGAGATGAATAATAAATGTCAGCAATAGAAGTTTAATTAAAATGTCGTCCATTGACAGATCTCCTTTTCCCATTCATAAAAATATTATTTTCTGATTATACTATGGATGATCTGTTATTCCTATGAACAAGGTATGGCTCTTATTCCCCCGGAAATTGTCATAACTTTTGTTTTCTTTATTTTACAACTACTAAAATTCGTTCCCGCCCGCCAAAAACATGCAAAAAAATAATAGCAAGTTTTTTTCCAAAACTGACCTTGTTTTATGCTATAATACGGGTGGTGATTGGCTAATAGCCATTGTCACGGGTGGGAGAGGGAATAATACGTTAGGAAAGAAGTTTGTGCAACGATTTAAAAATCATTTCGACTTGAACGGTCACGGTACGACGATTAAGACGGAACTTCTTGCCGGCATCACTTCATTTTTTACCGTTGCCTACATTATTGTTGTCAATGGAACCATTTTAGCTGATGCAGGCATTCCCCTTGACGCCGCCATTATCGCAACCATCCTTACATCATTTGTTGGCTGCTTATTGATAGGTTTATGGGGAAATGCGCCGATTTTGCTCGTTCCCGGAATGGGCGTTAACGCCTTTTTCACGTTTACGATCGTGCATACAGTAGGGCTTTCATGGCAAGAGGCGTTAGCAGCCGTCTTTGTATCAGGCATTTTGTTTGCCATTGTGGCCTTTACGAAACTCTCGTCTTTGCTTGCCCAATCCGTCCCCTCTTCTTTAAAAGAGGCAATCACGGTTGGCATCGGCCTTTTTTTAACATTTATCGGTTTGCAAAAAGGCGGGATCGTAAAAGCAAGTGAATCGACATTTGTTGCTTTAGGCAATTTAGGAAGTCCTCATGTGCTGGTTACATTGCTAACACTCATCATTGCGCTTTTTCTTTTTAGCCGAAATGTCAAAGGCAACTTTTTGATCAGCATTGTGGCAGGGACTGTTTTGGCCGCCATTTTCGGCCTTGTCGATTTTTCAAGTGTAAAACAAATTCATTTTTCGTTTGATTTTACATCGGTTGGCGCGCTATCGTTTCAGCAGTTCGGTTCGTTTTCGTTTTGGACTTCCGTTTTTTCATTGGCGATGGTTATCGTTTTTGAAAATATGGGTATCCTTCACGGAATGTTGGAAAAACCGGAAAAGTTCACTCGTTCCTTTCAGGCCAATAGCCTTTCGGTTATTGCGGCCGGCATTTTTGGCACGAGTCCAACAGTATCTTCGGCCGAAAGCGCATCAGGCATTGCTGCCGGCGGAAAAACGGGCTTCACGGCCATTGTGGCGGGCTTCTTATTTTTACCGTGCATTTTCTTGCTTCCGTTCGTTAAGCTTATTCCTGACAGCGCCATCGCTCCGGTTTTAATCATTATCGGTTGCCTTATGCTGCAAAACGTCGGGAAAATACGGTTTCAGGATTTTTCAGAAGGCTTTCCCGCTTTCTTGATTATCGCGCTCATTCCGTTAACGTATAGCATTACGGATGGAATTGCATTCGGCTTTATTGCCTATCCGATTTTGAAAATCGCGCTTGGCAAGAAACAAGAAGTCGCTATGCCGGTTTATATCATTGCCGGATTGTTCCTGATCAATTTTATCGTATCAGCCATTTAGGTGATAACCATTCATGGTTATCACCTTTTTTATTTGTCTAATAAAATGACAATCGAGTCCATAACAGGCTCATAGCCAATTTCGATATAAATTTTGTTGGAAGTCGGGTTGCTTAAGTCCGTATATAGAGATGTCGTTTGATAGCCCCTGTCTAGCAGCAATTGGGTCAATGCGGAAACACAGTCCGATGCATATCCTTTTTTTCGCTCGGCCTCAGGGGTATAGACATAGCTTACAGTAATGTTGTTTTCTGTCGGGCGTGAGGAACAGGCCATGGATACCGGCCTCCCATCGATTTTCCAGACGTACAGACGCCCTTTTTCAATAAATTCCTTCGTCTTCTGTTCCATTTCTTCCTTGCTGCTCGGCTCATTCACCTCTTGCGCAAAACAATAGCCCCATTCTTTCAGCAGCGGCCAATCTTCCAATGCTGCCTGCTCGAGTTTACCTTTTCCGGATGCTTTTTTCTTCACCTCATGTAAGACATAAATTCGCTGTTTCATATGAACGGTCGTTTGTTTGTTTACAATCCTGGAAAAATCCTTTGCCAATTCCGTTGTAAAACGAGTTTCACCGATAAAACCGGGACTTTCTGGATATTCCCGGGCTAAACATGTTGCCAGTTCACTAATCTCATCTGGAGTGAAGGTAACCGGCTTTGACAAAATGATTTGACACGGATGGGTTTGCAGGATGACAAGGCCGAGATCCCCATCTTTCTTTACGGCGGCCATAAAGGCTGGCTCAGAATCCTCTTCTAACGAATTGAGAACCCCGATAATTAGACTGTTTTCCCCTTCGTGCCTCATCAAAAAGCTGAGGACTTCTTTTTTAAATGAAGGAATATTTCTATAGCGTTTTAGTTCAAGCATCGCTTTTCCCCCGTCTCTTTTCGTTTGAAAATAGCATTACTATTTTTGGATAGAAAGATAAAAATGCTAGAAAACATCATTGATGATATACTCCGGGCTTGCTCTTTTGGCAAAGCTTGATTTTTCTTTTGTCTTAATCTCGATAACCTACACCAATAATCTTTTTCGTTTTCATATCAACAAATACTCCAAAATCCCCTACACCTGGGCCTTTATTCGATTGAAAACTGACCAAATACACTTTTTTATTGAAATAACCATGATCCCGGACGTTTGACATTCCTTTGTGAAGCGTCATTTTTTTTACCTTCGCATTTTTCCAGCTGCCCACTACTTCCTTTTTTTGTTCAGCAGATAATTGATCCCAAACAATTTGTTTTAAGTTTTTTTCATTTTTGCTATCACATCCACTAAAAATGAACAGAAATACCCCGGCAAATAAAACGACCAATGTTAACAGCTTTTTCATACTTTCCGCCCTTTTTTCCTAAGATAATTTTAATTCTGCAATACTCCGTTAAAATGAGCAGTATGTAGTTCGATATCATCCATTCTACTATCTCAAGCCTTTTATGACCTATATTTCTTTACAATCATAGGTATCGTTACAATATATAAATCCACAGCATAAACTTTAACATGAATACCTTTTCCTTCAGCTGCCAATTTTTCATTTAATTGAGATTAGTGTTCTGAAACTTTTCTAATCCCCCAACGTTTTGGAAACCATTGAAAGACCTTAGGAACTCCATGCTTTTTATCGTACCACACACTCAATCGCCAAAAAGCGATTAAGACTACAAAAATGAGAAAAAAGTTAAAAAATGGAGAAAAAGAAAGTCCTAAAAACATAATCGATCAACCTTTTAAAATTCAAGTATTTTTTTAAGCCCGGAAAAGGAAAGCTCCTTATTTACCGGGCTAATTAATGAGTGGAATTTTAATTATACTGTTTACTTATTAATCTTTCAGCGGGATTTGTTCCGTTTCCGACAAGCGGTTTGACAACGGCGCTTTTGCGATTTCTTCCGTCAGGGCATCAATGCTCGGTTTCACATTCCCTTTTCCTGAGAAGTTTTCGATGAGCTCTTTCACGTCGATGCCTGATGATGCTTTGAGCGATTCTTGCAAAGACGCCATCAAGTTGGTCGCATAGCTTGTTACTTTGTTCGCTCCGCTGCCTTCCCCGCTTCCCCCCGTATCAACGATCGTAATCTTATCGATATTCGATAAAGGTGCGGCCACTTGTTTCGCGTATTCAGGAAGCATGCCGATAATCATGTCTAAAATCGCCGCCTGGCCAAATTTTTCGAACGCCTCGGCAATTTTTTGTTTCGCTTCGGCCTCTGCAAGACCTTTTAGACGAATGATTTCCGCTTCGGATTCCCCCTTTGCCCGCTCTGCTTCTGCTTTCGCCAAACCGTCGAGGCGGATTTTTTCCGCTTCCGCTTTTGCCATCGCTTCCACCCGATATTTATGCGCATCCGCTTCGGCAAGCTCTTTTCGTTTGGCCGCTTCTGCCGCCTGCTCAACCGCGTAGCGATCGGCATCGGCTTTCTTTTTCACTTCTGAATCGTATTGCTTTTCCCGGCGCAAAATTTCTTTTTCCTCGAGTTCAATTTGCTTTTGCCGTTCTATGATCTTAATTTGCATTTGCTGTTCGGTTACTTCTTGTCTCGCTTTTGCTTCTTCCAAATGATACGCCTGGTCAGCACGGGCTTTCGCAATATCTTGTTCCCGTCGGAATTCTGCGATTTTCAGCTGATTTAATTTTTCCGCCTCGGCAATTTCTGTAGCTCGTTCCAGCTCGGATTTTTTTGCTTCTTTATCCGCTTCTGCCCGTTTAATGCGTGTCTCTTTTTCCGCTTCGGCCGTTGCAATATCTGCATCTCGCCTTACCTGGGCAATTCTTGGTTTCCCCAGGGCTTCGAGGTAACCGTTTTTATCGCGAACATCTTTTATCGTGAACGAAACGATGACCAGCCCCATTTTCGCTAAATCCTGTGAAGCGACACGCTGAACTTCTTGCGAAAATTTATCGCGGTTTTTATAAATTTCTTCGACTGTCATTGAGCCTAAAATAGATCGAAGGTGGCCTTCCAATACCTCTCTTGCTTCATTTTCACGATCTTCTTTCGTTTTACCTAAAAATTGTTCAGCTGCTGTCGCAATTTCGCTAATGGAATTGCCAATTTTGATGATGGCTGTTCCGTCCGCCATTACCGGCACACCTTGTTCGGTATAGACTTCCGGGGTTTGCACATCGAGCTTGCTCGACAGAAGGCTTAACGGCTCCGCTTGCTGGAAAACCGGCAGGACGAACGTCCCTCCGCCCCGTACAATTTTTATTTTATTTCCTGCTTCATCGATGTTCACATTTTTGCTTCCTAAATAACTTCCAGTGACGATTAACGCTTCGTCAGGTCCAGCTGTCCGGTATTTTGTTATAAATACGGCGAGTAAAGCAAGGACGACAAATACGACAATTCCTATGACAATTAAAATCGGTGTCATCTATTTTCCCCCTTTTTTAAATGAATACCTTCTATAGTGGCAGCTCAAGCCGTTCATGCGGCATGACATGAGCTACCCCGTTTTTCATATCTACAATTAAAATTTCGGTGTCTTGCGGAATGGACGATTGATCAATGCTTATTGCCGGTTTAGCAATTCGACCACTAACTCCTTCAATTAACACTTCTCCAAGTCCATTTTCGGGAATGGAGATAATTACTTTTCCCATTCTTCCTTTCAAATCCGATTCTGAGTAGTTGAGTGATTCTTCGGCTGATGCAATCGGAATGAGGACAAACACATTAAGAAGCGTAACAAGAACGAGTGATATTGCTGAGGAAATAAGAACAATAAGCCAGCTCTGTACCGATGTCAATTTTTCCAGTAAATATCCGCCCGCACTAACAAACGTTAGAAACGAAAGAACGAGTGTTGGATTTAGCACATGAACCCCGATGGATTCAAAAACACCATGGACAACATCGCTAATCAAAAGATAGAGAAACGTTAAGCTTCCACAAATGATCAGCGTAAAAAGATAAATCGTTTCTAATGGATATCCGAACATACGCATTATTCCTTCGGCTGTTGTATTTTTTCCTTCAATTGTTCAAGCTCAAGGTCAATTCCGGTCTTGTTTCTTAATTTTTCGAATTCACTGTCCAATGATTGCTGGAATGCCTTTTGTTCTTCAGTCAGTTCAGCCTCTGCTTCCAATCGAAGGATTTTTTCCTCCATCCGCTCAAAGCCTTTTTTTGATCCATCACTATTAATAGTAGAAAAGGAGCGATTTAATGCGCTTTTTGCTTTTGCTGAATTTGCCCGCGCTTTTAATGACGTTCGCTTTAATTCCATTTCCCGATATTCCGATTTCATTTCAAGCAATTTTTCTTTTAACTCTTCGGCCGTCCGGGCAGTATCTTCATGCAGGGCTTGAAGCTGTTCCAACTCTTTTTTCACCCGTGCTTTATCTTCCAAAGCGCGCCTTGCAAGGTCAAGGTCTTCGTTTTCAGTCTTCAGTGCATCGATCGCTTGATCTTCTCTCTTTGCAATTAAGCTTTTTGCTTCATCCACTTTTAAGCTTAACAATTTTTCTTCCGCAATCATTTTAGCGGTCGTCTTTTCCGCTTCATGGATGTCCTTCTCCATTTCCCGCAAAAACTGATCGACCATTTTCTCCGGATCTTCCGCCTTGTCAATGAAATCATTCAACTCTGCACTTACAACGGTCTTCACTCTTTTGAACAATTCGAACATCGGGATCCCTCCAGCATAATGTGAATTTAACAAGTATTCTCATCTATAAGTACATACGGAATTCAAATATAGAAGGTTTCACGAAGTTTTAAAAATTCAGTTAAAAGGTGTTAGAAAACCGGCAAAAAGCCGGTTTTTATTTTTCGGCGATAAATAAACCGCTGTCTTTTGTAATGAAAATAAATCCTCTTTTTTCTTTCTTGCTCTCAAGAAAAGAATAAAACTCTTGCAGCCTCTCACCTTTTAATTCTTCTTTTAAGCCGTCCATCGTCGATAAAATATAATCTACGAGCGGTTTAGTATCCGTTACTTTTAAGCTGGAGTTAAACCGCTTCAATTCTACATTCGAAAAATGCTCGGACAGTTGCTTTTCACCATTTTCAAGCCCGAATTGCTTATGTAAAAATGAAGACGTCCATGTCAATGTCGAATCATATTCAAGGACTAATTCCCCCATTTCTATTAAATGGAGCTTTCCATTCGTTGAGGCATAGAGCTTCCCTCCTGGTTGTAAGATACGGTGAATTTCGGAAAGCGCCTTTTTCCGGTCCGGAACATGATACAGCATATGATGGGCAAACGCGGTATCAAACGATTCATTTTCAAAAGGGATCGCTTGCACATCCATCACCTCATAAGAGGCTTGAAGCGAGTTGCGTAAATTCGTTTTTGCATCCATTAACATACCTTCAGAAATATCCGTTAACGTAATATTCCAATGGTTTGAGATGCGATGGCTATTTTTCTTCCAAAATGCTCCGGACCCGCAGCCAAATTCAATAATTCTTGCATTCTCTTTCCATTGTTTTTGTTCAAACAGCCAATGATGCCAATCTTGTTGATTCGTGCTATATATTTCATGGATTTTAATCCGTGCATCCAAATTCCGCGAGCTATTATATTGATTAAGAACTAGTTCCTTTGTATCGAGTACCAAGAGTTTTCCTCCCTTTAGCTTATTGGTTACGTTTATCTGATAATACTTTAATAGTTGTTCGTTTTAAATGAGGCTTTTTTAAGCCTATTCATCTTTATAGACACCATCATTCAGCAAAATGTTACATCCTTTCTTTATTTATTCGTCAAATTTTGTTAAAGACCTTTACTAAAGATGGAAATTTTTCATTAAGATGGGCTTCGCTACTCTTGTTCGCTATGTTTTTTTCACGTCTAACAATGGATAAGCAACATATATATTGAAATATGTACAAGGATCAGGAGGAAAACATGGACAGCAAACTATTTATAAAAGGAGCCATTATACTTTCGCTATCAGCATTTATTACAGAACTGCTTGAATTTGTCATTAATGTATGCCTGGCAAGGGCGCTTGGTAAAGAAGGGTTCGGCTTATTCATGATGATTTTACCCGTACTTGGTCTTATCATGACCGTTGCGATGTTCGAACTTCCGATCGCCATCTCTAAACTTGTCGCCGAATATGAGGAAAAAGGACAACTTGCAGGCATTAAGCGAACGTTAAAAGTATCTCTTTTACTGTCTTCGGTCATCAGTCTCGTTTTAATTGTTCTCTGCCTGATCGGAGCCTATTTCGTAAATAAACTTTCGATCATCAACTTTGATTCCTTTTACCCCGTTGTTGCGATTCTATTGATCATTCCGCTTTTGTCGTTTTCATCCATCTTCCGGGGTTACTTCGGTGGAAAACAGCGGATGAACCCGATTGCGATCGCCCATATTTTAAGAAAGCTTGCGCAGCTTTTGTTCATTGTTTTCGTTTTGCAATACATTTCCAATGCCGGACTTGAAATTACTGTCACCGGAGCGATTCTCAGCATCGCTTTTAATGAGTTAATTGGGCTTATCGTATTATGTATGAAATTTATTTCTGCAAAAGAACGAAATTTTATAAAAGAAATGATGCCGACAAAAGAAAAAATCGCCATCATTAAAAAGATCTTTCGCATCAGCCTGCCGACAACAGGATCAAGGCTTGTCAATGTCCTCACCTGGGCCATCCAGCCTTTTCTTATTACCCAGGCGCTTCAATTAAGCGGCTATACATCGAAAGTGGCGACTGAACAATTCGGCTTATTGACAGGTGTCGCATTAACGATCGGGATGTTCCCCGGGTTTATTGCGCATTCCCTGGCAACATCACTCATCCCATCTATAAGTGAAGCCTACAGTAAAAATGATGCCTTTCTCGTTCAGGATCGGATCATGAAAGCCATTTTTGTCACCTTCATCTACGGGATACCGTGTACAGTCATCATGTATTTGCTCGCTTCACCGTTGACCAGTTTATTCTTTCATAATGACAATGCCGCTAATTATTTGAAACTATTAACACCTTATTTCTTTTGCCATTATTTAGTCGTCCCCTTGCAGGCCGTACTAATTGGTTTAGGGAAAGCGAAAGCGACGATGTATCAAAACTTATGGACGAATATCGCTTCCTTCATTATGATCATCCTGCTTGCAACACGTCCGGACTACGGCATGTACGGCGTCATTATCGCCTTAAACTTTGAAGTTCTCCTTTTAACATTGCTGCATTTCTTCTCGATTCGATCATTGGTCACCCTGAGCTTAACGGCAAAATTCAAATAGGTGCAAAGGGCTTCGAATTCATGACGAAGCCTTAAGTTATAGCAAAACATCCTGCAAAAAGCAGGATGTTCTTTACATCAAGTACCGCAAATATACATACACCGACGAAATCACAATGGACAAAATCATAAGCGGGAAACCGATCCATAAATAGCGAAGGAATGAAATATGGTATCCTTCTTTTCCGGCGAGTCCGGCTACGACAAGGTTTGCGCTTGCGCCGATTAATGTGCCGTTCCCGCCGAGACAGGCGCCGAGGGAAAGGCTCCACCAGAGCGGGTCCAAATTCGTTATCCCTAAATGTCCCATGTCTTTAATCATCGGGATCATCGTTGCGACAAACGGAATGTTATCGACAAATGCAGATGCGATGGCACTCATCCATAAAATCAAAAAGGTTGTTGACTTTACATGGCCGCCCGTAAGATCCATCGCTCCCGCCGCCAATTTTTCAATGACATGCGTTTCTTCAAGCCCGGCAATGATGACAAACAATCCGATAAAAAAGAAAAGGGTTGTCCACTCGACTTTTTCCAAAGCTCCTTCTAAATAGTCTTCCCCGGCAAGAAGCAATAAGAGGAACGCTCCGAATAGTGCGATCGACGCTGTTTCAATATGTATAAACTGATGGAGGAAAAAACCGAGAATCGTCACCGTTAAAGCAAACAACGATTTTTTTAGCAGATTGGCGTCTTTAATTTCTTCTTTTTCATTTCTCTTCATGAGTGCCGCCTTTAATTCTGGCGTCGTTTTTAATTGTTTTCGGTAAAATATGGCGAATATCGTGACGGTAATGACTAATATAACAGCACAGATAAGCGTTAAATTATTGATAAAAGCGAGAAACGTTAAATGCCCCACTTTGCTGCCGATCATAATGTTTGGCGGGTCGCCAATAAGCGTTGCCGTCCCTCCGATATTCGATGCAAAAATTTCCGTCATTAAATATGGAATGGGATTGACGTTTAATTGTCTTGTGATGCTAAACGTAACCGGGACGATTAAAAGAACGGTCGTCACGTTGTCTAAAAAGGCCGAACCGATTGCCGTAATCAATCCGAGAACAATTAAAATACGGACGGGATTTCCTTTCACCTTTTTCGCCGCCCAGATGGCGATGTATTTAAACAGGCCTGTTTCAGCTGTAATCGAGACCATGATCATCATCCCCACGAGCAATCCAATCGTGTTAAAATCGACCGCATGAACTGCTCTTTCCTGGTCAATAATCCCTGCCCCGATCACTAATGCTCCGCCTAGCATCGCTACAATCGTACGGTGAATTTTCTCTGAAATAATAAGTGCATATGCGATGAGAAAAATAGCAATCGCAATAACTGCTTGTTGTTCCATAAACGTTACTCTCCCTTTATGCGGTTCATTCTTCTATCTCTTACATTACCTTTCTTTCGATATTCGATTCAACCCTTTTGAAAAATTTTGTTCCATTTGCCGTCAAATATTGCTCATAAATCCAGTTTAGAATACTCAACCTAACAAAGAAGTCATATTGTGAGGTGAGGACATGCGCAAGAAATGGATTGCTGGGATTTCGATAATTATTCTATCCGTTATCCTTTTATCAACGATTCGCCATCCAACATTTAATGAACAGCCTTCTACTAACAGAAGGGCAACTGACATGAGAATAACCGAAAAGCCAAATCTTCTTAACGGGGACACTCATTTGCTTTCAATTAATTCTTTAAGCCGTGATCGAAAGCTGAAAGAACATTTAAACAGCCATCCGAGCATTGAAAAAATTGAACATAACGAGAAGGCAAAAAGCCATTATCATAAAAACCAGGTTACTGTAAAGTTTAAAGTTCATCCTGGCCCTGATCAGATGGCTATCATCGAACGCGATATTGAAGGGAAGCTCGCTAAAAGTCTTGATTCGGTTTGCATTTTTTCATCTTATCGTAAATCGACTGCCGAACTTTTACGTTATTTTAGAACTAGCAAGAACGTCGTTTATGCCGAACCGAATTATATTTTTATCCCTAACGAGGTCAATGACGTTTTTTACACCCAATATCAATGGAATTTGCCGATGATTCAAACGGAACTCGGTTGGAACATTTCACGGGGAAGCAAAAAGATCAAAATCGCCGTTGTCGATACCGGCGTCGATCTAAACCACCAAGATCTCTCCCGGCGTTTACTAAAAGGATATAACGTATTAAAAAATAACGACCGGCCTTATGATGATAATGGACATGGGACCCACGTAGCAGGCATCATTGCCTCGGACACGAATAATAAAATTGGAGTAGCCGGCATTACATGGTTTAATCAAATTATCCCGGTTAAAGTGATGGACAAAAAAGGAACAGGCACCTCATTTGATATCGCGAAGGGCATTCGCTGGGCCGCCGATCATGGAGCGGATGTCATTAATTTAAGTTTAGGCAATTATCAGCCTTCCTCCGTCATGAAAGAAGCGATTGATTATGCGTTTGGAAAAAACGTCGTTCTTGTCGCTGCTTCCGGCAACGATAATACCGACCATCCAAGTTATCCAGCTTCTTTCCCTGAAGTGCTAAGTGTAGGAGCCGTTAATGCAGTCGGCGAACGGGCCCCATTTTCCAACTACGGCTCTACTGTTGATGTTGTCGCTCCTGGTGTCCAAATTCCAAGCACCTATCCCGGACAACGATATGCCGCGCTATCAGGCACTTCGATGGCCGCTCCTCACGTAACAGCTCTTGCAGGACTTGTCCGTTCAATTTATCCCGGGCTTCAAAATACGGAAGTGATGAACATCATTAAACGCTCCACCGTCGATCTTGGCCAGCCGGGTCCCGACTTATATTACGGAAATGGTTTAATCGACATTAACTCTGCGCTCAAAAAAACATACAAGCAGCGCCATCCTTTAGGGGGATTAGCTGAATGGTGGAAACAAATTCGCTAAGAAATCAATTTTCAAATTGGCGGAATTAATACTAATATCGGCGGAATTATCTCGAGTTTTGGCGGAATTGGTGAGATTTTCGACGGAATTATATTTTAAATTGGCGGAAATTATACCAGGGTTATGCTCAATTAAAAAAGATCTTGATCAAGTTGGATAATGGTCAAATCATACAAGAAAAGGATGAAGATAGAGTATTATGTAAACCTTTTTTGCATGATCTAAAAAAAATAATAGGATGCAAATAAATAAAGCACCTCGAATGGTTAGACAATGCTAACCATTGAGGTGCAGTTGATTTTTGGACCAAACGTTGATTTTTTATCTCATACCCGCCAACTTTTGAACAATGAGGTTCGGAGTCGCCCATTCCTCCCGGTCAAAGTCGGAAATGGAGACTTCTAGTCCTAAACGTTGCTCAATTTCGACGAGTAAAGATACCGTCCCGAACGAATCGAGCAACCCTTCTTCAAACAGCTTTACATCGGGATTTTCTTTCACAACTTCGTTTTCGCACACTTCTTCTAATATTTCCAACACTTGTTCTTTTATGTTTTCCATAGTCGTTAGCTCCTTTATTTGTATAATCGTTTTAAATGATCCTTCCAGAGAAAATTAAAAATCCGAAACAAACGAAATGGAAGGTGATAATGACGGCGATATAATAAAATACAACTTGCAGATACTATCATTAAAGCCTTTTTCTTCTTTATACCACCGAACGCTAAGACGAATCGTTCTTTGAAAAAATTTATCCTTTTATGAAAAAAAATACATAATTTCGCTCTTTTCTTTTAACAATAGCCGGGCCCGAAAGTTTGAACCTCTTTTATCAGTTATAACGAAGGGCTATATTTGGCCGCCTATGTATAGTCCAAAAAATGCAAGCAACATGCCGCCAACATAACTTATAAACAAATAACTCCCGATCAGTCCCCATTTTCCTTTTATTTTTAATTGAATTGTTTCTAATTTAAATGTTGAAAACGTTGTAAAAGCTCCCATAAACCCGGTTCCAAAAAGGAGTTGAAAGGTATGTGTCATATTTTTTCCGATCATCAGACCTAAAAGAAAAGCACCAGTAAGATTAACAAAAAGGGTCGCAATTGGGAATGTGGATGGAAAACGGCTATTCATCCATTTGCTGATGCCAAATCGTGAAATAGCGCCAAAAAAACCGCCAACTGCGACAAATAAGCAATTAATCATGTTTATTCACCATCCTTTACGCTCCCTCTGTCCGCATTTCCTGTTTTATAGCCGAACCAGGAAAATAACAATCCACCTATTCCACTGGCAAGCACATAAAAACAAGCTCCACCCCAATGTCCGGTTTTCATTAAGTTTACGGCCTCCGCACTAAATGTCGAAAACGTCGTAAAAGAACCGACAAGTCCAGTGCCCAGCGCAGTCGTAATATACGGATGCATGAACTTTAGCCGGATCATTCGTGTCGTCAACCAGCCAAGAACAAAACAGCCTGACAAGTTCGTCAAAAGGGTTGCTAAAGGGAAGGAAGAATGCCACCAGTTCGCCGTCCAAAGCCCTAAACCGTATCGCAATAATGCTCCAACAATGCCAGCAAGACCAACTAATACATATTGCATCTTTTTCACCTCTATCACTTATTATGGGATAATGCACCGAGATGCTTCTAGCTGTCTCATCTAGAAAAAAAGTTTGGATTTCAGTACTAGGACATTCTTACTTTAAGAACACCTCGTTAGATCTATGAAATGAGGAAAAACGATCACGAATTTTTACTTCATTAAACTGATTTCGTTCTCGGACAATAAATGCTCTTATTTGGACAATAAGTCATCCAGTTTAAACAATAAAATCTTACTTTTGGACTATAAATGAAGAAAATACTAAATTTATTGTCCGACTGAGGCCAGTTATTGTCCGGTAGTATTTATTTATTATCGGAAATCACCTGTTTATTGTCCAAATGCCATGAAAATAGCGCCACACTATAGCGTTTGATCCTGTTTTTTGCTTCTATCTTCTTACTTTTTTTCAGGCAAAAATTTATTCTTAAAAATAATAGCTGAAGGGGACTAGCTGCCAATTATGCTTTCCCCATGCGTAAAAAACAGACTCCTACCATTTTGATGAATGGTAGGAGTCATCAGCTTTTTAGCACTTAATGGCGAACTCCATCGCCTTTTTAGTTTCCTACTATTTGTTGACTTCCCTTTCGCGATTTGCTGGAACAAAAGGAAGTTTATCATAAAGCGATAAAATCAGTCGAATGATGGGTTCAAGCGGCTTTCGGCACAATAAAACGATCCAGCTTGAAATAATCGCAACACCAATTGAACCAAGTACGTCTCCAGGGTAGTGATGGCCGACAAATATCCGGGAAAATCCCGTTAAAACCGCCAACACCAACATCGGATAGCCCCATTTTCTTTTGTACATGAGCATAGCTATCGCAAGCCCAAACGCTCCCGAAGTATGGTCACTTGGAAAGGAGGCATCTTTCGCATGCGGTAGCAGCATGTGAACATGATGGGTAACGAAAGGACGTGGTTCAAAATAAAACTTACTAATTATAATATTGAGAACAAGAGCTAAAATTCCAGAAATTCCTGCATATAAAACCGAACGTTTGCTGTACGAATTGCCAGTAAGCCAAATGATCAGCAAGATAACAGCAAATAGAGGCAAGGCAAATTGTGTAATAAACTTCATAATGGTATCTAACCAGGAATAATGCCCTGCCCATTGGTTAATCATATGAAAAAGATCGTAGTTCATGTGTCCTCCAAATTTAAGATAATGATCAACTTATACAATCGTAAATTATAAAGCAAGAAACGACGACCGTCAAAATTAATGTTGAAATACCAAAATATAAGATCTCAGAAAAAAATGTAAGTTCCAGCTGGTGATTCTATTTTGGCTGTTTTATAATTAGTCCATAAAAAAGCTTTTTAAGAACTTTTCTATGGTGTGATAGGGAAATATTCATAGAAAAAAGAGGGCTTGTATGAGAAAAGAATCGAGAATAGCGAAAAGAAAAAGAGACCGCAGAAAAAAATTACAGATTTTTAGCTGTTCATTATTGCTTCTAGGAGGCATCTATTTCTTTTATCACAAGTTATCAGCACCAATCCAAAGAAATCAAGCGAACATTGTAAAAAAGCAAAAGTTAAAAAAAGCTATTGCGGCTTTAAAGATGCCAAGTAATCAGGGAGTCGATGATTATTTAAAACGGATTCATTTTAATGGTACTGCACTAGTTGTGAAAAACGGTAAAACCATTTTAAATAAAGGATATGGATTTGCTGATAGGGAAAGAAGAATTCGAAATAACCGGAATACCGTCTACTATATCGGGTCTATTACAAAGTCTTTTATATCAACGGCCATTATGCAGCTTCAAGCGCAAGGGAAATTGAATGTCCATGATCGTTTATCAAACTATCTTCCAACTTTCCCGCACGCGAATGAAATTACATTATACAATTTATTGACACATACTTCCGGCATTCCGACATACCGGGAGACATTGGAAAAACTAGCGCCAAATCAGTTGATCAATCGAATTGCTTTTCGCGCGAACTTTTTGTTATTTCCTCCTGGGACTCGGTGGAACTATTCGGATTCAAACTATTCGATTTTAGGATATATCGTTGAAAAAGTATCCGGTCAACCATTACACAACTATTTACAAGAGCATATTTTTCAAGTCGCGGGAATGAAACATTCGGGCTTTGGCTACCAAATGAATAATGAACCATTTCCATCGAAAGGGTATAAAATTCAAGCGAAAAAAATATTTATTCCGGGAACTGCCCATTTTTCACAATTATACGGCTGCGGCGATATCTATACGACCGCCTATGATTTGTATAAGTTCGACCATGCCTTAAAAACCGGAAAACTTGTATCGCCGTTAAGCTATGAACAAATCTTTACCCCTTTTAAACACGATTATGGCTTTGGGTGGTATGTTAAATCAGACAAGTATTTCTCCCATGGCGTATTGCCGGGTTGGAACGGATTAAATAGTTATGCTAAAGACGGCAGTGTATATGTTGTTTTGCTTTCGAATATCCAAAATAATATTCGCTCGATTAAGGTTGTGGATGATCAGATCTTTAAATGGGCGATGAACCCGGTTAACGGTGTTTAAATCTAAAAAAGAAGCATCTTCTTGCTGCTCGCGAGAAGTGCTTCTTTATTCATTGACAGCATTTTCTTCTTGTTCAAAAGGGGATGCCATGCATGCTACTTTATTAATCCTTCTAAAGTCATGATAATTTTTGATTGAAGGACAAAATCCGGCATTTTTTTTGCATAATTTTTCACTAAAGAAAAGGTTATATGTGCTTAAAGCAAAAAAATAATTACGGGTCGTATGATTTTTTATTTTATTGCAAAGTTCAAAGCTAATCGGGAATTCTCCTTTAACATGTTCATAATGTGGACAATTTTTCAAAATGGGCAGCGCATACCTTTTCTTCGGATGTTCCGGTACAACATCATAACAATTGTAAACACGGACAGAATGCCGAATCGTTTGATTAAATATTTCAACAAACGCTGGATCGCCCACTTTTGGGGAACCAAACGTATATACTCTCGGCTGTTTAAATTTTGTATTGATTGCCACGTCAAGGGCACATAAAGTGGCCAGCGCCCCTCCTAAACTATGCCCTGTGATAAAAAGTGTTTTACGGTTATCAAGACGCCATAACTTTTTTATAATTTGATCTCTCGCCGAATATAATAAACACCGGTCTCCACCGTAAATTCGGGTGAATCCTTGATGGGTTTTGCCGCCATTTGCTACATAAGGAAATGGAATCTGAGTAATATCAAGATCTGAAAAACCGTCACGTCCCGTTTCTGTGCCGCGAAAAGCGATAATAATCGAATGGCGTGATTCGGCAATGTAACCAAACACTTCAGATTTCGGACGGATAATGCCGGCTTCCCCAATAATTGTTGCTACAAGACGGTAGCCTTTAGGTAACTTTACGTTCCCTTTTGAAAGTTGTGACGCTTGAAAACAAGCCGCCGCAAGAAAAATCGCGATTTTGATTTTAGAATGATGGGCTTTCAACCTGGTCACTCCAATGGAAATTATTGCCCCATTTATAGAATATTACCGGAAGATGGATTTGGTACAGGCAATATCACCAATTGAAAACACGAAAACCAGCTAAAAATAGCTGGCGTTCAAATTTTGCCTATTCATTTTTTATAACGGCTATGGATATTATTATGCTTATAAGTACCTGCCTCGCTAAACTCGACCAATTCCATTGACAGCGCTAAATATCTTCTTGAAAAGAGATCGGCAAAATGTGCCTTGACTTCTTCAAAAAGCTCATCGCAAGTTGCCTTTTTAACCTCTTCTGCCCGGCCTGCACCAATCTTTAATGTCACATGGACAAACGCATCATCCTCACTTCCATCAGCAACCCGGTAATCGCGGAGTTCAAGCGCTCTTGAACGAATGCCGCCGATCGGAAAAATATCGCCGCGTGCTATAAGGACACCATTGATTTTTTCTAGGAGCCCGGGTATATCTGCCTCTTCTTTAATGTTGTCGGTATATTCGACAATAATATGCGGCATTTAAACCACTCCCTATTTTTATAATTGAGAAAGATGTTTAGCCCAGTTCTCTTTTGCTGCATCTTTAGTAAACGTATCATCACCAACAATTGTATTGGCCAACCTGCCAATCCCCTCAATTTCTGTTACGACTTCATCGCCGACCTTCGTATCAACTGATCCTTTTGGGGTTCCAGTCAAAATGATGTCCCCTGCATTTAATGTCATAAAGCTGCTTAAATACTCAATTAAAGCGGGGATGTCAAATATCATATCCTTCGTATTTCCTTCCTGTGTCAGCTTGCCGTTCACATACGTACGAAGAGTTAAATTCATCGGATCATCGATATCGCTTGCATCGACCAGCCACGGTCCAATCGGAGTGCAGCCGTCCCGGTTCTTCACCCTGAGATTCGGCCGGTAATAGTTTTCTAAATAGTCCCGGAACGCATAGTCATTCGCAACCGTATAGCCTGCTACATATTCATAAGCATTATCGCGTTTAACTTTTCTGGCGCCTCTTCCGATGACGACAGCGAGTTCACACTCATAATGCATAAACGTTACATCGTTCGGCCTACGGGTTTGGCCTCGGTGCCCGATAAAGGTATTTGGCCCTTTTAAAAAGACAAGCGGTTCCGTCGGAGCAGTAAAAGAAAGCTCCTTCGCATGGTCGGCATAGTTGAGGCCTAATACAAATACCGTACGTGGCTCAACTGGCGGAAGCCAGACAACTTCTTTTTCGGATACAATGCGTCCATCATTTAATTGGATTTGCCCGTTTCTTTCAATCGCTTCATGGATGGCACCAGAATAGGCGACACGTGCACGTCTCATAAAGCTACACCTCCTGTTAGCTCGGACTCAGGTACGATCGTATTTTCTAAACAGCCAAGCTCGTCAATTTCAACTCTGACCCGGTCACCGGCTTTTGCCAGCGGTGCTTTTTCGGGGACCCCCACGAGCAATACGTCACCTTTATTTAGCGTCATGAAATCGGTTACATCCACAATGAGGCGTGAGACTGAGCGAATCAAATTGGCTGTCGTATTTTCCTGCTTCATCTCATCATTAATGAATACACGGACACGTAACTGATCCGGATTGGCGACTGCATCACGTTCGATTACCCACGGTCCGATCGGACAGAAACCGTCACGAGCCTTTTGGTTTACAGCGGGGCGGTATACACTATCATGGGGAATCGACACATCATTTACGATCGTGTAACCGGCCACATATTCCAATGCCTGGCTCGTGCTTACGCGGGTTGCCGGCTTGCCGATGACGACACCGAGCGCTGCCCCCATCTCGAGTTCCTCAACTCCTTCTGGAAGCGGAATCGGCATTCCGTTACCGCTATAAGTGTTCACCGGTTTAATGTACAGAATAGGCGCTTTCGGTGGTTCTTTATATGGCGGTTGATTTACAGCATCTCCAAGTGTATGAAGGGCACCTTTGTAATTTAAAAGCACGCCGTAAACCGTACCGGAAACGGGGGCATCGAACGATAGCATTTCTGTGCCATATTGCTTGCCATCAAGTTCGACTGTTCGCTTCAGCACATTTACATTCGCTTCCTCTATCAGATGTTTCCCGCGCAACTTAAAAATGGCTTTACTCACCAAACATCACTCCTTGCTCCATCATTGGAAATGAAAGATCCTCGTAGAGAGGATCTTTCATCCGAAACTTGCCAATTCAGTTTACTTTTTATTAAAAACAACGAGCTTTAACTCTGTCATTTCTTCAATGGCATATTTAATTCCTTCTCTGCCGAAGCCGCTTTCTTTTACGCCTCCATACGGCATATGATCCACACGGAATGTCGGGATGTCATTGATCATCACGCCGCCAACGTGCAATTCCTCAGCAGCATGCAACGCGTGATGGATATTTTCCGTGTATATCCCTGCCTGCAGGCCGTAGCGTGAATCGTTCACGAGGTTGATCGCTTCATCAATGGAAGAGATTTTATAGATGATTACGACAGGGGCAAACACTTCCTGGCATGAAACTTTTTCAGATGGGTCGACATTTAATAAAACGGTCGGCTTTAAACTATTGCCGTCTGTCTCGCCTCCGGTTACAACGGTAGCCCCATTGCCCTTTGCCTCTTCAACCCAATTTACCGCACGTTTTACATCGTCCTTTGATATAAGTGCAGAAACATCGGTCTCAGGATCAAGCGGGTCGCCAATCTTTAACTGTTTTGCCGCTTCTGTAAATTTTTCTACGAAGCGGTCATATTCCTTTTCATGGACGTAAATCCGCTGAAGCGAAATGCAAACCTGTCCCTGGTATGAAAAAGCACCGGTTACACAGCGCGGGACGATCGTCTCAAGATCTGTTCCTTCATCAATAATGACAGCGGAATTTGAACCAAGTTCCAACGTTACTCGTTTTAATCCCGCCTTATTACGAATTCCAATTCCGACTGCCGGACTTCCGGTAAACGTAATCATTTTAACGCGGTCATCCGAAACAATTTTATCGCCGACAGTTTTCCCGCTTCCTGTCACGACGTTTAATGCTCCGTCAGGCAATCCCGCCTCCTGGAAAAGTTCCGCTATAAAATATGAAGAAAGCGGCGTTTGCGATGCCGGCTTCAATACGACCGTGTTGCCTGAGGCAATCGCCGGTCCTACTTTATGAGCAACAAGATTCATCGGAAAATTAAACGGCGTGATTGCTCCAATGACTCCGATCGGCTCTCTCGTTGTGTACGATACCCGGTTTTCGCCGCCCGGCGCGCTATCTAAAGGCAACGTTTCTCCGTGAATACGCTTTGCTTCCTCAGCCGCAAATTTATAGGTTTGTATCGTTCGCGCCACCTCTCCTTTTGCCGTCGTTATCGGCTTAGCGGCTTCAAGTGCGATAATTTTCGCCGCATCTTCCTGCCTTTCTTCCAAAAGCTTCGATACGTTTTCTAAAATTTGCGCCCGCTTGAAAGCCGGCATTTTTGCCATTGTTTTTCTGGCATTATACGCCGCTTCAACCGCCTGGTCGACTTCTGTCTCTCCGGCTAAAGGAATTTTAGCAATGACTTCGCCATTATATGGAGAGATGAGATCGGTGTAATTTTCCGCCTCTGTCCAGCAGCCATTAATAAACAATTTCTTTTTAAATTCCGTCTGGATTGCCATGAGCCTGTCACTCCTTAAATTTTGAAATTTATAGTCCAATTAAGAGTGTTGTGCTGCTCCTGCTTCTGATTTTTTCTTTTTGCCGAATTGCGGGATATGATGATCTCCGATCGCGACGTGGACAACCTGTGTTTCGGTATAAAATTCAAAGCTGTAATGCCCGCCTTCGCGGCCGATTCCACTCTGTTTTGAGCCGCCAAATGGAATTCTCAAGTCTCTCACATTTTGCGAATTGATCCAGACCATGCCGCTTTCAATCGATTGCCCAAGTCGATGGCCGCGTTTCATATCACTCGTCCAAACATAGGCAGCAAGGCCATATTTGACATCGTTGGCCATACGCAATACCTCTTCTTCGCTCTCGAACGGAATGACGACCATGACCGGTCCGAAAATTTCTTCCTGGGCGACGCGCATTTTGTTATGGCAGTTTAATAGCAACGTTGGCGCAACATAGTTACCGCCACTGTAGCTTTCAGGAATATGCCCACTAATTACCTCGGCCCCTTCCTCGCGGGCGAGCTTAATATAGTTCGTTACATTTTCCCAATGTTTGCGATGGATTAACGGACCAACTTCCGTGTCTTTATCCATTGGGTCACCGACCGTAATATTTGCCACCCGTTCTTTTAACGCTTCGACAAATTGGTCATAGATCGGCTGTTCAACAAAAAGGCGGGAGTTTGCTGTACAACGCTCTCCATTAAATGAGAAAATTCCCCATACAACAGCATCTAATGCTTTTTCAAAATCGCTATCCGCAAAAACGATTGCCGGCGACTTGCCGCCAAGTTCCATGGAGCACCGTTTCAGCGTATCCGCTCCATTTTTCATAATTTCAGAACCTGTTTTCGTCTCGCCGGTAAACGAGATCAGTTGTACATCCGGATGAGCGACAAGTGAAGCTCCTGCTGTTTCTCCATAACCGTGGACAATATTAAAGACGCCTTCAGGCAGTCCCGCTTCATCGATAATTTGTGCCAATTTGTTTGCAGTTAGCGGAGACCATTCAGCCGGTTTTAACACTACCGTATTCCCTGTTGCGAGCGCCGGGGCGATTTTCCACGTCTCCAACATAAACGGGGCGTTCCATGGTGTTATTAATCCAGCAACACCGACCGGTTTATGGATCGTATAGTTAATGAACGATTGATCGACAGGATACGCTTCCCCGACCATCCGGTTTTTGACCATTTCCGCATAAAAACGGAAATTTTCCGCTCCGCGCGCCGCCTGCTTTTTCGTCTGGCTGATCGGTAATCCTGTATCGAGAGATTCTAAATACGAGATTTCCTCGGCATTTGCTTCAATCAAATCGGCAATTTTCACGATGTAGCGAAGTCGTTCATCGGTCGGCATCGTCCGCCATGGGCCTTCATCGAATGCTTTTTTGGCAGCCTGTACAGCTAAATCAATATCTTCTTTAAATCCTTCGGCCACTTCGTTAATCGGTTCATTGTTAAATGGATTTATATTTTGAAAGCTTTTTCCAGCAACTCCTTCAACGAATTGGCCGTTGATATAATGCAACACTTTTTCTATTTTCTTCGTACCCATCGTATTTACCTCCCCGTACTCTCATCATCTTTTAAAAATAGAGCAGCAGGAAATCGTTCATATGAATGAATTCCTGCACGAATCTTTTATCGTCGATCAAGTCATAAATTCCGGTTTCCGCTGGGCTAAAACCGGCTCCTCTAGCGTAACGGCTTCACCCGTATGAACGTTCAAAACCGGCATCGCTTCGTTAAACCAGCAGTCAGGTGCTTTATGGCCCCAGAACGTCTGTCTTCGCGGATCGTTTAAATCCCATTTAATCGGCTTAAAGTCCGGATCAATCGTTAAGTAATCTCCAGCATATAGCTCAATTCGGTTTCCGTCAGGATCACGTAAATAAAGGAAGAAAGCGTTTGACAGACCGTGGCGTCCAGGCCCTCTTTCAATAGATGATCCGTATCCAAGTGAAGCCAGCACATCGCAGCAATGAATGATGCTCATTGGATCACTTAGAAAATAAGCGAAGTGATGAAGCCTTGGCCCGGGGCCGCTCATAAACGCATGGTCGTGAACAGTTGGCTTTCTAAATAGCCATGCCGCCCAGATGCGTTCGTCTTCGGTCGTCGTATATTCAGAACATCTGAATCCGAGCTCCTTCGTATAAAATTTATACGCCTTTTCGACATCAGGAACCATGCAGTTTACATGGTCAAACCGCTGGATGCGTGCTCCTTTATACAATTCGAAACGCTGAAGCATTCGTTCAACCGGTTCCATTTCGGCAAAAAACTCAAGCGGAAGACCTAACGGATCTTGAACTCTTAATGTCCGGCCAATCGCACGCTGGCTGCCTTTTTCCATCCATTTAATTTTGGCGCCTTTTCCTTCAAAAAATGTTGCCAATTCTTCAAGGTCATCCTCTTTTGCTACTTTGTAACTGATCGCATGAACACCCGGCTCCTGGCTTTTTTTGAGCACAAGACTGTGATGGACGTGTTCTTCAAGCCCTCTTAAATAAATATGTTCATCGTCATGCTCCGTTTCGATAAAGCCTAAAGCGTTTACATAATAATCGCGGGATTTATCGAGGTCCGTCGCGTTAAGTACGACACGCGCAACACGAATAATATTGAAATTCATCCTTCATCCCTCCCTGGCATTCCAACTTATTTTGTGACAATTGGCTGATCCGGCGATTTGGCACGATTTAAAAATTCTTGCACCATTTCTTTGTAAGGTTCTTTGTTATATAGATCGTAAAAGACATTTGACATGCGGACAGGATCGCCGAAGAAATAGTATTCGTAAAGTGCCTGGCGTCCTCCGAATGCGCTGAGGGAAATATCCCAGGCAAGACGGAACAGCTGCACGCGGTCATAGCCATTGATATTTGCCCCTTGCATGTAGCGGTCGACGAGCTGTCCAACTTCTTCATTTTCAAAATCGGCTTGCGTCGGCGTTCCCATTAAACCTGAAGCTCCAAGGATGCGAACGATCTCTACAACTCGCTGGTACATTTTCGGGAACCAGTTTCTCGCCGTATTTAACGGAAGGAAATCAGGTGTCATATTTCCGTATTTATCAATGGAGGCATTTTGTTCTGCCCGGAATAGATGCGATTTCATCGTTTCTAAAATGATCATCACTTCCGACGCTTTCTCTTTGACATGCTGGAATTTGTCAATGCCGATCGCGTCAATAATGCTTAAAATGACTCCAAGCACAAATTCTGTTTTCACTACATTTTTTGCTACAACTTGATGAGCGGAATGAACGATCGCATTCGTTTCAACATAGGTGCGGTTGCAAATTTCAGAATTTCCGCAGACAAACACGCGTTCCCACGGTACAAAAACATCTTCAAAAATGACAATGGCATCGCTTTCATCAAATCGCGCACTTAATGGATGATCCCACTGATTGCGTCCCGTATCGAACGATTCACGGCAAACAAATTTAAGCCCTGGCGTATTGTTCGGGATCGCAAACGCCATTGAATATGGGTCATCTTGAACGGATGCTTTATTAAGCGTAGACGGGAATACGACGATTTCATCGGTAATTCCGCCGAGCGTTGCTAGTAACCTTGCGCCTTTTACGACAATTCCGTCCTTATTTTTCTCAACGATTCTTGCAGACACCGTTGGATCTTTTTGCTCGGACTGGCTTTTTGAGCGATTCACTTGCGGATGGATCAGCGTATGCGTCAGGCTAATATCATTTTCCCGGACATATTCATAATACTTTCTCGCATTCTCCCCAAACATCGGATCGGCTTGAGCGAAAAATTCTTCAGCAGTCCCAAAGGACATTACGCTCGTATTTAAATAGTCCGGCGACCTCCCCATCATCCCTCCGGTAAAGCGCGCCCACTCCGACATCATTTCTCTTCTTCGGACGAGATCTTCTTTCGTTTTTGGCGCAATGAATGACAGTCCTACTTTTTCGCCGGTCGTCGGTGAAGTATAAAGCATTTTTTCCGGCTTTTTGTGCTGGAGATCGAAAAGGTTCGCAACAGAACGGACGACATTGCGAAACGCCGGATGTTCGGTAACGTCTTCAACCTTCTCTCCATGAATCCATACATTGTTTTTCGCTTTTTTAATTCCTTCAATGTATTGCTCTCCCGTGCGTGCAGGCATTCAAATCCCTCCCATGAGTGATGTAGACTCTTCAAATGTAAGTGCTTACAATTTGAGGTTAATTTTTTCCACTTTCTACTTTTGTTAGCAAGTCATAACTCGTTAAAACATCGCGTATTTCTTTTTGCAGCTCTTCTGTCGGCAAGTCCATCGGCATCCGAAGTTTTGGCGTAATTCTCCCCATCATGCCAAGAGCTGCTTTAAGCGGAGCCGGATTTGTGTCTTTAAATAACACATCATTTAGCGGCATTAATTCATAATGAAGTTCAAGCGCCTTTGCAACGTCTCCTTCGAACCATGCATCGTGCATTTCTGCCACCTTTTTCGGCAAAACGTTGGCTGTTGCGCTGATGGAACCGGCACCCCCGATCGCAAGCATTGGGTAGCATAATAACTCAATTCCGGAAAAGAGCAAGAAATCACGGCCGCAATTCAACAGCACGCGGTTTACATGTTCAAAATCTTTATTGGATTCTTTGACGCCAATAATGTTCGGGCAATCTTCTTTTAACCGGGCAAGCGTTTTGACCTCCATATTGACGGCCGTACGACCAGGAATATTGTAGACGATAATTGGAATATCGACGGAATCGGCTACCGTTTTAAAATGTTTATAGAGCGCATGCTGGGAAGGCTTATTATAGTAAGGCACAATGACTAATGCGGCGTCTGCGCCAATTTCTTGAGCTTTTTTTGTTAAAAAAAGCGTTTCTTTATGGTTGGTAGAACCAGTTCCTGGCACAAACGGCACTCTTCCGTTCACTGCTTTCGCCGCTTTTTCCATCACTTGAACACGTTCGTCAACTGTTAATGAACCCGGTTCTCCTGTCGTCCCGGTCACTGAAATTCCATGGCTTCCGCTCTCGATATGCCAGTCAATTAAACTTTCAAGCGTTTCAAAATCAATCGACTCATCTTCATGAAAAGGTGTAATAATCGGTGCCACCGATCCGCGAAGCTTCACTTTCATTTCTTCTACTTTTGACATGTTCCCACTCTCCTCAAATTTAGAGTTTTATTCTTTATAAATTTACTAACTATTCATATAGTCAGATTTTTTCTATATTTTTATCATATCACGTGCTATACTATATGAAAAATATCGATTTGGTTAGCTTTGTATATTAAAAAAGTATACGTTGGAGGGCTAGTAATGGATGTAAGACAGCTGCGTTACTTTCAAACGATTGCCAAAGAAAAGCAAATTAGCCGTGCCGCAAAGCGTCTGCACATGGCCCAGCCTCCTTTGAGCCAACAATTAAAAACAATGGAACAGGAACTTGGCGTTAAATTAGTCGAACGAAATGGACGGTCGATCGAATTAACCCCTGCGGGAAAATTGCTATATGAACGGGCCGAAACATTATTGCGGCAATTTGATGAAACAATAAGGGAGGTGAAAGAAACCGGTGACGGCGTGAAGGGCGTTTTATCGCTTGGGTCGGCCATTTCAAGTTTTTCTTATTTACTTGAACGAGTCCGTTATTTTCGGGAACATTACCCGAATGTCATTTTCAGGCTCAGGGAGAGCGATACGTTTCGGTTGGTCCAATCGTTAGAAAACCGCGAAATTGAGCTTGCCATCGTCCAACTGCCGCTTGACTTAGATGATTTTTACTACATATGTTTGCCAACCGAGCCATTTGTCTTTGTGATGCCAAAGAAGTGGGCTACGAATCCCGCTCAAATGTCCATTTCAATGCAGGAAATTGCCGAATACCCTTTATTATTAATGCGAAGATTGCAAGGAAAAGGAATGAACGATGTCATCATCGAGGAATTTAAGCGTCATGGCTATACACCGAACATTGCGTGTGAATGCCCGGATGCGGCAATGCTGCTATGGCTGGTTTCAGCAGGGGTGGGGGCGACGATCCTTCCTAAATCAGCACTCTTAACCTTGCCTACACCCGAACTAAAAATTATGGATATCGATGATTCCCCCCTTCAATCTGAACTGGCAGTCATCTGGCTGAAAGACCGCTATTTATCTAAAAGCGCCATGCATTTCATTGACACGTTCCGTTCTGAAAGCGCATTCAAAGGGGAAAGTTGCTAATTTAACTTTGTTCGTAAAGAAAGATGCCGCAATCGGCGGCATCTAAACATCTTTTCCTAGATTAGATTGAACAAGAATCCGGTTGAAATCTTCACTTGTTTCTTTTTTCCGCGAGAAAATCGTTCCTAAATAGCCTGCGAGAAAGCCCAGGGGAATAGATACGATGCCTGGTGAAGCGAGAGGAAAAATGGCTTTTCCAACGAAAATCGCATGCCCGCTCGGATCCCACACATTCGGGCTCAATAAGACAAGAATAATCGTGCTGAAGAGGCCAACTACCATACTTGAAATAGCGCCTGTTGTATTGAAGTTTCTCCAGTAGATTGTATACAAAATCACAGGCAAATTGGCGCTGGCAGCCAGTGTTAGCGCAAGTGAGCCGAGAAACGCGACATTCAAATTTTTCGCAAACAATGCAAGAATGATAGATATAGCCGATACAGAGATGGCTGCAATGCGGGCCGCGCGAACCTGTTCTTTTTCAGATGCTTTTCCGCCGCGGACTATTTCGTTATAGAAGTCATGGGCAAATGCAGAAGCTCCTGATAATACGATCCCTGCAACAACGGCTAAAATGGTAGCAAAGGCAACTGCGGAGATAAAGGCAAACATAAAGTTCCCGCCCAGCACTTCCGCCAAAAGCGGCGCCGCCATATTCCCCGCCGGATTGGCGTCAATGATTTTTCCTGTACCGACCAATAACGCTGCTCCAAACCCGAGGAAAATGGCCATCACATAAAAGATGCTAATGACGCAGGTAGCAACGGTTACGGACTTTCTTGCCGTTTTCGCATCCTGTACGGTAAAAAAGCGAATCAGTACGTGCGGAAGCCCCGCCGTCCCGAGCAGCAGGCCGACATTTAAAGAGATCGCATCTAGACCGTTCGGATTTTTAATCCCTGGTTGTAAAAACTTTTCTCCAAACGGCGTCGCATGCTTTACCTCGTCAAAAATGTGGAAAATATTAAAATTGAATTTGGATAGAACGAGAATAAATAAAATAAACGTCCCGGCAATAAGCAACACCGCTTTAATAATTTGAACCCAACTTGTTGCTGTCATTCCGCCGAAAAGGACGTAAACGGTCATTAAAACGCCAACAATGATTAAAGATGTCGAAAACTCAAATCCGAGCAATAATTTGATGAGAACGCCAGCTCCGACAAGTTGCGCAATCATATAAAAAATCGAGATCGTCACCGTATTTAATGCCGCAAATCCCCGCACTTTTTTTGTATTAAACCGCGCTGTAATCATATCTGCTAACGTATATTTCCCGAGATTTCTCAGTGGTTCTGCAACGAGATACATGACGACTAAATACGAAACGAGAGCGCCTAACAATAAATACAATCCATCAAATCCGGTTAACGCTACTCCCCCTACAATTCCCAGGAAAGAGGAGGCTGACATAAAATCTCCTGATATGGCAAGGCCATTTTGCCAGCCTGTCAATCCCCCTCCAGCCGTATAAAATTGGTTCGCGTTTTTCGTTCGTTTGGCGGCAAAATACGTAATCACAAGGGTTGCTGCGACAATCAGCAAAAATAATAGAAAGGCCGTTTTATTCATACGATGACTCCCCTCTTCTTGTCATCTCCGAAACTTTGATGATCACGTTTAATTCGTTCGGACATTTTGTCAAAATGATTCGCTTTCTTCGTATAAAGAGCGGCTAAAATCCATGTCATGACAAATTGCAAAAATGCAATCATCCAGGCCCAGGTAATAGAGCCGATGCAAGGTTTGTTTAAAACGGTCGTGTAAGAGGTCATAATAGGCAGGAAAATAAAAAAGCAGACAAAAAAAATAGTAACAGGAATAATGAAGTTTTTCTTAGCTTTAAGCAACTGTTGAAATTCATAGGTTTGGACCATTTTCTCATACTTCTTCTCACTCATTCACTCTTCCCCTTCCTTTTCTTAAAACGTTTTCACAATTATCTATAAAGTCAGATATTTCGAGCAACACTATCGTATCACTTCAATTGTATGAATGAAAAATACTAATTTTGTTGCCGGAGTATATGAAAAAAATATAGATAGCAAATTAAAAAAGCTAATTTCCTTTTATAGCGGAAATCAGCTTTTTTGTTTAAAAACATTTTTTTATATAAGCTAACGCTTTATTATGCGCACGTATGTATGAAGTTGCTTTACCCGTGCGGGCATAGCCGCCTTCACCTTTATTATAAGCGCTTAAAACGGCTTCTTTTAATTTTGTACCTCTGTATCCTTTCTTTTTATATTTCTTAGTAAGATTGGATAACATATACGTTCCCCAGTTCATATTGACATAAGGATCATATGGCTTATTTTTTGTATGCAATTGCTTTGCAAGACTTCTATGATTTACTTTATTAATTTGAAAGTAGCCGTAATTGCCCGCACTGTATGCTTTTGGGTTAAAGCTGCTTTCATGAAGAATAACTGCCAATGTTTCTTTATAATCTAAACCTCTTTGCCTGGTCAATTGATATAAGTATTTTTGCTGGCTGTAAGACATATGTATTTTTTTTGAATAGAAAGAACTTGATTTTGCCTGTGCAAAGGAAGAAGCATTCGCAAATACACTCATGAATACAAATAAAGCTACGCTTAACTTTACAAAAAAACTAATTTTAAAATGAAACTTCATTGGATAGCCTTCCATTGTATCCCCCTTAAACCTTAATTTGACTGAACCTTCCTCATTATAGCAACCACTCTACTAATCTTGAATACTTTTAAATGACTTGATACCTATCTTTAAATAGAGTGTTAAATTTGTAACATGAATGAAATATTATTTCAGCTAAAAAAAGCTTGTAGACAAAGTCCACATTATGGACTTTATCTACAAGCTGAAACGTACCTATACAGGTACGTTTTTTGATTACATATTGATTGATTGATCTTTTTCTACATTTAATCTGGCATGCTTTCGCGAATAAGCGAAGTAGACAATAAAACCGATCGTTAACCAGATGATGAATCGGAGCCATGTTGCGGGCGCTAATTGAGAGATTAAAAATCCGCAAAACAGAATGGATAAGATCGGTATTAGCGGTACTGCCGGACAACGGAAAGACCGTTTCAAGTCTGGCTGTGTTTTCCTTAGTACGATGACTGAAAATGAAATTAAAATAAACGCTGATAATGTTCCGATATTAACGAGTTCCGCCAATTCATTTAGCGGGATAAATCCGCCTAAAAGGCCTGCGATAAGACCGAAAAACCATGTCGCTTTATAAGGTGTACGAAATTTCGGATGGATTTTTGAAAACATGCGTGGCATTAATCCATCACGTGACATAGCGAAGCTTACGCGCGTCTGGCCATACAACATGACGAGCATAACGGTAGTCATTCCTAATATTGCGCCGACATCAATCACCCCCGCTACCCAATTTTGCCCGGCGATTTGCAGGACGAGAGAAATAGGGTGATCTGTATTTCCTTTAAACTGTTCAAATGGCACAATTCCCGTCATAATCGCTGTAACGATCACATACAAAAGGGTACAGATAAAAAGAGAAAGCAGAATCCCCTTAGGTAAATCTTTGTTTGGATTTCTAGTTTCTTCAGCTGCAGATGAAATAGCATCAAAGCCGATAAACGCAAAAAATACGAGAGCCGCAGCAGAAAACACACCGTTAAAGCCAAATGGCATAAAGGGCTGCCAATGTTCAGGTTTCACATAACCTACCGCCACTGCGATAAATAGTAGAACAACAGCTACTTTAATAATTACCATTACATTGTTAACTCTTTTCGACTGTTTCACACCAAGAGAAAGTAAAATTGTAATAATAAAAACAATTAAAAAGGCTGGAAGATTAAAGTAAGTAGTTGCACCCGGCAATGCACCCGGTGCAGCTGTCAATGCTTTTGGAAGCTCAATTCCAAACCCTTTTAATAACGATTGGAAATATCCCGACCAGCCTACCGATACTGTGCTCACCGCCAACAGATATTCTAAAATCAAATCCCAGCCAATGATCCAGGCAACCAGTTCCCCGAGTGTAGCATACGTGTACGTATAAACAGAACCGGAAACAGGAACCGTTGAAGCAAATTCCGCATAAGAAAGAGCTGAAAATAGACAGGCCAAACCTGCAATAACAAATGAGATAATTAGTGCCGGACCCGCTGTCAACGCGCCAGTGCCTGTCAATACAAAAATTCCTGTACCTATAATGGCCCCTATTCCTAAAAGTGTAAGGTCAAATGTTCCTAGCTCCTTTTTTAACCCCTGACCTTTTTCAGCTGTTTTTAATAAATCGGAAATGGTTTTTTTACGAAGAAGCCCATTTTTCACTTATTAAACCCCCTTAATTTTTATAATATTCTGTATTTTTCTTGCGGTAAAATGCTCAACCAATGATTGTTTAATCATCACCTTAAGCCATAAACCTCCCCCCTGACATTTATATCGGTAAGTTGTTTGATTTTTTTTAATTTTATAACATTTAAATAATAATTTCAATATAAAAATAAACAGAATACGTCTAGTAAACACTTCCTTTGATTAAAACAAAAGGTTTCGTCCTGACGAAAAGAGGGCATAGTAAATTTGTACTATCTCAATCAAGGTTCAATCGGGTAGTAAAATAGAATTGTTTATTCATTAAAGAGAAGGTGATTCATTCGAATGATTAAACTAGAAAACGTAGAAAAGAAGTATAGTGATGGTTATGTTGCATTAAAGAACATTAATTTGGAATGCAAAGAAGGGGAAATTACCGTTTTAATTGGACCGAGTGGTTGCGGGAAATCGACAACGATGAAATTGATCAACCGCCTCATTCATCCGACTAAGGGGAAAGTATATATTAACGGAAAAGATATTTCCGAAGTCAACCCTGTAGAATTGCGGAGAAAAATCGGCTATGTGATTCAGCATATCGGACTCTTTCCCCATATGACGATTGCGGAAAATGTAGCTGTCGTTCCTAATCTTCTCAACTGGGAGAAAGAAAAGACCGACAGACGGATCAATGAATTAATGAAACTAGTTGGTTTAGACCCTCAAACCTATCGCAATCGTTACCCGAAAGAACTTAGCGGCGGTCAGCAGCAGCGGATCGGCGTCATACGGGCAATGGCAGCAGAGCCTCCGGTTATTTTAATGGATGAAGCATTCAGCGCCCTTGACCCGATCAGCCGCGAACAGCTCCAAGATGAACTTGTTGAATTGCAAAAAAACATTAAGAAAACAATCGTCTTCGTCACCCATTATATGGATGAAGCATTGAAAATCGCTGATAAAATTGTCTTGATGAAGGATGGAGAAATTGTCCAGGAAGGCTCTCCCGAGGAAATATTGCGGCATCCTGCAAACGACTTTGTGAAAAGCTTTATCGGTGAAAAACGATTGAACCTTATCCAAGATATCCCTACCGCAGCAGAAGTGATGAAAAAGAAGCCCGTCACTACTTATCCTACCCGCGGATTAGCCGAATCAATCAAAATGATGGAAAGACGGCAAGTCGATTCATTAATCGTTGTCAACCAAGACAACCAATTGCAAGGCTACATTTCTATTTATGATGTGATTCGCCACTTTCGTGATGAAACGAAACGAGTGGGGGATATTCTCGAACGCTTTTCCCATACGGTCGGCCCGGACGCGTTATTAACGGAAGTGACCCGAATGATTGACGAAAATAAATTAGCCTATGTACCCGTTGTCAATGAGGAAGAGAAGCTCCTTGGCATTGTAACGAGAGGAAGCCTCGTCGGATTCTTGTCAGACATCTATCCATCCGGCGATTCAGGGGTGGTGCAACAATGAAAGACTATTTGTTGATTTTCGCTGACCGCTGGAATGATTTGTTAAATGCCGTCATTCAACATCTTATTCTTTCATTGGCTGCCGTTCTATTAGGATGCATCGTCGCCATCCCTTTAGGAGTATTTTTGTCAAAGACGTCAATTCATTGGCTGCGCACGCTTTCATTTACAATCACAAATATTTTTCAAACGATCCCGAGTCTTGCATTATTAGCTATTCTTATTCCGCTGATCGGTATTGGTACTACACCCGCAATCGTTGCTCTTTTTCTTTACTCGCTAATGCCGATTTTAAGAAATACCTACTCAGGCTTTCAATCGATCGATCCGGATATCATTGAAGCGGCAAGGGGAATGGGTTACAGTCCGCGGCAAACATTGGTAAAAATTGAATTGCCACTCGCCGTACCGTACATTATGGCGGGAATTCGCTTAACGACGGTCTACATTATCAGCTGGGCAACGCTAGCGACATTAATCGGTGCCGGCGGCCTCGGCCAATTGATTGTTGGAGGGCTTGCAGTGTACGATAAGCCGTTAATCTTTGCATCTGCAGTGTTAGCAATGGTTCTCGCACTTATTATTGATTTTCTCCTTTCCGTCCTGGAGAAATCGATCTCGAAACGGACACATACAGAAACAAATCAATCTATTTAATCGGAGGTTTACTGTAGAATGAAAAAAATGACCGTTCTCATTGCTTCTCTCCTCCTCCTTCTTTCTCTTGCGGGATGCGGAGGAGGCAATACCGTAACAGTGGGGACGCAAACATTTACGGAAACAAAAATTTTAGGCTATATGTATAAATATTTAATAGAAGACTGCTCGAATTTAAATGTCAAAGTGAAAACCGACCTTGCCTCCAGTTCTTTTGTGCTCAATGCCATAAAGGACGATGAATTGCAGATCGGAACGTTATATACCGGAGAACTTTTCAATGGCTGGTTCCCTTACAAAAATACGAAAGACCCAGAAAATGTGCTTCAACAAGATCAGAAAGGTTTTATGAAATATATGGGGATTAAATGGTTCGATCCTTTAGGGTTTGAAAACACGTACGCGTTTACCATAAGAAAAGACGTCGCTGAAAAATATCATTTAAAGAAAATATCCGACCTTCATAAGATGGCCAAAAATATGAAACTTGGCGTCGATACCGGTTGGCTGGAACGAAAAAACGACGGGTACGATGCCTTTTCCAAACATTATGGATTGAAATTTAAAAAAGTTTATCCAATGGAAATCAGCCTTGTCTATAAGGCGGTTGAAAATAAGCAGATGGATATTGTGCTCGCCTATTCATCAGACCCGCGCATTAAGGCATACAACCTTGTCACTCTTGATGATGACAGGAAATTTTTCCCGCCGTATCAAGCGTCTCCAGTTGCCTTAAACAAAACATTGAAAAAATACCCGGAAATCGAACCCGCTTTAAAGAAATTAGTAGGCAAAATCGACTTAAATACGATCCGGTCACTGAATGCTAAAGTTGATCTGGAAAAACGTGACCCCGCCGACGTTGCAAAAGAATATTTAAAAAAACAAGGGCTTATAAAGTAAGGTGATACGATGAATGACTTTATACTCTATATCCAAAACAACTGGGAAACGCTTCTTTATTTAACATTTCAACATATTATGATGGTTTTATTAGGCGTGGCACTCGCACTCGTTGTCGGCATCCCTCTTGGAATGATTGCTGCGAAAAACAACCGGGCCACTTCCATTATTTTAGCGATTGCCAATTTAATTCAAGTGTTTCCGAGTCTCGCACTATTAGCCGTTCTTATGGTTCTTTTCGGGATTGGTTTTTATTCCGTTGTCATCGGCCTGTTTCTCTATTCCCTTTTGCCAATTATCCGCAATACGTATGTCGGCCTTAAAGAAGTGGACCAAAGTGTGCTCGAGTCCGGGAAAGGAGTGGGCATGACGAAATTCCAATTGCTTATGAAAGTTCAATTTCCGCTCTCTCTCCCCTTTATTCTTTCCGGGATTCGGATTGCGGCCGTTATTGCGATTGGAGTTGCGACTCTCGCTCCTTTTATAGGAGGAGAAGGGCTTGGAAAAGAAATTTATTCCGGAATCAGCATGCGGGATAACGTAAAAATTTACACAAGCGCCATCCTGGCCGCCATCCTCGCCCTGATCGCCGACTTCTTGCTTGGCAAAGCGCAGGAACGGGCAAAAGTAGACTAAGAAGCGCCCATTGGCCATAAGCAATTTTGAAACTTTGCTTTCTTAATAAACGTACAACTAAAAAAAGGAAAAGAGGGATCAAAGATGATTAAGAAATTCTTGAAAAAGCTGTTGAATGAAAATTCGCATCGCCATCACCGCCATTATTCAAGCAGCGGTTATAAGAAAAACAAGCATTATGGCGATCCATCGATGTACGGACATCATCACTACAAGAAAAAACATAAATCGAGCGGCTTCTTTAAATCCTATTCCTCAAGTTAATGGCGATGAAGGCTCTTTTCGGCTTATTGGAGCGGCCATTCAAAAACGGAACAGTACTAAAAGGCCAATATAAAATTGCTTCCTTTTTAGGCAAAGGAAGTTACGGAATAGCTTATGAAGCTTATAATCTAAGAGAAAATGAAGAAGTCGTCATTAAACAGCTGCGGCGAAGGAAAGGGTTCAATGCCAGTCTGAATGCTTTTAAAAGAGAAGCCGCTATGTTACAGAAATTGAACCATCCTTCCATCCCGAAATTTATCGATTATTTCCAAGAAGGAAAGCATTATATGCTCGTCATGGAACATATAAAGGGAAAAAACTTTGAAGACCTCATTTTTCATGAAGGGCAAGTGTATGATGAAAAAACATCGTTCAGCATCCTTTTAAATGTTCTTGAAATCGTCAACTATTTTCATAAACAAGGCGTCGTCCATCGTGATTTGCGCATACCGAACATTATGATGAAAAACGGGCGAATCTATATCATTGATTTTGGATTGGCCCGATTCATCAATGATCGAAAACAGTGTGATATGAAGAAAATGACAGAAGAAAAGAAGTTATTCCGTGACATTTCATTTAAAAGCGATTTTTACGCTCTCGGCCATTTCGTTCTCTTTTTGCTCTACTCAAGCTATGAACCTCTTTCAACTAGCGAAAATAGCTGGGAAAATGAGTTGAAGCTAGGAAAACAAACAAAATCGATCATCAGGCGGATGCTCCAAATCGATGAACCATATGAAACGGCAGAAGAGCTTATTCGTGAAGTTCAAGATTGCTTATTTCTGCTCACTTAAAATTAAAGGTTATAGAAAAAACAACTGGCCATCAATAATGATGGCCAGTTCTCTTATGATATAAATAAGTGATTAACCTAAGAAATTCGCCAAAACTACCATTAATACGGTAATGGCCGCTGATCCTCCTAATAATTCTAATAGTCCTGCTCCAGTTAATGATACGTTTGACTTTTCCATTAGTAATCACTCCTTCAATTATGTATGTTTAATAGATTTTCTATACATATTAAACCACAAAAGACACCCTATTGCAACACAAATGTAACATTTGTAATATTCGAGTCATTTTTTTAATAATAGCGGCTGTTTAGCAGGAATTTTGAAGCAAGAAGCGAATGTAGACGGTAACATTTAAAAATGAGGTGGTCGTAATGATGAATAATAGAAAGGATTTTATAACAGCTATTGGAGGGAACAAGCATTAAAGGAGGAAAATTTTTTGTTAAGAAACAAAGAGTCGACGCAGCAACTTTTCGATAATTGGGCGAAAACATATGAACAGGACTTAGAAAACGCTTCTGGCCCTTTATTTGGATATAATCATAGTTTAGAAGAAGCGAGCCGAATGTTACAGGTTGATGATAGCCATTTAATTCTTGATATCGGAATTGGGACCGGCGCTTTTGCTTCATTACTCAGCCAAAATGACGATCTTATTTGGGGAATCGATTTGTCTGAAGAAATGCTTAAACAATGCCGCAGCAAACATCCCCGCTACCATTTGCAGAAAGGAATATTTACAGAGACAGGTCATTCGAATGAAAGGTTTCATTCTCTCATTTCAAGCTTCTGTTTCCACGAAGTTCTTCCAAATGAAAGGGAAAAGGCTTGTGCGGAAATTTATCGGATTCTTAAACCCGGGGGAAAACTTCTCCTATTGGATATTATGTTTCCTTCTTCTGCCGCAATGGACGAAGCAAGGCGAAAAATGGCAAACAAATGGGATTCCACAGAAGACTATCCGATTGTTCATGATCTTGACGCAATGCTCAGGCATGCCGGGTTCTCAGATTTATGCTGGCGGCAAACCGCTCCTTGCCATTGGGCCGTTTTAGCGCGTAAATAAGAAAACCATTACACACCTTTCCAGGGAATAGAGTTTAGAAAAAGCAAAAAAGAGCTGTTGTTTTTGCAGCTCTTTTTCTGCTATTCGGAAATGATCGTCAGTTTTTCCTCGGCCTTTGTTCGTTGTTGCGGGGATGGAATCATTTCAGGAGTCCCCATTTGGATGATGCCGATGATTTTCTCTCCATCCGCTACCCCGATCTGTTCGCGAAAAACAGGTTCATTAATATATGCAGGTGTTTTCCAAATCGTCCCGAGACCTTTTTCCCATGCAGCCAACATTAAATTTTGGACGCACGCAGATGTAGCGGCAAAATCTTCGTCATATTGCTTTTGCCGCGGGTCAACGTGCATGACAATGACGAGATGAAGCGGCGCATTCATGATTTTCTTTTGGAACTTTTCCCGGCTTTGCTCCTTTTTGTCGCTAGATACTGTGCTTAATGCCGCATTCAATAGCCGCTCTCGCCCATTGTCTTTAAACGCAATAAATCTCCACGGCTCTCTTAATTTATGATTAGGGGCCCAAATAGCGGTATTCAATAGCTCAACAAGTAAACTTTCTGATACCGGCTCATTTGTAAAACGTTTAATGGATCTCCTTGCTTTGATAACATCCGCTACCGAGTTTTCTTTTTTTATTTCATAGTTTTGCATAGAAAGCCTCCGATATACGAGAATGAGAATTGTTTTCAATCAAATTGTACTTTTTTAGTATAGAATTTTCAACTTATTGAATCCGGGCAAAAAATAAAGCTGATGGGAATATCGTTTTCCCATCAGCTTTTATGGCAAGCTGGAGGCTCCCATTAAATAGCGGTCAACTTCTCGTGCTGCTTCGCGGCCTTCGTTAATCGCCCAGACGATTAGGCTTTGTCCTCGTCTTGCATCACCCGCCGCAAACACACCATCAACGTTTGTCGTATACTTTCCATATTCTGCTTTCACTTTGCGGTTCTCCACTTCGACACCAAATTGTTTTAATAGCGGTTGTTCCGGTCCTTCAAAACCAATTGAAATAAAGACTAGCTCCGCAGGCCACACTTTTTCCGTGCCCGGAATTTCTTTAAAGACAACCTTGCCATTTTCCCCCATTACTTTTTCCATTTGGATCGTATGCAATTCTTTCACATTTCCATTTTCATCGCCGACGATTTTGTTCGTTTGAATGCAATATTGGCGAGGGTCTTTTCCGAATTTCATTTCTGCTTCTTTATAAGCATAGTCAAGCGTGAAAACAAGCGGCGGTTCCGGCCACAAATTGTCAGGCTTTCTCGTTCCGGTTAATTGCGGGTGTTTCCCGAACTGAACAACGCTTTTGCACTTTTGGCGAAGAGCTGTTGCCACACAGTCCGCTCCTGTATCGCCGCCACCGATGACGATGACATTTTTTCCTTCTGCATGAATGGATGGTTCTTCGCTAAAATTTGAATTTAAGAAGCTTTTCGTCGTTTCTGTCAAATAATCCATCGCAAAATGAACGCCGTTTAGTTCTCGCCCTTCAACGAGTAAATCGCGCTGTTTTTGCGCTCCGATACAAAGGACAACGGCATCATATTGAGATTTCAGTTGATCGGCGGTTATATCTTTGCCAACTTCTGTGTTGACAACAAACTCAATTCCTTCTTGTTCAAGAAGACGGACTCTTCGTTCAACAATTTCTTTCTCTAATTTCATGTTCGGAATCCCGTACATCAAAAGTCCGCCGATACGGTCAGAACGTTCGAAAACCGTGACCGAATGCCCCGCCTGATTTAATTGATCCGCGCTGGCTAGCCCCGCCGGACCTGAACCGACAACAGCGATTTTCTTTCCAGTCCTAAACTGAGGGATTCGAGGGGTAATCCAGCCTTCCTCAAATCCTTTGTCAATGATCGCTCTCTCTATATTTTTTATCGCCACTGCCGGATCATCATGAATGGCCACTGTACATGAGCCTTCACAAGGAGCCGGACAAACGCGGCCGGTAAATTCCGGGAAGTTATTTGTTTTTAACAGCCGTTCTAGTGCTTCTCTCCATCTACCTTTATAAACTAAATCATTCCACTCCGGTATTAAGTTATGAAGGGGACAGCCCGATGTCGCCCCGTTAATCTCCATTCCCATGTGACAAAACGGAGTCCCGCAATCCATGCAACGGGCCCCCTGTCTTTGCAATGCTTGATCGGAAAGAGGAAACGTATATTCTTTCCAATCTTCAAGGCGAGAAAGAGGATTGCGCTCTGCCTGCTCTTCACGTTCAAATTCAATAAATCCTGCCTGTTTCCCCATCTTCTCACTCCTTTAGTTAGCTAAAACTTTGAAAACATCGTTTGCCGCATTCGGCTTTTCGCTTTTTTGGCTACCTTCAAAAGCTGCCAGCACCGCTTCTTCTTCCGGCAAACCGGCTTCTCTCATTTTTTCGATCGTTTCCATCATCCGTTTATAGTCTTTCGGAATGACCTTTACAAACTTTTTAACAACTTCATCCCAATGATGAAGCACGAAGGACGCTTTTGTACTTTCTGTATATTGGTAATGTCGTTCGATCATTTCACGAACTTCGCTAACTTCTTGTTCTTCGTCCAATGTCTCAAATAAAACCATTTCTTTGTTGCATAACGATTTGAAATGTTCTGTATCATCAGCGAACACATAGGCAACGCCTCCTGACATACCGGCGGCAAAATTTCTGCCAACCGATCCGAGGACGACAACGCGGCCCCCAGTCATATATTCGCATCCATGGTCACCGACGCCTTCAACAACGGCATTTACTCCACTGTTTCTTACACAGAAACGCTCTCCGGCTCTTCCTTGAATATACGCTTCACCCGATGTTGCACCGTAAAAGGCGACATTGCCGATAATGACATTCTCTCCGTGAGCGACCATTGCCCCTTTAGGCGTGCGGACGATGATTTTCCCTCCAGATAACCCCTTGCCGACATAATCATTGGCGTCCCCGGTAAGATTCAATGTCATGCCTTTTGGCACAAATGCCCCGAAGCTTTGTCCTGCTGAACCGGAAAAATGGAGGTTAATTGTATCAGCAGGCAATCCTTTTTCTCCATAACGCTTCGTTACTTCACTGCCGACAATTGTTCCAACAACCCGATGAATATTTTTAATTGGATAATGAAGAACGACCGGCTGTCCGAAATCGAGCGCCTCCTTAACTTGCGGCAAAATTTCTTTCATATCTAACGTTTGCTCAATTTTATGATCTTGTGGTTCGCTGAATGTGCGCGGCCCCTCAGGTTGATAAAGCAATTTAGCCAGATCCAGATGCTTTGCTTTCCAATGATTTTTCGCACGCTCGCCAACCGTCAACAGATCTGTCCGCCCAACCATTTCTTCAACTGTCCTGAATCCGAGCTGCGCCATGATTTCGCGCATTTCCTGAGCGATAAATCGCATGAAATTAACAATATGCTCCGGTTCTCCCATAAACTTTTTGCGAAGCTCCGGATTTTGTGTGGCCACCCCAACCGGACACGTATCTAAATGGCAGGCTCGCATCATGACACATCCGAGGACAACTAGCGGTGCCGTTGCAAAACCGAATTCTTCCGCCCCGAGTAAAGCTGCCATGACGACATCGCGGCCGGTCATTAACTTCCCGTCTGTTTCTAAAACGACGCGATCGCGAAGACCATTTAACATTAGCGTTTGGTGGGTTTCAGATAGCCCGAGTTCCCACGGCAGCCCGGCATGTTTAATGCTCGTTTTAGGCGACGCGCCTGTTCCGCCGTCATAGCCGCTAATAACAATCACATCCGCGGCCGCTTTTGCGACACCTGCGGCAATCGTTCCAACGCCTGATTTGGCAACAAGTTTTACACTAATGCGGGCCTGGCGATTGGCGTTTTTCAAATCGTGAATCAGCTGAGCCAAATCTTCAATGGAATAAATGTCATGATGCGGCGGTGGTGAAATTAAGCCAACTCCTGTTGTGGAACCGCGAACATTGGCGATCCATGGATACACTTTTTCGCCCGGAAGCTGACCGCCTTCACCCGGTTTGGCTCCTTGCGCCATTTTAATTTGCAGTTCATCAGCGTGAACTAAATAATGGCTTGTGACACCAAAGCGCCCTGATGCAATTTGCTTGATGGCACTCTTTCTGAGATCGCCGTTTTTATCCCGGAAATAGCGTTTCGGGTCTTCTCCGCCTTCTCCGCTGTTGCTTTTAGCGCCGAGACGGTTCATGGCAATCGCTAACGCTTCATGCGCTTCCTGGCTCAATGCACCGTAAGACATTGCACCGGTTTTAAACCGTTTCACAATCGATTCAACCGGCTCCACTTCGTCAATCGGAACGGGTTGTCTGTTTTCTTTAAAAGTAAAGAGATTCCGTAAAAAAGTCACCCGCTCATCATCGGCCATTTTTGTATATTTTTTAAATAGCTCATAATCTCCTTTTCGGCAGGCCCATTGAAGCGTATGAATCGTGCTCGGATTAAACGCGTGGTGCTCGCCGTTTTTTCTCCATTGAAAATCGCTTCCTGTATCAAGTGTCTTATCTTGATAATGTCCGCTAAATGCCGAAGCGTGTTTAAGTTTTGCTTCTTTCGCGATGACATCTAAGCCAATGCCGCCCAATTGGGAAGCTGTTCCGGTAAAATAGCGGTCGATGACTTCACTTCCAATGCCGACCGCTTCAAAAATTTGCGCTCCGCGGTAGCTCTGGACAGTTGATATTCCCATTTTCGACATGACTTTTACGACACCATCGGTTACTGCTTTCGTATAAATTTGTACAGCTTCTTCTTGGCTTGCTGCCAAAGTGCCTTCACTAACCAATTGATTAAGCGTCTCAAACACTAAATATGGGTTGATGGCATCTACGCCGAAGCCAATCAAAGCTGCGAAATGGTGAACTTCTCTCGCTTCCCCTGTTTCGATGATGATGCTGGCGTTTGTCCGCGTTCCTTTGCGAATGAGATGCTGGTGAAGAGCGCTTCCCGCCAGTAATGCCGGAATGGCAATATTTTCGCTATCAACTCCCCTGTCTGAAAGCACAAGTAGCGTTGCCCCTTCCTCCATCGCCTTTTCAGCTGCCGAAAATAAGTTTTCCAGCGCTTCCTCTAAATCGTCAGTAAACAACATCGGAATCGTGCAGCTTTTAAATTCAGGATATGGATTTCCTTTAAGCTTTTCCAATTGTTCATTCGAAAGGATCGGAGTTTCTAATTGAATGCGACGGCAGGACTGTTCATTGGGCTTTAGCAAGTTTCCTTCTCTGCCTAAAAATGAAACTGTAGAGGTCACAATTTCCTCACGAATGGCATCTATCGGCGGATTGGTGACCTGGGCAAACAATTGCTTGAAATAGTTAAAGAGAGATTGCGGACGATCCGATAATACGGCAAGCGGAGTATCATTTCCCATCGATCCAATCGGGTCTTTTCCTTCGGTGACGATCGGAATAAGCGTTTTTTCAACTTCTTCATACGTATAGCCGAATGCTTTTTGCATTTTAAAAATATCGTCCACTTTTTGGACATGGCGGGGTGCAGGCAGTTCATCTAAAGTAAGCAATTGGTTATCGATCCACTGCCCGTATGGTTGTTCTTGAGCTAACTCTTCTTTTACTTCTTGATCAGAAAGGATGCGGCCTTCTTCTAAATCGATCAACAGCATCTTTCCAGGATTTAAACGCTCTTTATAAAGGATGTTTTCCTCCGCAACATCAATGACACCAACTTCGGATGCAAATACGATGTAGTCATCTTTAGTCACATAATAACGCGCCGGGCGCAGTCCATTTCGGTCAAGTATCGCACCGATTTGCTTTCCGTCTGTAAAAGAAATAGCTGTCGGTCCATCCCACGGCTCCATTAAGCAGCTATGGTATTGATAAAATGCTTTTTTCTCCCCTTCGATTGAATCGTTGTTTGCCCACGGTTCAGGAATAAGCATCATCGCGCTATGCGCGGGTGTACGTCCGGCCAATACAAAAAATTCAAAGGCATTATCTAAAATAGATGAGTCACTGCCATTTGCATCAAGAATTGGAGTGATTGTTGAAAGATCCGTCCCAAACACTTCCGTCGCAAATTGCCTTTCACGCGCTTTCATCCAATTCATATTTCCGCGAAGTGTATTAATTTCGCCATTATGGGCTAAATAGCGGTTAGGATGCGCTCTTTCCCAGCTCGGAAACGTATTCGTGCTAAAGCGAGAGTGAACAAGCGCAAAAGCTGACTTGAAACGTGCATCGTTTAAATCGACGTAAAATCCTTTTACTTGCTCTGGAGTTAATAACCCTTTGTAGACAATCGTCCGGCTTGACAAACTCGCAATGTATAATCCATCTTCTCCTTCCTTTACCTTTTTTTCAATTTGTTTCCGAATCACATATAATTTTCGTTCAAGTTGTAAATCATTCGTTATTTTTTCATCGGCACTTATAAATACCTGGCGGATAAATGGGCGCGTGTCTCTTGCCACCTTGCCGACTTTATCAATAGTTACAGGAACTGTTCTCCACCCCAGAAGCACTAACCCTTCTCGTTTAATCATTTCATTGATAAGTAGTTCATACTTTTTTCTTGTTTCTTCATCTTGAGGCAAGAAAATCATTCCGACCCCATAACGCCCTTTTTGAGGTATATTAAAGTCGCAAACTTCTGAAAAATAAAGATGTGGGATTTGCACCATAATTCCGGCTCCATCTCCGGTTTCCGGATCGCTTCCCTGCCCTCCGCGGTGTTCCATCTGGCAGAGCATATGAAGTCCTTTTTCAACGATTTCGTAAGACGCTTTTCCTTTTAAATGAGCATATAAGCCAATTCCGCATGCATCATGTTCAAATTCTGGACGGTACAGACCTTGTGCGTGAGGTAATCCGTTCAGTTTCATCTGTCTTCCCTCCATTCGATTTTCCGTTTTTAATGGTACTTTTATTTTAATTTTCAAAATCAATATAAACAATATATAATTTAGATAAGATCAATCTCATTTTGAGAACAATAACTGGAGGACAATAATGGAACTACGTCAATTGCGTTATTTTGTTGAAGTGGCCAAACGGGAACATGTATCGGAAGCGGCGGATAATCTTCATGTTGCTCAATCTGCAGTCAGCCGTCAAATCGCTAATTTAGAAGATGAACTTGGGGTGAATTTATTTGAGCGTGAAGGGCGAAATGTGAAATTAACGAGAATCGGGAAACAATTTTTAGAACATGTGGAGTATGCATTGAAGGCGATCGATTTTGCGAAACAAAAAATAGATGAATATTTAGATCCTGACCGTGGAACCGTTAAAATCGGCTTTCCAACAAGCCTGGCAAGCCATACATTACCCACGGTTATCTCTGCTTTTAAAGATAAGCACCCGAATGTTGCCTTTCACTTGCGGCAAGGGTCGTATAACTTTCTGATCGATGCGGTTAAAAATGGGGATATTGATTTAGCCTTGATCGGCCCGATTCCAAGCGATGAAACAGAAATTAAAGGGGAAATTTTATTTACCGAGAACATCGTCGCTCTCCTTCCTCTTAACCATCCGCATGCGAAAAAGAAAAAACTTCATCTTAGCGAGCTACGCAATGACGCATTTGTCCTTTTTCCTGAAGGGTTTATCTTGCGCAAAATCGCTGTTGATGCGTGCAGGCAATCAGGATTTGCACCGAAAATCTCATCCGAGGGCGAAGATTTTGATGCGATTAAAGGACTTGTTTCCGCAGGCATTGGTGTTACTTTATTACCCGAAAGCACGGTTTACGAAACAACGCCGCACTTTACAACTAAAATTCCGATCGAAATGCCCCAGGTTGTGCGCAACGTTGGGATTATCGTTCCGAAAAACCGCGACCTTGCGCCATCCGAACAAGTCTTTTATCAATTTGTGAAAGAATTCTTTTCTGTTCTTCAGGGGTACCAATAACATCGAAGCAGCCAGCCGCCGATTTTAGGAAAAATGCGCTGCGAACGACGTTTTTTTACGTCCCGGAAAATAAATTCTTTCCTTTGGAAAATAAATTTTGCATTTTGGAAAATAAAACTCACTTTCCGGAAAAAAATTTTGTTTTAGAAAAATAGGAGCTATTTATTTTCCTATTGACGTTTTTTATTTTCCAATCGAGAACCTTTATTGTCGGAAATCAACATTTTATTTTCCAACATCGACTTTTTTTAATTGAAGTATGTAAAAAGTGAGCAAAAAAAAGACAGAAAAAGAGGTGACTGGAAGTATCCAGCCACCTCTTTTACCACCAAAACGGGAAAAACGGACCGAATCGTCTTATGCCCCAGAAAGGGAAGCCCCATAAACCAAAGCCCGGAAAGAAACCGGGGAAGCCAAATCCGAAACCTGGAAAAATCCGTTCGCTTCCGGAATAATTTTCCCCGTCTCTCGCCCTCATAAGCAAGTACAAGTTTTCATTATCATAGCTGTGAAGCGTGCCATGGTGAATGACGCCGTCGGTCGTTTCTAGTTCAATGTTTTGCCCGATATATCTTGTACATAGGTCATGCATATATTTTTTATGATCATAGCCGCTTGCTGCGCCCGGATACATATCCTTTTTGTAATGATCCATGCCTACTCCTCCTCGTATTATTATCAGTTTCAGCATATTCATCAATGTTCAATTTGGATTAGGTGTTTGAGCAATTGAACAATTTTCATGCTTTCGATAGGAAAGCGTTAGATACAAAACCCCTACCTTTTTAAAAAATTGAAATAATTGGATTTATCCATTAAAATATAATGCGAACGTACGTTCTTAAATATAATCCGAGGAGAAAGATCAATGAAAAGTTGGGAAGCCTCTTACATTGCTGGAATTATAGATGGAGAAGGCAGCATCACTTTAACGAGAATGCACGAGAAAGAACATCGTCGACCATGTATCTCTATTTCTTCAACAGATAAAGATCTTCTCATTTATATTCAAAGTTTAACTGGTGGGGTAATAAATAATAAAAAAAACTATAAACCTGAAAAACACAAAAATTCGTATACTTTATATATCAAGAAAAAGGAAGAGGTTTTCACTATTTTAAGACTAATATTGCCTTACTTGAGGGTTAATCAAAAAAGGGATCGAGCCAGGTGGATACTCGAGAATTATGACTCGGTAACTCCCCGAAATGGAAAATACAATAAGGAATCTTTAAGAAAGAAATTAAAATTTGAAGAGTATTTCTTCAAAATTTAAAACAGACCAACGGCGAAGCTGGTCTGTTTATCAACTATGTATGGTGGAGACGGTGGGACGTGCCGATCCATGCTTTCGTCATGGCACTGACTATATCTTGAACCTGGCATTGTCAGGTCCTCCGGCGTCTTATGCGAAATGTAAATTTACTTGTACAAAACAAGCAGAATTTCGCATCCTAGTACTACCTCTTTAGGAGGCAGCCTATAAGTCGATACACGGCTGTTGGATTGCTCCACATACCGCTCGGCATTGCCTTATCACCATTCATTAGTGACTTAGGTTTCACCGATTAAGCCGGATTTTCACTTGCGTGTTGCCACACAAGGCGACTATTTACTAATCGAACCCACGTCCAAAGGCAACGGCACTTAAGCTTCTACGAGTGTAGTCGATATATTGGCGCTTCGCAGCTTTTTCTGCCTACCGACAGGCGTCCAAAGCGCTAGCCTGATTGTTCTCTTCCTTCGTCCTCAGGCGGAGGACAGCCGGCGTAGCCCACTACGAGTGAGTCCCTTACCCTACCACATGGGCGATGGAGGGAGGAACCGCTAAAGTGCTATTAGGCAGCTAAAGCGTAGTTATTGTTAGTTTTGCCAGTTATTGGCTTTGGCGTTTTTACGAGGCCGACCCCCTCGACTCGCAACTTAAGCTCGAACTACCCCTGTCGAATCCGTAACGTCCCCATATTAGAAGTTGGAGGTGAGAGGTTAGATTCTCAAGTCCATTCTCCGAAGTTTTCTAACTGGCACATTACAAAGAGTAAGAGCTTATTGCCCCTATTCAATTGTATACTTAGTATAGCACCATTAAAGGCACCTTTCAATTGTAAGCTTCTGTAAAACTTACATTTTTTGCTTTTCACGGAAAGCACGCTCGATTTCACGTTTTGCCGCTTTTTTCTTTAAGTCTTCCCGTTTATCGTAATTCTTCTTCCCTTTTGCAAGGCCGATTAATACTTTTGCAAAGCCGTTTTTTAAATACATTTTAAGCGGGACAATCGAATAGCCCTGCTCTTTCGTTTGCCCAAGCAGCTTATTAATTTCTTTCTTATGAAGAAGAAGCTTTCTCGTCCGGAGCGGGTCATGGTTGAAGCGGTTTCCCTGTTCATAAGGGCTAATATGCATATTATGAAGGAAAAGCTCACCATTTTGCACTTTCGCAAACGAATCTTTTAAGTTTGCTTTACCGGCACGAATCGACTTGATTTCAGTACCTTGCAGCACAATTCCGGCTTCAAACGTTTCTTCAATATGATAATCATGCCTTGCCTTTTTATTTTGCGCGACAACCTTTCCTTCTCCTTTAGGCATAACACCCAACCTCCCATTAGCTTAAAGCGGCTTGCCAAAAGCACAAAGCCCTATTCTTAATCAAGCTTTTGCCGCTCGAGCCCGGCCGAACAAGCGCATGAATCATTATACTAAATTGGTCAGGAAACGTCAATAACCGACGTTTCCTGACCCGTTATTTCATTTTCTTCTTTTTCTTTTTCGCAACCGGTTTATAGAACGGCTGTTTTTTCCCTTTTTTCGAGCCATTGCCGTTTCGTTCGTTTTCCGGCTTGCGCGTTTTCTTTTTCCGGGCGCCTCCGCCTTCGATAACACGCGGGCGCTCTTTTCCTTTTCGTCGCCGCGTTCCTTTCATGCCGACAATTTCAAAATCAATCGACCGTTCATCAAGGTTCACGGCAACAACGCGAACAGAAATCTCATCTCCAATGCGGAAGACGTTTCCCGTCCGTTCCCCGATCATGGCCATATATTTTTCATCAAAATGGTAATAGTCATCAGTTAAGTAACTGACATGGACAAGGCCTTCTATTGTATTCGGAAGCTCTACGAACAGGCCGAAGTTCGTCACACTGCTGATGACACCGTCAAACTCTTCGCCGATCTTATCTTGCATAAACTCGGCCTTTTTCAAATCGTCTGTTTCCCGCTCCGCATCAACGGCACGTCGTTCCATTTCCGACGCATGTTTAGCAATTTCGCCAAGACGCCCTTTCCAATGAGCGATTGTTTCCGCATCGGTTTTTTTCTCGATTAAATACGTTCGAATTAATCGATGAACGATTAAGTCCGGGTAACGGCGTATCGGTGATGTGAAATGCGTGTAAAATTCTGCGGCCAAACCATAATGTCCAAGCGACTGTGGATCATACTTCGCCTGTTTCATCGAACGAAGCATAATCTTGCTGATGACCATTTCTTCAGGCTCGCCCTTAACCTCTTCTAAAAGTTGCTGAAGAGCACGCGGATGGATTTCATTGGCGGCTCCTTTTACGACATATCCAAAAATCGTTATAAATTCAAGGAAGCGGGCCAATTTTTCTTCATCCGGATCTTCGTGAATCCGGTACATAAACGGAAGGTCCAGCCAATGGAAGTGTTCAGCGATAGTTTCATTCGCGCAGAGCATAAATTCTTCAATCAGCCGTTCTGCCACTGAGCGTTCGCGTAAGATGACATCTTTCGGTACGCTTTCTTCATTAACAAGCACTTTTGCCTCGCTAAAATCAAAGTCAATCGCTCCGCGGGCGAAGCGTTTTTTCCTTAAGATTTCGGCCAATTCGCCCATTTGCTTAAAAAACGGAATAAGCGCTTCATATCGTTTCGTAACTTCTTCGTCCTCATCCTGCAATATTTTTCGGACATTTGTGTACGTCATCCGTTCCGTCGTACGGATGACGCTAGGGAAAATATCGTGATTGACGACTTCTCCCTCCGGTGTAATTTCCATTTCACAAGAAATCGTTAATCTGTCGACGTTTGGATTTAACGAACAAATTCCGTTCGACAGGCGATGCGGTATCATCGGGATGACACGGTCAACCAAATAAACACTCGTCCCGCGCTCAAGCGCTTCTTTATCAATCGGAGAACCTTCCTTAACGTAATGGCTGACATCGGCAATATGAACCCCGAGCTTGTAGTTCCCGTTATCCAACTTCACAACATTTACAGCGTCGTCAAGGTCTTTTGCATCTTCCCCGTCAATCGTGACAATTGTTTCGTCGCGAAGATCCCTTCTTCCTTCGAGATCTTTCGGATCGATCGTATCAGGTACACTGTTTGCCTGTTCCAACACTTCTTCCGGAAATTCGCGCGGCAGTCCATGCTTATAAATGACCGAGAGAATATCCACACCAGGATCATTTTTATGCCCTAAAATATGAATGATTTCCCCTTCCCCACTATGGCGGCCTTCAGGATATTTCGTAATCCGGGCAACGACTTTATGGCCTTCTACCGCGCCATTCACACTTTCAGCCGGGATGAAAACATCATTCGGAATTCTTTTGTCATCCGGAATGACAAAGCCGAAATTACGACTTTCTTGAAAGGTTCCAACAACTTCCGTTACGCCGCGCTCTAATATCCGGATAATGGTTCCTTCAGGACGGCTACCTGAAGAAACCGGGCTTAAGCGGACTAAGACTGTATCACCGCTCATTGCTCCATTCATATCAGACTGGGAAATATAAATATCTTTCTCGTCTGAATCTTCACGGATAACAAAGGCAAAGCCTTTTGAATGTCCCTGAACCTTCCCTTTGACGAGATTCATCTTTTCCGGCAAACCATATCGGTTAGTCCGTGTTCGAACGACTAACCCTTCATCCTCTAATTCATTTAATGTAATAACAAGCGTACGGAAATCTGCAGCATCCGTAATTTGAAAAGCTTCTTCTAATTCTTGGACAGTCAGTGGTTTGTACGCTTCTTCTTTCATAAACGAAAGAATCTTTTGCTTATTCAATTTCGTCCATCCTTTCCTGGAAACGAATTCGCTCCATTCGCAGCTCCCTTTTGCATCGATTGCAAAAGAAGCTTCTCTTACTTAGAAAGGAAAAATGAACTATTCCACACTCCAATCGAGGCTTTCAAGAAATTCATAAATATCTTCGTGGAGCTGTTCTTTTTCTTTTCCAAGTGTTATGACATGAGTGGAATGCTCGTACCATTTTATTTTTTTAACCGTACTTTGCACTTCTTCATAAATAATATTTGCAGAATTAATGTCAATCATTTCATCATGTCTTGCCTGAACGACAAATGTCGGAGCGTATACCATATCCACCGAATTTCGTACGCCCGTAATGAGCTCTCTTAGTTCGTTGAGCGTATTCATCGGTATTTTTTTAAATTCTTCCATTTCCTGTTCAATCTGTTCCTCAGTTTTATCTTCTCTTCCTTTAAATTCGCGGGCGTATTCAAGAACACCTTCATAAATCTTTTCTTCCGTTTTTGCATTCATTGGCGCGCACATCGGAATAACGCCTTTTACCGGATGGCTTGCTGCCAGCTTTAGAGAAAAAACGCCACCTAACGAAAGCCCGCAAACCGCGATTTCCTCATACCCTTTTTCTTTTAAAAGGTTATAGCCTCCCATTACATCTTGCCACCAGTCATCCGGTCCTGTATGTAGGAGTTCTTCAGGCGGTACGGCATGCCCTTTATAATGCGGCGCATGGCACGTATAACCCTTTTTTTGCAAGTACCGCCCCAGCATGCGCACATCTGCTGAGCTCCCTGTAAATCCGTGCAATAAAAGCACAGCCCGTTTCCCTTCTTCCCATAAAAATGGTTTTGGCAATGTGTATCTCATTGTTGTCTCTCTCCCTTAAACATGTCTCCTATGTATTTTTCATCTACTAATTATTTTACCCGTTTTGTTGGATTCACAATCATTACGGTATCATGTGAAAAGAAAAACCGGGATGGATCGCATTCATCCACCCCGGCTCCTCATTAAACGAAATAAGCGACTGCGATTGCAAGCAAGAAAAATAAAGTCGCCAAAATCACGGTAATTCTATTCAGCACAGCATCAATCCCGCGAGCTTTTTGCTTTCCGAATAGCTGTTCCGCACCGCCCGTAATCGCTCCAGAAAGACCAGCCGCTTTGCCGGATTGGAGTAATACTACAATAATTAGCGCAATAGATACGATGACAAGTAAAATGGTTGTTAAAGTCTGCATTCGTCACACCCCCACATGTCGCACATTTCTACGTTTAACTTTATCATATCCACCAGTCTTTAAGCAACGCGCTTTCATCAATCGACTCGCTTTTTTTGGACAATGTAAGGTTCAAATCCATTTTCTTTTTCCCGTCTCCGTCCTCCTGGCAGAAGCGCAATCAGCCGCAGGTCAAATAGCACGTGAATAAACATAGCGGGCAGAAGTGAATCAAATTCAATATAGATTAATCCTAAAATGGCGCCTAAATACACCGCAAGGGCCATTCCCTTAATTCCTTGATAAGCGTGTGCCAGTCCAAAGATAACGGCGGATAAACATACGATGCTCCAGATCGAAGCCCCCGGAAATATCCGATGGAAACTATAATAAAGAAATCCCCGATACAAAATCTCCTCTGTTATTCCGGCGGTCAGCGAAACAACCATCCACCACCATCGTTCTTTGTTAGTTGAGGGCAGAAGCTCTTCTATGCCGTTCAATTGTGAAAAGAGAGAATCCTGATATTTTTTGCTATACTTTGATAAAATAACAGGCAAAAAAAGAGCAACGATGACACCGATTAATACTCCGATAAAGACACTGTTGACCGGGGCATGAAAAGAATTTGATTTTAACCTGATGGCATTTAACCCTATATCAGAAAAAGCCGTTTCCTCAAACCACATTCCTATCAATAAAAGAATAACAAGCGTCCAGCTTGAGAAAATAATTTTACGGTAATAGCTGATCCTGTAAGAAGGATTTTCAGTCACTTCCCGTTTAAATTGCAAATAGTCCTTCTTTCCTTTAATAGGTTCAATGGCCACCATATATAAAAACAGCAAACAATAAAAGAACATTTCATTTTTGCTCCTTTGTTCAACCAATATCAAACAAATCATACCACATTTAGATACGTAAAGAGGAAAAACAATGAATGAACCGTTAAAATGAAGAAAGCTACAGATAACTAAGGAGATGCTGCTTTTTGAAAACAGTCTATATAAATGGCACAATCGTTACAATGAATGATAAAAATGAAGTGTTAAAGAACGGCTATATTGTTATTGAGAAAGATAAGATTTTAGAAGTAGGCAAAGGAACCCCCTCTTTCAAAATAGATAAAAAAATTGATTTAAACGGAAAATGGGTGTTGCCTGGCCTTGTGAACACGCATACGCATGTCGTTATGACGATATTAAGAGGAATTGGCGATGACATGTTGCTTCAGCCATGGCTTGAAACCCGGATTTGGCCTCTTGAGCGTCAATTCACCCCGGAGCTTGCGGCTTCCAGTACGGAACTTGGTTTGCTCGAAATGGTCAAAAGCGGGACAACAACGTTTTCCGATATGTTTAACCCGATTGGAATTGATTCCGATTTAATCTTTGAGACCGTCCAAAATAGCGGAATGCGTGCGGCCGTTTCGCCGACATTCTTTAGTTTTGGAACGAAAGAAGAGCAAAGCCACACCATCCGGGAAACCGAAGCCTTTATTAAACGATACCATAACAAGAACGGAAGAGTAACAACAATGGTTGCCCCCCATAGCACTTATACTTGTTCTCCCGAAATGTTGGAAGAGTGTGCCCGCATCGCTTCTGAAAATCAAGCGATGATTCATATACACGTCTCAGAAAACGTCTATGAGGTTCAAGAAATTGAAAAACAATATGGGGCAAGACCGGTTGAGCATGCGGCACGTCACGGTTTGTTTCATCAACCAACGATAATGGCACACGGAGTCGTATTAAATAAAGATGAACGTGCATTTTTAGCAGAGTGTGACGCCAGGGTCGCACATAACCCGAATAGTAACTTAAAACTTGGGTCTGGGATTGCGGATGTCCACGCCATGCTTCAATCCGGGATAAAAGTCGGGATCGCCACAGACAGTGTTGCTTCTAATAATAATTTAGACATGTTTGAGGAAATGCGCATTGCTGCTCTATTGCAAAAAGGACTTCACCAAAATGCTACCGTAATGCCTGTTGAAACAACTCTTTCACTAGCCACAAAAACAGGTGCAAAAGCTATAGGCATGCTGGACGTCGGTTCGATTGAAGCCGGGAAATGCGCTGATTTTATTACTATCGATCCAACAAATAAACCTCATTTGCAGCCGGCGGAAGAAGTTCTTTCACATCTCGTCTATGCCGCAAGCGGAAAAGATGTATCAGATGTTATTATCGCCGGAGAAAAAATTGTGTCGGACGGTAACTGTTTAACGCTTGATGAAGAGCGAATTATCCATGAAGCGGCACACTTTAAGCAAAAATTAGGATGGACATAATTTCAGCGATAACTTTATTTTCCTGTTTTTTTGCTCGAATCCAAAAAAGAAGTTTGGATACAATAGTGTTTGAATCCGCTTATTTCTGTAAAATAGGGCTACTTTTTTGCTGTAGACTCACCATTACAGGATTTGATAAGATAAATATCTAGTTTTGTTCTGGAGGATGTAAATGGAGTTACGAGAATCAATTGGTAAAAAAGTAGCCTGGATCAGTGTATGGAGCAACGTTGTATTAATGGTAGGCAAGCTTCTCTTCGGCTTTCGCAGCGGAAGTGATGCAGTATTTGCAGACGGTATTCATTCAGCCGCCGATGTTTTCGCTTCCGTGATCGTATTGTTCGTTATTGGGATTGCGAACAAACCGCCCGATAAAGAACATCCATACGGGCATGGAAAAGCGGAAGTCATTATTTCAGGAATCGTTGGGATTCTTTTACTTTTAGTTTCATTATATATTATCGTTGAGGCGGTATTAGGTTTTTTCCATCCCGTTAAAGCTCCTGATTTAATGGCAATGTGGGTAGCGTTATTCTCCTTTTTTGCAAAACAACTTTTATATCTTTACTCCTTAAAAGTTTCGCAAAAATATAACAGCAAGGCGATCGAAGCGATTGCCTATGACCATAAGGCAGACATTGTCGCCTCAATCGCTGCAGCTGTCGGTGTGTCGATATCCATCATCGGGCAAAGCGAAAATGTGAATGTTCTTCTTTATGCTGACAAAGTCGCCAGTATTTTTGTCGCTTATCTCATCTTTAAAATTGCAAAAGAAATGCTTTCTGAATCGTTCAATATACTGCTTGAGCGGAATGTAAATCAGGAATTGATCCGTCAATATGAATCCATCGTTTTCAAGTTTCCAGAGGTTAAGCGAATTGACCGGATCCGCGCAAGAGAACATGGCCATTATATTCTTGTTGATTTAAGAATCTCGATCGATCATGAGAAAACCATTAAGGAAGGGCATGACTTAGGAAGAGCGATTAAGAAGAGGCTGATGGAAAAATACGATAACATTCAGGAAGTGCTTATTCATCTCAACCCTTATTACGAAGATTGAGAAGAAGCTAAGCCCGGCGATTTGGGCTTAGCTTCTTTTTTAAATAGGATCAATTTTCTTTAGCGGCCGCTTAGCGGGACCTTCGATCACTTCACCTGTAATTGAAAATCTTGAACCATGACACGGACAATCCCATGTGCGGTCACCGGAGTTCCATTCAATTTCACAGCCCATATGTGTGCACGTTGTATCAACTAGATGAACCTCACCTTTTTCGTCTTTATAGGCGCCGGCTCGTTTGCCGTCCACATTGACGACAGATCCCTCGTCGTTCTCAAGATCATCGGCGCTTCTAAGTGCATACTCTAGCTTTCCTTCGATTAAATGTTTCGCGACATCCGCATTTTGGATCAGGAAATTTTTTACGCTCGGCTCCGCATCGAACCGGGATGGCGTATAAAGTTCTTCATAACGATTTTCTTTTTGAATGATTAAATCTCTAAGCAATAATGCAGCAGCCGTGCTGTTCGTCATTCCCCACTTTCGATAGCCTGTGGCAACAAAAATGTTCGGTTTCCCGGAAGAAATTCGCCCGACATATGGAATCTTGTCCAATGTCGTTAAATCCTGGGTTGACCAGCGGAACAAATAGTCTTTGATCCCGAATGTTTCGTTCGCAAATTCTTCAAGAGCCTCGTAATGTTGAATGGTCGGGATGCCCTGGCCTGTCTTATGATTTTCACCGCCAATAAGAAGCAATTTTTCGCCGTTATGCATCGTATAGCGTAATGAGCGGGTAGGCTGTTCCGCATTAATATACATGCCGCCAGGGTATTCTTTTTCCGTTTTCACGGCAATGACGTAAGAACGCTCGGCATACATTCTTGAAAAGTAAAAACCGCCATCGTAAAACGGAAAATGAGAACATGAAATGAGCTGATCACATGTGATCGCATGTCCGTCCCTCGTATAAATGACCGGACGATCCCCTCTTTCGACACGCACCGCCGTTGTATTTTCAAAGATCAGCCCGCCTTGATTTGTAATATCTTCAATTAGTTTCTTTAAATATTTTAACGGGTGGAACTGCGCTTGATTATTCATTTTGACAGCCGCTTTTATCGAGAAATCGAGAGGAAGGCTCTCTAGAAATTCACCATTTATCCCAAGCTTCCTATACGCTTCGATTTCTTTCTTCAATTTATCGACATATTGGTCATCATTTGTAAAAATGTAGGCGTCTTCCTCACTGAAATCACAATCGATATGATTTTCCTGAATGGTTGATTGGATGAACTTCATTGCTTCTATATTCGCATCATAATAGTTTCTTGCCTTTTCTTCTCCTATATTCGAAATGAGTTCATCATAAATGAGACCATGTTGGGCAGTAATTTTTGCAGTCGTATGCCCCGTTGTTCCATTTAAAAGATTTCCGGCATCGATCATGGCAACTTTGAATCCTTCTTTTATGAGCAAATAGGCTGTCGTTATTCCGGATATTCCTCCGCCAACGATCGCAATGTGAACATCTATATCTTCTTCTAGTTGGTTAAAGCGTGGCAATTCTGCAGATTCCCTCCAGTATGGCTCCGGAAACTGGGGCATCTGTTTATGATCCTTGTAATTATCAGTCATGAATGTTCCTCCTTGTTCAGTTGTCCTCTACATAATTTTTCCAACTAACAAGGAGTTCATGCATACTTTTCTTAATCGCTTCCTGACACAAAAAGATCGTCTTTAATCGTTGCCAATACCGTACCTGGCGTTACTTTATCGCCTTTTTTCACCTTTAACGAATCAACGATGCCGCTTACGCCTACAGTAATTTGTTCTAAAGAGCCCTGGATTTTTTTAATAGTAAACAAAGGCTCCCATTCGTAAATCCGGTCACCTGGCTGAACAATAATTTCTTCCACAACACCATACGACGGACACGGCACAATCTCCCGGTTATCCCAGCGGCTTGTTACGATTTCTTGAATCATCATTTAAAATGCCCTCCTTTTTCCCCACTTTATCGTCCAACTTTTTAAAATAGTTGCACGTTTTATCAGATGAATGTTGCAAGTTTCATGCCAGATGAAAAACGAATTTCGAGCAATATTTGGCGTAAGCGTTTTACAAAATATATATTAAGAATTGAATAGACTATGCATCATTGAATGGACAGTTTAACAGAAAAAAGGGGGGCCACCGCCTCCACGGTAGCCTCCCTCAAAATTATGCTGTATGTTGTTTTTCTTTTTTGGATTCAAGTGTTTCACGGGGCAAGTTGGCCGAGATAAGCATAGCGATAACGGCGATAATAATTAATACGAGAAAAATATGGTGCAAGCCTGATACAAGAATTTCGCGAAGAACGGCTTCTATCTTAGCCGGCAATGCATTCGTTCCTTCCGGGTTGATCAATTGGTTCATTTGTCCCATTGTCAAATCGGGATGACGGGCGATTTCATTTGATAGCGTTGCATTAAAATACGTTCCAAATAGCGCTGCGCCGATCGTTTGGCCGAGGGTTCGGAAAAAGGTATTGGACGCGGTTGCCACTCCGCGTTTTGACCAATCGACGGCCGCCTGGCTACTTACGGTAAATAAGGTGATAACAAGCCCGAAGCCGAGACCGATCAGTGCGGTAATCGGATAAAACCAGAATTCCATGCTGTCTTTTTGAAAAAACGATAAACAAACTGTCCCGGCAATGATGACAAAAGTACCTAGCAGCCCAACGGCTCGCTGGCCATTTTTCACTAACATGCGGCCGCATAAAAACGAACCGAGCATCCAGGTGAGTGACATCGGAGTGGAAGCGAAGCCTGCTCTAGTCGCTCCCTGTCCTAACACGCCCTGTACCCACATCGGGATATAAACCATTAAACCGATTAAAACACTGCTAACTAAAAAGGCAGCCGCGTTCGATACAGCCATTACTTTTGAACGGAACAATTCAAGAGGCATCATCGGTTCTTTCACTTTTGATTCGATCCATAAAAAGATAAGCAGAAATGCGATAAAGGAGGCAAATAAGCCAAGCATTGTCGGAGTTGTCCACTTATGTTCTTCACCGCCTTTTTGCAGGGCATATAAAAGGCTGATCATACTAATAGCAAACGTAATTGCGCCTAAATAATCGATATGATGCTTCTTCTTCTCAATCGACTCTTTTAATGAAACGGCAATCATGATGATCGCTACAATCCCAAATGGAATGTTCATAAAGAAAATCCAGTGCCAGGAAATTTGGTCAACAAAAAATCCGCCGACAAGCGGTCCTGTAATTCCGGCAATTCCCCAGATCATTCCCATGAATCCCATCATTTTCGCCCGTTGTTCTACCGGAAAAATATCACCAATAATGGTTGAAGTTACAGGCAAAATCGCTCCTGCTCCAACTCCTTGTAGAGCGCGGAACCAGATCAATTGCTGCATCGACTGCGAAAATCCGCACAGTGTGGAGCCTAATAAAAAGATAAGTGTTCCAACAATGAAAATGCTTTTTCGCCCGAATAGGTCCGAAAGCTTTCCGAAGATCGGGACGGCGGTCGCCGAAATAAGCAAAAAGATGGAAAACACCCAGTTCATCAGCTCAATGCCTTTTAAATCACTGACGATTTTCGGCATCGCCGTACTTACGATCGTTCCTTCGATTGCCGTCAAAAATGTCGCCATCATTAACGCAATCATCACTACTTTTCGATTAGATTTCATCATGAACCTCACTTATTATTTATACTTTTTATACTTAAAACTATAAATAATGCAAGAATAGACGTCAAGAAGTTTGCTCCAAAATGAAAAACACTCAAGTTGGATCAACTGAGTGCTTGTTTATCCTTTATATTATATGTTGCGTGTTCGAAATCATCCTAAGTCTTGAGAAGGAATTATCTATTTCCTCTCCTTTGCATATAATTGCCAGAGTCAGTTTAAATCTACGGTATTATCATAAAAATAATCGATCCATTGACCTTTCTTATTCTTTTTCTGCCATTCAACACTGACCGAAATATCTGTAATAAAAAGGCGCTTTGGTTTATCTTCTTGCAATCTAATTGAAATCATGGCTCCTTTAAATTTATCATAATCAATCTTCAAATCATCATTTATAATCTTGTTAAACTCTTGTTCATTTAAATTGTAAGCAAGAGAAGGGGGCTCGTCTAAACCGTACTCATAATGTTTTGGCTTCACCTTTTCAATTCCTTGGAGTTTATCAAGCATAAATTGCAAGTTAAGCGTCTTATTTGTTTCTTGATTTACATATTGATTATTTGCATAACGTACTTTAAACTCTTTTGAACTTTCTTCTTTAATTTGCTTTTCTTCATTCCCCTTTTCGATACTAACTTCAAAACTTTTTACCGCCTTTCCTGCAGCTGAATTTATGGCGGTATTATATATTCCTTCAAAATAGATTTCATCTGTTTCCTTTTTTATTTGGTTTTTTTCTGCTGGTGACGAAGTAATCACATAAGCATCCTGATGATATTCCGAATGTCCGTTTTTCGCACGCATAATGGATGTCATGTTCTTTTCATTTAAATCTTTTGCAATCGCATGATAGTCAATCTCTTTAATGAACAGGCAGCCACTTAATAGACTGATTACCGCCGACAACAGTAGGATAAAAAATACTTTTTTCATTGTTTCCCCTTGTTTATTGATTAAATTTTTCCTTATTTATTTAAAGAATTTGCGGAAAGATTTTACTCCTGGCTTTAACTATTATTTTACTTAAGCAGAGCCATAATTAAAGTACTATCTTTTTCTAGTAACCCGGAACAACCATTCGAGTGCATTACAATCTATAAACTATTAATAACTTTCAGATCATGCCAAATCCTTCTTCAAAATCAGTATATGATAAATGCCCGTATATTAATTAATATACGGGCATTTGAAATAGATTTAGCTAAACCTTAAAATGTTTCTTTTTACGTTTTCTCATTAGAATAATAGCAAAGACGCGCAGCGCCGCAAGTGCTATGAAAAGCAATGTATCTATCTAAAAATCGGTCTTATTGATCTTTTCCGCAACACTTCTTATATTTCTTCCCACTCCCGCATGGGCAAGGATCATTGCGTCCTATTTTACGGCTGTTCCCTCTTTCCTTTGTACCGGTCCCGGCCTGTCCGAAAGGTTCGGATGGCACAGGATTCAAGTGTGTTTTCTCTTTTTTAGACAACTCAGCAGGGGTATAACCTTTAAGAACCCACATATGAGAATTATTATAAACATCCATCATTTTCTCCGTTAATTGCTGAACAAATTCAAATGAAGGAAACTCTAACCGACTTTGCAAATATTGAAACATCATCGACGGCTCCAAGTCCATATGAATTATATTATTCATTTGTATCGCGATTTCATCCGTTTCCCCGGCGGTAAGATCATAATGTTCCAACAAAAATCGAAGAAATTTTTTCATTGCCGGAGTTTTTTCGATATATCCCTGAACTCCCGCTTTTAAAAGCTGTTTCTTTGAAAACGGGTAATAGTCGATATCGGATCTCATTTTATGTTGATCGATGATTTTCTTTTCATCAAAAATCCTATGATCTTTGAGATATCCATTAGAGAATCTTACTTGATCATAATAGTCACTTGCTGTATGGATAACATGCAAATATTCACCAATCTCTACCTTTTGCTCTGTTAGCGAACTGATCCTATCCAGGATTTTGGATGTATTCAATACCCCATAGTAATAAAGTAATCCATGGGTAAGGAGAATCCATTCTGTGTTCCTGCGAATTTTTTCTTGAAGTTCTGTGTCATCGATATGTTCAAATTCAACGCAAAGTTCAGTCGGTATCGTTAAGATCTTTTTTTCCTTTTTTATAACGGGAAAAATAATCCCGTACCCCATCAGCGATTCAATTTTTGAAATCGGAAATTCATCGTCAATAGGCAATACTCCGGAATTTTTTATAATTTTTCGAATGAGTTCGTATCTTTCCTGATCGAAAACGGATAAAACGAGTTTAAAACAAATGGGTATAGCTCGTTCAAGTTCACGTGCTAACTCATCTTTCTTCAAGGAGCTCATTCCTCTAAGATTGAGATTTTTACGAATCACATCCAATTCGTTCTTTGTCAATGAACGGAGTATGGTATAAAGCTTGCATGGTAGTTCAATCTTCTTCCAAAGCCGTTGTTCCCGTCTAATTTCTAACTGCCTGTGATGCGTTTTTGCATTTTCTAGCGCTTTTAATAATTGATTCCTAGTTTTTTTATCCATTCTGTTATTCATTGTAAACTCCAATCTAAATTTGAATCAAAAAGTTTCAACTATTTCCCGTGGATACTTTTTGCTAAAACTAACTTGCCTTTATCAGAAGTTAAATCATTGTTTCAACTGTCATAGACATCATCCCTTCTCTTGAAATTTATTCTTAGCATCAAGATTACCACTCTCTAAAAAAATACTGTTACCCATATCATAACTTATAACCTGTCCATTCTTATCCTTTTTTTTAACTCAAACCCTACCGTAATAGAGAATATTTGCATTCCCTTTTTTGTCTTTTGCAAATTCATAGAAATAATAGCTTTTTTAAAAGTAGTATATTTAATTTTTAAATCGTCATTTATAATTTCATTAAATGTTTTTCATTCAAATTATAAGAAACAGATGGTGGTTCATCTAAACCGTATGTACATTTTGATGGTTTAACCTTTTCAATTCCTTGAAGTTTATCAAAAATAAATACTAGATCCAATGGTTTTTTCGTTTTTTCATTTATAAACTGATTGTTAGAATAACTAACCTTAAATTCAGGAGAACTATTCTTTTTTATTGTTTTTTCCTACCCGTTCCTTTTTCAATACTCGTTTCGGAACTTGTTCCGACTACTCCTATTGCATTATTTTTAACGGTATTATATATTCCATCGAATCCAATTTTACTTTTATCATTTTTAATACTGTCATTCCTTTTTTGCGAAGTAATAATAAAGGAACGCAATTTAATATTCGAATACCCATCCACGGCATGTAATATTGAATCCATATTTCTCTCATTTAAGTCTTTTACGATTTTTTTATAATCTATCTTTTTTCAAATGGTGAGCTATTAGATGATGAACATCCACTGACCGTTAATAGGATTGAGATCAATAGTAATGCGGAAAGTAGTTTCTTCAATATGTACACCCTCAATTTTAAGAAATACCAAACAATAATTTTTGTTGACACCTGTTTCTTTAAACAATCATTTCCTTCTATTTTATTTTACAATAGGTGAGCTGGAAAAAAAGTACTATCTTTTTCTAGTACCCAGGTCCAATTATTCGATAAGTAAGATTAACTTAATCCCCTTGCTAATAATCCTCCACCGACTCCTACTATTGTACCAACACCCGGAATTGGGATATATGCAGTTCCTGCTGCCGTAAACGCTGTCTGAACGTAAGCCTAAAATATAAAAAAGAAGCGCACCTTTTCGGAACGCAACTTAAATAGCCGACTATCCTTTTCAATCGAATATACGGCTTATTTCATTTATTTGCTACATTACCGCCGAATCAGTCATCGAGGTTCAATTCTGTTTATGGAATCTCCAACGACTGTCCTGATCCGGCCGCGTAGAAGTATTTCATTTCCGTTGCACCAATCCGATTGCTTGTTTTGTACTCAGCAATTTTCGAATTCCTCATCGCTTTCACGAATGTATCCATGTCTCTATAGAACGGTTCGTCAATCGTTCGATCAACAATGTCGCCTACTTTTCCGGTAGTTGTATAATACCTCGAAGTGCTCTTTACAGTTCTTGAAATTCGTTTGATCTGTGTGGTCAAAAGAGATAACCCTATCACTGTTATATTAACGAATTGATTCTTCCAAATTTTAAGTGATATCATTCGGAGGATTGATCACACCGTAGCCCCTTTACGCTAAATTTCCAAACCTTCTTTCTTAGACCATTGCTTCTGAGTTATATTTTATTCTTCTGTCACCACTTTGGGTGTCTAACAACAAAAATCAAATGTGCGAGAACCATCTGTTACGAAAAATAATATACAATTTTTCCAGCTATCTTTAAGAAGCCAAATGCCGAGCAAGCGTATCGGAAAATTCATTTCCCCGTTTGTTTAAGAGCAGTAAATTAATCGCAACTGAACGCTTTCCGTGTCGATACACCCTCAGGAAATTGGATCTTGTAAACGCAAACGTGACAGGAGTAGCAACGACATTGGTAAATCGTTCTTGATTGATCCCTGAAATTTCATGCCATGGGACAAACGCTTCAAAAAATACAAATGTTCTTATTTTCATACCTTCCGATGTTATTTCTACAACAGGTCGTGGATCAAAGGTTTTGATGAAACAAGCGATTCCTAATATGAAGGCAATGATGGTCAGCGCCCAGAAAACAGCTACCGCAATACCTGTTAAAAGATAGGTATCTGTTAGAATTTTCGTATAAAATATATAAATCACGCCGATCATCAAAACACCTAACAACCCTGTTATGAGCCGATTCGAATAAAACTTTATTGATTCACTTTGCATTCATTTTCCTCCTTACGGGACGTTTTACTGCTACACATTGTCCCAAGTTTCATTACAATTGTTACGGTCTGTTACAAGATAAACTTTGTAATAGATACATAGACCCTTTCGTCCACCTGAAATATCCCGAAAAAGGCTAATGGTGTAAAGCGTTACTTTAATTTGTCCTCATGCTCTTTTTACCTTTTTTTGCATCGTTAATATACTGGCAGCAATATAAAGAGCTCCAGTAATAAATCCGCTAAAAACAAAGGCAAAAACTCCAATCAACAACAAAGCAATACCTTTTCCAATTGACGCCTTTCTTTTTATTACTAAACCAAATATGATGCCGACAATTCCAAATAATAGCGGAAAGACTACTGATATTGTCCAAAAAAATTCGTCGACAGATATTATGTAAAGGACACCATATGAGGAAAATATACCCAAAATTAAAAGGGCTATTGATTTTAAAATAGAAATACTTCCTCCAATTAAAGCAAATAGACTGGCTAATCCGTACTTCCCTTCATTCACATGATCCACTCTCCAAGGTTACGAAATACTGGCAAAAGATTAAGATCCAAGATGAACCAAGAAAATGAAAATAATAACACAAGCTGTCATTGCGCAAACGAAAAGACTAATAGCATTTAACGCTAAGGATATATAGAGAAGAATCTTTTTCTCATCTTTCCTCATCAATCCGATTCCCGTTAATGTTAATCCCGCTACTAAAATTAAAAAACCAAAAATAATTAAATAAATGTTTATACTTAATAAAAGGGGTATTCCAAAAAGAAAAGGAATTAGACTTAAAAACAAAGCGATATAACTTATAGGAGAAATTTTCTTCGCCTTCACTGTCTTTTCCATTTCTTACACCTTCTTAAAAAAAGCATTCATCGTTCTTCAGTTTCCTTTTTTTCACTTTGTTCAATTACATCATCGACTCTTGCGGCAAAATCATTTCTCCAAATTTTAAATTTCTCTTCAAACTCGCCCTCTGTTCGGTTGACATACCCTCTAAATTTCACTTGTTCAATATCCGTTGCGTCAAATAATTTATAACTATCTTTTGTTAGCCCTACAGGTAAAAGTACGGCTCCATAATCTTTGAATGTTTTTTCATCAACTAAAATCCCCCTGCTGACGATCATGTAATCAAGGTTTTCCTCTGAAAATAGAGAAACAACACTACCTAATGGCAACACTTCTTTAAGTTCCGGTCTTTTTGTCAATTGACTGACCCCCTTAATTCTTTCATTTTGTCCTCAATTTTCCTTCGTTTCTGTTCCAAATCTTCAATTCTATCAATAAATGCGTCTCTTGTTTTACCTTTCATTTGTCCGTCAACAATTTTTTTAAGTTTAGTAATATAATCCGTTAAGGTGTGCACTGACTCTTCTAAACTTTCAAGACCAGTATCATTATCACTTTTTAATTTTTTAAAACCAAATCAAACTACCATTTTTATCAAAATCTTCCTTTGTAAATCTATAAGAATGTCCCTCTCTATTAGGTACATTATACATTTGGCCGGGTATGACCATGTCCCCATCCTATACACCTGTATGCAAAGGATCTTTTTCGTTAATTACATTACGGATATTTTTTTGATCAAACCCGTAACCGTACCTTACAACATCTAAATTTAACAAAGGAGCAGGATTTAATGTTAGTGTATCTATGTTGTCCTTCTTGTTCCTCATTGCCACTGTGTTTGCAAGACCTCCACCAAGTGAATGCCCAGTTAAGGAGATTTTCGCTCCATTAGTGTTTTCTTTTACCCTTTGGTAGAATTCATTCGCTTGATCGGCCTGTTTTAGCGATATTTGTAATCCTGCTACGTTTCCAAGTCCGATTGCCCCGTCAGTTACAAGGTCCCATTTCCCGTCTTGTTTTGGCTGCGTACCGACATAAGCAATGACAATTTCACCGGTATTATTATCCTTTAAAGCGTAGCCGGAGAATCCTGATTTTGGGTCAACGTATTGATCAACAATGTTTGCATTAAATGTTTTTTGTAGAATGTCTTTATCAATGTGATCGGGACTTTTTTTATCATCATAATCATAAATCATGCTTCCTGCTAAAACCAACTTGCCTTTATCAGATGTTAATTCATATGTTTCGACTGTTGCCTCAGACATTTAATCTCCTCCCTCTTCTTTTTTATTTTTTCAAAAATTTATTTTTAGCATCAAGATTATCACTCTCTAAAAAAATACTGTTGCCCATATCATAATTTATAACCCTTCCATTTTTATCCTTCTTTTCCCATTCCGCCCCTACCGTAATGGAGAATATTTGCATTCCCTTTTTGGCCTTTTGCAACCTTATAGAAACAATAGCTTTTTTAAAAGTATTATATTTAATTTTTAAATCGTCATTTATAATTTCATTAAATTGTTTTTCATTCAAATTATAAGAAACAGATGGTGGTTCATCTAAACCGTATGTATATTTTGATGGTTTCACTTTTTCAATTCCTTGAAGTTTATCAAAAATAAATACTAGATCCAATGGTTTTTTCGTTTTCTCATTTATAAACTGATTGTTAGAATAACTAACCTTAAAATCGGGAGAACTATTCTTTTTCACTGAATCTTGTTCACCAGACCCTTTTTCAATACTTGTTTCGAAACTAGTTCCCCCTAATCCTTTAGCGCTATTTGTAACGGTATTATATACACCGTTAAAGCCAATGTCTTTATCTTCCCTTCTTATATTGTTTTCATTACCATTTTTAGAACGTGCTATAATAAAATATCGTTGTCTAATATTCGAATACCCATCTACTGCATGTAAAATGGAATCCATATTTTTCTCATTTAAGTCTTTTGCGATTTTTTTGTAATCCACTTTCTTTTCAAATGGAGAGCTGTCGGATGATGAACATCCGCTTACTGACGATATGATTATGATTGATAACAGTACTGAAAGTAGCTTTTTCATATGTGCACCTCGACTTTAGTTAATGGCATTTCAAATTTGATTTTTTTAACAGTAATTCTTTTGTCGCCACGCGTTTTTTTAAATCATCATTTCCTTATATTTTATTTTACAAAAGACAATCTGGAAAAAAAGTACTATCTTTTCCTAGTACCAAAAACAAATGTTCTGTATGGTGTAATTGTCTTTGACACTGTTCGTAATCGTCCCGAGCAAGTGCGGCAACTGACTGAACAGGTTCGCCATCCCGCCTCCTTTTTAGTCGATTAATAGAAAAGCGACTTCGGGTGGAAGTTGATGGCAAACGATAAAATATAGGATTGAATAATTTCCGATTTATCTGAACCGGTTGTACCGGTAATTAATCCATGTGGACCATGGGCCTTTTCATGCAAGTTCAAATTGACAATATCCTCTTTCCCGCGCAGACCAAGCGGTACGGCAAGGCTTTTATACGTTTCATTTTTAGCCCAGCGACCCGCGATTTCGAGCTCTTCAGTCTTTTGAGATGGATTTGACATCAATGAAAGCAGCTCCTTCTACAAAATTCCTCCTTCATTCCTTCCATGTAGTCATGTTAGAGGATTCTCATAAGAAATTTGGCTATGTCAGTCTAAGGGGATAGACGAACATAGCCAAATAATGATCCAAATCTATAAAATCAGATTTGAAATTTCAACAATATAGTACGATTAACTTAAAAACTGCTACTCTTTTGTTTTATCGGCTTTTTTAAAACAGTATTGAAAAAATCTTTCACACAAGGTAAAGATATCCTCTTTTCTTGCTAATGTATTTATCCATTCTTCCGGTATGCTTTCCATTCGGTAATATAGTCCAGCCATTGTTCCTGTTAAAAAGGCAATGGTGTCTGTATCTCCGCCCAAATTAACCGCTTCAAGGACAGAATCCTTATAATTATCATGTTTAAAAAAACACCATAATGCAGCTTCTAAAGAATGGACGACATATCCATCAGACCGGATGTCCTCCCTATTAGCATTTAAGATGGATTTATCAAATATTTTTTTATAAAAACTCAATTCTCTGATGTATTTTTCATTTGTTTTAAGTTCATTAAAACAAGTATCCATTGACATTTCTAATGCCTCTATCGGAGAATTGTTATGGAATAAATTAATTAAAAATTCCAAATAGATGATACAACCTAGAGTGGAGCGTGGATGCCCATGAGTAATTTGTGCCACTCGTTCGATTTCTTTTTTTCTTTTATTAAAATCAAATTCTTCCCATAGCGTGAAAACTAATGGAGAGACTCGCATTAAAGCTCCATTTCCATTATCGAACTCGGCTGTCCCCCCACATTGCCCAGCTGGTACTCCATTTTTAAAACGCTCAATCGCCTCATCTGTTGTTCTTCCGATATCAAACATTGTTCCATATGGCGTCCAATATCCTTTATCCCGATACGCAATAAATTTTTCCATTAAATCTGTTTCATCTTTTTCTTCTATTAAATTTTCAATGAGACAAAGGGTTAAAGAAGTATCATCTGACCACGTTCCTTCTGGTTGATTATACGTTCCATATCCGGTCATTCCTTTTATGTATAAATCTCTAGATTTAAATTCTACCGGTACACCGAGAGCATCTCCTACAATTCCACCTAATATCGTTGGTATTAACCGTTTTTTAATCCTTAGAGCTAAAAACATTCGATCATCTTCGTTCCATCTTTCTAACATTGTTTTATATCTCATCTTATTTCCTTCTTTCACATTAAATCTAAAACTAAATGAATTTTCCCGTCTGGATCAAGCTTTGCATCCCTAATAATCATTTCTTGCCCAGAGTTAAAAAGGAATTCTGCCTCATTTGGGTAATGACTAATTTTTGCAACATAAGCCCCATTTGCACCTTTTGGAACATTTATTGTCCAAGAAACTAGATTATAATCAATAGAAGATTTTAAAGCCCTCCTGTTGGAAGCTTTTTCAGCATGACTACAAACGCAAAAGTCCGAAGTGTTGCCTAAAAGTACTCTTTGTAAGGCTGTCCACAATTGTTTGAACCAGTGGGATCGATTAGTAGACTTTTTAAAAGACAACGGTTCGAATTGAATGTTTGATCAAGACTTATGTTATTTTCTGCAAAAATTGGTTATTCAGTAATAATCAAAAAAGGCGCTCGGCCAGCTCAATTATTTACAGCATCATCGAGACTGCAAAAGAAAATGGATTAAACCCGTTCGCTTATTTTACTATTTGTTTGAAAAACTGCCATACATGGATACTTGGGATAAAGACGCCATAAATGATGTAATGCTATGGTCGTCCAAGATCCCGATCAAATGCCGCGTACTTAAGAAGAATACTTAACTCATAACAAAATCCCCATCCTTTTTTAGGTGGGGATTATTTGACGCTTACGTTACTTAAAGGGAATATGGATAATTACTGTTTATTACGAAATCCGAAGAGGGGTCTTTTTTCCTCAAAAATTTGTATATCTTGAATTGGAACTTTTTTTATATACTCACCTTTTCCTGGAGACTCTAGGTTTAATTTCTCTTTAGCCTTTGGATTACTTGTAACAATAGTGACCGTCTGTTTTTCTTTACTATATCCTATAATTCCAAAGTCGTACCCTTTATAAATACAGTATGGTATTATTTCATATGCATCTTCAAGTTCATTTATACTTACATCTTTTAAATACACATTTTTTAGTAAGCCACCAACTCTAAAACCGTTTTTAAGTTCGGATTGATCAAATGATCTTAATGTTACATAACCATCCTCGATAATAATTGAATATTCTTTACCTTTATAAATTGCATATTTCCCATCTTTAATCATTGATGGATAGCTCCTTTACATTATAAAATCTTTTTGTTTCTTTATCGAATAGACCTACAAGTTCTTCGGTACCGTCTTTTACAATATAAATTTCACCAACCGTTGGTAAGCTCCAATCTCGATATTTTGTCTCAAACTCTGGGACGATTCGACTATTTTCCGCCGCGGTAAAGCCATGCCCAGTTTGAGGATACGTAATATACTCATTAGGTTTTATAGATTTTGAGTGATTTAGTTCTTCCGCAAACGGAATACCGAACTTCTCATAATCATCCGTCTTAAATCGAATTACTGCATATTCCTTGGAAGGTGAAAAAGGAGTTCCTTCATAATCCATACGCAAAGAGTAGTAAACATCGCTGGAGGTTGTAATATCTGCTACATCTTCAATTCTAGCAACACAACCACCAACTTTCGCTTCCTCTCCGGATAAATAATCATCTAATCTTTCAAGTGGTATAACCTTTTGTAAAACACTATCTTTATTCAGTGATGGTACGGAATCACGAACTTGCCTCATTTTTTCTAGCTGGCTCGGAGTAAGTTCCGTATGGTGTTTTGCTTGAAGTTCGAAGAATTCATCTTTAGTCATCCCTATTTCTCCTAACACATGATCAATTTCCGCAGCAAATCCTTTTCCTTGTGGAAGTTTAGAGTGATTAAGTTGTGTTTCAAACCCATGATTAATGGTTTTTAGCTTAGGTTTAGGTTTAACGTTACTAGCAAACTTTTCAGTATAGCCAAGATTAATTCCATCAATCTTGCTTAGAACCGCTCTAATTTTGTTCTCAACGGCATGGGTATTTTCGGCAGGTATGCTTACTTTGCCCATATCCCCCACATTGGATGCCGCAACTGATTTGCCCGGAAAGAGGTTGGCGTTCTTCACTTTAGTTATGGCATTATCCGCCAGTTTCCCTACATCCACCGCGTCTTTTGCGACCTTATGAACAGCTGCTTTTGACCAGTCTCTCACGACCGCCTTCGCATTTCTTAATCGGGTAAAGCTCATTTCGCGGGCGGCTTTTACCAGATCGCCAACATGGGCGGCGCTGTATTTCAAATCCGCTTTAAGGCCCGTTTCGACTCCCAGCTTGCTGAGATTTTTACTCCTATTGGCGATTCGTACCGTATTGCTGAATTTGGCAGCACTGTTGACCCCGGGAACGATATCGAGTGGGCTCATCAATCCACGGATCCATCGCTCTTTTGTGCCGAGCTCCCGACCCGATACCCAGTCTTTTCCGGATACAGCCGAGCTTAGCTCCATTGTACCATAGACGGCCCCGAGCGCCATGCCTGCCGGCGGGCAGATGAGCGTTGCCCCGACGATAACGACGAGAGCGCCAAGCTGCACCCAGAATTCTTTGCTTTCTTGCTGGTCCTTAATTGACTCGTATTTGAACGCATGCATGTTGACGATCGCTTTTTGATAGTCTTCCTTCGAAAGGTCTTCGTCGGGATTTTCCACTTTCCACGCTTCATATTCACTCTTAATCTGTTTGGCGTAGAAGTTATCCCCATTAAACAGATCATCCAGGCTGATTTCCTTTTTCTTCACTTCAAAAGACTGTGTTGTGCCGTATTCTCCGTAGACGACCTTTGTTTCTGTCGCCCCGATCCGGTTGGTTGTCGTATAGTTGGATGGCGTTAAATTCCTCATCGCTTCTACAAAGGCGTCCATGTCTTTGTAGAAGGGGTCGTCAATTGTCCGGTCGACAATGTCGCCGACATTTCCCGCAAATGTATGTAACACATCGAAGTCTTCAAATAGTTCCTGGTATTTGTTTTTCAGGCTCGTATGCTGGAAGGAAATGACGCGATCACTGTCATATTCTTCAATCGCTTCTTGGGCATCTTCCAAATTGTCGGTAATGTCTTTCAGCGTATCGATCATCCCTTTGCCCCAGTGGCCTAAACCGATCAGATCTCCAATACCTTCTTTCATCTTTTCCCAATCGCCTGCGATATACTTGACATCCACTACGTTATACCTCCAGTTTTGCAATAATTCGTTCAGCAATTTCTGCGTCTGCTTTTTTCATGGTGTTTAATATATCAATGACAAGGGAGGATGCCCGGCTGTAATTGTCGTATAAATCCAGTACTTTTTCATTCGCTTCATCATACACTTTCATTGTCCTCATTGCTTTTCCTGCCGTATAAAAGTGAATATTCCCTAACTTTTTAATGTTTGGGGCTGCATTTGTTTCCAGCTCTTTTATGATATCTCTTAAGTAGTTTACAATGGTCGCGATCTCATGTGGATTAATATCAACGAGTACACCGGAGCCTCCCGCTCCGTCTCCCATTACTGCATTAGCCATTTGCCTTTACCTCCTTGTAAGGGAAATCCAGTTCGTCAAAAAGGATTTTCAAGAACCAATATTGACTGGCATGATAATACTTTTGCTGAACTGTATCGACCATGATTAATTTTTCATCTTTCGTAAAAACCAGCCATTGTTGATAGTAAGCCGCATTATTTTCATCTTGCGGCTCTTCTTTTAAATGAAAGAATTCGAGATTCATCAACATCGGTTCGGGTTCAAAAGTTTCCATTTCTCGTTTTTCACGGTGAGAAAGTTCTTCTTTTAAAAACGTTTTTTCTTTTTCTTCCGGCTCTCTTAACATGACTGGAAATGTTTCGGTTAACAGTCGCAAAACAAGGGCTTTCGAGATAACCCGAAGTTCATAGTGATGATCTTCAAATTCGATGAGAACAATTAATTCATCATGTTTTTTATCACGAAAAGCAAACATGAGATTATTGATACGTACATATTTTTCACTTTTATAATATAACTCTACCGTTCGAATGATGACCGTACCGGTTTCTGTTAGTTTCCCTTCTTCTGTTAAAATCTTTTTTTCGATAAGCCGTTCATAGGCCTCTTTAAAGACTTCCCCTCCTTTTAATTGATAGATTTCTTTTGCAGGCAAGCCAAAAAGTACATTACCACCAAAAGCCGCGGCAATTAAATAAAGTTCAGGAGCTGTAAATGTATACGTTGATAGCTTCATTATAAATTTTTCACTTCCTTCACGGATGGATCTTGAAGGAAATTGTTCATATAGCCTTCTAAGTTGTTTAATGCCTTTGTTTGCTTTTCAACCGCATGAACCATATCTTTATGGTATTTCTGAATAATTTCGATATAACTCAAAAAGGCATCCCTTGCTTTTCCGCTCCACTCGGCCGAATGAATGTAAGAAATTAATCGTTCGCAACTAGCATATGTCGTTTTAATGGATTGTTCTAATGCCTCCGCAGCGATCTTGGCCTCATTCACCCTGTCATCGTGAATTCTAACGTTACCCACTTATCCATCGCTCCAATCCCTCTTTTAATTCTTCAAATTCTTTTTCTAATTTCTCCTTTTTGGCTTTTGCCTCTTTTGCGGCCAAGTTTTTATAGTGTAAATACCTTTCATACGCTTTATCAATGGCTATAACAAGGGCGCTTCTCATGTCTTTTTCTTTATCAAAATATTGATTAAGTTTTTCGTTTAATTCCTCTCGTTTCGGATCAAAATCATTGGAAGGAATTTTTGAATTTGAAAGGTTAGGGACAGCTTTAATATAACTGTTGTATGCATCAGTTGCTTCAGCCACTTTTTTATCGTGTTCTTTGAGCGCATCCTTCAATATGTCATGTAATGTATCATAATTATCTCTTTTCCGAACGGTTTCCGCACTTGCAAACCAATCATCAAACATGGGCATTCACATCCTTTCTCTTTTGTTGAGGGGCAACGATTTTTATCTTTTCAGCTTTACCATGTTGAATATAATAAGCTTCATACGGAAGCAAATTATTTTCTTTATAAGGTCTGTTCATGACTTCCAACATGTTTTGATCCGATATTCTTCCGATTAATACTCCGATTTTTTGCTTTTTCAATATATTTGAAATGTCATCATACAGTCTTTCAATTGCGCCATATACTGCACCGATAATAAAATGAATGCCGACTCTGGAACCTGTTTCAATGAGTTTCGCAAGTGCGGTTTGCGCTGTAAGTGAAATAGAATCAATGACGAACGAAGCATCAGTTATAAATACGATCATTGGACGAATCTCCTTCAAGAAGTCACCCATTGTTGCTCTTCCATCCGTTTCTCTTTGTACTTCGCGGAATGCGTCTTCTCTTGTTTCACTTAATGCTTGTAGCCGGTCAACTAAATCCTCTATAGCCGCACCGCTATCCGCATAAATATCGACGTTATTTTTGAAAGATCCAAATCTTCCGGAAGAATTATCAATCATTCCAATATCCATTTGTCTATTATCAGAAATAATAGAAAGAAGGGTTAAGTAGGTTTGTTCTACCGAATCGATTAAACTTCCTAAAATCAACGTATTTTGATTAATCATTAACTCCACTGGCTTAACGTTTTCAAAGTCAACGGCAAATGGTATTCCGCCTTTTTCAAGAATTGCTTTTGTCTCAGGTTCATTGATAAACTTAGAAAATTCAACGGTTTCTGGAACCATTGGAATTGGTAATGGTACCTCTCCTTTCCAGGCTTGCCGCATTTCTTTTCCTTCGTTTTGAATCCCTTCAATAATGGCGAGTGTATCTTTACCTTTTACGGGGAGAGCAGTCTGGAAGGCGGTCGGTTGCTCCAATTTGACAAGTCCCCGTCCCGGCAGTTCTTCAATCGTTAATGCTGTTCTTCCAACGATATTTCTCGGCTCCATTTCATCAATCATATAGAGAGAGATTTGGTTTTTAATATTAGCCAGTAATGGCGCTCTCATCGCATTTTGTCGTCCGGCGCTGATCGCCATATGAATGCCGACACCGGCACCTTCCCTGGCAATTTGAGCCGTTACCTTCTCAAACTCTTCTTTGTAAGTAGCATCTCCAACTGAATCAATCGTATCGATGATTAAAAGAATGGTTGGAACTTCTTCTCCACTTGCCCGTTCATACATCGAAATGTTAGCTACACCAAATTTACTTAATTTTTGCTTCCTTTCTTTCAGTTCGTTCCTTAATCTGCGAAGAAGCTTTAACAGTTTTGTCTCCTCATCCACCATAATAGTATCAGCAACATGAGGCAATTCTTTCAACGGAAGCAAACCATTTGTTCCTAAATCAATTAAATACATGTGCAGCCTTTCCGGGCTATGTTGTCTGGCTATATCCATTGCAATGCTTTGTAGAAAAGTTGATTTCCCATAGCCAGGACTTGAAAATACGGCTAAATGGCCATCCTTCGTAAGATTAATCGACAATGGTTCCTGTGCTTGCATCTCCGGAATATCCAATAAACCGATAGTCGCAATAAGCGGTTTCTTTTCTTCATACCACGCTTTTTTATAATCCACTTGATGTAAGTCGGGAAGGAAAATCATTTCCTCTAATGGCGGGAGCCACGGTCTTGGAAGTTCTGCAATATTTTGTTCTTTTGTAAAGGCATGAATATACTCAATCACCGCGTCAAGTTCTGTTGAGACTTTTGAAATTTCTTGTTGATGGGCAAGACCGCTTAAGTCGTCGGATAGGATGTCGTATTGTCCGAGTTCGTTAATTGCATAGATGGTCGTGTCCATATATGTTTCATCATGTTTATCAGGCACATATTGGGCGCCGCTCCATGCGCTCTGGAACAGTTCGTAAATTTCGTTGTTTCCAACTTGCAAGTAAGCACGGCCCGGCAAGGTGATGTCCGCCGCATCCGGTGTTTTTAAAATTTCGTTTGAGTCGCTCGCATTTTGCACTTTGAGCGCGAGCTTGAATTTTGAGTTCGACCAGATCTGATCATCAACAACGCCGCTCGGCTTCTGTGTCGCAAGAATGAGATGAATGCCGAGTGAACGGCCGATCCGGGCGGTGGAAACGAGCTCTTTCATAAAGTCCGGCTGTTCGGCTTTTAGTTCCGCAAATTCATCCGAAATTAAGAATAAATGCGGCATCGGCTCACTTGCTTCACCTTGTTTGTATAGTTTTTGATATTGATTAATGTGGTTGACATGATGTTCACCGAATAAGCGCTGCCGCTTTTGCAATTCCGCTTTAATCGAGGCGAGCGCACGCATGGATTGGGCACCGTCGAGGTTCGTAATCGTCCCAAGCAAGTGCGGCAACTGCCTGAACAAGTTCGCCATCCCGCCTCCTTTATAGTCGATTAATAGAAAGGCGACTTCATGCGGGTGGAAGTTGACGGCAAGCGATAAAATATAGGATTGAATAATTTCCGATTTACCTGAACCGGTTGTACCGGCAATTAATCCGTGTGGACCATGGGCCTTTTCATGCAAGTTCAAATTGACAATATCCTCTTTCCCACGCAGGCCAAGCGGTACGGCAAGGCTTTTATACGTTTCATTTTTAGCCCAGCGACCCGCGATTTCGAGCTCTTCCACCTTCTCTACCCCATACATTTCAAGAAATGTGACGCTTTCGGGGATCGAGTTTTTCAAGTTTTGCAGGTGATTGAGCGGAGCAAGTGCCCGTGATACGTCTTCTTTATTAAATCCTTCCGGAAAGTGATCGAGCGTAAATTTCCTGTTGACAAGTTCTCCTTCCTCCAGGATGATATTTCCGTTTTTGACATCACGAATATCGATGACCGTCTTAACATGTTCCGGAAGTGACTGCATTACATCCTGGACAAATACGAGCGAAACGCCGAGCTCGCTCGGATCGTCATTAAAATATTCCATGACCGTATGATCCAATATCAATTTTTCGTCGGTAATGAGGACGACAAAGTGTGGCGAGAAATACAGTTTTTCATTACTATTGCTTTTTTCATCCACAGCCAGTTTTCGTTCTTTTAAAATTTGGTATAGCGTGTTTAATACCTGGTCACGGGAACGTTCATGGTAAACAAATCCCCGTACATTCATCTCCCGTAAGCTTGCGTGCGGAAGCCAGCGCATCCACTCCCAGTTCGCTTTTTCTTCTTCCGGGAAGATCGTGATAAACTGTAAATCATAATAACTATGAAAAAAGGCCGTTTGCATGACCAATAGCTGTAATTGTTCAATGACATGCCGGCGTTCTCCGATATATCCGACAGGACCGTTCGTTAATGAAGTGACAACCGGGACATCCTTTAGCCCGGCATATTGCGATCTCAATTCTCGGGCGGCTTCGACCAATTCGTCTTTTTCCTGTGTAAATTCTTCCACAGAAAATTCAATCTCAAAGCTTGAATCAGCCCAGCCTAACCCAACGCGGTACATCAGGAAATCATGATGAAACATCGTTTTTTCGTAAATTCGCGAATCTACATTCACGGCCATATCCCGAATCTGCTTCACCGTTGGATAGTGATAATTCAGAGCATGACGCTGTTGTTCACTCGCTTCATACAATTCTTTTGTTTTTTGTTTTAAATACTCCCGGTAGCTTTCATCTCGTTCTTTAATGTCCTTTCGATACTGCTTTAAACTCTTAATATAAGTGGTAATGGAAAAAATGACCGTTACGATCGTCATCGAGAGCATCGCGATAATATAAATGCCGCTCGGTCGGAAAAAGGAAATTAAAATCATAACGGCTACCATGACGAGTGGAGGGACAATGACACGCGCCAGCTGCTCGCTTGGTTTTCTCGGTTTGCTTGATGGTTTGGCAATTCTTCGTTTTTCCGTCGGTTCCCGATAAATAATACGGGGTGAACGATGATAATCTGGATATTCGGCGTTAAACCGCTCGCAATCATCATAAATTCGCATTAACTTTGTGGAAACAAACGTATCCGATGGAAGAACGCGGATTTCATTCTTTCCGACTTGAATCAAAACTCCGTCAAAAAAAACCTGATCTCCGGGTTGAAGTATTACATCTTCCTCCAGTCGAATACAATTGTGGTAAACTTCCCCGTTGTATGCTTCGAGCCGGAAAGCCTGCCCGAGTTCCTGGCGGGTTAACGCCATGTCCACTTTTGTATTTCTCACTTTCACATCATCGTATTCGTTTGTTCCAAAGGAAATACGATGATGTGGTGACGTGTCATAGACTAACCACTTATCGAACTCCATTAAATGAAATTTCAGGACACAATTGGAATGGTGGACTGTTAAACTTTTATTAAGAAGTAACGAGTGATTGCCGATTTTGCACATTTCCCCGTCCCATTCGATATCTAATGGTTGATCGAGTTTTGGAAAGGTTAACGTATGTGACCAATCGTTTCCAATCGTGATTTTTTGTTGTTCATTTATATTTAAATGGCATTTATGCAATTGAATTCCATCACTAATAAGTAATAATCGTTGTGCCATCTTTCTCTTCCTTTCCACTTCAAAAAAGTAAAACCTCAATCAACAAAAACATTTCTTTCTTATCTATTTTTTATCTTTAGATTTTTCTTCTTTCTTACTTTCTTTTGGCTTCTCTTCTTTTTTGCTTTCTTTAGTATCGCCCGCCGGTTTCTTTTCCTCTTTTTGTACTGGCTCGTTTTGATTGTTGTTTTCAACCGGTTCGGTCGTCTGTTGGCCAGAAGGGCTGCCGGAAGTTTCTGAATCAAGATTAAGATTTAAATGGTACTCTTCATCGTATTTTTTTAATTGCTCTTTGTATTTCTCAACTTCTTCTTCCCGCTTAGAACCGCTTATGTTCGGGTCATTGTTTACCTGTTCCATTTTTTGAGTGATGCCATAGACAATGAGCCTCGGATCATCGAGAGATTTCGCAAGGTCTAATGCCTTGTTGACATTCCCGCGCCCGGAATAGATCCAAAACAATAAATACTTTGGATCGCTTTTCAGACTCATGTTTTTACGAATATTTTCTTTTTGCTCCGGATCTAAATGAACACCTTGAAGATAAGAACTTGCCAGAATATATTTTCCGGCGATCGGTAACTTTTCAGGATCTTCGCCTTCTAAATCGTTGATGACTTTTTCATAATCAGTAGCCAGAAAGTGACGATGGGCATCGAGCAAATGATTTTGATACGGCTCCCTGGCAAAGTATAGATAGCTGAGTGGTATGGCCAAAAGAACCGAGACTCCGATAAAAATAAATGTTAGCTGCTTAAACAGGTTAAATCGTTTTTTAGGGACGAGCAGCATTTTCTCTTCGGTCTCTTTTTGCTCTTTGACATAATGATCTTCGAGTATCTTCATTAAAGATTCAAAGTTATCCGCTTCTGCCACTTGACGCTCAAATGCCGTTTCTTTCGCATTGTTGAGCGAGCCTGAATATAATTCATCAAAACTATAATTCTTTGAAAACAAGGCAATAATTAGACATTTATATTGAAGTAAAAACCGTTCCTCATCCATCTCAAAAGGCGGGACAAGGTTTCGGATTCCTCGATAAATGACATAAGGCATAAGATTGTCATCAAACACCAGATTATCAGGGTGTAGAAAGAACGTTATTCTCGTATTCAACCATTCTTTAAATCGCGCTATATTGCGTAACAGGCGCAATTTGTCATTACGCCCGATTTTTTGGATCTCTTCCCATTTTTTTAAATATTGATCGACGGTGAAGGAAAACGCGAATAAATCTTCACCTTCTGTAACAACTGCAGGGACAAAATGGTCCCTGTCTTCAGTTATTGGTCCTAACTGACGGAGATCTTTAACATGTGTCTGCGATTTAGCAAGATTTAATTGCCATGTTCTTTCATTTATTAAAAAACGAAAAGGTATTGAATCAATCTGTATAGTTTTCTCATCCATTTTTGCTTACTCCCTTTTTTCTTGTTCATCTTTTTTAATAGATTCGCTAAATCTTAAAACTACTCAGACACATTGTTTTATAAAACGATTAAAATATCGCCATTTGTGACCGGGTAATCAATGAGTCGGTCATCATCAGTTAAAAGAAGGTCTTTTGCCGGGACTTTAACGGCAAACAGTGATTCTTTTGAAAGGCTAAGATTCAATGTTTCGGTTATATTGCCAAGCAGTTGTTTAACCGTTTGATGGACGGGTATTCTTAAATCATATTGGTCACCGTCCCACTTTGAAAAATCAACAGTTACATTAATATGTGTTTCAGCGGGCATTTTTAGCTCTTCTCCTTTACTCCATAAATGTTCTTATCATCTTATAAATGCCGGTACAAATTAACAAAGCCACCCCGCCCAATATTGTGGTAACCGTTTTGCTCATCCCACGACTCCTACCATCCTCATCACTTTGAGGCTCTGCAACGAATGGCGCCTGGTAGTTGTCGGTAAAGAGAGCTTTTCTTGAATTCTTAATGACCATATCTTTTTTCACAGGTGTGACAAAAAGTGAATGTTTAATACTTTCCATCTGTTGCTTGTTTTTTCTTTGTTTGGACTCAATCGCAGCCCGAGTTTGTTCTGAAAACAAATCGGGCGCGATTTTCTCCAACTCTGTCTCTTTATTGCTTTGTGATTCCGCTTTTTTCTTTTCGCTTTCATTCTGGCTTATACGATCCGATTTCCAGTGAATCGTTCCATCATGTTCCAATTCGTCCGCCAGTACCGTCTGAAGCGGACATAGGAGAAAAATGCCTGAACAAAGTACGATAAACTTAATGAGCTTCATTAATCCCTTCATCTACAATCTCCTCTGCTCTTTCCGAACGTTTAAAGACAAAAAGATTACATGCAAAACCAATGACAACAATCACAAGTAAACTGGAAATATAGAATACAAGATCCGCTGTTCCATCCCCAAATTGTATGAGTAACTTTTCAACATATTGCAATGGGGAATAGGTCTTAATATCTGCTGCAAGGGATGATTTGTCAAAGTGAAGTCCAAGGGCTTGAGTGAAGAACAGATATAAGCTCAATACAATTAATAATACAAACATCCCTATCATTTTTAATTGGCGTAACAAATAGGTTGCTACAAGAACCATAGACAGTACGATTGCTGTAATGAGACCGATCCAGAACATGAATTTTTCTTGATTAATTTCCAATAAATAACCGGACAGAAGACCGATTACAATTCCTTCGACAATACCAATTCCCGTCGTAATCATCGTAATAGGTACGTTGCTTCGGATGAATGATCTTTCTTCTTCAAACATATCTTGCTGGATTCGTTTTCGTTCATTAGTTGAGATGACATATGCTGTGAACAGCGAAACGATAAAACAAATTAACACGATAAAATAAGGTGTAAACGTGTCCCCTTTTTCCACAATAACGCCTTCATTTTTGGTTTGTACCGGATTTGAAAGAAAGTTAAGCAAATAATCATTTGGCCGCTCTCCAATCCGGCTGTTGGCAAAAACGCTGGCAAAATTATTGGCAAAGTTCTTATCTTCTTTCACTTTGTTCGTCCAATCGTTGGATAACTCATCCGCTTTCGTCACGAGCGTCGATCCGCTGTCCTTAATCGCTTTCGCCTGGCTGTTAATCGAATCAAATGTTTCATAGACACTGTCTGCGGAATTCAAATTACTTTTTGATTGATCCGCAAGTGACTGACTTTCAGCAAGCAAAGAAGAGAATTGATCATCGAGCGCAATAATATCAGACTGCTCTTGTTCTTTATTTGTTAAGATTTTTGTATGTTCATCTTGCAATTTCAGACTTTGTTCACGCCATGACATCAGGTTTTGCAACGTTTGGGCGAGACTGTTATTTAATAGCTCCGCTTGTTCGGAAGTACGATTGATCATTTCAATTAATTGATTCGAATTTTCATTCGCTTGATCGACCTGTTGAATGTACGTGTCGATTTTACCTTTTAACTCCTCTGCTTCCCCATGAACGTCTTCTGTTATTTGATCGGCGATATAATTGGTCAAAACATCGATAATATTTTGCTTATTGAATAAAGAGTAGAGAGAGTTTTCACCCGCCCATTCATCAAGGCGTTTTTCGTTGAGTTTATTCTGGTAGTCGGGACTGGATATGTCGGTATTCTCAAGTTGGTTTGTCTCAAAATAAACATCAAATAAAGCTGCCATTTTTCTATATTCGCTGATCACATTGATAAGATCACTTGTCATATCGACCGGGAGAGGAGATGTTACAATGTGTTTAATATAATTATTTTCTACAACAACTTTTTCTCCAGGTTGGTCATTCTGATCGGGTTGAGGTTTTTCTTTATTTTGTTCTCCAGTGTCCGGTGTTTCTTTAGGATCGATTTTATCATTGTCCGTATTGCTTTGTTTTTCTTTGTTCGTACTTTGATAAGTTGATTCTTCGTCTGAAGTTCCGTTTTCTTTCTGATCACTATCTTCCTTTTGTTCATTTAAGCTTTCAGTGTCGGTCTGTTCGGCTTCCTTTTGAACAGTGTTTGTTTGTCTTAATGAACCTTCTTCTGATTGAACAGAACTTTTCCGGAGAGCGGATGGCGATTCCGGTTGATCAACATTAGTCACATCCTTCTGGTTGAGCTGCCAGTTCCATGTAAACTGTTTCGTAATGTCCGAAGCATTCTTTAACACCACATGCAACTTGATGGTGAAATCCCCTTCCCCTGTTGCCGGGAGCACAATTTTCCCATTTTCAATGAATGGTCTTGTATAAGTTCCTTCCCCCATGTGAGGTAATGTTAATTTTACTGAATCGATTTCAAACCCTTTTGGAGGTGTAATGGTTAACTCCTGTCCCGATTTCTTAGTTTCCGGTAATTGAACTGTATCGGTTAAGGTCATTCCTTCCTGTTGAAGTTTTTTAAAATCCGCATTCATCTGTTTGGTCGGAATTGAACCAGAAGGTGATGCCTGAACATCAAACTCATCAATATATTTATGGGTTAAAGCCATGATATTTTTCAGCTGGGTTTTCGTAGAATCATCTAAATCTAATGGATCCATATCTTCCGGGTTCAATGAAGGAAGTTTCGTAATTTGCTTTTTAAGATGTTCTGTGACACTTTTATCCGGACCATCGAAAAACTTACTTAAATTCACATTTTGCTCTTCACCTGATGGAGTTTGCATCTGTTTCTTAAGCTTAGCGATAATGGAACGTTTCAATGCTTCCATGTCAGAAGGCAATGTTTCGTCTAACTTAGTATCGATTTGTCCCAATTCTGCTTTCGTTGAAGTTAAATAATTTTTTATTGCTGTTGCTTTCGAAAACATAATGCTCGTTTCTTCATTTTTTTGAAAAAGTTCATTGATTGCCTTATTGGCCGATTCAAGGTTTTGCAATTGTTGCATCACATTATCGCTATTCAAACTGCTGTTAAAAAGACCCAGCTCATTTGAGAAGTTTTTGGCTAACAGGCCATTTGCTTTATTTGTTAGAATAATATTCCCAAACTCCGTCTGAAAAAGCTGGTTCGTTTTAAAACCTTCATTTAAATTGTTGCCGAAAGATTTTAAGAGATCCTGTAGACCTTTAAAGCTCTCTTTTGATAGTTTTGTACTGTCCTGCACTTGTTTAAATTGCGATGTATAATTGGATAACGGATTGTGAATATCTTTTTTATAAATGCTCGTATATGCCAGTTCTTTATTGACAAGCTTTCCAATGTTGTCCTGGGCGTCTTGTAAATTCCCGAGTACACTTGCAAAATAAACATCTATAATTCTCCGGTTAAAATCCGCCAGAATCGAACTAGCCGTTTTCTCCGCTTCCGCTTTCATATTATTATTTCCGGAAGAATTAATTTTGTAATTTAACGTAACTTTTTCGGGTATTGTAGAATTAATAGATAGTGCCTTTTCCGTAAAATTGCTTGGGATGACAATCATCATATTGTAGCTTTTCCGTTTTAGCCCATTTTCCGCTACTCCGCGGCTAACGACATACCAGTCATGTTTATTATCTTTCTCAATTCGTTTAATAAATTCATCACCGAATTCAAAATGTTTTCCATTAAATTCGGCTCCCTGGTCTTCATTGACCAGAGCAACTGCCATTTTCTTCGTTTCGTCGTTGTTCTTTCCCTTCGATGCTTGATTAAAAGCAAGGTAAGAAATGCCCGCGGAAAGAACAAGCATTAGAACGAGAAATACCAATATACCCCGTCCCAATTTTTCCATTCACATCAACCCCTGTAAATTACTTGTTATGTATTTCTCTCTATATTAAACAATTGAAGCCACACAACACTTGTTGCGTGGCTTTCCGCTAAGAGATCGCTAGTATTAATGCACTATTATTGACCACTCAGCAACTAAGATTTTGTTTATCTTAATCCAAAATTTTGCGATAATTGCTCATCATGTTGAGCCACAGCATCAGCCGTTTTGTTCAATTGCGTATTGATGTCATGCATGAGCTGAGCGAAGTTTTGCACTTTTGGTTTTAATTCATTAAATTGGTCATCAAATCTTTCAAATGCACGACCTTCCCATTCTCCTCTTAATTCGTTTTGTAAGTTGGTCAAGTCTTTTAAAATTTGCTCAATTTGCTGTGCGCTCTGTCCATAACGTGTTGCCTTTGCTTTTAACTCTTCTGGCGTCATGCGAATTGTTCCTGCCATGAATATCACTCCTTTATATTTTAACCTATTGGTAACAATAGGTTTTATAACATTAGTAACAAATGCTGTTTAAAAACAATCCTCTGGCAAAAAACTACATTTTATTACAATTTTTTAATCACTTTTACTCTAAATGATGGGTTTAACTATGTCAATTGTAATTCAGTAGATTACTAAAATGGGTAAAAAGGCACTAGTTCTTTGTGCCTACTTTTGAAAGAGTTTACTTATTGAGCTTTCCGTTCCATTCTCTATCGATTCGATTTCCTCATCTGTACGAAGCACTTTGACTTTTAATTCTACCCATTGCCTTTTTTCGTCCCCTCTTAAAATATGAAATATCGGGGAAATAATTTTGTAATCATGGCTCAATGCATAACGGAACAGCTCATCATAAGCATGTTCAGTATTTGATTCAAAGTTATTGTTTACCCTTGTCATTAGCATTTCATCAATATATAAATAACTTTGAAAATTCAAATCACTCTCTTTCGAAACGTAGGATTGTTCAACAGGTATAAAAATATCAATGAGCATTCTTTCATCAAAAGGGATATTATAAAGTGCATAAAAGAGCGGCCCGGAAATGGTTAACCTGGCATTCACAAGCAAATCATTAAAATGATCCAGCGCTTTTTCAAATTCGCTATAATGGATCTCATATGTATGCCATACGACATTTTTATGCATGATAGTTTCATATTCAATGACCATTTCTCAACCTTCTTTCACTATAGCGTAAATGTCCATTATGACACGATCAAACGCATCAAAACATACGTGATAAAAAGGTTCTTCTATTTGGAAGCCGTTCTTACTTGCATAATTTCTTAATAATTCGTACGCTTCCTCCAACTCATCTACTTCGGGGCACCGTACATTAATGGCCGGGCTTAGTTCCAGATACTCCAATTGTTTAAACGACGCATTTTCTTTTACTTCCACTTCGGTGTTCAGACTAATATAATACGTATATTTACCAAACAACGGCTCATTTTCCATTTCCTCTACTTTAAAAACAACCGGGCTTGTGTAATAAATCTCTTCGTTTACGAGATTTTGTCGTAAACTTAATGCGGGTATAAACCATTCTTCATGAGGGATCACTTCTTCAACACAAATCACATTTTGCAAAACTAAAGATTCTTCCCTTACAATCATTTCATTACCCCTTTCAGAAATTCCCTAAACGGAATTTTTTTGTATTTTTTATCTTTTTTTCTTCCTTTTCTTTTTTCTGTTTACATATTGAACTTTCTTCACCGGCGGCGGATTTACAGAAAACGATGGAAAACGAAAAATGCAGTAGGCGGCTATAATGAATTCATTTACTCCGATTAGCATACCTATGTATGCAATCGTAAAACCAATAACCATGATTAACATATTGAAATCGCCCGTAAAAACATTTTTAGATAATATTCCGATTATTATGACAACAACTAAAATAAAAGGTGTCATCCATTTTGATTTTGTTTTTTTATTTTTCATTAAATTAGTTCTATGATTGTGATTCTCTTTAATTTCTTTTATCAAATTTATTAAAAGAGTTATATGAATTAAAAAACCAAGCGCTAAAATTAATGAAATTATTGGTAAATATGTGCTAGTTGTTTTATCATCTTTCGCAAACATTAATTAATAAAAACGGATCCAACGCAACTTTATACGTATATACAACTCTGCTAATACTTAATATTTTTTGATTAAAAGAGTTGTTTTCCCAACAAAATAGAAGGATAAAGATTTGTAGCGCAAAAAGAACCGCTTCAATATAATATATCCCATGCCACCATTGTGAAAGATTATTCCAACCTATCGTGTTTGCATTTGCAACTGCAAACGATAAACCAACAAGAAACCCTGAGTATAGCAAGAAAATTAAAAGAGTATTCCTTGTCCCTGACATCGTCAGTCGCCCTTCTTGAACTTCATACTTGATATCTTCAAAGTCTTTTTCCGAAAAGCGCTTCATACAACTATAACCTCTGACTTCGTAATTGGCATTAATCCATCTTCAATATCTCTTTATCTCTTTTTCTTCTTCCTCTTCTTTTTCTTGTTTACATATTGAATTTTTTTCTCAGGCGGTGCGTTTACGGAGAACGACGGGAACCGAAAGATACAATATGCAGCTATAATGAATTCGCATACTCCGATTAATAGAGCTATGTAAATAAATGTAAAAATAAATAATCCGGATATGAGCTCTAAATTTCCTAATAAACCATTTCTAACGATTACTGTAGTTAAGGTTACAAGTACAAATAATGCTGGAATCCATATTCTTGCTTTTGATTTTCTTATTTTTTTTGAATTATCCTCTTCTTTAAGACCTCTTATCCATTTGGTTAAAACTAAAATATGAAGAACTAAACCAAACATTATTATTAAAAATATAAATGGTGCGTATAAATTATACACTCCTCTATCTTTTGTTAACATAAACATAGTTGTGTAGGGATCTAAGGCGGTTTTATACGTAAATAACACTACACCAAAGATTAAAATTTTTTGATTAAAAGAATTATTGGCCCAGCATAATAGAAGGATAAGAAAATGCAGTGCAAATAAAACCGCCTCAATATAATAAATCACATGCCAACCTTTAGAGAGTGTGTCCCAACCAACTGTGTTAGCGTTAGCTATAGCAAATGATACCCCGACAGTAAATCCTGAATACAGGAATATTCCCATGAGATAGAAGCGCATCCCTGACATCGTCAGTCGCCCTTCTTGAACTTCATATTTTATATCTAAAAAATCTTTCTCTGTTAAGTGATTCATATTTGCACCCCAAAGTTTCTTATTTAAACCAACTAGCAATTTTTCTACCAATTTTCTTTGTAGCTTTTGAAACTGTATCTACTCCTTTATTCACCAACTCTTTTGTATGTTCAATTGTACTTTTCGGAGGTTTCCCCCATTTAATATTCGCTACATAACTCACACCCATTCCAACGCCAGCTCCAGCAACAGTACCAATCGGCGGTAAAAATGCCGAACCGACCGCTGCACCCGTAGCGGCAGCTCCTGCACCAAACGCCGTGTCGACTGCTGTGCCGACGATGGTTTTTTGGGTGTCTCCTTTGTAAGTTTTATAATTATCTGCTGCAGCTATTCCGATGCCGAGGACGCCGAGACTCTTTCCGGCTATCTTCATCGTTTTTCCTAATGCGTTAAGGTCCTTTGTATTTTCTTTAAACGTTTCGACCGCATTTTTATAAGCTTTTTTCGGGTCTTTCCATTCCGGTAACGATTGAATGGCTTTTTTCGTTGCTTTATATTTTTTCCCGACGAATTCATCACCGAACGTTGTCGCCATTTTCAACGTTTTCTTGCCTAATGAAAGCTTTTTGAACTCTCTATATTTTTCCAGCCCAAATAACTTATCAAATTCCCGGAACATCGCGAGTTTTCCCCGCTCTTTTCCGAACGTTTCAATTACGTTTTGTAATGATTTCATGTTTTCTTTTGTAAAAGCTGCCGTTTTATACGTCTTTAGATGATTCATCAATTCCTTGAACTTAAATTTGAATACGGTTGACGTTAAGTAATTGTTAAACTTTCGGTATTGCTCCCTGGTAAATGCATGGGTTCCATATTTTCTAAATAATAAGCGTGTCTTTTTATCCAATTTAAAATAGGCATAAAATTGCATAGCCGCCGTTGAATACGTATTGGATTTATTGATGTTCTTAAGAACTTTACTAAACGACTTACTACCTGCAATCATTAAAGCCAACATTTTCTCTTCGCTGAATTCGGACTTATCTCTTACTTCGAAGTCTGTCTCATTGACACCTCCTGAATGACCGGCCGCCAGTAAACTGTTCGCTGTATACCCGCTAATTTTCTTTAAAACTTTATCGACTTCTTGTTTACTTTCGTTGACGATTTGTAATGCCTTTCGGTCAAAATCAAGCAGCTTCTTATTGACATCATGAATATACTTTCGCGATTGGTTCACTCGATCGATAAAACGTGAAATGTCTGGTGCCGTAAGAGGAATGACATCCGCTACACTCTTGATCACTTGTTCTCCTTCGTGGTGAGTCGCCAGCATTTCATTCTTCGTTTTTTGCACCTTTTTATTGACATCATTTAAATACTCTTCCGTAATAACAGCATTCGAAGCTTCGTCAACCGTTTGATGAAACTCTGAAATCATTTTTGAAAGTTTTTTCTCTAAATGTAATACAGTATTTTTTAATTGGTCAACGGATGTACCATGAACCGTTTGAAAATAGTGTTTGGCATTATCAGCAGCTTTCCCTTGAAACGAAGCCAATTTGGTGATTGCTTCCGTCTTGCTTTTTACAGTATCTAACTTTGCCGTAATGTTTTTCACACGTTTACTGAACTCTGACTGAAGATCGTTTAATTCTTCAATCGCTATCTTCATTGGTTATTGTCAACTCCTTTCTACACACCGTGCATTTTAAGGTGGTTCCCAATTGCTTCATCCTTCCGAACCATGTCGTCACCTATATTTTGCAACTTTTTCAAATCCATCGTTAGAAGCTCGCTATATAACGATAACGTATTCTCGAAATCTTTTAAAACCTTAAGTTGTTCTTTTACGCTTTTTAAATCGGTTTTGCTTAAAGACACATTTATCGACTTCATTTCTTTTAATTCGGCATTTGCTGAATGGGCATGATTGAGCGTTGAATCAAACACTGTTTTGTTTAACGAAATTTTCCCCATCGATTATTATCCCTCTTTCATCGACTTCATCGTATCATCAAGATTTGTAATCGTTGATTGAAGTAAATAGCTGTCGCTTTCACATTGATCCAGTTGGCTTGAAAGTCTTTGTATTTCTTCATTGATTCGTTCTTCCACTTGATGAAGATCCGTAACATATTTACCGGCAGAAGAACCCACTTCATGAATAGAATGATTCTGGTAATCATTTTTTGTATTTCCTTGCCAAAAGGAAGGATCAATCTGTATGGATGTCATCTCTTTTTTATGTCGCTGAGAATCGTTGATGACAATCGTTAGTTGACCTTTAGCCTTTTGAAGCCGATCTATTTTTCTCTCTAAAGCCATTATTTGTTGCCTCTTTTCGGCTAACTGCGTTTGCATTTCAGCTTTTCTCCGAATAAGGTCTGCCTTTTCCACCTCTATCACCTCATTCTTCCGGTGTTTCACGTAATGTTAGGTATCTCGATTTAGAAAAGCCACACAACAATGTTGTTGTGTGGCCTGGTGTTTAAGCAAGCGGCTGATTGATTATCGAAGCCCAAAGTTTTGCGATAACTGCTCATCGTGTTGAGCCACTGCTTCAGCCGTTTTATTCAATTGTGTATTAATGTCATGCATAAGCTGGGCAAAGTTTTGCACTTTCGGCTTCAATTCGTTAAATTGATCATCGAATCTTTCAAATGCGCGACCTTCCCATTCTCCTCTTAATTCGTTTTGCAAATTGGTTAGATCTTTTAAAATCTGCTCGATTTGCTGTGCACTTTGTCCATAGCGTGTCGCTTTCGCTTTTAACTCTTCCGGGGTCATACGAATGGTTCCTGCCATTACTAATCACTCCTCTAAAAAATTTTCTAACGAGTAACTTCCAAACTGACAGATAAGTTGCCCGTTAAAGTTCTTCTTTACTGTAAAAAACAATAGTTTCCGAAGTCAATCATTTTTTCCATATTTCTGAAAAACGGCATTAAAGACCCATTTCTTTTTTACCAATAAAATGCAAAACAAACTTCCTTGATGGTTCTTTTATACTATTTTTCAATGATGAAAGTTTTTGATTTCACTCATATAGATGATTTTAGACTAGTTAAATGTATAAGTTTAACAAACATTAGCTATTCAACAAACATAAGGATTTATTTTACTTATATTCCAAATATTAATGGGTACTAGAAAAAGATAGTACTTTTTTAAACGGGGTATTGATGCTATTAATAAAAGTGCAAGTTCTAGTAGAAAGATCTGCGCAGATGAATATTCTAGAATGCTGAACTACTTAACTTTTAACGGTGAAAAAGGAGATTTCAAAAAAATAGGGAGGAAACATGATGTTAAAGAAATTAGGCATGATCTCATTGCTTTGTGTCGTTATCGCGTCTCTTGCCGCCTGTGGCAAATCCGGAGAAAAAGCAGCATCCGGCACAGCTAAAAGCGAATTAGTAGAGGCATCTATTGATAACGCATCCTACATACTAACCGGTGAAGATGACGGTGTATCCGAAAATAAGAAGCATGGATTGTTAGCTGTCACTCTGAAAGTGAAAAATGTATCAGATTCAGATGTTACATTTTTAGGCTCCGAAGATATTAAGCTTTATGACGGTGACAAGCAATTCAATCCTAAACGAAATGTCTATAGTTCAGAAGTCGACCTGGAAATTGATAACTCGGGTGATATCGGCGCCGGCAAGGTGAAAACGATGACGTATGTTTTCGACGTAGAAAAAGATAAAACGTATGAAATCGGCCTTCATCCAAACTCGATGGACCATGATCAAAATCAAAAAAGCGAAGAAATTAAGCTGAAATTGGATACAAAAAAATATGCGGAAAGTTTCGATGCACTAAACGATCCGGCAAAAGCATTAACCGCTTATATTGATACGATTTATCTTGGAAAAGATAACAGTGATTACGAAAAATATGTAACCGCCGATAAGGCTGCTTTGCAAGATAAAGCTAAGAAGAATTTTAAAGAGAAGATGGACGGAATATTTACTGAAAACAACATTTCCGATTCAAAATTGGATAAGCTTTATTCAAGTTATCAATCGTTTTTAGCACAAAAAGCGAAAATCGAGGCGAAAGTAAGTGCAAATGCCAAGGGAAAAGCGGTTGTTGTTTTAAATTACTCTGCCATTCCATTGAGCGATTTACGGGGAAAAGTATTTGATTATAAAAAAGAATACTGGAAGAATACCGATGATTACGATCCGAAAAAATCCGAGAAGTATGCCCTTTCAAAATTCGATACGATCCTTAACAAACTAGATCCTAAGGAAGGACATTATGATCTTAAAGTTCTTATGATTCAAAAGGACGGAAAATGGACCGTTGATAATTCGGACGAAAACAGTGCTGAAGAAATTTCAAATGTGTTTGCTGCAGGTGAGGTGTATTAAAAATAATGAAAAACAAATGGCTCATCTCCAGCATTGTTGTAGCCGTTGTTCTTGTCATTGGGATTGTCATCTTGCAGCAAATGAATAAACCGGAAAAAACCGTCGCTACATTCGAACAGGCTGTTGAACAGAAAAAGCCGAATCTGCTTCACGGTCTCATTATTTCCGATAATAAAAAAGCAGCTGTCAACGATGCTTCGTTGAATGCGCTTATCTCTTTTTTAAAAGCGAACAACGACAGCATGCAAGCGATTAAAGAAGGTTTAAACAAACAAATTAAAGATAAAGATTTCACAACATCCAACCAGCAAATCAGTTTAGTGAAAGATGAAAAAAAATGGGGCTTTTTTACGAGTTATAAGCTGAAAGTAAAAACTGTAAAAATTAAAGTAACCGGGCAAAATGAAGATGATCAAATTAACCTTTCGATCCAATCATTAAATAAACCATTAGAAAAAAATAAAGACGCGCTATACGGTCCAGTCCTTCCCGGTACGTATCAGTTCGTGACGACGATTACGAATCAACTTGGCACGTTTATGAAAAAAGAAAAAAAGGAAGTATGGGGCAGCACAAACGTAAGTCTTCTTGTGGATGACAGTAAACTTGCGAGGAATGATAAAAAGATCCAAAAGGACATTACGAAGGCTCTTGATAAATTTAACAGTGACTTACCTGTCGTTGAAACTTCAGGTTTTGATACGAATAAGTTTACGAATGTGACGGAAGCCTTAAAACAAGCTTCGATGCTTGAGAAAGAAGACTTTGATGTCATCAAAAAATATATCAATGAAATGCAGGCACAATATTTAGGGGCAGTCGTCAATATAGATGAATTATCGATTAATTATTTTGATAATCAGTGGAAGGCTGATATTCAGGCTTTTGTTTCCTATAACAACAAGATTAAATACAGTGGGCAAAAATCTTATAAAGATGTGTCGTATAAGTCGATTCGCCAATACTCTCTTAAATACGAACCCGATCGTAAGAAATGGATGATCGATAAGGTGCATGACACAGAGACCGATGGAACGGAACCGGATGATTGGAAAGTCAAAGTGGATATGAAAATTGACAATCCGCCGGTCATGAAATGGATGCGTACGAAGAAAAAAGAAGCGCTTTAACGAAAAAAGAAGCCGTGAATGTACTTTAATCACGGCTTCTTTTTCTAGTCGTTATTTGCTCAAATTATAAAATGCATTAGCTCCTGCATAGCTTGCGATGACGCCAAGTTCATCTTCAATGCGAAGCAATTGGTTGTATTTCGCCACACGGTCTGTACGGGATGGCGCACCTGTCTTAATTTGGCCGGCGTTTGTCGCAACAGCGATATCTGCAATCGTGCTGTCTTCACTTTCACCAGAACGGTGGGAAATGACTGCGGTGTAACCAGCGCGTTTCGCCATTTCGATCGCATCGAACGTTTCCGTTAATGTTCCGATCTGGTTCACTTTAATAAGAATGGAGTTTCCTACTCCTTTTTCGATTCCTTCACGAAGCTTCTTCGTATTCGTTACGAACAGGTCATCTCCGACAAGCTGAACTTTGTCGCCCAGACGTTCTGTAAGGAGCTTATGTCCTTCCCAATCGTTTTCATCGAGGCCATCTTCAATCGAAATGATCGGATATTTTGATACGAGGTCTTCGTAGAAAGCAACCATTTCTTCAGAAGTTTTCACAACACCTTCACCTTCGAGGTGGTACTTACCGTCTTCCTTATTGTAAAGCTCGGAGGAAGCCACATCCATTGCAAGTTTCACTTCTTCGCCAGGTTTGTAACCCGCTTTTTCAATTGCTTCGATGATGGTTTGAAGCGCTTCTTCGTTTGAAGATAAGTTTGGCGCAAATCCGCCTTCATCTCCAACCGCTGTGTTGTAACCTTTTTCTTTTAACACCGCTTTTAAGCTATGGAAGATTTCCGCTCCCATGCGAAGCGCCTCAGAGAACGTTGGAGCGCCGACCGGCATTACCATAAATTCTTGAATGTCCACATTGTTATCTGCATGCGCACCGCCGTTTAAAATGTTCATCATTGGTGTCGGCAATTGTTTCGCGTTAAATCCGCCAAGATAAGCGTATAGCGGCAAGCCGAGATGTTCTGCGGCTGCGCGGGCGACGGCCATTGAGACGCCAAGAATGGCGTTCGCGCCTAATTTCCCTTTGTTTTCTGTTCCATCAAGCTCGATTAACGTTTTGTCGATGCCGACCTGGTCTAGTGCATCAAAGCCAACCAATTCTGGTGCAATAATTTCATTGACGTTGTCTACCGCTTTTAAAACGCCTTTTCCGTTGTAGCGTTCTTTATCTCCATCACGCAATTCAACGGCTTCGTATTCACCAGTAGACGCACCGCTTGGAACGATCGCGCGCCCCATTGCGCCGGACTCGGTAAATACTTCTACTTCTACTGTCGGGTTTCCGCGGGAGTCTAAAACTTCGCGAGCATAAATATCAACGATAAGTGACATACTTTCATCTCTCCTTATTTTTAAAAATAGTTTAAACGAACTCTTTCGCACAGGGGCCCACTGTGCAAAAGAAAGTCTTTTATTCTTTAATTAATGTTTTCCCTGTCATTTCTGCAGGCTGCTTGCCTCCGATTAATGTTAAGAAGGTCGGCGCAAGGTCAGCCAGTATCCCGCCATCACGAAGCTCAATTCCTTCCTTTGTGACGATAACCGGAACCGGATTCGTCGTATGGGCGGTCATTGGTTTTCCTTCCAAAGTCACAACCTCATCTGCATTTCCATGGTCAGCCGTTATAATTGCACATCCACCTTTTGCGATAATGGCATCCACAACTTTTCCTAAGCATTCATCGACCGCTTCAACCGCTTTAATGGTTGGTTCAAGCATGCCGGAATGGCCAACCATGTCAGGATTGGCGAAGTTCAAGATGATCGCGTCATGCTTGTCCGCTTCGATTTCTTTTAAAAGCGCATCCGTTACTTCATAAGCGCTCATTTCGGGCTTCAAGTCGTACGTCGCCACTTTCGGCGAGTCGATCAAAATCCGTTCTTCACCCGGAAATTCCGCTTCACGTCCGCCGCTGAAGAAAAATGTTACGTGCGGATATTTTTCCGTCTCGGCAATCCGCAGCTGCTTAAAGCCCTGTTGGGAAAGAACTTCGCCCAGCGTGTTGTCTAAATTGATCGACTTAAAGGCAACATTTCCTTTGACGGTTTCACTAAAATGTGTCAAGCAAACGAAGTGGATGCCTTTTGGAAACTTGTCCCCGCGATCAAATCCTCTAAAGTCTTCGTTCGTAAACACTTGAGAGATTTGGATGGCACGATCCGGACGGAAATTGCAAAAAATGATCGCGTCGTTATCCTGAATCGTTGCAACCGGAGTCCCGTCCTCGTTTGTAATAACCGATGGGATGATGAACTCATCATAGATTTCGTTTTTATACGAGTCTTCTACTACTTCAAGCGGATCTGTATACGAAGGTCCTTCACCATACACCATCGCCCTATACGATTTCTCGACACGCTCCCAGCGCTTATCGCGGTCCATAGAATAATAGCGTCCGGATAAAGTCGCAATCTTTCCAACTTCGAGTTCTTTCATTTTATCCAGCGTTTGTTCGATGAACTGTTTTGCCGATTTTGGCGGCACATCCCGGCCATCCAGAAATCCATGGACAAAAACGTTTTCTACGTTTTGTCTTTTAGCCAGTTCGAGCAATGCGAGAATATGATCGATATGGCTATGGATCCCGCCGTTCGAGAGCAAGCCAAAAATGTGGAGGTTCGTTCCGTTCTTTTTCACATGGTCCATCGCTTCGATGAAGGTCGGGTTTTCAAAAAACTCCCCTTCACGAATGGCCAGGTTCACGCGGGTCAAGCTCTGGTAAACGATGCGCCCCGCCCCAATGTTTAAATGACCAACTTCCGAGTTCCCCATTTGTCCTTCCGGGAGTCCTACCGCCTCTCCGCAAGCCGTTAAATGATTGTGCGGATACTTTTCCCAATACCGGTCAAAGTTCGGCTTGTTCGCCTGTGCGACAGCATTCCCTTTTCGTTCGGGACGGCAGGCAAATCCGTCAAGAATAATTAATGCTACAGGCTTATTTGCCATTATTAACGCCCTCCAATAATTGAAGGAACGATTCAGGCTCTAGACTTGCACCGCCAACAAGCGCACCGTCGATATCCGACATGCTCATCAATTCCTTAATGTTGCTCGGCTTCACGCTGCCTCCATATTGAACGCGGACTTGTTCAGCCACCTCTTGAGAAAACTTCTCGCCAATCACTCCACGTATGTAACGGCATACTTCATTGGCATCTTCTGAAGAAGCGGTTTTCCCTGTGCCGATTGCCCAGACCGGTTCATACGCGATCACTATAGATTTCGCCTGATCTACTGATAATCCTTCAAGCGCTTTTTCCGTTTGCCTTTTCACGATCTCTTTCGTTTGTCCGGCTTCACGCTCTGCAAGGGTTTCTCCGACACAAACGATTGGGATTAAACCGTGTTTAATCGCGGCATGCGTTTTCTTATTGACGAGTTCATCGGTTTCGTTAAAGTATTCGCGGCGTTCAGAATGTCCTAAAATGACATAGGTAACGCCAAGATCTTTCAGCGCATAAGGACTAATTTCCCCCGTAAAAGCACCGCTGTCTTCAAAGTGCATGTTTTGCGCGCCGATGTATATCGGCTTTTCACCTATTCCATCCACTAATGTATCTAAGAAAAGGGCAGGTGCACAAATGACCGTATCGACAACTTCATTCGATGGTACCAGACCTTTTACTTCTTCCAAAAAACTTTTCGCTTCGGAAATGGTCTTATGCATTTTCCAGTTTCCCGCGATGATCGGTTTTCGCACGATTCTCCACCTTCCTTGCTGCTTTTTTCTTATTTAATAAAGAAGGAATTACTTGTCGTTTAATGCAACGACTCCTGGCAAAGCTTTCCCTTCCATAAATTCTAAAGATGCCCCGCCGCCGGTCGAAATGTGATCCATTTGATCGGCAAGACCAAACTTTTCAACAGCTGCTGCAGAATCCCCGCCGCCGATGACGCTGTACGCATTTGCGCTATCAGCCAGAGCCTCCGCCACTGAACGTGTTCCGTTTGCGAACGATTCCATTTCAAACACGCCCATCGGACCATTCCAAATAACAAGTTTCGAATTCCGGATGACATTTGTATACGAATCGATCGTTTTCGGCCCGATATCAAGGCCTTGCCAATCTGAAGGAATAGCGCTCGTATCGACCACTTTCGTATTAGCGTCATTTGAAAATTCATCTGCTACAACAACGTCTTGCGGAATGAGTAGATTGACACCTTTTTCTTTCGCTTTTTCCATGAAGGCTTTCGCAGTTTCGATTTTATCTTCTTCCAGCAGCGATTTACCGACATCATCACCTTGCGCTTTAATAAACGTATAAGCGAGACCACCGCCTAAAATTAGGTTGTCTACTTTTTCAAGCAAATTGTTAATGACGTCGATTTTATCTTTCACTTTTGCGCCGCCAATAATTGCAGTAAAAGGACGTTCCGGGTCTGATAACGCTTTACCTAAAACTTCAAGCTCTTTTTCCATCAGGAATCCAGCTACTGCAGGCAAGTGATGAGCGATTCCTTCCGTCGAAGCGTGAGCGCGGTGAGCCGCACCGAATGCGTCATTGACATACACATCGGCAAGCGCCGCAAAGTTTTTCGCAAGTACCGGATCGTTCTTTTCCTCTCCAGGATAGAAACGGACATTTTCAAGCAATAAAACGTCTCCTTCTTTTAAAGCCGAAATCGCTGTTTCCACTTCTTCTCCGTAAGCCTCGTTTGTTTTGACGACTTTCTTGCCAAGAAGTTCGCTTAACCGGTTCGCAACTTCGTCCAAACGCAAACTTTCAACCACTTTTCCTTTCGGCCTGCCAAGATGGCTGGCGAGCACCACTTTAGCCCCTTGTTCGGCTAAATATTGAATCGTCGGAAGAGCGGCACGAATGCGCGTGTCGTCTGTAATTTCCCCATTGTCCATCGGCACGTTAAAGTCGACGCGGCAAAACACAACCTTCCCTTTAACGTCGATGTCACGAACGGTTTGTTTGTTCATACGTAATAAAACCTCCTGACAACATGTAATAATAAGACGAATATTAGTTTACATGAGAAAGAGGGTAAGAGTCTTCTTTATTCTCTTATCCCCCTTTTATTCGTCTCTCTCTATTAAAGTCCTTTTTTAGCTATAAAGTCAATAAGGTCTACGACACGATTTGAATATCCTGTTTCATTATCGTACCAGGAAATCACTTTCACCATGTTCCCTTCCATTACCATCGTTGAAAGAGCATCGATGGTTGAAGAGTTGGTGCATCCGTTGTAATCAGTAGATACAAGCGGCTCTTCGCTGTAACCGAGGATGCCTTTTAACGGACCTTCAGCGGCTTCACGCAATGCGGCGTTGAGTTCTTCCACCGTTACTTCTTTTTCTAATTCTGCGACAAGGTCTACTAATGAAACGTTCGGTGTCGGCACACGCATTGCCATGCCGTTTAGTTTTCCTTTCAATTCAGGAAGAACTAAAGATACCGCTTTTGCAGCACCGGTTGTCGTCGGAATGATGTTTTCTGCTGCAGCGCGTGCACGACGCATGTCTTTATGAGGCAAATCTAGAATTTGTTGGTCGTTCGTATAGGAGTGAACAGTTGTCATCATACCACGAACAAGGCCGAATTTTTCATGAATAACTTTTGCAAATGGTGCAAGACAGTTCGTTGTACAAGATGCATTCGAAATAACGTGATGATTCGCTGCGTCGTATTTGTCTTCGTTCACACCCATAACAACTGTAATGTCTTCGTCAGTTGCCGGAGCCGAGATGATTACTTTTTTCGCTCCTGCTTCTAAATGTTTCGCCGCGTCAGCACGTTTTGTGAAACGTCCAGTAGATTCCACAACAACTTCCACACCAAGGTCTCCCCAGCCAAGCTGTGCCGGATCACGCTCCGCTAATACTTTCACCTCTCTGCCATCAACGATCAATGTATTTTCTTTTACTTCAACTTCTGCATTAAGTTTGCCATGAACCGTGTCATGTTTTAAAAGAAAGGCTAATGTGTTTGCATCTGTTAAGTCATTTACCGCGACAACTTCTACGTTCGGGTTATTTAATGCTGCGCGAAACACATTTCGTCCAATACGACCAAATCCGTTAATTCCAATTTTTGTTGCCATGTTAAATGGACCTCCTTTTATAATAAAAAAATAGATAAATGTAAACAAATGTACAATAAGCAGGATACACACTTTTTTACAATTTTAAGCTTCTCCCGCCTGGCGAAGCAGTTTTCGTGCTGCTCCCTCATCGGTGATTAACACCTGTTTCGGGCCATGTTTCATAAAGGCGGCAATCGCTTCGGCTTTCGAAGCGCCTCCGGCAACCGCCATTAAAAGCGGACTGTTTTCTAATTCATTCAGCTGTAGCCCGATCGTTCGAACCCGGTGTACCACTTCGCCTTGCTTGTTAAAGTAGTACCCGAAAGCCTCGGCAACGGCTCCTTCTCGCTCTAATTTATCTAACACTTTTTGCGACGAATTGCGCCGTTTCGCCATTGTTTCAGCATCGCCAATTCCGTGGATGACTATACTTGCGGAATGAATAAGGGCCAATACTTCTTTAATGCCGGGCTCCTCGATTAATGATAGGTAGGATTCTTCACTTAAATCATCCGGGACATGCATTAATCGATATTCACCGTGCGCTTTTCTGGCCATGGTGGAACAGATCGTGTTTGCTTGATTCTCTACTTTCTCACCGAGTCCGCCTCGTGCAGGGACAAATATGATTTGTTTTTCTCGAATGCTTGGAGTCATCATTTCTGCAACGGCAGCCATTGTTGTACCGCCCGCTACGGCAATGACATGATCGTGAATTAATTCTTGTTTTAACCGAAGGACGGAAGCTTTTCCTAATTCCGCTTTTACCCACTCATCGGTATCGCTGTCACCGGGGACGACAATGACCTCGGATAACTTCAACACTTCTTTTAATTGGGCTTCTAAACGACTAAGACCGGATAAATCTTTCATTACCGCTTCTAACTGATCAAGAACATTCTCCCCATCATCAGTTAGCGACATTCCTGAAGCTAGAATTGAAACCAGGCCTTGATCTTTTAAAAATTGGACTTCGCTTCTCATCACTCTTTCCGTCATATTTAATTGGACGGCAAGGCTCCTTCTCCCAATTGGCTGGGAAATACGGATCACCCGCAATATCTTATATCGCTTTTCCATAAGTTCCAGTAAATCCGGTATTAGTTTTTTTTGAATTCCCAATAAGTTATTCATCTTACTTACCCCAATCTAAATGAAACGAAAAAAAACGATGGACTTAATTTGTCCCGCATAGTCATTTTATGTCCCGATTGTTGCAAAAAAAAGCCGAAATGACTTTTTTTAATTTACGTCCTTATTGTATCAGAACGTTTTGGAAAGTTCAATCATTTTTACTTACTCAAAATAAGCAAGCGCTTTCTTACTTGTTCTTTGTTGATTTGCCCATACTCAATAACCTCATCATCCATTGCGATAACAGGAATCATCAGCCCATATCGTTCAATCAGCGCATCATCTGTATAAATGTCGATTTCTTCAAGCTGAAACGGGATCTCTTGTTGCAGTTCCTCTAGTATCTTATGCGCTTTATCGCAGAGCGGACAGTGCTTTTTAGTAAAAAAAGAAAGTTTCAATTGATTCATTGTTTATGTTCTCCTTTTTTTCTTTATTAATTCAACAAAATCATCTTGATTAAATAACATATACTCATAAGGGCGAGACAACATATACTTGGAACAGCGACCGTCCAAAACCGTGCTTTTCTTTTCGCCTGCCATACGACTTTTTCTTGAAAAGGATAATGGCGGTTAAAACGATGATTCATAAAGGAAGTCCAGATTGACTTCGAAAGCATGTAAAGCAATCCGACGATTCCAGGAAAAATCAGCCATTTGATTGCATATGGTGTTACAATGATTGCAAAAGAGGCAATATACAAAAAGTAAAGATAGAGTTTAATATCTTCTCCGCTACGGTACATCCACTTAATAAATGTTTCCACGAGCACATTGGCCGGATAACGATTATGGTAAAGCGGTTTAGACGTCCGGTTGAACGGCGGGTATTTTCTAACTTTCACCGGCTTTTCCATCGCTCCAGAACGCACCATAATCATGTTGGCCCATTTCCACTTTTCTTCCTGTTCCATTTCCAATTCTCTAGAAAAATAGCGTTTCGGATGAGGCTCTCTTTTCATTAACAAAAAACTGACGACCGCCGGATATAAATAGAAAATGAAAGAGTAAACCGTCCCCGTAGTCTGTAAAAATAAACCCGCAATAAACAGCCCAAAGAAAAGATAAACGAGAAATCGATATTTCCACTTCCAACCTCGAAGTAGCGCCCACCGCCTAATAAGCATTTGATAAACATTCCAGAGGTAAAGATAAAGGGCCAGGGCTAAAACTTCTTGATAGGTATAGGACAAACCTTTCACTAACAACGGAAGAAAAATAAAAAGCAAGATGAGGCAACCAACAAGCGATCTTCTTACCGCTTGCCATTTTCCTAGTGCAATAAACTCACTGTACATTTCCTCCCGTTGGAGAAAAAAGAGTTCGTCAGCCGGAGCAATATATGTCCGCACATGATTGAACATTGTTAATGAATAAAAGAAGACAAAGACAATGATTGGGGAAACGTGAGTGATCCACTTCGGCGGACTTGTCCAAAAGCCAACATAAAGGAATGCAAAAATTAACCCTACAGGGATGACATAGTAGGCATAAACCGACCAATCGAGCACCATTCCGAATACCTTTTTCTGAAATTGCTTTTCCTTGCGTTTTCGTTTGTCATACCATTCTTTCGCCGTCATATCGCTCTTCTCTCCCATAATACATCGAAACAATCGAGCAAAGATCCATTTTGGATGCCGCATGCCCTCTGAATATCAGATAGTGTTCCATCGGCGAACAATTGACCACTCGATAAAAGGACAAACCTGTCACATAATTTTTCTGCCGAATCAAGAACGTGTGTACACATTAAAATTCCCGCCCCACGTTTTTTCTCGTTAACTAAAAGTTGAATAAAGTCTTTTTGCGCCCGCGGATCAAGACCGATAAACGGTTCATCAACAATATATAAATCAGACGTAGAAAGGAACCCGAGCACGAGCATAACTTTTTGTTGCATTCCTTTCGAAAAGCTTACAGGCAACTGATGTATTTTTTCTTCGAGCCGGAAAAGCGCGATTAACTCATTTGCCCGGCTTTTCCAATCGGCCAGTTCATACGACGCTGCACAATATTCAATATGCTCCCAAAATGTTAGTTCATCATAAAACAACGGTTTTTCCGGGATATAGCCAAAACGCTTTTGGTTCGTTAAAATCGAAACATTTCCATTCAAATGTGGGATTATTCCAAGGATTGACTTGATCGTTGTGCTTTTTCCCGCTCCATTTTCACCGATTAGACCGACGAGTTCCCCTCTGTTCATCTTAAAATTGACATTTCGCAAAACCGCCTCCCCTTCTTCATAACCAGCTTCCTTAATGTCTATCTGCAATACTTCCATTTTAGTCCTCCCCCATTTCGGCAATGCGGTTCTCTATGTACCATATTATCGTAAAAAGAGAGATTTTCCCAATTATTTCATTACAAAAAAAGCAGCCTACAAACGGTTTTATTACCGTCTGCAGGCTCCTTCTTAGTGTTCTACACGTTTTTTCCGCTTGAACTTCATTAAAAACTCATAAACGATCGGCACGATCACAAGTGTTAACAGCGTGGAGCTTGTTAACCCGCCGATGACGGCGACACCTAGTCCTCTCGAAATTAAGCCTCCTGATTCAAACCCGAATGCGAGCGGAAGCAAAGCTCCGATCGTTGCAATCGCCGTCATTAAAATCGGACGAAGACGGGTGGCCCCTGCTTCTAAAAGAGCGTCCCGGGTTGATAAGCCTTCCCTTTCTTTATGAATGACGCGGTCGATCAGGACTATCGCATTTGTTACCACGATACCGATCAACATTAATGCACCAATCATTGAAGAGATGCTTAACGTTTCCTTAGCAATGTAAAGAGCAAATAGACCCCCGATAACGGTAAACGGCAAGGAGAAAAGGATGGCAAATGGCGCCAATCCGCCTCCAAATGTAATCACTAAAATTAAATAAACGATCGCGATCGCGACCAACATCGCAAGACCTAACTTCTGGAAGGAATCTGTAATTTGTTCGGTCACGCCGCCCATTGAGATGGAAACGTCGTCCGGCTTTTGAAGGTCATCAAGTTTCTTTTGAACGTCTTGCGATACCTTTCCAACATTATTCCCTATAATATCCGCGCTCACACTGACATAAACGCGGCCATCGCGATGGGTAATCGTATTTGGCGTACTTCCTTTTTCAACATCCATCACATTTTTTAATCTCACTTGAGTCCCTGTGGCCGTCTCTACTTTAGTGTTCGTCAATTCATTGATGTCCTTATAGTTCTTTTTATCCACATGGACATAAACATTTAATTCTTTGCCGTCCCGCTTAATCGTCGTTAATACAGGCTCTTCGCCAATATTGCTTAAGCCTGAACCGACTTGCCCGGCTGTTAATCCTAATTTGCTTAATTTGTTCTGGTTGGCAACAAGAGTATATTCTTCATACGACTTCGAAAGGCTTGAATCAACATTCGTTAACGAACCGTTTTTCTTCATCACTTTTTCAATATTCGTAACAACCGGCTTAAGTTCATCAATGGAAGAACCGTAAGCGTACACTTCGAGCTTGTTGCTGGAGGCACCCGTTGAGAAATCCTGTGTTTTCCACTCCCCTTTTTTCGTTACTTTCTTCAAATCGTCAATGACCTGTTTTTTTACTTGTTCAAAGTCTTTCGTGTCCTTCTTATATTCAACGTAGAAAATGCCCGACTTGCTTCCCACGCCAGTCATCGGGTTGCCGCTGTCAACAGAATACTGGATCATTTTCACGCGATTGTCATCTTTAAAATAGTTCTCCGCCTTTACAGCCATCTGTTCGATTTCTTTATCGGTTTGGCCGGGATCCGGATTGTATGTTGCAATCATCATTTTCTGTTCATCCGACGGCAAGAAGCTTACACCGATTTTCGGAATTAAAAATAAGCTTCCAGCAAGAATCAAACAGGCAAGACCAAATGTGACAAGCTTATGATTCAGCGACCAGTTGAGAATTTTTTTGTAGGCGGCCGCTAATTTACCGTGTCCTTCTTTATGCTCGCCGTTCTTTTTTAACCCGTTTTTGAAAAGTGAATGGGCAAAAGACGGAACGATAGTAATGGCGACAAGCAATGACGCGACTAATGCAAAAACGATCGTTAAGGCAAATGGCAAGAAGATTTCACCAACCGGTCCCTCCACCAACGCTAATGGAAGAAAGACGGCAATCGTTACAATCGTGGAAGACATGATTGGGATGAACATTTCCCTCGTCGCTTCACGAATTAACTCTTTTCCCCTTAGCTTTTCAGTCGATAACGTCATTCTGCGGTAAATGTTTTCAATGACGACAATCGAATCATCCACCACCCGTCCAATAGCGACCGTCATTGCTCCCAGTGTCATAATGTTCAATGAGATATCCATTTGCTTCAAGACGAGGAGCGCAATGACTAACGAAACAGGAATGGATACGATGGAGATGATGGTTGACCGGATATTTCGCAGGAACAGCAATATAATAAGTACCGCAAAAATTCCTCCAATTACCGCTTTAGACAACATCGTGTGGACCGAATCTTTGATCGGTGTCGCTTGATCAAATGTGTTCACCACGGTTAATCCTTTATGATCTTTTTTAAGATCATTTAACGTTTTATTCACTTGATCCGCAACTTCAACGGTATTGGCCTCGGGCGATTTTGTAATTTGGATTCCGATCGATTCTTTCCCGTTCGTTCTGGAAATCGATTCATGTTTGTTAACTAATGTAAGACTTGCAATCTCACTCAATTTAACAGTTGGCAATGATACACTGCTTTGCTTGGCCTGACTTTGGGCGGCCTGCTTCTCATTACCCGGTGCTTGTCCCATCCCCGTCCCTTGCTTCATGTTTGGAGATTGCGCAATTGCTCCGGTAGGTACAGGCGTGTATGGGATTTTAATATTTTTTAAGTCTTTCAGCGTTTTGACACTTCCATCAACAACAACCGCTTTTTCTTTTTGGTCAATATTCATTAATCCTAATGGGACAGCTACATTCGTTCCTTTAATGAATTGTTCAACCGTGCTTGCATCGAGTCCATATTTCTTTAATTTATCCTTTTTATATGTCAGTTGAATTTCACTTTCGTACTGCCCGGATGTCTGAACCGATGATACGCCATCAATTCCTTCTAATTCTGGTACGATATCGTCTTCAACCGTTTTTGTCAGTTGTTTAAGAGACTCTTTATCATTAGAAACACTTAAAGATAAAATCGGAAAGTCATTCAAATTGATCCGGGATACTTTCGGACGTTCGGATCTATCTGGCAAGTCCATATTCTCCAGCGCTTCCTTAACCTCGTCCTTCGCTTTATCCATGTTTTTATCAAACCCGTATTCAATTTGAATAGAAGAGGCGTTTTGCATCGAGGAGGAGCTGACCACATCTACTCCCGGAAGGCTTTTCACCTTTTGTTCGATCGGTTTTGTAATTTGCTCGGCCACTTCCTCCGGTGTTGCTCCCGCATAGGTCGTCGATACCATAAGCACAGGGGCGTTTATATCCGGCATCGTCTCAAGCTTCATTGTGAACCCGGAATAGATCCCGGCAACAACGACGATAAGCGTCAATAACCAAACGGCAAATTTATTTTTTAAACAAAATTGAATAACACGTTTCAACTATTTTCCACTCCTTCTTCATTGACCGACTAGTCACCCAATTAAAATATAAATGAGTGCTCATTCAGTTGCAACTATTATTATCATCAATATTGTGAACAAAAAAAGACCGTCATAAGAACGTGATTTCTTATGATGGTCATTCATTATTTACTGTATCGTTTTCGTTTAGCTGACGAAAGGATATTCATTTCTTCCCTGTACTTGGCCACCGTCCGGCGGGAAATATTCATTCCTCTTTCATTCTTTAACTTATCTGCGATTGCCTGATCCGATAACGGCTTTAATTTATCTTCCTGATTAATGAGTTCGGCAATTGCGAGCTTTACGACTTTTGCGGACGTATTTTCTCCGTTCGCTTTTTCAATTTTTGTTGTGAAAAAGGATTTTAATTCAAACGCTCCTCTCGGTGTTTGAATGACTTTATTTTTCACCGCCCGGCTTACCGTCGATTCGTGCATTCCTATGCGGTCCGCGACATCTTTTAACGTCATCGGCTCTAAATATTGCGGCCCTTTTTGCAAAAAAGCGGTTTGCGCTTTTACAATTTCTTCAGCAATTTTTAATAACGTTGTTCGCCGTTGTTCAAGGCTTTTTAGCAGCCATTGATATTTTTGATAATGTTCTTTTAAATATTTTGAAGCCGCTGCACCTTCACTTTTCAATAAATGGGTATAGCCTTCATTTAAATGGACTCTTGGCGCAAACTGATCATTTAAGTAGATTTGATAGTGCCCCTTTTCTTCTACAACCGTAATATCCGGGTAAAGAAAGAGACGTTCATCTTGATGTGAAACAGAATGGCCCGGCCTCGGCTCCAATGTTTGAATAAAATCAGCCGCTTCTTCCACCATTTCCACACTCACATGCAGGCGCTCGGCAATTTGTTTTAATTTTCGTTCTGCAAGTAAATCTAAATAGTTGTCCGCAATGCGATAAACGAGTTCATCCTCCATCGCCAATGCTTCTAACTGCAATAAAATGCATTCCCTTAAATCACGGGCCCCGATTCCTACAGGTTCTAATTGGTGTAAAAGTCCGATGACGTGTTCCACCGCTTTCTCGTCGATGCCAAACCGTTTCATCACTTCTTCTGTTGTCACTTGAAGATAACCATTATCATCAATATTTAAAATTAAAAATTTTAATATCGAACTTTCTTCCTTCGTTAATGGCAAAAACATCGTTTGATCAAGCAAATAATCATGCATGGTTTCTTTCGTATGGTGAAGATAATCAAGGGTATTTTCTTCCCCTTCACCGATCGTTTTCTCTGACGTTTTTCTTTTTCCCATGGACATAAGATTTGATGGTTCAACAAGCTCTATCAAAGGATTTTCGTTCGCCTGTTCTTGCAAAAATTGCGACAATTCATAACAGGGATATTGCAAAATGGCAATGGCCTGTCGAAGCTCCGTCGTCATAACAAGACTTAAGCTCTGTTGTTGAAATAAACCAAGTTCCATTCTCCATTCCCCTTCCTGACACAACCATTTCCTCTATATAAAAAAAGACATAAGGTTTTTTGTACTATCTCCATCATACTATAAAAATTGAAAGCGGACACATGAAATATTTAGTAAGCCCTTTATTTTTTTAACATCAAAAAAAGGCGTTGGGAATGATTTCCCAACGCCTTATATTTTTTGGCAATTAAAGTTTTGTAACGTTAGCTGCTTGAGGTCCGCGAGCACCTTCAACGATTTCGAAAGAAACTTCTTGTCCTTCTTCTAAAGACTTGAAGCCTTCTGTTTGAATAGCAGAGTAGTGTACGAACACATCATTTCCACCTTCAACTTCGATGAAACCGAAGCCTTTTTCTGCGTTAAACCATTTTACTTTCCCGTTTTGCATGGTAATCCTCCTGTCGATTGCCTGTGGCAACACTTAAAAATTTCTAAACCAAATTACAATGCTACACACTAAAAATAAAAGGGCCGTACATTCAAAGAGAAGTAGGATTTCAAAACACGTTTTACTTCTCATTTGAAGTTACGACCCGCTTAAATCCAGACGATATAACAAGTAATGGTTATGTTTACTATACCATGAACATTTCTTAATGTCAAAAGACGGAAAGAACTATTTTTATGGGTCTCCCTTTTATAACTTTAGACCTACTGTTTTTACTTTCCGCTTTGTGGCAAGACCCGCTTGATAAAACACGATAAAATAAGCGCCACTGCCGCAATGCCTGTTGCCACAATAAACGAATCATTGATTCCTTCGATCGTTGCTTTCTTCATCATTTCACCGTAAATCATTTTCGTCGCCAGACTCTGGCCGGCCTCGCCCGGTAGTCCTGCTGCATGGGCAATGCCCTGCCCTAATTGCGTAATTTTATTTACGATATACGGATTTGAACTTGATATGCTGCTGGCAAAGTTCGTCTGATGAAACGTAGAACGGGTTGACATCACGGTCACTAAAAAGGCCGTGCCAAGACTTCCCGCTACTTGCCTTGCTGTATTGGAAGCTGCTGTTCCATGGCTGGCTAAATGCCTTGGAAGCTGGTTCAATCCTGCTGTCATGACCGTCATCATTAAGAAGGACATGCCAAACATCCGCGCCATGTATAAAAATAAGATATGAACATACGTTGTATCTGTCGTTAGCTTGCTGAACTGCCATGTTGTAATGACCGTGATCGAAAGCCCGACAATCGCTAGCCAGCGGGCGCCGATCCGGTCAAATAAGGCGCCGGAAATCGGTGACATAATCCCCATAATAATGGCTCCAGGCAAAAGCAACAAGCCGGAATCAAGGGCAGTGAAACCTCTAATATTTTGCAAATAAATTGGGAGTAGGAGCATTGCTCCAAACATCGCCATATTAATGGCCATGCTGATAATTGTAGTTAAAGAAAATACATCATATTTAAATACACGTAAATCCAGCATCGGCTTCTCGGCCGTTAATTCTCTCCAGACAAAAGCGATCAAACCAATGATTCCGATCGTTAAGGAAGTTAATACAACTTTATCGGTCCAACCGTCATTCCCTGCTTCGCTAAAACCGTAAAGCAAAAAACCAAATCCGATCGTCGAAAATAAAAATCCTAAAAAATCAAATTTCGGATTAGTCGTTTTAATAACGTCCTTCATCCATAAAAAGGCGATAATGAGGTCAATCACTCCAAATGGCAAAACAATGTCAAAAAGCAGGCGCCATGAATAATGTTCAATCAACCATCCTGATAACGTAGGTCCGATTGCTGGCGCAAACAACATGGCAACACCCATAAGCCCCATTGCCGCCCCCCTTTTTTGAGGAGGAAAAATCGTTAAGAACACGGTCATCATTAAAGGCATAATGACCCCGGCTCCAGCTGCCTGGATCACCCGGCCAATCATCAAAAGAGAAAACGTTGTTGAAATGGAACAAATGAAAGAGCCTAACGTAAATAAAAACATAGCGGCTAAAAACAGTTTGCGCGTGCCGAATTTTTCAATTAAAAAGGCTGTGATCGGAATGCATATGGCATTGACAAGCATATAGCCGGTTGACAGCCATTGAACGGTATTTGCGGAAACGTTTAAATCCGTCATAATATGCGGAATTGCCACATTCAAGAGTGTTTGATTCAAAATCGCGACAAAAGCTCCTAGCATTAACGACGCTAATATTTTTCCAACCTTAAACTCGCCTTTAGGCTCATTTTTGATCATTCTTTTCTTTGTAACAGGGGTTTGATCAACCGCCTCATTCACATATTCAACGGCAGGTTCGGCAGTGGATGATTCTTTTAATGTTTCGCCAATGACTTGATCCGCTGTCGACGGTGCCTCTGTTCGCACTTCTTCATTAGTCTCTGGCAACTTTTGTGTTTGAATGACATCGATTTGCCGGGCTTCCTGTTTCTTCCGTCTTCTTATTAATGCCACATTGACGAGCGCCAGTAGGATTATGGCAATCACGATATATCCAGCTAAATATGTTGACATTTCTTCACCTACTTATGGATTCGGACTGTCACATTCATGCCAGGTACTATATCAAGTCCTTTATAATTGTCTAATTTTATTTTTACCGGAATAACTTGAGTTACTTTTGTATAATTTCCTGACGTATTCGAGCTTGGCATTAATGAAAACGTTCCAGCTGTTGCATAGCCAATTTGGTCCACCGTTCCAGTTAACGTTGAACCAGGATAAGCATCCACATATACATCAACATCCTGGCCTTTTTTCACATCATTAATTGAAGTCTCTTCAATATTGGCCGTTACCCATAAATTTTCAAGATCATACATTTGGGCCAGCGGCGTTCCTGCTGCTACGAAAGAATCCTTAACGGCTGATTTCTGTACGACGGTACCATCAGCAGGCGCTTTAATTTTAATTGTCTTTGGTGCCGGCGCTCCGGGTACTGCGGCTCCCGCAGGATGAATCGTTCCAATTTCATCACCTTTTTTGAATTTCTCGCCAACATCGCCTTTCCAATCCGTTAATTGTCCGTTCGCAGTTGCTGCAATTGTTACTTGCTGACCGGTAATCTGGGCGTTGTCCGTCTTTAAGTAATTGACGGAATTTGTATAGTAATAATATGCTGCAAATCCGCCGCCAACTAATATAAGCAATAAAATGACGTTTAATAAAATCATGCGTCGGGCATTCATTTTGACTTATCCTCCTTGAGTTTAGCTTTTTTCTTTTTTCCTTTAAGCGAAAGTAATTTAGTTAACAAATAGTTCGTATACGAATTAATATGGAACAATAAAATTATATATGCATTTTTTATAATGTCAACAAAAAGAAGATTTATAATGCACATTTTCACCAATTGGCTTTTCCGGCTTCGTTTGCTACGATTATAGAAGAAAGGAGCAACTATAAAATGGAACAGTTTTCAGTATCTTTTTTTGAAGAGAACTTTAAGCAATATATCGAAAGGAATAAAGATGTATTTTCAAAGGTTCATGCCATGAATGCGTATTATCGTTCAATCGTCGGGACATTAATTAATGACCATTTGAACAAAAATGCGGAAATCGTCCGGCGCATTCGGAATTTGGAAGAAGCGTATAACAATGTTAAATCAGAACAGTAAGGCTCATTACTGCGCTAAATATGCTTTCTTTTCTATAATTTCCCGCTCTCACACGTTTAAAAAATGGTGAAGCGGGAATGATGATTGATAGTTCAATAAAGGATTTTTAAGGCTTTACAGCGAATTACATACTGTATTGCTTTTTATTTGACCTTATTTGACCTTTTCTTGTATGATGTCAGTAGCCGAATAAAAGGCAAGATGATGATTTGAAATAATGTTTTTAAAAATTTTTCCACTCTTAAAAAGGAGGAGAACCATGAACTTAATCCCAACAGTAATTGAACAAACAAACCGCGGTGAACGAGCATATGACATTTATTCCCGCCTATTAAAAGACCGCATTATTATGCTAGGAAGTGCGATTGACGACAATGTGGCCAACTCGATTGTCGCCCAATTATTATTCCTTGCAGCTGAGGATCCGGATAAAGATATATCTCTTTATATTAACAGCCCTGGCGGATCCATTACAGCAGGTATGGCCATTTATGATACGATGAATTTCATTAAGCCACACGTATCTACCATTTGTATCGGCATGGCCGCTTCAATGGGAGCATTTTTGCTTGCTGCCGGTGAAAAAGGAAAACGTTTTGTCTTGCCAAACTCCGAAGTGATGATTCACCAGCCGCTCGGCGGAACACAGGGGCAAGCATCAGACATCGAAATCCATGCTCGCCGCATTATTCAAATGCGCGAACATCTTAATAAAATTTTGGCGGAACGAACTGGCCAGCCGCTTGAAGTCATTGCACGCGACACGGATCGTGACAACTTTATGACTGCCGAGGAGGCTGTGAAATACGGTCTTGTCGATAAAGTGATTTCGTCAATCAGCGAATCGAAATAAGGACAAGAGAAATTTTTTCCCGTACGTTTTCTATTACCGAAAGAAAAAGAGCACTCACGTTCGAGTGCTCTTTTTTAGTGATTTTCCGAAATGAAAGCTTCCAGCGCGTTCATTGCTTCTTCTTCATCAGCGCCTTTTACAATTAATGTGATTTCAGCTCCTGAACCGATCGCCAGGCTCATAATTCCCATGATACTTTTACAGTTTACTTTTTTCCCGTCTTTCTCAATGAAAACATCGGAAGTAAAACGATTCGCCTCCTGGACAAAAAGTGCAGCCGGCCTTGCCTGCAAACCTGTTTTCAATTGGACTTTTACTTTTTTCTCAATCATTTTCCCTTTTTCCTCCCACAACACGTATTAATTTATTTAATAGCTTGGCCCGATCGTATTTTATTTGCTATTTCATCTATTTTACGTAGCCGATGGTTTACCCCCGATTTGCTCACTGGACCTGAGGAGACCATTTCACCTAACTCTTTTAATGTAATTTCCTGGTGTTTCACCCGAAGTTCAGCGATTTCCCGGAGCTTATCCGGCAGGACATCAAGCCCAACTTCTTTTTCAATCAGACGAATGTTTTCCACTTGCCTTAATGCCGCTCCGACTGTTTTGTTTAAATTCGCCGTCTCACAATTAACAAGCCGGTTGACCGAGTTCCGCATATCTTTTAAAATGCGGACATCTTCAAAATAAAGAAGAGCGTTATGAGCCCCGATGAGCGTTAAAAATTCAGATATTTTTTCTCCATCTTTTAAATAAATAATATACCCTTTTTTCCGTTCAAGAACTTTCGCTTTTAATTCATAATGATTCATTAGTTCGCAAAGATCCTGGGTGTGGTCTTCATACATGGAGAAAATTTCAAGATGATAGCCCGTTTCCGGATGGTTAATCGACCCTCCCGCAAGAAAAGCTCCGCGCATATATGAACGCCGGCAGCAGCTTTTCTTTTTGATTTCCTTCGCAATCGTCCGATTAATGGAATAGCCCCCGCTCATAATCGATAAATCTTCTAATAACGCTTTTGCCTCCCCGGGAACGCGAACAATGTACACATTGTTTTTCTTTAATCTCATTTTCTTACGTACTAACAATTCAACATGAAATGAATAAAGGCGTTTAATCAATGTATAAATTCGGCGGGCAATCGCCGCATTTTCTGTCGGTATGTCAAGCACGAGCTTTCGATTGCTAAATGAAATGGAACCGTTCATGCGGATAAGTGCCGCAAGTTCAGCTTTTGCACAGCAATCTTTAATTTCCAATTGCGTTAATTCTTTTTTTGTTTCCGCGGCAAACGACACCATTTTCACCCCTCTCAATTACGGTAACGTGAGGGCAACCGCTTTCTTGTAGAGGCTGTTCTAAAAGTCCAATTAGCCTTCTTTTTTGAACACGGCCTCTTATATCAAAGATAAAAGCAGCTTGGAAACACGTTTCGCATCATGTCGTACAAGTGTGCCATATTGAATAATATTTTCGCTTATAATTTTTGCGCCAAACCATTTTAAACGGTCTTCGTCACAGATGACCTGGTCGGCTCCTTCTTCACGGTAAAGCTTGAGTACATCTTCCGGAATGTCTTCGTTGTTGACAATAATAACGTCTAACACATTTTTGCCAATATGGTCAACGAGAGCCTGGACATGTTCACTTGCCGTATAATTCGTTGTCTCACCTGGCTGTGTCATTACATTGCAAATATACACTCGTGGAACCGTTGCTTTCTTGATCGCCTCGCTTATGCCGCTTACAAGCAGGTTCGGCAAAATACTTGTATAAAGGCTTCCAGGTCCGATGACGATTAAATCCGCATCCTCTATCGCTTTCACACTTTGCCTTAATGGTTCAATTTTTTCCGGCGTGAGAAATACGCGTTTAATTCTTTTGTTCGTTAACGGGATTTTCGATTCCCCTTTAATGACCGTGCCGTCCTCAAGTTCAGCATGCAATATGACGCTCCGGTTCGCCGCCGGCAGCACCTGGCCTCGAACGTTTAAAACCCGGCTCAATTCCTGGATCCCGGTTAAAAAGTCTCCCGTAATATCATGCATAGCCGCAAGAAGCAAATTGCCTAACGAATGGCCGGTAAGACCGTCTCCCGTTGTAAAACGGTGTTGAAACATGCGTTCAACTAGCGGTTCTACTTCAGAAAGAGCGGCAAGCACATTACGAATATCTCCTGGAGGAGGCATATCATACTCTTTCCGCAATCGTCCGGAGCTTCCTCCGTCATCGGCGACGGTTACGATAGCCGTTATATCAACAGGAAATTGCTTAAGCCCCCTGAGCAAAACGGAAAGCCCTGTACCACCGCCCAGGACGACAATCTTCGGTTGTTCCTTTTTCATTTATCCTTGTCCTTTCCCATATCACGGTGGCTAGAGAATGTAGAAAATTCTTTTGCTAATTCTTTCCCGATATATTCTGCTAACGCAACTGAACGGTGCTTTCCGCCGGTACAGCCAATTCCAATGATGAGCTGGCTTTTCCCTTCACGTTTATATTGCGGGATCATAAATTTCAATAGATCCAATAACTTTTCAAGAAAGGTCTTTGTCTCAGGCCATTTCAAAACATATTCTGAAATGTCTGCTTCAAGGCCTGTTCGTGGGCGCATATGTTCGATATAATGCGGATTCGGCAAAAAGCGCACATCAAATACAAGGTCTGCATCAATCGGGATGCCATGTTTAAAGCCGAAAGACATGACATTAATCGTAAATGGATGCGCTTCATTCGTTGAAAAGCGTTGAATGATCCTCTCGCGTAATTCGAGCGGTTTCAATTCAGATGTATCAATGATTTGCTGAGCGCGTCCTTTTAGCTCTTCTAACATTTCTCTTTCTTGAAGAATTCCCGAGAGCGGGTTTCCACTTTTAGCCAGCGGATGTGATCTTCTCGTTTCTTTATATCTCCTGACAAGGGTAGCGTCTTTACAATCTAGAAATAAAATTTGCGGTTGAATATGTGAGTAGACTGGAAGCTGATCGAGCGTTGAGAACAGCTGGTCAAAAAATTCTCGTCCACGCAAATCCATCACTAATGCGACTTTATTTAATTTCCCTTCAGATTCCTCCATCAAATCAACGAATTTCGGCAAAAGTGCCGGAGGAAGATTATCAACGCAAAAGAAACCTAAGTCTTCAAAGCTCTGCATCGCAACCGTTTTTCCCGCGCCTGACATCCCTGTAATGATAACCATTTGAACATCTTTTGCTTCCATAACCGCTCCCCCCTTTTTTAAAAGCAAGAAATTGGCAGTCGCCTAATTCATACAGTCTTCTGATCTCTTTCTAGAAAACGCATTACAAATATATATTATGCCGGATCCAGCCGATAGGATAAAAGTTTGTAATCAGGTGTGTAGGTGAACGTACCAAAAATCATGCCGCTTCCTCGAAGAACATAATCTAAAATGTGATGATCCCCGGGAGCCATTGGCAAGTTTCGAATTTCAGCGATCGGTTTCCATTCGACCTTTCCTTCTTCGCTTTCAGACAGTGATTCTCCTTCAAAGTCGGTTGCGAAAAAGGTAAACATCATCCATTCTGAAACAATTTTATCTTGTTCTTTGATGATAAAATTAAATACGCCTTTAAGCTGAGGATGTTTCAAATAAATTCCCGTTTCTTCGCGAAATTCCCGAATGACGGAATCACGGATCGATTCTTCAGACTCCATTTTTCCACCGGGGGCCACCCACCATCCCCTGCGTGGCTTTTGCAGTAAAAGAACTTGATTATCTTTTATCAAAACACAGTTTGTTACTCTTTGCACAAAGTTCACCTCGATTGCCTGAACATTAAACTAAGTATACTAAATTATAGTATTCCACTCAAATGCCAACTGCTTTAGACAATTGGCATTTCGGTGAAAAACGGCCCGGCTGCCGATTCCAGAGACAAAAAAGAGGCACGGATACGAGTTCCGTGCCTAACGTCTAGCTATTTATAAAAAGGGGGTCAATTTCTTACTATTATAATACCCCTTTATTGTTTCACCATTATTACAGAATGGTTAAAACCGAATTACGATTTTAATTTCTCCTTTAGTTCTTCTACATAATGTTGCGCGGCCTGCGCTGCGATGCTTCCATCGCCTGTTGCCGTGACGATTTGGCGAAGTGATTTTTCGCGGATATCCCCAGCAGCGAAGATACCCGGGACTTTCGTTTCCATCTTTTCATTCGTTTCTACATATCCAGCTTCATTTGTAATGCCAAGATTGAGGAAAGCCTGGTTTAACGGCAGCATTCCAACATAGATGAAGACGCCGTCCGTTTTAAACTCTTGCTCCTCTCCCGTTTGTGTATTGACAAGCGTTACTTTATTTACTTTATTGTTCTCTCCGTGAATTTCTTTTACGGTATGATTCCAAATAAAGTCCACTTTTTCATTATCAAACGCTCGTTGTTGCAAAATCGGTTGCGCCCGCAGTTTATCGCGGCGGTGGACGATTGTTACTTTCGTTGCAAAGCGAGTTAAATAAACCCCTTCTTCCACGGCAGAATCGCCGCCGCCAACAACGACAAGCTCTTTTCCTTTAAAGAATGCACCATCACAAACGGCGCAATACGAAACACCGCGGCCGCCAAGCTCTTGCTCGCCAGGCACGCCGAGCTTTTTGTATTCTGCACCCGTTGCGATAATAATGGCGCGGCCTTTATGTTCTTTGCCGCCAGCTACTACCGTTTTATATTCTTCGCCATCGATAATTTCTTTCACATCACCGTAAGCATATTCCGCACCAAATTTTTTCGCATGCTCGAACATTTTATTCGATAATTCCGGTCCAAGAATCGTTTCAAACCCCGGATAGTTTTCAACATCTTCCGTATTGGCCATTTGGCCTCCCGGAATCCCGCGTTCAAGCATTAACGTGCTTAAATTGGCGCGGGACGTATAAACGGCAGCCGTCATCCCTGCAGGCCCGGCTCCAATTATGATCACATCATAAATTTTTTCTTCACTCATGATTTAACCCACTCCTTTACGGAAAAGATGCGCATTCACTTAGATGTCAGAAAAAGTTGGATAACTGGAATCGTCTGTTCCCGATTCCGACAAATCTAACCTCTTACTTCTAATTTCCGAACAAAATAGCTCCGCCATTTTGTTCTGCGTCATCTTGCCCCATCGTTCATTTGTAATAATGGTATATTCACCGATAAAGGAAGTCTATTAATTTGCTCAATCCGTCATTTCAAGCAGTTTCTTTATTTTTTTCAACCGTGATGATAAAACGGCAACCGATACCCCGTACCGCTCAGCAATTTCCCGTTGCGTCGCTCCTTGCTTTCGTTTTCTTGATAAATAGTCGAGGGCAGCCGCCATCCCTTTTTCATTTTTCAAAAGTTCAGGTTCTAGTTTTGCCCGATTCATGACTTCAAGCCAGAGGAACGTCATTTCATCATCAATAATTGCTTCCTTCTCTTTTAATAAATCGATGATGTCAAAGCCTTTTGTAAAAATAGAAGAAACGGTGTGATAGATGTTTTCTTCATGTTTGTTTTTGACAACGACCGTACGGCCCGGTTCCATTTCCAACAGTAAATTCGCCGCCATCTCTTTTAAAAAGGGATGTTCTTCCCGTTTTGAACAAAAGGCTTCCAATAAAGAAACAGCCTCTTTATTCGTATTCCCTCTTAAAAGAATTAAATGCGTCAACTTATTTTTCTCAAGCGCTTTTTTAATTTGATTCAAGCGAACAAAAAAGCCCGGCTTCTTTTTTCGAACATTAGAAACTGGCGGAAGACGATATTGATAGTCCAGACCCGTAACCGTAAGCATGCCGATCATCGCTTGTTTCAAATAAAATGGGGCAACAACACCTTCCGGATCCATCTCTTCTACTTTTCGCCAATATTTGATGGCAAGATCAACGTTCCCAATGGCATAATAAGAAACGGCAATGAGATGGAAGAAGGCCGGGCTGTAGTTCATTTGAAATTTTTTCACAGAGACAAGCCAGCGATTGGCATAAGTATGCTCCCCTAAAATGCCAAACGTGCTTCCTAATTTATACCGCTGTTCCGGATGAATTGGATGGATGACCTTCAACGCTTCCGTAATCTTTTTACATTTTTCATTCTGCCCTAAATGGTGATAAAAGATCGCCATGTTACAGAGTGCATTTAAATTGCCCGGATTTTTCGCAAGCACGTCCTCCAAAATTTGAAGAGCTTTTTCATACTTGTTTTCATAAAAATAGGTCAAGGCAAGATTATTATATGCTGCCCAAAAATTCGGGTGTTTTTCAATAATCTCCTTTAACTGCACTTTCGCTTCTTTCATATTTCCCGTTTCGATGCTATGGCGCGCTTTCTCGTGAGAAGCGATCAATTCCTCTTCCTCCGTTAGCTGCTCGGCTGGCCTTCCCGTTTCAAAGTAAATTAAATCAAGCAGCTCCTGGGAATCGTCAAAAAATTCACCGTTAGGCTCATGTTTCATATAAAGGATGGCGTGCTGCTCCGCTTCTTTAAACATGCCGAGGTGGGCATAATTATTTGCCATAAAGAAGTAGCATTCCGCCATCTCGCCGTCCACATATTCAAGCACGTGCTGCAAGCAATTATTCGATTCTTGAAATTCGCCAAGTTCCGCAAGTGTCGACGCAAGCTGGCAATGAAAGGCCGGCTCATCCGGTTCAAATAATACGGCCCTCTCAAACATTTTTTTCGCTTTATGCAAATCTCTTTTCTGATACGCCTTTAGCCCGCATTGAAAATAATATTCCCCATCTTGCTTAAAAGGAAGGATACGGCCAGTTGTATCCGCGCTTTTTTCCTTCTCCATTTCTTCCTCCAATTTTTTAATCTATCTATTTTCATCTATTGTCTTATTCTCAAATAATTCACCGAAGAAAGTATACCATAGGTAGAAGATGTCATCATTACTTTTTCAAAAATTTGAGTGTCGAACTTTTGAAAAGTGAGTGATTGGGATAGTCGCTCTTTTTTCCCAAAAATCAATAGTTATATTTTCCTGCACGAATCAAAAACGTCATGCCGGATGGGCATGACGTTCCATTATGACGTTGTTTTTATCTTCCTGCTTCTATTCGTTGTTGTTTGTTTTTCGGCCTGTCTTTTCCCTTTGTTCAAAAATGCGGCCAAAAGCAATAACAGCCACGCCAAAATGAACATGAGGAAAATCATCGGCAATTGGTACAGGGCAAATTGGGCGAATTCATTTTCTTTAAAAAACCAACAAAGCGCTGTATGTATAATAAAAGAAACAATATAAAGCGGAAGCAGCTTAAAAAAGCGATGGACGCAATGTTTCTTTTTTTTCGAATCTAAAAAAATTCTGGCGGACTCAATAAACATTCTCAAACCTACGAGTACGGTAAAAATCATTGTAATCCCAGTGATTACTCCCAAACGATCAACTCCCTCTCACTCCCATGCTGAACGATTATAATAAACTAGTGAATAAGAATCAACCTATTCTTTGAGCCCAGCACGTTTTCTATGTACTATACCCATTTCGACAGGAACTCCACTTTTCAAACTGTGAAAAAAGTAGTGTTTATTTTCGCAAATCTCTCTATTCCCGGTGTCCGTTATTAACTCTCCATCCCCTGTTGTCTAATAAACATAGAAATCATTTGAGAGGAATGAGTATGGGGAAGCCTGACAACACGGTAACCTATAAGGAATAGGCAACATGGGAGAAGAAGAGCGTTGTGAAGTGCTCGATGGAAAAATGATTCGTATGGCTCCCTCACCTATTCCGGACAAAATCAAACCGCGTGACGTAGAATGACTCTCAAGGACAAATTCGGGTCCAACATAAAAAATGTCCCCATAGAACGCCTCTCTAAGACATTTTTGACTCTCACGGCGTGAATTTGTCCCCATAGAACGCCTCTCTAAGACATTTTTGACTCTCACGGCGTGAATTTTGTCCGTGAGAACGCCTCTCTAAGACATTTTTGACTCTCCTGGCGTGAATTTTGTCCGTGAGAACGCCTCTCTAAGACATTTTTAACTCTCCTGGCATGAATTTCGTCCGAGAGAACGCCTCTCTAAGACATTTTTGACTCTCACGGCGTGAATTTTGTCCGTGAGAACGCCTCTCTAGGACATTTTTGACTCTCCTGGCGTGAATTTTGTCCGTGAGAACGCCTCTCTAAGACATTTTTGACTCTCACGGCGTGAATTTTGTCCGTGAGAACGCCTCTCTAAGACATTTTTGACTCTCCCGGCGTGAATTTTGTCCGTGAGAACGCCTCTCTAGGACATTTTTGACTCTCCTGGCGTGAATTTTGTCCGTGAGAACGCCTCTCTAAGATATTTTTTACTCTCCTGGCGTGAGTTTTGTCCGAGAGAACGCCTCTCTAAGGTGATGTAAAATATCTTGTGTAAGTCAAAGAAGGCCTTCTCAAAATAAAAAAAGTAGGGTACTCTCGGAATTGTCGAAGATTCCAGAACGAGAGGAGACCCTACTATGAATTTTAGTATAACCGATATTCTGTCACAAAATCAATTGGATCAAATGGTAAAGGATTTTTTGAAAGAGAAGATTGAATTCCTGCTTCAGGAGGAGATCAAGAATTTCATCAAAGTAGAAAACCCGGATCAAAAGCTGCAGCGTAACGGCTATTACCCACGGGGCTTAGACACGAAGTACGGACGAATAGAAGAACTCAGTATCCCCAGGGATCGGCAGGGGCAGTTTC
>NZ_AUMP01000006.1:38596-159335 GCF_000430745.1 Fictibacillus gelatini DSM 15865 | reverse complement strand
GGACCAACAAGGAAATCCGAAAACGGCTAAAGACCATGAACAGTCTCACAAGCATAGAGGCAGCAGAAAAAATCGTCTACTTGACCATTGTCGATATGAATGACAAGTGGACAGAAAGGATTTCAACAGGCTTCGCCAAAGCCAAGCCGAGCATTCTGCAAAAGTTCGAAGAAAAATACGGAAAGTAAAAAAATTCATAAGTCACATGAGGGGCTCCTCCGCCCCTCATGTGACTGAATATTCAATCTATAACTAGAACACAAGAAAAATCAAAAAAGACAATTCCATACTCTACTTGTAAATTGATTTACACAAAATTATTGACACTACCAAATGATTTCGTTCTCGGACAATATGTGCTCTTATTTGGACAATAAATCATCCGGTTTAGACAATAAAACCTTACTTTTGGACAATTAGTGAAAAATATACTAAATTTTATTGTCTGACTGAGGCCATTTATTATCCGATAGTGTCTATTTATTGTCGGAAATCAACTGTTTATTGTCCAGATCCCATGAAAATAGCACCACGCTAGAGAAGTTTGATCCTTTTTTGCTTCCGTCTTCTTATCTTTTTACAGGCGAAAATAGATTCTTGAAATTAAAAACTTTCTTAGCTGAAAGGGCACTAGTTGTGCTTAAAAAAAGAATGAAACAATTGGCTATGATCGTTCGTATAAATAAGAAAATAATGACAAAGGGGCCTGAGTCATGCACTTAGAATCAATACTGCAAAAAGTAGATAGCTATAAAACGATTTATGCGGAGTTAAAAGAAAAACTGAGATGGAAAGTAACCGATCAACGGACGCTGATGATCGTGGCGTCGTTATATGTGGTCAAAGATCGACCGTTTGAAATTCAGCGTTTTCTTGAAATTAGTGATTACATTAAACAGCAGGTGAGCGTGTTTTCATCGCTCAGAACAGAGCGTTTTACGATGGCCGCTATGCTTGATACCCGGTTTGACGATCCAAAAGAAAAACTTAACGCGTTGGTGGAACTCTATGATCGATTGATTGAAGGCGGTTTTGGCAAAGGTAACTTTACGTATATGGCCGCTTTAATTATGCTCGCTGAATATGGAAAAGAAGGCCTTTACACGGATGCGATCAAAAGAGCGTTAGCCATATATCAAGGAATGAAGAAAAATCATATTTTCCTAACATCAAAGAGTGATTACCCGCTTGCTGTTCTTCTGTCTCAATTGAATGGGGAAGTGGAAGATGTGATGGCACGCGTTGAAGAGTTTTATGACAAGTTGGCAATGAGTGGCTTTCGAAAAGGGAATGACTTGCAATTTTTGAGCCACATCCTTTCTGTAGACAAGGAAACAGAGACATATGTTTTAGTTGAACGGTGCATTCAAATATATGAACTGTTTGCCCAACATATAAGAAAGCCGAAAGCGATGCATTATCCTGAGATTGGCTTACTCGCATTGCTGGAAAATGGAGCGGGCGAAGTAGAGACGATTCAACATGTTTTAAAAAAACTCAACTCTGAGAAGTTGTTCAAATGGCATAAAGATTTGAATGTGATCATGGCAGTGAATTTTACCGTTAGTGATCAAATGAAAAATTCAAGTTTAATGGAAACCGGAATCTATACAACGATTGAAGCCATTATTCAGGCTCAGCAGGCAGCGATGATCGCAGTAATAGCCAGTACTTCCGCTGCTACTTCTTCCGGCAATGGAGGCAGCTAGAGGCCAATGTGTTAACGAATACCATTTTCAAATAAAAGGAGAGAAAACATGAAACAACATCAATTGAATCACGGGATCATTATCTTATTAGAGTTTTATCCATCCTGGTTGGCTTTATCTAGAGAAAGGCGTAAAGAGCTAGCTGGTGATTTATACCGCATTATTGAAAAATATTCCGAACATGTCAAAGTGCATTTCTTGCTGGACCGCCTGTTGATGAAACGGCGCCCACACTTTCATATAGCGAACAATGTTTTCTTTATTTGCCTTCCACGACTCTTCGTCAAGGTGATAGAGCGGCGGCACATCGTACAATAATTCGCTTAACATCCGGTTCCCGGTTTCGCCTTTGATTTTCAAGCTGCCCCATTCCCAGTGATGGGACGTGATGACCGAATCGTTGTATACGAGCTTGAATAGTGGGATGGAGTACGTTGGATCAATGTAAATCGGTTTGTACTCGTCTTTAACCGGCACTTGTTTACTGTAGCGGTCCGGAACACAACTTTTTAACCGGAAAATGTAATATTTCATCTCATTTTTAGTTCTTTTGAGCGCGCAAAATATGAATTAACAACGGATTGGAATTTTTAATATCCAATCGCGACCAGTAACAGCTATGTTGTTACTATCCCTTTTAGGCTAAAGAAATTCTTTTTTATTTTAGGTTGTCTTGCCCTGGCATTTACCGTTTCAGTTACTGAATTTAGCTTAAAAAAGGAAGCAGGACACGGAGAAACGCTTTCAAGCCATTATATCGCTGCAAAATTTGTTCAAGAAGGCCACGGGGAAACACTTTAAGACCACATGCAAAACGTGGTCTTTTTCTTTTTGTGAACTAGGAGTACCACCAGCAAAACGCATATTTACAACGTTTAGGAGATTCCAAAAGAAAAAACCCCAATTTTCTCAGCATTAAAATTGGGGTTTTTCGTTACTCAAGAAAAGTGCAAATCGAGAGCCTGAATCTGCTTTTCTGTTTCAGTTTTTACTTCAGTAATGTATATTTCAGTAAAGGATTTTTATAAAACGGCACTTACTTATTTGTTACCGAGTTGTTCCGCCAAACCGATTAGAAGTCCTTCGGTTCCACGAATGTAGCAGAGCCGATACGAGTCCTCGTACTGAACCACTTCGCCAACGAGCTGAGCACCATGCTTAGTAGTGAGTCTGGATATCATTTCGTCAATGTCTTCAACGGTGAACATGACGCGTAGATAACCGAGGGCGTTTACAGGAGCAGTCCGGTGATCTGATATAGTAGGTGGGGTGAGAAATCGCGAAAGTTCAAGTCGGCTGTGGCCATCTGGGGTAACCATCATAGCAATCTCTACGCACTGAGAACCTAGTCCGGTTACGCGACCAGCCCATTCACCTTCGACAGTGGCTCGCCCTTCGAGGTTCAAGCCAATCTCCTTGAAGAAAGAGATTGCGTCATCAAGGGATTCTACAACGATGCCGACATTGTCCATTCTTAGTAATTTGTTTTTTGCCATAGTTTTATCTCCTTATGTAAAAAAATTTATTATCTGATCATCTTCATAATTATTCTATTAAAAAGTTACAAATTCCTTCCAAACAAAAAACACCTTATCGGAGTAGTAACAACATAGCTGACACTAGGTTCCCATGTTCAACTTCCTTTAAAACATTAACTTTTCTCATTAAACTTCACCTCATTTTGAGATTTCTTAACTTTTTTAACGCGCTTTTGTGGTTATACGAGATTGTTTGTTCCGATTCACCTAATATTTTTGCAATTTATTTATTGTTTAAATTATAAAATTAAATCAACTCTAAAATTTTCAGCTGTTTATCTGATAAAGTTTTTAATTGTTCGTATAGAAATTCATCAGAAATATGATCGAAAAGTGATGATGATTTTTCCAAAAAATTATCAAAGGTAAGGTCAGCTTGAGATGAAAAAATTTTATCTTGAAGAAACTGATCACTTTGTTTACCTTCATATCCATCTTTTGTTTCCAAAATAAAGAGGTTTTTTCGCTTGTAATTACTTACCTTTTTGTCATAATCAATTGAATAGAATCGCTTAAAAATTTGCTTCTAGGGTTTAAAATAGAGATTGATTAAACAGAAAGCGGTGATTAAAGTTGAAAAAGATTTCCTTAATTTCTGGCCTTTTGGGTATACTAATTTCTTTAGCAGCACAGTTATAGATCCAAAACCAGCATTACTAACACTGATGAAGGATTAAAGGGGACATTAAATAAGCTTTGGGCATATAATCTATCATTCCATTGATCCAAAAGGTAATCGCTCCCCCGATTGCCTTTTATTTTTGTTACCTTGTAAAATTATCGAAGTTTGAAGCCAAAAAAGGGCCGCCAAACAGCGACCTTGTTATGATTCAATCTCAGTCTAACCAATTCAGAAGATGATGAAACGTAAGCGTCAAACAATCCCCATCTACTTGTTAGGTGGGGATTGTTTGACGCAAAAATAGAAGATCCCGTGAAAATGGGGATCTTCTTAAAATCGTCCGGAGCGAAAAATGGAGAAAAGCAGCCAGACAAACATAAGAATGGCGATTCCAATGCCGATTCCGACAGCAGGGAAATGAAAGAAGACGCGGTTTGAGAATGTTTGACTGATTATGAGTCCTGTAATAATAATGCTGAAAGCGAGCAAGGTAACGCTAAAGGCGATGCGATTGCCGACGCGGTCGAGCTTCAAAAGCAGTTTATCAATTTGCGGCAGTTCCATTTCCAGCCGAACTTGCCCTTTGTTTATTTTCATTAATGTTTTTCGAAGAAGGCCGGGCAATCGAAAGGTCACATTTGCGAAATCCGTTAATTCTTCCCATAGTTTTGTTGCCGCCCGGACAGGGTGAAACCGTTCAAGTATCAGCTTTTTCCCAAAAGGCTCCGCTAAATGAATCAAGCTGAGTTCAGGATCAAGATTTTTCACCATTCCTTCGACTGTAATAAGCGCTTTTCCGAGCAATGTATAATCTTTCGGTATCATAATCCGATGCCTTTGGGTAACATTGAATAGGTCGGTAATCGACTCGCCGATCTTAATTTTGCTTAATGGGATATTGTAATATTTCTCGCGAAGATCATCTAAATCTTGCCTGAGCTTACCTTCTTTAATGTCTTCAGAAGTAATGGCCATTCGGCTAATCGTGCGAATGAGAATATCTGTATCTTTTTTCATTAAACCGATAATTAGAGAGGCGAAATTTTTTTTCATTTCATCACTTAATACCCCGATTTGGCCAAAATCAATATAAGCAATTTTGTTTTCGGGCAAAAATAGCAAATTACCGGGGTGGGGATCGCCGTGATAAACTCCGCCCATTAGCACTTGATTTAAAAAAGAGTGGACGATGCGCTCGGCAATTATTTTTTTGTTCCAATGTTCATCTCCGTCGTCGTTAAGGGCGGCGTATTTTTTTCCATCAATATATTCGGTCGTCAATACTTTCTTTGTCGAATAGTCCCAAAAGACCGCCGGGATAAGAATGTTATCATCATTTTCAAATTGCCTGCTGATTTTTTCAGCATTTCTTCCTTCTTGTGTATAATCCATCTCGCTTTTTATCGCCTGCGCCAGCTCATCGATAATATCCCTTATTTGATATTGTTTGGCCCAATCATAGCGATGTTCGACGAGCCGGGCAATGTCTCTTAAAATTTCAATATCGCTGTCGACTTGCGTTTCAATGTTGGGGCGACGGACTTTGACGACAACGGTTTCCCCTGATTTCAAAATTGCTTTATGTACTTGCCCAATGGAAGCCGCTGCTAAACTCTGGTTTTCGAAGTGTTCAAAAATTTCTTCACAAGACGCACCAAGTTCTTCTTTAATCGTTTGCTTAATAATTAAGCTGTTGACTGGAGTGACTTTATCTTGCAAATTTTCAAGCTCAATGGCGAGCTGTTCGGGGATAATGTCTCTTCGTATGCTCAACAATTGCCCGAGCTTAATAAAGGTGGGCCCGAGCTCTTCCATCACCAACCGGAGCCTTTTCCCAAGCGGCTTCGGTTCATTAGAATTTAAGTCTGCAGCCATTCGTTTCGGCAGGGAAAGCATATGGAATAACCCTACCTCTTTCATAATATAGCCGAAGCCATGTTTTGCAAGAACCGTTACAATTTCTCTGTAGCGGTTGATATGCTGCATCCGTTTCATAAGCATTTGAATCACCCATTATGGAGTATTCTACATTCGATTATTTTAAAAGTTCGTCAATTTTTTCTTCGAGTCTGTTTAACTGCTGTTTCGTTTCCTCAAACTCTTCCATCGTGACAAAGCCGAGTTGTTTTAAAGTGGAGGTGAATTCTTTACGGAAATTCTCGTTCCATTCTTCTTGTTTGTCTTTCCCTTTATTTTGAAGATCTTCTATCATTTTTTTTGCTTCCTCTGGTGCAAGATCACCATTTGCGACAAAGTCCTTCACATACTTTTCAACCTTTTCCTTGCTTACGATAGCGGCTCCTAATCCAAGATAAAATCCTTTTCTAATCCACTCATTCATTTTTATCACCCTTTCGTTTTGAAGTTTTTCATCGAACCTGAAACATTTAAGTTTCTTTTATTATAGTTATGTCCATTTTAATGACAAAGCGGCAAAGAAATCAATTTTTTAAAAAGGCAAGAACGACCCGGGTGTTTCCCCGGGTCGCAATATCTTGTTTAATATGTGCTTTTTTCATATTGAATATGATGCAGTTTGGCAAAAATGCCGTTTTGTTCGAGCAGTTCATCATAGCTTCCCTGTTCGGCAATGCCGTCTTCGGTAACAACAACGATTCTGTCGGCATTTCGAATGGTAGCCAGGCGATGGGCAATGATGAGAGTCGTTCGGTTTTCCGCCAATTCATTTAAGGCGTTTTGAATGATTTTCTCTGTTTCTGTATCAAGGGCGGAAGTCGCTTCATCTAAAATTAAGATCGGCGGGTTTTTCAAAAACATTCTCGCAATCGCCAGCCGTTGTTTTTGTCCTCCGGAAAGTTTTAAGCCTCTTTCCCCGATTTCCGTCTCATAGCCGTCCGGCAAAGAGTGGATGAACGATTCGAGATGGGCCCGTTTAGCAGCAATTTTAATTTCTTCATCCGTTGCATCCAATTTTCCATACGCGATATTTTCGCGGATCGTTCCAGTAAATAAAAAGACGTCTTGTTGAACAATCCCAATTTGGCTGCGCAACGACTGTTTTGTCATATCGCGAATATCGATTCCGTCAATGGTAATGCTGCCCTCCTGGACATCATAAAAGCGCGGGATCAGGGAACAAATCGTTGTTTTCCCTGCACCAGACGGGCCAACGAAAGCTACGGTTTCTCCGGCTTTGATGGCCAGGTCAATTCCTGAAAGTACAGGCTGATTGGCTTCATAGCCGAAGTGGACATCTTGAAATTGAATATTTCCTTTTAAAGAGGGAACTTCAATCGCATCTTCACAGTCCTGTACATCTGGCTCCTGATCGATCAAGTCGGTGAAACGCTTAAAGCCCGCCATTCCTTTCGGGTACAATTCCATGAGTGCGCTAATTTTATCGACTGGCTTCATTAATACGTTGACATACAGAACGAAACTGACAAGTTCCCCGTAGCTTAATTGATTGTGGAAACTTAGCCATGCGCCAAACACCAGGACGATGAGAGTAATAAATCGGGTCATCATGTAAACGCTTGAGGTTGTGGAGGCCATTACTTTATAAGCGACTAGCTTCGCTTTTCTGAACTTTCCGTTGTCCTCGTCAAATCGTTTCATTTCATAAGCTTCATTCGTAAACGATTGAACGACGCGAACGCCGGATACACTGTCTTCCACCCGGGCGTTAATGTCTCCAATTTTTGTATACATGTTTTTCCACGCATTGTTCATTCGAATATTACAGAACGTTATGACCCAGACGAGGAACGGAACGACTAAAATCGTCACGAGCGCCAGCTTCACATTGATCGTCATCATAATCCAAAAGGCGCCGAAAAAGGTCATAATCGCAATGAAAAAGTCTTCAGGTCCATGGTGGGCAAGCTCACCGATATCAAATAAATCGTTGGTAATGCGGCTCATAATATGTCCCGTTTTCGTGTTATCGAAGAAGCGAAACGACTGTCTTTGGACATGGTGAAACAGCTCCTGGCGCATGTCGGTTTCAATATTGATTCCCAGCTTGTGTCCGAGGAAACTGACAATATATTGTAAAAATGTACTTAATAAATAAACGGCAAGCAGCAAAAAGCTGACCGTAAGTATCATCGACCAATTTCCGCCCGGCAATAGGCGGTCGATAAACCATTGCACGGCAACAGGGAAGGCCAATTCAAGGACAGCAACAATGACCGCACTTGTAAAATCAATGATAAATAATCGTTTATGAGGCCTGTAATAAGTGAAAAAACGGCGAATCATAGGCAAAACCCCTTCTTTTTAAAAACATACTAGGATTATACGGGAGGAAAGGAATTTTTAACAAGGGAGATGCTCGTATTTTCTGAAAAAGTGTTTTTAAAAATTGGGAGTCGGTTGATCGCTAAAGAACGAGATAGGATGGTAGGCAGAAATTATTCCCCGTCCCTATAAAACGCAAGAACTGCTCTGGCCATATTAAGAATTTTATTTTGCAATTCTTTTGGTTTAACTACTCTTATTTGATTTGCAAATCCCAGTATGTATCCTTTCGCCTCGTCTTCTGTATCGAACAAGAGCTTAACCGGGACCCAGCCTTCTTTTCTTTGATCGCCAATCGATGCGATTTGGACAAAACGATCGGTAAATTTAAGCCTTGAAACGATCGAAGGAGAAACTTCAGCCCATACTTCGAATCTCGGCAAACTCTCAATAAAAGCTTTCGTTGACGAAGCCCAATATCGGGCAAGATCAAAGTCTTTTGGCCTTTTAAATGTCTCCGCAGTAGGGACCGCGGATACAATGCGCGATGCCCGGTAATTCCTGATTTCTCCATTATCTTTGGAGGCGATGAAATACCAGCGGCTTCCTTTGGCGACAAGTCCGAGCGGCTCTACGACGCGGTCGATGATTTCTCCATCAGCCCGTTCATATGTAATTTTTAGTTTATTTTGTGTCCATATTGCATTTTTAAGAACATCAAATGAGTTGATTTTCTCTTTTCGGTTTCGCCATGTGCTCGTGTCAACATGAATGCGATTCCAGGCTTCTTTTGCATGTTCCTGGTACATTTCAGGGAGGGAAGCTATTAATTTGTTCCTGGCCTCTTCCGATGTACGCGCCAGGCCGAGATCCTCAAGTAACTGGGAAGAGGGAGGCACAAATAACGCACGGATCTCGGATTCTTTTAAACCGGTTAATGTTGTTCGGTAGTTTTCTAACAGAGACCAGCCGCCGTTTTTGCCCCGTTCTGCAACAACCGGGATGCCGGATCTGCTTAACGCTTCCATATCCCGATAAATCGTCCGTTCGGAAACCTCTAACTTCTCCGCCAATTCTTTCGCCGTTATTTGTCTATGCGCTTGTAACAATAGAAGAATAGATACTAATCGATCCCCTCTCATCAAATACCCTCCGTCATTAAATGATGCAATAAATTTATAAAAATATGACATAGGATGTCAAGAATACAATTGTATGATAAAGATATCTTAAATTTGGAAAGGGATGGGATGCATGAAACGATTAAAAGGGAAGGTCGCTCTCGTAACTGGAGGGAGCAGGGGGGCAGGCCGTGGCATTGCTGTTGAGTTAGGAAAAGCCGGTGCAACGGTTTATGTTACTGGAAGAAGTGTCGATGGAGGATCAACGAACAATTGGCCGGGAACCATCCATGAGACGGTTTCGCAAATTGAAGCTTCCGGCGGCAAAGGAATCGCTGTCCGTTGTGACCATACAAACGATTCAGATACAAAGTCGGTCATCGATCGCATTCGTAAAGAAGAAGGGAAATTAGATATACTTATCAATAATGTATGGGGCGGGAACGAGTTATCGATTGAAGAACGGCCGTTTTGGGAACTGCCTATCGAACATTGGGATACGATGTTTACTGCCGGCGTTCGTGCCCAGATCGCTACCAATCATTTTGCCATTCCATTATTGCGTGAAACTAAACATGGACTTATCCTACACACGACTTTTTGGGATGAATATAAGTATACTGGCAACTTTTATTATGATTTAGCAAAACATGCATTGACGAGAATGGCGTATGGATTGTCGATTGAGTTAAAGCGGGAGCATATTGCCGTAATCGCCCTTTCACCGGGCTTTATGAGAACGGAGCTTGTTTTGAAAGCATTTCAGACGGATGAAGATCATTGGCATGAAGTCAAGGAATTAACACAAACAGAAACCCCTCATTATATCGGCCGTGCAGTTGTAGCATTGGCAAGTGATCCACAAGTAATGAAGAGAAGCGGGCAAGTGCTAAGGGTTGGCGATTTAGCAAAGGAGTATCAGTTTACCGATATTGACGGCAAATATCACCCGGCTTTCACGATATCAAGACAGGAGGGGAACGAGAATAAGAGCCATTAATGCGATAGTACGTATAGCCGATTCCTTATTAAGGGAATCGGCTTAAATGATGTTGAATATTTTATTACTTAATTCTAGTCTCGTTTTTTAAACAATCAATAAATTTTTGAAAAGCATTCGTAAGGAACAGGTCACGGCGGTAGATGAAAAGAACGTTCGTTGTCCGATACGCTTCGGGAATGCGGTAAGATCGTATTCTTCCGCTCTGTTCCATGTCCAGCACAGTAGATTTGGGAAGAAGAGAGACCCCCAGACCGGCGGACACTCCTCTTAAAATGGCCTCTATCGTTCCGAACTCCATAATGTTATTTTCGCTAATGCCTTCTTCCCTGAGCAAGCGTTCCAATCTGGTCCGGTGAGAGCAGCCTGTACCGCAAAACAACAGTGGTTTTTTCAACAATTCTTTCAAAGTACATTCACATGGCTCAGAAATGAGGACGAGTTCTTCCTCAAATGCGGGAAGCTGATGAATATCGGGATGATCGATTGGCCCGGTAATGAAGGCGCCGTCCAGATCATATCGAAGCACTTTTTGAACGAGGTCGTTCGTAAACCCTGTAATAAGCGACAGCTTCACTTCCGGAAAACGCTGATGATAAGTAGCCAGCAGATTGGGAAGGTGAGTGGCGGCGGTCGTTTCTAATGCCCCAAGCCGAAGAGGCCCCTTTGGCTCATCCGCGAATTGAGCCGATTTCTTCGCCTCATCCAATAAATGAAGAATCCGTTCAGCATAATTTAATAAGTTTTCACCTGCGGCTGTTAACGTCATCCCTCGATTCGTTCGATAAAAAAGAGTGGTGTTTAATTCGGATTCAAGCTGCTGAATCCGGTTCGTGACATTCGATTGAACATAATTTAAAGCTTGCGCTGCCTTAGTAATGCTTCCTTCGCGTGCCACGGCTTGAAATATCCGTAAATCCCCGCTTTCCAAACTGAATCGCCCCCTCTGATATTATTTTAAATGATACCTAAATTCATTTTTGATCATTTTACATGATGTTAGAAGGCGAGTAAAATCAAATGCAATCATCTACTGAAAAGAGGGGATCACCTTGACGAAAGCACGATTTATCATTTTTATTTTAATAACGACTATAATTGGCGGTTTAAATTTCCCGATGGGCAAATTAGGATTGGAATTTTCCTCGCCGCTTTTATTGATGGCGGTCCGGTTTATTGGAGCCGGGCTAATTATGCTGCCGTTTATTTTAAAACGGCCCCATCCTAAAACATGGCACGGATGGCTGCAAATCGCCATCATCGGGTTATTTCAATCCGCTTTTGTAATGGGCGGCATTATATTAAGCATGAAGACGATCACATCCAGCAGTTCATCCATTCTATCCTCAACCAATCCGATTTGGTCGATTGTCATTGGATCTATATGTTTTGGATTACGCTATCACAAGTATCAATGGCTGGGCGTGTTCATTGGGTTTGTCGGCGTATTTATCACGTTAGGGTTTCATTTTCAGCTTCAAATCGGAACGGTGTACGGATTATTGGCCGGAGTAGCATGGGGACTTGCCACATTGTTGTCGGGTCGCTGGGGAAAAGCGCTTGATGTGTGGGTGATGACAGCCTATCAAATGGTTTTCGGCGGACTCGTTCTTTTGCTGGCAAGCCTTTTGATGGAACATCCGTATTTTTCATTTGAGCATGTTTCAGTTGCAAAAGCAGTTTTTGTTTTGCTCTGGCTCATTTTTGTAAGTTCTATCGCAATGTTCGCAATATGGTTTTATGTGCTGCAGCACTACGATCCTCAAAAGGCGAGTTCCTATTAGTTTTTAATTCCTTTTTTCGGAGTTGTTTCGAGCTACCTTATCCTGGGAGAATCCATACAATGGTATGTTCTTGTAGGAGGGGGAATGATTGCTTTGGGAATTTATCTTGTTAACCGCTCGAAACCGGCAAAATCGCCGGACCGAAAGCCTGGGCTGAAAACAAAATGCCAACGGGTCGCCCCCATGGTTAAATGCGAAGAAAGATAAAACAAAACGCACCTGAACGAAGAGAAGCTTCTTTCAGGTACGTCATCAATTTATTAATTCACTCGAACATTACACGTTGCCTTTTTGCTGCTGTCTATGGTTTTCACCGGTCGCTTTTTTTGTTGGGTAACAGAATCGAGAGAAGGATGGCCTGAACAATGGCAATTGGAATTGTTTTCATTTTTCATTTATGATGGATTTAATAGAAAATAGTTTATGTTTGGGTTAATAGGAGGAACGTATGTTACAAAAATTTGGTTTTTCACAATATGAAAGCAAAGTTTATGAAGTGTTAGTGGCCAGTGAAGAACCAATGGATGCCACAACGATAGTTAAATATTCGGGCGTTCCGAAAGCGAAAATATACGAAGTGATCTCACGCATGGTTGAAAAAGGCATGGTCATGGAAGCCATCCCGGAAAAGAAAAAGCTATATACAGCTTTGCCTTTGCCTCTTGCGATCGAAAAGCTGTCGGCAGAGTTTCAGGAAAGCATCAAGGAATTAAAGGAAAGCACACATAAAAAGACATTTGCTGATGATCGCGTCTGGAGTTTAAAAGTGGATTCGTCCATTCGGGCCCAAAGCATCCAACTGATTCAAGAAGCGAAAGAATCAATTCGGCTTTCTGCCTGGAAGGATGACTTTATCGAATACTTGCCGTTATTAGAAAAGAAAGAAAAGGACGGTGTAGCGGTAGAAGGCCTTGTCATTGGAGAATTACAAACGGGATTGTCCCATATCCATACGTTGATCCCCGCACAGGAGCATGAAGCGCTGGAAAAGTCCCGGTTGATTATTATTGATGGCGAGATCGTTCTATTTGCTGGAGTAGAAAATGAATCATGGCAAGCGATTAAGACGATGTCCCGGCCATTTGTGAAGGTGTTTACGGAATTTTTCTATCATGATGCCGCGCTGGCTAAAATTAATGAAAAGCACTACGATCTATTAATGGGCGATGAAGAGATCAGAACGATCCTTATGAGACTTCGATATTAAAAAAGGAATCTGCCTTATAAGGCGGATTCCTATTTAGCCGTAATGGTCTCTAACGCCATGATAATCATATCGTTAAATGTTGTTTGCCGTTCTTCGGCGGTCGTTTCTTCACCAGTGAAGATGTGGTCGCTGACAGTTAATATGAAGAGCGCATTAACGCCATATTTCGCCGCCAGCGTATAGAGGGCGGCTGTCTCCATCTCAACGGCAAGAACACCGTAATCGGCCAATTTTTTCACCGGTTCCATACTTTCGCGATAAAAAACGTCGGACGTTAAAACATTGCCGGCGCGAACGTTCAAGCCTTTTTCAATGCCTGTTTCATATGCTTTCTTAAAGAGATCGAAATTGGCACAAGGGGCAAAATCAAATCCCGGAAACGTTTGCCGATTCATGTTCGAGTCAGTACAAGCCGTCATGGCGATTATACAATCACGAACGTTTACCTCGTTTTGGATCGCACCGCATGTGCCGACACGAATTAAGTTTTTCACACCATATTCACGGATCAATTCATTCACATAAATTGAAATTGAAGGGACTCCCATTCCGGTTCCTTGCACAGAAACACGCTGTCCATGATAGGTACCTGTAAATCCTAACATTCCACGAACGTTGTTATAACATGTGACATTTTCCAAATATGTTTCGGCAATATGTTTGGCCCGAAGCGGATCTCCCGGCAAAAGAATATTTTCTGCAATTTCACCTTGTTTCGCTTGAATATGAACACTCATAGAATTCACCGTTACAAAAGAAGACTGTAGTCTAAAGTAACGATGTTCACCTCCCTTTAACGTTTGATTAAATCGCTTGTTTTGTTTCCGTTTGCTCTGAAACAATAGATGGAGCGGCAGGCCGCGTAATGGAGTAAACGGCACATAAAAAGGAGACAAGAACAAAAATTCCGCCAACCCATGCATTGTAAAGGACGGAATAACCTTCGATCACCATTCCTCCAATTGCTGACCCAAGCGCAATCCCGATATGCAAAGCGGATGTATTTAAGCTTTGTTGTATCTCATAAGATTCTGGTGCTGTTTCAATCAAGTAATTTTGCTGTGCCGGGGTAATGGCCCAGCTCAACATACTCCAAATAACCATCACGGCTAAAAATAAATAAAAGGAAAACGTCACAGAAGGCAGCAAGAATATGGCGACCGCAAATAAAACAATAATCGCTAAAATGCTTTTGACCGAACCCCATTTATCGGCTATCCATCCTCCAACACCTCCGCCCATCACGGCAGATATGCCAAAGACAAAATAAACAAAGCTAACCCAGGAAGCATTTAAATGCAATGCTGTTTTTAAAAAGGGGGTAAAGTATGCATACAGTGTCAAATGTCCAGTTAACATAAACATTGTTGTTAATTGGGCGCTGACAATTTTAGGCGTTTTTAACGTCAATAATTGTTTAGCTAGCGGAATTGCAGGCCTGGCCTCTATTTTCGGCATCAAAGCGTAAATGCCGATCATGGCGACAACGGTTAAAAGAGAAATCAAAATAAACGGCGCTCGCCAGCCGAAATGGTTGCCAATGACAAGACCAAGCGGAACTCCTAATACTAATGATCCACTGATTCCCATGAAAATCGTGCCGATGGCTCTTGCCCGGTATTCTTCTTTAACGATAGAGGAAGCGATCGTAATCGATAAAACAATAATAAGCGAACCGCTGGACGCTGATAAAATTCTCGACAGCATTAATATGGAATAATTGGGACTCAAGGATGCGATGACATTCCCGATGAAAAAAATAAATAAAGTCCACAAGTATAGCGTTTTTCGCTCGATTTTGGACGTCACCGTTAAAAGGATAGGTGCAGAAATAGCAAAAACAATGGAAAACATCGTGATCAGCCATCCCGCAGCGCCAATCGAAACGCGCAAGTCGTCCGCCACTACATCCAATATGCCTCCAACAATGAGTTCAACAGTACCCACCACAAAGGAAGCTACAGCTAAAATATAAACTCTCCAATTCACTTTTTACACAACCTCCTTTTGTTTTTATATGGTTACTACTAAAAGGGTAACCTAATTGATTGTAAATAACAAGTTTATTTTTGTGGTGCTGACAAAAATAAATAAGCGTTTATGTTAAATAGAGTTGAAATTTTGTTCTGAGGATCCGGTTTCAAAGACAAAACCGCGACCTGTCAGGAGGTGAAAATTTGTCTGACAGAACGGTTCTCAAGGACAAAAAAGCGGTCAAGAGATAAAAACATGTCCGATAGAACCGGTCTCAAGGACAAAAAAGCGGCAGGAGATGAAAATTTGTCCGATAGAACCGGTCTCAAGGACAAAACCGCGGCCAAGAGACTTATTTTCTCCGATAGACAGATATAAATCCCATTTAGAAAAAAGGTTTTAAAGCTTCCCTATTGAATACCCATGAGAAGAAAAAATTAATGGGGAGGCGTTTTATGAACCGAAAAGAGATTTTCCTGGAGCAATTCACCGTTTGTTATAATGAAAATAGCTGGTTTGTCGCTTTGAAAAACGCCCTGGAAGGACTAACAGCCGAGCAGGCATCGTGGAAGGAAACAGATGGAACGAATTCTATCCGGGAAATTGTGAACCATCTCGTGTTTTACCATGAACGATGGTTAAATCGCTTTAAAGGAATCGAGGTTCCGCCAGCGGAAGGAATCAACGATATGACGTTTGAGAATGCGGACGAAGAATGCTGGGAGTCAACCGTAAAACGATTGAATGCCAACCTGTCCGAGTGGTACAAAATGCTCGAAGAAAGTGATGAGAGTAAGTTCGGCCAGCCAGCCTATAAAGAAGCGGATACCCCATGGTGGTCGGTGCTCATTAACCTCACCACTCACATGGCCTACCATACCGGCCAAATTATTCATATCAGGAAACAACAAGGAATCTGGGACCCGAAGCAAGGGGTGCATTAAAAAAGAAACTCACACGCATGGTGGAATAGAGTCTATCTCACTTCCATCATGCTTTTTTTATGCTGAACAGCAGTGGTGCTGGAAAAGTAGTACTTATCTGGTGGAAGATCCTCCGATAAAATAAGCAGTATCAATTTCCGGATGAATAAGGAAGAGGGGAGGTTGTTCTGTTGCTTTTGCTATTAGTCGGCCATACCATATAATCCGTATAGCAACTTTTAGCTTTTAAGAAGGGAGAAGATAAGCATGGAAGAAAAAATAAAAATCAAAGGAGTCAACCATTTCCTGTTCTCAGTTTCAGATTTAGGGCGATCGATCCAATTCTATCAAAATGTTTTCGGAGCCAAACTGCTAGTAAAAGGCAGGAGTACGGCCTATTTTGACTTGAATGGAATATGGCTAGCGCTTAATGAAGAAAAGGACATTCCAAGAAGCGAGATCCATCAATCTTATACACATATTGCATTGACTATTGATGAGCAGGATTTCGACCATATGCATCAAAGACTGAAGGATCTTAATGTAACGATACTTCCGGGACGTTCAAGAGACGAAAGGGATAAAAAATCGATTTACTTTATCGATCCAGACGGGCATAAATTTGAATTTCACACGGGAACTCTTCAGGACAGGCTAAATTATTACAAACAGGAAAAGTCCCATATGACGTTTTATGGCTAATGCCATCCGGGCATTAGCCGGATAACGATGATTGCCGCTCCATCAGCCGTTTCAATTTCACTTCTGTAGAGGACTCCGGGGCGGGGGTGTAGACGCTGCACCGCAAATCGGCGTCACCTTGCACTTGTAGGGAGGTAAGATGGAACAACATTTTTCCCGCTTTGGCATGGCGAAATTCGATCAAGACTTCCGGAGCAGAACTGACCCGGCTATGTTCCCATAATGGCTGGAATTCAGGATCGATTCCTTTCATTTCCTCAAGGAATTGATTATACCATTCATCATCTACGTATTGTCCATAGTAAGCGCGGAAGATCGCGAGAAACCCGCTGGCAAAATGTTCCCAGTTCACCGCCAATCTCCTGAATTCTTTTCTTGTAAATAATAAGCGGATCAGATTTCGCTCTTCGATAGGGATTTGGTTAAAGTCTAAAAAGACATGGGATGCCGCTTCATTCCAGCCGACGATATAGCACCTGCGATCGGAGATGATGGTAGGGCAGTATCGCAGCTCTTGAAGAATTCTTTCTAACGACGGACTGATCTGGGGTTCTTCTTCTTTTATAAGATTGGACCCCGATCCGGTATCCAATGCTAACGAATAGAGGTACTTCCGTTCATCCAGCGTTAACTGCAGGGCGGTTGCGATACAGTCTAAAACGGATGAAGAGACTTTAATGTCCCGTCCTTGTTCAAGCCAGGTGTACCAGGTTGTGCTAATTCCCGCCAATTGGGCGACTTCCTCTCTTCTTAACCCCGGCGTTCTTCTGCGGATGCCAGCAGGCAAACCGACGGACTCCGGCGAAATTTTGGCACGTTGCGATTTTAAAAACGATGATAGTGCCTGCAGTCTTGTTTGATTGTTCATCGAACATCCCACCTTCATTACTTTATCGTAGTATTTATTATACTAGGATAAACGACAACTTGTAATAGGATAAATCGTATGCCAAGATAAATCCATAAGTAATTTCCAAAGGGGGAAGATTGAAATGGAACGAGTAGTCATCACAGGGATGGGTGTCATTTCACCGCTTGGCAATGATGTTGAGACATTTTGGAATCGTTTGGTTCAAGGCGAGTCAGGAATTACCCTTATGGATACGCTGGATGCCTCAAAATTAAAAGCGAAAATTGCAGGAATCGTCCGCGACTTTGACGCAGATAGCCAGTTTGGTAAAAGAGAAGCACGACGGATGGATCGATTTTGCCAATTTGCGCTGGCAGCAGCCAGTCAGGCATTGGAAGACTCGGGCATTTCACTTGATCAAGTGGATCGGGAACGCTTTGGTGTATATGTTGGTTCGGGAATAGGGGGCATTCAGACGCTTCTCGAGCAAAACGCTCTGTTAGATAAACGAGGACCCGACCGGGTAAGCCCGACATTAGTTCCGATGATGATCTCGAATATGGCAGCGGCGATGATCAGTATTGAATTTGGGGCGATTGGCCCGACCTTATCGCCTGTGACTGCCTGTTCCATTGGGAATACAGCGATTGGTGAAGCAGCAAGGTTGATTCGGTCAGGCGGCGCCGATATCATCATTGCCGGAGGGGCGGAAGCGGCAATTACTGAACTATCGCTGGCGAGCTTCGGCAATGCAAAAGCGTTATCAACCCGAAATAAAGAACCGCAAAGAGCTAGCCGTCCGTTTGATGCGGAAAGAGACGGGTTCGTCATGGCGGAAGGAGCGGGTATTTTAGTGCTGGAATCCCTCTCACATGCATTAAAGAGAAACGTCCGGATTTATGCGGAAGTGATCGGCTATGGGGCTAGCTCCGACGCCTATCATATGGTTGCCACCCATCCAGAAGGAATTGGTGCCTACCAGGCGATGAAATCAGCGCTTCTGGATGCAGGCATTTGTCCTGATGAAGTCGATGTCATCAGCGCCCATGCAACAAGCACCGAGATCGGGGATAAATCAGAAACGGCAGCGATCAAAAAGCTTTTTGAAAAAAGCGCTTATGAGATTCCAGTTACAGCGAACAAGTCGATGATCGGACACATGTTAGGGGCTGCAGGCGGAGTAGAAGCGATTGCTCTGGCAAAAAGCCTGCAAGAGGGAATCATCCCGCCGACCATCAATTACGAACACCAAGACCCTGATTGCGATTTAGACTATGTGCCAAATACGGCCCGCAAGAAGAATCTTAAGATTGGAATATCCAACTCATTTGGTTTCGGTGGGCACAATGCCGTTATTGTTTTAAAAGCATATGAAGATAACAGGCGATAGACTAAGAGCAAGCGGAAAGCGTTATGCTCTGTGCCTGTTTTTCTAGTAGAGCCTGTTCCAAATGTATGGGACAGGCTCAAGAAATTACCGGACACCTTTCATAAACCTTTGAATTTTAGGTGAGATCAGAAAGAGGATAACTCCGAGAAGGACAGAGATCATGCCGATTGTGCCAAAGTAAGTTTTTTCCGTATCCGCACTGTACAGTCCGACAATTTGGGCGTTGATCGCCTGGGCGGATGCGTTGGATAAAAACCATAAACTCATCGTTTGGGCTGAAAATGCAGCCGGCGCCAATTTCGTTGTTGCGGATAGTCCAACAGGTGACAGGCATAATTCTCCTATAACAACTAAGAAAAAGCTAAGTACCAGCCAGAGAGGATTGGCCAGGGACTCTTTTCCGTTTATAAATGCCGGGAACAGCATAGTTAGAAAAGATAATCCGGCAAAAAGTAATCCAAAAGAAAATTTTCTCGAAGTGGAAGGCTGGCGGTTTCCGAGCTTCACCCAGATCCATGCAAATACAGGTGCGAAAATAACGATAAATAAAGGGTTCAACGATTGAAACCAGGACGATTGGATTTTCATCCCGGCAAATGACAACTGCGTGCGCTGGTCCGCATATTGAGCTAAAATGATGGATCCTTGCTCTTGAATGGCCCAAAACATAATCGCTGCAATAAATAGCGGAATATAGGCAAGGAGACGTGAACGCTCCACATCTGTCGTTTTCCGGCTGCGATACATAACGATAAAATAACAAGTGGGAATGATGATGCCTAAAATACTAACAAGCATTGTAAACCGTTTGATCGTTAAAATTCCAGTTGGAATCGTTACTGCGGCTAGAATGATGATGACGATTAAACCAATTGCAAACCGGACGAACACTTTCTTTTTCTCATCTGGAGAAAGTGGGTTGGGCACTTGTGTACCGGCCAATCCAAGGTTTTTCTTTTTTGTCATAATAAACATGACGAGTCCTAAAAACATTCCGACCGCGGCAAGACTGAACCCAAGGTGGAAATTGTAGGTTTGGCCGATTGTTCCAACAACTAATGGAGCTACAAGCCCGCCCAGGTTAATCCCCATATAAAAAATACTGAATCCAGCATCCCGGCGATTGTCTTCTTCGCTATACATGTCCCCGACAATATTCGAAACATTCGGCTTTAATAAGCCTGTCCCAAGTACGATCAAGACCATAGAAATAAATAAAGCGCTTATGCTTCCCGGAAAGGAAAGCACAATGTGGCCGAACATGATCAAAATGCCGCCGTAAAAAACGGTTCGGCTCGCCCCTAAGATGCGGTCCGCAATCCAGCCCCCAATAATTCCCGACATATAAACGAGCGATCCGTAAATCGCCATAATGGAAGCAGCCGTACCTTGATCGATTCCCAACCCGCCTTTAGAAACTTCATAGTACATATAAAAAATAAGAATGGCCCTCATTCCGTAGTATGAAAAACGCTCCCAAAACTCCGTGAAAAATAGGGTGAATAAACCTTTAGGATGTCCGAAAAAGCCCTTTTGTGGAACACTTTGCACAATCTCTTCTTTATTTTTAGCCGACATTAGTTTCTACCTCCTTAATCACTCGCTGAAGCTTGTCGAAAAGTCAAAAAAGGAATACTTCAATGGTTAGAGAATAAGTAATCGTCCATACAAAAACAAGAAAGGGTTATCGATTAATGGCTAAAGCAGATAATATGCTTTCTATTTTGTGGCTGCTTCAAACTAGAAAACGAATGACTGCAAAAGATATAGCTGAAGCGTTAGAAATCAACATACGAACCGTTTATCGCTATATCGATTCATTATGCGCAAGTGGTGTTCCCATTATTGCTGATTCCGGACATAATGGCGGGTATAGCCTATTGGAAACTTTTTCGGAAACTCCGCTATTGTTTGATTTGAATGAACAAAAGGCTCTCATTCACGCCGCTTTATTTGCTCAAGAAGCAGGATACCCTTTTCGCGATGTCTTGAAACATGCCATTTTAAAATTAAAGCGTCATGCGAACAAAGAGCAATTACATACAATTAACAAGCATATGATGGGGTTTGATGTCATCCCCCCGCCGTCTAATTCTGCTTTGGAAACGACCCTGCAAGAGTTAGAGAAAGCTGTCGCAAACAGCCGAACGCTCTTAATGGAGTACGATAAGGGTGACTCTCCAAAAACAAGGCATATTGATCCTTATGGGCTAATTTATTGGAAAGGGAAATGGTATATTGTCGCGTATTGCCATCTCCGCTCAGAAATTCGAAGTTTTCGTGCTGACCGAATTCGCACGCTATCATCTACCGGCTCTTTTTTTCAACGGCCATCCGGGTTTTCCGCCCGCCGCTTTTTCCTGCGAAATCTGCTGCCAGACTTAGAAAAGAAAGAACAACTAATATCCGTCCGTATTGAGGGCAAGGAGCAAGCCCTTAACGAATTATGTGAACATTGGCTTTTTAGCCATGCTTTAATCGAACGGTCATCCAATCAAGCGCATTTTATGCTGGATGAAGGCGTGATTTATTCGTATGTTCCTTACTTTCTCATGCCTTATGGAAAGTCCATTAAAATCGTAGAACCTTCTTTATTAAAAAAAAGAATGGTAGCTGTGATGACAGAATTGCTGAATTACTATGAATCGATGCAACTCCACTGACTGTAACTGTCAGGGAAGTTTGTTTATACTAGTTACATAAAAAACGAGGAGGAATGAACCATGGATCAAGTTAAGCAATTCATGGATAACTGGCTCAGGCATCGGAACGTGCTTGAAAAACTAATTGAAACCATTGGCGATGAGCATGTCAGCTTTAAACCGTGGGATGGTGCGATGGCGCTTGGCGAGCTCGTTTTGCATACCGTCTATTGGAATGACACATTTATCTCTTTGCTAAAGACGGGACAATTTGAGGCACCGGAGATAAGCGATTGCCAAACGATGAAGGAAGTCCGGCAAAAGGTCAGCGAGCTTACGGAAAAGACGAAAGATTCTTTTGCATCACTGAATGACGAGGTGCTTGAGGCTGAATTTACGTTTTTAAATTTCCCAGGCACTGGGAGGACATTCCTCACGATGATGTACGACCATGAAATCCATCATAAAGGCCAACTTTTTGTTTATGCCCGGTTGATCGGCGTGAAAGATTTGCCGTTTTTCCGCGATTATAAATGACCTTTTTTATGAAGCTGTTGCAACTCAGGCTGTTGGTCAAGGATTTTAAGAAAAGCGCCGAATTTTATAGGGATGTATTGGAACTGCCGGTTGGGTGGTATGAAGAAAGCATGGAATATGCCATTTTCAATAATGGAGAAACGAAAATCGAGCTTTTGTCCCGTAACGCGATGGCTCAAGTGATAGGGGAGGAAAATGGTTCTGAAGAAGCAGTGCCTTTTCACTTTTTGCTTCAGTTTAATGTAGAAGATGTGGATTCGGTCTATCAACACTTGCAAGAAAAGGGAGTTAACTTTTTGACAGAGCCGCACGATCGTAAAGAATGGGGAGCCCGTATTGCGCATTTCCGTGATCCTGAGGGCAACTTGATTGAAATTTATAAAATGCTGTAACTATTTTATCCAGAGGAGGAATGTTCAAGTGAAAGACAAGGCATTGAAATTGTACAATTACCACGTTTGGGCAAATAAAAAAGTTTTTCAACATTTAAAAGAGCTGCCAGGGGATCTTGTAACGAAGGAAATCCAGAGCGTGTTTCCATCTATTTTTGAAGCGTTGACCCATGTTTATGTGGCCGATAATGTTTGGCTTGGGGTAATGGCTGAAGAAAGCTTTGATGAAATCAGGATGAAAGCCGACCAATTAACGGAAGAAGCGAAAGGGAAAAGTATTGAGGAACTTGAGCAGCTTTTTGAAGAATGTTCCGAGCGCTATCGATCATTTTTAGAAAGCCAGGACGATTTCGACAGGATCATTTCACCTGAACACCCTCGATTTGGAAAATTGGATACAAAGCTTTTCGAATTGATCCAGCATGTCGTCAACCATGGAACGTATCATCGCGGAAACATTGCGGCGATGCTCCGGCAAATGGGCCACCCTGGCATTCCGACTGATTATATTTTTTATTTAATGGCTACCAATGCAAACGTTTAATCAATGGAAAAGCTGTTTGCTTACTTTCGGCAAACAGCTTTTTTCTCATGGCTTGAGCACGACTTTAACGCAATTGTCTTCACGGTTGTTAAAGATTCGGTACCCATGGCCTGCTTCTTCTAACGGCAATTGATGCGTAATTATCTCTTTCGGGTTGAATTCATTATTCATAATTTTTTCAAACAGTTCAGGCATAAAGTGAATAACCGGTGCCTGTCCCATTTTCAATGTAATATTTCTTGTAAAAAAAGCTCCTAATGGAAAAAGGTTATAATTACCTCCATAAACCCCTGTTAATTGAACGGTTCCGCATTTTCTCACCGCTTTAGTTGAAATTTGGATCGGTCCGAGGGTCCCGCCCTGCAATTTTAACTTTTGTTCGAGATATTCAAGTGGGGACTTTTTTCCGTCCATTCCGACACAATCGATGACAACATCCGCACCGCCGTGCGTAATTTCCTTTAAGTGCTCGCCCATGTCAGGAAATTTGGTAAACTCAAAAACCTCCACGTTGTTTATCTTTTTGGCGTAATTTAATCGGTAGTCTAAATAATCAACCGCAATTACACGTTTCGCACCTTTCATCCAGGCAAATTTTTGCGCCATCAAGCCTACGGGGCCGCAGCCAAGCACAATGACAGTATCCCCTGGCTTTACTCCGCTATTAACCACACTCCAGTAAGCAGTAGGAAGAACATCAGATAAAAAAAGAAGAGATTCATCTTCCAGTTCACATGATTCTGGAATGACAAAAGGTGTGAAATTCCCAAAAGGCACTTTCAAATATTCGGCCTGGCCGCCTGGATGATTGCCGAACTTTTCTGTATAGCCAAAATATCCACCAGAATCATAATGGGGATTTGAATGGTCACATTGGCTTTCCATCTCATGTTTACAATAAAAGCAATGGCCGCACGCCACGGTAAATGGAATAACCACCCGGTCTCCTTTTTTTACTTTTGTGACTTCAGAACCTACTTCTTCCACAATCCCCATCGGTTCGTGGCCAATAATATAACCATCGCGCAATGGGAAATTCCCTTGATAAATATGCAAATCTGACCCGCAAATCGCTGTTGAAGTAATTTTGACAATAATGTCATCCTTTTTTTCGATTTTTGGATCATCTACCTTGCTAACTTCTACATGTTGTGGTCCTTGATAAGTGACTGCTTTCATCGTACACACTCCAATCTGCTAAAGTACCTTTTTAGTATTTATTAAGAGAGATGAAACATACTAATTGGCAAAAGAAACAGGAAAGAGTGATTAAGATCGAAACGAACAAAAATAACGGAATGGAAGATACAATGGAAAATAAATGGATCCCGATGACATCCATTACAAGCGGAAAAGGGCAGGAGGTAAGGCGGGACATTTACTGTCTCCCCATTCAAATCGTGAACGTTTGTTTTATCGGGGATGTTGACCGCCCAAACGAATGGGTGTTGGTCGATACCGGAATGCCAGGATGTGCTGATAAAATAATAGAAGCGGCCAACGATCGGTTTGGCGAAAACAATCAACCGAAAGCAATTATTTTGACCCACGGTCATTTTGATCACGTTGGGGCAGTAGTTGATTTAGTAGAAAGATGGAAGGTGCCCGTTTACGCTCACGAGCTGGAACTTCCTTTTTTAACCGGAAAATTGAACTATCCCGAACCAGATGGAACGGTTGAAGGGGGACTTGTGGCAAAAATGTCTCCGATGTTTCCGAATGAATCGGTGAATCTAGGAAACCATGTAGCACCTCTTCCTTCTGAGGGTACGATTCCTGAAATGCCGGGTTGGCGGTGGGTTCATACTCCTGGTCACACACCTGGACATGTTTCATTCTTCCGGGATGAAGACCGGTCCCTCATTGTCGGTGATGCTTTTGTCACGGTCAGACAGGATTCCCTTTATGAAGTGCTCACGCAAAAACAGGAGATCAATGGACCACCAAGATATTTTACGACGGACTGGCAGGAAGCATGGGATTCAGTGAAAAAGCTGGAAGCGTTAAAGCCAGTAGCTGCGGTAACCGGTCACGGATTGCCCATGATGGGAGAAGAACTGGCAAGGGATTTGCGAAAACTGTCTGCAGAATTTGACCGGCTGGCGATTCCTGATTATGGCCGTTATGTTGACGGGGAGCAGTCTAAACAATAGTAGAAATACCTGAAAAGCCATGCCTATGTGCGTGGTTTTTGTTTTTTGCTGCGTTTTGCTTCAAATGTTAAAATGGAAATATATTGAATGAATACTCATTCTATTCTTTCTAAAGGGGAAGTTGAAATGATCCAAATAAAAGAGATTACCGACAACCAAAAAGAGGAAATAAAAAATCTAATGATCAAAAACTGGGGAAGCACGAAGATGGTTTCTAGAGGGATCATTCATGACCTTTCGCAATTGCCGGGTTATGTGGCGGCTGAAAGAGATGAAATTCAAGGGATCATTACTTATCATATATACCAGGATGAGTGTGAAATTGTATCGCTAGATAGTTTTCAAGAAAACCGCGGGATTGGAAGCCGGTTGCTTGATGCGGTTATTGAAAAGGCAAAACGTACAGGATGCGGCCGCGTCTGGCTAATTACGACGAATGATAATTTGCATGCGATGGGGTTTTATCAAAAAAGGCATTTTTCGATGAAGGCATTGCATTTAAACGCGGTCAATGATGCGAGGAAGCTAAAGCCAGAAATCCCTCTTTATAGTGAAGAGGGAATCCCTATTATGCATGAAATAGAATTCGAACGGTTATTCATTTAACATCGAAAGAGGAGCAACAATCAGCTCCTTTTTATTTTTTTAGACCATAAGAGCAAGAAAAAGGACGAATAGTGTTCAAGTTCTTGTTAAACTAAGGAAAACAAATGAAAATACGATGATCATCACTCAGGCTAAAAGGTGAGGGGTATGACATGGCGAACTTAAATCTGACATTTGATGAGATGTGGGACATTATTATTGCTTGTGACCGCGCATATGACGGGTTATTTTTTACAGCAGTGAAAACGACAAAAATTTATTGTCGCCCTTCCTGTCGGTCAAGAAAACCGAAGAAAGTGAATGTAGAGTTTTATGGTGATCTCCAGGAGGTGGAAAATGCCGGTTATCGCGCATGCAAAAGGTGCCAGCCCGAAGTAGGCCATTCTCCGCAAGTCGAACTTGTCAAACGTATTACAGCCTTCATCGTACAACATTATAAGGAAAAACTGGTGCTTCAGGACATGGCGGATCATGTGGGCATCAGCCCTTTTTATCTTGAACGAATGTTTAAACAGGAAACATCGCAAACGCCGCGGGAGTATTTAGAGAAAATAAGGGTGGATAAGGCGGCACATCTTTTAAAAAACACGGAACTGACGAATCTTGAGATTTGTTATGAAGTTGGATTTCAAAGCCCTTCTAATTTTTATAAAGTGTTTCGTCGGTTGAAAAAATGTTCTCCAGGTGAATACCGAAGTGAAAAGGAGCAGTTGTATGGATTGGATTGACCGTGGCACATCGATTGAGATTATTCCGCCTTCGGAGTTTGATTTTAAGGAATGCCTCGTTTACCTGGAAAGGTCGGACCGTGAAGTGATGCATCAAGTTCGAAACGGATTTCTATATAAGCTGATAAAAGCGAATCAAGAGCCGGTCCTTTTAAAAATAGGAAAAAGCAGCGATGCCATTCATGTTGAGTTTCCGGCCAATTATCCATCAAGCAAAAGCCGCCGGGAAATAGCAGCTTATGTATGGGAACTGTTTGATTTAGAGCGGGATTTAACCCCCTTTTATGAAATGGCCAGCCGAGATAAAGTATTGCATACACTTATTGACAAGTACCACGGTTTGCGGATTATTCGCATCCCGGATCTGTTCGAAGCATTGGCATGGGCCATTATCGGCCAGCAAATCAATCTAGCCTTCGCGTATACGTTGAAAAAGCGGTTTGTTGAGCAGTACGGAGAAAAACTTGCATATAAAGGTTTCGATTTTTGGTTATTTCCTGACGCTCAAACGATTGCGTCCTTAGAGACGGATGACTTAAAGGGTCTGCAGTTTTCAGCCAGGAAAGCAGAATATATGATTGGCGTGGCAAAAGAGATGGCGAGCGGCAAGTTATCAAAAGAAAGCTTGCTTCAAAAAAATGATCTGGGTGAAATGCAAAAAGCGCTTATTGCCATAAGAGGGATAGGAGCATGGACGGCTGACTATTGCATTATGAAATGCCTCAATTCTACAGCCGCTTTTCCGATTAGCGATGTTGGGCTTCATAATGCTTTAAAGATGCAGTTAGGTATGAATCGCAAACCGGCCATTGAAGAAATCAAGGAAATCGCGGCCAATTGGAAAGGCTGGGAAGCATACGCCACCTTTTATTTATGGAGGTCACTTTATGATGAAGGTCTATAAGCATTATTATGATTCACCTATTGGTTCAATTGAGATAAAAGGCACAAATGAGGCGATTTGTTCGATCATGTTCTGTGACAAGAGCGAATCCGATATTGCCGGGACGCCACATGTGCTAATGGATTGCCGTAATCAGCTTGATGAATATTTCAAAGGCAATCGCCGTGAATTTACGTTTCCTTATGTTTTAGTGGGTACGGAATTCCAACGAACGGTATGGAACGCACTAACAAAAGTTACATATGGCACTATAGGAACCTATAAAAATATTGCAGAAGCTATCGGAAATCCGAGGGCCATCAGGGCGGTAGGAAGTGCCAATGGAAAAAACAAATTGAGCATCGTTGTTCCATGTCATCGGATCATCGGTTCCAATGGGGCTTTGACAGGATATGCCGGAGGCCTGTGGAGAAAAGAGTGGCTTCTTCAGCATGAGAAAACGTTTCAATGAGAAGAATGCTCTAAATCCTTAAGAGCATTCTTCTAGTGGGATGAACGATGTGATTAACAACAGCAAAACAATTTTAATGGCAGAATTCCGCGGGCAGATAAGACGAGTTAGCCAGGCACCTGGATGGTTGTGGGAAGATACTCTCCATTGTTGGAAAGGAACGGTTTGGCCGGGTTCAAAAAAATAATTTTGAGTCATTATAGAAATGGCACTTGCATAAACTAATACCATTAGTTTATATTAAAACTAATGGTATTAGTTTTGGGGAGGAGTAGGGATATGAGAATCACTCGAAAAGAAACCGTTTATCAATTGACGTTTTTGCCGCATTTTTCCCTGTGAACTGCTATTTGGTGGAGGAAGACCACGATTTAACGCTTGTTGATGCGGCACTTCCGTATAGTCTGAAGGGAATTTTACGTGCGGCTGAAACCATTGGAAAACCAATTAAACGAATCGTATTGACTCATGCGCATGACGATCACGTCGGGTCACTTGATGCTCTCAAACAAACACTTTCGGATGTCGCGGTTTACATTTCGCGTCGCGATGCAAGATTAATGGAAGGAGACCGAAGCTTAGATGAAATAGAGCCGAACTCCCCAATCCGAGGCGGAGTCCCGAAAGCATTAAAGACGCGTGCGGACGTATTGCTTCAAGAAGGCGATCGGGTTGGTTCGCTTCTTACTATAGCTTCACCAGGCCACACTCCGGGTTCATGTGCATTTTTTGATACGCGGAATAAGGCACTTATTACAGGTGATGCTTTTCAAACGAGAGGCGGGATTGCTGTATCAGGACAATTCCGCTTCTGGTTTCCGTTTCCTGCATTCGCTACTTGGAATAAGGAAATGGCCTTAGAGAGCGCGTACAAATTACGGGATTTTCATCCGTCCTTACTTGCCACTGGCCATGGGCGGATGTTGGAACAACCAGCTTTAGCCATTGACCGGGCCATTGCCTGCGCCGAACGAAATTTAGAAAAATATGGAACAAAGGAGCAATGAACATGTCCCCAAGAATCGGTCTTGATTTAAATACGATCTTGAAAGCGGCTACGGAAATTGCCGACGCGCATGGCATAGAAGAAGTGACATTAGCTTCATTAGCAAAAAAACTGAATGTTCGATCACCTTCACTATATAATCATATCGATGGATTGCCTGGCTTGCGAAAAAAACTCGCAGTCTATGGTCTTGAACTGCTTTACAGTCAATGGAAGAGGGCGGCTGCGGGACGCTCCGGAGAAGATGCCGTGCACGAAATAGCGAAAGCGTATATAGCATTTGCCCGAACTCATCCCGGGTTGTATGAAGCCACGCTACTTGCGCCGGATAGCTGGGATCATGACGTTCAACGGGCCGGAGGTAAAATGGTTGATTTGGCTCTCGGCGTCCTTAAGGATTTTGAATTAGAAGGCGAGCCTGCTATCCATGCAGTCAGAGGACTGCGCAGTATATTGCATGGGTTCGCTTCACTCGAACAAAAAGGGGGATTTGGACTTCCGCTTGATCTTGATGTAAGCGTTAGACTGATAATCGATACGTTTCTTGCTGGAATACATGCGATAAAGCAAAACGAAAAAAAGTATGCGAAATGAATGTATCGCATTCACACCCAGGGGATGATAGAAAAATTAGGCCTTGATTTAAAAGCGGCCATGATGTACTATGTAACTAACAATTAATGGAAGGGTGACCGAAAGCCAATGATCTACTAATCCTATTTCTTAGAAAACATTCGTTAATCAAACGTTAATTTTTTCTGGATAGGATTAGTATGGGCTTTTTTTATAGGACACAGAGATGTTAGTAGTTCAGTAATACGGGTTTGTTGTGTCTATTTGTCCCTAAATGCCCTAAACTCCTATTCAGTCAAGTGGATAAGGAGGTTTTTTTATGTTGAAAGAAGATAGGGCACCATCTTCAAAAATGTCCGATTTGTTTCGTAATCGGTTTGTTCAGGCCATCCTCATTTCGGGAGTGTTTTTGCAAATCGGCATTTGGATTCGCAATTTTTCCGTCCTGCTATTTGTAACGGAGAAAACAGGCGGTGATCCGTTTGCAATTTCGATGATATATGTTGCCGAATTCGCTCCGATTTTTATTTTTTCATTTATCGGGGGCGCGTTTGCCGATCGCTGGCGTCCGAAACGGACCATGGTCTGGTGCGATATTTTAAGCGCTGTGTCGGTGTTTGCCGTTCTAGCCACATTGATGTTTAGTACGTGGAAAGTCGTGTTCTTTGTAACACTTATTTCGGCCATTTTGTCGCAGTTTTCCCAGCCGTCGGGCATGAAACTGTTTAAACTTCATTTATCAGCGGAACAGATGCAGGCAGGGATGTCGATATATCAAACGATTTTTGCTGTTTTCATGATTCTCGGACCGATGATTGGAACATTAGTGTTTCAGACGTTTGGAATTAATGTAGCCATTGCATTAACAGGCATCGCTTTTCTGTTTTCTGCTGCCTCATTAACTTTTCTGCCGGCGGATCCGAACATCGATAAAGACAAGCCAAAAACGACACTGGTGGAAGAAATGGCTAGTGGGATTCGTTATGTTTTATCAAAGAAAGAGCTTGTTCTTCTGGGCATATGCTTTATCGCAGCCGGGTTAGGAATCGGGCTCATTCAACCGCTGAACATTTTGCTTATAATTGAACGGTTAGGCTTGCATAAGGAAAATTTGCAATGGCTGATGACGGTCAATGGAGCCGGAATGATTTTGGGCGGCGCGTTTGCTATGATGTTTGCGAAAACGGTCGCTCCGCAGAAGCTGTTGGCCCTCGGGATGCTTGTCAATGCAATCGGCATCAGTATTTCCGGTCTATCGACGATCTTATGGCTGACTTTAGTTGCCCAATTTTTCAGCGGGTTGATGCTTCCTTGCATCCAGATTGGAATTAATACGATGATCTTGCAAAATACAGAAAGTGAGTTCGTCGGACGCGTCAACGGTATTTTAAGCCCATTGTTCACAGGCTCAATGGTCGTCACAATGAGCTTGGCAGGCAAATTGAAACAGGACTTCTCACTTGTTGCGATGTATGAAGTGTCAGGCATATTGTTCATTATTGGCATGCTTTTCATATTGCCGTTATTCCGCATGACAGCACAGAAAAAAACGGAAGAGGCAAGTTAGTATAATTAATGAAAAAAGCTGACCTAAAAAGCCATATCAATGTCCAATAGACCGCGTCTCAAGGACAAAAATAAGTGGCGAAGGTAAAATTTTGTCCGTTTGAGCTGTCGGGAATTCTATTTAGTATTGGCAACCTTTTCATAATCTCGTTATTCCGCATGACAGCCTAGAAAAAAATCGAAGAGGTAATTCGCAATTAACAAGAAGCAGATAAGCTTGATATAGCTTATCTGCTTTCTTTTATAGAAGGAAGATTGGTTTGAATTATTCACCAGCGCATTCTATAAAAGAAAAGGATATTAACTTAATTGTTAGAAGAAATAAAAGAATAAACAATCGGGTATAAAAACGGGGGAATTAAAGTGTGTGAAATATTGAATATACAAGTAATACGTAACGAAAATTCTATTGTTCCGTACAATTCCAGCGATTAAAGATATTTCATCTTTTGAAAATCTGCTAAAAGAAAATCATAATCCAAACTTAAAAGGTTGCATCATAACAGGGGATAAAGATCCTTATTATTTGAAGGTACTTGAGTTAATGCCGGTTTTTGAAGCGAATCCTATTCCTTGCAAACTAGTAGTAGAACCAGGACTCGGGCATTTCTTCCCTGAACATTTTCCTGCTTTGCTCCAAACGGCGATAAGTTATTTGGAGAAAACGCCAGAATAAAGCCAATCATCGGGTTGAAAAAATATTAGTTTCGAATACTTATCTTTCGGGTAATTTCAGATTAAATCCATTTCGGAATGAATTGATAAAAAAATTACGAAAGGAAGATAACGATGCTTTGGACCATTTTAGTACTTTTAATTATTCTCTGGTTGCTCGGTTTCTCTTTTCATATTGGGGGAGGATTAATTCACCTTCTTCTTGTCATTGCTCTGATCGTACTTATTGTTCGCCTTGTCCAGGGAACGGGACGAAGATGAATGAATGCCCTAGCTAATAGGATAAAGAGGAGTGCCCTGGAAAAGATTTTTCTTTCTTAGGCACTCCTTATTTGTCAAAACGAGCATAATAACCTTTTAATCCGGGTGTTTTAGTAACAAATAGAAATTCGATGTACGAAAGAAAGGAAGAGGGAAATGGCAACTAATCATAAAATCTATGACCTCATTGGTATAGGTATTGGGCCGTTTAATCTTAGCCTGGCAGCACTGACTGATACTGTTCCAGAAATGAACGCTTTATTTTTTGAACAAAATAAGGAATTTGAATGGCACCCTGGTATGTTGCTAGAAGGCACTGATTTACAATCACCTTTTATAGCGGATTTAGTGACATTTGCCGATCCAACAAGCCAACATACTTTTTTAAATTATTTACATAAACATCATCGCCTCTACCAATTTTACTTTTTTAACCGGTTTGAGATACCGAGGAGAGAATACAACGACTATTGCCAATGGGTAGCATCGAATTTGAAACATTGCCATTTCGGGCATCAAGTTGTTGATATCATTGATCATGATACAGTAGATGAACCTCATTATGAAGTAATGGTTTTAAATAAAGAAACAGATAAGGAAGAGCATTACTTTTCACGTCACCTTGTTTTAGGAACGGGTAGCGTACCACTTATACCAGAGGGAATGCAAGGGCATTCTCAAAAGGATATTCTCCATACGAGCCAGTATCTTTATCGGGAAGAAAATGTGAAAAAAGCAAGTTCCGTAACAGTTGTAGGATCCGGGCAAAGTGCCTCAGAAGTATTTTATGATTTGCTTTTTGACCAAAGAAAACACGGATATCATTTAACCTGGTTCACCCGTTCACCGGGATTTTTCCAAAAAGAAGCGGCGAAGCTTGGAAGGGAAATTTTTTCTCCAGAGTACGTGGAATATTTCCATCGGCAATCGTTTGATGAACGAATGCATGCGCTTGATGAACTGGATCAGTTACGAAATGGAGTGGATCCAGAAACGCTTAAAAAAATCTATCATCTTCTTTATCACCGTTCAATTGATGAGGAATTGGCGGTGACCATTCAACCGCAAACGGAAGTGAATAAAATTGAAAGAAGCAACAAGGGGTATAAGTTGATTTGTCGGGAATCTCGGGAAGATCAAAGTTTTACGTATGAATCGGATAAAGTCATTTTAGCTACCGGTTATAAACCTTTCATCCCGGAATGGCTTGATCGATTTCGCGATAAAATAGAGTGGGAGGATGAAAACAGGTTTAAAGTAACAAAAGATTATCGGATTGTTTTTAAACAAGAACGCCCTTATCATTTGTACACATTAACGAACATAGAGCATTCTCATGGAGCCAGCGCGACTAACCTTGGTCTTTCCGTATTGCGCAATCAAACCATTATTAATTCGGTTGCTGGAAGGGAAGTCTATCCTACTCCTAAGAAAACTGTCTTCCAACAATTCCCGATCGTGAAGTGAGCGCTGAATTTCATGGTCAATACGGGGGATAACAACATAGCTGTCACTTATCGTAATTAAAAGTTACGACTCACCTATTTACAGGAACTTTTTCGGTTCTTAGTACGTTCTATAACAGCTTCGGTGTAATTTCTCCTATAAAATGATTTATTAAAATAGTAAATTATCCGTTTTAAATTAAATTTCAATGGGAAAGGGGATTATAGTAGCTTATAAAAAGGAGAGATAAAATGGAAAACGCCGATCGTCAAGAATGGAAAACACAAAAACCGCAATATAATTACTTGATACCTGATATTCAATCAGAAATGAACCCTCATCCTGAGATAGAAAATGACAATTATATAGGCAGCGGGAAATTAAAAGGGAAAGTCGCTATTATAACGGGCGGCGATAGTGGCATCGGTCAGGCGGTAGCCCTGGCTTATGCTAAAGAAGGAGCAGATGTCGCTATTGTTTATTATGAGGCCCATGGTGATGCGGAAAAAACGAAACGTCTCGTTGAAGAACAAGATCAAAAATGTTTAGCCTTTGCCGGAGATGTAGGTGATGAATATTTCTGTCAACAAGTCGTTAAACAAACAGTGAATCACTTTGGGCGTCTAGATATTCTTGTAAATAATGCAGGAGAGCAACATGTCTGTGAGAAAATTGGAGAGATTACCGCAGAGCAACTTGATCGGACCTTTAGGACAAATGTTTATTCGATGTTTTATTTGACAAAGGCATCAATGAAGCACTTAGGAGAGGGAAGTGCAATCATTAATACAACTTCCATTACCGCTTATCAAGGAAACCCTATCCTTTTAGATTATTCATCGACAAAAGGGGCAATTGTTTCCTTTACCCGGGCATTGTCTCAAAATCAAGAGATTTTAGAAAAAGGTATTCGAGTAAACGGAGTTGCGCCAGGCCCGATATGGACACCTTTAATTCCGGCAACTTTTCCAGAAGACAAGCTGGAAAATTGGGGACAAAACACTCCGATGAAACGCCCGGGGCAACCGAAAGAGCTGGCTCCTGCCTACGTTTTTTTAGCATCGGAAGATTCATCTTATATGTCAGGACAAGTTCTTCACATAAACGGCGGACAAGTCATCAATGGATAGTTTAAGTTAATTATAGCAACGGAGAGGGTGCCTAAAAAGTGATGTTTTTAGGCACTCTCTTTATTCATCAATTTTTTCGCTCATAATGGTCATCCTCATTTCTTTAGTTTCTACAGTTACATCCCCGCCGATAGTATGCTCTTAAACTTTTATTAAATGTTGCCGTAGAAAGGGAAATCTACCTTTGACCTTAAAGATAAAAACTTTTCTACATCTTTTTCCAACCTTCGTATTTTGTCCCCATCAACTAACAAAAGCCGACAAAAGAACGAAGAAAAGATTGGGGGTTTCTGTTACTTTTTAATGGAATTTGTAAAAAACTTTTCGGAATAAAAAAGTTTTATAGGTAAACAATGCGGTAATACAAATAATAGATATTGTCTATTTTTGCTAGAAAGGGGCGGGCGGTTAAAAATGAAGTATAAAGTCAAAGACTGGCTACGACTCACTCCTCGTGAGCGTTACCTTTTATTATTTGCCGTTGCCGTACTTCAAAAAGAGCGACATCGACATCTTCTATCAAATCAATAGTAAGGAGATCAATAAGTGAGCAAAGAAGTGACTAATCTTTCAGAGCAGATTGATAAAGTACGACAAGAAATGTACGAAAGCGCGAAACTATGGCCCTTTCTGATCCCAAACTTATTTCCATAAGCAAGAACCTGGACAATCTCTTAAATGAGTATCATAAATGTATGAAATAAAAAACTTGCGAAAGACCTTCCAGGCAATATCGCAAGTTTTTTGTTGTTCTTATCGGGGTATGGATTCTGGTAGTAAAAGGGTGCTGACAGGCATAAACCGTCTTTTTTAACCCGATTGGAAATCCATTTTCTTCTATCCAAACCCGATAGATGCGGTTATAATTATGGCAGAAGCTTTTAATGAAGGTAGGGTACTAAAATGCTAAAGAACAAAAGGTTCAGTATCCGTTCGAAAATCGTCTTTGGTAATTTAATTGTTGTTCTTTGTTTAGTCATTTCGATTATTGCTGTCAACAACCAGATGGCGTCATTGCAGCGAGAGCGGAATTATATTATACATCATGATCTTACCGTCTATGATTTGACGAGTCGAATTGAAAAACGGTTATTAGATATGGAAACCGGTCAACGGGGGTTTATTATTACGGGCAATAAGGATTACCTTGTGCCTTATAACACGGCAGCATCCAAATGGAAAGATGAATACAGCCAATTATACGATTTGCTGTCGGATAACCCGGGCCAACAAAAAAAATTAGAAGAAATTAAATCAACGATTGAACATTGGATCAATACGTCTGGCGAGCCTACCATACAACTAAAAAAAGCGAATCATACGGAAGAACTGAATCGTTTTTTTAAGACGGATATTGGCCGAAGAGACATGGATCAAATGCGGTCACAATTTGATACGTTCAGAAGCAAGGAAAAGGCGCTGACAAAAGCCCGGGCAGACCGGTTAGACCATCAAAATCTCCTTTTGAAATTTGGCTTATTTGGCTTGCTTCTCCTTCTTTCTATTATATCCATCGCCATTGCTGTCGTCGTTTCCGGCTCGATTGTGAAAACAATTAATGAGGTTGTTCGTACGATTAAACAGATGACTACTTCTAGAGGAAACATTGAAGGTCGCATTCAAGTGAAAACGAAGGATGAAATAAGAGATCTTGGGGAAGCAACCAATGCATTAGTGGAGGTGCTTGCCCAGCGGAATTGGCTGCAGACGAATATTGCTGAAACGATCGCAATGTATCAGGGCATTTCTTCACTAGATGCACTTACGGAAAGATTCGTTACCGGAATTACAAAGGTGACGAATGCTTCATTCGGGGCCCTTTATCTTCGGGAAGAAAAAGGAGAAACGATACGTTATGTAAAAAAAGCCGCTTATGCAGATTCTTTGAACGATGTCGGGAGAGAAAGTTTCATTTTAGGCCAGGGGATGATCGGCCAATGTGCGTTGGAACAGCAAATGCACGTGATAAATGACATCCCCGGCGAGTATCGGTTAATTACATCTGGTTTAGGTGAGATCAGGCCGAGAAACCTATTAATTGCCCCGATCCTTTTGGAAGGAGAGACAATAGCGGTTATTGAAATGGCAAGTCTTCACGAATTTACCGCCCTTGAACAGAGTCTAGTGAGAGAAGTGCTTGATTCATTCGGTCTTGCCATGAACAGTGTGATCGGACGAATGGAAATCGAAAGGCTGTTGAAAGAATCACAGGCGATGACAGAAGAGCTTCAAGCGCAGTCGGAAGAGTTGCAAACGCAATCTGAAGAATTAAATATGCAATCCGAAGAACTGCGCATGATCAACGAACAGCTGGAAGAAAGAACAGAAGAAGCAGAAGAGCGATCACTGGAGCTCGAGAAAGCAAAGGAAGAGCTCGAAGAAAAAGCGAGACAGCTTACACTTAGCTCAAAGTACAAATCCGAATTTATGGCGAACATGTCGCATGAATTGCGCACCCCGCTTAATAGCATTCTAATTCTTTCCGAAATGCTTGCGGAAAATACGAGCGGCAGTCTGACAGAGGAAGAGGCGGAATTTGCCCGCGTCATTCATTCATCTGGCAAAGACCTTCTTTCATTAATTAATGATATTCTTGATTTATCGAAGGTGGAAGCCGGAAAGCTCGACATGATGTTCAACGAAATGAACATGAGCGAGCTGCCAGTGCAACTCGAACGCAATTTTTCCCATATCGCAAAGCAAAAAGGCCTGGAATTTAGCATTATGAAAGATTCGAACGTGCCGGATATTTTCCATACCGACGAAAAAAGGTTCCAGCAAATTATGAAAAACTTATTGTCGAATGCCTTTAAATTTACCGAATCCGGTTCCGTTTCTGTGACCATTCGCCAGGCGGAAGAATCTCACGTTGACAGGTGGCTAACGACAAAAGGTGCTGAATACTGGCTGGAAATTGCGGTAAAAGACACCGGGATCGGCATCCCAAAGGATAAGCAAGGATTGGTTTTTGAAGCATTCCAGCAGGCGGATGGTGCAACGGTTAGGAAATATGGCGGAACGGGTCTTGGTTTATCGATTTGTCGTGAGTTTGTTCATTTGCTTGGGGGACGAATTATTCTACAAAGCGAAGAAGGAAAAGGAAGTACATTCATCCTTTATCTCCCGAGCCTTCCAAATGGCATGGCGCACAGGGATGAACCTGTTGAAACTGCGGTCGAAGTTGCGGCAGCGGAATTGTCCGAAATGGAAATGAGAGAAGTAGGGGCAAGTATTTTTAATGATGAAACTTCATTTGCTCTGCCAGCTGAAAGCAGTGTCTTTAAAGGTAAAAATGTTTTGATCGTAGATGATGATAACCGGAATATTTTTGCTTTAAAGACGGCACTTCAAAATGAAGGCATGAATATTGTTATTGCGAATAACGGAATCGAATGTCTTAATATTATTAAAGAAAAACAAGACTTTGATATCATTTTAATGGATATTATGATGCCAGTTATGGACGGTTATGAAACGATGCGGAAAATTCGCGGGAATCCATCATTTGAAGATTTACCTATTATCGCTTTAACAGCAAAAGCAATGAGAAATGACAGAGAAAAGTGTCTTGAAGCAGGTGCGTCAGATTATATTAGTAAGCCATTAGAATTAGAGCAGCTTTTTTCTGTGATGCGTGTATGGCTAACAAGATAGGTGGTATTGACGTAAAATGGATGATAAATATTGGGGAATTGAAGATGAAGTCGAAGACAATCTTACAAAAAGCATAGAAATTGAATTGTTGCTAGAGGGGATCTATCGTTTATCGGGCTTTGATTTCCGGCAATATATGCGTTCTTCCATTTGGCGTCGAATCCAGAACCGGATGAGGCTGGATAAAATCCCGACCGTCACCCGTTTACTAGAAAAGGCTGTTCATGAGCCGGGCTATATTGATGTGTTATTGAATGATTTTTCGATCAATGTAACGGAAATGTTTCGGGACCCGCATTTTTTCTATTCGTTTCGGAAAAAAGTCGTTCCGCATTTGCGGGATCTTCCAGAAATACGCATCTGGCACGCGGGCTGCGCAACAGGCGAAGAAGTATTTTCGATGGCGATTTTAATGGAAGAAGAGGGATTAAGCCATAAGACAAAAATATATGCAACCGATATGAATGAAAACGTTTTGGAAAAAGCGAAGCGCGGTATATTTCCATTAAGCAAAATGCAGACGTACACGAAAAATTATATGCAAGCCGGCGGGACGCATGCGTTTTCCGAATACTATACAACGGATTTTAAAAACGCCTATTTTAACTCGTCCCTCAAGGACAATATCATCTTTTTTCAACATAATCTTGTGACAGATCAATCGTTTAACGAATTTCATGTCATCATTTGCCGGAATGTATTAATCTATTTTACAGCCGTTTTGCAGAATCAAGTCCATGAATTGTTTTATGAAAGTTTGTGTCCGGGCGGCTTTCTTGGATTAGGGGACAAGGAGTCGATCCGCTTTGCCGAACGTACAGGCTCTTATTCAGAGTTTAACGGAGCAGAACGGATCTATAGAAAGATTTAAACAAGAAGAGGGTAGTAGTTTTTAAAGGCTATTACCCTCTATTTTGTTACCTGGGCTTTAATCATAACGATGCACATATCATCAGGTTGATTCGCATGCTGATCTTCGGGGAGGACTAGATGGATGGGGGAGTCGATCGCTTCCCATTTTTGCGCTGCGAGGGTCCGGAGTCTATCCAGCATCTGTTCTTCCTCAGTTCCATTTGCTTCAATGACGCCATCAGTAAAGAGAAGCAGCTGGATTTCGTTTTCATAATGAATGACTGATTTATGAACATCGATTTGCTCAAAGAAGCCGACGGCGGAGCTGCCACGTTCAAGTGATAGCAATGTTTTTCCGTCGACGAAAACATAACCAGGCGGATGGCCGGCATTTACATATTCAACAGTTTTCTTTTCCGTATCAATGACTAAGTAAATGGCTGTAAAATAGTAATTCGTAAAGTTTTTTGGATTGTAAAGAAGCGTCATATAACGATTCAATTCTTTAATGACAAGCACTGGATCGACATGCCGCTTTATTGATTCTCTTAAAACGGAAGAAATAAACATGCAAACGAGCGAAGAGGAAAGGCCGTGCCCCATCATATCAAACAATATAACCGCATAACGGTGATCATCTATCTTATTCCAGTAATACATATCCCCGGCCAGTTTAAACGACGGCAAATGAGAAACCTGTATTTGGATATTTTTTTCTTTTAAAGGGGGATTAAGCAAGCTTCTTTGTACTTGTGTGGCTAAATCCAGTTCAGTCCGGAGTTTTTCTTCTTGTTGATCGTGCCAATCTTTTTCATACTTTAAGCGGAGTGCTACCCGGATGCGGGCGAGCAGCTCTATTTTATTAATCGGCTTGGTGATGTAATCCATTCCGCCTACATCAAGCGCTTCAGCCAGTATATTCATATCTTCCAGAGCGGTTATGAAAATGACTGGAACGTCTTTCAGCCGCTCTACCTGTTGAATCCTCCGGCATGCTTCGATACCGTCGATTTCAGGCATCATAATATCAAGCAAGATGAGATCAACAGGAACGTAGTTCGGATCACTGGAATCAAGTTGAAGATAATCAAAAAGTTCAACCGCCGACTTGAGCGGCACACAGTTTGAATAACCTGCGTTTCTTAATATTTTTTCTATAACAAAAAGATTGACGGGATTATCGTCAACTAGAAGAATAGACATATAATTGGTTTCTCCTTTTAACATACCTTGTTCTATTATTATACTAAATATGTAGAAAAAATGGTATTTGTTTGAATCTTAAGCATGTTTAAGATTCAAAAAGGTGGATAAAATGAAAACTATAAAAAGACATCTTGACATTTTTCCAACAAATGAATATATTATGCTTAAATCAATATATGAAGAAAAACGTTGAAGAGGATTAGTAAAATGCCTCCGTCTCTTTCAGAGAGGAAATTGGGTGCTGAGAGATTTCCAGAGACCGCATTTGAACCTGCCTTGGAGTTCGGTATCGAAAAAGATACTAGCGGAATTGCTCCGTTATCAAAAAAGAGTGTACGGCGATTGCTGTAAACAAGGGTGGTACCACCAGACCTCGGTCCCTTATTGGGGATGGGGTCTTTTTTGTTTTAAGAAACAATTAGCTCTTAAAAATGCGGGTAACTGGAATCGGAAATTCGCCGATTTCGACTACACGGGAATCCTTGCCTCTGGCCTGTGGACAAAGTTGCCAGCAATATTGTTCGTTTAAACAGTTAATCTCCCGCTACAAGAAAAAGAAAGGATGAGATCCATGTCAAAAGAAAAGAAATTTGTTGAAGAAATAACGGCAATGGAAGACGATTTTGCCCAGTGGTATACCGATGTCGTGAAAAAAGCAGATCTTGTTGATTATGCTTCCGTCCGCGGCTCGATGATTATCCGCCCGTACGGGTATGCGATCTGGGAAAATATTCGTGATGTACTTGATCAAAAAATTAAAGAAACGGGTCATGAAAATGTCTATATGCCGCTCTTTATCCCTGAGAGCTTATTGCAAAAAGAAAAGGATCATATTGAAGGTTTTGCGCCGGAAGTAGCCTGGGTGACCCATGGCGGCTCTGAGGAATTGGCTGAACGTCTTTGTGTCCGTCCTACGTCTGAAGTGTTGTTCTGTGAGCACTATGCTGACATTATTCATTCCTATCGTGATTTGCCTAAGCTTTATAACCAATGGAGCAACGTTGTTCGCTGGGAGAAAACGACAAGGCCGTTTTTACGCTCTCTTGAATTCCTCTGGCAAGAAGGCCATACGTGTCATGCGACGGAAGAAGATGCAAGCGAAGAAACAGAGCGCATGCTTGAAGTATATGCAACGGTCTGTGAAGAGTATTTAGCGATTCCTGTTATACGCGGGAAAAAGACGGAGAAAGAAAAGTTTGCCGGCGCGAATTTCACGCTTACAATCGAAAGCTTAATGCATGATGGAAAAGCGTTGCAAAGCGGCACGTCCCATTATTTAGGTACAGGCTTTGCCGAAGCGTTCGGCATTCAATATACGGACAAAAACGGCAAGCTTCAGTATGTTCACCAGACGTCATGGGGGATTACGACAAGATTAATCGGTGCCTTAATTATGGTTCATGGCGACAACCGCGGCCTTGTCCTTCCGCCAAAAATTGCGCCGACACAGGTGATGATCGTTCCGATTGCCCAGCATAAAGAAGGGGTTCTTGATAAAGCATATGAATTAAAAGATCAACTTAAAAAGCTTGCAAGAGTAGGAATTGACGCGAGTGACAAAACGCCAGGCTGGAAGTTCAGTGAATCCGAAATGAAAGGAATCCCGCTTCGGTTAGAAATTGGTCCAAAAGATATCGAGAAAGGACAAGTTGTTCTCGTTCGCCGGGATACCAATGAAAAAACGATGGTCGCAATGAGCGAGCTAGAAGCGAAGATCCCTGCCATTCTCGAAGACATTCAGGCGAAGTTATTTGAAAAGGCGAAAAGCCATCGTGAAAAGAAAACGAGCGTGGCGAAAAACATGGACGAATTCAAAAGCCGTTTAGCCGACAATCCGGGCTTCATCAAAGCAATGTGGTGCGGAGACTTAGCTTGCGAGAACTACATTAAGGATGAAACAGCAGCCACTTCACGTTGTATTCCATTTGAACAAGAAAAAGTAGCCGACACCTGCGTTTGTTGCGAAAAAGAAGCAAAGCATTTAGTCTATTGGGCGAAAGCATACTAAAAAATCGTTCAATCAAACGTTTGATTAACGCATTTGTTTGTAAGAAAGGACCATCCATAAGTCAATTCGCTTATGGATGGTCCTTTGGCATTTATTCAAATGTTTGCGGTTAGTCAGTGATTTTTAATAAAACATCAAAATTATGTTAAATTTATACAATCGGAACTAGAGGAAAGAAAAGTAATGGCCGCAAGATAAGAGATTGTCCGGTTAAACTTCAAAAAATTGAACAGGAATTTAATATATCATCGCAAGCAGCGAAGTGGCACAAAAAGATTGGCTTTTGTCAAAAAAGATGACAAAAGCCTTCTTTTACAATTAAAGGATCGTTGCGGTTGGAAAGAATGTTGCATGTGCTTTATCCGGACTTTCAAACCATTCAGCTATTTTATCCGCAAGCTCCTGGTCGTTCGCTCCTTGAAGTAGTTGTCCTACTACATGTTCGGGGAGGGGCTTCGTCATCGCGTTTGTCCATTCCGTCACTTCTTTTACGAATGGCCTCGCTCGTTTCCAATAATCTTCACCCAGCTGTTCGTTCCAGGCTGAATGTTTATAATCGATAATGGTTTCGTATAATTGTTCTGCGCAATAGGATGATAGATTGCACCCTTGACCGGTTATCGGGTCATTTAAAAATACGCTATCACCGCATCCTATGACTGGCTTGTTGTGAACGGTCAGGTAAGGTTTTCGTATCGTCGGTGTAATCGCAATTTGGAGAAAGCCGTTTTTATCACATAAAGTGAACTGATCTTCGATAATCCGATTATAAATCGCCGGGAAGAACGTTTTCACTGTACGTTTCATTTGCTCCGTAAACGCTTCTGCACTCTTTATGCCTTTAAATTCATCCAACTCGCCGTCTGGAACGGCCATAATAAATAAAATGGCGACAGGGCCGTGTTCAGTTTTTGCAGGTATTTCAAACATTTCCCCTTTTCCCGGAAGAACCGTCACGTTGACACCAGGAGGGTTTAAAGGCTCTACTCCTAAAAAGTACCCGACAATACACTTTCGCTGGGGAGCGTTAAATGGTGATAGCTCCTCATCAATTGGAAATGGGAAAAGCGGACCTGATTTTCCCGTACAATCGATTAAAAGGTCAAAATCGCGGACTAAAGCTTCGGCCTGGTCTTTAGACACCTTTTCTTGCCGGAAAGAGACGCCATTTTTCATAAGATCATTCATGCAATCGGAGTAATACAAACGCTGGTCCACAGATAAGGCGGGCTCTTTCAGCATTCCTGTAAAAAGCTTTTGCTCGCCTATGGTAATATGGATGCTCTTAAGAAGATTCTTTTCATCCCATTTTGGCATGTGGAAGCGTTTTTCACGCTCTCTCGTTGGGCCGAAATGTACCTGGGTGGACATGACTCGCCCGTTTCGAATTTCATCCGCTGATCGCTGATGAATCATTGTAACATTAAAGTGTTCTTTTAATGCATAAGCCAAAATCAGGCCTGCTGTACCGCTTCCAACTATTCCAATACGCTTCTTCATTGAATCGCCCCTTTAGTCTCCCCGATGTAGAGGGGAACAGATAGTGAATAAACAATTTTCAGTTTATTTTGTAAGTGAAGCCTTGTAAATAGTGCTTTAGGAGGAGAAATAGAAAAGGACTTGTGCCGATTGACACAAGCCTTTAAATCTTTTTTTACCGCCAATATGTGGAGTTTTTCTCCATTTCTGCCCATTCATCCTGCAAAATGCTCATCATGATTCGATCAAATTGTTGGCCATCACGCAAAACGGCGCTTCTCATTCGCCCTTCCTCTTTGAACCCCACTTTCTTGTACGCTTCGATCGCGGAATGGTTGTAAGAAATGACATCAAGACCGACCCGGTTGAGATTTAATTCGTAAAAGGCATAACGAAGGATGAGCCTTAACGCATCTGTCCCATAGCCTTTTCCCCTGTTATTCGGCTCCCCTATCCCAATAGCGAGCTTACCGGCTCGATTGTTCCATTCAATGCCAAAGAGGGCGACAAAGCCGATCAGGCGGTCATCTTCAAGGGACCTTAGTTTGAATTCAATTGATGAAGAACCCTGGACTCTTGCCCGTTCATGTTCCCGCAATGTATCCACTGATTGAGGGATGGAAAAATCAGTATCCATTCTTCTTAAGTAATCACCGTCTTCTTGCCATTTGGCCATCTCTTCTACATCCGTAGGCCTCGTTGCAGATAATTTAACGAAATTGCCTTTAAATAGATCCTTTATTTTTAAATTCATTTTATAAGCCCCTTTTGTAAAGTTTTGCAAGGGGAGCGTTTAATCCATTGAATTACCATCCCCTTATTTCAAGGCAGGAAACAATAGTGGACTAACTGCAATCAACATAGGCGCATCTCCTTTTTTTGGAATATATCCACTATATAATAGTCGCTAAATTCAGTCAAATAATTTTAAAACGATACAATTCTGTTAAAAGAATGAGTGCTTTACAGTCTTTTTTCTGTCTAAAACATGGTAAACTATCAATAATAGATTTTAATTGATATTCATTATAAAAAAAGTCTAAAAGAGTGAGACTTTTAAATAAAAGAGAGGTCAGGAAAAATGATTGAACAATACACATCGATAAACAAAAAGCTAGATGAATTATTTAATGGCCATCCGGCAGCGGATGAAAAACTTCGCCAGGCGAGCAAGTTTATGGACGCGGTTAAGGAATTGATCGAATTGTGCGGGGATGACCCTTATCGTGATGGGCTTCAGGAGACCCCTTATCGGGTACTTAAGGCATTTTTAGAATATACTGAAGGGTATCGGGAAGATCCGAAAGCGCATTTGGAAAAAACGTTTGAAGTCGACCATCGTGAATTAGTGCTGGTAAAAAACATTGAGTTCCACTCTCTCTGTGAGCACCACTTTGCTCCTTTTTATGGAGTGGCGCATGTCGGTTATATTCCAAACGAAAAAATTACCGGGTTATCCAAAATCGCCCGAATGGTTGAAGGATATGCAAAACGTTTCCAGGTGCAAGAACGCCTTACAACGCAAATTGCAGAAGCCGTCGAAGAAATCCTTGAACCAAAAGGGACGATGGTCGTTATCGAAGCAAAGCATATGTGCATGTGCGGTCGAGGGGTTAAAAAATCAAATGCAATGACAACAACGTCATCTGTACGTGGACTATTCTCTGACCGGTCCGACTTAAGAAGCGAGTTTTTATCCCTTTTACAGCGATAGTACGCCGTTACTTTTAGTAATGAACTATAAATCTCTATTTAGAGGTGATAACGTGAGACATGCCATTATAACTGCTGGTACAAAAGGGCTCGGCAAGATGGTCACGAAACGGTTGCTGGAAAAAGGCTGCTCTGTTACAGTGAATTATCGCAGTGATCTTGAAGCCGTCAGCCGTGTAAAAGAAGAATGGAGCCTTTATGAAGAACGTTTGCACTTTGTTCAAGGGGATGTGACGAAAAAAGAAGATGTCATAAAGATCGTTCAAAAAGCTATGGAACGGTTCGGGCGAATTGATTATCTCATAACGAACGCCGGCCCTTTTGTCTTTGAGCGAAAAAAATTAATCGACTATGAGGACAAAGAATGGTATGAGATGATCGAAGGGAACTTAAGCTCCGTTTTCCATTTCTTTAAATCGGCCATTCCGATTATGAGAAAACAGAAATTCGGCAGAGTGGTTACTTACGGTTTCCAGGATGCGGACAATGCCCCGGGGTGGATGTATCGCTCAGCGTTCAGTGCAGCGAAGGTAGGGCTCGTCTCCCTTACAAGAACGGTTGCACTGGAAGAAGCCGAGCACGGAATAACCGTCAACATGGTATGTCCTGGAGATATCCGCGGACAGATGAAAGAAGCAAGCATTAAAGAAGCGAAACAAAAGAAAGAGAATGTAACTCCAATTGGGCGTTCGGGGACCGGGGAAGACATCGCCAGAGTCATTGCCTTTTTATGCGAAGATGATTCTGATATGATTACCGGCAGCGTCATTCCGGTGACAGGAGGTCTCGATGTGATCAACCGGCATCGAAATTAATTATGATTGGGGGATGTAAATGCAATTCATAAATTGGTTTTATATCGCGTTATTTTTCTTAATGGCCGCGGCAATTGTACTTATCCTGTACAATCGTGTCATAAAGAAAAAGAACATCTCGAACGTTTACACTCCTTTCGATTATATAACTGGACAAAGTAAGGTTGAATTTCATGAGGAAAAGGACGAGCGAGGAGCGTATAATGACGCTGGTGATGATAAGGATAAGAACAAAAGGAAGGCATGAGTTTTCTCTGCTTTTTCAAGGCTTGAAGCAAGTGAATATGTCTTCTACCCGAGCCGTTTTCAGCAAAAAGTGAAAAAAATTACGCCTGGAGCATAGTTTCCAGGCGTTTTTGCTCTTTTTAAAAATGCTTATTGTCCGATTCTAGTGTTTTATTGTCCGAATGAAACGATTTGTTTTCCAATTCCCGCTGTTTATTTTCCAAACTTGTGAACTTATTGTCTGAATGAAGAAATTTATTGTCTAAACGGTAAATCAAAAAAGAGTATGCAATTTCAAATGAAATAACTAAATTTTATATGCAACTAAATTCGTGAGAAACACTGATATTTCTATGCGCTCATGAATAACTATGTAGCAACGAATAAGAATAACTCCAGAGCTTCCTTTGTCAGCCCTTAGTGACTTGATTTTAGGTTGGAACGTATCTTGCATTGTTATTGAGGAATAAAGGGTAAATTGGAGGAAAACGAATGAGCGTCGAACAAATGAGTCAAGCGGAAAAGAATGATGGACACAAGTCTTGCCCCATTGATTATAATCGTCGAGTTTTTAAGCCGGTAAAAAATGGTGGGCGATCTGCGGAAACGGTCTTTTTCTACAGACAAGAAGGCCCTGTTGTGTATGCCTCCTATAACGGAGGAGATATTTTGCATGGTACATTAGTCGGGATCGTTAACGCAGATGGCTCGCTTCAATTTCGGTATCATCACATTAACCAGCGGTTTCAGCTTCGGAGCGGAACGTGTACATCGACTTTTCAAATGCTGCGTGATGGCCGGCTTCGCCTATACGAAAAATGGAACTGGCTTGATGAAGATAGGGCTGAGGGCGAGTCGATATTGGAAGAAGTGAAGCATACTAGTTTATCGCCCTATGTCTCTAAAGCATATGTATAAGTTTAAAAAGGAAGCACTAAACGGGTTAACCTGTGCGAGTGCTTCCTTTTTCTATTTCTTCAATTATCGTTTTCTCCTTATTTTTTCTTAAAAATAAATAGAGTCCAAAAATAACAATAAGCCCGCCGATGATTTGAAAAACTGTCATTCTTTCATTCAACAAAAGAAACGCCAATAGGCTTGCCCCGATCGGTTCGCCAAGTATGCTCATCGATATCGTTGTAGCGCCCGTATATTGCAGAAGCCAGTTGAACAGAAGGTGGCCGAACACCGTTGGAACGACGGTAAGCAAGGCGAAAATCCCCCATTCCCGCAAAGGATAATTCACCATCGTAATCCCCATGGCTAAATTATAGATGGCAAACACAATCGCTGCTGCTAAAAACACAAGCAGACTATACAAATATGACGGAAGTTGAAGAAGCAAGCGCTGGCTCATTAACATATGGATGGAAATCGCAATGGTGCCTAAAATTAAGAGAATGTCCCCGATCATATGGCGATCGGATAAACCAATATCCCCCCAGCCGACGAGAATGGAACCGATCATAGCAATGCCCATCCCGGCTTTTGCCGGAGTGCTTGTTCTCTCTTTAAAAAAAACAAAGGTGCCGGCCATGACAAAAACCGGCTGCAATGCCATAAGAATGGTAGAGCTGGCGACGGTTGTGTAGTTTAATCTTTACTTTGTAAAAACTTGTAGTTTATGGTAATTTTGTTTAAAAGGATTAAACAAGAGGGGTGTCACTATGAATATTCTCACTCAAAATCAAGGGAAAGTAAACTTAACGATATTTTCTATTAGTAAATTTCTTTCAGCACTTGGAGGAAATATTTATGCATTTGGGATGGGACTCTATATATTAAGTTTAACAGGATCTGCAGGTAACTTTGCTATTGGAATGGCGTGTTCAGCAGTGCCGCGCATTTTAGTTGGGCCAGTTGCCGGTGCATGGGCAGATCGCTTTTCACGGAAAAAAATAATTATACTAACACAACTTATTGAAGTTTTAACCCTGGGGGGCTTTTTTGTAATTAGTTTTTTAATAGAAATTTCCCTTCCTCTTATTTACGGGACAACTGCAATTTTATCAGTATGTAGTACATTTTCTAGTATCACATTTTCGTCTTCAATACCTGATTTGGTTAATGAAGGTCAAATACAAAAAGCTACATCCTTAAATCAATCTGCTATTTCACTAGCAACAATTGGTGCTCCAATCATAGGAGGACTTCTCTACGGCGTATTATCTATACAAACATTTATTGCGATTAATGCAGTTGCCTATTTATTTTCAGCAGCTCTTGATTCATTCCTAAAATTCGAAAAGCCTGATTTAGGGGACAATTTAAACTCCGAACAAACACGTAATATTTGGGTGGAAATAAAAGAGGGCTTCACCTATGTACAAAGCAATTACCTTCTATATAAAGTAATACTTCCGGTAGGTTTATGGGTGAATTTTTTTGGTGTCTCAATGCAAGTCGGGTTACCATACATCGTAGTTCAGCGTCTCAAATTAATATCTTATCAATTTGGTTTAATTGAAGCATCATTGGCTATAGGGATGCTGTTAATGTCTATATTTTTATCAACCAGGGAAGAAACCAGGAAACCGCTTATTACTATGAGGATTAGTTTAATTATTCTTTCCTTTTTATTAGGAATGATGGCTATCCCGCTCTTATTGCCTGCTAGTAGTTCTTTCAATTTTGTATACTATTTAGGCTTATTATTGGCTTTTGGTTTAACAATTGTATTTTTAAACACACCTTTATATGTTCTGGTACAAAAAACAACTCCCGAACAATATCGGGGCCGGGTTTTCGGCCTGGTCGAAACCGTGGCAAACGTCATTGCTCCTATCAGTATGATTTTTTATGGATTTCTATTTGATTACTTAAACCCTGTATGGATTTTATTTGCTTCCGGTTTAGTTTTATTCTTGATAACGATATACAAAATGAGAGTATCAAAGATTCAGAAGTCCTCATCAGAAATTAGCAGCGCACTATGACTTTTTAAATTTTGCTTATTGAAGGAATTTTTTCACAAGTCCTATTGATTTACGTTTGATCATATTGTATGATTATGTTAATTATGAAATTTTAGGAATGGAGGTGTAAGGATATGCTTAACGGTTTTTTACGTTGTGTAGTTAATTGGTTTGTGGAAATTCGTTCCATTACGTATGCAGTTTTGTCTAACGGGATCAGTGTGCCCTTTTTTAACTATACAACGATGGAACAACCGTAAGTTTTCCTTACCCATTCTTTAGGTCGGATTGAAAGCCGTGGGCAGGTAGAACTTGCTCACGGCTTTTTTGTGCTTGAAAAAGGAAAAATTTTCATGTTAACAGATATGAATGAAGAAATGAGGGAAAGAAATGAAGATGACGTTACAATCGTATCGAAAAATGGACCGCAATATTTGGATTCGGTTTATTGGAGAATCGATCAATGGAATTGCAATGATGATGCTAATGCCGTTTTTCGCTTTATACATGAGCGATAAAGTCGCTCACTTCTGGCAAGTCGGTGTTGTAATGGCAATGGGGCCGGTCGCCGGTGTACTTGGATCGTTAATCGGCGGGAAACTTGCTGACCAGTACGGAAGGAAGCCGATTATGATCCTTTCCATGGTCGGGAACGGTCTCGTTATGATAGGCTTTGTCTTTTTCGATGGGTTCTACCCATTCCTGATTATGTCGAGCTTTTTTGGATTGTTTAATTCCCTGTTTCATCCAGCGGCTTCCGCGATGGTTGCCGATGTGACAGATGAAGAAGGGAGAACGGAAGCGTTTGGATTGCTCAGAATGGGCCATAACATTGGCGCGGCGGTCGGTCCGCTGCTCGGGGCATCTGTTGTATTCGTCTCAAAATCGGTAATCTTTATTATTGCGGCCGCTTCGGTATTTATTTACTCGATCTGTTTAGCATTATTGCTTGCGGAAACGCTGCCAAAGAACGTAAAGGCGAAAGAGCAAAAGGATTCCGTTTCGGCTAAAGAAAAGCTGCCGTCGATGTTTACAGTTCTCGTCAAAGATAAAATATTATTCTTATATATTATTACGGGGATCGTCATTTCGATGGGCTTCTCACAAACAGAAGGAATGCTGCCGCTTCATTTTAAACAACAATTGCCGGCGCTTTCCGATGCAGAAAACCCGTATCCTTATTTAATGGCATTCAACGGGGCATTAGTGGTTCTATTTCAATTTGCCATCTCAAAATGGGCAAGTACAAGACCGCTTGGAAGAGTAATGCTATATGGCGCGATTCTTTTTGGCTTTGGGCTGCTTGCGGTAGGCTGGCTGCCGCTCTGGTTTGCGAAGCTTCATTTCTCTTTCTGGAGCATCCTCGTCTTCTTGATCGTTATTTACGGAATTTATACGGTCGGGGAAATGCTATTGTCACCGGTACAGATGACATTTGTGGCAAACATTGCCCCTGAACACCTCCGGGGAACGTATATGGGAGCGGCAAGCCTCCAATGGATTGTCGGGAGTGCAGCCGGCCCGATTTTCGCAGGCTTTTTGCTCGATCGGCATCTCGGCCAAATTTTATTCTCGATTCTCGGAATCGGCTGTTTAATCGCGGGCGTCATTTATTTGTCACTCGATCAATGGGCGGCTGAAGCGAAGAAAAAGAACGAGACCTTGCATCGCACAGAAAAAGCAACGGTGAAAAGAGCGTAAATGGCGATCAAAAAAGCTGTTTAAGAAAACATTTCTTAAACAGCTTTTTTTAATTATTCCCACTCTGTATGGAAGACGCCTTCCATGTCAGTACGCTCATACGTATGGGCGCCGAAGTAATCGCGCTGAGCCTGGATCAGGTTGGCGTTTGAAGAACCCCTGCGGTAACTGTCGTAATAAGTGAGCGACGCGCTTAAGGCCGGGAACGGGATGCCAGAAAGAAGGCCTTCCGATAAAACATTTCGTAAGCTTGATTGATACGCTTTGATTTTTTCGGCAAAATAAGGCGCAATTAACAAATTGGCAAGGTCTGCTTGATTTTGGTAAGCTTCGCTAATGACATTTAAAAATTCTGCACGGATGATGCAGCCGCCGCGGAAAATCAGCGCAATATTTTTTAAAGGCAAATTCCAGTCATACAAATCTGAAGCCATTTTGTATTGTGCAAACCCCTGGGCATAGGCACAAACCTTTCCTAAATATAACGCCTGGCGCATCGATTCAATCCAATGTTCTTTATCTAATGCTTTGCCCTCATGTTCCGGTCCTTCTAAAATGCCTTCTGCAACGACCCGTTCATTTTTCAAAGATGATAAATAACGGGCAAATAACGACTCTGTAATAATCGAGAGTGGAATTCCGTTATCAACCGCTTGCAGGGATGTCCATTTCCCGGTCCCTTTTTGGCCTGCTTTATCAAGAATGACGTCGATCAGCGGCAATCCCGTCTTTTCATCAATCTTTCTTAAGATCTTTGCAGTGATTTCAATTAAATAGCTTTTCAACTCGCCTTCATTCCATGCTTCAAAAATGTCGGCGATTTCATTGACGGGCAAATTCAGTCTTTCTCTTAAAAATGTATAAGCTTCTGCAATGAGTTGCATATCCGCATATTCAATGCCATTATGCACCATTTTCACGAAGTGGCCAGCGCCTTTTGGGCCAATATAGACGCAGCAAGGATCATTATCAACTTGAGCGGCTATTTTCGTTAGAATCGGTGCGACTTTTTCATAGGCCTCTTTATCGCCTCCTGGCATAATCGACGGGCCTGTTAACGCTCCAACTTCACCGCCTGAAATGCCGATGCCTATATAATGAATTCCTTCTGTTTTCAGGTCGTCATATCTGCGAGCGGTATCTTCGTAATGAGAGTTGCCGCCGTCCATAATGATGTCGCCTTTATCAAGATAAGGGACTAAAGAGCGGATGACCGAATCGACAGCTTCACCGGCTGTGACCATGAGAAAGACCTTTCGAGGTTTTTGTAAAGACTGAACAAAGCTTTCAATATTGTAGTACGGAAAGATTGGTTCACCCTCTACTTTCTCAATCAGACGATCCGTTAAATCTCTCGTGTAATTATAGACAGCTACTTTTTCGCCTTTTCTCGCCATATTTAATGCGATATTGCTGCCCATTACTCCTAAACCAATGACGCCAATTGTATGCTCCATAAAATCTCATTCTCCTTATACGACTAAACTTAGTAATAGAATAAATGCTAATCCTGCTACCGAAATAATCGTTTCAAGCAACGTCCAGGTGGCAAATGTTTCTTTCATGCTTAAGCCAAAATATTCTTTAAACATCCAGAAACCGGCATCATTTACATGCGAAGCGATTAAACTGCCTGCCCCGGTTGCAAGCACGACTAAAGCAAGGTTCACATCGGTATGGCCTAACATAGGAGCAACCAGCCCGACTGTCGTTAAAGCCGAGACGGTCGCCGATCCTAAAGCGATTCGTAAAATGGCCGCGATGATCCATGCAAGCAAAATCGGTGACAACGAAGTTCCTTTAAATAACTCGGCGACATATTTACCGACACCGCCATCAATCAGCACTTGTTTAAAAGCGCCGCCGCCCCCGATGATCAATAGCATCATGCCGATCTGAGATATGGCAACGGTACAAGAATCCATTACGTCTTTGACTGGAATCTTTCTTGAAATTCCCATTGTAAAGAACGCCACGATTAATGAGATTAACATCGCGGTTGAGGCATTGCCAATAAATTCAATCACTTTGAAAAACGTATTGTTTTCTAATCCCGCCGTTTCTTGAATTAAAGAAATAATCGTAGCGATGGCCATTAAAATAACGGGAAGCACTGCTGTAAAAACACTAATGCCAAAGCCAGGCGTTTCTTCTATTTTAAATGTTTTTTGTTCTCCTAAAGATGCAATGCTCCCAGTTTTATTAAATGAATGGGGAACTATTTTTTTCGCAATTTTATTAAATACTGGCCCTGCGATGATAACCGTTGGGATGGCGCAAATCAAACCGTAAAGCAAGACTTGCCCGATATTGGCGCCATATTCTCCCGCGATGGCTGTCGGGCCGGGATGTGGCGGCAAGAAGCCGTGAGTTACCGATAAAGCGGCCACCATTGGAATGCCAAGATGTAAAATAGAAACTTTTAATTGTCTAGAAATAGTATATATAATTGGGATTAATAATACCAATCCGACTTCAAAAAACAAGGCGACCCCGATAATAAATGAAGCGATGACGATGGCCCACTGAATCTTCTTTTCGCCAAATTTGTTAATAAGGGTCATCGAAATGCGCTGAGCGCCGCCCGCATCTGCAAGCAGCTTTCCTAACATGGCGCCTAAACCAAAGATTAATGCCAAATGCCCGAGTGTTCCGCCTATACCGGCTTCAATGGATTTTACAACTCCATCAAGTGGCATTCCAAGTAAAAGCGCTACGCCAAACGATACGATGAGCAAAGAAACAAAGGTGTTTACTTTTAAGCCCATGATTAAAATAAGTAGTGCGATAATGCCACAAGCGACAATAAGTAATGGCATAATATGCCCCTCCCAAAAATCGTAATTAGTTGGTTAAATCTCTTTGATAGGTTGCTATTTGTGTGTAATTTTCTTCTAATACTCTCGATAGTTGAATAAAAATCGGTAACAGTTTTCGGTATTCAACTACTGCATCTCCATTTGGCGTGTGTTTGTAAGTGCTTCCAACCATTTCCGAAACGATATCGAATGATGCTGTTTTTCCCATGGCGTATAACCCTAATATGCAGGCACCAAGGCACGAACTTTCGTAGCTTTCTGGGACAACGACTTCCAGATCGAATATATCAGACATCATTTGGCGCCAGACAGCGGACTTGGCAAAGCCCCCGGTTGCCTGAATTCGGCTTACTGGTCCGTTCATGCATTCCATCAATGCCAAAAAGACAGTGTATAAATTGTAAATAACCCCTTCTAGAGCTGCCCGAATCATATGTTCTTTCTTATGAGCCATCGTTAATCCGAAAAATGAACCGCGTACGTCAGGATTCCATAACGGCGCACGTTCACCGGCGAGGTAGGGGTGGAAAAGCAGTCCATCAGCACCCGGCCTTATGCGTTCGGCAATTTTCGTTAACACTTCATATGGATCGATGCCGAGTCTTTTTGCTGTTTCTACTTCTGAAGAAGCGAATTCATCCCTGATCCATTGAAGAACCATCCCGCCATTATTGACGGGGCCGCCAATGACCCAATGGTTTTCAGTTAACGCATAACAAAACAATCGTCCTTTTTCATCGGTTTGCGGTTTATCAATAATCGTTCGAATGGCACCGCTTGTCCCGATTGTGACAGCGATTTCGCCTTTTCCGATAGCACCCACCCCGAGATTTGAGAGCACCCCGTCACTTGCCCCGATCACAACGGGTGTTTCTGGATCAATCCCAATCTGTCTTGCGATTTCCGGATTACAGTTGGTAAAAATTTCGGTCGTCGGCACGAGCCGCGATAATTGATCCCTCGTAATGCCTGCAATGATTAATGCTTCTTCATCCCAGTCGAGTTTTTTTAGATTCATCATACCCATGCTAGAAGCAAGCGAGTAATCGACCACGTAATCGCCAAAGAGCTTTTTGAAAATATATTCTTTAATTCCAATATATTTTTTCGTTTTCATGGCAATTTCGGGATGCTCGTTGACTAACCAGGCAATTTTACTTAAAGGCGACATCGGGTGAATGGGGGTTCCTGTCCGTTTGTAAACATCATGCCCGTTGAGTTCTTCTTTGATTTTTCGTGCCCACGCTTCGCTTCGATTATCCGCCCATGTGATGCATTTCGTCAGCGGCTCGTCATTTTTATCCATTGCAATGACGCTATGCATCGCACTGCTAAATGAAATGAGCGATAAGTTTTTCGGGGAGCGGTGGGAGTATTTCATGATCTTTGAAATGGCTTGCAAAACAGCTTGAAAAATCTCATCTGGATCTTGTTCGGCTGTAGAAATATCCGGTTTGTATAGGGGATAGCCAATATTCTCTTTTTGGATGACTTCGCCTTTTTCACTAAATAAAACAGCTTTTGTGCTCGTCGTTCCAATGTCTACCCCTAACATATAACTAGTCATTTTCTCTAACTTCTCCTTTTGATAACATCTGCTGCGACATCCAAAGGTCTTCTACTTTGCCTTGAACATCATCAAAGTTTTGATGCAATGATTGAATCATAATATTTCTATCTTTAGTAGAAATAGCTTCAATATACAGTTCATGATTGTTGATGATGCGGGTAAAATCATCGTACTTTTCCTTAAAACGCATGCGCATTGATAAAAGTATTAGCGCTTCCATAACGGGCTTTGCGTTATTCCAGATCATCATGATGTAGGAATGATCAATGGAACGGATGATCGTTTCATGAAATAAAACGTCCTGGTAGGAAAATTCATCGGCATCATTGTACTTGATGGCAATCTTCATCATTTCAAGTATTTTACTAAGCTCTCTTACTACTTCTTGTGTATCCGTTTTGACGAGCCGTTCAAATACGAATGTCTCAATCAGCAGGCGCACATCATAAATTTCTTCGATTTCCTTCTCGGTTAAACCGATAACAACCGCACCCATTCGTTCTAAGCGAATCATATTTTCTGATGCAAGTGTTTTTAACGCTTCTCGAATCGGTGACCGGCTTACTTCAAAATCGGCTGCTAATTTATTTTCTGATAAAACGGCCCCGCGTTTAATGATTCCTGAAATGATACGCATTCTAAGTTCGCAAGCGACACGTTCGCCAGTGGAAGCTTTCGACAGCCACTTTGTCGGGTATAACCATTCCTTTGAATCGGCCATATCACCACTTCCTTTTATCCAAGTATACTTGTATACAAGTAATTATAATACGGAATTGTGAAAATGCAAACGCTTTTATGGGATAGGATACAAATGGAAATCCACTTCAACTTATGTCACCCTTACTGAATAACGGTAATACGCTACTAATAATTACTTTATTTACTATGATCGTTAAACTGATATGGAAGTGAATATGTTATGAAATGGTTATGGATCGAAATACGGCCGAAACATTGGACAAAAAATGCCTTAGTCTTTGCCGCCTGGTTCTTTTCGCTGCCGTATGTGAGTACAGGGATGATTTTAAAAAGTGTTTTAGCTTTCTGTTGTTTCTCCTTTCTTTCAAGTGTTGTTTACATTTTGAATGATATCGCTGATGTCGAGGTCGACCGAAATCATCCGGTAAAGAGAAACAGGCCGATTGCTGCTGGAAAATTAAGTTTGAAAGCCGCGGTCATTTTTGGAGTTGTTTTGTGGATAGTTTCTTTCGCCGGCGCCATTTTTATCAATTTTCATTTTGCCGGGATCTTAATGCTGTATTTTTTGCTCAATGTCGTCTACTCCTTTTACTGGAAACATGTCCCATTGCTTGATGTTTTGCTTATTGCTTCGGGATACGTTTTCCGGGCAGTTGGCGGAGGAATGGCGAGCGGTATTAAGCTAACCCCGTGGTTTTTATTATGCACGATGTTCGTTGCGCTTTTTTTAGCGATCAGCAAGCGGAGGTCTGAAGTAAATGACCAGATCAACCAAAAAGGAAAAACGAGGAAAGTCCTCGAATATTATAATAAAGAATTGCTTGATCAGCTGAATACGATAGCAGCGTCATCAGTTGTAATGACCTATTCGTTGTTTTCATTTCAAAAAGGACTTTACTTTATGTGGACGATTCCGGTAGTTATTATGGGAATATTTCGCTATTTATATGTAATCCATATCGAGAATAAGGGAGACCAACCGGAAAAGGTTTTATGGGAGGATCAGTGGATAAGAACGATTGCGATGATTTATGGTGGGACGGTAGTTATTCTTTTAGTATTTTTTCAATAGGGAGGGGAGCAGCTGATGAACCGGACGGACCGCTTGCTGGCGATTGTACTCGAGTTGCAGCGTAAAAAAACATGCAGAGCGGAAGACCTGGCGAAAAAGTTTGAAACATGTAAACGTACGATTTACCGGGATATTCAGGCACTGAGCCAATCAGGTGTCCCGGTTGTTTCCATGCCAGGGCAAGGGTATTCATTAATGGAAGATTATTTTTTGCCACCGCTTCACTTAAATCCGGAAGAAGCGGTTACCCTTCTGCTCGGGGCCGATTATGTAGAACAAAACTTCGATGCTTCATTTCGTGTCCATGCCCGGGGATCGAAAGCAAAAATAGAGGCCATCTTACCACAAAAACAGAGAGTGGCGGTTCATGAACTCCGGGGAACGCTCCGATTGATGTCAGGTTCTTTTTTTCATAATGTTGTTGGACAAGATCCTATCGATCAACAGTTATTTCTTTTGCGGCAAGCGATTTCAGAACAAAACATCGTTTCTTTTGTGTACCGGAGAATAGATCAGACGGAAGCAGAAGCGGGGGAAAGACAGGTTCACCCATACGGATTAGTGAATATTGCCGGAGTCTGGTACCTTATTGCCTATTGTTTGCTAAGGGAAAAATCCGTCATTTTCGCTTAGATCGAATGAACAATCTAATGCAAGAAAAGATAAAATTTATGAAGCCAGCAGAATTCCATCTTCAAGACTATAAACCGATTGAGGATCGAACGGACACTGTCCATCTTTTGTTTGAGCCTTCTTGCCCGGAAAAAGTCCTGGAATCCCGTTACTTTTACATTGAAACATATGAAATGAGAGAGGACGGGTTTCATGTTTGGCTGAAAGTGAGAAAGCCCGATGAGGTTTTTTCATGGCTTCTTAGCTGGGGGAGGAAGGTAAAGATTTTGGAACCGTTTTCTCTTAAGATGAAGTAGTATGCCAACCGTATTTATGTAACTAGCCGCTTTAAACAACGTGAAGTCTATTCTCCAGGTTTTCTCCCAGCCACCATCCGAACGGGAGGGAACATGAGGTATTGGTTCGCGCTAAGCTTGACTTCAATCGCGCCGGATTCTTGAAGAACTTCGACATATTCCTTCGTTTTTGTGAAATCCAAAATGGCAAACTTACCCCCTGGTTTGAGAACCCTTAGAGCCTCATTAACTGCTTTTTTGCGCCCTTCTCTTTCCGGAATATTATGGAGCGCCAAACAGGAAATCAATGCATCGAAGGTATCGTTTTCGAAAGGGAGATGTCTCGCATCACCCGTCACAAGCTCAATTTTATCGGATACCCCTTCCGCTTTTGCATTGGCCAGTGTTACTTCCGGGCTATTTCCCGATTGGTCAATTGTTCGCCACAGGTCAACACCGACCGCTTTTCCCGTTGTTAAGCGTTTTGCGACTGCAATTAACACGAGGCCGCGGCCAGGCCCAATTTCAAGCACCTTTTCATCACCTTTAAGCTCCAATAAATCAATTAGTTTCGCACATTGTTTATATTTTCCGACTTTGCTGCTATAAATCATTAAAAATCCTTCGGCGAGACAAATGAAGGCCGCTATGAAAAAAAGACCGATGCAAAACGTAATGAAGACGGAATTGGAAAAAGAGAGTAAAGAGACCGCAAAAATAATGAAAAAACATCCGGTTATTAAAAAATTCCGGACAATTGAAGGGGCATCAATGCCGTAGTTTACCTTTGTTGTTCGCTTTCCCAATGGGTTCACCTCATTTGCACCGTTTGATCAACTTTATTGTAATGCCATCTTATCTATACTATTCACTTAAATTCTATGTAAAGGATGATTTTTACGTTTATTGGGAAAAACTATTGCAAATTAGTCAAATTTGACTATAATGAAGTTTGTAGTTTTAATTTCGAAACATGAAAGGAGCCTTTATGGAAAAAACAAAACCAAACACAGGATTTATTATAGCCGGGTTGCTCCTGGCCATTCTTGTTGGAGCAATGGATAATACGATTGTTGCAACTGCGATGCCAACGATTGTAAAAGAACTGGGCGGTTTTGATAAATTTGTCTGGGTCACATCCGCATACATGATAGCGACGGTTGCAGGCATGCCGATTTTTGGGAAATTATCAGATATGTATGGGAGAAAGCGTTTTTTCTTACTCGGGATTGTCCTCTTTATGATCGGTTCGATCCTTTGCGGGACGGCGCAATCGATTACCCAATTATCAGTATACCGTGCCATCCAGGGGCTTGGCGGCGGGGCCCTCATGCCAATTTCCTTTACCATTATTTTTGATATCTTTCCGGTTGAAAAACGAGGGAAGATAACGGGTTTATTTGGTGCCGTTTTTGGCATCTCGAGTATTTTTGGCCCGCTGGCAGGCAGCTACATTACGGATCAAATTGATTGGCGATGGGTGTTTTACATTAATATACCAGTAGGGATTTTATCGATCATTTTAATTATCCTTAACTACAAAGAATCGAAAGAACACCGAAAACAGCAAATTGACTGGGGCGGGGCAATTTCGCTTCTTGTTATGCTCGTCAGTCTCATGTTTGCCCTTGAACTTGGCGGAAAACAATACACCTGGGATTCCATCGTGATCATTGGATTATTTGTTTTATCAGCAGTATCTTTAATAATTTTTCTCTTCGTTGAACGGAAAGCCAGCGACCCGATTATTACGTTTTCTTTATTTAAGCGGCGTGTGTTTGCCGCTTCACAGGGCGTAGCATTTCTTTACGGATTTGTTTTTATTTCCGCAAGTGTATTCATTCCGATCTTTATTCAAGGGGTATTTGGCGGGAGCGCGACAAACTCGGGGCTAATTTTAATGCCGATGATGCTCGGTTCTGTCGTCGGGTCCCAATTAGGAGGATGGGGTCCGACGAAATTCAGCTTCCGGAACATCATGATTGTATCAGGGATATTTTTCATCAGCGGCGTTTATTTGCTTAGTACGATGGATACTGAGACCGCGCGTGGCATGATTACCCTGTATATGATTATTCTCGGGTTTGGCGTCGGATTCTCCTTCTCTTTATTAAATCTTGCATCTGTGAACAATGTTGCTTTTCAACAACGTGGTTCCGCCACCTCGATGATTTCAACTTTCCGAACAATTGGAATGACATTGGGAGTGACTATTTTCGGTACGATTCAATCGAGGGTTTTTAATAATAAAATGGCGGATGCTTTCCCGCATGGCGGAAATATGGCTCATCAGGCCGGTGCGGAAGCTTTTTCACCGGAAGCAGCTGCCAAAATGCCTCCGCAAGTATTGGAAGCTTTTCGCCATGCACTTTCAGATTCAGTTGATGCGGTATTCATGTGGGCTCTGATTCCAGCAATTCTCGCTTTTATCTTCATTTTGTTGATGGGGAATGAAAGAATGCCCTCAAGAGATCCAGATCGGGAAATGAAGCATAAGGCGGTTTGACGAGATGGCAAATGATACGAAGCTCCTCGTCCTCGGCATGTTGATGGGCGGGGAGTGCCATCCTTATGAAATTCAGCAAATCATCAAAAAACGGCAGATGCAATATTATGTGAAATTGGCTAAAGGCTCGTTATACTATTCCTTTCAACAATTAGAGGAAGCGGGAATGATTGAAGCGGTAGAAACCATTCGTGACACACCGAGACCCGATAAAACGATTTACCGGATTACTCCGCTTGGAAAAAAAGAGTTTCATCGATTATTCGAGAAACAAATAGCAAAGCCTTACGAAGATTTCCACCCGCTCTATACGGCCTTTTCCTTTATCCAGTATGCGGATCGAGATAAAGTGAGACGAGCGATACGTGAAAGAATAAATGAAATGAAAAAAAGAGTAGAAATCCTGGAGATGTTAGTTCAAGCGAAAAAAGCGTACGTTCCTTGCGCTATCATTCATTCCATTAGCGGTGCGCTCGCTCACTCAAAAACAGAATTAAGCTGGTTAGCGGAGCTGGAAAAAGACGCCGAAAGCGGTGCGTTGTTCTCCCCATCGCCAAAAACAGAGTAAAAACTCGCCTCTTATGGGGCGAGTTTTTTGTAAACAACGTGCCCAATAGAAGATATCAGCCGTTTTAAAGAATTTATCAGCCACTTTTCGTCGAATATCAGCTACTTTCGACAACATATCAGCCACTTTAGAGAAAATATCAGCCAATTTTAAATCCTATTTTTTAAGACGAAGAAACTTATGTACAATCTTCGCATAGTGCTCTGATTCCTCAATATCGGGAAAATGAGCACTCTTTTGAAAGATATAAAGCGACGAGTGTGGAATTCTCTTTGCCACTTCTTTACTAATGGAGACACCCGTATTACGGTCATGCTGTCCAACAAGGACTAATGTTTCTTGATAGATGTGATGAACCCGCTTCAACAAAGGGGTACTGTTTTTTTGTCGAAGGATGCACCGGGCAAGATCTCCCCGGTTCGTAAGTCCGCTTTCTTCCCATAGCCGCCGGTTAAGTTGTGCGAAATCTTGATTTTCAAACAAAAGGCGGTCTACCGTCTCTGTATCAACGATCTCCCATATTTCCTGTAACTTTTCAGTGGTCGATAGATTTTTACTGTTGATCTGCTCGATTTTTTCTTTCATCTTCCCGGTGGAAACGTGAAGAAAACTGTCCAGTTTTAATTGATCCATCCTTGCATGGTCATCAATACTCGGTGCTTGAACGATAAGCTTCTCGACTGAATGAGGATAGGCGAGCGTATATTCCAGTGCCAGCTCGCCGCCAAAAGAATAACCGAGCGGAATGAACACAGGAAGACGTAAAGATTTCCGCAGTTCTTCTAAATCATCGAGCAACAGCTGCCGTGAATAGGCGGTACGGTCGTCCGGCGGTTCAGTTCTCCCGCAGCCACGTTGCTCATAATAGATGATCGTTGTTAATGGTTCGAGAAGCGGTCCAATCGTACGTTCAAATGTGTAGTGATTTCCACCGGGGCCTCCGTGAATGACAACGATAGGAACGGTTCTAAGTTCAGCACCCTTTATTTTCACCCAATGTTGAATCCCATTTACTTTTAAAAAATGCTCCCCATTTTTTAGCACCGTATTTTCCACAACATACACCTCAAATTTAGAAGTTTTTCTAATCAACCATTCGACAGTTATGGAAAAAAATCCTTTTGCAGGTGTTTAACAGGCGGGTGACGAATGAAAAGGTTACAATCAGTTCTCTTACTCGCGATGATAGAATTCTGGAAAAATAAATTAACAAATAATTCATAGTATAATGAATTATCGATTGATTTCGATTTCAATAATTACTAATATAGTAAATAGATTGGTAGTATTTTAAAAAGCAATGATAGAAAGGAGGTTTTTTCACAGTCCATAGACTTATTCTACTATAAGAAGAGGAGGAAAAAAGTTGAAACTATACATATCAGTGGATATGGAAGGGATTACGGGTCTTGTCGATTCGACATTTGTTGATTCGAGTGATCGAAATTACAAACGAGGCCAGCAGATGATGACAGATGAAGTTAATCATGTTATCCATTCCGCATTTGAGAATGGGGCAACGGATATTATTGTCAATGACAGCCACTCAAAAATGAATAACCTTTTAGTGGAAAAAATTCATCCGGAAGCGAGGCTCATTTCTGGAGATGTGAAACCGTTTTCTATGGTCCAGGGACTGGATAACAGTTATTCAGGGGCTATCTTTGTCGGCTATCATGCCCGTGCATCGCAAAAAGGGGTGATGTCCCATTCGATGATTTTCGGCGTGAGAAATATGTACATTAATGACCATGAAGTTGGGGAAATGGGGTTAAATGCTTATGTCGCCGGCTACTACGGGGTACCTGTCATTATGGTTGCAGGCGATGATTATGCCGCAGAAGAAGCAAAGAAACTGATACCTGGTGTCACGACAGCGGCTGTCAAAGAAACGCTGTCACGGTCATCCGCTCTTTGTTTAAGCCCGCAAAAAAGCGGGGAACTGCTGCGTGAAAAAACGAAAGAAGCCCTGCTTACTATTGATCGGGTGAAGCCGCTCATTCCTCCGGAGCATCCTGTATTAGGCATTGAGTTTGCGAATTATGGACAGGCAGAATGGGCCCATTTAATGCCGGGTACGGAAATCGTCGAAGGCACAACGATCGTTCAATTCAAAGCAAAAGATATGCTTGAGGCTTATCAGGCCATGCTTGTGATGACGGAGCTCGCTATGCGGACGACGTTTTGTTAAAATTGCCACCAATTTAAGTGAAATCTGGCTCCTGGTGACGGGTTTCCGTTACCTTTGTTCCATAACTTGTAAAGGTGGGATCCAAAGATGCTAAAATATATCGGCAAACGCTTTATATCCATGATGATTACCATATGGGTCATCGTCACGCTTACGTTTTTCTTGATGCACGCCATACCGGGTTCACCGTTCAACCAGGAGAGAAACACGAATGACACGGTGAGAAAAAACCTGGAAGCCCACTACCATTTAGATGAAAATTTGTTCGTTCAGTACGGTATTTACTTAAAATCTCTTCTACAATTTGATTTCGGTCCTTCAATTAAACAAAGCTCCACATCAGTTAATGAATTATTGTCGCGCGGCTTTCCAATTTCGTTTGAGCTCGGTTCTGTAGCGCTCCTCTTTTCGATCGTTTCTGGAATTGCTTTAGGCATTTTTGCCGCCCTTCGCCATAATGGGGTTATCGATTATGGAGCGATGACATTGGCCGTCATCGGCATTTCCGTTCCGAACTTCATCATGGCAACCCTTCTCATTCAGGTTGTAGCGGTGGACTTGAAATTGCTTCCCGTTGCGACATGGGCGAGCTACAAGCACATGATTTTGCCTGCTCTCGCGCTTTCCATGAGCCCGCTTGCGATTATTGCCCGCTTGACAAGATCAAGCATGCTCGAAGTACTAACGCAAGACTATATTCGAACGGCACGGGCAAAAGGCTTATCGCCATTTAAAATTGTCGTCAAACATGCGCTCCGAAATGCGCTTCTTCCCGTTATTACGATCTTAGGGACTTTAGTTGCCGCTGTATTAACCGGAAGTTTTGTCATTGAAAAGATTTTTGCCATCCCCGGCATGGGCCAATATTTTGTCAGCAGCATTAACGACCGCGATTATCCTGTCATTATGGGCACGACCGTTTTTTACAGCACACTTCTCATTTTTTTGCTTTTTTTAGTCGACATTGCTTATGGAATTATTGACCCGAGAATTAAGCTCCATAAAAAGGAGGGGGAGTAGGATGGTGCTTCCAAATCGCACAGGTAATGAAAAAAGACAGTTCCCTCCGGATGAGTTGTTTATTCCTAAAAAAAGAAAAGCAAGGAATGCCGATGCAATTGTTCGTCCCGGGCTGTCGTACTGGCAGGATGCCCGCCGCAGATTGGTGAAAAACAAACTTGCGATGGCTGGATTGGTTTCGTTAATTTTACTTATCATCATGGCCATTTTCGGCCCGATTTTGTCACCGTATGAAGTGACGAAACAGGCATTAACCGAAAGCAATTTGCCGCCTTCTGCTTCACACTGGTTCGGTACGGACAACCTTGGCAGAGATGTCTTTACAAGAACATGGTATGGGGCGAGGATTTCGTTATTTGTCGGGGTTATGGCGGCATTGGTCGACTTTGTGATCGGCGTCATTTACGGAGGGATCTCGGGATACAAAGGCGGCAGGACCGATCATTATATGATGCGGATCGTTGAAATTTTATACGGTCTCCCTTATTTATTAATGGTCATTCTTCTTATGGTCGTCATGGGCCCGGGGCTTTTGACAATCATTGTTGCACTCAGTATTACCGGTTGGACAGGAATGGCGCGAATTGTTCGTGGGCAGGTGCTGCAATTAAAACATTACGAGTTCGTCCTCGCTTCAAAAACGTTTGGTGGTAAAACGAGACGGATTATTCGAAAACACCTGCTTCCAAACACGATGGGTCCGATCATTGTCCAAATGACGTTAACAGTTCCGACCGCGATATTCGCTGAAGCGTTTCTCAGCTTCATCGGGTTGGGCGTTCAGGCACCGTATGCAAGTTGGGGTGTCATGGCGAGTGATGCATTGTCGACAATTTTAACCGGCCAGTGGTGGCGGCTTTTCTTCCCGGCCTTTTTTATTTCATTAACGATGTTTGCGTTCAACGTGTTAGGTGATGGATTGCAGGATGCACTCGATCCAAAATTACGGAGGTGATCCGCATGAATACGATCCTTGATGTGAAAGATTTACACGTTTCATTTAAAACTTACGGCGGGGAAGTTCAGGCTGTCCGGGGAGTCAGTTTTACCGTTAAAAAAGGGGAGACCGTTGCGATTGTCGGGGAATCCGGATGCGGCAAAAGCGTGACCGCCCAGAGCATTATGAAGCTCATTCCGAATCCCCCGGGGAAAATTACATCCGGCAGCATTCTCTTTAAAGGCCGCGACCTTACAAAAATTTCCGAAAAAGAGATGAGGAAAATCCGCGGTTCAGACATTTCAATGATTTTTCAGGATCCAATGACTTCGCTCAATCCAACGTTAACAATCGGCGACCAGATTACGGAGGCGATTTTGCAACATGAACCAGTCGTGACGAAAAAAGAAGCCCAATTTCGGGCATGTGAAATGCTCGGGGAAGTCGGCATCGCCAATCCGAAAGAACGATTAAAACAATTTCCCCACCAGTTCAGCGGGGGGATGAGGCAGCGCATCATGATCGCGATGGCGCTCGTCTGTAATCCGTCCATTTTAATCGCGGACGAACCGACGACAGCTTTAGATGTGACCATTCAAGCGCAAATCATCGACCTTTTTAAAAAAATCCAGCGAAATACGGGGGTCGCAATCATTATGATTACCCACGATTTAGGGGTCGTTGCAAAGCTCGCCGATCGGATCAACGTCATGTATGCCGGTAAGGTTGTCGAGTCAGGAACGACCAGCGAAATTTTTTATAACCCTCAGCACCCTTACACGAAAGGATTGCTAAATTGCGTGCCGCGATTGGATTTGGAGCGCGGCCAGCCTTTAATTCCGATTCCCGGGTCGCCGCCAGATTTATTCGCACCGCCTATCGGTTGCGCTTATAGCTCAAGATGTGAGTTTGCCATGGAAGTATGCGATGCCTATCAGCCCGGTAGAACTCTTGTAGCAGAAGGGCATGAAGTAAATTGCTGGCTACAGGACCAAAGGGCGAAACAGGTCAAGTTTCATTTGCGTGAAAAGACATATAGCTAAAAATTTCAAGGAGGTACTTTCCGATGAAAAAATGGTCAGTCATGCTTGTTGCTTTTGTGATGATCGCAATGGTAGCAGGATGTACAACAGGGGCAAACCCGCCAGGCAAAGAGGGAGATAAAAGCGGGAAGGAGAAAATCGTATCACTAAATAACGGCAATGAACCGACTTCACTTGATCCGCCTATCGGTTTTGATGCCATTTCATATAACCCTTTAAACAACTTGATGGAAGGGTTGACCCGGCTTGGTAAAAATAACGAGCCGGAAGCAGCCACAGCTGAAAAATGGGAAGTTTCAAGCGATGGGAAAACGTATACGTTTAAAATCCGCGAGGACGCCAAATGGTCGGACGGAAAACCGGTGACAGCGCAAGATTTTGAATATGCATGGAAGCGTGTCGCAGACCCGAAAACAGCTTCTCCTGCGGCTTTCTTATCCTACTTTATTCAAGGGGCCGAGGAATTTAACACCGGTAAAGGAAGCGCACAAGATATGAAAGTGAAAGCGAAAGATGATAAGACGCTCGAAGTGACGTTGAACAGTCCGCAAAAATATTTTCTAAGCGTCATTTCCAACCCGGTATTCTTTCCCGTGCCGAAAGAAACGGTGGAAAAAAACAAAGACTGGGCAAAAGAAGCCAATACATTTGTTGGAAACGGCCCATTCAAATTGGCGGAGTGGAAGCATAAAGACCAGATGAAAATGGTCAAGAACAATAACTATTGGGATGCAAAAAGCGTGAAATTAGATGGCGTCGTCTGGAAAATGATCGGTGACAGCAACACAGAATACCAAATGTTCCAAACAGGGGAACTGTCAACATCAGGAATTCCCGCTGACTTAAGCGAAAAGTTATTTAAGGAAGGGAAAGCGAAGGTTGAAGATCAATCCGGGACTTACTTCTTCCGGTTTAATGTAAAAATGAAGCCGTTCCAAAACAAAAATATCCGGAAAGCGTTCAGCCTTGCCGTTAATCAAGAAGACATCGTTAACTATGTCACGAAAAATAAGGAAAAGCCGGCCCATGGGTTTGTCGCCTACGGATTTAATGACCCGGCGGGAGGGGATTTCCGCGAGATTGGCAGCGACTTGATCAAGCCGGATAAGGAAAAAGCAAAAGAGCTTCTGCAAAAGGGGATGAAAGAAGAAGGGTATGATAGACTTCCGCCAGTCACTTTAACCTATAGCACGGGGGATGATACACATAAGAAAATCGCTGAAGCTCTTCAGGAAATGTTCAAGGAAAACCTTGGCGTCAATGTTAAGCTGGCAAGCCTTGAGGCCAATGTCTTTTCAACGGATCAAAAAGCGTTGAAACTGCAATTTTCCCGCTCTTCCTTTTTAGCGGACTATGCGGACCCGATCAACTTTTTAGAAAGCTTTGTGACTGACAGCCCGATGAACCGGACAGGATGGGGCAACAAGGAATATGACAAGCTTATTGCAAGTGCGAAAAAAGAAGGCGATGAGAAGAAGCGGTTTGAAGACATGCATAAAGCGGAAAAGATTTTAATCGATGAAGCGCCAATTTTCCCGCTCTACTTCTATAATCAAGTGTACTTGCAAAATGAAAATGTAACCGGCATCGTCAGACATCCGGTTGGCTATTTGGAATTAAAGTGGGCGGACGTAAAATAGACGATAAGATGGGTGTTCTAAAGGGTGGACACCCATTTTAACGGAAAGATCGGAGGGCTTAGTTTGGAAAATGAATGGATCGTCAATGTATCCGTTGCGACGTTATGGACATCACCTGAATCTCCACGGGAGAAAGATCAGCTGCTGCTTTCTAATCCTGCACAAATAAAGAAGTGGATTTCATCGAACAGCTATGACGATAAGCTGGAGCTCCATGCCAAAAATATGATCCAGTCACAGCTACTTTATGGCCAAAAGGTGATTGTGACAGAAGAAAATGGAGAGTGGTTATCGGTTCTTGTTCCCGACCAGCCTTCTGGGAAAAACGAGTCCGGGTATCCGGGATGGATCCCGAAGCAGCAGCTCACGCCGGCTTCGTCATTTGAAGGCGGCTCCTATGATTCTTTTGCGGTTATCTCCTCTCCTACTGCTTTTTTATATCGTTTAGAAGAAAAGAAGGAAATAGAAATAAGTTTTAATACCCGGCTCGCCATTCAACAAATAGGGGAAGAATGGGTTGAGGTACGGACGGTTGATGGAACGAAAAAAGTAAGAAGAAATGATGTTGAAATTTTCTCTGTCTACGATGGCATCCCTAAAGGAACCGGGCAAGATATTGTCAGGGCAGCGGAGAAATTCCTTAACCTGGAGTATTTATGGGGCGGTATGTCGGGGTTCGGTTACGACTGCTCCGGTTTTGCTTATACGATGCACCATTTTAATGGAATCACGATCCCGAGAGATGCGTCTGACCAACATAAACGCGGGAAAAAAGTGACGAGAGACGAATTAGAACCGGGAGACCTTGTTTTTTTTGCCTACGACGAAGGCAAAGGTTTCGTTCATCATGTCGGAATCTATTACGGGAATGATCAAATGATCCACTCGCCGAAAACAGGAAAAACAGTTGAAATCATAACATTAACAAATTCTCCTTATGAGATTGAATTTTGCGGAGGCAGGAGATTTGGCAAGGAATAGAATCATAGCGCACGAAACCCTTCTTTCTAAGAGAAAAGAAGGGTTTTTTTAATGAAAAAACAATGTCAGATTTCCTTACATCATTGAAGCGAAGAAGGAGCTTCCGTGATGCGCTTTCCAATAAAGATAAGGTCCTATATGAAAATCAACCATTTAAAGGAAGAGGGATGAAATAAAAAAGAAAAAATGGTGTTCGTAGGAAATGGTTAGACCCCATTTGCAAAATGCCGGGTTTTAAAGTTTGTGCGGTAAGGGTAAGGCCGGTCATCGATTTAACAGTAAATTAGCTAGAGCGCTCCCGGACATTTGCCTGAGGGAGCGTTTTCGCTTGAAGGATAAATGTCGCTCATTCCCTTATTTTGAAATGGGCATTCAATTGCCCTCGAATCATTTTTTTAACTTCCTTTCGATCAAGTTGCTTTTCTCTCCGCATCATTTCTTTTCTAATTTCATAAGTTTGCACCCCGTCTTCAATTTGATTTGCGATTTCCATGAGCCGTTCAATATCTGAAAAAGAATATTTCCGATTGCCGTGCTTCGACCGTTCGGGAAAGATTAAATTCCGTTCTTCATAATAGCGAATTTGCCGGTGGGTCAGACCGGTTAATTCACTGACAATTCCGATGGTGATTACTTTTTTGTCTTTGTAAGACTGACTCATTTCATTCACCCCCGTTTATAATCCGCTGTTGCTCGTACTTAATGTTAATAAAAATAACAAATATATGTCAATAATTATACGAAAATTATAAAATTTCCGCTATGTTAGTGTAAGGATTTCTTACAATGATTTAAATCAAACGTTTGATTGATGGATCTGTTCTCTTATTGCTTCAAACCAGACTAAAATTTTCATTGACAGAGAATATACTTTTTCATATAGTTATCAACATAAACAGTTCAACTCGTGAACAATATGATTCTACATAGAAAAAAGGTGAATACAATGGATTTGCAGGAGGTTATTAACCGTTATGAAATGGCTTCATTTACGGTAACAAAGCGAATTCAGTCGCTAATTAAAGAGCAGTTGCAAGACATTTTAACGATCGAGCAGCATTGCATCTTGCGGACGATTAAATTGCTCGGGCGTGCAACGACAACTGAACTTGCAGAGATGTTTTTAGTGAATAAAAGCGCCATAACGGCAATCATTGCAAGATTAACAGAAAAAGGCTATATCAAACGGTTCCGTGATCGAAAAGACCGGCGGATCGTGTATTTAATGTTGACGGAAGAAGGAAATAACGTGTTTGAATGGGCAAATAAAAAGGTGTTTGAAATTGTTTCAACGTATTTGAAACAATTTGACCAGAAAGAAATTGAAGCGTTTATCCATACATTTGAAACGTTTGCCCAATTGCTCCATGAAGAGAAGGAGGAGAAATTAGAAGAATGAGAGGGATCATTAAAGCAAGATGGCTAATCGTTGCCGTTTGGATCCTGGTTGTTGCCGTATTGGTGATGACTGCACCAAATATGGCTAACCTCGTTCGGGAAAAAGGCCAGATCGGTGTTCCAGACGGGTATCCTTCTACCGATGCGCAAAAGTTGCTCAATCAAATGGACGAACATAAGGCAAAAGGCGAATCGCAGGTTGCTCTCGTTTTTCACGATCATGAGAGGCTTACGAAAGCGGACCTCGCGGAAATCAAACGTGGGCTTGACCGGCTTGATCACGATAGGCAAAGGCTCGGTGTCTCATCCATTCTTTCCCATTTTCATCAAAAAGAGTTAAAAGACCAGCTCGTCAGTAAAGATGGAAAAACGATTCTTGTCATGCTGACAGTTCAAAAAGGAAAGCGCGAGCCTGCCGAAATTTCAAAGGCGCTCTATCGGGAGTTGAACGACGTCAAAGTCGATCATTATTATACGAGCAGCTGGATGATTGATGAAGATGTCATGAAGAGCTCGCAGGATGGATTGAAAAAGACGGAATACATTACGGTTATTTTTATCCTGGCGGTTTTGCTCATTGTGTTCCGGTCATTGATTGCGCCGTTCATTCCGCTATTAACTGTCGGAATTAGCTATATTACTGCGCAATCGATTGTCGCATTTTTAGTGGACAAATGGGATTTTCCGCTCTCTAATTTTACGCAAATCTTTTTAGTGGCGGTCCTGTTCGGAATTGGAACGGACTATTGCATTTTGCTTTTAAGCCGATTTAAAGAAGAGATTGGCTCCCATGAGCATTTACATGATGCCATACTTGCAACCTATAAAACGGCAGGGAAAACGGTGCTGTTCAGCGGCATTGCGGTAATGTTCGGATTTGCTGTCATCGGGTTATCGACATTTAAGCTGTATCAATCGGCTGTCGGTGTTGCGGTTGGTATTGCCATATTGCTTCTTGCCCTTGTCACGATTGTTCCATTCTTTATGGCGGTCTTAGGAAAGAAGCTGTTCTGGCCGGCGAAAAAGTCAATTGAGCATAAACCGAGCCGGTTTTGGGGAGCTGCCGGAACGTTTTCCTTTAAGCGTCCGCTTCTTACGTTATTGTTAGTGGCCGCCATTGTTACGCCATTTCTGCTGACGTATAACGGGCAATTGTCGTACAATTCCCTCGAGGAAATCGGCGACAGCTACAATTCGGTGAAAGCCTTTAACATCATTGCAGATAGCTTCGGCCCCGGCGAATCGCTGCCAACGAAAATTGTAGTAAAAAATGATGAGCCGATGGACCACGCGTCATATTTAGCGACAATGGAAAAAATTAGCCGTGAAGTTGAAAAAGTAAACGGCGTGGATACGGTCAGAAGCGCGACAAGGCCAGTCGGAGATGAGCTAAAAGAACTGCTTGTCGCCAATCAAGTAAAGTCGCTGCACAAAGGGCTAGGCAAAAGCAACGATGGAATAAAAAAAATCAGTGACGGTTTAGAAGATGCGAGATCTAAACTATCGGAAAATGAACCGAAATTAAAAGAAACAACAAAAGGCATCGGTGCTCTTGTTGACGGAACGGATGACCTGAAAACAGGCGTCGGGGCAATTTCGGGCGGCCTATCAAACATCGAAAAAGCGATACGTGAAGGTTCTTCCGGTGCCGGGGAAATGAAAAAGGCAGTCACCGAAGCGAAAACCGGTGCACAATCGCTTTATGAAAACAGCCAGAAATTGCTTCAAGGCTATCAGCAGGCAGGTGCCGGTTTATCACAACTTGCAACGCATTATGAAGATGCGCAGAAAGGAATAGCGAAGGTTTCTGGGGCACTGAAAAGCCTTACCCCCCATTTTGCCAATCTGGAAAAAAACCATAAAGAACTTGCGGCGGATCAGGATTATCAAATGATGAAAGGAACCATCATGCAACTTCAAAGCGAGGTTAACCGACTTTCAAACGGATTGGCCCAGCTTAATCAAAACTTGAGTAAAACGTCAGTAGGGATCAAAACCGCAAACAACGGCCTCACGGAAGTAGTCAATGGACAAAAAAAAGTAAGCAATGGACTTGGTCAACTTGTGAAAGGATTGGAGCAACTTGAGTCCGGGCTATCCAAAACGGCCGAAGGGCAAAGCCAGGTCATTTCAAAACTTCCTGAAGTGCAAAATGGGCTTACCAGGATTAATAATGGGCAAAAACAGCTTCAAGAAGGATTTGGCCAATTGGATGGACAAATGAGCCAATTAACGAATGGATTAAAGAATAGTGCCGACGGGTTGCATAAAGTATCAGGCGGACTTGAATCGGCCAACGATTATTTAAAAGGGCTGTCATCCGCATCAGATAAGGAGCTTGCCGGATGGTATATACCGGATGTCGTTTTAAGCAATAATGATTTTCAGCAAGTGTTTAATACGTACATGTCACCGGACCGGAAAATGGCGACGATGGATGTTATTTTTAAGCAAAATCCGTATTCAAGCGAGGCGCTCGATAAAGTAGATGATATTAAAGCAGCGATAAAACGTGCCGTAAAGGGAACAAATTTGGAAAATGCACAGGTCGGCATCAGCGGAGTGACAAGCATGTATTCCGATTTAAATGATATTTCAACGTCTGACTATACCAAGACGGTTGCCATGATGCTCATAGGCATTGGCGTCATTTTAGTTTTGTTGCTCAGATCCGTCATTATGCCGCTCTACATTCTCGCTTCGCTTATTTTAACCTATTATACGGCGATGTCGGTGTCTGAAACGATTTTCGTCAACATCTTAGGCTACTCGGGTATTAGCTGGGCTGTTCCGTTTTTCGGGTTTGTCATACTGCTTGCCCTTGGAGTCGACTACAGCATTTTCTTAATGGACCGGTTTAATGAATATAAAGGAATTTCCGTTAAAGAAGCGATGATCGAATCAATGAAGAAAATGGGAACAGTCATTATTTCTGCGGTCATTATACTCGGCGGGACGTTTGCTGCGATGTATCCGTCAGGCGTACTATCGATGATGCAAATCGCGACCATTTTCCTGACTGGAGTATTCCTCTATGCATTCGTCATTCTTCCATTCTTTATCCCGGTCATGGTCAAAACATTCGGCAAAGCGAATTGGTGGCCGTTTGCCAGAAAAGAAGAATAAGAGAAAACAAGGTTGCAAGAAAAGTCTTGCAGCCTTGTTTCGTCTAACTGATTTTTAATTATAGGTGTAAAAAAAGGAATCGGCTATTTGCCGATTCCAATCCTGCTTCTTGCCTCTAGCCAAAGCGGCTTTAGAACTAACAGCCGCATCCGTCACATGAACTGCCGCCAAATCCTTTAGCGAAGCCACCGAATCCGGCACAAGAACATCCAACGATGATTAACAGGATGAAGAGGACGACGATAATAGCGAATCCGCGGCCCCAACCGCCGCCGTATCCAAAACCGCCGTAGCCGCCATATCCATAGCCATAACCGCCGTACCCATAGCCTCCGTATGGATAACCACCCATAACAGGTACACCGTAACCGACTCCGCCAACTCCAAATCCCGGATATCCACCGAAGCCGTAACCACCGCCAAAGCCAAATTGACGTTTTCCAGGTCTTTGCATAATAACTCTCCTTTCGTAAAAAGGGATTTACAACTCCTTGCATAATAGAGTATGTACATAACAGCAAAATAGTTTGGGACAAACAGTTAGGGCATTCGTGGAATTTTAAATTTTTTTGTGTAAACCCTTTGATGGGGGAGCCGAAATAAGTAATGTTATAGATCCCAATAGGCTTTAGCTTTTTCATGTCTAAACGGCGCTAAGCGATGTCGAACGCTTTTTGTTGAAAAGAATTGGAAATTCGTGCTACATTAAAATAAAATGACCAGTCATTTTTAATTTTGTCCCGGGAGGTTAAAATGTGATATCGATCAAACGATTCAGCGAATTAAGTTATAAGGAAGCGGTTGTGTTATGGAATGAGGGATTTAAATATTATTTTTCAAATATGACGATGACGGTCGATGCTTTTATTCGAAAGTTGGCAAATGAAGGTCTATCACCTGAACATTCAGTTGTGGCTTACGTGGATCATGTTGCTGTAGGGTTTGCCATAAATGGCTTTCGTGAGATGGATGGAAAAAAGATTGCATGGAATGGAGGAACCGGGATTAAACCTGAATTCCGCGGACAAGGAATCGGCAAAGTATTAATAGAGGCGTGTCTTGATGTGTATCGGGAACAAGGAGTGGATTTAGCCCTTTTGGAAGCGGTTGCACAAAATGAGCGGGCCATTGCTTTATATAAAAAAATGGGGTATGAAGTGTTTGAGGAACTTGTTTTTTTACAACAGAATGGAGCGATGACAATAGACGCTTTCCACACCAATTCCAATTTTGAAATAGTCCGGGGCATTCCTGAGGATATTCAGCTGCTCGAATTCTTTCAACCGATAAAGGCATGGCAAGTGCAAGTTCCAGGCTGCAAAGGCGCAGAATCAATCATTGTTAAAAAAGGCAATGAGGTTCTGGCATATGCGGTTTACCAGCGGATGATGGATGAGAAACATAACATTCAAACGATTGCTCTCAATCAGTGTGAGATCAAAGAGTCAATTGATGTTCAAAAGGTAGCTGATTTCATTCTCTATCATGTTTTCCAGCCGCATCATAAGATAAAAAGAATGGTAAGAAATCTCTCGAAAAATAACCGGCTTGTTTATAATACACTGCTCGCTGCTGGCTTTGAAACGCTCGTTGAGCAAGTTCATATGTCTAATCGGCTTGACCAACCTATTAAAGAGAGCATTCAATAAAAAGCTGCACCTCCAATTGTTCGTTGTGTCTAACAATTGGGGTGCAGTTCATTTTTACTCCGGTTTTTCGCTCTTTTGTCATGCTGTAGCATTTGTTTGGGGGCTGTTCTCTTTCGCTAACAGGATCCGAATGGCTGAAAGAAGAAGACATGTTATCGATATGAGCAGCAAACAATAGATGTCCTTTGTTAAATTGCCATCTCCAAAAGCGGTTGTAAAGTAGCCATTTGCCGCATAGGTCGCTGGAAGCAATTTGCCGATCGTTTGAAAAAAGCTGCTTAACATCATACGCGGGATAATGACCCCTGACGTAACGAGTTGTGCAGAAAGAATGATAATATTTAATAACATTCCTGCATTGCCGAAAAGAATGATAAACAGTTGACTGAGGCAAAGGAATGAATATAAGACAAGAGACTGAAACAGCCAGATGACAAAAATTGATGTTTTAAAATGCACATCGGAAGCCAGCATGAGCAACACAGTAAGTATAGAGATAAACATAGGGATTCCGAGATTAATAAGCTGCCTCGATATAAAAAGGGACCATTTTGAATACAGGCGAGAAATCTTTTTTGCTGCAAAAGATAGTTGTAAGCTCATAATCATGGCGCCGACAAACGATGCCAATACTACCATCATAGGGACCATGGTAGCGGAAAAGCTTTTCACTTCATTGGTTTTAATAATGGTTGCATGTACGCCGTTTATTCTAAATCCATTGATTACATCCATTAAATTTGGCGTTTTTAGGATGTTATCTTTATTTTGAGACTCAGACTGCTTTTTTAATTCCTTTGTAATTGCTGCTTTTTTTTGAATAAATACTTCTTCATTGACCCGTGTTGTAATTTCCTTCGCTACGTTTTCCATTGCCTTTCGAGTAGATTTGGAGTTCGATTGATTGATGTAGAAATTAATATTGGCTGTTTTTCCTTTTAAAATGTTTGTCGAAAAATTTCCCGGGATATAAACAATCATGTCGTATTGAAGCTGATTCATGTTCTTTTTTGCCTGGTGCAGTGAATTCAGGTCGGAAATTTTATATGTAAGACGTTGATGGATAGCTTTTACGATTTCCTTTCCTTGCTCGGGATCATCGTTTACAACGGCCATCCGAAGGGGATTAACATGGCGGCTCTCGCCATGGTATCCGCTTAGCCAGACAAAGAAAAACGCCAGCTGAAAGGCAAGGGCTAAACCAATTCCAATGTATGTTTCCCGTTGCTTAAAAAAGCGCTTCATGGCTTTCACGCATTTCTCTCCTTATACTTTTTAAATAAATAGAAACGTCAACAACAAAAAGAAAGACCAGCAGAAGAATCTTCCGGCAATCTTTTCTTAAGTATCTAATAATTGTATATACTCCCTTGTCCCTCTGTCAAATGCCATACGTTTTATTTTTGATATGAAAATAAATGTGATGTGATTGTTTCCATATTGTAACCATAAGATAAATGGAATGTAGTAAATTAATAGAGACAGATTTTAATAGGACGGCACAAATTCAGATTAATAATGTAACTTTTTAATAAGATTAGCGACTAATAGTATAGAACGTTAGGGGGTCTATTTTGTGGAAGACTCATTTGACCGGTTATATGAGGAGTATCACCAATCTCTGTTTCAATATATTTTTTATATGGTAAGAAATCGGGAAGTTGCAGAAGATTTAGTTCAAGAAGTGTATATAAAAGTTTTAAAGTCATATAAAAGCTTTGAAGGAAAAAGCTCTGAAAAAACATGGCTCCATTCGATTGCAAGACATGTCACGATTGATTGGATTCGCAAGCAAAACCGCAGAAAAAAGAAACTTTTATTCTTTACGTTATCGGAAAAAGAAAACTTGATAAAAGATCATGAACCATTGCCGGACGAATGGGTAACACAAAAAGAATCGGTCAAGCAGTTATATAAAACATTGCATAAATGCACGCAAGACCAACAACAAGTACTCATTCTTCGTTTTATTCAATCACTCTCCATTACGGAAACTGCTGCAGTGCTCGGCTGGTCGGAAAGTAAAGTGAAAACGACGCAACATCGGGCAGTTAAGCGGCTAAGAGATCTTTTGGATCAGCGTTTGGGCTTAGAGGAGGAATTGAAAGATGGAATCGTTTAAGTGGAATGAAGAGCAAATCCAAAAACAATTGGAAAATATGCCTCCCATAAAGGATAGGCAATCGAAAGAGCGCGTCTTTCAACAAGTTAAATCAAAACTGGAAGAATCCGAACGAAAGAAAAGGTGGGTCAAAACAAGGGTTGTTCCGACGATCGCGACGGCATGTGTTGTTGTCATGATCTCAGTTCTCATCCCTGTAAATCACCAGAGTAATCAATCTTCCTCCTCCAAGAAAAGAGTAGAGGATATAAAAGGCTTCGAATCATCTGGAATGGATACACCGCATGATTTAACAAAGAACGGAAAACTATCACTTGTAAGCCTGGAAAATAAAGAGCAAAACTCAAACTCATTCATTAAAAACGGCGAGAGATACCATGCTCCGATTTTGAAAGGCCAAATCAAGCAACCAGATCAAGCGGTGGTGACGATTGCCTATTTAGAACGGGAAATGCCATGTATTGTTCCGGTTAGCTTTCTTGTGAAGGATAAAGGGTCTTACGTAAAAAATGTTAAGCAAGTATTGACCAAATTTAAACCGGAGACAGTTGGGTTGGACACGACCATCTTAAATAAGCTGTCGTTTAAAGAAGATGGAAATACGATAGTCGTTGATATTCCTTCAGGCGAAATCCGTGACAAGAAAGAGGCTGCCTTATTTGAAAAATTATTGGAATACACGTTTGCCTATAATCATCAATTTACAAAAGCAAAATTAATGACAAATGGGAAACCCGGGATAACAATTGGAGACAATCAAAGAAAACGCGAATTTAATCTTGATTTAGTCGGATCGCCAACGTTTGTCATGCAAACGGATACCGGTGACGAATTTTTAGTGAACAGTTACGGGACGAATATAAAACATATTCCAAGGGATTTTAAAAATGCCTTAAATGAACTTAAATACGGAATAAAGGACGAGCGCCAATTATCGCCTGTCATTCCTAAACATATTAAGCTAGGAGCGTCAGGACAACAATCATCAGCCGTCGTTTCATTTCATCAAAAATCTCCATTAAAAAATAATATGGAGACAAGAAAAATGCTTGATGCCATTGTTGTAACGGCAAAAGCCTACGGACATAAACATGTGCAATTTAAAAATACTGGCGTTCAAAAAATGGGGCCATACCGTTTTAATCGCTCAATCGACGAAACAGTAGGAATAAATTATGTTGAAGCAAATTAAGAGTGCAGCTGCTTACCATCGTAGGCAGCTGTACTTTTTTTCCTTCTAGTACAACTACGCCTGAAGTCTTAGTAAAAGACACGCCCCGAGAACGTTTTGGAAAAGAAAGGAACCCGCTAATCTATAATCTATGAGGTGCAAAAGTAAGGGGGGAACAGATATGGCCACTTTCTTTAATTTTTACATAAAAAAGGCGAGAGGGGCGGTTTATTTTTTATTATGATGAGTTTTGTCATAGGGAAAAGTGACAAATGTAATCATTTTATTAATTTGGAAAGAAATATGTTGTATTTCAATCTCTAGCATAATAAAATGTGGCTGTATTTCTTTTTATTGGAAGATGAAAATAAAAAAGGAGGCAGTATATGCTGCACTTAACAAAATTTTCTATGAAGAACCGTGCCGCGATCGTCATTATGGTTTTTATCATATCTATAATGGGAATTCTGTCGGGAAATAAACTTTCGATGGAATTTCTCCCAAGCCTCGATAATCCGGTGGTTACCATTACGACGTTAGCTGATGGAATGGACACCGGGTCGATGGCGAAATCGATCACAAGCCCGCTTGAAAAAGATTTAAGAAATGTAAAGCATTTAGAATCGATTGTATCGACTACTAATCAAGGAATCTCTAAAATTGACCTATCATTTGGCGTTAAAACGGATATGAAAGAAGCTAAGAGGGAAGTTGAAAGTATCGTGAACAGTTTTCCTCTTCCCGATGGAGTAAAAAAGCCATATGTCGTGCAATTAAATACATCGATGATTCCGATCGAACAGATTGCAATTAATAAGGAAGGAAAATTTACAACTGACGACCAAAAAGAAATCGAAGATGTTGCCATTTCCCAGCTTGAAAGCATTGACGGTGTAGGGGATGTAACGCTATATGGAAAGTCTGCCCGGGAGATATCCATTGAATTGAACGAAAAGGAAATGCTGGCTAAAAAAGTAACTATGCCGCAAATTATAGCCGCTTTGAAAGGGAAGAATATTTCCTTCCCTGCCGGTGATATTACGTTGAATGGAAAAACGAACTCTTTGCGCGTCGTTGGAAAAATGAAAGACTTAAATGAATTAAAAGAATTGCCGGTTGCTCCTCATGTCGTGCTAAAAGACGTTGCCGATGTAACGAAACAACAAACGAACAATTCCGTTACAAGGGTCGATGGAAAAGAAGCAATGTATATTGCTGTGACCAAAGAAGATAGCGGAAACGCCGTTCAAGTTGGAAAAGATGTCAAGGAAAAGTTGAAAGCGATTAATAAACAATTTGATGGCAAGTATCATCTGGAAGACATTTATTCTACTTCTCAATCCGTTTACGACTCAGTTATGCGGATGGCAAAAGAAGTCGCTTTAGGAGCTTTGTTTGCTTCCGTCGTCATCTTGCTTTTCCTGCGAAACTTTAAGTCTACGATTATCGCAATTGTCAGTATCCCGCTTTCGATTTTTATTACACTTATTCTCTTAGAGAAATCAGGCATTACACTCAACATCCTTACACTTGGAGGACTTGCGGTTGCTGTCGGCCGGCTAGTCGATGACAGCATCGTCGTTATTGAAAATATATACCGGAGGCTGCAGACGGGTGAACGGTCGAAAGAACTGATCATTGATTCAGTAAAAGAAGTGGCTGTTGCGATTACATCCTCGACGATTACGACGATTGCCGTATTTTTGCCAATTGGACTCGTTGAAGGATTTATCGGCGTATTTTTCAAACCGTTTGCGTTAACAGTCGTATACTCGCTTTTAGCCTCTCTAATTGTCGCATTGACTGTTGTGCCATTAATGAGTTTCGTTTTGTTGAAAAAGGTGAAATCCCATTCCTTTAAAAAGCCTGAGCGCTACTTATCTGCTTTAAAATGGTCACTGAACCATAAAATTATCGTTTGTGTTTTATGTTTAGCGATGTTCGTCGGTTCAATTGCCATGTATGTCATGTTGCCCACCGGGACGATCTCTTCAGCTGATGAAAGTATGGTCCAGGTGAAAATGGAATATCCGGAAGACATGAAGTTCGAGGATATAAAGAATGGGGCATTTCGCCTTGAAGATGAATTAAAGGGCTTAAAAGGAGTAGAGACGACGATCTCACAAGTCGGGACAGACGAAGATATGGCCCAATTCGGGGAGGCGCAAACGGATAACATTGCTACGCTTACCGTTAAAATGAAAAAAGGCGCAAATGCAGATGCGTTCATTAAGAAGGTTAAATCACTTGCAAATGACTATAAGCCCGCTCAAATTTCAACAAGCAAAGCAAGCATGATGGGCGGATCTGGATCCGATAAAGTGACGTTGAACGTTACAGCGGAAAATAAAAAGGATCTCGTGCCAACAGCCATCGAACTGAAAAAGAAAATGGAGGAAATGAAAGGCCTTGATAAAGTCGAGTCGAACTATGAAGACTTGAAAAACGAATGGCGGCTTAACGTCGACCAGAAAAAAGCGCAGGCGAAAGGGTTGTCCGCCGAAGACATAGGCAATCAAGTGCGCGCGCTTGTCGGAAAAACGCCTGTCGGCCAATTAACCATCGGCGGTGAAGACTTGCCGGTAAAAATAAGCTATGATCTATCAAAAACAAAAGACAGAGAGGATTTATTAAATACGGCAATCGTCTCTCAAACAGCCGGTCCCGTCAAATTAAAGGATGTCGCCTCCTTAAAATTCGAACCGGCTAAATCGAAAGAATTCCATAAAGACGGAAAAGAGTATTTGCAAGTATCAGCAGTCATCACCGGGAAAAATGTTAAGCAAGTCAATACAGACATTACGAAAATGTTAAACAAATTGAAGAAGCCATCCGGTGTAAAAGTAAGCGTTGCCGGGGCAACCGAGGAAATGAACAAAGAATTTGCTGACCTGTTCCAGGCAATGGGAGTGGCGATCGCGATCGTTTACCTGGTCATGGTCATTACGTTTGGCCAGGCACGGGCACCGTTTGCGATCCTGTTCTCCCTTCCGCTGGCAGCGGTTGGGGCGATACTCGGTCTTGTCATTTCAAAAATACAAGTGGATCCGTCCGCGTTAATAGGCGCACTAATGCTCATTGGCATTGTCGTAACGAATGCAATTGTATTAATTGACCGTGTTCAGCAGCAAAAAGCGAAAGGATTATCTACACGGGAAGCCATTCTTGAAGCGGGTGCCATTCGCCTTCGTCCGATCATGATGACGGCTGTTGCTACCATTTGTGCGATGATTCCTCTTCTCTTCAGTGAAGATAATGGAAGCCTTGTTTCTAAGAGTTTAGGTGTAGTCGTCATCGGCGGTTTAACCGTATCAACTCTCCTGACGTTGATTGTCATACCTGTGATTTACGAGATCCTCGAAAAGTTAACGAACCTGTTTCAACGCAAGAGGAAAAAAGAAACTGTTTCAAAAGCGAGTGTATAAAAAAAGCTGCCTTCTTTGGCAGCTTTTTTTAGTGCACCTCTTGTCGAAAAATTTTCACACGAAAAGATTGACGTCTGAAAATTAGTACGATTATAATGTAAATAACTTATTAAATATAAAAGTATAAAAAGTATTTAAAATAACTTTAAGGAGGATCTTGAGATGGCAAAAGTAGTAATGATTACAGGGGCTTCTAAAGGATTAGGAAGAGCATTGACGCTATATTTTGCGCAAAAAGGGCATCAACTTGCGATCTGTGCGAGAGGGGAAGAAAAGCTAAGAGAAGTTCAACAGGAAGCGGAAAAACTCGGGGCAGAGGTGTTGGCGGTCGTTGCGGATGCATCAGTCGCACGCGATGTAGAACGGTTTGTCGCAATGACTGAAGACCGTTTCGGGAAGATTGATGTTCTTATTAATAATGCCTCAATGCTCGGGCCAAGCCCGATGCCATATTTGCTTGATTATCCTGAAGAAGATTTTGCCGATGTTTTGCGCGTGAATGCGATTGGCCCGTTCCTCGTTACAAGACGGGTGCTCCCGGCTATGTTGCAGCGCAATGAAGGAAGCATCATCAATGTGACATCGGAGGCTGGCAATGTTGGTTATGCAGGCTGGGGTGCCTATGGAATCTCGAAGTTTGCACTTGAAGGTTTGACCGAAACGTGGGCGGATGAAGTGAGTGAAACGGGAGTCCGCGTGAACATGGTTGACCCCGGTGAGATGGATACAGAAATGCATGCGCTCGCCGTACCAGATTGCGATTACGAGCTCGCCAATCCGAATGATATTGTACATGTGTTCGGCTATCTTGCCTCTGATCGCGCAAAAGGAGTCAATGGTAAGCGGTTTAGCGCCCAGGAGTTTTCACTAGAAGGGAGCGGGAACTAATGGCGGTGTCTGCGATCAATTTCTCATTGCCGGAAGAATTAAATGCGAAAATGCCGCCGGAGAGAAGGGGGATTCGCCGCGATTATGTGCGGATGATGGTTCTTCATAAAGAAACAGGGGATCGAGAGCATGCACAATTTTATAAGCTTGATCGCTATTTAGAAAAAGGAGACCTTGTCGTACTGAATTCAAGCCGTACGGTCCCGGCCGTTTTAAAAGGAACATTGAAAAAAGAGGAGGGTCGGGAAGTAGAAATCCGGCTCGCCCATCGGAAAAGCGAGAAGGTCTGGGAGGCGCTGGCCGTCCGTGAAGAAATGAACATCGGAGAACAGATTTGTTTCTCCCCGGTATTATCCGCAACGGTTATCAAGACCCATCAAGATGCTCCTTTTGTCACACTGGAGTTCAACTTATGCTGCTCCGACCTGTACGATCAAATTTATGCAATCGGCCAGCCGATCCGCTATGAGTATATTGAGAAGCCGTGGGATCTTGATTATTATCAGACCGTCTATGGAACAGCACCTGGATCTGTTGAAATGCCGTCAGCAGGGCGCGCTTTCAGCTGGGAATTGTTATTTCGCTTGCAGAAAAAGGGGGTGCGGATCGTCTTCATCCAGCTTCATACCGGATTAAGCTATTTGCTTGATGATAAGTGGCATTTAGGCCCACGGGAAAACTACGAAGAATACCATCTGCCGCAAGAGGCAGCTGAAGCGATTGCTGAAACAAAAGCAAATGGGGGAAGGATCATTGCTGTCGGGACAACGGTCGTCAGGTCCCTTGAAAGCGCGGCTGACGAAAAGGGAATCGTCCAGGCACAAAGTGGTTGGACCAATTTATACATTCACGAAAAAACAAAGCTGAAGGTCGTTGACGGATTAATTACTGGACTACATGAACCGGAAGCGAGCCATTTAGATTTGTTATCTGCCTTTGTAAAAAAGAACCATTTGTACAGGGCCTATCAGGAAGCGATTCAAATGAACTATTTATGGCATGAATTTGGCGATATGAATTTAATTATTTAAAGAGGTGAAGTGATGCGAGTCCATCATTATGGAATTGATGTAAGCCATCTTGAAGCATCAGTTGAATTTTATCAAACGTTTCTCCATTTGAAAGTGATAGAGCGAATGTCTTTTATGGACGAAAAAATAGTGTTTTTAGCGGGGGATGGGTTATGCATCGAGCTAATTGAAGGATCGGATGGGCGTCCTCCCGCTTCAGCTCATCTCGCGTTTTTAGTGAACGATCTTGGGCAATTAATGAACGAACTTGGAAACCGCGGGTTCGTTCCAGCAGAAGGACCATACCGGATTAAGAAAGATTGGAAGTCCGCCTTTTATAAAGGTCCGGATGGCGAAATGATCGAGTTTATGGAAATGAAGGCAATTTAATAAAATAATGGAAAGGCGCAAGGGAAACCTGCGCTTTTTTTATAGGACTAAAGGAGGAATTCGGCGCATTTATAAGGAAATAATGAGTGAGGGGGATATATATGCTTTTTCATTTTAGCGAGGATCCAACGATTCAAAGTTTTATACCGAGGCACCATCCCGCGTATCCTGATAAGCCATCAATGGTCTGGGCCATTGATGAAGAACGGGCGCCACTCTATTTTTTCCCGCGTGATTGTCCAAGGATCGGCTATTGGGCTATTGAAACAACAACAACCGAAGATCAGCTTACGTTTTTTTCACATTCAACTGCAAAAAAGATCGTTGCAATTGAAGGAAAGTGGTTAGAAAAAATAATGACGACAAAGCTTTATGTGTATCATTTTCCGGAAAGTTCCTTTTATTGTCTCGACCGCGGTGCAGGATATTATGTTTCTCATGAAGAAGTTCAGCCAATTGATAGGAAGCCGGTCGGAAGCTTATTGCAACGTTTAGTAGAAGCAGATGTAGAATTGAGGATTACGCCGTCACTCGTCCCGCTAAAAAATGCATTAATTCATTCAAGCCTCCACTTTTCAATGGTCCGTATACGCAATGCTCAGCTTTTATGATTATTTGATCTATTTTGGAATAGGTGTAGGACTTAAGTTAAGAATCGTTACGAAAACTTTACAATAATTAGAACATGGAAATAAGATTCATTTAATAAACTAGTAGAGGGAATGTATGGCACAATCAAAAACAAATATATTGCACCATATTGAAATCAATGTTACAAATCTTGAGGAATCCGCTGCTTTTTGGGGATGGATTTTAACGGAACTAGGGTTTACCCGCTTTCAAACATGGCCCGACGGCATAAGTTGGAAGCTGGGGGACACGTATCTCGTATTCGTGCAAACAAAAGACAAGTATAAGCATATCTCTTATCACCGGTGCGCAACGGGATTGAACCATCTTGCTTTTTGGGGAAAATCGCGTAATTTTGTTGATGAAATAGCGGGCAAGCTAAAGGAGAAAGGGATTCCCTTGCTGTATGAAGACCGTTATCCATATGCGGGCGGGCCATCACACTATGCTGTATTTTTCGAAGATCCGAATCGAATTAAAGTAGAAATTGTCGCACCCGATTAAAAAAGGAGTGATAAAAGCAAATGGAACGAAAAAAGAAGAAAAGTGAACTATTGACATGGGTGAAGTCCATTTTGCTGGCACTCATATTCGTTTTTATTATTAAGACCTATTTATTTGCCCCGTATTTAGTAGAAGGGACATCAATGTCTCCAACGTTGCATAATCATGACAAACTGTATGTCAATAAAATTATTTACACGTTGTCTGAACCGAAAAAAGGCGATATCGTCATTATTAAAGGGCAAGACAAACGCTATGTAAAACGGGTTATCGGTTTGGACGGAGATGTTATTCAAATGAAGAATGATTCACTATACGTCAATGGTAAACGCGTAAACGAACCGTATTTGCGTCCGAATAAAATAGAAGCAAGGAGCCTGGGGCTTTATTTAACAGAAGACTTTGGCCCAATAAAAGTACCTAAAGGGAAAGCGTTCGTAATGGGAGATAACCGTTTGAAAAGCATGGACTCTAGAAATGGACTCGGCTTAATTAATTTAAAACGTATCGAAGGACGTTCAGAGTTCGTCATTTATCCATTTTCCGATGTTCGAAAAACAAAATAAGCACAACCGAAAGATCGAGGGTTAAAAACACAGAAAAAGAGGGGATGACAATGAATGAGATCAAACGATGCAGATGGGGCGAAGAGGACGACTTATTAAGAAGCTACCATGATGAAGAATGGGGGAGAGGAGTAACGGATGATGACCAACTGTTTGAATTCCTGACGTTAGAGATTTTCCAGGCGGGATTAAGCTGGCGGACGATTTTGCATAAACGGGAAAATTTCAGGGAGGCCTTTTCGCAGTTTCATATTAAAACAGTCATGCAATATGGCAAGGAAAAGGTTGAGGAATTGATGCAGAATGCAGGGATCATTCGAAATCGGAGGAAAATTGAAGCGACGATCGAGAACGCCCAAAGGTGCCATCAGCTCATTCGTGAATACGGAAGCCTGTTTTCATTTTTTCAGCAGCTGCCTGAAGGAAAAGAGGACAAGCAAAAAGCAATGAAGGCGACGTTTAAACACGTCGGTTTAACTACGGCAGAAAGTTTCCTTATGGCAACCGGATTAATTCCAGCAACCCATGAAGAAGGCTGCTTTTTAGAACGGAAAACGCGAACATAACAGTTAAACAGACGTTTGTATAAAAAATAGGACGAGATCAAGCGCCAAATACCTCCTTCGCACATAAAGTAATAGAGGAGGTGTTTTTTTATGCCTTACGAAATTTTCGTCTCAACGACAAGACGCCAGCTTTCCTTGTTTAAAGAGGGAAAATTGGTCAAGCAATATCCGGTTGGTATTGGGAAAATGTTGACCCCGACACCAGTCGGAACATTTACAATCATTAATAAATCACCGAATCCGGGTGGACCATTTGGCGTGATGTGGATGGGACTGTCCAAGCCGCACTACGGAATTCATGGCACGAATAATCCATCATCCATCGGCAAATACGTCTCCCACGGCTGCATCCGCATGTACAACCACGACGTACTCGAGCTCGCCCATACCGTACCAATCGGAACACCGGTGCATATACATCCTTAAGAAATAATAAAGAGCTCTTTATTAGAGCTCTTTATTTATAGAGTTAGTGGTGAAGATGTTGTTCTTCCGGTTTGTTCAATGGCACCGTTGAAGCTCGGAGCAGATGCTATAGCAACACCTAGCACCAGCAATAAGACTATAAAAGTTTTTTTCATTTTGAATCACCCCTTTCTAATTGATCAAATTAGTTTTTTCCTTACTTCATTTGCTAATCTATAATAATAACTTGCTTTTTTATATTGAGAAATTTCATAGTAATAATTTGCTAAAATCTCAGAATGTTCGGCCATATATTGCCAAAAGTTCATTTTTTCAAAATAAGGGATAGATTTTTTACTTAATAAGTTTTCAAACTTAATTCCTTTAGTATCGTTGATTTGATACTCCAGAACTTTATATAAATAATAAAGCTCACTATCAGCGTTCTTTATATCGTTTTTTATCTTACTTAACCATTCTAAAGCTTGTTTTTTATCACCAATTTTCCATAACTCATTTGCAATTAAATAATAGGTTCGATACTTGGTTTTATTAGGTTGATTTTCTTTATAAACTAAACTTGTTTTATAGTTCTCTATTGCTTTCTTTGAATCATTTAAGCAAGAAAAAATATAACCAAGGTTATGGTAAATAACACCACAAAGAAATTCATCCTTAAAAGATTCCGCTACTTTTAGTGCTTGTTTATAGTGATATTCAGCTTGACTGTAATTATGAATTCTTCTGTTACCGATTCCTAAAAGAACATGGCAATCAGCTGATCGTGAATAATTATATTCTTTATCAAAGATATCTAAAGCTTTATACGTATAATTCAGAACATCCATTATATATGTTAACCTACTGTAAGTTAGAGCAATATAGTAATACAGTACGGCTACTTCTACGTTTGGAAGCTGTAGAGACTTTAATAGTTCTTCTGCCTTTAAATAGAGATCTAAAGATGCCTTAAAATCTTCAATATAATAATTGTATTGTCCAAGGATGAGGAAGTAGTAAAATTTGAGCTCATCGGTTAATATATCCTTCAACATTTCAATTTTTTTTATAACGTTTTTACAGCTTTCTAGATCTTCCTCGGATAATAAATACCGCAAATAAAACAAGTCAAAACGTAGAAGAAGTTCCGGATTCGTTATTCCCTCCATTTTTTCCTCGACATTTTTCAAAAATTGTTTAGCCTGGTCAAATTTCCGATCAACCATCATCATATTCCACTCATTCAGCATGTCGAGGATTTCTTTGTTGTCTGCTTCTTCCGGCGAGATGCCTAAACGTTCGCAAAGCTGGATAATCACTTCATCACTAGATTTGGCGCCGGCTTTTTCGATTTTACTTAAATAAGAGACGGAGCAAATTCCTTGAGACAATTCTTCAAGGGTTAGGCCTTTGACCTTTCTATAATATCTTATTCGTTGGCCGACCAAAAAATCACCCCTTTAGAGTTGGGAAAATTGTCATGGAAACCACCCGTTTATTGAGGGTATTTTCTACTACTTTTCCCAATACGAAGTCCTAAATTATCTGATAAAATAAATATAACAGAAAACAAGAAATTTTTGTTGGGATTGTACTATTTTTTTATAAAAAATTCCACTGAAAGCCGAGAACGTACGGCAAACCCGGCGGAACAAAACAAGGAGGAGAGCATAATGACCCAAATGTACATGCCATCATCACGTGTTGATCAGAAGAAAGGCTCGCTTTATGACTCAATTGATCCTGAACTAGCCGGAATGATTCCAACAGATGAAGAGTTGGAAAAAGTATTGCATTCGGAGCTTCTCGTGGATTGCCATAACAACTATTGGTACGCGAAGGAAGAGGAGAATAAGCAATTCACGATTTATGTTTTTGAACAGAAAAATGGAGTACTAAAGTCCTGGAGATCAAAAGGGCAACCTAATTTTTATGAATTTCCCGATTGTGTTGCCGTCGCCTGTGAAGGGGATGGTTCGAAAGGGTCGGTTCTTATTTTCTCAAAAGAGGAACCGGAGCTTTTGAAAGAATGGAAAGTAAATGGTTATTTATGGGATGTTGAAAAGCACGGGGAGACTATTTATATTTCCTGCTATATCGTTGGAGAAGATCAAGCCGTTTTATATCAGATTCAAAACGGCAAGAAAAAACGGATTAATTTAGGAAGAAGCTTTACCCCGACAGATATTCTTTGCATTGACGATAAAGTGTATATTTCCGCATCACCTATCTTAAACGGCGATCCGAAAAAAATTGTTGTGTTGAATGAAAAAGGAACGGTTATTCAAGAATATCCGCTTGAAATCTCTCCTAGGAGCTTGTATCACATTGGAGACGAAATCCTTATTTATGAGCTCGATCTTGCAAAAGGGAAAAGCGAACGAATTGTTTATCTCAATATAAAAACAGGGGAGCAAAAGCAGCATTATATTCCTCATTCCCAAATTGTAAAATGCACAAGCCGCTCACTCTCGCTTCTTCAACAAGACAGCCAAACATTGTATATTTGGGACCATGCCAATCGGAAAATCGTCAAAAAGGAGAAAATTAGCGATCAACAAAAAATCCTTTAATCATACATCCTGCACATTTAGTGGCGTGCAGGTTTTTTTATTTGTAGTAAAAAAGTTTCATATTAAAAATGAAACAATTGAGTAGGAAGAATTTACTATGCGCTTGCCTCGTTATAGGAAGAAAGAATCATTTTATTTAGTAAGAGTCCATGCTGGAGGCGACTTTGCTATAATGGGAAAAAACGGAACTAGTAGTATACGATTCGCGTTTTGGAGGTATAGGAATGGGTTTATCAGATATGCTTGGGGACATTCATGCGTCCATTTCGAGAAAGTCGGCCGATGTGGATGAAAAAATCTCCAGGCTTGAAGAAGCGAAAAGAAAAATTGATCGAGAGCAAAATTCCAGCCTTGTGGAGATTAAACGGATTTTGAGACCAGATTTAGGCAACGGCTGGATGGGAAAACGAGCGGACAGTTTCCACGATTTCCGCAATGACGCCTATAAAGACATGGAAAAAGTTTGTCATGATGACTACGATGACTACAAAAGTAGCATTGAATGGAAAATTAAAGAACTGGAGGCTGAGCGAGGGCTCCTGAACATGGCGAAGAAAGCAGCGCATGAAGCGGACGTGTTGGCGGAAAAAGGAGAACACGCGCTTGAAGAACTCGGCAACAAAATCAATGACTTAAAAAGGTGGTTATTTTAATGGAAGTTAAATTAAAATACGATGTCGTCATGCAAAAACTCAACGGCGTGCAAAAAGCGCTTGACGCCCTCACTCTTCCAGAGCCGCCTTCTGATTTGCTCGGAATCAACGAACTCGGATTTACAACAAAGTGGAAGGAACGAGAAGGCCACCTTCATAAAAATGTGTCGGAGTATAAAAAGGTCGTTCTAAAAAATGTTGAGGATACGCGTGCCAATGTGGACTTACTGAAAAAGCAGGATGAGGCGGTCGTTCGAAACTAAAAGAGAAAGGGAATTAGAGACACATGGCGAATAGTAAAGTATATGAAGCGAAGACGCTCGTTGCGGCAATGGAAGAACGGGCAAAGCACTATAAAACTTTCCAGGAACAGTTGAACGATTTAAAAAAAGCATTTCAAGCCGTAGTTGATTTAGGCGATGATTTTAAAGGAAAAGGCGCTGATGCGATCAAAGACTTTTATAGGGCGCAAATTGATGTCGTTGACGAATGGATTGACCTGACGAAACAACAGATAGCTTTTTTCAACGGAATTAAAGCTTCAACGGAGGACGTCAACCTTGCTGATGGAACGGTCGTCCACCTTCCTTTTTTGGAAAATGAGTTAAAGCGTGCCTATCAAACATCAAATGACCTTGTCTATCACCAGCAGGAAGAATTAAAGAAAATCTTCAATGACATTAGCGATATTATATCTTTGGACGTATTTTCAAGGGAGCCTTTTGCAGAGCATATAAACAAAGCGAATAAAGAACGGAAAGACACAATTGAAAAGGTTAACCAGTTCGACCATGATTTAAAAGAGGAATACGCCCTTTCAGAGCCAACGGAAAATATGGTACTCGGGCTTTACAGCGCGTTAATCGAAGCGACAAAAAAGGACGGGGAAATTTCTCCTATCCACTTTAGCCTCAATGCTTACCATAACAGCAAAGTCTATCAATTAAAAGACGATGTGCAAAAAAATACGAAAGCGTATCTTGACTTCAAAGAAGAACAGGCTGAGGTAAGAAGGCTGAAGAAGCTCGAGGAGGAACGGAAGAACCGCCCGTGGTATGAAAAAGCATGGGATACGGTTTGCACTTTTACGGGGGAGATTACCGGGTATTATGATGCGAAGAGAGCAGCGGAAGGCATCGACCCGGTCACCGGAAGAAAGCTGTCAGCGGCAGAACGGGTTGCAGCCGGAGCCATGGCTGCCGCCGGGTTCATTCCAGTCATCGGCTGGGCAGGCCGGGCGCTAAAAGGCGGAAGCGCCATTTACAAGACAGCAAGGGGAATCAATGCCGCAAGCCACGCGCTTGATGCATACAAGGCCACAAAGACGCTCGATGCTCTCAAGATGACGGAAAAAGGAATCTACGGATTTATCGCCGCCAACGGTATGACTGAAGCCGCCACAGGAAAAGACATGTTCGGCAACCAACTGACGAAGGAGCAGCGCGAAAACAGCTTCCTGCAGGCGCTGACGATGGGTGCCCTCGGCGGAATGAGCCATTACGCGGATAAACTACATGCGAAAAATTTTCCATACAGCCATGCCTACACAAGCCAAAAAGTGGCCGAAGCCCAGCGAATCATGCAAGAATTAAGAAGAAAAGTCGGCCAAATCAAAATACCCGTCGGAATCCATTCAGAAGTTCTCGCAACACCAATCGGAACCATCCGTCACTTCAGCCTCGACCAACGAACCTTAAGCGAAGTGAAGCAAAACTTTGCGAATAAGCGGGTTGCTGAGGTTAGAGGTGGGGGTAGTAGCGCTGGTTCTAACGATATATCCAAAGTATCAGAGGGGCCAAGATATGGTGAAAGAAGGATTTCGGATAAAGAATATCGTAAGTTAAGAGCAAAGACACCATCAAGGAAGATCCAAAGGCAAGTTAATCAAAATATTGATAATATTATTGGAACACCTGATCCGGCTTTACCGGGTAAAAAAATAGAAGGAACTTTACAAGCTGATCACATAGTTTCCATGGATAAAATCACTAAAATGGAAGGATTCGATACATTAACCGAGAAACAAAAAATTGAAGTATTAAATCATCCCGATAATTTTGTTGGTTTAAGTGAAGCCGCCAATAAGTCAAAGGGAGCAAAGTCTTATTCCGAATGGACAATGTACAAAAAAGAGGGCATTCCTGTATCTTCTGAGTTTCGAGAAAAAATGATGGCAGAAGAGAAGCGATTAGAAAGTGAGCTTCAAAGGTTAATAGATAAGTTAAACATGTTAAATAGAGGGGAATCAAATAATGGTGGATAAATTAACTTTTTTGAATCAATATCGCAAGAACGTTAAACTTATTCCTCAGGAAGAATTAGTCAATCTTGAAATAGACACTATCCCTACATATTGGATAGATGTTCTAAAGGAAAAGGACCAAACAAAAAAATTAAAACAAGTAGTGGAACTCTGGAAGAGTATAAGTGGGGATGAATTGCGGAATACCATTTCATATTTATCTGAAAATCTTCGTGATGTTGAATTAATTATTGATAATGGTAATTTTGCAATTTTATATAGTGTAAAGGTTGAAGATGGCATTGATTATTTTGAAGGCGGAATTCCTACCAAAAATATAAATCATCCGGACTTAAATAAAAATTGGGGTAAAATTCCGAGCTCCATAAGGAACTTTTACGAAAACTTGCATAATGGTTTTTATTATTTTCCAAGCCGCGCAATGGGGTTAGTTGCGTTAGAGAATGTTACGTACTTTGATAATGATGAATGGGGGATCATTGAGGATTTAGAAGAACCGCTCGGCATAAATTTATCAAGTACTTTTGGTTTCTTTAATAGTGGGATGGGCGGATATATCGCCATTGATTTCAACAACTGTGAAAATGACAATGCGACATTATGGTTCGTTGACGATCAACCGCAATATAATGTGAATTTTTGGGACATGGTAGACGAATGGATTGTCATTGGATTTGAATAATTATTAAATCGAAAAAAGGGATTTATATATAATGGATTGCAAATTTTTGATGACTTTAAATTTGAAGAAAAAGCTCCGCAAAGCCTTATCGAGAAGTATAGGGAGAAGGTTCCGGAAGAATTATTAGAAGTATGGGAAGAAAAAGGCTTTGGCAGTATTCTTGACGGTTATTTGAAGTTTATTAACCCGGAAAGCTTTCAAGATTTAATGTATGGCTCTTATTTCAGAGGTAATGTTTCTATCCCTATTTTTGCGACAGGGATGGGTGATCTTATAACTTGGGAAGAAAATAGATATTTGAGGCTCATTAACTATCGAAAAGGAAGATTCAAAGGAATTTCAGCGGGTTTTGAATTTTTCTTTTCTGATTTTGAAGATCGTTCTTTTTGTGAAAAGTATTTAGATTGGAATCCGTATACGGACGCTGTGGAGAAATACGGTAAACCCAAATTTGATGAATGCTTTGGTTATGTACTTCTTCTTGGATTAGGCGGGGTTGAAAAAGTGGAGAACTTAAAAAAGGTGAAGCTAATTGAGTATATTTATTTAATTATTCAATTTTTGGGACCAATTGAATAACTGAAGGATGTAAATGAAGATGTTATTAATTTAGTAACCTACTGTGGCCAGTAGGTTACTACTTCAGAACATTTACCTTGGAAGTATTATCTTTCAAGGCTATTTTCTTTACCGAAAAGACCGGGAGGCTATTAAGTATGGATACGGAACTGCATAAAATATATCAGGAAATAGCATTAACAGTGAATGAAATCATTCCGGAAAAGTGGGATAAGGTATATATTTATGCAGAAGTCCAAGAAGATGTTTCTAAAGTAGGATTCTTTTATTTCCCGGAAGGAAAAGATAAACCAATAAATGTTCTTGATATTGCTGGTTTATTTGATATTGACGAAGAGTATGTAGATGATTTGAGGTATAAAATCGATGATTGCTTTGAAGATCTATGGAACCTGTTTGTAAAAAATGGACAGGATGTTTGGACGAATTTAACCTTTATCTTAGAATCTTCAGGGGAGTTTAAAATCGATTATGACTACGAGGATTTAACAGATGTTGATGATTTCGAAAGACAAATCATTTGGAAGTATAAATATTTGGGGATTGAACCATCAGTTGAAACAAAACGAGCAAGACAAATTTTTGAAAATTCCTCTCATATACAAAAGGTAAGGCGGCTCGATTACAGAAAGAATGCTAGGGGAAAATAGATGAATGAAGCAAAAAATGATGGCATCTATAATGAAATAGCTAATTTGGTAGTTAAAACCATTCCAGAAGAATGGAATGAGGTTTTTCTTTATGGTGATGTCGTAGATGGAACTCAGATAGCTTATTTTTATTACTACCCGGAAGGTAAGAAGACTCCAGTTTATAGTCATATATTCCAGAACTATTAAATGTAAACAGTGAAGATTATCAAACATTATGGCACCAGTTGTTAGATAGCCTTCACAAATTACAGAAAGAATTTGAAATAAATGATCAGGAACCATGGACGAATCTCACTTTATTTTTTGATAAATTTGGCAAATTCAAAGTGGATTTCAATTATGTAGATCTATCAAACGTAATTCCTCACGAACAAAAAACGATATGGAAGTATAAGTACTTAGGCCAAGAACCAAAGACGAATTCCGGAAAAAAATATCTTGAAAAGTACCTTAATAATAGAAATGAAAATTTTTTAGATAACTACCTTAAAAATTTGAAGGGGAGTGAATTTGAGCAACAAAATCTTTGATGATTTTACATTTAAAGAAAGGACCCCGGAAGAAGTTATTCAACGTTACAGTGGCAAGTTGCCGGAGGAGATATTGGGAATTTGGCATCAATATGGCTTTGGGAGCTTCTTAAATGGTTATTTAAAATTCATCAATCCTGCACAATATGTAGAGTTATTGAAAGAAGTTTATGTCAGGAGTGAACAGGCGGTCCCTGTTGCCGTAACATCAATGGGAGATATCATTGTCTGGGAGAAAAGCAGATATTTAAACTTATTAAATTTTAGAAAAATGCGAGTCGATGTAATCTGTGCGGGTTTTGCTTTCTTTTTAGAAGATTTAAATGATATAAGTTTTCTTGAAGAAGAGTTAAGCTGGGAACCTTACCCTGAGGCAGTTGAAATTTACGGTCAACCCGCATTTGACGAATGTTTTGGCTATGTACCTCTTTTAGGATTGGGTGGCACTGAAAAAGTAGAGAACTTGAAAAAGGTTAAAGTAATGGAACATATTTATTTAACTGCTCAATTTTTCGGCCCTCTTGAATAAATAAAAGAAGCCAACAGACTGGACGTTTAAAAGTCAGGCGAAGAAGTTATGGCGGTGGCAAAATGGTTTATAAATATCTGAAATTAGGCATTACAAATAATGATAGGGAAAGCGTAGTGAAGGATGTAGAAAGAATACTGCAAATATCCTTTGAAAGACGGGAAAGCAGTTATTGGGGAGAGTACTATATTGCTAAAATAGATCATTCCCAGGGCATTCAATTAACGTACAATTTTATAGATGAAGGCTGGCAGGAGGAAGAGTATCAGGATTGTCCTCTGTTATTGTCAATAGACGAATTGGCAGAGCCTGAAAGGGAAATGTGGATGATTTGTAACGAATTGCGATACATAAAACCACTGTATATGACTGAGGTTGAACCAAATGTTTTCTTCAAGAAGTATTTGTTTCAAGACGGCGTTTTTAAATTAGAAAGCGAATACCATATGAAATAAAAGGATGGCCCAAAAATTCGAAAGAGGTGCATAGTGAAAAAATTCATCCGAACAATAGAAAACAAGAACATCATCATCCAGGCGGAAGGACAATTAGATTTCCAAGTAAACCATTTATTTAATATCCTATCAAAAGTTGATAAAAGTAAGTTAATAGATGGATTTTCGTTGCAAATCGGTTGGTCCGTCTTTTTTCTTACTCAAAAAGAAGATGGGTATCATGTTGCCGCCCCGGATTTTGCGAAAAATCCCTTTCAGGATATGACGGAAGATTTGACCATACCTCTATGGATTCAGTTCAAGCAAATTCATTTTTTGCAAAAGTTAAACCTTCACGGGGAAACAGTGAAGTTTAGCGACAAAATTATTGCCGCCAGAAAGGCACTCCAATACGATAATCTATTTTTGCAAAGAAGCAGCGGCTGCGAAAAAGGCGATTCAGGCTGGTATATAGGTCCCGTGGATTATGAAGTTGAAACAGAGGAATTGGAAGCATTTTATGCCTACCAACTGCTAAAATGGAGGCCAGCACTTATTCAAGTTTTGGCATTGCCATTTGAATATATGGTTGTTTTTGAGAAAGATGAAATTAAAGCGGTCTTGGACGATCAAGATATCGATATTTGGAATTAAATTGTGCAAATACAGGGGTGAAGTGTTCAATGGATGATTCCGGAAAGCTGGAATTTTTGAATAAATATACGCTGGATAAAAATCTTTGTGTTAACCTATTGCATGCAGATGAAGTCAGTCGTTTAAAAGAAGGCCTGGTTCCTGATGAATGGAAGGAAATTTTTATCACTGAAGACAAGCCGGGTAAAATAAAAAAGTTGCTTACTATAAGGGAGAGTTTTGTCGGCAAAGAAATGAGCAATACAATATCCTAATTAAAAGACTTTCTGATCGATGTTGAGATGATGAAAATAGGAAGCAGATATTCCATTCTGTATTCCATAAAAAACCAAAGAGGAAAAGTTGTATATTATGAGGGGAGAAATCCCAAGGAAAATTTTAATAATGACCAATTAGAAGAGGACTGGCCGAACATCCCACTCAAAATTAGAGAGTTTTATAAAAATGTTCATAACGGCTTTTATTATTACCCGAGTAAGTCGATGGGGCTTGACCCATTAGAAGAAGTCACTTATTTAGATGAATATGAATGGGGGATTCTTGAAGATATTGGGGAAGAAAACCTTAAAATTGATTTAAGCTCATCTTATGGTTTTTTCAGTAATGGGATGGGGACATACGTAGTCATTGATTATAAAAATTGTGATCATGGCAATGCGGCATTATGGTCTTCAAAAGTAGAGCCGGAATACAATCTCAAGTTCTGGGATGTGGTGGACGAATGGATGGTAATCGGTTTTGAATAGGACCCAATCATCCTACTCAAAAAGGGGCCCGCTCTATTAGAAAGCAAAGCCCCCTTCCGCTTATAGATCTCGAAATCTTTTTAGCACCCATGCGGTCTTTAAAGAATTTATTTTTTTACGGCATGAATGAAATGGATCGTTTCAAAGGCCGTGAGATAATCTGTTCGGTCGTTGAAAAAACGGTTATCAATCGTTGCCGGCGTTAAATGTTCATAAATGAGCAAGCCTGATCTTTCCAGCATTCTCTCCATCTCCTCATAGGAAAAGCACGCTTTCATTGGTTCCCTGCTTGCTTCGGCCATTTTTACCATGTTTTCGACCCTGTTGGAAATGCCTCTTTCTTCAAAAAGCTTCTCATCTGCGAAATCAAAAACGATGGAGCTCCCTGATGGAACTCTGGCAAATAAATGGTCGATTAAGCTTGAATTTTCTTCTTTCGTTAAATAGTAGGAAACCCCTAAAAGGCTAAAGAAAGTTTTCTTGTTCACATCAAAGCCTTCATTTATGAGCTGGCGATAGGAAAACGTTTTGCTGAAATCCATGGAAACAAAATGAAGGTTGTCCGGTATCTGTAATCCGACTTTGCCCAATCTTTCCTTTTTAGTTGCCTGTGTAGAAGGATAATCAACTTCAAATATATCCACGGTGTTTTCCAACTCTGGATGCCGGAAGCAAAACGTATCTAATCCGGCTCCAAGAATGACGTATTGTTCTACCCCTAACTTCACTTCATTAAGCAATACATTTTCACAATATGCGGAGCGGGCAAGGGGAGTCGGGGAAAGTTGAACCTGTGTAATCCATTTCAATCGTTCATCCGCATTGCCTTTGAATTTTTCCGCTATATCCTTGTTGAAGAATTGCGCGCCTTGAACCATATTCCGTTTTATGTCATTAAATTCTTGTTGGGTAATTAACTCTTTGGCTAAATCGTCGTTGAAGATTTTAGGTGAATCGAATTGGCAATGATATGCTCTGCCAAACGCTGATACGAGTGAAGTTAAACTTGGCTTATTTTCCTCCATGCATCCACGCCCTTTCAGTTTTAAAACAAAAAATGGGATTTCCCCCGGCCAGGAGAATCCCATTATACAACTCAATATTTTATTTGTAAATTATAGCACGAATTAAATATTTTGTCAAGTTTTTGATTGCTGGTTTTCTTGAATTTTCATGACTCTTTTCCCTGATCTAAAATTCTCTCGCGAGTTTCAAGAGCTTCTTTAATCATTACAATTTCGTTTGGCGAAGTATGGTTATGGGTTAGTTCAAAAAGTATGGCTCTTGCGTCGTTATCCCTTAACTTAACGTTACCAAGTCTCATTTTTGTCACCACCAATGTATAGTATTAGCATTATTGGTTTAGCCAGGAAACCGAAATTTAAAACGTCATTCATCTTTTAATCGATCCTACACAAAAAACAATGTGCAGGATTTTTTTGCGTCGCAACGAACTTACTCAATATGGGGGAATGAATCATGGAGAAAAAATGGATTCCTGGAATTAATCATATTGAATTTTGGGTGAGCGATAGGAAGCGGTCGATGGATTTTTACCGGCCGCTGTTCCAGTTGATTGGCTGGCGCGAGATGGCAAATGGGACCTTTAGTTCCGGCCGTATTGAAATTTATTTTAAAGAAGAAAAGGTGAAGAAAACCGATTCGATCGGATCGCGTCATATTTGCTTCCAGGCGATTGACAGGGAAACCGTTGACAACGTCGCGCGTTTTTTAGTAGAAGCGAAGGCTTCTATCATTAGAGGCCCGGTTGAAAGGCCCGAATATTCACCGGGGTATTATACAGTCGACTTTCGCGACCCGGATAGTTATGTGATCGAAGTAGCTTATACACCAAACATGGAATTATAGGAGGAGCAGTAATGGCACCGGGGTGGCAAGGATCAGCAGCCATTTGCATTAACGAGAACAACGAACTTCTTTGTTCAATAAGTTAAAGGAAAGGGAATAGAATAAAGGGATGGCGTTTATCTCATTTCGCCCCAGGAGAAACTACTGGTAATGGAGGGGTGCGTATATGGACGAAACAATTCGAGAAGCGAGCCTTGGAGATTTTCCTGACATAGAAGGATTGTTAAACGAGCAACACCTGCCGGAGAAATGGACGAAAGAGCATTGGGAGTCGTTGATTGACCGGGAAGATTACGGATTGTTTGTCGCTGAAATAGACAATGAAATCGTCGGATTCGCTGCGGCAAAAGTGACCGGGTTTCCGGAAACCCTTTCGACGGGAATGTTAAAAAAACCCCTGGCCTCCATTACTCATGTAGTCGTACAAAAAGGACATAAAGATGTCCATCCTGAGCTAATCCAGCGCTGTTTACTCTGGGCAAGGAAAATGGGGGCGGATGATTTTCGTTTTCCTTTTTAACAATTTGATAAAAAAAGGGGGAGAGGTCAGGTTGGAACATCGATTTAAGAAAAATTGGTGCTGGCATGAATTTAACTTTGATAATGTAGAAGAGATTCAACAGCTTATCGCCGATACCCCTGTTTATAACCATTGGTCGAAACATATAACAGAAAGAAAAACGAATTTCTTGCATGTCGACAAAAAGGATGAGATCGGCTCCGTTTTGTACGGTTCGCTCGTTTATTATCAAAATCCTTACAACCAGAACGATTACAAGTGGTTCCACTTTTTTGTGTCTACTTCTTATTTTGTAACGGTCGGTTTTGATCTTTCGCTATTAAATCGGACAAACCGCGAGACGATGTATAAAGAAATGGATCAATGCCATTCGGCGCAGGAAGGCTTTTTTGTTTTAGTTGGAGAACTTTTAAACAATTTTTTAGACGGGATTGACAAGTTTGAATATAAATTGACGAAGATGCGCCGGGACGTGCAAGAAAACAATCGGACGTACCTGCTCGATAAAATTTATGATCTCCGTCATGAGTTGCTCAATTGGAACGACCTGGCGATCCCTGTTGAAGAATTGAAGCTAGCTGCTGAAGAAGCGTTTCTGGATGACATTACTCAGGCGACAGAATACCGGAGAACGTGTGTCAGAATTGAGCGGACGTTTCGCTTGATCCAGCATTACCGCCAGGATATCGATACGTTGCTGAATTTGGAAGAGGTATTGTCTTCCCATCGCGGAAACGAGATTATGAAAACGTTGACCGTCTTTACGGTTATTTTTACACCGGCTATGGTGCTTGGCGCCATATGGGGAATGAATTTTAAATATATGCCGGAGCTCCATTTAAAATATGGCTATCTTTATTCATTGCTTATCATCGGTTTTTCTACCGTCGCGGTTTATATTTGGCTCAGGATGAAAGGATGGACCGGTGATTTGCTTAAAAAACGAAAAAATATCGATCGCGGCAAGATTCGTTAATCTTTAGATTAATGGGTTTTGTCTTTTTTTGTTTCTAACTATTGGAAAAAAAGCCGATACATAAAGGGAAAAAGCAGTTCTGTCCTATTTCCGTATTTTACCGATTGAATTTTATCTAAATGTTTAGCTAAAGGCGAAATGTATGAATAGAAAATTTTAAATGGCTCTTTTCAATTACGGGTTTACTCATTTTAAACGTCATTTTATTCATAAAGGAACCGTTATCAAAGATGAAAAGGAAATACCTCATATTATAAAGGAAGATTTAGCGTATACGACTCTAATCGGAGAAAAGGTAAAACAGCAGGTTATACAGGCAGGTCATCTCGTTCTTAAAATTGCGAAGGGCAAAACATTGATTGATTGCCAGTTATTTAACCCAAACACGGAAAAGAATAAAGAGAAAGAGAAGCATACAACGAAGGTTCACAAGTTGAAAGCAATGGGTGCCGCGACAAACACAATGCTTATAGTTTCCTTTTTATTTCTTCTTTTCCTTTTTGTCCTGATCATCATTCGAGTGCGTACTGCACGAAAAAGGAGAGCTCGTCGTCTTCAAAAATCAGTAACGAGCCATAAACCTTGATCCTATTTCGGGAATAAGAAAAGTAGTTGCATACGGTATTAAAAAGGCGTGCCTACAAGGTGCGCCTTTCACTTTAAGTGGTAAAAGTCTTTTAAAAATGTTTCAAATAACTCCGCTTCCTGGATTTCGTATTTTTTTGCAACATATGTTGAAGCTTCTGGCATTTGCAGAAACGGAATATCCACTTCAAGCAATCTCCCTTCGAGAAATTCCCGTTGAACCGAAGAACGAGGCAAGAACGAAAAGCCCAATCCTTCCTCTATAAAGCGGACGGTTACGACACTCTGGGTAATGACCATCGTCCGAGCGGCTGGATAAAAGGAGCGAATTTCTGTTAACAGGTCATCCCAATAAACCGGGTGATTGTGGGTAAAAAGGGTAAATTGTTCAAATAAGTAATCAATGTCCGGAGGCGGGCTTTCCCAGTCGCCATCGGTATGGGGAGCGACAAGAATGACGGGGTCTTTATATAAACTATAGCTTGTTACATCCGACTGAATAGGCTTCATCCGCGACAATCCGAAATCCGCTTTACCTGTCGAGATCGCTTCACCGATTTCGTTCGACTCCATTACCATAATGACAACGTTAACGGAGGGGTAATTTTTCATAAATTGTTGCAAAATAAAAGGCAAAATTGACCCTGCAATTAATGGAGAAACAGCAAGAACCAATTTCTTTTCATACCCTTGCTGCCAGTTTTTCAATTCCGTCATACTATTTCTGTAACTGTCCAGCAATTGACGGGCATTAGGAAGAAATCGGTGACCTGCTCTTGTTAATTGTACATTTCTTCCTACTTTTTCAAAAAGCTTGATCCCCATTTCTTTTTCTAAATGCTGAATATGCATCGTAACGGTTGGTTGCGCAAGATAAAGCCGTTCAGCGGCAAGACGGTAATTTTCATATTTGGCGGCAATAACAAACGTTTTAATCCAACGAATGTCCATACATTCCTCCTGATCAATTATGAATGATGATTAATAATAAGAGAATTAACTATTAGATATGATGATAATTGAAGTGTATCATAAAACTATGACAATTTTGAAAGGGGAATGAAATATGGTTGTTGCCGGATTGGAAGGAATTGTAGCTGCTGAAACCAACATTAGTCTCGTCGATGGGGAAAAAGGCCATCTCGTTTATCGAGGGTATTGGGCAAAGGATTTAGCGCTACACTATAGTTTTGAAGAAGTCGCGTTTTTACTATGGAATGACAGGCTACCGGAAAAAGAAGAACTTCAGTTTCTCAAGGCAAAGTTTCAGCGCACGCGCACTCTCTCTCTCGACACCATTTCACTTATAAAAAATCTCCCTTCTTCAATGGACATGATGGCTGTATTAAGAACCGTTCTATCTTCTTTAGGTGATGATAAGTTTGGCTGGCCGTCTGACATCGATCAAGCAGTTGCATTAACAAGCATCGTACCAAGTATCATTGCCATACGTTATCGTAATCAAAATGGACAATCTATTGTAATGCCTGATCAAAACTTAAACCATGTGGAAAACTTCCTATATATGCTGACAGGGAAAATTCCATCGAAAGCACATGTTAAAGCGTTAACTGCTTATTTAGTGCTAACAATGGAACATGGAATGAATGCTTCAACTTTCACAGCAAGAGTCATTGCATCCACTCAATCGGATATGGTTTCAGCTATAACGGGCGCGATCGGAGCGATGAAAGGACCACTGCATGGCGGGGCACCGTCAGAAGTCATGGACATGCTTGATGAAGTTGGTTCAAAAGAACACGCTGAAAAATGGATTCGGTCTGTACTTGAACGTGGAGAAAAATTAATGGGGTTTGGCCACCGTGTCTATAAAACAAGAGATCCACGCGCCGAAGCATTGCAGGAGATTACAGGAAACCTCGTAAAAGAAGATGAGTGGTTTGACCTTGCCAACTACGTGGAAAAGAAAGCGATTGAACTTTTAAATGAATACAAACCGGGAAGAAGGATCTATACGAATGTTGAGTTTTTTGCTGCCGCTATCTTGCGGGCGGTGCAAATCCCAAGAGAAATCTTTACTTCTGTATTCACCGCTAGCCGAATGGTCGGATGGACGGCACATGTTCTCGAGCAAAACATGAACAACCGTATTTTCAGACCACAATCAGAATATATTGGCCGTATGCCCGAGTAAAAACAGAAACGTTACGCTTTCAGAGTGTGGAAAAACACTATGTTTTCTTCCACACTCTTTTTTATTTGTAGAAACAAAGTTCTAACTCGCATTAATTCAGCCGATTTTAGAAATAATTCAGCCAAATTCAAGCATCATTCAGCCAAAGAGTAATGAAGCGAATTTTAATTGATCTTTAGCGCCGGCGTGGAACCAAAGCCATAAGGAGAGGAGCAAGAGCGGCTCCTCCGACAAGCCCGAAAAGGTGGCCAAGAACATTGATGCTTTCATTACTAATGAATGTTGACCCTAAATTAATGATAAGGAAAATAAGCAAAATTTGTGAATCGGCACGGCTAAAATATTCTTTTCGGCTGTACATTAAATAAAGGTAAATTCCGAACAAGCCAAAAATGGCGCCCGAAGCTCCGATATGAACATAATCAAGCGGCAGCATAAGATAAGTTGCAATGTCTGCAATAATTCCGGCGCCTAAATAGCCGATCAAAAATTTTACCTTGCCTAAAATCCGCTCAAGTGCCGGGGCAAATAAAACAAGAGAAAACGAGTTAAACAGTAAATGCAAAAATCCTTGATGGGTGAAAATCGGTGTAACAAAACGCCAATATTCCCCTTCACGTATGTAATAGTTCGAACCGGCCATCAGGTGAAACAGTGAATATTGGTATGGACCGAAATTTATAAGAAGAAAAACAATGAGTTGAATTGCGACAATCATTGAGACAATCGGATAAAGCCGCAAAAAGGTTCGAAAATCCTCATTTCGTAAAAAAATCGTAATCACCACCGTTAATATAGGTAAATCTATTTTAACATAAATACAATCAAGGAATCATTTGGTAACCCCTTCTGATGATTCACTTTTCACACAACTTACCTTATGTTATTATCGAAGTGAGTAATCACTCATTTTGGGAAGGGGAGTAGATACCGTGGAGGGGATTGTTGCTGTTCAAAATGTTTCAAAACATTTTGGTGATCATGTCGTTTTAAATGACCTGTCATTAACAATGGGGAGGCCTGAAATCTTTGGTTTATTAGGTCCATCCGGTTCGGGAAAAACGACGCTCGTGAAAATGATTGCGGGGATTGATGCACCATCATCAGGAACGGTTTCAGTTTTTGGCGAGGGAATGCCGAATTTAAAGTTGATGGGCCAGATTGGTTATATGGCGCAGGCTGATGCACTCTATGAAGAATTAACGGCGAAGGAAAATTTGGAGTTTTTCGCATCGCTATATGGTTTAAATCAAGCGAAACGGCAAAAACGGATTGTTGAAGTGATGGAAATGGTCAGTTTAAAATCGGACCTTAAAAAAATGGTAAAGGACTACTCTGGCGGGATGAAAAGAAGATTGTCACTTGCGATCGCTCTCCTGCACGAACCGAAACTATTGATTTTGGACGAACCGACCGTCGGGATTGACCCGGTATTGCGTAAAGCCATTTGGGATAAATTTGAATCGTTGCGTGACAATGGGACGGCCATTTTGGTAACGACCCATGTCATGGACGAAGCTGAACGGTGTGATCGTCTAGGCCTTATTCGGGATGGGGAAATGATTGCTACCGGAGAGCCGGGCCAGCTGAAGCGTGAAACGAATTCATCGACAATCGAAGAAGCATTTTTGTTCTACGGAGGTGCGGGCCATGCGAATTAGGGCCATCGTTATCCGTATTTTACAACAATTTTTCCGCGATAAACGAACGCTCGCTTTAATGCTATTGGCACCCCTTTTAATTTTAACAATGCTCTGGCTCGTTTTTAATGGAAAAGATTATAAACCATCCATCGCAGCTATAGATTTGCCATCTTCCTTCATTGCAAAGTTGAACGAAAATGATGTTAAACTTAAAACACTGCCGTATAAGGACGCGATGGTAGAGTTGAAAGAAGGAAAATTAGATGCCGTCATCTCTCATTCCAATCGAGAACTTCAGATCAAATTAGAAGGAAGTGATCCAACGGTTAATAAGGAAACCATCAACAAGATTCAAGAAACGATGAAAGAACTAAGTCCAGAAAAAACGCAAGCAAAGCTAAGTATTTCGTATCTTTATGGATCAAAAGACATGAGTTCATTTGATAACTTTGGGCCTGTGTTGCTTGGGTTTTTTGCTTTTTTCTTCGTGTTTCTCATCGCAGGTGTTGCCTTCCTAAGAGAACGGACAAGAGGAACGCTTGAAAGGCTGATGGCTAGTCCTTTAAAACGGTGGGAAATCGTTATCGGATATGTAATAGGCTTTGGCGTGTTTACAACTTTTCAATCAGCGATTATTGCTTCTTATGCGATTTATGTTCTCGATATGCTTATGAATGGCTCATTTATTTATGTGTTGATCATCACCTTGCTTTTATCTTTGACGGCATTGACGCTTGGGACGCTATTGTCATCTTTTGCGAACAATGAATTGCAAATGATGCAATTTATTCCGCTTGTCGTCGTCCCGCAAATCTTTTTTTCCGGGTTGTTCAATCTGGAGACGATTTCCCCATGGGTTCGTTGGATTGGTCCATTAACCCCGCTATATTATGCTGCCGATGCCCTGCGCGATGTAATGATTCGAGGGAAAGGCTGGAGTGGAATTGCCACGGATATTTGCATGCTTATCGGATTCTCACTTTTGTTTATGCTATTAAACGTTGTGGCGCTTAAAAAGCATAGACGGATATAATAGGAAAGAATTTTTTTGAAGGAGATACTTATGAAAGATCAAGAATGGCTCGCTGAGATTTTGCAAGTAAAAGATGAGGAAAAGCTGACGGATAAGCAAAAAAAAATTATTGCCGCTGCCATTGAAATTTTTTCGGAAAAAGGATACTCCGCTTCGTCAACGAGTGAAATTGCAAAACGAGCGGGGGTAGCGGAAGGAACCATTTTCCGCCATTATAAAACAAAAAAGGAATTGCTCATCTCGATTGTCGGCCCGATAATGGCAAAATTAATTGCTCCGTTTATCATTCGAGATGTAGATAAAGTGTTAAAAAAGGATTTTGACCATTTTGAAGACTTTTTACGGGCAATGATTGAAAACCGCCGTGAATTTATTAAAAATAATTTGCCTGTGTTAAAGATTTTGTTGCAGGAAATCCCATTTCATCCTGAGTTAAAAGAACTTTTCATGGAACATATTGCAAAAAAATTGTATGAGCGCTTCAAACGGGTTGTCGAACACTTCCAAAAAAAAGGCGAACTTATCGATATGCCGTCTAATTCCGTCATTCGATTAACGGCATCAAGCATTGTCGGCTATTTATTGGCGAAATATATTCTTCTGCCTGATGCCAGGTGGGATGATGAAAAAGAGATAGAGCGAACGATCGCATTTATTATGCACGGATTAGGAGCGAAACAATCATTTTAAAAGAAAGAGGACATGTTGATGATCATTGGAACAGGAATTGATATTGTTGAGATTTCCCGCGTCAAAAAAACATATGAAAAACAGCCCCGCTTTGCGGATCGGATATTAACGGATCGGGAGCTGAAAGACTTTCACGGCTTATCCGGTCATCGGCAAGCGGAATTTCTCGCTGGCCGTTTTGCTGCCAAGGAAGCTTATTCAAAAGCATTAGGAACCGGCATCGGAAAGGATCTTAGCTTTCGTGATATTGAAATTGCAAAAGATGAGAACGGAAAACCGATCGTTAGCCGTCCTGAAAACGAGTACGTCGCGCATTTATCGATCTCTCATTCAAAGGACTTTGCGGTAGCGCAAGTAATTTTAGAAAGCCTGTCATGCTAGTCTGCATATTGTCCCATCTGGTCTCATATATTGTAATGCGGTCAGGAGGGGCTATGTATCGCGCTTAAAAATGACAGTTTCAAGTTTAGTGAGTCAACGTTAGGACTCAAACTGAAGAAATGTTCGAATCGAAAGAACAATATCTTCAAATGATGTGAGCTGTTCATCAAGGTTGCGAGAAATAGAAACCCTTCTTTGTCGAAAATATGGGACAAAGGGGATGGGAAAATGAAGAAGACACTGTCAATTGCGTTGATGGCGTTGCTATTCATATTCGCATTGGCGGGGTGCGGAGCGAAAAGTCAGGACGATGTCGTTCAATCATTAAGCAAAAAAATCGATAAGATGAGCGGGTATAAAGCGAATGCAACGATGACGCTCCAAACGGGAGAAAAGCCTGTCAAGTATTCACTCGAGATCTGGTATAAAAAGCCGAACTTTTATCGGGTCAATCTGAAGAACGCTAAAAAAGACCAGAGTCAAATGATTCTTAGAAACAAAGACGGTGTGTTTGTGCTGACCCCAGCTTTAAACAAAAGCTTTCGTTTTGACAGTGACTGGCCGGAAAATAACAGCCAAATTTATTTAGTAGAATCGCTCGTATCTGACATTTTAAACGATTCCACGAGAAGTTTTAAAAAGAAAGAAGACTCGTATGTGTTCCATACGAAAACACATTATCAAAACAAAAACTTGTACCAACAGGAAATTACGATCTCAAAAGATTTAAGCCCCAAACAAGTTCGCGTCATGGATAAGGATGAACATGAAATTGTAAAGCTCGACTTTACAAATGTTCAATTCGATCCGAAGTTTGATAAAAACGCATTCGATATGCAAACGAATATGACGGGAGCACAATTGGAATTGCCAACGCTTGGAGAAGATTCAAAACCGATGGAGACCGTTTATCCAAATGATACGCTTGGACTTAAGGCTCAAAAGGAAAAAACGGTTAAAACCGAAGAAGGCTCTAAAGTCGTTCTATCCTATAGCGATGAAAATGAAAAGAAATCGTTTACTCTTATTGAGCAAAAAGTCGATGTTGTACCGACACAACAGCATGTATCCATTCCTGAAGGCGAACCGGTTGATCTCGGATTTACGATTGGGGCAATGGACACCAATTCGATTTCATGGACACATAACGGCATCGATTATTTTCTTGCATCGACAACATTAAAACAAGAAGAATTAATATCGATTGCCCGTTCCGTTTATGAACATGTTTCCAAGTAAGAAAAACGCGTTTGCGTTTTTCTTACTTATGTTTGAGCGAAAAAAAACAAATCCCTTCCACATTTCTTATTTCATAAGGTAAAATAAAATGAATGGAATAGTTCTTATCACTTTAAGATATATATGTAAGTGTTGAGATGTGAGGGAGAGATAAGAGTGAATGAGCAGAAGTTTTATAGGGATACATGGGCTGAAATTGACCTCACATGTATCGAACATAATATTCGTTCTATCAAAGCAATACTCACCCCAAAAGCACACGTTATGGCGGTTGTAAAAGCCAATGGATATGGCCATGGTGCCGTGGAAGTTGCTAAACGGGCGCTTGAAGCCGGGGCAAGCTTTCTCGGGGTTGCGCTTTTGGATGAAGCGATTAGTTTACGGGAAGCCGGGATAAAAGCCCCGATACTTGTTCTCGGCAGAGTGCGGCCCCAGGACGTAGCGATTGCAAGCAACTATCAAATTTCCCTTACTGTTTTTCAATCGGAGTGGGTGAGAGAAGCGCTCGAACACCTTCCTTCAGATAATCGTATAAATGTTCATATTAAATTGGATACGGGCATGGGAAGAATTGGTCTACGTGAAATAGAAGAAGTGAAACAATTAATTGATCTTCTTATGCCAAACGATAAGCTTATCATTGAAGGCATATTTACGCACTTTGCAACTGCGGATGAACTGGATTCTCCATTAGTTGAACAGCAATTGACGAAATTCAGGGAGATGGTTGGCTGGCTAAAAGAATGGGGAGTTGAACCGGCGTTTGTACATTGTGCGAACAGTGCAGCAACGCTTCGCTTCCCGGAGGCTCCTTTTAACCTTTTCCGCGTTGGGATTGCGATGTACGGTTTGTCCCCTTCGCCTGAGTTAAAGAAGGTGCTTCCGGTCTCCTTGAAAGAAGCCTTCAGCCTTCATTCCCGGCTTATACATGTAAAAAAAATTCAAGCTGGAGACACGGTTAGTTACGGTGCCACCTATACAGCTAAAGGTGAAGAATGGATTGGTACGATACCAATCGGTTATGCTGATGGATGGATGAGACGTTATGCCGAGGGCGGGCATGTTATTGTGGGTGGCGTGAAAGTGCCGATCGTCGGCCGAATTTGCATGGATCAATGCATGGTCCGCCTGCCTTATGAGATGAAGATCGGTGAACTCGTGACAATGATCGGACGGCAGGGGAAAGAGGAGATCACCATCGACTCACTTGCAAAACAAATAGGTACAATCAACTATGAAATTCCCTGTCTAATAACGGCAAGAGTTCCGCGCATATATAAAAAAATGTAAAAAAGACAGGTCGAATTTTAGAAAATATGAATGTAATTTAAAATTTTTAGCAGAATATTAGAAGGAGTATTAAAAAAGTTGAAGAATAATTAGTTTAGAAAATCACTTTGCATTGGCTCATACCTAATGGTAATATTATATGAGTTGAAAAATGAATCTGATCGTAGCAAGCTTTGCGCTGGAGGTGTAGGGTGTGTCCGAATTAATGAACACAAAAAGAATTGTTATTAATCTACCCCAACAAATTGTGAGTGAGGTAGACCGTATTATTAAAAGCGAAAATTTGGACCGCAGCGAGTTTATCCATCAAGCAACAAAAATGTATTTGCGTGAACGGAAGAAGCGTCATATTCGCGAATCTATGAGACAGGGTTATATGGAGATGGCGAAAATCAATCTAAACATCGCATCAGAAGCCTTTCTTTTAGAGGAGGAAGCTAATCATACGGTAGGCCGCTTAGTGAGCGGGGTGTAATAATTGATTGTTAAACGTGGTGACGTTTATTTTGCAGACCTATCCCCTGTGGTTGGCTCTGAGCAAGGAGGAATAAGGCCCGTCCTGGTAATCCAAAACGATATCGGAAATCGATTTAGTCCCACTGTTATTGTTGCGGCCATTACCGCTCAAATTCAAAAAGCGAAACTGCCGACACATGTTGAAATCGATGCAAAGAAATACGGTTTTGAACGTGATTCGGTTATATTGCTTGAACAAATCCGGACCATTGATAAGCAACGGTTAACGGATAAGATCACGCATCTTGATGAGGATATGATGCGCAGAGTAGACGAAGCGTTGCAAATCAGTCTTGGCCTTATTGACTTTTAAACGAACAACCGAAGCGGAAATGAATCTTTCCGCTTCGGTTTTATTTATTTTCAGAGAATCCGTTTTTTCGCTGTTTCTGATTTGACGTCCTGGATAAAATTTGCGGTGCAATGATTGTACTGACGATTACGATTACATAACAAAAATCGTCAGTTGTATTCAAAAGATTGCAAGAAATTGGCGAACATGAAATAATAACATTAGGCTACTATTGTCTTATGGAGGTTGCAAATTCATGCGTAACATGATTAATGATATTAGTTCAAATAAGCGAGATGTGATTGCGCAAAAATGGAAAAATGAACTCAGTACTTTAAAAAATCTATGTATTTCCTCCAAAATAACCCCCGATATGTTCGAACAATTAAATGAAGAGTTTTTAGATATGATGATCCGGTATATCAATCAAAATGATATTGAAAAAGATCAAACACTCCACCGCTTTTTTGATAAAGTATTGCAGCTGAATATGCCGCTTAAATTTTTGACTCAAGGATTGCAAACGTTCCGGCGTGTCATTTTGGACGTTCTTTTACAAGAAGATGTGAAGAAAGAAAAAGCGATAGATATTTATCAGCATGTCGATCGTTTAATCGACCCTTTGCTCAATGAAGTGGTAGAGGAATCTTCGCTTTTCTGGGAAAAGACGGTTTCCGCACAGAAAACAGCGTTAATGGAATTATCCGCGCCAGTTATTCCCGTTCTTGAAAACATTACAGTTATGCCTTTAATCGGTACGATTGATACCGAGCGAGCAAAGTTAATTATGGAAAACTTGCTCGATGGAGTCATTAAAAACCGCTCTTTAGTCGTTCTTATCGATATTACCGGTGTTCCGGTTGTAGATACAATGGTCGCCCACCATATCATTCAAGCTGCAGATGCCGTTCGCCTTCTTGGAGCGACATGCATTCTTGTCGGGATTCGTCCGGAAATTGCCCAAACGATCATTAGCTTAGGAATTGATTTAAGCTATTTCCCAACCAAAAGTACGCTTTTAAAAGGAATCGAACATGCTTTAGAAATAACCAATCAACAGTTACTAAAGAAATAGGGGTGATATCAATGCGAATTCCTATTTTAAAAATGCATGAATACTTGCTAATTTCCATTCAAGTTGAACTTGATGATCAAACCGCATTGCAATTTCAGGAAGATTTGCTTAAGCGGATTCACGATACAGGAGCAAAAGGTGTTGTCATTGATTTAACATCGGTTGACATGATTGATTCTTTTATAGCTAAAGTACTTGGCGATGTCGTTCGGATGTCGAAGCTAATGGGTGCACAGGTGATGCTTACGGGGATTCAACCTGCTGTTGCGATTACTTTGATCGATTTAGGGATTTCAATGAGAGAGGTTCCCACTGCGCTTGACCTTGAACAAGGACTCGATAAATTGCGGCTGGAACTGGAGGAGTGATGATGAGCATCCAATCCTGTGTAGAAGTGCGCAATGAGTGGGATATTGTAAGCGCAAGACAGTTAGGGCGAAATATGGCTAAGGAATTAGGGTTCGGAACGGTTGATCAAGCACGAATTACAACCGCAATCTCCGAGCTTGCCAGGAATATTTATTTGTATGCAGGGCACGGCAAAGTTTGTATTGAAGCGGTTGAAGAAATGGGTAAAAAAGGGCTGAAAATCATTGCGACTGATAAAGGTCCGGGGATACGCGATATTCGAAAAGTGATGGAAGACGGCTATACAACTTCAGGAGGATTAGGAGCGGGCCTGCCGGGAGTGAAACGGTTAATGGACGAGTTTTCCATTGATTCAAGTGTTAATGTAGGAACCGAAATCATTGCAACGAAATGGATTCGTTAGGAGTGTTGCAAGTGAAGAACAACAGTAATCCAGGCAGTAATAATCGCACAAAAGAACGCTACAAAACGATATTAACAACCTATTTAAAAGAAAAAAGCGAAACGGCTTTATATCGAGGCCAGCAATTTAGCCGAAAATTAATTGAACAGCAAATTCCCCCCGAAGATTTAGTGAGCCAACATGTTCAAGTCATGCAAGAGTTATTTCCTGACATGAGTGAAAAACTGAAAGATTCGTTTGATTTTCTTCTCGAAGTTATGGTTGGCTATGGGTTTGCTTACCGGGAACACCAGAGCTTAAAATCCCGCCAGCGCCAACTTGAATCAGAAATTGAAGTGGCAGCGACAATGCAACAAAATCTCATATTAGGTGACCCTCCGACGTTTGATGGCCTCGATATAGGGGTCATTAGCGTGCCGGCGAAAAAAATGAACGGTGATTATTATAATTTTATGAACGATGGCGCGAATCTCAGTATGGCAATCGCCGACATTATCGGAAAAGGAATTCCTGCTGCGATGTCAATGTCGATGATTAAATACGCGATGGATAGTTTGTCCCAGCACTGCATAAAGCCGAATTTACTGCTTGAAAATTTAAACAGAGTCGTCGAGCAAAACGTTAACCCAAGCATGTTCATCACGATGTTTTATGGGGTATATGACCCTACTAAACATAAGTTGTTTTATTCGAGCGCCGGTCATGAACCAGGCTTTTTTTATAGTAAAAAAGAAGATAAATTTCATGATCTGTTCGCTAAAGGCCTTGTTTTAGGCGTCTCAAAAACGGTGAGTTATAAAGAGTTTGAAAAAAAGGTTGAACCGGGCGATATGATTATTCTTCTTTCAGATGGCGTGACGGAATGCCGGACCGAAAAAGGCTTTATCGAGAGGCAGGAAATTATCGAGTTAATTCGGGAAAATATGCATTTGCCTGCACAGCAAATGGTTGACCGTGTATTTTATGAACTCGAGAAATTGCAAGAATTTGAACTTCGTGACGATTTTACATTGATTGTTTTAAAACGAGTTTAGAGAATGCGATATCAGGGTAATAAGCTTTTATACGGATTAAGAAACATATCCTGGAGGGAAATATATGAACTTAGAAATTCAACATAAACAAACGAATGAAACACACGAGATTTCTTTAAATGGGGAAATCGATGCATATACAGCACCTAAATTAAGAGAAGTTTTATTTCCAATAACGGAAAAAAGAGAGCAGAAAATCATCATTGATTTGCAGCAAGTCAATTATATGGACAGTACTGGCCTCGGAATTTTTGTCGGCGCCATGAAAGCAACGAAGAAAAGCGGGAGCACGTTGAAACTTTCTGGGGCTACAAACCGCGTCCGCCGATTGTTCGAAATTACCGGCTTAACTGAAGTGATTGATTTAGACAACGAGGTAAAGGGGGAGGCAAGATGAAAAGAGCCTCTGATTTTATCGAGATGACGGTACCGGCTAAACCGGAATATGTCGGAATCGTACGGTTAACCATTTCGGGTATTGCCAATCGAATGGGTTTTTCTTTTGATGAAATTGAAGACATTAAGATCGCCGTTTCTGAGGCATGTACGAATGCGGTCAGCCATGCTTATAGCAATTCCGAGGAAGGACAGGTGAAAGTTGGCTGCGCGATGTTTGGGGACCGGCTGGAAATTATGGTAATGGATAATGGCAAAAGCTTTGATCTAGATACGATTACGAACTCGCTTGGACCGGTTCATGGAAAGTCCATTGAACAATTAAATGAAGGAGGGTTAGGCCTATTCCTAATTGAAACACTAATGGACAAAGTCGAAATTAGTGGTGAAGCTGGAGTGGTCGTCATGATGACGAAGTATCTTCACAGAGATGAGGTGTCCGAGCATGTCAACAGAACCTCGGAAGCACCAACACAATAAAGAAGAAATTTATAAATGGATTGAAGCACTTCAAAAAGACCCGGAAAATGATGTGGTCCAAACAAAGCTGGTTCATCAATATGAGGATCTTGTGCATTCATTAGCCCGGAAATTTTCAAAAGGAAAAGGGATCCATGAAGATCTAGTTCAAGTTGGAATGATTGGATTATTGGGCGCGCTTCGCCGGTATGATGCGAGTTTTGGGCGTTCGTTTGAGTCGTTTGCCATCCCGACGATTATTGGAGAGATTAAACGCTTTATTCGCGATAAAACGTGGAGCGTTCATGTTCCAAGACGAATTAAAGAGCTTGGCCCCCGGATTCGGAAGACGGTAGAAGAACTGACAAATAAACTTCAACGTTCTCCAAAAATACAAGAAATTGCTGATTATTTGGATGTAACAGAAGAAGAAGTGTTAGAAACAATGGAGATGGGGAAAAGTTATCAATCGTTATCTGTTGATAGTACGATTGAAGCAGACCAGGAAGGCAGTACGGTAACGATTCTTGATTTAGTCGGCTCCCAAGAAGAAGGGTATAATCGGGTCGATAAACAAATGGTGTTGGAAAAGGCGTTTAAAGTATTATCAGAGCGCGAACAAGAAATTTTAAAATGCACTTATTTTGAAAACTTAAGCCAGAAAGAAACCGGCGAAAAATTGAATATTTCTCAAATGCACGTGTCACGCCTGCAACGAAGAGCGTTAGAGAAGCTCCGGGAAGCGATTCAAATCGAGCCGTCGGAGGCTTTGAAATGATTCAACAATACTCCTATGACAAACTCGATGTTGCGGTTTTCCAAACATCCAAAAAAGGAAACGAGCATTGCGGAGATAGTTTTTTTATAGAAGAAACAGATCGATACTTCATCTGTGCGCTCGCTGATGGTCTTGGGAGCGGATCGATGGCGAAAGAAGCTTCTGAAACCGCTATTCAAATCATCAAAGAAAACCATTTTCAAGATATTTATGACTTGATGGATCTCAGCAATCGGAAGTTGAAAAATACGAGAGGTGCCGTCCTTTCGATTTTTAAAATTGATTATGAGAGAAGAACCGTTTATTTTTCGGGTGTTGGGAATATACGTTTTTTCTTTACAGGGAAAAATGACAAAATACAATATCCAATGCCTACGCCGGGTTTTTTATCGGGAAGGCCATTTCCGTTTCGCCTTCAACAGTTCGATCTATCGAATGAACTTTCTTTTATTATTTATTCTGACGGGTTTGACATTCAATCGAAAAATAAATATCTTTTAAGAGATTTAGATTCGCCCGTGAAATCCATTCAGTCCCTCGGAAATTTTGTTCAAGATTTTAGTGATGACGCAACATGCCTAATAGGCAAAATGAAATTCGGTTAAAAACGTTAAGGAAACGCAATTTTGTTTCTTTAACGTTTTTTGTGTTTTGAAAGCCAGGTTTTTATACAGGCACTTGCATGATGTATAATGAGAACATATATTAATCAAAAGAATACATAACACCGTTTTTCTTTTGATTCAGAGGCCAGAGGTCAGAATGGTTTAAATTGGGATGGTGCCAATTTGAAAATTCTTACCTTTGAACGAAAGGGGCTTTTTCATTGGAGAAAACGATCGAGAAAACGGATGAAACCTTTTCTAGTATTGCAAAAGAGCTAGGGGTAAAAGCAAAGCAAGTTCAAAATGTGATTGGATTGTTAGATGAAGGCAATACAGTGCCATTTATCGCCCGCTATCGAAAAGAACTGACAGGCGGACTGGATGAAGTTCAAATTAAAGAGATCATGGATAAATGGAATTATGCCCGGAATTTAAGTGAACGTAAGGAGGAGGTCATACGATTAATCGAAGAACAAGGCAAGCTGACGAATGAATTAAAAGCAGCGATCGAAAAAGCCGGAAAGCTTCAAGAAGTCGAAGACCTGTATCGGCCATACAAGCAGAAACGAAGGACAAGAGCGACAATTGCTAAAGAAAAAGGGCTCGGGGGGCTTGCGGACTGGTTGTTGGAACAAAAAAGCCAGATCAACGTAGAAAAAGAAGCGCAAAAGTACTTATCTGAAGAAAAAGAAGTTTTAACAATTGAAGATGCTCTTAAGGGAGCCCAAGATATTATTGCTGAATGGATATCTGATGATGCGGAAACACGGAAATGGATACGCCATCTTACATATAATGAAGGAATTGTCAGGACAACGGTTAAAAATAAAGACGCAGACGAAAAGCGTGTCTATGAAATGTATTATGAATACTCGGAACCTGTCCAAAAAATCGTTCCTCATCGGATCCTGGCTGTGAACCGGGGTGAAAAGGAAGACATATTGAAGGTTGCGATTGAAGCGCCAGAAGAAAAAATAGTGGAGAGATTGTCCAAAAAAATCATTAAAAATACTCTATCCGAGGCAAAGCCTTTTGTAGAAGAGGCGCTGGCAGACGGATATAAACGATTGATTGCTCCTTCGATCGAACGAGAAATTCGAGCAGAGTTGACAGACAAAGGAGAAGAGCAAGCCATACACATTTTTTCAGAAAATCTGCGTAACCTCCTTTTGCAACCACCGTTAAAAGGAAAGATCGTTCTCGGAGTGGACCCCGCGTATCGAACAGGATGTAAGCTTGGAGTCGTGGATGAAACAGGAAAAATGCTTCACATTGTAACCATCTATCCGACCCCGCCGAAGTCCGAAGTGGAAAAATCAGAAAAAGTCGTTCTAGATATCATTCAAAAGTACAACATCGATGTCATTGCCATCGGAAATGGAACGGCATCAAGGGAAACAGAACAATTTATTGCAGATACGATTAAAAAAGCGGATCGGCCGGTTTCGTATATGATTGTCAATGAAGCTGGGGCAAGTGTTTATTCTGCTTCTTCTGTTGCAAGAGAAGAATTTCCGGATTTGCAAGTTGAAGAACGAAGCGCGATTTCCATAGCGAGAAGGCTTCAAGATCCTCTTGCAGAACTTGTGAAAATTGATCCAAAATCAGTAGGAGTTGGTCAATACCAGCACGATGTTTCACAAAAAAGGCTAAATGAATCGTTAACATTCGTTGTTGAAACCGCCGTTAACCAGGTAGGCGTAAATGTCAATACAGCTTCACCATCTCTTTTGCAATACGTTTCCGGGTTATCCAAATCTGTTGCGCAAAATATCGTAAAGCATCGTGAAGAAAAAGGTAAATTTACAACGAGAGCCGAGTTGAAACACATTCCGCGGCTTGGTGCTAAAACATACGAACAATGTATTGGCTTTTTACGCATCATAGATGGAGAACAACCGCTTGATCAAACGGCAATCCATCCGGAAAGCTATAAAGAGGCTCTGCAGCTTTTAAAAGAGATGAAAGCTGATATTAATGACATCGGCAGTCCGGAACTAAGCGAAAAGCTTAAAAAAGCGGACGTAAAACTTCTTGCTGAGAAATTGCAGATTGGAGAGCCGACATTGTTGGATATCATTGACGGACTTTCTCGACCAGGACGGGATTTGCGTGAAGAGCTTTCGAAACCGTTGTTGAAAACCGATGTCTTAAAGCTTGAAGATTTAACAAAGGGGATGGAACTACAGGGAACTGTCCGTAATGTTGTTGATTTTGGAGCTTTTGTAGACATCGGCGTAAAGCAGGATGGGCTTGTTCATATTTCAAAATTAGCTCGTAAATTTGTTAAACATCCAATGGACGTTGTAGCAGTTGGACAAGTCGTTACGGTCTGGGTTGACGATGTTGATATTCAAAAAGGACGCGTCGCCCTGACAATGCTTGAACCGGAAACGAAAAAATAAAAACGGAAAGCACTACTTATAATTTTGGTTATGAGTAGTGCTTTTGGTTATAAAAAAACCAGCATTGATTAAGCAAGACGATTTGATACCGGTCTTTTCGATAATAGGCGCGGCGCAATTGTTTTTTGAACCATGTAGGCATATAACACACCTCCCAGGTTATGTGTTGTGCTTTAGTTTATGTACCTATGCTTGTTAACGTGAACGAAAACTTTAAATAAAGGAGTTTGATGATGCAACAACGCGAATTACAAATGTTAGTGAAGAACATATCGAATGAATGTTTTCACAAGCCTTTTAGGCACGAAGCAAGGTTTAACAAGCGGCTCCGAACAACAGGCGGTCGATACCTTTTGTCATCACACGATATTGAGATTAATCCAAAGCAATATATAGAACATGGGATGAATGAGTTAATAGGGATAATTAAACATGAGCTTTGCCATTATCATCTTCATCTTGAAGGGAAAGGATATAAACATAAGGACCAGGATTTCAAAGAGTTATTAAAGCAAGTGGGAGGATCCCGTTATTGTAAGGCACTCCCGTCGCAAAAAAAGAAAGAAACGTATAAATACCTTTATATGTGTACCGTCTGCAATGAAAAGTATAGGAGAAAAAGAAGAATAAACCTTGCAAGGTATAGATGCGGACGGTGTAATGGCCCATTAAGACAAGGATTACTTGCCGGAACTGAATCGTGAAAAACTTGTTCATCATTAAGCAGAACAAAGGGTGTTTTGCATATACGAATCGTTCATTATGATAATCGGATAAACGCCCTTCTTTACATTTCACCATTATTCATGTGCATTTTAAGAAAACCTCATCTTTTTTTAAGAAAGGTGTTGACGGAAGGTTGATCAATATGTTAGATTATAAAAGTCGCTAACGGAGCAAGTCGTTAAGAGCGAAAATAAAAATCAAAAAGACAGTTGACAAACAAAACTGAAGTGAGTACAATATTAATTGTCTTGAAAAAATATTCCACAGTAGCTCAGTGGTAGAGCTATCGGCTGTTAACCGATCGGTCGCAGGTTCGAGTCCTGCCTGTGGAGCCATTCACACAGAGAAGTACCCAAGTGGCTCAAGGGGCTCCCCTGCTAAGGGAGTAGGTCGCTAACGCGGCGCGAGGGTTCGAATCCCTTCTTCTCTGCCATAGTGGCCCGTTGGTCAAGTGGTTAAGACACCGCCCTTTCACGGCGGTAACACGGGTTCGAATCCCGTACGGGTCACCATTTCATTCTATTAGGACAAGCTTATATTTTGGATCCGTGGTGTAGTGGTTAACATGCCTGCCTGTCACGCAGGAGATCGCCGGTTCGATCCCGGTCGGGTCCGCCATGATGTTGGGCTATAGCCAAGCGGTAAGGCAACGGACTTTGACTCCGTCATGCGTTGGTTCGAATCCAGCTAGCCCAGCCATTTTTTTATGAATTGCTTGCTCAGTAATGAGCGATTTTTAATGAGTTGCAAGATCGGTCGCGAGCAAAACTGCGCGAATTCGCTTCGGGTTGTCTCATTCTACGGCAAACATTGCCGGGAGAGGAAGAGACAGGGGATCGAATGAGTGTCTTCATCGAATATTTATCTATGAGCCATTAGCTCAGTCGGTAGAGCATCTGACTTTTAATCAGAGGGTCGAAGGTTCGAGTCCTTCATGGCTCACCATTTATTTAAAATGAATTAAACCAAACTTTAAGCGTTTCAATTACATCCAAATATTGCGGGTGTGGCGGAATTGGCAGACGCGCTAGACTTAGGATCTAGTGTCTTTGACGTGGGGGTTCGAGTCCCTTCACCCGCACCACCTTTTAAATAATTATATGCGGTCGTGGCGGAATGGCAGACGCGCTAGCTTGAGGGGCTAGTGGGGGCAACCCCGTGGAGGTTCGAGTCCTCTCGACCGCACCAAAGATAATATAAAATCCAAATGGATAAATCTTAAATCATATATTGCGCCCTTAGCTCAGCTGGATAGAGTGTTTGACTACGAATCAAAAGGTCGGGAGTTCGAATCTCTCAGGGCGCGCCATAGCGGGAAGTGGCTCAGCTTGGTAGAGCACCTGGTTTGGGACCAGGGGGTCGCAGGTTCAAATCCTGTCTTCCCGACCATTTCGCGGGTGTAGTTTAATGGTAAAACAAGAGCCTTCCAAGCTCTGGTCGTGAGTTCGATTCTCATCACCCGCTCCAATTTTGGGCCTATAGCTCAGCTGGTTAGAGCGCACGCCTGATAAGCGTGAGGTCGATGGTTCGAGTCCATTTAGGCCCACCATTTTTCATGAAATAACACTTGACATTTTAAGTTTAAGTTGTTATGATGAAAAAGTTGCTCTTAATGTTCTTTGAAAACTAAACAAAAGCCAGGTAAGTCAGGGATAAACAATCCCGCAATTCTTATTTGAAATGATTGAGCAAGACAAACTTTATTGGAGAGTTTGATCCTGGCTCAGGACGAACGCTGGCGGCGTGCCTAATACATGCAAGTCGAGCGGACGGAAGGAGAGCTTGCTCTCTGGAAGTTAGCGGCGGACGGGTGAGTAACACGTGGGCAACCTGCCTCATAGATGGGGATAACACCGAGAAATCGGTGCTAATACCGAATAATAGAGCGGAGCGCATGCTCCGCGCTTGAAAGTCGGCTTTGAGCTGACACTATGAGATGGGCCCGCGGCGCATTAGCTAGTAGGTGAGGTAACGGCTCACCTAGGCGACGAT
>NZ_AUMP01000006.1:0-38586 GCF_000430745.1 Fictibacillus gelatini DSM 15865 | reverse complement strand
CTACGGAGCAAATGCTTGTAGAGGAAGAGACAACGGTATTGAATTAACTTCATTTTACTTCGCCGGTTTAGCTCAATTGGTAGAGCAACTGACTTGTAATCAGTAGGTTGGGGGTTCAAGTCCTCTAGCCGGCACCATTGTGAGCCATTAGCTCAGTCGGTAGAGCATCTGACTTTTAATCAGAGGGTCGAAGGTTCGAGTCCTTCATGGCTCACCATTTTAAATAAATACATGCGGGTGTGGCGGAATTGGCAGACGCGCTAGACTTAGGATCTAGTGTCTTTGACGTGGGGGTTCGAGTCCCTTCACCCGCACCATTTGCGATGCGGAAGTAGTTCAGTGGTAGAATACAACCTTGCCAAGGTTGGGGTCGCGGGTTCGAATCCCGTCTTCCGCTCTCATTTTTGTCTTGATTTGATTATACTGCCGGGGTGGTGGAATTGGCAGACACACAGGACTTAAAATCCTGCGGTAGGTGACTATCGTGCCGGTTCAAGTCCGGCCCTCGGCACTTGGAAGTGCGCCCTTAGCTCAGCTGGATAGAGTGTTTGACTACGAATCAAAAGGTCGGGAGTTCGAATCTCTCAGGGCGCGCCATAACGGGAAGTGGCTCAGCTTGGTAGAGCACCTGGTTTGGGACCAGGGGGTCGCAGGTTCAAATCCTGTCTTCCCGACCATTTTACTACTTTGGGGCCTTAGCTCAGCTGGGAGAGCGCCTGCTTTGCACGCAGGAGGTCAGCGGTTCGATCCCGCTAGGCTCCATTTAAATAACATTTGGCGGTGTAGCTCAGCTGGCTAGAGCGTACGGTTCATACCCGTGAGGTCGGGGGTTCGATTCCCTCCGCCGCTACCAATATTTTCATGGCGGTCGTGGCGAAGTGGTTAACGCACCGGATTGTGGTTCCGGCATACGTGGGTTCGATTCCCATCGGCCGCCCCATCAAATGCTGCGGACCCTTAGCTCAGTTGGTCAGAGCGGTCGGCTCATAACCGATTGGTCGTAGGTTCGAGTCCTACAGGGTCCATTGAAAGAGAAGGGAAAGCCTTCATCTGAAAAGTTTTCATATCATCGCGGGGTGGAGCAACGAACGTTACTTCATGAATACGCTATGAGTTGTCCCGACGCAGCAAACAACGGAGCAATGCTAGTAGAGGAAGGGACAGCCAACAGTAATAACGTCATCCATAAACTTTCATATCATCGCGGGGTGGAGCAGTCTGGTAGCTCGTCGGGCTCATAACCCGAAGGTCGCAGGTTCAAATCCTGTCCCCGCAACCAAAAAAAATTTTTACATAATGGATCCGTGGTGTAGTGGTTAACATGCCTGCCTGTCACGCAGGAGATCGCCGGTTCGATCCCGGTCGGGTCCGCCATTTACAAACATTTAAAGTTTTCTACTTTAAATGTATTTTGGTTCGATAGCTCAGTCACGAGCGTTACAACGTGATTAAGCGACGAGTTGTCTTGACGGATACTCTTCTTTGAATTTCTTGTAGAGGAAGAGACAGGTTCCGACGGACAGTTATTCATCTTGGCTCGATAGCTCAGTCGGTAGAGCAGAGGACTGAAAATCCTCGTGTCGGCGGTTCGATTCCGTCTCGAGCCACCATGATTTTCATAAGGGATTGCTTCTTCGCATTGGTCTCCCTGAACATTGGGCTATAGCCAAGCGGTAAGGCAACGGACTTTGACTCCGTCATGCGCTGGTTCGAATCCAGCTAGCCCAGCCATACATAAAAATTATGGAGAGCTAAACGAAAGTGTCACCTGGCGGCATAGCCAAGTGGTAAGGCACGGGTCTGCAAAACCCTTATCCCCCGGTTCGAATCCGGGTGTCGCCTCCATATTTATGATATGCGGGTGTAGTTTAATGGTAAAACAAGAGCCTTCCAAGCTCTGGTCGTGAGTTCGATTCTCATCACCCGCTCCATTTATTGTGAACAATACTATGATGGATGGTATCTATAGGAGAACGCACTATTGTACTTGAAAGTGCTCCAATTATGGGCCTGTAGCTCAGCTGGTTAGAGCGCACGCCTGATAAGCGTGAGGTCGATGGTTCAAGTCCATTCAGGCCCACCATCATTCCACAGTAGCTCAGTGGTAGAGCTATCGGCTGTTAACCGATCGGTCGCAGGTTCGAGTCCTGCCTGTGGAGCCATTTTCATCTGGCCCGTTGGTCAAGCGGTTAAGACACCGCCCTTTCACGGCGGTAACACGGGTTCGAATCCCGTACGGGTCATTATTTAAACAGGTCTTCAAATGAAGGCCTGTTTTTTTATATACGAAAAGGTTTTTCAGCTTTTTTTGTTGAATAATATGAATATCAACGACAAATTCTATTAGGAGCTACATTCATGATCAAATTATTTCACTTCCCTCAGAAAGAGTGTCCTTCTTATCTGAGAGTACAGATTATTTCTTTAATGAAACAGGAATGGCCGCAAGCATTTGAGGGTGAAGAAGATCTCAATTGGCCCGATAGCCCTGATACCAACCCCACTTCATTCCTGCTTGTTGACAACGAAAAAGTGATTAGCCATGTGGCCGTTCCATTCAAGTTAATTGAACATAAAGGTCAAATGTATAAGGCGTATGGACTAAGTGAAGTGATGACGGATCCTTCTTACCGCAATCGGGGGTTCGGGTTAAGGCTTATAAAAGAGGCACGATTATTTATTGAAAAAAATCATCCTGATATCAGCATTTTTACGTGCAAGCCTTCTCTAGTTCCATTTTATATACAGGGCGGCTGGGAACATGCAAATCATACATGCCTTGTTGGCGGCACTCGCAACCAACCGTTCCGTAGTGACGAGTTAGGGCTGGCAACGATGATTCGTTTTATCTCGGATAAAGCGCAAAAAAACCGTTTAACCTTTGAAGGGACTGACGTTTACTTAGAATTGGGTGAACGAAAGCTCTGGTAAGATCACCGCTTTAACCTTTTATATTTATACATTTATAGTTAGCTTTACATTCAACATTTGAGACAGTGTTGAGTGTAAAATATTAGCCCAATGCTTTATTCACCGCTTCAACCGCATGGATGAGAGCCGTATCAAACAGCGGCACTTCTGAATCCTCTGGCTTCACCAATAATCCGATTTCTGTGCATCCTAAAATAATTCCTTCGGCGCCGTTATCGACTAAATGTTGGATAACTTTTTGATATTGCTTCTTTGATGATTCTTTTATTGTTCCTACACATAATTCCTCATAAATGACTTGGTTGATCATTTCCCGATCGAATTCTCCTGGCACTAAAACTTGAATGCCGTTACTTTTAAGCCGGGATTTATAAAAGTCTTGTTCCATTGTATATTTGGTGCCAAGCAACCCGACTGTGCGAATGCTTTTCTTTCTAATTTGTTTAACGGTTGCATCGGCGATGTGCAAAATCGGGATGCTGATTTTCTCTTGAATGACTTCAGCAACCTTATGCATCGTATTGGTGCATATAACAATAAAGTCAGCACCGCCTTTTTCTAATCTTTGTGCGACATCTCCTAATATCAAACCAGCTTTTTGCCAATTTCCTTCTGATTGGCATCGTTCAATTTCTTCAAAGTCCACGCTATAGAGAAGACATTTTGCCGAATGCAAGCCCCCTAATCGATGTTTCACTTCTTCATTGATCATACGATAATATTCCACTGTTGACTCCCAGCTCATTCCGCCAATTAAACCGATTGTTTTCATGCTACTCCTCCTTTATTGTTTTGTATTCTCTTTAGACCTTTATTATTTTATCGCAAAATTAAAAACATTTCTGTATTGTAGCTTAATTGAGAAATTTTGAATAGATTCATAGTTTTTGTAAATACTAGAATTAAGATTGAAATGAAGGAGATGGCGGCATGACTCTTCATGAATATGTTGTAGAACGGATTTTCATGGCTTTTGAAGAAAAGGACCTTCTTCTTATTGATGAAGATTTAATGAAAATCACGAAATATATAGCGGATGATTTTGTAGATAAGGGGCTTGATTTTACCCTCATATCTGAACTTGCAATAGACATCATGCCCGGAATCGTTCATGTCGAGGCTGGCACGTACGATTGGCAGTTTGATTTCAATGGAACTTATTTAGGAAGCGGTTTATTCGCGAATACCTCGGTTGAATTTATAACGGCAGGATAAAAGGAAGGGGGTTAATTGCAAATGGCAACAAGGATTTCGTTTCCCATACCAGTGATTGCTAAATTATTTTAATTTAAACCGTTATAATTGGTAAGCTAATTATTAGCCATGTTTCAGCGGCGAATCGGTTTAGAGCAGGGGATAATGCCCTTTCAGCTAAGAAAGTTTTTATTTTCAAGAATCCATTTTCGCCTGTAAAAAAAATTAGAAGCAAAAAACAGGATCAAACTTCTCTAGTGTGGTAGTGTGATGCTATTTTCATGGCATTTGGACAATCAACAGTGGATTTCCGACAATAATTCGTTTCCATCGGACAATAAATGGCCTCAGTCGGACAATAAAATAAGTATTTTTTTCACTTATTGTCCAAACGTAAGATGTTATTGTCTAAACCGGATGATTTATTGTCTAAATAAGAGCACTTATTGTCCGAGAACGAAATTATTTTAAATCATGTAACGATTCGTGACCGTTTTTCCTCATTTCACAGATCTAACGAGGTGTTCTTAAAATAATGAATGTTCGCCAGTCCTGAAATTCAAACTATTTTAAGGACATACCCCTTAATCAAATGTTCGTTTAATACATATGTTTGTTTTTTTGATTTGTTATTTGGTATTGGTTCTATTTCATATTTGCCAAATAATTAGCTGCTACCTTATTTAAAAAATAAGTGTAACCCACCTGCCATTGCTCAAACATATTTCTATGAAAGTCGTCAACAATGAAAAACTCTGTCTGATTTAGAAAATCTTGCGGTGTTGAGGGTTGCCCTTTTTTTTCTAAAATTGATAAATGTTTTTTTACACGTTCAAAGACTTTTGGATCATTTGCGGAGAACCCTTCTTGTAAGAACCGAATCATATCTTCATTAAATGACAGTGCTTCCATGGCTGAGTCGTTCATTGACTCTACATCGATTGTTTGATTTGACAAGCTAAAATCATATTCTTTTTTCAAATGTTCATTTTGGTCCTTTAAGGCTTCTTTCCATTCTTCTTCAGTCTCAAACCCTTTAAACATGGTTTCCATATCTAAATCGCTTCCTTCTTTGGCACTTTTGATGGAGGAATTAATCGTATTGATCAGTCCTTTAAATCGATTGATTTTTTGTTCCAGTAATTTCCTTTGTTGTATCAATGTATTCTCCCTGTCAATTTCCCCATCTAATAATTGCTTAATTTCCTTAAGAGAAAAATCCATTTCTTTGTAAAATAGAATTTGTTGTAATCGTTCTAAATCTTTTTTGCTGTATAAACGATAGCCGGCTTCTGTCGTTTGTTCTGGAATCAAAAGACCTATTTTGTGATAATGATGTAACGTCTTTACTGTGGTATGAGCTAGTTTTGCAACTTCATGAACGGTGTACATTACTTCTCCTCCTTTCATTGCTTTTTATACTAAAGTATCCTCTAAGGAAAGAGTCAACACATTTATTTAAAAAAGGAGTTGAATTGACATACAATTATCCGATTTATAGAGCTATGAACATTAATCTAATTATTAGGAGCTTGAATCTATCATCCGAATACCCTGGGACATCGATATTTTTTACCAGGAAAAATGAAGGAAATCCTCGATCTCCAATCGGTTGAAGTGATCAAAGTCAATTCAATTGAAAAGAAAGACGAAGAAGAGAGCCCAACATATGCTGTTGGACTCTCTTCTTCTAGGTAGTTGCCAAAGCGGTGTTTCGTTCGCTATTTATCAGCCAATTTTTGACGAATATCGGCCACTTTTAGTAATTTATCAGCCGATAACCGAAAAATTTCCAAAATACAGCAATTCACCGATTCCGGTCATTTCTCAATGGAGTAAGCCCCAATGTTGGAAGAGATTTTATTTGCTGTAAGTTTCGTCTGCTCGACGATAAAATCTCTGCGGGCTAGCATTCTTTCTTTCGGCCCTGCGACGCTTATGGCTGCTGCGACTTTATGGCTGGCGTCAAAAACAGGGCAGGCAATGCAGTATAAGCCTTCTTCTCCTTCTTCGTCATCAATGGAATAGCCGCTTTTAGCAAAAAAGTCCAGCTGTTCTTCAAGTTGTTTCCGATTGGTGATCGTTTTGGCCGTAAAAGGCGTCAATGTAATTTGTTCAAGAATTTGCTCCCGTTCTTCTTTCGGCATAAACGCCAAAAATGCTTTTCCTAAGCCGGTTGAATAAAGGGGCTTTCGCAGCCCGATTTGAGCGCTAGTCTGAATGGAGCGGTTGCTCGGGATTTTAGAAACGTAAATAATTTCAGTTTCTGAAAGGATCGCAAGAAATACCGTTTCCTCCGTTTTTTTCATCAGCTCCATTAAAAACGGCTGGCTTTCAGAATGCAAGTCAATCGATTCCAGCGTCCGCATTCCGATTTCAATCAGTTTCGGCCCTAATTTATACCGTTTGAATGGATCTTGTTTGACATACGATTTATTATACATCGATTGCATTAAATTAAACGTGCTGCTTTGCGGAAAAGAAAGGGATTCGCTTATTTCTTTCACCGTCAAACCTTCAGGGTGATTGGCTAAAAGTTCGAGGATTTCCATTACCCTTATTGCTGACTTTACCGACATGGTTTGATCACCTATTCGCGCATTATTTTTCAATTATAAGTGTAATCGAATAGCAAAACTTTGTAAAATGCGATATAGCGGGATGATGAAACGATTACTCTTCTATTCTTTCTACTTTTCCGACTAAAAAGATATAAGAAAGTGCCCCTAATAGCGCTAAAACAGCAATGAATGCTAAAGCCGGGGCAAAGTTGCCGCCTTTTGCGAGGTAGCCGATCACGAGAGGAACAATGATAGACGCCAGGTTTCCAATGAAGTTAAAGGCACCTCCTGTAAGACCAACGAGCCGGGCGGGAGCAAGGGCGGAAACCAATGACCACGTAATCGAGGCCAGCCCATTTCCGAAGAAAGCGATCGTCATAAACAAAATAATGAGTGCCGTACTATTCACATAATTTGCCCCGATAATGGCTACAGAAAGAAGCAAGCCGCATATGATCGGGGTTTTACGCGCAACCCCCATGGATGCACCTTTCTTCACTAAGAAATCCGAAAAAAATCCGGAAATTAAAACACCGCAAAACGCTGCAAGGAACGGAAGGGAGGCGAGAAATCCGGACTTGATGAAATCAAGATGCCGATATTGGACTAAATAGGTCGGGAACCATGTTAAAAAGAACCATAACGTAGAGTTCACGGCAAATTGCCCTAAATAAATGCCCCACAGCTTTCGGTAACTGAATACCTTGCCGAAATCACCCCAGCGGAATGGTTTCTTTTCGGCCTGTTTTGAATCGGTACCTTCAATCAGTCCGCCGCCTTCTTTAATCAACTTGAGCTCTTCTTGATTCGCTTTTTTGCTTTTTAACGGATCGCGATAAACAAAATACCAGATGCCGGCCCAGACCATGCCGATCATTCCGGTAATGATAAACAGGCCTCTCCATCCGAACGCATCTTGAATCATCGTTAGGAGAGGAGTTAAAAATGCTAATCCGACAAACTGGCCGGACGTATACATGGCGATTGCCGAAGCTCGTTCACGTTCTGGAAACCAGCTTGTAACGACCCGGTTGTTTATAGGAAAAGCCGGCGCTTCAAATATCCCCACTCCTAAACGTAAACTGAATAGTGCTCCGAATCCTCTAACCACTCCTTGAAGAAGTGTAGCAAGCGACCATGTAAATAGGCTTACCGCGTACATGACCCGCGTTCCCAATCGGTCGATAAGCCATCCGCCAGGCAATTGCAGGGCTGCATAAGCCCAGCCAAAAGCGGAAAAAATCAACCCGAGCTGAACGGAAGTTAATTTTAAATCATCACTAATCGCAGAAGCCGCAACAGAGATATTGCTTCGATCCATATAATTAATTACAACGCTTACAAAAATGAGTGCTAAAACGCCATAACGGACACGAGTTGGCTTTCGTTTTTGTTGCCCTGTTGGTTGATTTTGACTCAATGGTTGATTCATAGTAATCTCCTTTCTTTGTAGAGGGAAGGAAAAGTTTCCTTCCCGGGCTATGAAGGTTAAATCAATGCATTGTTACCATTCAGCGATGCTTCCGTCGTTATGCCGCCAAACGGGATTGCGCCAGCGATGGCCGACTTCTGCCATTCTCTTTACATGATCTTCGTTGATTTCAATTCCGAGCCCCGGTTTTTGCGGGATTTGCACATAGCCGTCTTTGTATTCAAAAACAGAAGGATCGGCTAAATAATCAAGCAAATCACTGCCTTTATTGTAGTGAATGCCAAGGCTCTGTTCTTGAATAAAAGCGTTATGGCTGGTGGCATCAACGTGCAGGCAGGCGGCAAGAGCGATCGGGCCGAGCGGGCAATGAGGCGCCAATGCGACATCATACGCTTCCGCCATCGAGGCGATTTTTTTGCATTCCGTGATGCCCCCCGCATGGGAAAGATCCGGCTGGATAATATCAACATGGCCATCTGACAGCACGTGTTTAAAATCCCAGCGTGAAAACATTCTTTCACCTGTTGCAATCGGAATCGTTGTATGTTGGGCGATTTCTTTCAATGCCTCGTTATTTTCAGAGAGCACCGGCTCCTCAATGAACATCGGACGGTATGGCTCCAGCTCTTTGGCGAGGACTTTTGCCATCGGTTTATGGACGCGGCCATGAAAATCAATCCCGATTCCGACATATTTTCCGACAGCTTCGCGAACCGCGGCTACCCGTTCAACAGCCTGGTCGATTTTTTCATGGGAATCAATGTATTGCAGTTCTTCCGTGCCGTTCATTTTCACGGCTGTGAATCCAAGTTCCACGACCTCTTTTGCCGCCTTGCCTACGTCATGCGGGCGATCGCCTCCAATCCATGAATAGACGCGGATCGAATCGCGGCAGGCACCGCCAAGCAGCTGATAAACGGGGGCGTTGAAATATTTTCCTTTAATATCCCATAACGCCTGGTCAATTCCGCTAATGGCGCTCATCAAAATCGGGCCGCCGCGATAGAAGCCTGAGCGGTAAAGCATGTTCCAATGATCTTCAATGCGGAGCGGATCCTTTCCGATTAGATAATCCATCAACTCTTCCACACATGTCCTGACAGTGTCCGCTCTTCCTTCAATAACGGGTTCTCCCCATCCGCTAATTCCTTCGTCTGTTTCGATTTTTAAAAAAAGCCATCGCGGGGGGACTTGATACAGTTCGAAATGAGTAATTTTCATTATGGTTCCTCCTCGTACTTTTAAAATTAAGATAGCGACTTGCTCACTTCGGCAACAAAAGCTGCCGCTTTCTCCGTCAAATCGTTTAAATATGATTCCGTCACTTGATGTTTGGCGTTGACTAAAGAGCTTCCGAGCCCTGCGGCTACTGCGCCCGCTCTGAAATAGCCGCCGATATTCGTTAAATCGACACCGCCGGTCGGCATGAGCGGGATATGGGGAAGCGGGCCGTGAATATCTTTAATATAGGAAACGCCAACCGCATTTGCGGGAAACACTTTAATGATGTCCGCGCCATGTTCGTAGGCCGTTAAAATTTCCGTCGGCGTCAATGCGCCAGGAATGCTGACGGCGCCATAGCGTTTCGTCATTTCGATCGTTTGCCTGTTCACTGTAGGCGATAGGATAAATTTCGCTCCGGATAATAGCGCTGCCCGGGCTGATTCGGCATCAAGGACGGTCCCGGCACCAACTAACACTTCATCACCAAATTCATCTGCAACTTTTTCGATCGTTGACAATGCTTTTGGTGAATTCAATGTAATTTCTAAAATCGAAACCCCGCCGTCTTTTAAAGCGCGGCTAATGGCTAGTACATCCTCTGGATTGGCCCCTCGAATAATCGCGATAATTTTATGTTCTAAAATGTGCGCGAGCGCTTTCATTTTATCTAGCTCCTTTCAAGTTTATCTTTGCACGTCATCTTCATCCCGTTTATTTATAAACTGTTCTAACAGCCTTCGGTCAGGCAACCCTTCGACATCACCATGGACAGAAGTGACCATCGCCCCGATAGCGCAGCCCCTTTTTACAGCTTCTGAAAGACTTAAACCGTCGAGAAGGCCGGAGATAAAGCCTCCCGCAAATCCATCGCCAGCGCCGACAGGGTCGATGACTTGTTTGACAGGGAATCCGGGGATGAATCCGCTTTCTTCGGAGGCTGCAAAATAGGCGCCTTTTTCGCCTAGCTTAATTACCACAATGGACGCGCCTATCTTAAGAAAAGAATCAGCAATCTCTTTTGTCTCTTTTTTTCCGAAAAGAAACTGTCCTTCGCTAATGCCAGGCAGCACGATATCGGCCATTGAAGCGATTTCTACTAACACTTTGCGCGCTTTCTCTTCGCTCCACAGTTTTTTCCGCAAGTTCGGATCAAAAATGATTTTGACCCCGTGTTTTTTTGCCAATTCAATCGACTTATGTACCGTTTGATAACAGGACTCGCTCAAGGCAGGTGTAATTCCTGTTAAATGCAAATAGGCCGCTTTTGCAAAATAGTCCTCATTTAAATCTTCTGGCGTGAACGTGCTTGCCGCAGAATATTTTCGATAGTAGTGAACCCGCACATCATCAGGATGTAAGAGCTCCTTAAAATAAAGGCCGGTTGGATTTTCCGGGTCCGTTACCACCTGACTTACATCAACGCCCTCGCCGCGAATAAATGACAGCAGGCCTTTGCCGAATTCATCGTCGCCAATTTTGCTGATCCAGCCAACGTGATGTCCTAAACGGGAAAGAGCGATCGCAACATTCGATTCAGCTCCCGCGTATTTTGCGGAAAAGTTGCGGGCATATCTCAATAGGCCGTTGGTGGCAGGCGTAAAGGCGACCATTGTTTCTCCAAGAGTAATTACATCCACTTTTAGATCCTCCAATTTCAATGGTTGAAAATCACATATGTGAATTCAATATCTATATGTGAATTATGCTTTCATCTTATCATAGAATAAAAAATGGTACAATATTTTTAAAAATCTGCACAAGTTGAACATTAAAAAGAAAAACATGCCCCGTGGGAGGCATGTTTTAATTTAATTATTTTTACTCGTAATGACCTGAGACAGGAGCCAGGCCATCCAACACAGTTATAAAATTTCGACTATTTTTTCTAGATCGATGATCACTCATTTTATTTCATTGAGCTTTGCAAGCACTACGATTATTTTTTTTCGCAATATACTAAATAAATAGCCGGCAACTCCTCCTAAAATCGAAGGAAGCAGCCACCCTAACCCTACGTTATACAGGGGAAGAAACTGAGTGAAAAAATGATGAATGACTTCAATTTTTATTCCAGCTGCATTCAAGCCATCAAATAGGCTAACGATAAATGTCAATGTCAAACTGCCTTGATACACTTCCGCTTTCCCTTTAAATACGGAATGTAAAAATGTCAAAAATAATAAAGAAATAGCAATAGGATACAAAGTCATTAATACAGGCATTGAAACCTTAATTAGCTGTGTTAACCCTATATTTGCTACAAGTGTGCTAAACATAGATAAAATGATAGCAATTTTTTTATAAGAGACGTTTGGAAACAATCCATGAAAAAATGAAGAGCAAGCAGTGATAAGCCCTACACTCGTTGTCAAACATGCTACCGTAATCATTAAGCCCAATAAAATGGAGCCGTAAGATCCGAAGTAGTAGGATGAAACCCTGGCTAAAACCTCAGCCCCATTTTCTAAAAGACCTAGCTTTTCAACGCTAGAAGCGCCCATATAGGAAAGGGACGTGTAGATAAGAGCCAGGAGTGCAGCAGCAATAGCCATTGCTTTGGCACAAATAATCAACAGCTGTTTTTTATTAGAAACGCCTTTTTCTTTAATTGCATTTACAATAATGATTCCAAAAACAAAAGCGACAAGTGCATCAAGCGTTAAATATCCTTCTTGAAAGCCTTTAAAAAATGCATGTGATGTATAATCTTCAGAAGGCGCTTGAAATTTTCCAATTGGATGAACGAGAGCTACAACGACGAGCAATCCGATAAATGACAATTTAATAGGAGTTAGAAATTTTCCAACTACATCGATAATTTTTGTAGGATTAAGTGACAACAAGCAAGCAACCGTGAAAAATAAGATGGTAAATAAGATTAATGCAACAGGGCTTGCATGATTGGATAAAAAAGGTTTAACTCCGATTTCAAACGATACATTTCCGGATCTCGGAATAGCGAAACAAGGGCCGATTGCCAGATAGAGAACAGTCGTAAATACGATGCCAAACAACGGATGCACCCGACTGGCTAAAGATTGCAAATTATTTTTACCTGAGAAAACAAATGCAGTAATTGCTAACAATGGCAGACCCACTCCGGTAACTAAGAAACCCGCATTGGCTATCCATACATTCTTTCCAGCCATTTGGCCAAGCATAGGGGGAAAAATTAAATTTCCCGCTCCGAAAAACAATGCAAATAACATTAATCCTAAAATTAGGATAAAAGAAGAAGAAACTTTTTTTGACATCATCAATCCTCCAATAACTGCAAGGGATAAGCTTTTAGTATGTTCAGCTATTGCTTGCGATATTCTTAAACAGGTTCATCAAGTTCAATAAAATAACGATTTTTGTAATAAGACACCGCCTCATTCGAAGATAGAAGCTTGTACTAACACCATTTCTGCTATAGAGAGAAGTTGCTATTTTTAATCCCATACAAATGTAACACACCATATCCGCTGATAAAATCACAAATTTCATTGATCCTGATTTTTAGTCTTTTTTCAGCAAACCAATAACATTGTAGCAGAGGTGATTCAAAGATGGCAGAAAAAATTGATTTTGGAGAGTTGTTGAATGATAATACGCCGACTGGCATTCCCCACAAAAAGACCCCGAGGTTTTGCCATTGCCGGCAATACCTCAGGGCATTCTATCATAATGTGGTTTATTTCATTTCCAATCGCACCCGCTTTGCTTCATAATAAAGAACTTGAATGAATTTTTTTGTATTGATGCGGGTGAGGGAAGCGGACGAAGGCGAACCATTCTTTAACTCATTCATTTTTGCCCGGACCGTAGCGAAGTCAAAAAAGGTTGGGGCGTAATTCTCAAATTTCCAATTAGAAAAATCCTCAAGACCTAATGACGCCATATAGTTCAAAGACTGATAGATCGCCCGGCGGACGCGCTGTTCAGAAGCTTTGATCTCCTTTCTTATTTCTGTTTCCGTGGCAGTGGTGCCGAGCCGTTTTTCAGCTAAATGCACAAAAATCTCTTTAAGTGAAGGGAAGCCCTTTTGGAACCGCTCTTCTTGTTCGTATTGATATAAATAATCGACCATATCGAGCAAATCTTTGCTCCCGCTTTCCCCGGCCATTCCTAATTCTGACAATAGAAAATGAACGGATGGTCGTATCTGTTTGTCGGTAGACGAAGGCTTTATCCGATTGTCCGGACGTTCCAATTTCAGGACCGAGTTTAAGGATTTGTGAATGTCATGTAGCGACCGTTCCAGCCGAATCCGTTCGATCACTTTCCGGATGACGGTGCATACTTCGATTTTGTTGATTGGCTTTGTAATGTAGTATTCAGTGCCAAGAGAATAGGCTTCACTTATCAGCTCTTTTGACTCAACCTGGGAAATCATGATGATTTTCCCATTGAAATCCGGTGTGAGCGAGCGAATCGTTTCAATGCCGTCCCGATTCGGCATTAACAAGTCAATTAATAAAATGTCTACTTTTTTCAAGTTCAGTATTTGCCCATTAACCAATGAGCCGTCATCAGCTTCCCCGACCACTTCCCCGAGATCCTCGTCTTCAATGATCTCAGCGAGCATCGAGCGAACGGCGACATCATCATCTGTAATAAAAAAAAGCATCGAATCACCCTTTGTCCAATAAATGATCAACGTGCAATCGAATGACGAAAATCGTTCCTTTTCCGTCTGGGCCGTCTTGCAGGGCAATGTCGCCTCCAAGCTGCTCAACCATTTCTTTCACATAGGTTAGCCCAATGCCCGTTGATGAATTCCCATCCACGTCGTATTTTGTGGTGAATCCGGGCTTGAAAATGACATCTTGATGCTTTCGGGCAATTCCGGGGCCGTCATCTTCAATCCGAAATATAGCAAAATCACGGTCTCTTGACACGAAAATGGAAATCGTCCCTTCATTATGAATGGCTTCCACGGCATTCGCGACAATATTGTTGACGATCGATAGAGTGGTAAAAATATGATAATGGGGATGAGTGCCCTCGATGGAATGCCCAAATTGAATGTTTTTCCCCAATAAACGGGCATATTTTTCGTTGGAACGAACAATGATCTGAATGAGGTCATCCACATCCATATAATCAGTAAAGCTTTCATCCGAAATGAGCTTTGAAAGCCCCGCAAAAATGCGCTGGTTATCTTTTTTAATCTCATGGACTTCCCCTGCGATTTGCAGCGCCTTTCTTCTGAAGGTTTCAAGCTGGGAAGCATTTTGCTCATTTTTTAAACGGGTCAGACTTTTGTATAGATCGTATGATTTTTTCGTGATGTTCTCAGCGTTTTGCAGCGTTTTTTTCAAATGGACGGATTCCTCGTATAAATTGGAAATAAGCATCAGCATATGTTCATTTTGCTTTCGGATTTGCTTTTCCCTCGATTGCGTTTCATACAATTTCATCATCGTGAAAAAGCTCAGGACAATAAAGCTGTGGGAAATCGCGATAACCGCCATTTCTTTCAATGCGGCTAATGTAATTACCGTTTTCAATACAGCATACTGGCTCAATGACTCTACTAAATCTGCCGCTATTTCAATGGTGATGCCCATGATCCATACGATTAAAATCCGGTTGCTAAAGCGGTTCACTTTGGCCAAGTAAAATAAAACCGAATACGAAGAATAAAAGAAAAAACTAGAATAATGAACTTCAAGGGATGTTCCCCAATGAAAGTGATCCTGCATGGCCATGTCTTTGGCGATTCGAAAGGCGACCACAAGCAGGGCCGTCAAGATCCCTGGCAAAACAGAAGGCATTTTTCTAAACAATAACAAAAAGAAAAAAAAGACAGGCGCCCCAAAACTGATGCGGAACGATTGATTGATCGGATAAAAATTCAATTCACCCGATAGAGGCACGATGATAAGCATCAAAAGAAGAATGAAACCATCTTTTTTTATGCCATCAGGAAAGTATAACGGTTTATTTGAGACATGAGGGTTACTGATCCTCTGTCCGCGCCTTTTTAAAGCCCGCCACTCGGCGAGTTTTCTAAAAAGAAGACTGATGTTCAACAATTCCACTTCCTAACAGGGTTAAAAATCAGTATACAATTACATTGGCTTTCCCACAATATGTGCTTTACATATAGAAAACAACGCAACGTTCGATGTATTAAATAAGTTTTGCACCCTTTGTAGTTTTTTGTATGAATTTGTAGGTTTAGCTATAAATTCATTATATCTATAGAAATAGCAGGTTTGGAAGCGTTCTCTGCAAGAATGTTTTTCCAACTGATACGATTGAATTTTTAGAATAAAAAGGGGGGGCAGATCGACCGTTATGATGTTGAAAGTACCTTTTGAAGAGCGGATTGAACAAAAGGGCATCGATTGTCTGGATGAATGGGTGGCGCATTTTCGTTCCTTTGCCAGTCATGGACAATGTGCAAGCTATATACCTGCCTTAGCGAGTCAAGATCCTATGCAGCTTGGCATTTGCATCATCGGCCCGGATGGAACCGGGCTCAAGTCAGGAGATTGGCGGGTTTCCTTCACCTTGCAAAGCATTTCGAAGGTAATTAGCTTTATTGCTGTTTGCCTGGATCGTGGCGTTTCGTATGTATTGGAGAAGGTCGATGTGGAGCCTACAGGGGATCCCTTTAACTCGATCATTCGCCTCGAAACACATAAACCGGGAAAACCATTTAATCCGATGATCAACGCCGGGGCCATTACAGTGGCTTCCATGCTTTCCGGCCGAACGCCGCAACAAAAGCTGGAATCCATCTACACATTAATTGAAAGAATGATAGGGGAGCGCCCGGCGTTGAATGAGAGTGTGTTTCAGTCGGAATGGAAAACGGCCCATCGAAATCGAGCGCTTGCCCACTATTTAAAAGGAATAGGCTTTCTGGAATCAGAAGTCGAAGAAACGTTAGAAGTTTACTTGAAGCAATGTTCAATAGAAGTAACAGTGGAAGACATCGCCTTGATCGGGCTGATTCTTGCCCATGATGGCTACCATCCAATTCGGAATGAACAAATCTTCCCAGTGAACATCGCCAGGCTGACGAAAAGCCTTATGCTGACATGTGGAATGTACGATGCTTCAGGCAAGTTCGCCGCCTTTGTGGGAATGCCCGCAAAAAGCGGCGTATCCGGAGGAATCATGGCGCTTGTGCCTCCACGGTCCCGGCGCGAAGCCCCCTTTCAAGATGGGTGCGGCATCGGCATTTACGGTCCTGCCATCGACCAACATGGCAATAGCACAGCGGGAGTCATGCTCTTGAAACACATCGCCCAGGAATGGGACTTAAGCATTTTTTAAAGTTTTATTTTTATAAAAGCTTGCACAAGAAGAAAGACCCGAAGTTTCGCAAAAGCAAAACATTCGGGTCTCTTTTTTATTATCTTCCAGCTTGTAAACGTTCGATGCGGTCCTCTAAGTCCGGGTGGCTTGCGAACAAGCGGAGGATGCCGCCTCGTTTGCCACTGATTTTCAGCGCCGCAACAGATGCTTGTTCCGTATCGATTAGCTTTGTGGTATGCTGCAAGGATCTCAAGGCGTGAATCATTTTTTCCTTGCCGGCCAAATGCGCGCCGCCGCTATCGGCCCGGTACTCGCGGTAACGGGAGAATGCCATGACGGCAATGCTTCCTAAAATCGAGAATAATATGTCAAACACAATAACGGCAATGAAATGGACGACAGGCGCGAGCTCTTCTTTGACAAAACGGGAAGCGATATACGCACAGATCCGCGAAAGGAAGACGACGAACGTGTTGATGACGCCTTGAAGAAGGGTCATCGTTACCATGTCGCCATTTGCGATGTGCGCCACCTCATGGGCGAGCACGCCTTCGACCGCGTCATCATCCATATGCTCCAATAAACCGCTAGATACCGCAACGAGCGAACGCTTTTTCGTGGGTCCGGTTGCAAACGCGTTAACTTCCCCTGAATGATAAATGCCGACTTCAGGCATGACTTTTAAGCCCGCATTGCGCGATAGGCGGTACACTGTTTCAAGCAGAGCTTTTTCATAAGGATGGTTCGAGCCGTTCGGATCAATGACCTGGACGCCCATCACCCGTTTCGCGATAAAACGGGAAAGCCCGAGCGAAATGAGCGAGCCGGAAAAACCGACAACCGCACTAAAGATAAGCAGTGTGCTGTAATCAATTCCGGTTGCCGAAATATAGTTTCGAATCCCGAGCAAGCTTGTCACAATTCCAATCGTCACAACAACAAGCACGTTAACAAGCAGAAAATAGCCAATTCGTTTAAACATAGCTTCTCCCTTTCTTTTATAACGATATTGTCCTATACCAACATATACGCTACACCCCGTTGAAGGTTTCAAAAAATATTTTTCGATTGTAAAATTGAACTTGATTGAAGCAAAAAAGTCGGCGTCTCTTCCGGAATAGATTAAGATTCCAAGTCGCTTTTGATGTTTATTCGTCTGAACCCAAAGATTGGCATGTATCCAAAAAATTAATTTAAAAAGAAGAAGAGCAGACCGCTCTTCTTCTTTTATTGGTATTCAAGAACAAGATCATACCATCTGAACTTTAGTAGTTTTGTTTGCCTTTATAATAGTTTTTAGCCGAATAGATCGGCCATTCCCAAAAAACGGCTCCTTGAGCTAATATAAATCGTTCGAACCAAATTTCAAAATTTGAATGGAGTGGAGTTAGCTCATCTAAATCAATCAAATCAACAAATAGAAGGTAGTTAGACTTCCTTCCTTTTACTATGGTGTCGATACATACAATCAATCCAGTAAAGTTTTTTTAAAATTGTCTTTTCTATTTAGAAGGGAAGCAAAATTCATTAATCATCTCTGTTTTTATTTCTTCAATGGGAAACTGCTGAGGATAGGTAGATATCATTAACAAGATCCCTTGAAGTGTGGATGAAAAGTATAGCGACCGTTTCCGGGGCTCTTTTACACCGAGTTTTTCGAACATCCGGCACTGTAACTCGAACTGTCTGGCGCTTTCTTCAATCAGCATATGACTGTATTTCATTAGCTCTCGATCCGCTTCTGGCTGGGTTTGCAAGTGCAGATAGAACCGGAATACTTCCGGCTTTTGAGCAACGTTATCGATCGCGCCCTCTACTATATATTTAAGCTGTTCAGCAGGCGTCTCCAAAGCGGCTGCGCCTTCCATGACCTTAATTAATTCTCCGATTCTATCTTTCACCATTGTAGCAAGAAGTTCCTCTTTGCCTTTAAAATAATTGTACAGCAGGCCTTTCGATATGCCGGCTGCTTTTGCTATATCGCTAATCGAAGTCGCATGGTATCCTTGTTTTATGAATTGTCTCATCGCAGCGCTAAGAATATTCTCTTTGGCTAACTGGCGAATCCTTTCATTCTCTTTCTCGGTTCTTGGCATGCTGCATTCATTCCTCCATAAAGTCGGTAATATAGTGATATAGATCCTCAGGATGGGTAAGTGTTAGCATATGGTCGGCATCAGAAATTTCAACGAAACGAATGTGTGGGGCTTTTCGAAAACAATCTGTAACACGAAGGTTATCCGGAAAGTCTTGCTTTCCAATAATAAATAGTGTTTTGGTCGTTAATTCCTCTAATCTTTCAATAGCTGGCGGCTTTGGCCAAACCATTTCGAAAGCTGGCCATTCCATGATCCGCTTGAAATAATGCCGTTGCATCTCGATCATCAGATTCCGATGGGGCCCGGCCATTACGACACCATACAATGAACCGCTAAGTGAACGCTCAAGCATCTTTTCTATATCCGGGGCTGCCTCGTTAATTTTGCCGATAAACGCATTAAACTCTTGTGAATAGTTAAACCCTGACAAAGAAGGAGCAATCAAAACAAGGTTCGACACTCTTTCAGGGGAATTCAGGGCAAATTCGGTGGCAATCTGACCGCCGATAGAGTGTCCAATGAGTGTGGCCTTCTCAAGTTCTAGATGGTCAAGCAGCGATAGTAAATCTTCAACATAGTTCGCATTCTTTAAAGGCGCCGGGGATTTCCCGGTACCGCGCCCATCAAAAGCAACGACTTTATAGTCCCTGGCAAGAAGAGGTGCTACAAATGCCCAATCACGTAAATCAGTTCCCCCACTATGAAGAAGAACGACGGGATGCCCATTTCCATTAACCTCATAATACAAATCCATTGCAAGCCCTCCATTCCATTAAAGTTAATATTATCTTATTATTGAATGAACGTCCGGTCAATAAAAAAATAAATGCGTTACAAAGTAATACCAGACAACACTTCGGAGTAAGCCATTAGATTGAGGCATTTTCCTTCCGAGTAGTGCCATTTTTTAAAAACAGGTTAAAGATTTGACCGATTCACGGATCAAAGAATTGGCTAATATTGCCGTCAGAATATCGTATGATCCGAGGCTCACCCCTTATAAAGTACACGATGACTACTACCGAATCGAAGCCATTGACGAACTGGAGAAATACAAGGCTAATAGTTCAATTGTTGAAGAAATATTTTTTGTATTACAAGGGAGATCGCTTTATTTATTCTCAGAAGGGTTATAGTATTCCTAAAATACGCTTACCGCAAATGCGTACAGGTTCGACCATTGGACAAATGAGGTTATTTAAAGATAAATACAGTTGACCATCCAGTAACAAGGCTATCTATCCGATCCCTCCCAATGATTCCGTAAACTATGGTAAGGTGATGTTCTTCATCGATGAGCCGGTTTTTAAGAAAATGATCTCGGATGTGTTGGGGAATTTGCGGGGGAACGTCTCTATTGATAATGGATCAGTACAGGTCTTTCCACTGGCCAGTTTGCAATCACGAATAAAACCTATAAGCGATATGGAGAGAAAAAATAATTTACCAAAGCACTCCCGGGATTGATCGGGGTGCTTTGGTATGTTAAATTTTTTTGCATAAAAGGTGCAAAAAAATTTACATTACTGCTAACATTTTTTGCAGTGTTGCTTTCTCTTATCCTGATTTATAGCGTTTGCAAAATTGGCACGAAAGTTGCAAATTGACTGAAAATACAGTCGGTTTGAAAGGAGGACTTAAGAAAATAAAACGACATTTTTCGATGATTTTAGCCATTATTGCTATACTATGTAGTGCAATATGGTCTGTATTTGAAGTGAAGTTAGGGCAATAATGAATATTATTTTTTTATTAAGTTTCATCGGAGAAATAGCGAATGAGGTGTTAAATGGAAAATCAAAAACGTATGTATCAATCAAATGGACAAGTAGCACAGCAAGAACACTTGGAAAGAAAATTAAAAACAAGGCATTTAACGATGATTGCCATTGGCGGAACCATCGGAACGGGGCTTTTTTTAGCCAGCGGTGCCACCATTCACGACGCCGGTCCCGGTGGAGCTATCGCGGCTTATCTTATTGCCGGGATCATGGTTTATTTCTTGATGGCGAGCCTTGCTGAAATGGCGGCCTTTATCCCGATTTCCGGTTCATTTAGCACGTATTCCTCCCGGTTTGTCGACCCGGCGCTAGGATTTGCTGTCGGCTGGAACTATTGGTATAACAATGCGATTATTCTTGCCCTTGAATTATCGGCCTCCTCGCTGATTATGAAATACTGGTTCCCTCATGTACCGGGAATTATTTGGAGTGCCAGCTTTCTTGTCGTTATTTTCTTGTTGAATATATTATCGGTTAAAGGGTATGGTGAATCAGAATTCTGGTTCTCGATTATTAAAGTGGCCACCATTATCATTTTCATCGTTATTGGTTTATTAATGATTTTCGGAATTATGAGCGGCCATACGGGTGGATTTTCCAATTTGACGAAAGGTGAAGCCCCATTTAAAGGCGGAATTCTTTCTATCTTTAGTGTTTTTATGGTGGTAGGTTTTGCTTTTCAAGGAACGGAAATGGTCGGGGTTGCTGCTGGTGAAAGTGAAAACCCTGAAAAAGACATGCCAAGAGCCATTCGGCAAATCTTTTGGCGGATCCTTTTGTTTTATGTATTGGCGATTTTTGTCATCGGTTGTTTAATTAGCTATAAAGATCCGAATTTATTAAGCTCAGACATCACCAATATTGCGGTTAGCCCATTCACGCTAGTATTTAAACATGCTGGTTTAGCCTTTGCTGCAGCTGCAATGAATGCCGTTATTTTAACATCTGTTTTATCTGCAGGAAACTCCGCATTATATGTTGGCTCCCGTGTCCTCTGGACGCTGGCTGAGGAAAGAAAGGCACCGGCCTTCTTGAAAAAAGTCAATAAAGGCGGGGTTCCTTATAATGCTATTCTGGCAACTACTTTAATTGGCATGCTTTGCTTCCTTACTTCTCACTTTGGTGAAGGAACCGTTTATAATTGGCTATTGAATGCAGCAGGTTTAGCGGGCTATATTTCATGGTTAAGCATTTCGATTACGCATTTACGATTCAGAAAAGCCTATAAGATACAGGGAAAAGATATGAAAGCCCTGCCGTATGTAGCAAAGTGGTATCCGCTTGGTCCGGTTCTGGCGACTGTTATGTGTTTGATTGCGATGTTAGGAACCAATTACAGTGCTTTCATTGGCCCGAAAATCGACTGGTATGGAATTTTAGTTTCTTATATCGGGCTTCCATTATTCCTCGCAGGATATTTAGGCTATAAAGCAGTCATGAAATCTAAAATGGTCCCATTACAGGACGCTGATTTCAGCCAGGAATAAATGATTCCACAGATATGTTAAAAAACCATAGTCCCTTTTTTAATAGGGGCTATGGTTTTTTACGGTAAAGGGAAGCATCAGGCTAGTGCCCATTTAGCTAAGACATATCTTATTTTTCAAGGAAAAAATTTTGAAGAAGTGATCTCCAACTTCTCCAATATGGAGCTAGATAATTTTAATGAGATCCACATCGACATAATTGATAAGAATAAAACGAATTGAAAAGTGCTGCAAACTGATTGATAAACGCATCGAATTGAAAGATATCCGCGCTGAAATGATTGATAAGAATAAAGCGAATTGAAAAGTGCTGCAAACTGATTGATAAACCCATCGAATTGAAAGATATCCGTGCTGAAATGATTGATAAGAATAAAGCGAATGGCAACGATTCATGATATTTTTTTAATTTTCCCCTGATTTATCGAGGTGTTCCTTAAAATTCTAGAAGAGAGAGGGACTAGATTTCTTAAACAGTAGCATTTCCCTCGATAAATGATCTAAAAATTTTTATTGTTCTGCACGGGTGGAATGGAGGAATGGTTATGCCAGCTATAGAAAAAAATCGGAGAAAAAAAAGCAGCTTGCATCCGATTCATCCATTTAATAACTAAAGAAGGAATCGAAGGCTAAGTTCCGAATAGATAGATGACATGAAGTTCATTTTTTCATTGGAGAAAGTAATAGAGGGAATACAATGACAGTCTTTTGTCTTTGCAGCAGGGGAAATGGTCTTTGGATAGGTTTTATTAATTGCAGTCTGAATTTTCGGTATTATCATTTTTCTTGTTAGCTTCACCTATAGGTTTACAATTGTTTGAAAATTTAAAAAGGAGTTGTTTTAAATGGAAAAAGTAAAAGTTGGTTTTGTCGGAGTCGGCGGGATTGCAGGGGCTCATTTAAGAAATGTCCAACAAGATCCTCAAGCGGAAATCGTCGCCGTATGTGACATCGTTAAGGAAAATGCAGAAAAAAAGGGAGCTGAATACGGGGCGAGAGCCTATACCGACATCGATCTCATGTTGGAAAAAGAAATGCTGGATGCCTTATTTATTTGCGTCCCTCCATTTGCGCATGGCGAAATCGAAGAAAAAGCGGCGAAAAAAGGAATCCATTTGCTCGTTGAAAAACCGCTCGGATTAGATTTGGATACGGTCAATCGGAAAGCGGAAGCGATTCGCAAAGCGGGAATCGTCAATGCTTCAGGCTATTGCCTGCGTTATTTGGACACTGTGCAAAAAGCGAAGGAATATTTGAAAGATAAGACGGTAGCGATGGTTCGCGGGCATTATTTAACAAGCTGGGTGCCGACCCCATGGTACCGCGAAATGAAAAAATCAGGCGGACAGCTAGTCGAGCAATCCACCCATACGATTGACATGATTCGTTATTTAGTCGGCGAAATCGATAAAGTGTATGCGAATATGTCGTTAGTGCTTCTTAATGATATTGAAAACATCGATATTCCGGATGTCACTTCCGTCAACTTTACGTTCGAATCCGGCGGGGTCGGGCACTTAGACAGCACGGTCATCCAGCACGACCACCGGATGGGCGTTGAATTGTTAGGCCGCGATTTCCGTGTCGTCATTGACGGGGTGAACGTAATAATTGAAGAAAGAGGAAAGACAACGACGTACAAGTCAGGCATCGATTTTTACGCCGAACAAGACCGGGCGTTCATTGAAGCCGTCCAAACGAAGAATCAAGACCTTATTTTAGCGAGCTATGAAGACGGAGTAAAGACATTGGCCGTAACGCTAGCTGCGAACGAATCGCAAAAATCAGGACAGGCGGTTTCCCTCTCATCATTTTGCCAGTCTGTTTTGCAAGGATCATCGTATGACGAAAAAAGGTGAGGTGTGTTCATGATTAAAATCGCGGTTGTTGGGGGTACGGGAAAAATGGGCGGGAGGCATCTTGAAGCCTTCTCCCGCATAGAAAATGCGAAAGTTGTAGGTATCGTGGGCCGTAACAAAAGCCGATTAAAGGAAATCGCTGAAACATATGATATCCTTCCTTTTACGAGTCTAGAAGAGCTGTTACACGAGACCGAAGTTGATGTCATCGATATTTGCACGCCAACCCATGCCCACGAAAAATTCGCCATCGAGGCAGCAAAAGCGAAAAAGCATGTCATTTGTGAAAAGCCGTTGGGGCTTTCTAAGGATGAGGCGAAGAAAATAATCGATGAATGCGGCTTGCAAGGGGTTAAGCTTTTCGTCGGGCATACGCTCCGCTTTTTTCCGGAATATGCCGATGCTCGCAAGCAAGTGCAAAACGGGGCGATCGGGACGCCGGGCGTCGTCCGGTTGAACAGAGGAGGCCCTCATCCAGGTGAGAGAGGGATCTGGTACGGGGATGAAACCTTGAGCGGAGGCGTTTTTTTAGACCTTGGCATTCATGATTTTGACTGGCTACGCTGGACGTTTGGAGAAGTTGAAAGAGTGATGGCAAGGCATGTAAAACGTTCAGGAGAAGAAGGCGGTGCCCTTGAATTTGGACTGGCTATATTGGTCATGGAAGACGGCACGATCGCCCATGTTGAGAGCTCCTGGGCGGAACCGGCGTTTGAAGCTTCCTTCGAGCTTGCCGGAAGCCTTGGAATGATCACCTACAACAGTACGGAAAGCTTTCCAGTCCGCCTGCATATCCGAAAGCAAGCGACAGAGCCTTCAACTGGAGCGGCTGTTCCGAAAAACGTAATAAAAAAGGATCCGTACGAGCGGATGCTTGAGCATTTTATCGATTGCTTACAGGGGAAATGCGAACCGGTCATTACGGCAAATGATGCGTTAAAAGCAATTGAAATCGCAGAGGCGGTGACCCAATCTGCGCGAACAGGCGAGCCTGTTCAATTGCTCGACAAGGGGGTGACACAATGAAGATTGGCATCATTAGTTTTGCCCATATGCATGCATACGGCTACGCCGGGCTATTAAGCAGGCGGGATGATGTACAGCTTTCGGCTATCTGGGATGATGACACAACCCGCGGAATGAAGGCGGCGGACAAGTTCAACACGGAATTCATTCCGAATCTCGAGCTATTTTTGAGCGCCGACATGGATGCCGTTGTTGTCTGTTCTGAAAATGCAAAGCATCAAGAACACGTTATCGCCGCAGCCAGAGCAAAGAAGCCTATTTTATGTGAAAAGCCGATTGCGACGAAGATTGAAGATGCAGCCGAAATGATCCGAGCCTGCGATAAAGAAGGAGTCACTTTGCAAATGGCTTTCCCGATGCGATTTGTCCCGGCTGTTCAAAACGTGAGGGAAATTGTGCAGTCCGGAGCCATCGGAGAAGTCGTTGCGATCAATGGAACGAACCATGGGCAAATGCCCGGCGGGTGGTTCAGCGAAGAGGAACAGTCAGGCGGCGGAGCGGCTGCCAGTCATATCGTTCATGTGATGGACCTCATTCGCTGGATCACGAATGATGAAGTGAAAAATGTTTATGCTGAGCTCGATACAAGATTTTACGAAATCGATGTGGAGGATTGCGGGATCGTTTCACTTGAAATGGAATCAGGTGCGATTGCCACGATCGACCCGAGCTGGTCGCGGCCGAAAACATTTCCGGCATGGGGAGATGTCTGGATGAAAATCGTCGGGACTAAAGGAACCGTAACGGTTGATGCATTTGCCCAAAACTCCCTTTATTACAATGATGAAGCCAATTGCATCCGGCAGCTTTCCTGGGGAGAAAACGCTGTTGAAGGAATGCTTGACGACTTTCTCGAAAGCATCAAGCAAGGAAGGCCGCCGTCGATTACGGGAGAGGATGGATTGCGCACACTTGAAGTGGTAAAGGCAGCCTATGAATCGAATGAACGGAAGCAATCTGTTGAATTGAAGCGGGTTTCGTTAGGGAAATCATATACTTAATCTTTTGGAGGAATTTATGAAAATCGGGTTAAGTTCATACAGCCTATTTTCTGCGTTGAAGTCGGGGGAAATGACCATTGTTGAAGCGATCCAGTGGACTCGTGATCATGGCGGCGAGCACATTGAAATCGTCCCGCTCGGATTTAATTTTGACGAAAACCCTCGTTTAGTAGAGACGATCGTTCAAAAGGCGGAAGAAGCCGGAATCGACATATCCAACTATGCCATCGGGGCGAATTTCATTTCAGATGATGACAAGTCGTACGAGGCTGAAATCGAGCGGGTGAAGAAGGAAGTGGAAATTGCGAACCGACTCGGTGTCAAGCTCATGCGCCATGACGTCGCCTGGCGCCAAATAAATGAAACATCGATCAAACAGTTTGAGGAAGATTTGCCGCGCCTCGTTTCGGCGTGCCGGGAAATTGCGGATTATGCCGCGCAATTTGGCATTACGACAAGTGTTGAAAACCACGGATTTTTCATACAGGCGAGCGACCGGGTACAGCGTCTAATTCAGCTGGTTGACCGTCCGAACTTTAAGACGACAATGGACATCGGAAATTTCATGTGCGTAGATGAAGATCCGGTATCTGCCGTCAAGAAAAATCTACCTTTTGCTTCAATGATCCACTTGAAAGATTTCTATCTTCGCCCTTCACATGAAAATCCGGGTGAAGGCTGGTTTCAAACGACAGCTGGCAATTATTTAAGGGGAGCCATCGTCGGACATGGCGACATTCCGATCCGCAAAATCCTGAAAATCATTAAGGAGTCAGGTTATGACGGCTATGTTTCAATTGAATTTGAAGGAATGGAAGATTGCAAAAAAGGTTCGCGAATCGGCATGGACAATGCCCGCCGATTTTTAGAAGAAGTGTAAAATGAAAGGAGGAAGGAGAATGGCGAAATTAAAAATTGGCGTAGTCGGAGCGGGTTCGATATCGGACATGTACTTGCAATCGTATGAAAAAAACGAACGGGCGGAAATTGATGCGATTTGTGATTTGAATGAGGAACGCGCAAAGGAAAAGGCGCAAACATATAAGGCAACAAAATATTACGCAATTACGGAGATTAGCGGGAATTGACATTATCAACGATAATAAAAAAGTGGTCGGTTCGAAAAAAGCGATTTTCACATTACAAAAACGCTTGATTTCGAATTGAAATTGAACAGATAAAAGGTGATGAAACATGGTATTGGAAGTAATTGCGACAACGGCGGGCGATGCGAAAATAGCAGAAAAAGGCGGTGCGGACCGGATTGAGTTGATTACCGGGATATTGGAAGGCGGATTGACGCCGAGCTATGGACTGATTGAAGAAGCCGTCCAGGCTGTCGCCATCCCGGTGAACGTCATGGTCCGCCCTCATAGCCAGTCCTTTATGTACAACGAGGATGATATTCGAACGATGGTGAAAGACATTCAAATCGTCAAGCAAATCGGCGCGGCCGGGGTCGTTATCGGTTGTTTGACAGAGGAACGGCAAATTGATGTTGAAACGCTTAAACGGCTGCTCGATGCAGCTGAAGGGTTGGATGTCACTTTCCACCGGGCGTTTGATGAAGCAGCTGATCAGGAAAAGGCGCTGGAAGAACTGCTTCGCTTTAAGCAAATTAAACGAATTTTAACATCGGGAGGCAAAAAAAGCGTTCTTGATGCACAAGAGCAAATGATCAAGCTCGTGCAAAAGACGGAACAAACGCATCTGTCGATTATGGCGGGGAGCGGATTGACGATTCCGGCTTTAAAAAGATTCATCGAAACGACCCGTGTGAAAGAGGTTCATTTCGGTACAGGCGTCCGTTTTAAGCAACATGCATTGGAGCCCGTAGATGCAGAGAGAGTGAAAAAGGTTAAGCAAATTTTGCAAGGTTAGGGGAATGGCCGGAGTGAAGTTTACTGCTGTAAAAGCAATTCCGCCAATTGGATGTAGCCATTTATCCGATTTTTGAAGAAAGCGAGCCGCTTGAGGAAATGAACGTGCGCCCTCATATGACCAAAAGAGTGGCGGTAACGTGGCTTTTCGGCAGGGGGGGATGAACTGAATGTTTTATTGGTCGGTCTTAGGAAAGCAAAGACTTTCAGATCGACCGATTGCGTGAAGCCGCAGGGGGTGCCGGGCGGACTGCTGAAATAGAAGGGTTTAAACGGCATCCGTTTCGTTCTCTTTGCTGGAAGGCTATATATTAAAAGAGGGAATCACAGCCCGGGTGGAAGGCTGGCTACTCGGGACGGATTCTTTTGACGAGTATAAAAGAAGAAAAACGAAAAGACGGTACATAACATCTATATTACATGCGAGGCAAATAAGCTCTTACCGTTGGGCTAAGCCCTTCACGCGTATGTTAAAAATAGTTTGGATTTTCAGTAGCAGGGGCAATCAAATTCTGTGGGGGTTTTGAAGATGAAAATTGCAGCGCTTTACGATATTCATGGGAATTTGCCGGCATTGAACGCAGTGCTGGAGGAGCTCGAAGAAGTGCAGCCAGACATGATCATCATCGGGGGCGATATCGTCTCGGGCCCCATGCCATCGAAAACATTGAAACGGCTTTCTGTACTGGGGAACAGAGCCCGCTTCATTCGCGGCAATGGCGACCGGGAGGCGGTCATGGCCTTTGACGGAAAGTCCATACCTTATTTATCAGAAAAAGGGCTCAATAAGCAGCGCTGGGTCGCTGATCAGTTAATGCGGTTCGAGCGGGATTTCCTTGCCAGATTGCCGGAACAAGCGATCGTTCATACGGAAGGGTGGGGAGAGATCTTATTCTGCCATGCCACGCCAACAAGCGACATGGAGATTTTTACCCCATTGACATCAAAGGAACGGCTTGCCGCCATCTTCAATCATGTGGATCAACAGCTTGTTGTCTGCGGGCACACTCATCTTCAATTCAAGTTGCAAGTGGGGGGAGTGCACATTCTTAATGCCGGCAGTGTGGGAATGCCTTTCGCCGATCTCCCAGGCGCTTACTGGCTTTTGCTATACCCCGGAGGCTACGAGTTCCGACGGACAACATATGATGCGGAGGCTGCGGCAAAAGAGGTCGTGGCTGGCGGTGACCCCGATGCCAGAGAGTTTGTTAAAAACTACATTCTACAAACGCTGACGGTGAAGAAGGGGATGGAAATTTTAGAGATGGCGGCAAAGAATCAAGGCCCGCAGGAAAGCTAATATTGGTTGAATTTCCGGTCTGAAAGTATAAGTTAAGATCCGAGAGTGCTAAAATAACTGATAAAAGGTCTGGACGAAAACCAAAAAATGAGCATGACAAATAAACGCCTAATTTTGGGTGTTTATTTTATATCCGGATTGCTCATCATGTTCCTCGTCAGGCGCTTGTTCGAGGCGTATGAATTAACCGCGCTCATCATAAAGGGGATGATTATAATGGCAATCGGCCTTTTGTTCAGTTGGATCATTCCGGGCAAATGGTGGCTGTTGTTTTGTCATTGTATTTACCGTCGGAGAAACATTAGTTCTTCCCGCTTCCGATAGTAAGGTGTCCATTTACAGCAGGGGGAAGCCATCGGGAGCATATTTCGGGCTATCGAAAATGTCATTTGGCATTGGAGCATCCGCCGGCAGTTTTTTCGGCCTGATCCTATTCGGGTTAGATGGCTGGGCCGGGTTTCCGTGGCTCGTGGTTTCACTAATGGGGGCATCCGGCTCGATATTGACGGCACATTTGAAAAGAAAAGAACGTTGCCGTCAGTACTATTCCGCAGCCAATCATAGCTAAATTTTAATATTATTGAATACTGACAGCCACAGAAATAATGGTTTTATTATTGGAAGTTTACTTATCTATGAGGTTAAAATAAAGAAACAACAAGATAGTAGCTACTTCTTGAGAACCATGCCCTGCTTGATTTGAATGTATAGGACGGAGTGTGAATGAATATGATTAAAAAGTTGGAACATACCGGCATTATGGTAAGTGACATGGACCGGTCGCTTGATTTCTATCAAAACGTGTTAGGTCTTAAGCTACGCCTGAGAGAGGCTTTAAATGATGAGGTGGAACTTGCCTTTTTGGCGTTTCCAGGGGAAGACGCTGTTGAAGTGGAGTTAATTGGCGGAAGAGGAGTTGGCGAACAAGAAGGCAGAGTGAATCATCTTGCTTTTTCCGTAGACAATATCGAAGCCGAGCTAGAGAGGTTGGCAAGTTTCAGAGTGAAATTGGTTGACGAATCGCCGCGAAGCATTTTAAACGGTACGGTAAAAATCGCCTTCTTTGAAGGGCCGGATGGAGAAAAGCTTGAGTTGGTTGAGAGATAGTTTTAAAGGGAGAGTTCAGAACGGAATTCTCCCTTAAATATTAAACCGCGTAAAGGTGGTTGAAAAATGGAAGAGTCGAAGCTTTCAAGCAATAAAAAAGTGGTGGAGAATTTCTTTAAGGTTATTAATGAGCGCCAACTAGAGAAACTAATAGAGTTTATGTCTCGAGACGTCGTTGATCATAATAAAATCATTCACGGTGAGGAAGACAAGCCAGGTGCGGCTTTCGATGGCATCCGGCAGCAGCTGGCGGCCTTCCATCCGTTGCAGTTTCAAATTGAGGAACTGATTGCCGAAAACTCCTCCGTGGTTGCACGAATTACACAAAGCGGCTCCCATACTGGACCCCACCCGCGCATGCCGCTGCCGACCAACCGTAGTTTTGAAAACGAGGCCATCTTCATTTTTACAATAAAGAACGATAAAATTAGTGAGATTCGCGCAGTCAGCGACCGTCTCGGACTCTTCCTGCAGCTAGGCTGGGATTGGCCAGAAGCCGACTAACTTTGAATGATTCGAAAGGTCATTTTCCATACTTAAGGAAACTGGCCTTTTTAAATGAAGATAGTGGTAACCCCTAAGTTAATTTTGCGAGTCCTGTTTTATGTTTGAAAAATTCGTCTAAGAGAAAATAACATACGGAAATGATGATAGAAAATAGAGTGAAGGACCACAGGATAAAAACAGGCAAAACCCCAAAAATCAGATGGAAAGAAAATGCAAAGAAAAATCTTGCGTCACCCCAGCTTTTTGTCATCCATTCTATGGCGATGGATACGGGAAAACCGTACAAAAAGACTCCTGCCCCTGTATAAATGGAAACCATTAATAGATTAGAAAGAAAAGAGCTCTTTTCCCCTAAAAAAGTTTCCAAAGGACAAAGGAAAGAAATCACTACACTTGAAAGTACGAAAATCATGACAGCCACTACAAATTTTCTTTTCAACATAATTTCCCGCCTCTTATAGTTTCCGGCATTGATAGTAAGGGAGAACTCAGGAATGAATTCTCCCTTATATTTTAAGCTCCTTCCACTTCCTCCGAATTCCGGTTAATCATGTCGATGACCCGGATGATCCCGCGGGCGTGGTCGATGTTGTCTCGAAATAGATCCGTTACACTACCAAGCGAACGGAACGGGTCTTCTTGCAATACTTTTTTTTCAAGCGTTCCGTTTTTGACCACATAATCAATGATGAGCTTAACGAAACGAAGCTGGTGAACGTTCAGTTTTTCTTCGTTAAGAAACTCCGAAAATGCTTCGTTGGCCGCATGAATATCCAATCCTACAATTTGTCTGACCAGCTTTGTGACCGGCGTGTCACCGAATTCTTTTTTATACTCTTCTTCCGTCCCTAACTCGTTCCACAAGATTCTCTCAAGTGTTTCAACATCCTGCTTCGTTAACGGCTTATTGTGGCGAAGCTTATAAATCGCGAGTTGATCCTGGTGTTCTTTTAGGTATTGATTCACTTTTTTCCGGTAATTATGCAGATCATTTGAAGCATAAAAAGGAGTGCCATCTTCACTAATAATTGTAAAATTATCTTTAAAGTTCGTATAGTAATCCTTTTGGCTTTCCTTTTCTAAGAACTTCACAAGATCGCGAATGGCCTGGCGCACTTCTTCAAGCTCAAAAAGGTCTGCCTCTTCCCAGAATGTTTCGGATTGCACCTTTAACAAGATTTCCCGATGGGCGTCAACCGCCGGTATCGTACTTAGCTTACATAACTCTTCCGCAGTCCGGACGACACTGTTGATGGGTCTTGTTGCATTTTTTGCCGTCAGTTTAGCCAGTTCAATTGTATACATGAGACTGTCAAAACGTTTGGCAAGTTCATCATCGGCAATTGAAATGATTAATGGGGAAATATGTTCTTGAATTTCACTGACATTTGTAACGGTAAGCGCCTGCCAGTTCGCCCGGTTTTTATATTTATGGACATATTGTAAATGCATTCTTACCTGGAAGTTTTCATCATTAAGCTGGTTTATCTCTTCATACACACTATCAATTAATTCATTCCGATGGCGAATATACGGTTCTTCTTGAAAATGAATCGCTTGAAGTTCTTTAATGATATCCACTTTTAAATTAAAAATTCGTTCGGTTAACCCAATGGAGACTCTTCCTTCAATTCCTTTCTCATTCTGGCGGAAAAACTCGAAGTTTCGTAAGTAATCAAAGATAATAAAATGCGTTTTATCTTCGCCAATTCCGAAAAGATTCGGACAAAGACGGGTGCCGCGTCCGATCATTTGCCAGAACTTTGACTTCGAACGGACTTTTTTGAAAAATACAAGGTTCACGACTTCAGGGATGTCGACACCTGTATCTAACATATCGACCGATACGGCAATTTGCGGATATTTCGTCTTTGTTGAAAAATCATCGATAAGATTTTGGACATAATCAACGTTATAGTCAATTTGGCTTGCGAATTTCCCGTTATATTGCGGATACATATGATTAAACCGCTCGACAATTCGCTTTGCATGCTTTGAATTGTTAGCAAAAATAATCGTTTTTCCTAACTTATCGCCGCCTTCGACCTTGATTCCTTTTTCCATCAGGTCATTTAACACATGGTCTATCGTGCTGTCGTTGAAGAGCCATTGGTTGACGGCCGAATTGCTGATGATTTCGCCTTCTTCTTCATCAAATGTATCTTCATAATGCTCTTTTTCTTCATCGGACAATTCATCGTAACGAAGTCCATCATCTAAAATTTTGGAAGTCGATTCAATCGTCCGATAATCAACCAAAAATTTATCTTTAACGGCTTGTTCCAGCTCATATGCGTAAGTTGGAGCGCCGGTTTCTAGACCAAAGACATCATACGTATTTTTATCGATGTCATCTTTTGGCGTTGCCGTTAATCCTAGTAAGATTCCATCAAAATAGTCAAAAATGGCCCGGTATTTCTTATAAATACTCCGATGGCTTTCGTCGACAATAATTAAATCAAAATGCCCGACGGTAAATAGTTTATTACCGTCTTTCCGCTTGGCGTCATCAATGGCGTTCATCATTGTCGGATAAGTGGAGAAGACCATGCGCGCTAGTTCCGGGTTATCTTTATTATCGAGTAAATTGCACAACGTCATGCTCGGAAGAAGGTTATTGAAATTTTTCTTTGCCTGAAGAACGAGCGCCTTTCGATCTGCTAGAAACAATACATTTTTCACCCAATTGTGGCGTACAAGCACATCAACGAGAGATATGGCTGTCCTCGTTTTCCCGCTTCCTGTCGCCATGACGAGCAGCGCTTTTCGTTGCTTCCCTTGAAGAGCTTCACACACTGATAAAATGGCTTCTTTTTGATAGTACCGATTCGAAATATCATCATTAATTTCAATATCAACGAGCGGCCGTTTGATCATCCGGCGGTCAATGAGACGCTCGAGGTCCGCTTTTGTATAAAAGCCCGATACTTTTCGTTCCGGGTAGTTGAGGTCGTCCCAGAGACGAATATCAAATCCGTTCGTATAGAAAATGATCGGCCGCTGTCCGTGCATTTGTTCAATACAATCGGCATATAGTTTGGCCTGGTGTTTTCCTTTATTGGCGTCATAGGATGTTTTCTTCGCCTCTACGACGGCGACCGGCTTGCCGTTATCCCCGAGCAGCACATAATCGACAAAACCTATTGCCTGATGATTCGGCATGCCAGTCACTTCATATTCTTCAAGAACGTCTCTGCCAAATTCCCAACCTGCCAATTTCAATTCGATATCAATATAAATTTTCCGCGTATTGAATTCGGAAAGCTCGTCAACCTGGAAGTCATATTCTTGCGTATTTTCTTTCCGTTTTTCCGTTAATTGTTTGCGGAGCTGTTCATTTTCCCGCATTAAATCTTCTAATTTACGATCTTTTGAGCTCAATTTTTCATAAAGTTCTTTATATTCTTCCGGCCGTTTTCGAGGTTCTTCTCCGGTCAGAAGAACTTCTTCCTTGAATTCGGATTCGGAATAATTTTCGGAGTAACAATAGTCAAGCCAGTCGATGAATTGGTGAAGGTTATGTAACGCGAGCACCGCTTCGTCTCTTGTGATGACTGAATTGGTATGAACGGCGACATTTCCCAGCTTAATAATGTATTTCAATAAAGGAAACAAGTCTTCATCAATAATCGACAAAAACGTCCGTTCGTGAATCAAGCTTGATAAATTGTCCTGATATGGCACCTTCAATTCGCTGTCTGACGCATACAGCCATTTCACCGCAAGCTCAAGCGCCCTCCGCGTCAAAATCGCACACGTAGCGGGGCTTACCTGAAGGCTCCTCTCCGCCTCCAGACAAGCGTTCGCAAAACTATCAAATTGAGCTTTCTCCTGTAGAAATTGAAAGTTGCTGAACAAATCGATCCCCCCTGATGAAAGCATAAATTTGTGAAACAAGGTTAATCGTTGAATAACTCGCCTTTGAAGGCGCGGTGTAATAGGGAGTTGAAGTTGGTTTCTAATTGTAAAAGACTTCTTTGAATTTTTAATTTGCTCTTAGAAATCTTATTAAGAATATCCGAAAATTTGTTTTGTTGATCAATAGATGGCAATAAAATTTCCATATTTTTGAATTTTTGTTGAGAAATATTTAGCATAGATCCACTTGTGCCTGTGGCTTCTTTAGATAATTTAGCTCTAAAGTATTTTTGTTGAATTGCATTGATAAAATAATATGGATTAACAATATTCAAGTTCAAGATTATTTTCCATAATCTATCTGGAATAAACAGGTCATAATAGTCTTCTTCTACTATACAAGAAGCACCTACAAGATCCTTAGTATTCATTCTACTAACTAAAATTGAATATTTAGTTGGGTGAATAAGTTTCTTTTCTTTATCAATTTTTTTATTTAGAACTTTATATGCATTTGGATTAAAGATACCATATGTTACTGCACTGGTAGTTAACACACCTAACTCGTTATTCTTCTTTATTTTATTTTCTCCTCCAGTACTTAAACCTGCTTCTAATGAAATTATAGCATCTGAAAGTTTTATTTTTTCAAAATTATGTTTATTTGAAGAGGGTTCACCAAACATCTCCAAAAACACACTTTGCGCGAGGGAAGATAACGCTGCGATTTGGGCTTTGCGTTTATTTATAAGGGATTCGGCCAATTTCAATGTCTTTCCAATTCTTCTCTGATTGTTTATTGAAGGTATTGGTATCACTAAATTATCTATATGTTCATTTCTTATATTGTTAATATTAGCCCCATTAACGGATTCAGAAATAGTACGAGAATAGTAGTTAGTTTTAAAAAAATAATTTAAAAATAAGGGATCTATCTCGTTTATTTTAGGGCGAATCAATTTGCAAAATGCACCAAAAGTACATAGTTTACTCTCTTTTGCCTGAGCCGCTTTTCCAACGATATGTTTACTACCACTAGAAGCGGCAATAATAATATCATTTAATTGTATTTTTTGTTCTTCTTTTACAATTGACTCTTCTACATAAATTAAGTCCTCGTAAACTAATTCACCGTTTTGAATGTTTGTAGCTCTAATTAATGGTATATAACCTTTCTTTGGAACTTCTGATACTTGATTTTTTTTATAAGATACTCCTCGAATTTGTTCAATATACCCTTTTAAAAATCTTGTTTCATACATTGTTTTCATTTCACTTTTTCCTTTAATAATTCTTTAAGCAGGTTTATCCCATTAACAATATCGTTTTCTAATAAATTAATTTGATTTAAAATTACCTCCGGCTTCTCATACTCCACTTCCTCATACTCAATCTCTTTATACTTATTAATCGACAGGTCATATCCATTTTCGCGAATTTCCTCGACCGGTACGAAGAAGGATTGTTCGGTCCGCTTTCGTTCTTTTTCGGCTTCAAGATTGTTAAATCTCGTTAAAATATCGGGGATGTCGTTGGCTTCAATCGGGTTTCGTTTGTCGTCCAATGAGTAGCCGTCTGCTTTCATGTCGTAGAACCAGACGTTGTCTGTGCCGCCTGCGCCTGTTTTTGTAAAGATCATGATGGCCGTTGAAACTCCGGCATATGGTTTAAATACGCCCGATGGCATGGATATGATCGCTTCGAGTTTATGATTGTCCACAATTTCTTTTCGAATCGACTTATGTGCATTGGAGCTACCGAATAAAACACCGTCCGGAACGATGGAAGCGCAGCGTCCGCCTTTTTTGAGTAACCGAAGGAAAAGTGCTAAGAATAGTAGTTCCGTTTTCTTTGTTTTCGTCACTTTTAATAAATCATCAGACACGGATTCGTAATCCAAAGATCCTTTAAACGGCGGATTAGCGAGAACAAGTGTGTATTGTTCAGTATCTTTATTTTGTTCGGACAGGCTGTCACGATAAGTGATATTCGGATTATCGACACCGTGAAGCATCATGTTCATCGCGCCAATTCTAAGCATCGTTCCGTCCATTTCAAATCCGTGGAACATGTTCTGGTTGAAATGCTCCTTCAAGCCCTGGATGAAAAACATATCGTGATGCGATTCTTTTAAATATTCACCTGAAGCGACAAGAAAACCTGCCGATCCTGCAGCCGGGTCAACAATGATATCCTCTGGCGTTGGCTTCATTAACCGAACCATCATATCGATAATGTGGCGGGGGGTTCGAAACTGACCGTTCGTTCCGGCGGTGGAAAGCTTCGATAATAAATATTCATAAAGGTCGCCAAGCGTATCTTTTTTCCCATCCGAATGACTTGCCGCGAATAGCCCGTTAATGCCGGCGACGACTCTAGCAAGTAATGAAGGCGTCGGAATGACAAAGATCGCATCCTTCATAAATTTGGCATAGGTCGACTGTTTCCCGCCTAACCCTTTAATAAAGGGAAAAACTTGTTCCGACACGACTTTATACATTTCATCCGGGCCCATATTCGAAAAAATGGACCAGCGTAACTCGGGTTGATCCTTCGGAAAAATCCCATCAAAAGGCAAGCCTAAAAGTTCCGCATCGGCTTCTTTTTTCTTTTCATTTTCATCAAGCGTTTTTATATAAAGAAGATAGGTAAATTGTTCAATAACGGTAAGCGGGTTTGTAATACCGCCCGTCCAGAATGTTTCCCACACTTTATCTACTTTGTTCTTCAATTCACCTGTAATCATTGATGCACCTCATTTTGATCAAATAAAAAACTGTTACCATATGACCAATTATACTACAAGGAATGTAAAATTACTTCCAAAAATATAGGTTGTGCATATTATCAACTTCCGCTTGAATAAATAGGTATATAGACCTGTTTTTCTTTCAATCTATTCACTATTAAAATGCATTTTCCTATAATAGGAAAAAGGATTAATGAGATAGCCGGATAATCAATTTGTAGACACCGGCCAAAGAAGGAGTGACTTCATGAAGGTATTGGATGCCCGGGCGTTGAACCAATCGATCAGTGACACCGAGAAATATTTGGAGTCGTTAAGCAGACAGATTCAACAGATAAAGAATGCGGTAAAAGGCATTATTTCTCTCGAAAACGCCCTTAAAGGAAAAGCAGGGCAGGCGATCCGTTTGTTCTATCAGGAATGCCACCTTTCGTTTTTGCTTTATTTTGAATCGTTCATTAAAGATTATGAAGCCATTTTAACATCGATCAAAAATCAGCTGAAAAATTTTGAGCCTGATCCAAACGGCTTTATTAGCGAAAGTTTTTTGGATCATGATGTAAGAGCGGGACTTCATAAAATAGAGACAACAACCATCGGGATCGTCGATGAAGCGAACAAGGCGATGAAAGAAGTCCGGGATATTGTTGATCTTCCTTTCCTTGATGAAACAGAAGTGGTGGAAAACATCTGGCGAGCGAAACGACATGCGAAAACGACGATCGAACAGCTTCACGCCTTTGATAAAGCGCAAACCGCCGCGCTGGAAACGGTAGAACAAGACCTCGCCTTGATGGCAAACTATATCAACCAGATCAGCTCGGCAATCAAAAGCGGCGAAGTGACTATTTCAAATTACTCGGTAAAACAAATCACATCGTATGAAACCTATAATGACTTGATAGGCGACCTTGCCCAGAAGACAAATCCTTATGAAAACAAGTATAGACGCCCGGATGCGGACGAACAATTAATCGCGTCTTCGTACATCGCACAGTTACAAAATAAAAACGTAACGAAAGAAGAATTTGAAACGCTACAGGAACAAAAAATCAAAACGGTTCATGTCATTGACGAATATGCGGAATATGACGGTGATTACCATATCCTCGCCAATGGAATGATTGTAAGGGAATATAAAGACAAGAATTTTAATAAACAATATCAAATTGTCGATAAGGTACCAAAAAACCGGGCAGGAGGGGTCCGAGAATTAGATTCCCCATTTGAAGGCACTCCATTAGAAATCGCAGAGTATGCCGTCCCCGGAGGACTTATAAAAAAAGGCGTCACCAAACTCGGGAAAAAGGCGATTACGGGTATCGAAAAGAAA
>NZ_AUMP01000005.1:57193-169799 GCF_000430745.1 Fictibacillus gelatini DSM 15865 | reverse complement strand
GTGCCAATGACTTCTTCTTTATTGGCCGGGTTGATGGAAACGATCTTTTCGTCGGTCGTGATGCGCTCTGAACCGATCACGAGCGGAAAGTCCTGTCCTAATTGCGAGTTAACAAGCTTTAACGCTTCTTCAAAGGCTGATTTATTTTCCGAAATACTAAAATCCGTAAATGGTTCGTGCGTATATGGAACTGTCATAAGTGTATACCTCCAAATTGTTTTTTCACCAATAAAACTAATGCAAGTTTAATGCCAAAATCAAAAATAACCCGGTAGAAATAGATTTAAGGAATTGCATGCAAAATAAATTTGCACTCAATCTCTTATTTTTGCATAGCACAGGCAAAATAAATTGGCAGTTATCCTCCTAAAACGAAGGTTCGGTTACGAAAAATTATTTCAATGAAAGAAGGTTTTTTCATACATCTTCTATTGTAGGAGAAACTAAAATGGTGTATAAATGATTTATTCAAATTTAATCATGATCCAGGAGTTTGATTATGTATAGTAAAATAAAACGGCTTTTAATCGGTAAACCATTAAAGTCCAATGAATTGCACGATCAAAAACTGAATAAATTAAAGGCGCTCGCCATTCTTTCTTCGGATGCCTTATCTTCAGTGGCCTACGGTCCTGAACAAATTTTGATTGTTCTGGCTACCGTCAGTGCTATCGCATTTTGGTATTCGTTACCGATTGCCATTGGTGTTCTTATTTTATTAGCCGCGCTCATTTTATCGTATCGCCAAATTATTTACTCTTACCCTCATGGCGGCGGCGCGTATATGGTCGCTAAAGAAAATTTAGGGATGAACTTTGGCCTCATCGCCGGAGGATCACTATTAGTCGATTATATATTAACGGTTGCAGTTAGCGTTTCAGCCGGTACGGATGCGATTACGTCGGCTTTTCCAACACTTCATCCATACAGTGTGATTATTGCGGTTTGCATCGTCATTATCATTACCCTTCTTAATTTAAGAGGATTGACCGAATCAGCAACCGTCCTGGCTTATCCCGTTTACTTGTTTGTGATTGCACTTGCAATTTTAATTATTGCCGGCATTTATCAAGTAGCAACCGGACATGCCCCGGCTCATGCGCACACTGCGGTAGGAACGCCGGTTGCGGGTGTCGGTTTATTCCTTTTATTAAAGGCTTTTAGTTCAGGCTGTTCGGCATTAACCGGGGTAGAGGCGGTTTCGAACGCCATTCCAAACTTTAAAGACCCCGCTCCGAAAAATGCGGCGGCAACGCTAGTCATGATGGGTTGCATTTTAGCGTTTCTATTTTCCGGAATTGTCTTTTTAGCCTATTGGTATGGCATTGCGCCTTCCGCAAAAGAAACAGTCATGTCTCAGCTTGGCGCCTCGATCTTTGGACGAAATATTTTCTATTATTTCATCCAGGCAACGACTGCCCTGATTTTAGTGCTGGCCGCTAACACCGGCTTTTCAGCATTTCCATTGCTTTCGTTTAATCTCGCGAAAGATAAATTTATGCCAAGGCCGTTTACGGTAAGAGGCGATCGCTTAGGTTATTCGAACGGAATTATTACATTAGGTGTAGCATCCATAATTCTTATTCTCATTTTTAAAGGAAACACCGAAAATCTTATTCCTTTATATGCCGTTGGGGTGTTTATTCCGTTCTCGTTGTCTCAAACCGGGATGATTCTGAAATGGATCCGTGAAAAACCGTCTGGCTGGATGGTCAAATTAGCGGCGAATCTTTCCGGAGCCTTAATTTGTTATTTAATATTAATCATCTTTTTTGTTACAAAGTTTAGCAAAGTGTGGATCGCCCTTATTTTTATTCCGCTTGTCGTTTTCATCTTCCACAAAATTCACGAACATTATATAGCGGTTGGCGATCAATTAAGGGTCGATTTATCGAAAAAGCTAAAAGATACACCGATTAATGAAAATGTAGTGATCGTACCAGTCGCTGGCATTACAAAAGTCGTCGCACAATCATTAAACTATGCGAAATCATTATCGGATAATGTCATTGCCGTTTATGTCGGGCAAAGTCCTGAAGCGATCGAAAAAATGGAGAAAGAATGGGAACAATGGGATACAGGAGTGCGGCTTGTAACCTTGCATTCCCTTTACCGAAGCATCCTTACTCCTTTAAGCAAGTTTATTGATACGGTCCAATATAAAACCGAACAAACAGGAGTAAAAACCGCGATTACCGTTGTCATGCCGCAATTTTATACCAAACGGTGGTGGCAAAGCTTCCTCCACAATCAATCAGGACTGTTAATCCGTGCCTATTTGGTCCGCACGAAAGACATCGTCATCGCAACCGTTCCTTATCGGTTTAAAAAGTAAAAAAGCGCCGTTGTGGCGCTTTTTTATTTTTCTTTCATACATAAGATCCCTCTGGAATTATAGAAGAACAAAATGCTTCATATCTTTGTTCGAAGTTAAGTTTTCTTTAATTTTTCGCATTACTTTCGGAAACATATTAGGGCTTCAGACAATAAAGCAAAGATTTCCGACAATAAGTGAGTTCAAACGGACAATAAATTGCTTTTATCGGACAAATAAAATTAGTATTATTTGCATTTATTGTCCGAAACGTAAGGGTTATTATCCAAAAAGGAGTACTTATTATCCGAATATCATAAGTTACTGTCCAAATTAGAGCACTTACTATTTTCCAAGGACAAAATAATGTAATACATTTGGATAAATCATGGTTTGTCAGTATCGCGAATTGCTGAATCCCGTTATTCAGTGTAAAAAAACTGACAAAAGCGTTTAACTTTTGTCAGCTTTTTCGTTTCATTATAGTTTTGTCCGTAAATCCCATAGTTCAGGGAAGAAGCGGTGGTCGAGGACCTTTTTCAAATATTTCACACCGGATGATCCTCCGGTTCCCATTTTAAATCCGATAATTCGTTCGACCGTTTTCATATGACGGAAACGCCATTGCTGCAGCCAGTCTTCCAGATCGACAAGCTTCTCTGCTAATTGATACAAATCCCAGTACGTATCAACATCGCGGTAAACAGCAAGCCATGCCGCTTCAACTGAAGGGTCTCCTTCATAAGGTTCCGTCACGTCCCGGTTTAAGACATCCGGGTTAATTGGAAAACCTGCTTTCGCCAATGCCTGGATGGACACATCATAAAGGCTAGGAGCTTGAAGCGCCTCCGTTAGACGTTCATGCAACACCGGATCCTTTTTGTAAATTTCAAGGACGTGGCGCGTCTTATAGCCAAGCGCGAACTCAATCATCCGGTATTGATACGATTGGAATCCTGAAGCCTGGCCTAACTTTTCGCGGAACTCCATATATTCAGAAGGGGTCATCGTTGCCAGAACATCCCATGCTTCAATAATTTGCGACTGAATTTTCGATACGCGCGCAAGCATTTTAAACGCCGGCTGAAGTTCATCTTTTTGAATGGAAGCGATCGCCGCCCCGACCTCATGCAAGATTAATTTCATCCACAATTCGCTCACTTGATGGATGATGATGAATAACATTTCATCATGGTGCCCGGACAGTCTTTTTTGGCTGTCAAGCAGGCTGTCTAACTGCAAGTACTCCCCATATGTCATTCGATTAATAAAATCGGTATGGATTCCTTTCTCCGCAACTAAATTTTCCTTATGGTGCACGTTTTTTTCCGTCATCGATGCACTTCCTTTCTATTCATCAAACGTTTGTTTAATGTGCTTGTTCCCACCTGTAACTTGCGGCAGGCGCCTATTTTAAGGATCGTTAAGCGACTACCCCTCTTTTATTTTCAAACTTTTTATATTGCTCTTCCATCATAATTTTCTTCAATATTTGTACGGTATGCCATACATCCGCATACGTATTGTAAAGGGCGACAGGCGCAAGGCGAATGCCATTTGGCGCGCGGAAATCAGGAATTACCCCATTTTCTTTTAACGCTTTACAAATTCGCGCAGCCTCGGCATGTTCTAAATAAATATGCCCGCCCCGCCGTTCGTCGTCAAGCGGATTCCCGATCGTAAAGCCCATGCCATCGAGTTCACTCAAGATTAAATCGATCATGTAGCGTGTAATTTGGAGCGATTTTTTTCTTAAGCGCTCGATTCCTGCTTCTTGAAATATTTCAAGCGAACCGATTAGCGGCGCTACGCTTAAAATATGCGGTGTGCCCATCTGGTAAGCCCCCGCATCTTCGGCAGAAGTCAGTACGTGCTCCATGTCGAATTGTTTATCTTTCCGGGAGCTGAACCAGCCGGCAAGCCCCGGCGTGCGGTTAAAATGCTTCCGGTTTACATAAAGGCCGGCTACGCTGCCCGGGCCGGCGCTTAAATATTTGTAATTGCACCAGAACGCAAAGTCAACGTCCCATTCCTTAAAGTCGTGCGGGATCGCGCCGATTGAATGGCATAAATCAAATCCAATAAGAATGCCGCGCTTATGGGCTTCTTCCGTCAGGCGCTTCATATTTAAAATTTGTCCGCTCCGGTATAAGACACTCGGCAGGACGATAAGGGCAATATCATCCGTCATTGCATTGATTACGTCATCCTCGTCAATCGTCCGTCCATCGCGGCTTTTCACCTGAACTAACTGCTCATCCGGGTTCAGGCCTTTTAGTTGAATCTGGCTCTGTAAGGCATAAATATCGGTTGGAAACGTCAATTCATCTGCTAAAATTTTCGTCCGCTTCCCGACTGGCTCATAAAACGTCGCCACCAATTGATGGAGGTTGACTGTCGTGGAACCGGTTACAATCACTTCTTCAGGCAGAGCACCGATGAGTGGAGCCATTAAACTCCCTAATTGTTCCGACAAGTAGAACCATGGATGTTCTCCTTCCGTCCATCCATCAATGCCGAACTGCTTCCAAGAATCAAGTAGCTTAAGCAGAGAAGCTTCCGCCCGTTTTGACATTAAACCGAGTGAATTCCCATCAAGATAAATCGTTCCTTCTTTTACATAAAACTCATTTCGGAATGAAGCTAACTCGTCCTGTAGGTCTAATTGAAGCGCATGTTCATAAGACGAATCAAACGTTTTCACATCCATTGCAGTCCCTCCGTTCGAATTTTCAGTAAGGTCTAAATTCACTATACTACGGAAACTGACATCATGTCAATGACATCATATCATTGACTATGGATCATCATTTTTTTACAATAAATAAAAATAAGGGCGGAGGAATTTCAATGGAGAAAGAGCTTTCAACACGCAAGTTGCGTTCGATGCAAACGAGAGAGAATTTGTTAGAAGCCGGCCGCGACATATTTCTGGCGGAAGGATTTCAAAAAACAACGATTTCCCAGATCATTAAAAAAGCCAATACCGGTTATGGCACGGCATATGTTCATTTTAAAAATAAAGACGATATTTTCATTGAATTAATGGAAGATGTCATGAACAAGTTTTATGGAATTGCCGAACTGTCTTTCGAGCCTCAAACAGGCGAGGAAGCCTATCAATTGATCGAACATCAAGTAGGGCGTTTTTTAGAAATGGCAAATGAAGAACGGCGGATGATGCAGGTCATTGAAGAAGCGATTAGAGCATCGGATGATGTCAGACTGAGGTGGCAAACCATTCGCGAACGGTTTATCGAGCGCATTGCGCAGGACATTACCTATTCTCAAAAAATCGGGTTGGCCCGTACTGATGTTGACAGCCATTTAGCGGCCCGTGGTTGGTTTTATGCCAATGAAATGTACTTATGGGATATCGTTCGAAATGAGCACGGATATTCCGTCAAAGACATTGCCCATCACCTAACAGCGATGTACACTGGCGGGCTTTATAAGAGGTGAGGGATTCGAATAAATTAGTAAAACCCGGCAAACACCGGGTTTTTATTTTATGCCGTTGTCTTCTCTTTTTCTTTGTTCTTTTCTTTTTTGCCGCTGAACTTTCCGATAACGACAACAAGGATCGCTAAGGCAATCGGTATGACATAATGCCCGATTGGAAATACCGTTTCAATATAGTGCCCGACCGCTTTGTCGCCTAATGCCATTTCACCGGCCGTGTAACCGAGCAAAGCGGCTCCTAAAATAACAATAATCGGAAAACGGTGCATCAAGTTCATCAACAGTTGGCTCGCCCAAATAATTAACGGAATGCTAACGGCTAGCCCAATTCCGATAAGCCAGAGGTTGCCTTCTGCCGCGCCGGCGATTGCGACCACATTATCTAAACTCATAACCAGGTCGGCAATGATAATCGTTTTAACGGCAGCAGCAATCGTTGAGCCGCCTTTTAAATCTTCATCCCCTTCATCCCCTTTAAGCAGGTGAATCGCAATCCAGACGAGCAATACCCCGCCAATTAACTGAAGGAACGGTATGTTGAGCAACCATACAACGACAAATGTGAGAATGACGCGTAAAAGAATGGCGCCGAAGCTTCCCAGAAATACGGCTTTTTTCCGCTGGTTGATAGGAAGGTTTCGGCATGCGAGCGCAATGACAACTGCATTGTCGCCGCTCAATACAATATTAATTAAAATGATTTTAAGAAGGCCAACAAAAAAATCCCCATCCATAATGCAACACCCCTGAAAAAAATAGTAGAGAAAAAAATAAAAGACTTTTGCTTTTTTACACAGGAAAGATACGTCTCCTCTGTAAAAAAGCAAAAGTCTCGCATAGTAAAGTCATATGATGACGGTACTTACAAAGCCGGGAACCAGATGGTTTCCGAATTGACGACTTTGTATCAAGAACCAGACGATTCTTGCCGCTACTCCCCTTTGCATATTTAATTTGTCTTTACAAATTAGAAATTATACCATAAGAATACTCCTAAATGCCAATTTTGTCTATAATTAATTTTTAAAACACGCCTGGATGCTTATTCCTGCTTTCATAAGGGCTTGATGGATGTTTCGTGCAAATTCGAGTGCATGAACACCGTCTCCATGAATGCAAATCGTGTCCGCCTGAATTTCGACGTCAGTCCCTTGCAATGAGCGGACGCGGCCTTCTTTAATCATTCGAATTACCTGGCTCACAGCCTGTTCTTCATCGATAATAAGCGCATCTTTTTGCCTCCTCGGTGTAAGCGTTCCGTCCATTTGATATGTACGATCAGCAAACACTTCATTGGCCGTGCGAAGCCCGACCTTTTCTCCAGCGCGAACAAGCTCGCTTCCGGATAGCCCGAATAAAACCAGCTCCGGATTGACGTTGTAGACGGCCCTGGCGATTGCTTCTGCAAGTTCCGGGCTTTTCGCGGCCATATTGTATAATGCCCCGTGCGGTTTTACATGGCGCATCTTTCCGCCTTCTGCCTGAACAAAAGCATGTAAAGCCCCAATCTGGTAGACAACAAGACAATACGCTTCATCTGGGGAAATATCCATATTTCTGCGCCCAAAACCGGTCAAATCCGGAAGCCCGGGGTGTGCCCCGATCGCCACACCTTTTTCAAGCGCCATTTTCACGGTTTTTTTCATCGTGGCCGGATCTCCCGCATGAAAACCACAGGCAATATTCGCAGACGTTACAAAGTCTAATAGGTCGTGATCGTTCCCTTTTTGATAAGGACCGAAACTTTCACCCATATCGCAATTCAAATCCACTTTAAACACGCTTAAAGCCTCCCGTCTTCATTAATTTAATGCTGCATTTCAGCTGATTGATCGCTCTTTCTCTTAAGAGAAGCGCGTGCTGGGCTTCCTTTACTGTTATGTTTTGAAAACGGAGCGTATCACCCGGCTTTTTCTGGGCGAGAATCGGAAGGTCAATTGTCGCCACATAGCCGATTTTCGGATAGCCACCCGTTGTTTGCCTGTCCGCTAAAAGAATGATGGGGCTTCCTCCGGGCGGAACCTGGATCGTTCCCGCTGATACAGCTTCTGAAATTTGCTCTTTCGGCTTTTTTAATTGCAAATCCGGACCGGAAAGCCTGTATCCCATTCGGTCGGACTGGGGGGCAATTTGAAACTCATCTTCATAAAAACGTGTTTGGCTTTCTTCCGTAAAGTCTTTAAATTCCGGACCACCAATCGTTCTGACGGATCGGTTTTCATACGAAGGAATGGCATTTTCGCCAATCGACCAGCTGACTGTCGAGAAAGGGGCGTCTCCTTTTTTATCGAGGCTGAAACAATCTGCATTCGTTTTTCCTATTGGAATCCGGTCACCGGCCTTTAATGCTCGCCCTTCCAATCCTCCCAGCTTTGCCCGGACATACGTGCTCCGGCTTCCCATAACAATAGGCACATCGATTCCACCGGCAATCGCAACATATGCGCGGCACCCTTTTTGGGCATGACCGAACGCTAGCACACTTCCTGCCTTCACCCATACGGGACGCCACGATGGCACCGGCTTGCCGCTTATTTTCGGGGATAAATCACCGCCGCTGATGGCGATAAGGTGGTCTTCATGAAATAGAAGCTTCGGCCCGATAAGTGTTGCCTCAATTACTGCCGCCCCTTCTTCATTGCCGACAAGCAAATTGCCCATTCTTAAAGCAAAAGGATCCATCGCACCGCCGACAACAACGCCATGCTTTTGGTAGCCGTTTCTTCCTGAGTCTTGAATCGTTGTCGATAAGCCGGGCTGGAGTATTTCAATGCTCATCTAGTCGCCCACCTCCAAGCGTTCAAATTCTTCACGTGAAATCGGCTGAAACCGGACGACATCACCCGCACGCAATAGACTTGGCTGATCTTCTTCCGGGCGGAATAATTTTATAGGTGTTTTCCCAATGAGCTGCCAACCGCCAGGACTTTCAATCGGATAGACGCCTGTTTGTTTTCCGCCAATTCCAACACTGCCAACAGGAATAGAAACTCTCGGAGACGGACGCCTCGGGACAGCGAGACGTTCATCCATCCCCCCTAAATAAGGGAACCCGGGTGCAAATCCAATCATATAGACCATGTATTCCGTTCCGGAGTGGATTCTGACCACCTCTTCTGGCGTTAACCCGGCATGGTTTGCAACTTCTTTTAAATCCGGGCCGAACTTCCCGCCATAGCAAACCGGAATGTCAACCACTCGTGATTCGCTTTGCTTTCTGGTTGAAAGTTTAGATAGAATTTGTTTCAACGTTTTCACAACAGCTTCATAAGGAAATTCATTTATTGACTGATTGTAAATCTTGATCGGGTCATAAAAAACGGCCACCGTCGTAAAACCCGGCACATATTCGGTCATTCCGTCAAAAGGGTGTTCTTCTAGATAGGCGGATAAGGCCGTTACTTTCTCAAGCGTCTTACGGTCAATTTCTTCTCCCATATTGACGATCATGCCGGAATCCCCGAGCGGAGAAAATTCGTAGTGCTCCATTTTTTGACCCTCCTTTTTTGTTCTATATGCTTTCATCATCGCTTTGGAAAATAAAAAACGATGGTTGGAAAATAAATCAGCATGATCGGAAAGTAAATTTCAATGTTTGGAAAATAAATCATGATTTTCGGACAATAAACGGCTTCCCAGACTAAAACTTATGCTTCATTCAGGCGATTCAGAGCCAAAAATGTGTCAGCTTTTAAATTTTAACTTTATTTTCGAACAATTTCAGTGAGTTTGCCCTCCGATTTCAACAATATCACGCTCATATGTTACAGCAGCTCGAATCGCGGCCTTTAGCCCTTTTACGATCGTCTCCAGCGCCATGCTTGGCTGCCCCGGATGGTGCACTGCCTGCTCGGGCAATAGCGGGATATGGATAAAACCGCCGCGAATCGGATGTTTTGCCTTTGCGACATAATCCATTAACCCATAAAAAAGATGGTTGCAGACAAATGTGCCCGCCGTTTGAGAGACAGAAGCCGGGACGCCCTGCTTCTTCATTTCTTTGACCATTGCTTTAATTGGCAATGTGGACCAATATCCGACAGGCCCGCCTTCTACAACTGGCGTATCGATCGGCTGATTGCCTTCATTATCTGGAATCCGGGCGTCATTTACATTGATGGCCACACGTTCGACTGTAAGGTCAGGGCGGCCACCTGCCTGTCCAACACAAATGACAATATCCGGATTTGTTTCTTCAATGGATTTATACAAAACATCAAGCGATTTTACGAAAACAGTCGGTATTTCCCGCACCTCGATTTTATACTCTTCTGCGAAAGACCCTTCTAATTGTTTTACCGCTTCTAAAGCCGGATTAACCGGTTCTCCGCCAAACGGATCGAATCCTGTCACTAAAACTGTCTTCATCGTGAATGCCCCTTTCAATCCGAATCCAAATAGGTTTTCCGCCATCCGAGCCGTACAGAAACTTCTTCCGCCGCTCTTTTTACCTGGCGAACCAATTCAGGAATCCGTTCGTCGTTCAATCGGGATTCGGGGCCGGCAATGCTGAGCCCTGCAGCGAGGCGGCCCGTATGGTCAAATACGGGAGCAGCAATCGCGACGGTATCATTCTCTAATTCTGAATAGCTGATCGTATACCCTTCTTCTCTAGCATCCTGTAATACTTGCTGCAATCTTTTTTTATCCGTAATCGTCCCGGCACCGACCGGCTTTAGCTCCGTCTCGTTTAAATAGGTTTCACGCTCTTTTCTTTCAGAAAAAGCGAGGATGATTCTCGAGCACGCTCCAGCATATAAAGGCGACCTTCTTCCGATTTTCGTATAAAGGCGAACAGGGTGCGGAGTGTCTACCTTTTCAATGTACATCGCCTCGGTTCCGTCTTTGACGATTAAGTTGACCGCTTCCTGCACCTCATCACGCAATTTTTTCATGACGGGCAAGGCGATTTGCCGGATATCCAAACGATCGGCAACTAATTGGCCAAACTGTAAAAACAATAATCCAAGTGAATAGTTTCCATCTTCATCTTTTTGCAATAATCCCATGCTCTCTAGCGAACCCGCCATTCGATGAACGGACGTTTTCGGCATGCCGGACAATTCAACCATTTCATTGAGATTCAATGTTGCGTGGCGAACGAAAAGATTGAGCAGGTCCATCGATTTAACGACCGTTTTGTTTTTATTTTGCATCTTGCATTCTCCCAATAGCCTGAAATTTTATAGTGAAAATAAATACATTAAGACAATATTGACTCCTAAAATAATGAGCGCAGTCGGAGTTTGAACTTTTATCACCCGGTTTTTATCCTTTAAATCAAGCAATGCCGCCGGAACGATGTTAAAATTTGCGGCCATCGGCGTCATCAATGTCCCACAATAACCGGCAAACATCCCGATTGCGGCTACATGGTTGGCGTTAACCCCGAATTGATGGATCAAAAGAGGAATCGCAATTCCCGCTGTCATGACTGGAAAAGCCGCAAAGGCGTTGCCCATGATCATCGTAAATAGCGCCATTCCAATACAATACGCAAACACGACCCAGAAAAGGGAGTGAGTCGGAATAACGTGGCCTACTAGCTTTGAAACAACTGTGCCGACCCCGGCGCTGGCAAATATCGTTCCCAATGTCGCGAGCATTTGCGGAAGGACAGCGGCCCAACCGATTGACTCTAATAGACGTCTCGATTCTTTAATCGCAACAGCCGGCTTGCTCTTTGTCATCAGCAGACCGACGATCAGCGCCACAACCGTTGCCGCACCTAACGAAACTAATGTCAAATTCTTCTGGTCAAATAAAAAGGTTCCGTATACTTTCACCCCTTTTAATCCTGTCGTTCCCGCAACGGTTAAAATCGGAATCAACAATGCAGGGACAAACAGCCATTTCCCCAGACGTTTTTGATTTTGCTTTCTTTCCTCAAGGCTCGCTTCACCGTAACTTCCCTTGCCTAATCCTCCAAATCCGACAAGCACTACTAGAACGATGGCGAGAAGCCCCATATAAAACGATGGAATGACCTTTCCAAGTAAAAGCGATATCCCGTATAGCAAATAGAATAGCCCGGATGTGAGGCGACGCGGATTGTTCCGGTCAAAGAACGTGTAAATGCTGCCCGCTATGGCAATGATCCCTAAAAATATATAAACAAGTTCAATTGAAATAAACAACGGTTACGCCTCCTTCTTTTTCGAAACTTCAGCGTTATCAATGTTGCGAAGTTTCCGGTCTAATGAACGGTCAAGCAGGAACAAGCGTATGAAATGCACAATAAGGGCGCAAATCGCGGTAGGAATGGCCCATAATGCCATTTTCAACGGATCAGACGTAATGTGGTTTTGCGCAAAGAATCCTTGCATTAACAAAATCGCGCCAACTGCGACAAAGACATCCTCTCCGAAAAATACGCCGATATTGTCCGCAGCAGCGGCATGCGCGCGAATGGTTTCCTTCACATCTTCAGGCACTTTTTTATACTTTGCTTCCGCGGCTCCCTCTGCCATCGGAGCGATGAGCGGGCAAACCATCTGGGCATGGCCGCCGATGGAAGTAAGGCCGAATGCAGCCGCTACTTCACGAATGAAAAAATAGAGCATAAGAATGCGTCCGGCCGTTGCCGCCTTGATTTTGGAAACGACTGATTCCGCCTGTTCACGCAATCCGAATCGTTCAAGCAGCCCGATCACCGGCAGCGTGGCAATAAAGACGGCCATATAGCGGTTGACCGTAAATGCTTCACCAAACTGCGAAATGATTTCGTATAACGATTGATGAGCGACAAGCCCTGTCACAAGCCCAGCCACTGTTACAACCAATAGCGGGTTTAAGCGAATAATGAAGCCAATAATGACAATTGCAACCCCGATAAGTACCATGGTATCTTCAACTCCTCTGAAAGTTTTACCCGACGGCTTAAGAAGATGCCGTCCATTTTACAAAGGGCGAATCCGCTCAAGACCAATCCGCACCGCTTTGTTTTTTAATTGATCACACCGGACTTGAATCCGTACGTCCCTTTCCTTTACCCAATCAATAATCGCCTGATGGACGACATGGTGAGCATGCCTGCATGCATTCAATTCCTTGCCATAAACAGTTTCATCGTTCACTTCCGTCATTAAATCGGCCGTCACCCATTCGCCAAAGCGTTCAATCAAATCATGAGAATGTTTATTGACCGGGCTTCTTCGTGTATAGGCAATGCTGCCGTTTGATAATTCAACGGGAAAATGTTGTTCATCAAAATGATTTCCCCATCGTCTATACGTGCTTAACCACTGTGCATTGCCTTTAGCGACCTCATCATCTTCATCCAGCCTTTTTGTAAGGAAGGAGCGAAGAGAATGATAAGCATCGTGATGTCGGGCCGAGGCGCCCTCGAGCTCGCGCCATATCGTGTACATGCGAGCGCTTGGAATCCAATAGGAAACCGGAAACCTCGGCGGGCTATTGTATCCACTGAAAGGCTGGATCCATTCGTGCGATGGAACGCCGTGATCGTCGAGCACCACGTCGGGTCTTGCGCGCTCCCACACTTTCTCATAGACCCTCGCTTCACCAAACGGGCTATCGACCTGGAAGCGGTACTTCGCAAACTCTAAGCCGCACGCATTGTACCTTGCCGCATGAAGTTTCCAACAAGGGTGTTCGTTCGCCATTTCCGCATGTAAGGCGGCTCCATCGACATTTTCAAGCGGAACGATCACGAGGTTGAGCCGATTTAAAATGCCGTCGTTGCCAGCCACTTGATCAATTAATTGAATAGCCGCGTTCGTGCTTGAAACTTCATTGGCGTGATGCCTTTCGTTAATAAAAAATGTCGGTTTATACAGGCTATGTTTCATAAAAGAAGAGATGGCATTTCTATTTCTTCCTTGCGAATAGAGCTCAACAAGCCAAATCCATCGGCCGTTAAAAGAAAAATCAATCGGCGCCACCTGTCCGGGAATAGCCTCTTTTCGTGCTGCAAGCCACCGCTCAACGTCTTCATTGACAAAAACATCGTCGAGGGCTGATTTTTCCTCTCCTCTATCGCAAGTAATCGCTCCTCCCTCCGTTGAAACAGCCGCATCTTTTAACCACTCCGCACATTGTTCTTCGTATGGTTCCATAAAGCCATCAAATTCGAATTCAATGCGGCCGCGTTTTTTCGTCAATCCGATGATTCTTGCTTTTTGAATCGAAGGCGAAAGGGGGCGCAACCATTTTTCTTTACCGTTTTCATCTATAACCGCTACGTGATGGTCGGCTGGCATGGCATACAACGCCACGCTTGCGTTCGGTGTTCCTCCCGGTTCTTCATGCATAAATGGCAAAATGCCGCCGGGGGCGTCCCACGCAGAATCCCCTACACGTTTCCCATGTTCATGAAAAGCGTGAAGCGTGTAAAAATAAATGTCTTCATGGAGCGCTTCCAATACTGAACTGACTTCCTCCAAATGCGGCAGTTTTTCATCGGCCGCATCCATTCCGACATGGCATTCAAGCCGTGAAAACTTCGGAACCCCTTCATTTGCCCCTAGACGGGCAATAACTTCCGGCAAGACATCATGCTGATACCAGAACCAAAATCGATAAGGGTTTGTTTTGAATGATTTGCTGGCGATCTCATTATTTTCGCCCTTTTTATATATGCGGCAGCCCGCAAACGGGATCATTACATTCCCTCGCTCTGGTTGATTCGGCATATACGGAAGGCTTCGCACCCATCCTTCCCAGCTCCAGGAACCTAATTCTTTCCCTTCCTCATCTTTTATGGCAATGGAAAACATCGGAGCGGATTCGTCATCTAGTTGAAGGCAGATTCGGTCAATTGGCAATTGAAGTTCGGAAGCCAATATCGCATCAATCGGATACAGCTCTTGCAAAAACCGATGGACAAGATCAAGATGCTTTTGTGCCGGTTTAAAGGCACGCGCTTTAACATTTACAGTGCCAATCCCTTCTTTCTGCTTTAGCTCCGGCAGCACTTCATGCATTGCCCAATCGAGGCCGGACTTGTTCGCATCTCTCCGGATGAATGTTGCCTGAATTCCATATTGATCGAGAATGGCAGCTTTGAACGGTTCAGCCCACTTTTCAAACGTGGAAGGGCTTATCGTTGTCGTCACTTCAATCGTTGTCTCCATCTCTTGTTCCGCATCCATTTCAAGATTGCCCAGCGCCTCATCGATAAACGTCTCGATCTCCGCTAATTCCCCTTTATCTTCCCACTGTGCGGTCCAGATCGGTTTTTCTTCAATCATCGAATAACCGAATCGTCCTTTCGGCAGCCAGCGATTCCATAACTCAGAAGGATTGGCAAGATGCTCAGGGATGACAACTCGCTGAATTTTGCGCTGTGTTATTTCGGCAAATGCCTGCATCCCTAGCTCGGCTCTCGCACGAACATCGGGACTTGGGCTTTGCAGAGCAGAAAATCGATGCCGCCACGTGTCTTCCAATATGATATCAAGAGGAGAAAACCATTCTCTAATCAACTCTCTAACCGTTTCAATCAGATGATTTGAACCGGAACGGATGACAAGTGATGGCGATGGATCGCAAATTAGTTCATATTTCGTTTCATCATGATCCGAATGGATATCGAATGAAATTAAAAATCGGTCAGATCCGTTCGTTTCTTTCGGGCATATTGTCATCGGAAAACAAACATAGCCTGCCGATAAAGCAAGCCGTGCGGCAAGTTCAACAGCAGCAGTGGTTGTCTGTAAATTGGAATCGTTTACATGAAGAGCGGCATTTAAGGTCGGGTAAAGTTCTTTGTCGTTTGTTTCATAAAGCCCCTCCGTTGTAAAAAGATGATGCAATGAATAACCGCGGGCACTGTTGCTCGGTTCATTCTTCATTGGAGGCGGACACTCCGCTTCCTCCGGGAAAAAAATAAAGGAACGTTCCATTTTGCAGTCGAGAAAACTGTCCGTAACAAGTGCCCGTGCCGCTTTTAATGTCATCTCGCCGGAGGTTCCTGTTACAACGACGATCGTGTCATCCTCTGACTTGCTTACATAAAGAATTCCTTGCTCTTGATCTATTTCATCCAGTTGGCGAAGAAGCGGGTGCGACCTCTCTTGTAAAACTTGAGCAAGCCACTCTTGATCATGGCCGACAACGATATACACGTTAGGGTTTGCCCCTTTTTTCTCCAAAGGCTTCTGATCTAATCGATCAAAAATGAAAAGATGGTCGAATATCGGAAGAGTAAGTTCCGCCAAATGAAGGCCGATTCTTCCGGCAATCTCTACCATCGCCGCCGTCTCAAAGCATGTTCGCCTGGAAGGAACAGTGATGCGGGACTGAAGCCCGTTTGGCGCGGCTTGTCCTTCAATTGCAAAAAATAGTCCATTTGTGCTCCATAGCTGTCGAAAATCCATCTAGATCTTCCTTCCTTTATTAGTGTTCCGAAATTCGGAACACTAATTCCGAATTGTTAATTCAATGATAATATTCGAAAAACTAAAAATCAATTACATTCTTTCGGAATTTGCAGAAAAATGTTGGAAAATGAAAAAAGGCAGATTAGCTAATCCACCTTTTCAAAAAAATTTCTTTTTATAATGAACAAGCGCAAGCAACGGCCAGATGTAGTCGTAGCTATGGTAGTGAATGTAAAATGCACCCGCCATTCCCTTTCCTTTCGGATACTGCCTGATCCATTTTTCTTGTCCTTCTCCACCGGCTAAAAAATGGATTCCGCGTTCGATTTCAGGCGTCGTATCCCCTGAGGCGGCAATTAACGCATCAAGTGCCCACGCCGTATGGGTCCTCGTGCTAACTCCTAGTGGAATATATCTTTTTTCAATATCGCTCCTGCAAGATTCCCCCCATCCACCATCCGGATTTTGAGTTTTCTTTAACCATGTAACCGCTTTTTGAATCGATGGGTGATCATGTGGCACACCGACTGCCCGCATTCCCGTGACAGCCGCCCACGTACCGTACAAATAACAAATCCCCCAGCGGCCGAACCATGAACCGTCTTCCCTTTGAGAATCGAGTAGCCACTTTATTCCGCGCTTAATCATTGGATAGTGCCGATTTAAATACGTGCAATCTCCTAAAAAGCCCAGCGTCCTTCCCGTTAAATCGGGTGTTGATGGATCAATCAATATATCCTGTCCTTCTTCAATTGGCAGCAATGTAAGAAACTCTTTATCTACATTTCTCTCAAAAGCCGGCCAGCCGCCGTCACTGTTTTGCATCGAGAGCACCCAGTCCATTCCCCTCTCCCATGCCCGCCGATAAATGGCATTCTCCGGCGCTAATCGGCGAATCGCTCTTAATGCGGCGGTCGAGTCATCGACATCAGGATTGATCGTATTCATGTCGGAAAATCCCCAGCCCCCCGGCTTCGCATGAGGATTGTGTACGGCCCAGTCCCCATATTTATTCTGCTGCCGGGAAAGAATATATTGATTTGCCTTTTGAATGACCTTTGTTGAAGGAGAAAGGCCCGCTTCTTGAAGCGCATAGCTAATTAACGTTGTATTCCATACGTTTGCCGTCGTGTATTGCGCATGAAGGTTGCCACCAATTTGGCAAATCATCGATTTTAAGCCTTGAACAGCACGGCGGATAATCGGGTCTGTTTTCGCATATCCCCGGGCAAGTAAAGCAAAAATCATTAAAAACGTTGCACTAAAAAAGCATTCGAACGTTCCATCGGGCTCAATTCGTTTAAGCATGTACTCTTCGGTCCGTTTTAAAGCGGCTTCATGCGATTGATCGGGATCAACGATGCTTTGAATCCCATGTTTGATTAAATTCAAAACGGAGTGCCATTCCAAATTTTGATCGTCATTTAATCCGAAGTCCCCAAAAAAGGCCCGATTTTGCCCTATAAACAAATCAGACAAATCCGGCGATTGTTCAGACTTAATGCTGTACTTATAGTCGGCAAGAATAAGAATGGGGGCAAAGTTCGCTCTCCCAAAGACGGACAAATCATAGAAATTGACCGGAAATGAAAGTGGCAGAAGCATCACTTCAACGGGAATTGAAAAATAAGCCGGCCATTCATATTGCCCTGTGATCGCCAGCATGATTTTCGTAAATGTATGCGCCTCTTGAATGCCACCTTTTGAAAGAATAAACTGTTTCGCCCGCAGCATTTCAGGTTCATGTCTCTTTCGGTAACCGGAGAACAGAAGGGCATAATATGCTTCCACCGTCGTTGATACGTTCCCATCTCCTTCATCATAAAAAAGCTTCCACGCGCCATTAGATTCCTGTTTTTTTACTATTCGGTTGACTAATGAACGGATTAATTCTTCATCATTGATTTCCAACATCCGAAGCAAAATGATCAAATAACAATCCGAAGAAATTCCTGTCTCAAACGGATAGCCCCATGAACCATCTGGCAATTGATCTTCGTAAAACCGATTCGCAATCCGGTTGATTTCAGCCTCCACTTCTTGCCACAACAGCCAATCACACCTTCCTCAAAAAATGTTCATCTTCATACATATTCCTCTAAAACTATGATCATTCTTGCGATACATATAAACTTTTTTCGGGTGAACCTATAAGCATAATGCTAGTGCCCTTTCAGCTAAGAAAGTTCTTATTTTCAAGAATCCATTTTCGCCTGTAAAAAAATAAAAAAATAGAAGCAAACTTCTCTAGTGTGGTAGTGTGGTGCTATTTTCATGGCATTTGGACAATAAACAGTGGATTTCCGACAATAAATCGTTTCCATCGGACAATCAATGGCCTGTGTCGGACAATAAAATGAGTAGTTTTTTCGCTTATTGTCCAAAAGTAAGATGTTATTGTCTAAACCGGATGACTTATTGTCTAAATAGGAGCACTTATTGTCCGAGAACGAAATCATGTATCGATTCGTGATCGTTTTTCCTCATTTCACAGATCTAACGAGGTGTTCTTTCGATTACTGAGATCCAAACTATTTTTCTAGAAGGGGCACCAGGAACGTATCGTTTTCTACAGCAAAACTAGCCAAAACTCATTGGAAGTTTTGGCTAGTTTTCGTTTGCGTAGTTTTGCAGTTTGGCCAGGTCCTTCGGGGTATCCACATCTTCTCCCCAATACCCGTTTTCAAAATTAACCGTAATCAGCTTTTTGTGCTTTCGCGCCACAATGGAACGGCCGCCTTCATCCCCATCAATTTGGTCAAATTCAGCAAACAACTGGGAATCAAACAAAACAGGATGGCCTGCCTTCCCGTTATAACTGGGCCTTACGATCTGAATCCCCCTGCTTCGCGCTCCCTTATAGTGAGCGATTAATTGTTCGATTACTTCTACTTGAACGAGCGGCTGATCAGCCAAAACAATCACTGCCCCGTCCACCTTTCCAGCCACTTCGGCAATTCCTCGTTTTAAGGAAGACGCCATCCCGCTTGAATAGTTACGGTTGGCAATTACCTGTACCATAGGCAAATCTTTTGTAAGCCTCTTCAGCTTACCAACATTTTCTCCACCAATAAGGACAATCGGCGATAATTTTGATTGAACAACGGTTTCGACTGCATAACGAAAAAGAGGTTTGCCGCATAGATTAGCGAATAGTTTTTGCGATCCCATACGCGTAGACATACCGGCCGCCAGAATAATTGCACCTACTTTAACCATGGATTTTTACCTTGCCATGGAGTGGCGCTCCCGTGCGATTGTTTTTGAACGCCATCAATTCGGAAACGATGCTGATTGCCACCTCATCCATCGTCTCCGCGCCCAGATCAAGTCCAACGGGTGAATGGATAGGGCCACTTGTGAGATGAAAGCCAATTCTACCTAGCATCTCCTCCGTTCTTGTCATAGGACCGAGTACTCCAATGTAGCGTGGATCGCTTTGCAACGCAAGCCTGAGTGCAGATTGGTCCCGTTCCTGATGATGGTTCATGATGACCCACCAGGAACCGGCTACATATTCAGGTAGAAGATTGCCCGGCTCCTTAACGATGTGGTTAGCTCCTGGAAATCGTCTTTCATTGTTCCAATACTCCCGCGGGTCCACAATGGTGACAGAAAATCCAGTTTTCGCCGCCAACTCAGCAACCGGTTGGGCGTCTGGACCGGCACCCGCAATGATTAAACGCTCGTTTGGACGAAGCACATCAAGGACAAATCGTTGTTTTTCTGCTTCCACTACCTTCGCCCTCGTCTGTTCCCTCATCTCAAGCATTGCTCGCTTGTATACCGCTTCGGGTAAATGTTCCGTCTCTCCATAGCACTCTCCATCTTTTCCGATCAACACCCGTGTGCCCTTTGAAACCTCCATAACAAGGCAAGCGACCTGTCCCGATTGCAAGACTTGCCGGGCTGTACGCCAAAAGACATCGCCCTTTACTAGTGGAAGTATGAATATTTCCAGCGATCCTTTACATCCAATGCCCAGGCTCCAGATTTCATTCGCACTCAAATCGTATCCATGTACCATCGGCGTTTTCTCACAAATCACTTTTTGTGCCCAACCGAAAAGGTCACTTTCCAAACAACCACCACTGATCGTTCCGAACATGGATCCATCCATCGCCATCATCATTTTTGTCCCTGGCTGTCGATAAGCCGATCCGCGAACACTTGTAACCATGAGCATAGCTGTTTCCTGCCCCCGGCCCCATGCCAGCTCCATTTGATCCAAGATGTCAATAAACTCCTGCGCTCGTGACAAGTGGCTTCTCCCCTTTTTCTAAGTTGATTGATTTCCCATTCATTATTCTCTAATTCCTAATCTATGAGACTCATTCCGTTCTTTATTCACCCGCGTTTGGAGGTTCTTTATAAGCAGCCGCCCTCCTAACAAAAAAAGAGGGTATCCTAAAAAGCACGCTTTCAGGACACCCTCTTCAAACGAATGAACATTTAAACTTCCAGCTCTCCTATTATTTCTTCGACCCTTTCAATAATTTCTCCGTGCAATACTTGAGAATAAATATTTTCTATATCCGGATAGAAAAAACGATCCTCCTCTACAACAGGCACTTTGCTGCGGATCAAGTCATAAACCGCCTTCGTTACCTGGCCTGGATGCAGTGGTTTTAAAAAATCGAGCGCCTGAGTTGCACACATCAACTCTATGGCTAAAATATAATGCAATTTTTTCGTTATAAGATAAGCTTTTTTGGCAGCAAAGTAAGCAAAACTCACTGCATCTTCTTGATTGGCACATGTTGGCACATTATCAATGGATGCGGGATGCGATAATGTTTTCATCTCTCCATAAAGACCAGCGGCTGTATACTGGGGTATCATATAGCCATTGTTCAATCCAGGATTAGCAACTAAAAAGCTAGGAAGCTCACTATGATGGTGGTTTACCAATCGATCGATTCTTCGCTCTGATACTTTGGCCAAAGTTGTTATGGCAATGCACATACTATCCGCTTGAATGCCGACATACGTCCCATCAAAATTTCCCGTCATTAAGGCTACCCCATCACCATTTTTGGGATACACAATTGGATTGTCCCCACAAGATTGCATTTCGTTTACTATGTCCTCTAACGCGTTCTTTATTGCCTTTTTGGCGGCGCCATGCATTTGCGGGAGTGCCCTTAGACTAATGGCATCTTGCAATCGGTAGTCTTTATGCTTCTCAGCGATTTCACTTTCTTCAAGAATCCTTACGATATTCCGAGCAGTTCCTGCCTGTTCTTTATGTTTTTTCGCCTTATGAATCCTTGGATCAAAAGCTTTTATCGTACCCTTTAATGCCTCTAGAGACATAGCTCCAGCTATATCAGCAACCTTTACAGATGTCATTGCATCATAAACCGCCAGCACTGAAAAAGCAGTAACAGTGGACGTTCCGTTAAGCAGGGACAATCCCTCCTTGCACCCCAAAGTAATCGGATGTAAACCGGCTCTTTCAAGCGCTTCTTTCCCTGACAAAAGTTCATTTTTATGCCATGCCCTTCCTTCACCGATTAAAACAAGAGCCATATGCGCCTCGGGGGCCAAATAAGCGACCGACCCCTCTCCAGGAACATAAGGAGTTACATGATGATTTAAAAGTCCGCGAATAAGTTCTAAAATTTGCAAGCTCACTCCGGAATAACCTTGTCCAAAACTTTGCAGCATCATCAATTGAGAAGCTCTAACGACTTCTTTTTTTAGCGGCTCTCCAACAGAAACTGCATGGGAACGAACAATATTTCGTTGCAATGTTTCGGATTGTTCAGGTGAGATAATTTTTGATACATTTTCTCCAAATCCTGTTGTTACCCCGTATATCTTTCTGTTTTCAGTTAAAAATTTTTCGATTAAATTTCTTGATTGGATTACTCTATTACAATAATTCTGTGAAAACGTTACTCTTGCCCCATATCTAGCAACAGCAACAAACTCATTAATTGAGATAAATTTATCGCCAAGAATAACCTCTTTAATTTTTTTAGGGTGGCACGGAATTTCTCCATTCATTTTTTAACACCTTCCTCTTTTAAAGGAGATCCTTCCACATACAAAGGGTGGCTAGCATCATTTAAAGGGTCACTTGCTTCAGTTAACGAAAGGGACTTTGTCTCCGGTGCCCAGGCTACAGATATGATCGTGCCGATTAACAAAACAACGGTCATTCCAATCATTGATGAACCTAACCCGAAAGAGTCCATGCTGATGGGCAAGAGAAAGGTTCCTATAGCAGATCCGATTCGGCTAATCGCTGTAACCGCTCCCACTCCCGTCCCGCGAATTTCAGTTGGAAAGAGTTCAGCCGGATAAACTAATGTAAGATTTGAAGCCGCAGCCATTACAAATGTAAAGACGATAAAGGCAATCATTGCCAACATTTGCGATGAGTGATGAGTGACGCTTAATACAAGTAAAGAAATCGTGAGTATAGCAAAAGTATTGATCGTAAAACCTCTTCGTGTGAATTTCTCCATAAACCAGAGTCCAGCAGCTGTGCCAATTAACAAAAATAGGTTTAAGAATAGGTCCGCGAGAAAGTTTTCTGTAAAACCCATATCATTTAAGATAATAGGCAAAAATGTATAAATTGCGTAGTAGGGAAGAACCTGACAGGCATAGAAAAGCCCTCCAAAAGCAGTTCGTCTCCACATTTTTTTGGTGAAAAGGGCCTTAAAACCTACTGATGTTTCGGCCGAAATGGCCGGTATATTGATTTCGGCATTTGCTCCGATATATTTTTTCACAATTTGTCTCGCTTCTTCCAATCGCCCTTTGCTAATCAGCCACCCCGGCGATTCAGGTGTTCCGATGCGGAGCAGTAGAACAATAAAAGCAGGAATAGCCGAACTGACAAGCATCCACCGCCAAGATTCGGGACCTGTCTTTTCTAAGTAATATCCAACCAATGTTGAAGCAACGTAACCGACTGTCCACACCACGTTTAAAAATGCCAGCAAAAATCCTCTATATTTTCGTGGAGCAAATTCTGCTAACAACGTTGATCCTACTGCAAAGTCACCACCAAGTGCAAAACCGATCAAGAGGCGCAACATAAACAATATGGCGGGATCATTGATAAAGAATTGCAAAACCGAAGCAATGGTGATGACCAGGAAATTAGCAAGAAAGATTTTCTGTCTGCCGATCCGGTCCGATAATCCTCCAAGCACTAAACTACCAACAAAGAGTCCGATCAGTGCAGAACTCCCTATCAATCCTTCCCATAATGGACTCAGGTGCATTTGAGGGCTTAGAAGAGTAAGAGCGATTCCAATGATCCCAAGGGCATAGCCATCGGAGAAATTTGCTCCAAAGGTAAGTGCAGTAATTTTTAAATGAAATTTATTAAGCGGCGCATCGTCCATCTTAAATGTTTGTGCTTGTCCGTTCATTAAATGGTTCCCCCATTCTCCTATAATTTCATGCCTTGTCCCCTCTTTAATTGAAGCGATTTGCTTTTACAAATGGTATTGACTCAACCCACCTTGCATATGCCCGCTCCGCGTAAGCGAGAACATAGAAAGATCGTGTTTTGCCTTTCCTTTCGTTATCATTTCACTCAATGCCTCTCCTACTGCACTTGAAAATTTAAAGCCATGCCCTGAAAAACCAGATGCAACAATCACGTGAGAATATTGTGGATGCCGATCAATAATAAAATGCTCATCCGGAGTCAATGTATAAAGGCATACTTTTCCTTGTTTGAGTCGGCCGCTTGCATTAGGCAGGAATCTTTCCAAGAAACTCCTTACATCTCCCTCATCTTCAGGATAAATGCCAAACTCGCGATTTGCATGATCAGGATCAACCTTTTGTCCTCCATCATGACGTCCAACCTTCACCCCGCATCCGTTAAAGCTTGGAAATCCGTAATAATGTTCATTGCCTAAATGGAAGGTAAAAGCGGGAAAACAATTAAAATCATATAATTTCTCATCACATTCAAACCAGGCAACGGTTTTACGTATGGGCTGCAAAGGGAGTTCTATACCGGTTCTTTTAAAAAGATCCCCAGTCCAAGCTCCCGCGCTGACAATAACGGAATCAGCTTGATAGCTTTCGTTACTTGTATGGATAGTAACCCCATCCGAATGCATATCGATCTTCTGGACAGGTGTATTAGTAAGTAGGTTCATACCGTAATCCAAACCTAGTTGGCGATAAGAGCGAATACATTCTTCACTAAAAAGGACACCAGAATCCGTCTCAAGACAACCAACAAATCCTTCTGGAAGTTTTAGACCTGGCCACCGTTCATTTATTTCATCACTTGTTAATACTTCAAGCGACAAGTTAAATTGTCTGGCGCTTTCTATCACTTCTTCGGTAAACGGCGACCCGGGTGCCCCAACACAGAGGACCCCTGTTTGAGAAAATAGCTTCCTGCCTGACTCCTTTTCTAGCTCACTCCATAACTCTTGTGCCCTTAGCGCGAATGGTACATATTTCCTCCCCTCTCCATAGGCGTGCCGAATGATTCGAGTGTCTCCATGATGGCTGCCAAAACGATGGGGCGGGTCATATGCATCTATGACCAATGGTTTTTTGCCCGATTTTGCTAAAAAATATCCAGCAGCCATACCCATCGAACCTGCCCCGACGATCACCGTTTCATAATGTCTATTCATCTAGTGCCCCTCACCTTCAGCTTTCATTAATCATTTCTTGACGACTTCATTACATTTAATTTAAGCTACCAAACTTCTCTATTAATGCTTTATCAAACTAAAGTAACACAATAAAAAATATATAGGATTACCCCCACATGAAAATTCATCCCCAACTTTTTTAATTTTCTTTCTACTAAAGTGTAAAACGTTGAAAAGAAGAAATATAGATAACAAACTTTCGAATTTTTCTAAATTTTAAAGATAATTTTGAGGTATTTTAAAATTTTCTCTTTCTAATCTATATTTTTTAAAGGTTTCTGCATTTTCTTTTGATATTGACATAAAGTTACAACACAGGCAGCATAATATAGCTGTCGCCTGTGCTGTTAGTGGATAAAAACATGTTTACGTATAAACGCTCAGGCCAAGCTCTTTGTATTATAATTTTCCTGAGTTGCCGAGCGGCTGCCCGGTTTGACAAAGCTCATGGCGACCATTCCGATGACGACCGCTATTCCTGCTGCAGTAAACATCGCGTTGTAATTGTACTTTGCGACTAGTGTACCTGTTAATGTTGGCGCGATGATCGTAGCCAGGTTGGCAATAAAATGGGTCACCCCGCCAAACGTACCTGCCTGATTAGGCGCCGTGTCCAAAATGACCGTCCAATAAATCGAATTCGGCAAATAGTTAAAGGCGTTTCCGACACACATTAAAGTCAGCACTGCAGTTGGTGTTGAAACAAAAGGAATGGCCATAAAGCAAATGGCAGTAAAAAATAGCGAAACGACGGTAAACCATGACCGGGCAACTCGCAGACTTCCCGTTTTTGCACGAAGGTAATCTGAAAATCTCCCGCCAATCAATGCTGTACAAACTGCCCCAATCCAGGGAATCATGCCGATATATCCTAATGAGGCAAGATCAAAATGGAATTCGTCCTGCAAATACTTCGGCGTCCATGTGAGGAGCAAGAAGTTGACATAAAGGAATGCAAAATATCCGACTGCATTTAAGACAAGGCTTGGATTTTTGAAGAAATGGTGCCATTTTACCGGCCTATCATTCTCACTTTCCAATCCTCTTTCTCCATCAAGCAAATGTTCAGTGCTGCGGATTTCTTGCAGTTCGATTTCAGATACTTTCGGATGGTCTTCCGGACGATTTTTAAATACTTTTGACCAAATTATGGCCCATATAATTCCAAACACCCCTAGTAAAATAAAAGTCGTTCTCCAGCCGGAGACAGTAAGCAATCCAACGACGATCGGCGCTGTAATGAGAGCTCCGACCGGCGTCCCTAATAACCCGAGCGCGACCTTGAATCCTTTTTCTTTCGGGGATACCCAGTTCGCCAGCGTTTTGTTCATCGTAGATAATGTCGGCCCTTCTGACAGGCCAAATAAAATGCGGAAAATTGCGAATCCTAAAAGCGCAGAACCACCAAATAAAACGGCCCCTATATTTCCTGCAAAAGCCATGCCGATTTCAAAGACAGACCAGGCGATGCTCGCAAGGAGCCAGACAAACTTCGGCCCTTTCTTATCAGCGAGCGTCCCTCCAAAAAGTGCTCCAAAAATGTAACCGTATCCAAAATAACCTAAAATGGCACCCCAGCTAATTGGATCGAGTCCAAATTCTTTAATGATGTCCGCCTGGGCAAATGAGATCGCGCCACGGTCAACATAGTTAATGATGTTAATGACAATCATCATAAAAATGATAAAATACCGGTACTTGTGCTGCAGCATTTTTGTCTCACCTTCCATTTCCCCACTGGAATGAATATTTTTTTAAAAAGCGCGCAAGATTGCGCGCTTCCATTTCTTGTTTAATTGTGAACAGGTGCGTTGCGATAGACTACTCTTCCCTGTTCTACGACAACTTCTCCGTTTTTGATGACGCTATGCACATGGTTGACGCCAAATTTGTATTGAAGAACCATATAGTTCGGCACGTCGAAAATCGTGATGTCTGCTTTTTTGCCTTCTTCGATGCTGCCGATTTCTTTTCCTCTATTGATGGCGTGTGCAGCGTTGATTGTGGCTGCTGCCAATACTTCCGCAGGCGTCATGCCCATTTTCAAACAGCCTAAATTCATGACAAGCGGCATTGAAACGGTTGGTGATGAACCCGGGTTGCAGTCTGTTGAAAGAGCGACTGGCACGCCGGAGTCGATCATTTTCCGGCCGTTTGCCGACTCCGCCATTAAGAAGAACGCTGTGCCTGGAAGCAATACAGCGATGACCCCGTTGTCGGCGAGCGCCTGGATTCCTTTATCTGATGCTTTAAGCAAATGTTCGGCAGAAATGGCGCCAATTTCACCTGCAAGTTCCGCTCCTTCATACGGCTCGATTTCATCCGCATGGATTTTCGGGATAAGGCCATATTTTTTCCCGGCTTCTAGAATTCGTTTCGATTGCTCCGGCGTAAAGACCCCGCGTTCGCAAAAGACGTCGTTGAATTCGGCCAGGTTGCGTTTCGCCACTTCCGGTAACATTTCGTTGATGACGATATCGACAAATTGATCCGGGTTTTCTTTGTATTCTGCAGGGACGGCGTGTGCCCCCATAAATGTGCTTACGATATCAACCGGGTGAGCTTCATGAAGCTCTTTTGCCACTTCAAGTTGCTTCAATTCTACCTCGAGCGAAAGTCCGTAGCCGCTTTTTGCTTCTACGGTCGTAACGCCGTGCAATAAAAATTGATCTAGCCGTTTTTTGCTTTCTTCAAAAAGCGTTTCTTTGCTTGCTGCCCTGGTCGCCGAAGTCGTCGCATGAATGCCCCCGCCGTTATTCATAATTTCCATGTACGTTGCGCCTTGGAGCCTCATATTGAATTCATTTTCCCTTGTGCCGGCATGAACAAGGTGCGTATGAGGATCAACAAGACCCGGTGTGACGAGCTTGCCGGTCGCGTCAATAATATCTGCCTCATGCATGCGGTCTTTATAGCGCTCAGCCAGTTCTTCATCCCGTCCGACAGACTGGATGATGCCATCTTCCAACCAGACACTGCCGTTTTCAATGATTTGAAGCTTCTCCATTCCCTCTTTCGTAAGCGGGGCAACGGACGCTCCTTTAAGTGTCACCAATTGGCTTGCATTTCTGATCATTAATGGTTTTTTACCCATAATTTCTCCTTTCTCGTAAGCAAATGAACCACTTACTTTCCATATCTCTGCTGTTATTCATGATGTGAAGGGAAAACCGGAGGGTCTTATCTCCGCTCCGGTTATTTTTTAATGACTATTTCAACATCGGGATATGAACACCTTTTTCTTTCGCAGTCTTAATGGCAATCTCATAGCCGGCATCAGCGTGACGGACAACACCCATTCCCGGGTCAGTCGTGAGGACGCGCTCTAAGCGCTTCTCAGCTTCTTTCGTTCCATCTGCAACGATAACCATACCTGCATGGAGCGAGTAACCCATTCCAACACCGCCGCCATGATGAACAGATACCCAGCTTGCTCCGCCGACACTATTGATCAATGCGTTTAAGATCGGCCAGTCTGCCACAGCATCACTGCCGTCTTTCATGCTTTCCGTTTCACGGTTTGGCGATGCAACAGAACCGGAGTCTAAGTGGTCACGTCCGATGACGATCGGAGCTTTTAATTCGCCGCTTGCTACCATGTCGTTAATGATTTTTCCGAAACGCGCGCGCTCGCCATAGCCTAACCAGCAAATACGGGCAGGAAGTCCCTGGAATTGAATGCGTTCTTGCGCCATCTTAATCCAGTTGCACAAATGCTTATTGTAGCTGAATTCGCGCAAGATCACTTCGTCTGTTTTGTAAATATCTTCAGGGTCACCGGATAACGCTACCCAGCGGAATGGCCCTTTGCCTTCACAGAATTGTGGACGAATATAAGCTGGTACGAATCCAGGGAAGTTAAAGGCATTTTCTACCCCTTCATTTTTCGCTACCTGGCGGATGTTGTTGCCGTAGTCGAATGTAATTGCACCTTGTTCTTGCATTTTGAGCATTGCCCGGACGTGTTCAGCCATGCTTGCTTTTGATTTTGCTTCATACGTTTTTGGATCGCGAGCGCGAAGTTCTGCCGCTTCTTCCAGGCTCATCCCTATTGGAATGTAACCGTTGATCGGGTCGTGGGCAGATGTCTGGTCCGTTAATACATCAGGGATAAATCCTCGGTCAAGCATTTCGTTTAATACTTCTGCCGCATTGCCTAAAAGTCCGATTGAAATTCCTTTTTTATCTCGCTTTGCTTCCATCGCAAGCTTTAATGCTTCATCTAAGCTTTCTGTTTTAATATCTAAATATCTTGTGTCAAGTCGTTTTTGGATGCTTTCAGGATCAACTTCGATGTTAATGCTGACGCCTCCGTTTAAGGAAACAGCTAGAGGTTGAGCTCCGCCCATGCCGCCAAGGCCCGCCGTTACCGTAATCGTTCCTTCTAGCGTGCCGCCAAAGTGCTGGCGCGCGATTTCTGCAAACGTTTCATATGTTCCTTGCACGATCCCCTGGCTGCCGATATAAATCCAGCTTCCTGCTGTCATTTGCCCATACATCATCAAGCCTTTTTTATCAAGCTCATGGAAGTGATCCCAGTTCGCCCATGCCGGTACAAGGTTGGAGTTTGCAATTAACACTCTCGGCGCATCTGTATGCGTTTTGAAAACAGCAACCGGTTTCCCTGACTGCACTAACATCGTTTCATCATTTTCGAGATTTTTTAATGTTTCAACGATGGCATCAAAACATTCCCAGTTACGCGCTGCTTTTCCGATTCCGCCGTAAACGACGAGCTTTTCAGGGTGTTCTGCTACTTCTTTATTTAAGTTGTTGAACAACATGCGAAGGGCCGCTTCCTGGATCCAGCCTTTCGTATGAAGTTCAGTGCCTGTATAGTTTTCAATGACCCTCTTTTGTCTAGTTGTCATCTATCCTCACCTGCTTTTTGAAATTTTCTTTACATTCTTATTGTAAATAGTGAGGAAAGCAAAAAACAGATAGCAGGCTTTCGAATTTTTCTAAATTCTTTTGATTCAATTTCCGTTTTGAAAACGATTCCATCATAATTCTATAATTATTTTAGTTTTCTATACTTTTTTTCGATTTCGAAAAGATCGAGGAGTAAGTCCTGTATTTTCCTTGAAAATCTTGCTAAAATAGTTTCCGTTTGCAAATCCCGTTTTTTCCGCTACCTGTTGTATGGATAGCTTCGTGTCGAGCAAGAGACGTTTTGCCTCTTTGATGCGAATGCCCGTTAATATCTGGCGGAAGGAACTCCCTTGCGTTTTTGTCACAAGCGAACTAAAGTAAGCAGGACTCCGATCCACATAATGGGCGACTTCCTCTAATTTTAAATTCGGATCATGAAAATTTTCTTCCAAATAACGGAGCGCCTGTTCAATGACATCCGTTTTGGAGTTTTCCATTTGATTCTGCGCCTGATCGAGGACTTCGTATAGAAAAAGCAAAAACTCCTGGACAATGCGGTATAATATCGGGTTATATAAAATCGTTTCAAACACTTGATGATACTTTTTCTCTAATTCTCCCTCGTCTAAATAAAACGATTTCATATAGCGGCGGACTTGCGCCAATATGCTCGTCAGGCGGGTGCGCAAAAGGCCCGGTTCGGGGTACGGCTCTTCTTTGTTTAAAAATTCTTTGTACATCCATTTTTTCAATTGTTCTTTGTCGGCATATTCAAGCATCTCAATCCATTCTCGTTGTTCAGACGGCGTTAAAAACGGATCAATCATCACCCAGTCGATTTTCTGTTCAATAACCGACAATTGCCGGTATCCTTTGAAGAAGCGAATTTCAAGCGCCTGTTTGGCATGTAAATATTTTTCATGAAGCGAAAGCGTCCTGCCGCGGCTGTCATAAATGACAAGCGAAAGCGCTTCGGAAAACTTTTCTTCCCATTCGCGAAGAAGACGATGCCCCGTCCCGGTAAGCGAGTGCTGTTGTTCTTGTTCAAAAATACAGACGATCACATCACTGAGCGGCAAGATAACAGGCTCTTTATAAAATGGAAAATCACCTAAGAAAGAAAGAAGCATGGGCTGCCTTGAAGGATCTTCAAGCTGAAGCAGCATCAATTGATAATCCCCGACCGATGAAGCTTGTTGAACAAATAAAGATCGGTACGAAATGGAACTTTTGTTAGACTCGGCGGAAGAATCATTTGCTTCTGCCAGATGAAGCCGCTCTTTTGTGCACTCCAATAAAATGCGCCGAATATGGTCCGGGGAATGAGGCTTCACCCACAGGTCGTAGGCGTGAAGCTCAATTCCTTCGAGCGCCCGCTCAAACGTCGCTTCCGCGGTCATCACGATCACTGTTTCGCCATAACGCTTCGTTAATTGTTTAAAAGACTCCCACGAATCTTTCGGAATCATATCCAATTCTATGCAGACGACATCGGGAATCTCTGCTTCGATGAGTTGAAACACTTCTTGAATGGTCCCGGCAAGCCATACATGATCAAACGGGATGGCGTATGATTTGACAAGCCAGCTAATGCCTGTTCTTTCATTATGATCCCTGTCGGCGATTAATAACTTCATGAGATATACTCCTTAACTTATGATGTGCTTCAATTTTACATCACAAATTGCGTTAAAGGAAAAACACCGCTTCCAGCGTTGTGGAAGCGGTGTTCCTTAATGGTTTTCAGTATTTTTCACGGAATGTTTTCTTAGCAATTCATTAATTCTTTCGGCGTCGCCGATGCTCTCGTTCCTCCAGGCGCTTTTTACACCCCAGAAGTAGAAGATCAGTGAGGAGATGGCAATAATGACCATATCCCATCCGTACTTAATGATATCAAGTCCGCCAAATTTCTCGCTGCCTAAATAAGAAACTAGTGTCATAAACGCGAGATAGACGACCATCCAAATACCGGCTTTAAAATTGCGCAGAAAACCTTTCCACTGATTTTTCGCCTGGTAATAGAAGTAAATCGGAAACCCAATCAACATGATAATCATTACTTCACCCGTCAGTGGCCAGCGTGCCCAATATAATATCATCGATGAAAAGATAAAGGCTAATGGCGCAATAATGTTCATCGTTTTTAAATGGAGCGGCCGGTAAAGATCACTGGCAATCCTTCTGAGCGACATGGCCGAAATAGGGCCTGTCACATAAGAAATAACGGTAGCAACTGAAATAATTTCCGCTAACGAACCCCAGCCACGAAACATGAATAAGAAGATAAAACTGACAACTAAGTTGAAAAACATGGCCGGACGCGGAACGCCATAAATGGGATGGATTTTCCCAAACACTTTCGGAAAATAGCCATTCCCTTCCATTCCGTAGATCATTCGCGCCGTTGTTGCCGTATACGTCGTTCCTGTACCCGAAGGCGAAACAAAGGCATCAATATATAGCACAAGAACGAGCCAGTTCAATCCTAAGGCGATCGCCAGGTCCGCAAACGGCGAGGAGAAGTTAAGATGCGACCATCCTTTCGCCACATCTTTCAAACTGACGGAGCCAATGAAGGCGATTTGCAATAGTACGTAAATCACACCTGCAATTAAAATGGAGCCGATGACGGCAAACGGAACCGATTTGCTCGGGCGTTTCGCTTCACCTGCCATATTGATCGGGCTTTGAAATCCGTTAAATGCGAACACACAGCCGCTTGTCGCCACTGCCGTCAGTACAGCAGCCCAACCGTAAGGCGCAAATCCTTCGCCACCTGAGGTAAAATTGCTTGAATGAAAACCGGCAAAGAGGAGCCCGCCTACCGTTAATGCCGGAATAATAATTTTAAATACGGAAATGATGGAGTTCGCACTTGAAAACAATTTAACGGTCCAGAAGTTTAATAAAAAGTAAATGATAATCAAAACCGCTGCAAGCAACAAACCGGGCATCGTCAATTCTTCTTTATGGACGAGCCCGTGGGTCCATTTCGCCCAATCCCATGGCCATGAGCTCATATATTGAATCGATGCGACCGCTTCAACCGGGATAACCGATACAATCGCGATCCAGTTTGCCCATGCCGCAATGAAACCGACAAAGGAGCCATGGGAATATTGAGCGTATCGCACCATCCCTCCGGCTTCCGGAAACATCGTTCCAAGCTCCGCGTAAGTTAAAGCAATAAACATAATAATGACCATGCCAATAACCCATGAAAAAATAGCGGCCGGCCCTGCCGTTTTCGCCGCTTTCCAGGCACCGAACAACCAGCCTGACCCGATGATGGATCCAAGACCGGTCATCGTAAGGGCAAACATACCGATATTTCGTTTCATACTGCCCATTCTATTCCACTCCCTGCTTAACCGATTAGGAAATACCTTGCTCCGAATTAAATGAATTTGAATTAGAATTCAGACGTCAGATCTCCTTATTTACATATACCCTTTTTTTATGATTCGTTATCATCCAGCCTATTTTTTAAAAAATACTTAAATCCCATTCATGAGAAATGTGCCTGAGCAACATCCCTCCGGCCACGCTGTTTCCGAATTTATCGATGGCAGGGCCATATATGCCGATTCCACATCCGTCCTTAAACGGCGTATCTTCCTTTCGAACGCGCGGCGGAACGGTTCCCATAATGCCGCCGGACACGCCGCTTTTTGCCGGAATGCCGGTAAAAGCCGCAAACTTCCCTGATTCGTTGTACATTCCGCACGTTGTCATTAAAGCTTTTGTCAATCTCGCAATTTCTTTTGGAAAAACCCGCATTCTGCGAACCGGATCGTAGCCGTCCTGTGAAAGAATTAATCCCATATACGCGATATCCTCTGTATGGATTTCAATCGAGCATTGTTTTAAATAGACTTCTAGCGCTTCTTCCACTTCCGTCTCTAAATATCCCATTTCCTTTAAATAATGGGCAATCGCCCGGTTGCGGTGGGCTGTTTTCCACTCAGAGCAAAATACTTCTTCATTAATGGGGGGCCGCTTATTCCATATCTTTTCGAACAGCTCATATAAAACGTTTAATTTATCCTCTGGCGTCTTTCCCGGAAGCATGGAAGCGACTGTAATCGCCCCCGCGTTAATCAACGGATTAAACGGTTTGCCGGGCTTGTTGATTTCCAAACGAATCATTGAATTAAATGGATCTCCGGTCGGCTCTACATCGACTTTTTCCAATATTTCCGGCAATCCGCGGCTTAAACAAACGGCAATAAAACTAAACACTTTTGAAATGCTTTGAAGTGTAAAAGGAACGTCCCAATCACCTGATTTCTCGATGGTTCCATCGGCACCTATGATGCAAATTCCTAATTGAAACGGATCTAGTTTTCCTAATACGGGTATGTAATCAGCGCATTGACCATTTGTCGTATAAGGTCGATAATGGTCGATCCATTCATCTAAATATACTTTCGTTTGATTTGCCATTATTGAATCCGTCCTTTTAGAATTCTACTGTTTCCAAATATTTTGTGCATATTCCGCCAGGATATGCGGAAGTTAATTCCTCGTTCTTCATGAAAGTTTCGGGAAAATAAACAAATAAAAAACTGCCTGAAAATTCCTCAGGCAGCCTTGAGATGCAGGAAAGCTATTAAACGAGTATATCCGGGCGGATGCGGTAAATCTTTCCGTCCGTGGAAGCTCACCGCATTCTTCTTCGACGCCCCTTCGTTCTTCCATTTTCGTTGTCACTAATAAATTTCATTCTCCATGACAAGCATATCCGCTACTCCGAGTAGATCGGATAAGACAATATAATTGTTCCGTCCTTGTGTCAGCCATGAAAAATTGTTGCGTTTTTGAATAAGAACCCCATCATAGTCGTTCTTTCGCAAAAAGTTTTTTGCAATTTTTCAATCCGGCATCATTTCCCGTTACCCCTTAAAACCAGACGGGTGTTGGTGATGCCACTTCCACGCATGCTCTACCATCTGTTCCAATAAAGGATAGTCCGGAACCCAGCCAAGCTCATCTCTCGCTTTTTCCGAGGAAGCGATTAACACCGCAGGATCGCCCGCCCGCCGCGGTGAAGTTTCGGCAGGAATCGGGTGTCCCGTTATGTTCCGGCATGTTTCGATCACTTCTTTTACGGAGAAACCGGTTCCGTTCCCGAGATTATAGACGTTGCTCTCGTGCCCTTCTCTTAATCTCTTTAATGCGAGGTAATGGGCCTGTGCCAAATCCATGACATGGATATAATCGCGGATACATGTACCATCGGCTGTCGGATAATCATCGCCAAAAATCGCCACTTTCTCTCTTTGGCCGAGCGCCACCTGCAAGACAATCGGGATTAAATGGGTTTCCGGTGTATGATCTTCTCCAATTCTTCCATCCGGGTCAGCGCCGGCAGCATTAAAGTAGCGCAAACAAATCGATTTCAATCCGTAAGCCCCTTCGCACCATTTCAACATTCGCTCAATGGCAAGCTTCGTTTCTCCATAGGGGTTTGTCGGAATCGTCGGGTCGTTTTCATTGATGGGTAGATTCACCGGATCTCCGTATGTAGCCGCCGTCGATGAGAAAACGAGATACTGCACTTGATGTTCAGCCATTTTTTTCACAAGATGAAATGTTCCAAGCACATTATTTTCATAGTAATCCAGCGGTTTTTCCACACTTTCCCCAACTAATGAATTCGCGGCAAAATGGATGACTGCATCGATTGAATGGTTAAAGAAAATCGTATCTAAAAGCTTGCTGTCGGAAAGATTCCCCTCATAAAATTTGTCCGCAAACAGCGCCTTTTTATGTCCCTTTTGCAAATTGTCTAATACGATGACTTCTTCATTTTTCTCCTTTAAGTAAAGAACGGTATGGCTTCCGATATATCCCGCTCCACCTGTCACTAAAATCGGCATCGCTCTTACTCTCCTTTCCATTCCCGGACCCCATCTCCAATATCACTACTATAAAAAGAAGGGGTTAAACCGATCATCTGTTCATATCGTTCTGTAACAAATTTCTTGAACTTCTCGATTTCTTCTTCTTTTACAATACTGACCGTACAACCTCCAAATCCGGCACCTGTCATGCGTGAGCCGATACATCCGTCGATGCTGTTTTGAATTTCAAACAATGCGTCAAGCTCTTTCCCCGTCACTTCGTAATCATCCCTAAGTGAAACATGGGACGCGATCATCTCTCGTCCGACAGCAAGCAAGTCACCTCGTTCAAGCGCTTTCACTGTTTGAAGAACCCGGTTGTTTTCACTGACGACATGTCGGATCCGTCTGCATACTACAGAATCAAAAATGGCGGATTCAACTTTTTCAAATTCGGCTAACGTAAGATCTCCAAGAACCTCTTTATCGGGGAAAAACGATTGAATGGCTTTTAGCCCCTCTTCGCATTCCTTGCAGCGCTCATTATATTTGGAATCGGCAAGGTCCCGCCTTTTGTTCGTATTCGTAATGACAAGTTTATACCCCGGCAACTGAAGCAGAACCTGTTCAATTTCAGTCGTTTTACAGTTCATAAAAACCGCATGATCCTTTTTTCCAAATCCGACTGCCACTTGATCCATTAACCCGGAATTCACCCCGATAAAATGATTTTCCATTCGTTTGCATAAATAGGCCAGTTCCTTCATGGACAAATCGATGTCGTTCATTGAAGCCAATCCGAACGCGGTGACCATCCCAATCGAAGCAGACGAAGATAGGCCGGCACCATTTGGAAGATTTCCATAATAAAAAATATCTGCTCCCTTTATCGTTTGACTATAGCATAAAAGTTCACGAATAACGCCTTTCGGATAATTCCCCCAATCATCCTCCCTATCATAATGAAGGGATTGAAGCGAAAAATGAATATCCCCTTTAAAGTTGGCGCTCCTTAAATGAAACTCTTGATCGGCCCGTTCTCTCACCGCCATATATGTTCCGATCGTCAGTGCAGCAGGAAATACATAACCTCCGTTGTAATCGGTATGCTCACCAATTAAATTCACACGGCCCGGAGCGAAGAAAAGTCGAATGCCCTCAGCATTTCCCGGAAAATAGTGTTGAAATAAAGATGCGATTTTGTCGTTATTCATCTACTACTCTCCGTTTCTCTTGATACTTTTGAACCGAATCTCTTAAAAAATGGGCGTTATCCTCTACTTTTGTCGGATTGGCCGCCGCCCATCCCGCAGTTTCTGACGAAGCATTGTATTTCAATTTGTCTTTATTTCGTAACGGTGGGTAAAATTCGATATGAAACCGATAATAATCGTTAACATTTTCACCATTGGAAGGCCGCACATGGGCCGCCATCATATACGGAAATAACCTGCTAAACATCATATCCATACCGCCGACAATATCTTGAATCATTGTTCCTAATGCTGTTTTTTCCTCTTCTGTAAAATCTGAAAACGCTAACTTATTTTCTTTGCTTACAATAAAAACACCATATGGATAATCCGTAAAGAATGGAATGAATGCAATAAAATGCTCGTTTTCAAGTATGACACGCTTTTTGAAACGCTGTTCTTCGGCAATCATGTCATCAAATAAATTCCGTCCGCTTTGCTCGTAATATTTTCGGCAATTGTCAAGTTCTGTCCGCACTTTTAAAGGAATAAACGGATAGGCGTAAATTTGCCCATGCGGGTGCGGCATCGTCACTCCGACTTCTTCGCCTCTATTTTCAAAAACCATGACATATTGGTGATCCGGATGCTGGTCAAGTTCGATAAATGTTTCGGTCCATAGATCAACGAGCTTTCTCATATGGGATTTGCTTAAATCGGGAATGGTCGCCTGATGGTCAGGAGAATAAAGGACAACTTCACACTTTCCTATCGCTGCTCTCGTTTTATACAGTCCCCCGCCAACATGATCGGGCTCTGGAGGTGAGGCAGATAGGACCGGAAAATCGTTATGGTATAAATATACATCGTACGTATCCGGAACTTTACCTGAACCGGGGCAAAACGGACAGTCATTTTTCGGCATATGCGGCCTGTTTTGCCGATTTGCCGAGACCATCGTCCAATCATCCAACAGCGGGTTGTATCGCAATTCCGCCACTTTGCTCACTCCTCACCCTAACTTAATTAATTAATTTAATTTATAGACTAAGTGTATAACAGCCCCTCAATTCTGTAAATGCATTTTTCAGAAAATAAACAAAACTGACAATGAAAAAGAACTAATGCCCCTTCTAGAAACATAGCATTCGTTATTTTAAGAACACCTCGTTAGATCTGTGAAATGAGGAAAAACGATCACGAATCGTTACATGATTTAAAATGTTTTCGTTCTCGGACAATAAATGTTCTTATTTGGACAATAAGTCATCCGGTTGAGACAATAACATTTTACTTTTAGACAATTAGTGAAAAAACTACTCATTTTATTGTCCGACACAGGCCATTTATTGTCCGGTGAAAACGATTTATTGTCGGAAATCCACTGTTTATTGTCCAAATGCCATGAAAATAGCACCACACTACCACACTAGAGAAGTTTGCTTCTATTTTTTCATTTTTTTACAGGCGAAAATGGATTCTTGAAAATAAGAACTTTCTTAGCTGAAAGGGCACTAGTCAATATGCCGTCTTTAACAGTAGAATAGTAACAGCCACTATTTAATGCTAGAATACTAGTAACAATTACTGGCACATAAAATTTAAACTTGGAGTCTATTTGGAAAAATGGAGGAAATACATGTTGCGTGGCAGCTTTCAACTCATGAAATCGTTAAATCGTTCCATGATCTTAAATAAAATCCGGCTGGAAGGCCCTATCTCAAGGGCCCAAATTGCAAAAGATACAAAACTGACGCCGCCAACGGTCTCTAGCATCGTGAAAGAGTTGATTGAAGCGGGGTTGGTTCTGGAAAGCGCCCAGGGGGAATCCAATGGAGGCCGAAAACCGACGATGCTCGTCATTCACGCAAAAAATTTCAATATTATCGGTCTCGATGTCGGTCCAAAGCATATTCGAACGGTTTTAACCGATTTAAATGGACAAGTATTGGCGGCCAATAAAAATGCGATTAGCCTGCCAATCACAGAAGAAAAGCTTCTCTCGCTCATGAAGAAAGAAATCGAGTATATGCTTGACTCGCATGTTCCCAATTTGGATAAAATGATCGGAATCGGTGTCGGGATGCATGGTGTTGTAGATGTTCATAAAGGAATCTCCCTTTTTGCCACCAACTTGCAGCTTCGCGAAATTCCGATTAAAGAAGAGCTTGAACGCCATTTTAACATGATCGTTAAAGTGGAAAATGATGCGAGAACGATGGCCTTAGGAGAAGCATGGTTCGGCAATGGAAATGGGATTAATACTCTCGTTGCGGTTAATGTTGGCAATGGGATTGGCGCAGGCATGGTCGTCGATGGGAAACTGTACCATGGCGTTCATTCGATCGCCGGGGAAATCGGGCATATGACAATTGCTATTGGCGGCAGGCGCTGCAGCTGTGGCAATGACGGCTGCTTGCAAACGTTAGCGGCAGGCCCGGCGATCGCTGAACTAATGGAGGAAGAGCTGAAAGCCGGGAAAGAAAGCTTGTTGTCTGGTTTTGAGCAGACGAACAGAGAGATCGATGCTGAACTTGTCCATCAAGCTGCACTTCAAGGGGATGAGCTGTCCATCCGCGTGTTAGAAAAAGCCGGAACCTATTTAGGTATCGGTTTGACGAATTTAATCCATACAGCCAATCCTGAACGGATCATCATTGGCGGTGGCGTCTCAAAAGCAGGCGACTTTATCCTGAAAAGTGTAAAAGAAACCATTCAAAAACGAGCCCTAACCGATAGCGTAAAACAAACAGAAATCATGCTATCAAAGCTCGGGGATAACGCTACAGCCATTGGCGCTGCCTCCCTTCTTCTTGTTGAGCTGTTCTCTCCCGAAACATTAGACTAAAACCATCTCCGTTCCGAATATTGGGACGGGGATGGTTTCAATTTTATTTTTTTCTAAATGGGATCATTTGCCCGCGGATTTCGCCTTCAGGATTTTGTTCGGTATGGGCGTTGACGTAAGTGTTCCCGCTCTCCATCAACCGGACAAGCGACTTAATAGATCGCCCTTTGAGCGGGCCGACGATATCGTCTTTCGTGACGGTTCCTGTAATGATGCCGTTTTTTACGGAAATACCGTGCTTGCTTTTGCCGAAAAGATAAACGATAACGGGGCCGTTTTGCCCTACTTTTCCGACATGAATGTGGGCTTCCGTCAATTTGCTTATGTTTCTAACGATTAAGCGATACTGGATCTTTGTTCCGCATTCACTTGCAATAAATTCAGCCGTCCCAAATGCATCCGTGTTTTTAGGCGGAACTTCATTTGCACCGGATAGTCTGGCGAAAAATCGATTATCCATTTAATCCTCTCCTATAATCGTTATGATAAAACAGTATATTCAACGAAAATGAAAGAAGCGCTTTTACCTATAATTATTTTTCCGCAAAAAAAATAGCCCGTTTATGAAACGGACATAAAAGCAAGTCTTCTTATGTTGTAAAGCGGAGGCCGATGACGCCGATAAGGACGAGGGCTAAAAACGCATATTGTTTTCGCGAAAATTTTTCTTTGAAGAAAATGGCATCAACAAGTGTGATTCCAGTGGCCCCAACACCCGTCCAAACGGCATAGGCAACGCCTGTCGGGATAACTTGCATTGATTTTGATAATAAATAAAATGAAAGTGCAAATCCCAACACCATTACAATAATGGGGAGCTTGCGGCGGAACCCGTCTACGTACTTCATCATGACCGTGCTAATAATTTCTTCACATCCAGCTAAAATTAACATTGCCCAGACCATCATGCATCACCTTCCTTTGTTTTTTCTTTCGTTGTCATCTTTAGCCCCAAGATGCCAAATAGTAAGCAGCCTAAAAAAATCGATTGCCCTATTGAAAATTCTTCTCCTAATATAGCGCCTACGATATAAGTCCCGACCGTTCCAATTCCAACAAATACAGAATAAGCAGCGGCAACAGGGATCGTCCTATAGGCTCGGATCAGCATAATAAAACTAATCGTGATCAAACAGGCAATACCGATCCAATCGAGCAGCGAATCTGCATGTTTCAAGCCGGAAGCCCAGATCACTTCGAGTACACCCGCTACAAAAATAAGTAGCCAATTCATTTTTACCACCTCAGTAAAATTCTAAAATGAATGATATTCAGTCATTTTAGTTCTTTAAGAAATGATAATCATTCCTATTGAACAATTACCATTTACGGAAATTACTTTAAGCCTTTTTGAATAAATGAAAATAAATGTTCTTTCACTTCTTCTGCTTCTTCTTGCACGTTCGATAAATACAATTGTTCAGCTGTATGTTCAATCAATAAAACAATTGTTCTGACCGTTCTTTTCACATTGATCGTTTCAGGAATTTCACCTTGATTGATCGCCGTATGGAGCTGATCTTCAAACCATTTATAATAAGGTTCATAAATTTTTTCCCAAATTTCAAATGTATTTTCGATCGCCAAGCCGGAATAACAAAGCACAAGTACATCTTTATATGACTTTGTAACTGAAAACGAGACTTCAATGACCGTATGCAAAATGTCCCAAATAGTGTTTTGAGAAGCTGTTTTTTCTTTTATTTCAATAAGCAATGTGTCAAATAGGTCACTGGCAATTGCCGGAATTAACGCATTTTTTGATGAAAAGTATAAATAAAACGTCCCCTGGGCGACTCCTGCTTCTTTTACAATGTCTGAAATGGTTGTTTTATCAAGCCCTTTCTCCGAAATAACAGTTCTGGCCGCTTGAAGTATTTTTTGATATTTATCATTTTGCGCTTTTTTTATCGTAAACACCTCCATCACCCGTTCGGTGAATGACTGTCATTCATAATTATATGCCATGTGCTTCCATTTTGTCAAGCAGCTAATAAATAAAAGATGTTGCTTTAACTTTTGCATTAAAACAACATCTTTACTCATGGCGCTACTCTTTCACTTTTTTCGCAAGCCCGGTAATGTATGCAAAGAAACGGTCTGCATCAACGTCATATACGACATGAACAGGGCGGCCTTCTTCCGCTTCCACCGTCCGTCCCTGACTTGGCCCATCAGGGTAAACGATGCTTTTCACCATTTTCTTCTGAACTAATGAAGGATCGCCCACTGATGCGGTAGTCAGCACGTCCCATAAATAATACGTTGAGTTGGTTGCAAAATGAACAAGTGGCGGGCACATCGCATAACATTGGCCGAGGAAGTCCACCCCGAGATGTCTCCTCTCTTTTGCCCAGCGATTGCGTACATCCTGGGTCAATGGCACCTTATTCGTACTTTCGAGGGCAACCATATCGATGTCGATCCCACTCTTCCATACACGGCTGACGGCTTCCGGATCCCAGAACGCATTCCATTCTGCTGTCCCATCATGTTCAGGCTCTTCAACATTTCCGACATCAAGAAATGTTCCGCCCATCCAGAAAAGCTTTTCAATCTTTTCCTCAATATCAGGCGCTTCATCCAGAGCCTGCGCCAAATCGGTTAACGGACCTGTGAATAATAAAGTCGTTTTCTCATCCTGTTTGCGAATTTGATCGATCATATGTTGATGGGCGGGCTTTGCCGCAACGGGTGTTACTACCTTTCCCGATTCGTTTAAAATCGGCAACGCATCCACGAAGAAAGCATGCATCCGCCATTCTTTCGGAAATGGATTTTTCCCGCGCGAATTGGACTTTGCCACCTCAATCGTCCTGCCGCCTCCAAAACGATCGATGATCTTTTGGCTGGCAATCGTAGCCGGTTCAATATAACAGTCGCCATCAATGACCGATACGCCTGTTAGCTCAATTGAATCCATTTGCAGCAATAGAAAAAGCGAAACAAGATCGTCAACGCCGCCGTCATGATTAAAATAAACTTTCTTCTTCTCCATCATCATTTTTCCTTCCGCTTCTTTTTTTGTCAGACCTTAACCAATTGAACTATAACTTATTCTTTGCGCAAAAGTAAAGAAACGACATTTTTCCAGAAAATATTTATCTATATATTGTTTCTAAATATAGACAACACACTATATGTAGTGTAAAATAAAAATAATAGAATGCTAGAAGCGATAATCAGATCGTTCTGATAGGAGGAATTGAAATGATTCATCAAAATCTAGTAACCCTTGAACAAGAAATTGATAAAATTCGTGTTGCAATGTACGAAATGAGTAAAAAGGTAAAGTGTTTGACCGATCCGATTCTCGTTGAGCTTAGCCAGCAATTGGATCAAAAATTGAATGAATTGTCACGGTGTGCTTAAAAGTTGCCTTCCTATTAATTGTTGCTATGGGAGGCAACTTTTAATTTATTGTTTGTAATTTTTTAAATTGTTTTGTAATTTTTTTTATATTTGTTTAGAGCCCCCATAAATGTTTAGTATAATAACGAAAAATATTTGAAAGTGAAATCGCCAACTCTTGCCAACCGGGGATAATTATAGTAAGATTTCGCTTTTTTAAACGCTTTGCCACAGATAAAAAACTTTTTAAAAATAGTTTTTAATTTAGCAAATGAGAGGAGAATGATGATGAAAGCGACTGGTGTTGTACGAAAAGTGGATGAACTGGGACGAATTGTGTTGCCTATCGAGTTAAGAAGAATTATGGATATTAATATTAAAGACCCGATTGAAATTTTCGTAGATGATGACCAAATTATTCTTCAAAAGTTTTCGTCCAATATGGCCTGTCAAATTACAGGAGAAGTTTCCAATGACAACTTCGCGGTTGCCGGCGGGAAAATCGTACTGAGCCGGGAAGGCGCAAAAATTCTTTTAGAAGAACTTGAAGCAAAAATGGCTGCAAATAAATAAGCAAAAACCGAAGCAGGGAATACTCCCGCTTCGGTTTTTTAGTAAAAATGAGATCAATTGGGGGATCGCTAATTTAGCCTAATCTTCCTTCCTTTTCTCTTCTCTAATGAGACATTTTCTTATTCAATAGACAGCTGATGGCTCAGGTTTACAGAATAGACCCGTTCTCCGTTTTCTTTAAGAAATGTTTCTGCAAGTCCATTTCCGAGTGGCGAGCAAAAGTGTAAATTGCCTCCGTCTAACGTCAAACTGATGCATTTCGCACTGAGCTTCTCATCCACATACTCCTTTGCCTGTTGCAACCCAAACAATTGGCCCCACTTATTTGCCGCCTTTTTCGCATCATGAACGATGATTTTAACATGCTCAACTGTAATTTCGCCAAGTGGATGATCAGCAATGTTCTTTCTTCTTTTTAACTCTTCCAGCCGATCATCATCCCTTTGCTCCCAATCGATGAAAAAAGGATACGGAAGATTCTCAAAACTGCCTTGAATGAAAAGCAGCTTCCATTCAAGAAGCGTTCCGTCAGGCAGTTTCCTTGCGCCCGGCACGATTGTTGTCTTTAATCCCTTTTCAATCAAACGTTTGTTTAATTCTTTAATCGCATTCGTGCGAATCGCGATTTGCCCTGGCCCCTCCCTTTTTGGCAAATCATGAAGAAGCTGGCGGATAAGAAGGTTGTCCGTTTCTTGTTCTGCCATTTCGCGATTTTCAAGCCCTAAAAACTCGACATACGTTAATCCGAAATAACAAAGCCCGTTGTACGTCCCCCATGTTTCATGGCGGCCGCCCATTGCCGCATGGAGCCCTCTCTCCCGCATTTCTTCTATTTTCTTTTCTGCATCATTTGTAAAATAAACGATATGATCCAGTGCCAGTTTCATCGATCTCCCCCTCATTTTAAAGTCGTTCTGTTACACAGCCTCTTCGCTTTTAGTCGCTTTTTTCACGGTGAATGGACGAGTTAAGAAACTGACAAGAAAAAGCAGTACAACATTCACAATCAAAGCGACAATCCCGATGTTTAAGTCTTTCACAGCCTGCGGAAGGGTTGGGAACATCGTACCAAGCGTGTTCTCTGATATGGTCGTGTAAGCGACGACCACTACTCCTGCAATCATTCCGGCAAATGCGCCTTGCTTCGTTACAAATGGCTTTTTCGCAAGGCTAAAGAGAAGCGCCGGAAAGAGCTGCGTAACAAGGCTATACCCCATAAGAAGGAGCGTCACAATCGTATTTCCACCTTTAAAAGTGAAATAAACAGCAACCAGAGCAACGAGCGGCACGAAATACTTCGCCAAAACGGCAACTTGTTTTTCAGAAGCTGATGGAACTACTGCTTTGTACACATTTTTCGCAAGCAATGTGGAAGCCGCCATCAAAATCATCGATCCCGGCACGAGAGCCGTCAAAAGACCAGCTGCCCCAATGAGCCCGATCACCCACGGATCAAACGTGGCGACCGATAGTTTAAATAAAGAAAGGTCCGCATCTGCACCCTCAAGCCCCGGAACTTTTAAGATGGCCGCAAATCCGACAAACATAACGAGCAGGAGGACGATCGAATAAAGCGGCATGACCATCGCATTTTTCCGGAATACTCTTGCGTTTTTGGCAGAGTAAGCAGAGGCAAACGTATGCGGCCACATATAAAAGCCAAATACCGTTAACAAAACCGTTGAAATAAACCAGGAAATGCTCATTCCTTTTTCAGGCAGAGTGAGAAAACCGGGTTTTGCCGCATCAATTGCCTCAAACATCGGCTGGAACCCGCCATAATAATGGATCGGCAAATAGATGCCTAAAAACATGACGACGGCAAGAATCATAATATCTTTCAAAACGGAAGTCCATGCCGAGCCGTGGATTCCGGAAACCATCACATAGATCGTAATGGTGAGAACGCCAACCCAGACCGCCGCCACGGGTGAGATTTTGCCATAGGAAGCCTGGGATACGATGATGCCCAGGCCTTTTAATTGAAGAACAAGGTATGGAATCAAGGCAACAGCACCGACGAGCGAAACAAAAATACCTAAATTCGGACTGTCATACTTTTTTACGAAAAAATCCGGCTGTGACATTAATTGATGCTTTTTGGCATAGTGCCAAACAGGTGGAAGAAGCCAGTACGATAGGATGTAGCCGAGCGTGCTATAGGCAAGAATGTATAATGCCGGACCGCCTTTTCCATACGCCCAACCGCTTCCGCCTAAAAACGTGAACGTCGTATACAGCTCCCCTGCCATTAGCAAAAAGACGAACAGCGCGCCAAAGCCCCTGCCTCCGACCGTCCATTGTTCAAGGTTCATGTTTTTCCCTTTTTTCGCTTGAATGCCAAGATATAAGGAAACGATTAAAAAGACGGCTAATATGGCTAAAGAAACATTCATTCAGCCCCCTCCTTGTTTACAGGATCAATTTTAAAAACAATAGCCATGATCATCGACGTTAAGATGAGCCAGAGTAAAATCCAAAAGAACATAAACGGCAACCCGAGTACATACGGCGTTACCCGGTTCGCAAAAAAGATGCCGCCAAGGACGCCAATAAACGGGATGATCGATAATACATGCGTCAGTTTCATCTGTTTCTTCCCCTTTCCATCATTTCATTCGCTTGCCCATTGTCTATTTCCAGCCATTATAATCCAGACTGAATTATTTGAAAAGAAAGAATACATTTCCTTTTTAGGATTCACTGCAAAATGGTGCTTATCGCCTAATTTTTTAATCGTACATCACCCACATTAGCGGACAAAAGTACTATTGACAAAACACATTTAAATCAAGATAATGAGAATGATTATCATTATTGTTTAGGAGGGCACTTATGTTTCTTTCATTTTTAAGAACGAATCTCTATTGTTCCTATTTTTTAACCGTGGTGCGTTTGTATCTCGGATTTCAATGGCTTGAGGCCGGATGGGGGAAAATATCAGGAGGATCGTTCGACGCAGCCGGTTTTCTAAAAGGGGCATTGCAGAACACCTCCGGTGATCACCCCGCTGTTCAGCCATGGTGGGCCGAGTTTGTGGAGCATGTCGCGCTTCCGAATGTCGCCGTTTTTAACATGCTCGTGCCATGGGGCGAATTTCTCGTCGGGCTCGGGCTGATTTTGGGGACATTCACAACGTTTGCGGCACTAATGGGGGCGGTCATGAATTTAGCTTACCTCTTATCTGGGGCAATAAGCACAAATCCACAAATGATGGTCCTTGAATTTTTGATTCTAGTTGCTGGATTTAATGCTGCTAGAGTGGGCATCGACTATTGGCTCATTCCTTTCGTTCGTACAAAATTAACGGCCGGCAAAAAGAAAAGTCTGTTGCCTAAAAGCGCTTAACCCGATGAACTTGCATGGATTTCGTCCGCTCAGCAAACAATATAGCTACGTTTGTACATAAGGAGGGAATTCATCTTGAAAGAAGACAAAAAGCGGCGAGAAGAAACAACAGGTGAATTTAACGATGACGAGCTGTACGCGGAAGTCGAATTGTCCGACCAAGCAGTTATCCAGGGAATCGCCGAACACCTCGCCCATCAGGAAGACGAGAAAGGAAAATAAAGTCAGGCAGTTAGCTTAAGCGCTAACTGCCCTGCATAAAAGCTTATTGCAATATCTAGTGCTCCCTCTAAAAAAGTTTGGATTTCAGTAATCGAACATTCGTTATTTTAAGAAGACCTCGTTAGATCTATGAAATGAGGAAAAACGACCACGAATTTTTACATCATTTAAAATGATTTCGGTCTCGGACAATAGGTGCTCTTATTTGGACAATAAATCATCCGGTTTAGACAATAAAATCTTACTTTTGGACAGTAAGTGAAAAAAATACTAATTTTATTGTCCGACTGAGGCCATTTATTGTCCGATAGTATTTATTTATTATCGAAAATCAACTGTTTATTGTCCAAATGCCATGAAAATAGCACCACACTAGGAAGTTTGATCCTGTTTTTGCTTCTAATTTTTTTTACAGGCGAAAATTAATTCTTGAAAAATAAGAACTTTCTTAGCTGAAAGGGCACTAGTTACAATATTTAATATTATTTGTTAATATACGTGGTCCTATTTTTTTGGTTTTTGAATTCGAAACACGAATTTGAACTTGTACATTTTCCATTTTTGCTGTAATCAAATCAAATCTTCCAGCCCACGTTGGACTATTCTCTTCTGGTGTAGGGTAAAGTTTAAACCGCCAACTTATTTCATTCGGTTTAAATGCAAATCCTTCATAACTATCATAATTTCCATAGGATGATGGTTCCGGAAGATGAACGGCAAGAATACTCACATTAGTCCGTGAAAAAGACGGTGGGTTTAATTGTACTTTGTAAACCAGTGCTGTTCCCATTGCATTTTTTAAATTCTTATCAACTGGCTTTAAAACCATACTACAAGGCATTGTAATCGCATTTGTTTGGGACGGATATATTGCAAAAACTGTGATAAATAAACTAACCAAAACAAATTGTCTCATAAAGCACCTCTTACAGTTCTTTTGGTTAGTTTGCCCGACTTTATTTTCAACTAAACTGATCCCAAAAATGTCATACAAAACCACCTAATTTGACAATTAAAATCAAAGTATTTTGGACTCGCTATTTAAATAATGTTAGTTAGTCTCTCTTTCTATCAGTATTTGTAATCGAGTTAGTCTTAGTTCTATATACCCCAAGTCAAATTTACTCTTTTTTAAAAAAGAAGCCTTGTCCATTTTCTTGTTCCATAAATCCTGATAAAGTCGATGAGTTTTCTACTATATTTTGTTCTTCTGCTGTTATAACTGTTTTTTGGTCTTCCATTTTTGGAGACAACATACTTTCTCTATTTTCTTGTTCTTCTTTTGTTACAACTCTGGAAACATCTCCATCATTAGTGAAAAAAATTTGTCCTTCTTCCACTTTTGATTGTCCACTTTGTGCAAATACTTTTGTAGTTTGAAAGTCTTTCAACAAACCAATGGATAATCCTAAAACTCCTGCCAAACTAAGAGTTAAAACTAATTTCCCTTTCATCCAAAAACCTCCCAATAATTTCCTGACCTCAAACCTATACTACTATATATACTTAGTACAAGTAAAATAATGTTAGAAAAAGACTCCGACTTGGAACAAAATTACATATTTGCACCCGTTAATTAAAGACGGATTCGCTAAAAGATTAATTTAAAATAACTAAGAGTTGGTACTAGGTAATTAGAATGATACATACTTTCTAGCTCTGATTTTGTTACCCATTGAATATCGATCACTTCATTTTCTTGAAGTGCGGTTTCTGTAGTTTCAAAGCTTTGATTAAAAAGCCATATATCACAAAAGTCATGATAAACATCCCTGCGTTCGCTTTTAATTAACTTTCCATTAGACTTGGACAAAGTGATTCCGATTTCTTCTTTTACTTCTCGTACAGCACCATCGAGGCTATTTTCACCCGCTAAAATAGAGCCGCCAGGACATTCCCATAGATGAGGATGAGGTTTATCAGGATGTCTTTTTGTTAGAAGAATTTCACCCTTTTTTTCCTTATCCAGACATGTACAACTATATGATAATCACCACTGGCCAACGGAGCACCACGTAAATGGGTTCTATTTGTTTTCGTTCTATTTTTGTCGTAAATATCCCAAATCTCCATAAATACCTCCTCTATTCAATCCCTTAGTTCAGAAATTCATAAAAAGTTCTTCATCTCTCTTTGTGTCTCAGTTAGTACCCCTTTTTGCTTTTTCTAAAAAAACTCATCCAGCAGCTGGAAAAATGCCAGTTTCTCTTCATCAACAGCTACCTGTCCATATGCCTTAAAGAAACCCGGGACCCATTTTTCACCGAAGTTATATGTAATGCTTCTCTTGGCCAGGGCAAGATCAAGATGCCGGTCGGATACCCCTCCCCTTCCCCAATCGATATATCCATTGACGCCATTTTCAGTCAAAATGATATTCGGGACACAGTAATCCCCATGTGCAAATACATAGTCATTTTCTTTCGGTTTTGTTTCCAACAAAATGCCTAACAACTCTTCCGGGCTTTTCCCCTGGTTCTGTTCATCAAAATCATCTGCATCAACGAGGTTTTCTCTCACCCTTCTTTCCGCCTCGTCAATAAGTTCTTCCGTGTATCGATGATAAGGGCAATGTCCGATTGGCACAGAATGAATTTGCCTCAACCCTTGCGCAAGATCTCGAATGACTCGTTCTTTATTTTGAAACCGTTCATCAAACGGCATATAGCCGCTAATTTCTGACATAAGGAGCCACTCTTTGTCGCCACGATCCACATAATACAAAACGTTTGGAACAGGCAGTTTGCCATTTAACCAGTGCAATAATTCATGTTCACGTCTTAACCGCTCCGCCTTCGAATCTGTTCTCACTTTCAAAAACATGTTTTGATCTTTTCCCTCTATTCTGTAAACGTCCACACCGGAGCGGCCAATTTGATTAGGTTCCCATTTGCCGCCGTCCAGCAAGCGATCTAGATCTTCCGGGAGATTGTTTAGCATGATTTCACCTTCAAGTTCTTTTCATATAATTAATGCAATTTTACCATAAGAAACTACATTTTATTTCCAAACTTTAATTGATTTGAAGATTTTTACATCGAAAAATTAAATTGTAAACTTTTCTTACCTTTCAACGACTCAATGTCGTTTCCTCTTCTGCCATTTTTTGAATAATAATTGAACATTTGCTCACGCTATAACCATCCATTAATTTTCCATAACTTTGAATGAGAAGGAAGTGACAACTTTCCACATATTTCTTTACACGCAAAACAAAGACCAATACTTCATGACCACTCGGGTGATAAACAATGACAAAGCTCGCGTTCGGCGTGGGTAAAGAACAGGAGGAACGCAAAGATGAAACGAGTATGGAAGGGCGTATGTGTCCTTATCGCACTCTGTTTCCTGATCAGCGGCTGTAAAAACAATCAGGGAACAAAACCAGCAAAACCGACAAAACAGAGCCGTGGTTATCCATTGTTCGGTTATGACTATGGCCAAACACGTCACGTCCCTTTTAAAGAAATTACGAAAGATAACGTGAATCAAATGGGGATCGTCTGGCAAAAAGATTTGACGAAATGGGATGCTTCCGTCCCTAGCGCGCAACAGGACTTTCCTGTTGTGAAGGACGGTGTCATGTACGTTACGACAGCGAGCAACTATGTGTTCGCACTTGATGCCGGAAGCGGCGAGAAAAAGTGGCAATGGAAACCGTCGAAAGAAATCTTGGACCATATCCACAACTCGAAATGGCAATCCAATGTCGCTAGCCGCGGTGTCGCCGTCAACGGCAATGATGTCTATGTGCTGTTGACCGATGAACGGTTGGCAAAATTGGATGCGAAGACTGGGAAATTAAAGCAAATGGTCAATTTCTGGGACTACTATCCGGAATTAAAGCTCGAAAATCGCCAATATCAAACGACCGCGCCGATGTACTATAAAGGTAATGTATATGTCGGATCAAGCGGTGGTGACAACGGTGCGCGCGGCTATGTGCTCGCACTGAAAGCCGACGACTTAAAGCCGGCATGGATTTACTGGACTGTCCCGAAGCGCGGACAAGGTTGGAGCAAGGGTAAATATACTGGCGGTGGTTCGGTATGGATGCCGATGTCCTTTGATCCAGAAACCGACATGATGTATTTCTCCGTCGGCAATCCAGCACCCGACTTTTACGATAAAGACCGAAAAGGCGCCAACCCTGATACTGACTCGGTCGTTGCTTTAAATGCAAAGACTGGAAAACGAGTATGGGCCGGTGTAGAAGAGAAACACGACATTTGGGACTATGATGCAGCCGCTCCACCTATGATTTTAAAAGCGAAAGTGAAAGGTAAGCAGCGCAAAATCGTCGTTGAAGGAGGCAAGAACGGAAAATGGTACGCCTGGGATGCAAAGACTGGCGACGTTATCTATGACGGGATACCGTTCGTGAAAATTAAGCACTCCGCCGTACCATGGGATAAGAATAAGGCGATCCCACAATGGCCGGGAACTGAAGGCGGTGAAAATTACGCACCAGAAACGTACGATCCGGCAACCAACTACGTGTTGATTCCGGGTACAAACAAGCCATCGATTGCCGTTGCTGCAAAAGATAATGCGATGATCGGGAAAAAGGATAACACGTTCCCGGGCACAGACATCTTACCAAACCCGCCGAACATTAAACCATCCGGCAACGTTTCAGCGATTGATGTGAATACCGGCAAGAAAGTGTATGAAGTGAAAACAGGGCAAGAAAATCGCGGCGGGCTCACAAGTACAGCAAGCGGAATTGCCTTCTACGCTGAACTCGACGGGACGATGAATGCACTTGATATTAAAAAAGGAAAAATCCTCTGGCATATGAAGAGCGGCGGCTCACAAATCAAGATGGCGCCGACCGTATATGAACACAACGGAAAAGAATACGTCACGATCATCGCCGACGGGACGAAAGTGACAACATTCGGCCTTGGCGGCAGCAAGAAACCGCCGAAATCTGCCGGTGAGGGAAGATTCGGACGGAACGAAACCCAGAAACCAAATGCAAGCCCGGCTACGATTTACAAAAACAATTGTGCGTCTTGCCATGGTGCCAATCTGGAAGGCGGCAGCGCTCCGGACTTGCAGCATGTCGGTAAATCGATGTCGAAAGATCAAATATTGAAGCAGATTGAAAATGGCAGCGGCCGCATGCCTGGCGGACTTGTCAAAGGCGCCGATGCCGATGCACTTGCCGAATGGCTCTCGAAGAAAAAGTAAAAAAGGATGGTGATAAACATGCCGAGACAAAAGCAAGCGATCCTGACGGTGCTCGTCCTCGTCTTCGCCCTCCTCTTACAAAGTGGACACAGCGAAGCGTATGTTGGCTCCTATTCAAACAACAACATAAGATTGACGATCAACCGTGTTACACGGTTTGACAATGATCAGAAGATGAAAATCGATTACACCGTCATGGTGAACGGCCCCCAGAGTGCGCAAATGACCAGTGCCGGGGCACCGGTGAAGCATCCGCATATATGGTATGGCCATGCGGAAGTGCGTGGACAATCGGTGGCCTACAAGAAAGTGAATGACCATACGTATCGCGGAACGATCATTGCCCCTATTCACCAGTATCGACCGCAAGGCGCATGGGTCACAATGGTTACGCATTCTTTATTGAATCAACAAGGCAACTGGAAGGTCAGTTTCTTCCTCGAATAATTTGATGAAGTGATGATTGGCGAAGCCCGCTGATCATCACTTCTTTTTTCTTGCAAATGAAAAAGGACAATGGACGATTAACTTCCAATAAAAAAATAATGCCTAAACGCTTACTTTTGCTTGGACAATAAGAAAGAGAATTACGCTATTTTGTAATCCTCTTTTTATTCCTTTAAGAATTAACATCCCGCTTTTGGAAAATAGCAAATGTAATCGCGAGCATAACAATTGCATAGATGGCCAGCACGGTTAAGGAGAATGGAAGGGTTAGCCCTTCAACGAGCGTTTCTTGCTTATCGATAAATTGAGTTAAATCTAGATTCGCAAAAAGTGTGTATTTTGCCCATGGCTTATCGGCGATAAAGAGAAGAATCGTATTTCCGGCCAGCATGACGAGCATCGAAACACCGATTGCGATAGCATTGCTGTAAAAAATAGTAGAAATTAAGAAGGCAAGCACGACAAGTACCGTGAATTCAATCAAGTGCAAGCCTATATTTTCAAAAATGTAGGTTGAGATAAGCTTTTCATAGATGGCATGTCCATTATCAACGAGATATGGCTGGTCAAAACCGCCGAAACCGAACAGCACGCCGCCGATCAGCCAGCTGGCGGCAACAAAACCGATCCATAGCGCAAATGAAAAAATCAGGGTCGTCACGAGTTTCGAGAGAAGGATTTTCCACCTGCTGTATGGCCTGATAAGCAGCATCTTGATCGTCCCTCTGGCAAATTCACTTGAGACAATATCACTGGCGACGATGATGACAAACAAGCCAAGAAGCATTGAGATCCATGACATATTCTTCATAAATTTCCACGTTGTCATTTTCTCCGGCGGGACATTATGTTTTAATGCATATTCCTTTTCCTTAATGTCCCTCTCTTGCATGGCGATAATCTCTTCAGGATCATCGTTTTCCTCCGATTCCTCTAGCTGTTTTTTATCCTCCTTCACCTGCGCGGCAAGCCCTTCTCTCCAATGCTTTTGTTCGGCCGGGTCTATATGCGTTTTTGTATAAATGCCAACACCTAATAGGAGCAGAATTGGAAGAATGATAAAAATCCACGTTCTTGGGCGGTTAACGATTTTAATCCATTCGTTATGAACGAGAGACAAGAATTTCATCGCTTCTTCCTCCCTTACCTGTCATTTCTAAAAACCGTTCTTCAAGGGTTTTCGTTTTCCATTCAATGCCGTATACTGAAATGTCCGCCATCACGAGCATACGGTTCATATCCCTTACATCCTCTTTTACTGCCTTCTCGACGATAAGCTCATTTCCATCCTTTTCAATCACTAGTTCCGGATGGCTGCCTTTTATAAGCTGGAATGCTTTTTGGACATCATCTACTTGAAAATGAACCTTTACTTCTTTCTCATTATCCATAGTGATAACATCATCAATGCGAATCAGTTTTCCGCGTTGAATGATCGCAACCCGGTCACACATGAGCTGCATTTCGGACAAAAGATGGCTTGATACAACGACTGATACCCCTTTATTCGTCAATCGTCGCAAATAGGTTCTCAGGTCATAAATACCCTGCGGGTCAAGGCCGTTTGTCGGTTCATCTAAAATAAGCAAGGACGGCTGATGCAATAGAGCCTGTGCGACCCCTAACCGCTGCCTCATTCCGAGCGAATAGGTCTTCACTTTTTCATGAATCGCGTCTTCAAGCTTAACGAGTGCGACGACTTCATTTATTCGCTCTTTCGTTATATTTGGCGCCATACGGGCATATTGCATTAAATTTTTATACCCTGTTAAGTAATTGTACATTTGCGGGTTTTCGACAATCGCTCCGACATGTTCCATCGCTTTCTCATAATGCTCTTGAATGTTCAGCCCATTAATCTTGATTTCTCCGCTTGTGATGGAAATGAGCCCTACTATCATGCGAATTGTTGTCGTTTTCCCGGCGCCATTTGGCCCAAGAAGCCCAAAAATCTCGCCTTTTTTTACGCGAAAGCTTAAGCCGTCGACCACATTTTTCCCGCCAAGCTGCTTTGTCACTTGTTCCAATTCAAGGGTATATTCACTCATTCGTCTTTCGTTCCCCCTCGCCTATCCTGAGTTTCTATTACCTTACCAGATTTTAAACTCTATTTCTATTAGAAAAGTGGTTAGTGGTTTCCTTTCACTTTTTGGGCAAGTTTCCCTTTTTCGGACATATGCTTGTATGGAAACGGAGGGATACGTTCATGAATTTGTTAACAGCAGTCGTTGTCGCTCTCATTGGTGTCATTGTGTTTTGCGGATTGATCGGTTATGTGCAAACCGGTTACTATTTAAAAAAATGGCTGCGGGAACTGCGCGAGTTGGAGGCATCTGACAGCCGCACTCCCGATTCACGCTGGATTAGAGAGGTTTGCCAGGCATACCGTCATTACCATTTGTCAGGGATTGCGCAATTAAACACACAGGGCTTGATCGAAAAACATTTGTTCCAGGAGCGAATCCCGCTTCTCGGAATCTTTCGCGTTCCGGTCGGAAACATTTCAAAATTTCTGCAGCAGCTTCCTTCTTTTTCAATCATTTTAGGCGTGCTTGGAACGTTCATTGGCTTGACGCTTTCACTTCTTTCCATGCAAGATACATTATTCGGTTTAGGCCATCAGCCTGCATCATCGAACATTACGATCAATACAATCATCGCATCCTTAACAGCTCCTTTTAAAGGGATGAGTACGGCATTTATTACGAGCATTGCCGGGGTGAGCGGAGCGCTTGTCTTGACGTCCATTCAATCCGGCTTTTTATCGCGCGGGGCATCCATCGCCTATCTGCAGGGAAAAGTGATGGCGGACTGTGAAGTGTATCTTGATCATCAATTCAATAGCGCGCTGGCAAAAGAGAAGCCGCAAGATGGGATCGAGCCGTTGCTTGACCGCCTCGTGACGAAAGTGGAAGAAAGCTTTCAAAAGTCGATTGGTGATTTCGGTTCATCGATGATCCAATTTACAGCAGGGTTAAAGAAAGCCATGGAAGACGTCCAGGGGATTTTCGAGATTCAGCGTAAGCATACGGAACGCTTTGCCACTTCTGCTAAAACGCTTGATGACTTTGGCGTTCGTTTTCACGAGACGACGACTAAACTCGGCACGATACAAAAAACCGTAGATGGCAGCATCTCCGCCCTTGCCGCCAACATTTCCTCTTTTGAAAAACAAGTAAAGGCGGCCATTGACCGGCAATCGCAAAGCCAGCAAAAATTTGAACAGCTCATCATGCGCTCGGATAAGCTGCTTGAGTCCGGGCAAAGAAAGTATGAAGAATTAAACCACGTACTTCTTCGGGGCATGCAAGAACAGCTCGAGCATTACCAAACCCAACATGAAGCTTTGGAAAATCGCCTTGCCCAAAAACAGGATGAATGGTATTACCGCTATTCTGAAAAACAGGGCGAGTACGGCCGGGCAGCCGCTGATTTTGCCAGCTCGGTCGGGCAGCTCGAAAAAGGCTTTTATTCGGCGATTGAGCTCATCAAGCGTGACTTCGTTGAACAAATTCGCAATGTCCTGGAGCGTGAACGGCAATATGCGTCCAATCAAACCACTCACGGTGATGAAATGAGAGAAGTCGCCCGCGCGATGGAAAATTTGTATCACGGCCTCTCACGTGACTTAAATAGCAGCAACCGGACGCTTACTGATATGTATCATCTCCTTCAGCGGATCTACCAGACGGCCATGCAAAGCCAGGTCATTTATGAACCACGGGACCGCCATCCGGATCATGAGCTCCTGTCGGCCCAGCCCGTACAAAGAAGGTGATGCATCATGCGCGGACGGAAAAACGTATTTGCAGAAGAAGCTGAACAGGAAATTTATTGGCCGAGTTTCACCGACATGATGTCGATGATGGTCCTCATCATGCTTTTCATTGCCATTTTGGCTTATGTTCAAAGCATTTATAACGCCTATGACCAAACACAAATTAAACAAGAGCTCGGGCAAGTAGCTGATGTAAAGAAACATATTTCGGATGTCATCGAAAAGCAGCTTGAGCAAAACGTTGGCAAAGACAAAGTCGTGCGTGGGCCGAATAATACGATTGCTGTTGAAGGAAACATTTTATTCGACACAGGGAGCGCGGAAATTAGCGAGAATGGAAAAAAGGTGCTTCGCCCGCTTGCCGATGCCCTTGCCAAAATCATCGAGGAAAAAGACTTAAGCCGTTATTTGTATATTATTTTAGTAGAAGGCCATACCGATTCGGTCCCTTATGACAACTGGACATTGTCAAGTAAGCGGGCTGTGGCCGTCGTCAAATATATGATGAAGGCGAATCCGAAACTAAAGAATAAAGACTACGCCCAATATTTAGCAGCAACCGGCTACAGCGAATACAAGCCGATCGCCAGAGGCAACTCGCCGGATGCGCTGCGGAAAAACCGCCGCATTTCCTTCCAGATCATATTGGACGACAACAAATGGCAGAAGAAGCTGAAGGATATTGTGAATCAATGACCCCCTCTGAAAAGGGGGTTCTATTTTATTCTGCAAACCTGGTTTGAAGCTAATTTCATTGTACGATAATAGGAATTCCATAGCAGGGAATTAGAAGGCTATGAAGAAAAAGGTAAGAAAGGAGTGAGAAAATGATTTTACATACGAACCATTTTGGAAACGGACGCCCGCTCATATTTTTACATACCGGATTACAGACGGGGATGACAGATTTCATTGAGCAGCGCAACTATTTCCAGGATTACTTTGAGGTTATTATGCCTGATTTACGGGACCATGGAAAATCGAAAGGCAATAAAGAGCTACCAACAATTCATGCTTATTTCCGGCAAAGCATCGAGGACCTAAAAGAAACGGTTGACCATTTAAATATTGAGCAGTGCCATTTTGCTGGCTGTTCCTCAGGAGCCATCATCGCTTTCCTATTTGCCAACCACTATCCACACTATGTTCGAACATTAACATTGTCTGGCATTGTACCGGACAAACCTGAAGATTGGGATAAATTGCACGAAGAACAAGTGATGTCACAAAGAATATTGTTAGAACAAGATGAAATGAATCATTATTTTAGTAACCTTCATAAAGACTGTCCATGGCGTAAACTGATTGAATTTACCTTTGACAGTAACTGGTATCCTTTTGACGAAATGAAAAAAGTTCAAAGCCTTACCATGCCTGTCCTTTTTATCGTCGGTGAACAGCTGCAACATGAAGTGGAAGGTGTACTTACCTATAAAAAACTGCTTCCTCATGCAAATATAGCAATTCTCCCCTTTGCCGGCCATCTCGTTCACGATGAGCAACCGGATTTATACACCCATGTCCTGCATCAGTTTTTAAAGTCCGTCTAAAATTCCTTAAAAACGGCACACTAGAAAGTGAGGTGATGACCGTGAAGTTTATTGATCAATTGTATGCGCTTTATAAAAACCATTTGACCGGTGACGAGGAAGACTTGTTTGCGATTATACGGGGAGTTTTTCAAGACCATAGTCGGGAAGACTTCTTAAAGCTTGCCTGTGAACTTAGCGATGAACAGGTTGAGGAAATGGTGACGTTTTACTTCCTCGAACTCTTCCGCCGCAAAATCGAACGTGAAGGGTTAGGGCATAGCGATCTGGATGACAGCGGCGAAGGGCGCCTTCTTCATTGAGTATTGTCTTCCCCGACCCCCTCCACAAGATAAAAACTTCTCGGATGTGGTCCTATTTTTATTCTTTCGATTCAAATTAGAAACGATTGGACAATAAAATACAGATTTCCGACAATAACCAGGTGCCATCGGACAATAAATAGCCTCTGCCGGCCAATAAAAGTAGTTGTTTTTTCTACTTTTTGTCCAAGAAGTAAGGTTTATTGTCTAAAATTGAATACTTATTGTCCAAAATCTAGCACTTATTGTCCGATGGTCAGATTTTTATATGAATTGCACCGATTTATGAGTTTTCTATTTCACCGAACTGACCTCTCTTGCTTCAACCGCCAAGTTCCTACTAACGGGCACCAGGCAAAAAAAAAAGCCGCCTTCATTTGAAAGCGGGAGAAAAAGGGTTATATAAAAAGGGGGTATTTATAGTATTCCCGCATTTTCAGTTTTTACACATACTTTTCTATTATTTTTTCTCTAAATGCAGGATCACGAACACTTTTACAGAAAAAGTAGGAAAAAATGAATTCATCGTTTGGAGGGAGCAAGATGTTCAATCGCCTTTTTACTAGACTAGAAGAGATCTACCCGGAGCTGGTCCACTTCCGCCGGGATCTTCATAGGAATCCGGAGCTTTCCTTTCATGAAGTTCGTACACCTAAAAAGATTGCAGACGTTTTAACTGATTTAGGGCTTGATGTACGAACCGGCGTCGGCACAAGAGGAGTTGTAGCCGTATTAAAAGGGGGTAAACCCGGAAAAACGGTAGCCCTTCGTGCGGATTTTGATGCCCTTCCGATTCAGGATGAAAAAGAAGTAGAATACAAGTCCACGGTTCCCGGTGTGATGCATGCATGCGGTCATGACATTCATACGTCCGCTCTTCTCGGCGTTGCCAGAGTATTAAGCGAGGTAAAAGAAGAAATTACAGGAAACGTCGTCTTCATTCACCAGTTTGCCGAAGAAGTCCTCCCCGGAGGAGCGAAGGCGATGATTGAAGATGGCTGTTTAGATGGCGTAGATGTGATTTATGGGGCACATGTCGCATCTGACCAACCCGTCGGTACCATCGGCATAAAAGAAGGCTATATTATGGCCAATGCCGATAGCTTTGAAATTGAGATCTATGGTAAAGGCGGCCACGGAGCCTATCCGCATATGAGCGTTGACCCTCTTATATTAGGAAGCCAGCTTGTGATGAATCTCCAGCAAATTGTCAGCCGCCGGGTTGATCCGCTTAAATCCGCTGTTTTAACGGTCGGCACGTTTCACTCCGGGCAAGCCTTTAATGTCATTCCAGACTCGGCAACCATTAAAGGAACGGTACGTACATTTGAGGAAGATGTCCGCCATTTAATGGAAGAATCCATCAAACAAATAACGGAATCAGTCTCAAGTGGTGCCGGGGCCTCTTCTAAAGTAACCTATCATAGAGGCTATCCTGCTGTTTGGAACCATCCGGAAGAAACGAGGAGAGTGGAGAAAATTGCAACACTTCTCATCGGAGAGGAAAACGTCATCCGGTTGTCCCCTCGGATGGGGGGGGGAAGACTTTGCCTATTATTTGCAAAAAGTGCCCGGGACGTTCTTTTATGTCGGCGGCCGCAACCCGGAAATCAACGCGGTCTTCCCGCACCACCATCCAAAGTTTGATGTTGATGAACGCTCTATGCTGACGATCGGCAAACTTTTCATTTCGGCCGTTTTCAATTATCTTTCGGACGGGGCGCTACAACCGGCAAAGAACAAATTGCTTCGCCGTTTTGTTCAGAGTGAGAAATAGGGTGTTCGATTGTGTCGGAATCATTAAATAGTTTCTTAAAACAAGAAAAAGCAAAAACCTCCCAAAAATCCATTCGGGAGGCTTTTGCTTAGCCCTCTTTCTTTTCGCCAAGGGCAAATGTGATTTCAGCTTCTGCTACAACTTCACCGTTAACTGTCGCTACACCTTTCCCTTTTCCGATCGGGCCGCGAACGCGCGTCATTTCCACTTCTAAACGAAGCTGGTCGCCAGGTCTGACTTGCTTTTTAAAGCGGCAACTGTCGATACCCGCAAAAAAGGCAAGACGACCGCGGTTTTCTTCCTTTTTTAAAACGGCAACCGCACCTACCTGGGCAAGCGCCTCTACGATAAGAACGCCCGGCATTACCGGATAATCAGGAAAATGGCCGTTAAAATATTCCTCATTGGCTGATACATTTTTTATTCCAATCGCTCGTTTTCCTTCTTCTACTTCAAGAATTTGATCAACGAGCAAAAATGGATAACGGTGAGGAATAATCTCTTTAATTTCGTCAATCGTTAACATATTGTCCTCCTGGTACCCTATTTGAACATACTAAGAAACAAGATTTTCATCTTGTTTCTTAGTATATTTCTATTTATCCTTTTTCACAAGGTCGATAATATGCGTCCATGTACTCGGTTTAAACACATCCGCTTTATTCCCGTTGCCAATCACGCCATAGCCAATGATTGTCCCTACCATAAAGCAGACACAAACTAAGACTGCAATTACAAGTAATCGAAGCCAGATCGGAAATAACCTTTTCCTTTTTTTCCCCGGTTTTTCTTTTAACTGCTTTCTCTTTTCTTCGCGAGTGGCCGGCGCCTTTTTAGCCATTTGTTTTAGCTCTTGCCTTGTTCTTGCCTTACTCGGGTCATTTATACTCATCCACATCACCTGTTAACGTAATCCGTTTACAAGCCCCATCATTTGATCTGCCATAGAAATGGAGCGGGCATTGAATTGATACGAACGCTGCATATTGATCAATTCCGTCATTTCGTCCGTACTATTTACGTTTGACATTTCAAGTGCACCTTGTTTCACAATATTACCGCTGTCATTTACGTTTCGTAAAACTTGATTAAGCGGCACATTGGCCGGGCTTTGAAAATTATGTCCAATGCTCAGAAGCATCTGAGGGTGAATGGCCTCAACAAGTGCGAGTTTTCCCCTGCTCGTTTTTACCCCATTCTTTAACGTTACCGAAATATTCCCGTTTTGTCCAATGTTAATTTCTTTATAATCAGCGGGAATGGTTATTGGTCCATTTGTACCGATCACTTGATCCCCGTCAGCATTCACAAGTTCCAGTTCGTTTCGATTGGTTGGATCCGGGCTTAAATAAAAAGCACCATCTCTCGTATATTCGATAGATTCGTTTCCGTTGGCATCCATTTTCCGAATTTGGAAAAGATAAGATGGATGGAGTATGGCGATGTCCAACATTCGTTCCGTTTGTTTAATAGGACCCATATTCAAGTTTAGCAATGTTGTACCAATTCTTGCGCCGCTGCCAACACGAATTCCATTTGGCGTTAAACGGCCCACTTCATTCTTTTGATCGGTTTGATTGTTGATTTGTTCGTATAATAAATCGGAAAATTGAACATCACGGCTTTTAAAACCCGTTGTATTGCTATTTGCAATATTATTGGCGATCGTATCCAGTTTTTGTTGTAGCTGTCCCATTGATACCGCCGCTATGATCATCGATTGATTCATTGCCGATCACCTCCCCTTCGCCGACTTTCCTTTTGCGTCCCGGATCGCTTAATGACGTCTTATTTCACACGTAATTATCCGATCTTCCCAACTTCATTTACGGCCTTATCCATGCTTCGGTCATACGCCTGCAGCACTTTTTGATTCGCTTCAAATGCACGGTATGCTGTCATCATTTCGGTCATCGTCCGGTCCATATCTACATTGGAGCGCTCGATAAATCCCTGCTTCAATTGATAAGCAACATTTCGGTTGCCTATGGCGTTCGCAATCGGTCCGTTGCCCTCTAGCCTGTAAAGTCCGTTGCCTTCTTTCATAAGCTTAAACGGATCATCGATGTACGCGATGTCGATTTGTCCGGATGCCTTTCCTTGATCGATAATTGTACCGTCTGGTTCTACTTTGAAATTTTCATCCGCCACTTTTATCGGTTTGCCGTTTTTCCCCATAACTTTATAGCCTTCAGCCGTAACAAGAGTCCCTGCTGGATCAACCGTAAAATGGCCGTTTCTCGTCAATCTCAATTGCCCTTCCTCGTTCTGTACGATAAAAAACAACGCTCCCCGCTTGCCTGTTTGCCGATTAACCGGGACTGTTCCTTCTGCTAGCGCAATGTCCGTTTTTAACCCCGTTTCTTTCAAGTCTCCTTGAAGGAACTTTGGGATGGTTTCTTGAAGATATACTCCCGTCGCAAGTTCTCCAATAGGGAAACTTGTCGTTATGTTCCCATCGGGCGTTTGCGAACTGCTCATTTGCTGAAGCAACATTTTAGGAAACGTCCTGAGCGATCCCTGATCCGCCTTAAATCCGGGTGTATTTACATTTGCGATATTGTTGCTCAACATTTCTTGCCGGCGCTGCTCGGCAATCATTCCGGCGGCTGCGTTATAAAACCCTCTCAGCATGAGCGTCTCCCCTTACATATAAGATCTATTCATTATATCGGCAACATATTTTAAAAGTTGATTGAAACTTCAAACAGACGCACAGTACTTGAAAATGTGCGTCTTAGGAAGTCGTTTTATTTCAATTTTCGTTTCGGGAGCTTGTCTATATGCTCAAGCATTAGTCCGGTTCCATTGGCAACAGCTTTCATCGGATCTTCCGCTATGAGTACGGGAACCTTCAGTTCTTGCGCAAAGAGCTGGTCAATCCCATGAAGGAGTGCCCCTCCCCCTGTAATGATAATGCCGCGGTCAATGATGTCTGCCGAGAGTTCAGGCGGTGTCTTTTCGAGAACGCTTTTGGCCGCCTGGACGATTAACATGACAGGCTCCATTAACGCTTCCGTTATTTCTTCTGAATGAATGGTAATGGTACGCGGAAGGCCTGTGACCATATCACGCCCGCGAATTTCCATTTCTTCGTTACGCGCACCCGGGAATACTGTCGCGACATTCACCTTAATATTCTCTGCTGTTCGTTCGCCTATGAGAAGTTTATATTGTTTTTTGATATAATGAAGGATTTCGCTGTCTAGCTTGTCTCCAGCCATTTTAATAGAAGAGGCGGTGACAATATCGCCCATTGACAATACGGCAATATCTGTCGTTCCGCCGCCAATGTCTACAACCATGTTACCACTTGGCTGGAAGATATCCATACCGGCACCAATTGCCGCTACTTTTGGCTCTTCTTCAAGAAATACTTCCTTACCTCCGCATTTCATCGCAGCTTCCTTAATGGCCTTTTGTTCAACGGATGTAATGTTTGTTGGTGTACAAATTAAAATTCTTGGTTTTGCAAGTAAGCCTTTCACTTTAATTTTATTAATAAAATATTTTAACATTTGTTCGGTCACTTCAAAATCAGCAATCACCCCATCTTTCATCGGCCGGATAGCGACAATATTACCGGGTGTACGTCCAACCATGCGGCGCGCCTCTTCTCCTACTGCAAGCGCTTTTCCTGTATTCGTATCAATCGCTACAACTGCGGGTTCGTCTAACACGATCCCTTTTCCTTTTACATAAATTAAAACGTTGGCCGTTCCTAAATCAATTCCTACATCCCTTGAAAACATTCACTATATCCTCCCTGTTTTGTAAAACCCATTAGCAAAATCAGTAAATTTACGAAGTTGTATCCAATATACCATTTTATCATAATTTTTGTTAAAAAGGGTAAGGATATGTCGAATTTTTTCAGTTGATCTTACTGAACGACCTCTTCTGCACCTTTCTTATACTTTACACGGGTAGCTTCCCCGCCTCTTAAGTGACGGATTGATTTGTGGTACTCCAATATTTCCTTTACATTATTCGCTAAATCGGGATTGATCTCAGGTAATCGTTCCGTCAAGTCTTTATGAACGGTGCTTTTAGAGACACCAAATTCTTTTGCAATCATTCGCACTGTTTTTCTTGTCTCCACGATATACCTTCCTATCTTGATGGTTCGTTCTTTGATGTAATCGTGCACACCACTCGCCTCCCTAAATTGGATGTGAGAGATGCGATTGAGACTTCTATGTTCAAGCTACGCGACCTGTCTTAGATGCAATCTCTTGAAGTAACTATATGTGTCCCGTCCCTTTCTCCCCGCAAGCTTATCTACGTCTTCTCACCGCTCACCCTCAATGAATTGTAGGTTTTGTAACATCTTATTAAGAAAAGCGCGGTTATATGCCAAAATCTCAAGCTGGGACAAGGGAAAACGAAATAAATTGCAATGCCATTTGTTCGAGAGGCGGGAAGGGGAGATGCAATTAAGCCGGAAACCGCGAAAAACTGGTTCCATCTTAAATCATAAAAAAGAAGCGAATGTTGGTTTCGCTTCTTTTTCACACAAATTAATTATGATTTTCGTGTGTCTTCTCACCAGTTGAATCAGACGGTGACTTCGTTTCTTCACCTGAACGCTTTTCGCTGTCTTTAGAAGACTCTGATTCACTGTTTTTGTCTAAATTAGAGTTTTGATTTTGATTGGTAGCTTCTTCTTTCTTTTGATCAGATGCGCTTGCATTTTCAATTTGCTTCGCAATTTGTCCAGCCGTTTGTTCCCATGCTGATTTCGGATCGAAAGCAAATCCATCTTTGCGGATTTCAAAATGAGCATGCACTTTCGATTCTTTGTCATAAAGGTTTTGGCCGGCTTTACCGATGACTTCACCTTGCTTAATATAGTCGCCATCTTTTACGTTAATGGATTCTAGAGAAGAATAGTGAGTGACTAATCCATCAGGATGAGCAACTTCGACGACAAAACCTAAATCCGCATCTTTTTCAGCTTTAATGACATTTCCGCTCATAGCCGCCACTACATCAAACGCTTTTCCACTTCGTGTCACAAGGTCGATTCCACGATTTTGATAGTAGGTATTATGATAGAATACGAGAGCGGCTTCTTTCTTTTCAAGCGATTCGTTCGGGTTGTAAAAGTCTCTTTGAACAACGACATCATCTGGATTGGCTGCAGGCATTTTAAACACTTCTTTTGACACACTGACAGGGATGGTTTTGCCATTTTGGTCAAAAGCGCTGTTTGGCGTTTGTTCCTTCGAATTTTTGGTACCGTTTTGATACCATAAAACCGAAGCGATTACCAATGCCGCAAATGCGAGATAAATAGCTGGATAAACCCAACGCTTCTTCATCAATCTTTCCATTTTCTTTCCTTTAAGCGGAACGGGTTTCTTTTGAGATTGTTTTTCTTCATCTTTCATTTTTTCATCACCTCAGCAACATTTTGAACAGAATTCAGAAAATATATACTTCGGTGAAAAAATTTTTTAAAAATTTATTTTTCGACAAAAGCCATGAGATTATCCATTAAAAATAGAAATAGCGCAAAGTTTTTTTCTTTGCGCTTTCAAGCCTTTACTTTTTCGCCATCGCCCGGATATCGGACGGCGTATAATTGGTGATTGAAACCCCTTTATAATAATAGCTGACAATGTCTTTGTACGTCTTTCCTTCCTTTGCCATTCCATTTGCCCCATATTGACTCATTCCAACCCCATGGCCATATCCTCTCGTTGAAGCAATCACTTTATCGCCCTTTTTTATGAGCGTAAAATCAGCTGAACGTAACTGCAGCTTCTCACGAATTTCCCTGCCAGTAAATTTTTTTCCGTCAATCACGATCTTGCCTATTCGGTTCCCTTCTGTTTTCGCTTCTACCGTACCGACTACCCCATCGTTTTCTATCGTAACGCCCAGCTTTTGTTCAAACGTAGAAAGAGGTATCGCCTCTTGTTGTACATATTTAGGAGAATCAAGATCCCACGGGCTTTTTACGCTTTTTAAATACGGATACGAACTTCCCCAATAATCTTTACTGTTTTCCGTATAGCCATTGCTCGTTGAAAAAAAGCTGGCGGTAATCGGTTCACCTTTATACGTCAAAATTTCCCCTTGAGTCTCTTTCACCGCACGGGCAATCTTTTTCATTTTCCGATCGTAATCTTTCCCCCATTGCTTTTTCAGCTCAGCCTTGCTTTTATAGACTTGATCGGATATGGAGTCCGTTAAAACGGCATGATTGGGAAGGGTCGTGGACGGATGAAGCAACCGTTTTACCACAAAGGTCCGTGCAGTTAGCGCCTGTGCTTTCAATGCTTCCATTTCAAATTCTGCCGGCATTTCTGACGCTACAACGCCTTGAATATAGTCTTCCAGAGGGACTTTTTCCGTCTTCTTTTCCCCGGTTCGATAAACTGCTACAGCAAGGTCAGAGGTTGAATGTTCATGTGACGTAATGGCTTTCAACTTTACTTCTTTCCCTTTTAGTTCGTGTTTTGAAGAAAACGGCAATACGAGCAAGGTTGGAATAAGGAGGATGACAATTGCAAAGATAAGGATAATCCATACGATTGGTCTGACGTTTTTATTCATTCACCCGGCCTCCACATTTAAAGTTCTTTATAATTTATGGAGGTGGACAACCATTTAGAACAAAGTTGCAAGAAGCAACTTTGTTCGGAAGTGAGAGGTGAGATTAGTCGGAATCGGCGAAAAGCCGATTCACACTATCCACACCGTATATACGAGAACAAAATCCTAAAGAGGCTCTTCTCGTTCTAAATGGCGGGCGGGCCCTGTTAAGTAAAAAAACTCTCCGGCTGGGGCCGGAGAGTTTTTACGCAAGGTTAGACTTCAAGGATACTTTCGATGAATCGTTACCCTCACTGCTATCAAGTTCTTCATTCACACGCTCAACATCAGCGCCTAATGCTACAAGTTTTTCAGTAAAGTTCACATACCCACGGTCAATATGCTTTAGCTCAGTGACGCGTGTATAGCCTTCTGCAGCAAGTCCGGCTAACACTAAAGCCGCTCCTGCACGAAGGTCGGTTGCTGCAACTTCAGCACCTTGCAATTTAACCGGTCCATTGATGACCGCCGATCGGCCTTCGATTTTAATATCACCGTTCATACGGCGGAATTCTTCAACATGCATAAATCGGTTTTCAAATACTGTTTCTGTAATGACGCTTGTTCCATTTGCGCAAAGAAGGAGTGCCATCATTTGTGATTGAAGATCGGTCGGAAATCCAGGATGCGGCATTGTTTTAATATCGATTGGCTTCAACTCTTTCGGTCCGCGAACGCGAATGCCGCTTTCTTCTTCCACAATTTCAACGCCCATTTCTTCCATTTTTGCAATTAAAGGACGTAAATGTTCCGCAACCGCACCTTCAACTAAAACGTCTCCGCCAGTAATCGCAGCAGCTACCATATACGTACCCGCTTCAATGCGATCTGCGATGACCGTATGTTCGGCACCAGACAGTTCATCCACACCTTCGATGCGAATGGTTCCAGTACCTGCTCCGATTACTTTTCCGCCCATGGCATTAATGTAATTGGCAAGGTCAACAATTTCCGGTTCTTTTGCTACATTTTCCAAAATCGTCGTTCCTTCCGCAAGAGCGGCTGCCATCATAATATTTTCAGTCGCGCCTACACTCGGGAAGTCCAAGTATATTTTCGCTCCTTTAAGTCGATCCTTTACACGAGCCTCAATAAATCCATTTCCAATTTTAACGCTGGCTCCCATCGCTTCGAAGCCTTTCAAATGCTGGTCGATTGGACGTGAACCGATCGCACACCCTCCAGGAAGTGCAATACGAGCTAATCCAACACGCGCCAAAAGAGGCCCCATCACAAGGAAAGAAGCACGCATCTTCCGTACATATTCAAACGGCGCTTCTGTTTTTAACTCCCCAGAAGCATCAACATGAATTTTGCCGTTCTCAAATTTCACATCAACATTTAAATAACGTAAAACTTCGTTAATGGTATACACATCAGCAAGGGTTGGCACATCGTAAATCGTGCTAGTGCCTTTACCGGCTAAAATGGATGCTGCGATGACAGGCAGTACGGCATTTTTTGCTCCTTCGACTTTCACAGAGCCTTCTAACCGCCTACCACCACGGACAATGATTTTTTCCAACGATATTCCCCTCCGCGTCCAATTTCTATATTAATATTCAGACGTAATTATTGGTGTTCCTATTGTTACAGTCCTTTTCTTGCCCAAACCTTTATCTCTTAGTGCAATTTGTACATTCATTTTCCTTTTTTTAGTCATAATAACTTCATTCCAGTTTCTAGTATATGCTGAAATCGATACAAACGTTTTTTCATTTAGTTCCTCAATTGGAACCGCGGAAAATGTATGTAATAGTTTTCGGGCTTGACTCTGTAGACCAACGTTCATTTTATCATTGAACATACCGGTTACACAAGTGAAAACAGGCATAGGTTTTGAAAAAATGGTGTCCATTTGTTTGTCAAAAATCCCCTTAAATTCATTCCACTTTTTATTCTGCCAGCCTTTGCCTTTGGCCGCATAAATAAGATACGTCTCTAACTTTCCTTTATGGGGGTATTGGACTAACGTTAACCGTTCCGTCACACCTTCCACGTTGTTCCTTCGGGTTCCAGTCACTTCCCAATGAGGGCGCTTGGAGTCAAGGCTTTCCCAATTAAAACCGGGAGTTGTCCGCATTAATTGTCCGACCATTTTTTCATACCCTTTAAAATCCGAGATTAAACCTAATGTCCCTTTTGTATATAACGACCATTTCGCAACCTTAATTTGATTGGCTTCCATTGCATTTACAATATCCGTCAATTGACTGGAACCAACTTTTGATTTTGCATTTACGCCAAAACTACTTGCCAGAACAAAAATCAAGATAAAAAACAATACACATTTTTTCATATCCCCAACACGTCCTCTCTAGTTCTCATTCTTGCCAGAGAGAAACGTGCTATTCGTGGAAGTTGTAGTCAATTTCCGACATAAACAAACGCTTAAGCTTCTTATGATGCTATCTTATTTCATTCTAATAACAAAAAGGTTACAAAACGGTTACATTAAACGACAGATTTTATCATTTGAATAAATAGCGCAATTGGGTCGAATAATCCAAATACGTCAGAAAAAAGTTGCTGACAAGAGCGGAAAGCCCTATCGTCAATAAAATCATTAATATCCGTGCTTGAATCACTTTTCCTTTTTTAATAAGCGGATCGAAGCGAATCGCCTGAATCGCCCACCAGGAAACGACTAAAAATAATAAATGTACGAGCAAACGCAAAAGCGCCTGTTGCCCAACATCGTCGATCATTTATCTCCCGTTGCCAAAACCTTATAAAACTCTATAAAGCTTTGTTTGCTTCCTGCTTCTACGTGTCCGATTTTGCCAAAGCTACTTTCGTTTAGTGTAACACTCCACAGGCGTAAATTCCGATACAACGAATCGTACACATTAGCAATAACGTTTTAGTGTTAATTTGCTAATCCATAACGTGACAAATTAATAGATGCATTTAAATCTCTATCCATTTCATGACCACATTCACATCGATATATTCTGTCGGAAAGTTTCAAGTCTTTTTTTATTTGACCACAACATGAACACATTTTAGAAGATGGATACCATTTGTCAGCTTCGATGAACGCAATTCCGTATTTCTCACACTTATATTGTAATTTCACTTTGAAATCGTATAATTTTTGCTGTGCAATGGCTTTGGACAAATGACGATTCTTCATCATTCCTTTAATATTCAATGTTTCCATTACAACTCTGCAAGGTTTGGTTTTCACGATTGCAGTTGTTGCCTGGTGAATGTGATGATCACGAATGTTTGTCAAACGTCTATGTAGATGTCGTATTCGCTTTTCGAGTTTTATAATGTTGCTTGTTTTGACAAAACGGTTTCCCTCCTTGTTCATTTCATATTTTCGAGAAACTTGACGCTGCAACCTACGAAGGCGTTTCTCTCTTTGTTTTATCGTTTTTATTTTATTAATGTTCTTGAAAGTCATCCCATTAGAACATACCGCTAATTCCTTTACACCAACATCAATTCCTAATGAAACATCTGTTAATTCCGTTGGTTGTATTTCTTGTTCAATCCCAACAGACAAGTACCAATACTTCCCATCAAAACTGACTCTTGGATTCGAGTACTTTATACCCATTGGTATCTGTTCAGATGTTTTAACCCAACCAACTTTTTCAATCAAAACCTCATTTTTCTTCACTTTCAATTTCACATTGTCATTATAGAAAGACGGTTTTGATTTCTTTTTGCTTTTAAAACGTGGCTTGACCGCTTGTTTCTTAAAAAATCTTTTATACGCATCACAAGCATCTTTGATCGCTTGTTTTATGACATTGTTGGAAACTTCATATAACCAGGCGTATTCTTCTGTTTGTTTCAAACCAGTTAATTCTTTGCGCAGGATTCCATCAGATATAAATTTTCCACCTTGCTTATAATTTTCTTCTTGTTTCGCTAATGCCCAATTATAAGCCCATCGTGCTGTTCCAACAGACTTCCAAAGCTGATGTTCCTGTTCTTTAGTCGGCTTGATCCTCACTTTCTTCGCAAGTATCACTTTCCATCAACTCCTTAATCATCTTCTTGGCTCTATTTGCTCTATTCCCTTGAAGTCTACAACTAAAAACGGTAACGATTTGTTTAATCCTTTTTTACTGTAGTTAATCCCACTGTTAATATCTGAGATGATTTCAAATTGATAACCCTTAGCGAGCATATATGTTTTTACGTTATCAATTTGTCTCTCTAAGTCATCTTTTTACTTGTGCGAACTAACTCTACAATATCCTATTACCATTTTATTTAATTGCGCTTCACTTTTAATGCCTAAGAAGTGATGGAGTTGTGGTTGAGAGAATATCTATAACCACTATCTGTCACATGATGCGGCTTAAAAACTCCTTGTTTATCCCAATTTCTTAATGTTTGCGTTGTTTTCCCTATCAATTTGGCAAATTCGCCTATTGAATAGTATCTTCTCACCTCTTTGTTTTATTACAAAACAATAAGGTTTTATAAACATTTATAATCTTATCCCAACTATTACTTCACCTCCATGCATGTTGTAATGTCACTTATTTTACCACATTAGAAAAAAAGTTTTTTCCGTCGAGTCCAGATCGATCGCGACGCACAAAAAGGGCTGTCGAAATTGTTGCGACAGCCCGGGAAACACCTATGCAAGGTGCTTCTATTTCGTCGGGGTGAAAAACTGGCTTAAATCAAACTGGTTGTAAAAAAACTCGAGCGCCGTATGAGGCAATATGCCGAGCACGAGTGTGGAGATGACACAAACAGCAGTAACGGTCAGCACGCCCCCGGGAATCGACACCTTGCCCGCCTCTTCCTCGGATCTGAAAAACATTTGGCCGATGACATTAAAATAATAGAAATAGGAAACAACCGTTGTCGCAATCATAATTCCGGCGAGCCAATAGTGCGCCCCTGTGCTCAATGCACTCATAAATATGCCAAATTTCCCAATAAAGCCAGCGGTCGCCGGAAAGCCGGCAAGGGATAAAACGAATATCGTCATGCAAACCGCAATCCATGGCGATCGCCTGTAGAGACCGGCAAAACTTGAAATATCAGTTGAACCGCTTTTTGCCGTGACAAGTTGGATAATTGCAAATACGCCGATGTTCATAAATAAATAAGCTAACAAATAAAACCAGACCGCTTCAAACATTAATCCGGAAATAACAGCGAACGGAACGAGAATGTAACCCGCCTGGGCAATGGATGAATACGCAAACATCCGTTTGATGTTACGCTGCCTCAGCGCAATGAGATTCCCTATAATCATCGACGCGCCGGCAAGTATGGCAAGATAGGGCTGAACTTCTTGAAGCAACGGCTTCTCCGCGACTCCTGGCGCCGCAATAAACGTCACCAGCAAGAAACGGATCATAATGACAAACCCTGCCGCCTTAGATACAACACTTAAAAAGGCAGTGACCGGAATGGGAGCCCCATGATAAACATCAGGTGCCCACATTTGAAACGGGACGGTTGCGATTTTAAACGATAATCCGACAAACGTAATAAGAAATGCAAATACGAGCAAAAATTGATTTTGCAAAATTGTCGGGTCGCCCAGCGCATTTTGAATCGCATATAGATTGGTTTCCCCCGTTAAACCAAATATGTAACTCATCCCAAATAATGTGATTGCCGTTGAAATTCCGCCATTTACTACGTATTTAAAAGCCGCTTCATTGGACTGTCTATCCCGTTTTCGGAGGCCGGCCATAATGTATGATGAAAGTGAAAGCAATTCAAGGCCGACAAACAACGTAATCATGTCCGCGCTTGAAGCCATCATCATCGCCCCAAGCAAGGCTGTCAGCAGCAAATAATAAAATTCCCCGCGATATTCATCCCGCTCTCCCTTTCGATCGTCAAAAGCAAGAAGCAAAATTAAACCTGTTCCAATGAGGAAAAGAAGCTTAAACGCTTTTGAAAACGAATCGAATCGGTACGTATCCGCTAAAATCGAAATGACCCCGTTATCAAGCTGCATAAAGAGAGCGACAAGAGCACAAGCAACGCCAAGAAAAGCAAAAATGGCAAGGTAACGCCTGCTTGCTTTTTTCGGCATCAACAAATCAGCGAGCGACAGGATCGTTGCGGCCCCTAAAATAATCAATTCAGGTGCCATGATGCCCCAGTCATAAGAACGAATCGTTTCAAGCTCCATAGTCTCGTCACCCCCCAAATCCTGATAAAATCGAGTCAAGCGTTGATTTAATCGTCATCCCTAGCATGTCAGGATATACCCCAATTGCAATGATGAGAGCCAGCAAAACATATGCAGGTACCATTTCCCTCACATTAAGATCAACTAGTTTTCCCCTTTCGGCGGATAGAGGGCCATATGTGATCGCCATGACCGCCCGCAACATATAAACAGCCGTTAAAATGATTCCAAGTGTCCCGACCGCTGCCACAATCGGCTTCGTTTGAAAGAGGCCGAGGAAGGACATCAATTCGCTGATGAATCCGGACATCCCCGGCAAGCCTAATGAAGCAAGCCCTGCTGCGACGAGCACCCCCGACGCCAGCGGCATCGTTTTTACGAAACCGCTGTACGCCTTAAGATATGATGTTCCTGTCCGTTCATAGAGAACTCCGACAAGAAAGAAAAGAAGAGCTGAGATCAATCCGTGGGAAACAACTTGAAAAATGGCCCCCTGCACCCCTGCATCATTCAAGGCGGCAAGCCCGATTAAAACAATCCCCATATGAGAAACAGATGAATAAGCCAACACTTTTTTCACATCCGTTTGAACGATCGCAATAAATGCTCCGTATAAAAGGTTAACGACGCCAAGGATTGCTATGCTAAAAGCGATCCGCTTAAATTCAGCCGGAAAAAAGCCCATCCCAAACGTTATTAAACCGTAAGCTCCGATTTTTAATAAAATGCCGGAGTGGATCATGACAACAGGAGGCGGCGCTTCAACATGGACCCGGAGCATCCACGTATGAAGTGGAACGATAGGGAGCTTAACGCCAAACGCCAACAATAGCGCGATGAGTATCGATAAACGGAATGTTTCCCCTGGAACCGAATCGAGCAGCCCGCTTCCCCCATTAGCGAAAATATTCGCCAATTCTCCATAATTCAATGTCCCTGTCTTCATAAATAAAACGACAAAAACAATTAACAAAATAGCCGAACCGAGCCCATTGTAAATTAAAAAACTGTAGGCTGCTTTTTCCTTATTTTCATACCCCCATCTTCCAATTAAAAAGAACATCGGGATTAAGGTCATCTCGAAAAAGATAAAGAACAAAAATAAATTTTGTGAAGCGAAAACGCCGAGCATTCCGACTTCCATTAGTAAAAAGAAAATAAAATAGCTTTTCCATTGCCCTTTAATTGTAAACGAACCGATAGCAGCTAAGACGGCAACGACAGATGTCAGCAATATAAGAACGAGTGAAAGACCGTTCACCCCGAGCTCGTATTGAATCGGCATGGTGACATTGCTGTCCGTATGGGCAATAGTAAAGGAGATCCAGTTTATTTTTTCATTCAACTGAATCGCCGAACTTCCTATGTCAAACTGGCAAAAGGTGATGATTGCAAGCACAAGCGGCAACAACGTGCCAAAAAGCCCAATCCATTTAAGCGATTGTTCCTGATTCGAAGGGGTAAAAGCAAGTACCACAACAGCTAAAAGCGGGGAGAAAACCAGAATAGAAAGCAAGATTTCGTTCATGAAAAATACCCCCCTGACACTGCAAAGATTAAAAGAAGAAGAACAAGGCCGACAAATGCAACTGCTCCATACGTTTGCACCTGGCCGTTCTGGCATTTAGACCCGAGCTTAGCCAGCCAATGGACGAGCGCAACCGCACCATTTACGATGCCTTCCACGATATAGCGGTCGATGAGTGACCATCCATAACTGAAAGCTCTGACCCCCCGGACAATAACGGCATGATATACTTCATCGATATAATATTTGTTGTACACGACGCTACTTAAAGATGGGAGGTGGCGAGAGAGCCAATCTCTTGATAAGGAACCTTTTTTATAAATCAAGTACGCCATGAAAATGCCAAGTAATGATACAAGTGTCGCTACAACAGAAATCCAAATCGGCTCATGATTAGAAGCTAAAGGTGCCACTTCTCCTTTTCCTAAATAATCAGATAGGAATGTCCCGAACCATGAAGTGTTAACATATCCCGCAAGTACGGCAAGGATGCCAAGGACAATCATCGGAAACGTCATTACGCCTGGAGATTCGTGAACCTCTTTCGCTGCTCCCCGAAACTCCCCTGTAAAGACCATAAAGAACAGCCGGAACATATAGAAGGCTGTAAAAAACGCGGCGATGATGGCGAGCCAAAATAAACCGAAACGCCCGTCTTCATAGGTTGCAGCCAAAATTTGATCTTTGCTGAAAAACCCGGATAATAACGGGAAGCCCGAAATCGCAAGGGCACCGATTAAAAAGAGAGGACCGGTTCGCTTTAATTTTCGATAGAGTCCGCCCATCTTTTCAATGTCCTGTGTATGTACCGCATGAATAACACTACCTGCCGCTAAAAACAACAACGCTTTAAAAAAGGCATGGGTCGTTAAGTGAAACACGCCGGCAACATATCCGCCAGAACCAAGCGCAAGCATCATATAGCCGAGCTGGCTGACCGTAGAATAAGCGAGCACCCGTTTGATGTCCTTTTGCATCAAACCGATTGATGCGGCAAAAATGGCTGTCACTCCGCCAACGACGGCAACTGTCGTAAGCGCAGCAGTTGACGCGGCAAACAGCGGATACATGGTTGCAACAAGGTACACACCAGCAGCTACCATTGTCGCGGCATGAATAAGTGCCGAAACCGGGGTCGGCCCTTCCATTGCGTCCGGAAGCCATGTGTGAAGCGGCAATTGGCCCGATTTTCCGATCGCTCCAACGAATATAAGGATCGCCGTCAGCGTGATCATCGCATGTGTCATTTCATGGCTGGCCACCGCCTTGAAAATGTCGTCAAATTCAAAGCTGCCAACTTGCCAGAATAAGAGAATCATACCGATAAAAAGCCCGACGTCCCCAATTCTCGTCATAATAAAAGCTTTCTTCGCTGCTTGCCTGGCTTCCGGTTTGAAATAATAGTAACCAATCAACAGGAATGAACCAAGGCCGACAAGTTCCCAAAACATATAAAGTTGCAGCAAGTTGGGCGACATGACAAGCCCAAGCATGGCGAACGTAAACAGGCCAAGGTAGGCAAAAAAGACGGGAACGCGTTCGTCTCCATTCATATACCCTTTCGAATAGAGATGGACGAGAAAACTGACGAGTGAAACAATGACCAACATTAAGCTATTTAGCGGATTAATTTCAATTCCAAAAGTAATGACCGCATGCCCGATAGTAAGCCATGTGCCTTCCGCTTTATAAGATTCTCCGCCCCACTGACCAAAAAAGACAATAAACGACATAACGAGAGGAACAGCCGTCAGCCAAATGCCGACATAAGCGGAAGCTTCTTTTAGTTTCTTTCCAAGCAATAAAAGAAGGATGAAGGATAACAGCGGCATGAGCGGTATAAGCCAGGCATATTGCATCATCATATCCATCCCCCTTTAGCGCTTCAACTGATCCATTTCATTGACATTGACCGTTCGCCTGTTCCGATATAAGGCAAAAAGAATGGCAAGTCCAACTGCCGCTTCAGCCGCCGCTACCGTGATCGTAAAGAGCGAAAAAATCTGCCCGGTAATCCCCGGATTAGGACCGTATTTACTGAAAGCGACAAGGTTAATGTTAACGGCATTCAGCATCAACTCAATGGAAATAAGCACGATGACGGCATTTCGTTTCGTCAAGGCGCCGAACAGGCCTATGCAAAATAAAATTAACGCCAACACAAGAAAGACGGGTAAAGGAAGGCTACTCATGTTCGTTCATCTCCTCTGATTCGTCCTTTTTAGCAAGCACGACAGCACCGATAAGGGCGACTAATAAAAGAATAGATGTTAACTCAAACGGAATCACATACTTTGAGTAAAGCTCGATACCGATTTTTTTCACATTATGGACGTACAGCTCAACATCCTGCTGTTTAAATGAAAGCTTGTTAATGGCGAGAAACATAATGATGAAAAATGCGACAACCCCTGTTCCGACTGCTAATATTCGGCTTTTAGCGATCCTCTTTTCGCTTTTTGGATCGTGCTTTGTCAGCATGATGCCGAAAAGCATAATAATCGTGATCGCTCCTGAATAAATCAGCACCTGGACAACAGCAACAAATTCTGCGGACAGCAAAATATAAATCCCGGCAATCGACAAAAACGTGAAGATCAAGGAAACGACCATATGAACGACATTTTCTGAATGGATCATGAATACTCCGCCGCAAATCGCCACGAGCGCAAGAATGAAGAAAGCAATCATTTCACCTGTCATACTTTATTTTCCTTTCGAATGTTCGCATCATTTTCATCGAGCCAGCGCATATCTTTAAACAATTCATCCCGGCTGTATTCGGCAAGTTCAAAGTTATTCGTCATGACGATCGCCTCGGTCGGACAAACTTCCGTGCATAAATCACAAAGAATGCAAATTTCAAAATTAATGTCGTACGTATCGATGATCTTTCCTTTTTTCGCCGGATCCGGATGCTTTTTCCCTGTCAATTGAATGCATTCTGTCGGACAAATGGCAGCACACTGGTTGCAGACAATGCATTTTTCAGGGTAAAACTTTTGAATGCCGCGAAAGCGATCCGGCAGCTCAAGCGGCGCATCAGGATACTTTGTTGTCACATTTTGCTTTGTTAAGTTTTTCAACGTATATTTAAGGCCTTTCGTTAAACCGAGCATCATGCCACTCCTTTTTTGGAAGATTTGAGAGAAAGCCGTGCTTTTTACAACCTTTTATTTTAAAAAGAGTTCTTTCACGGCGGCGCTGACAAAAATGTTCAATAATGCAAGTGGCAACAGGACCTTCCAGGCAAACTCCATCAGCTGATCTGCCCGAATGCGGGGAAACGTTCCCCGAATCCAAATCATAATGAAAACGATGAGACTGAACTTAAGCGCAAACCAGATGACGCCCGGGATGAAGCCGAGAAAGGGAATCGGATTCCAGCCGCCGAGAAATAAAACAGTCATCAGCGACGCCATCGCAAACAAATAGACATATTCAGCGAGCATGAAAAATGCCCAGCGGAAACCTGAGTACTCGACATGATAGCCCGCGACAAGCTCGGATTCCGCTTCCGGGAGGTCAAACGGTGTCCGGCTTAATTCAGCCAGGGACGAAATGAAAAAGACGATAAAGCCGATCGGCGATAAAAACATGTACGCCACATGCTTCTGGCCTTCGACGATGTCCGTCAAGTTCAAGCTTCCCGTAAATAGGATGACACCAATCACGGACATGACAAGCGGGATTTCGTAGGAGATCATTTGCGCCGCCGAACGCATGCCGCCAAGAAGTGAGTATTTATTGTTCGACGCCCATCCCCCGAGCAACATTCCAATCGCGGAAATTCCCGAGACGGCAATGTAGTAAAGAAGCCCGACACCGATGTCGGCGAACTTGACGTTTTCCGAAAACGGCATGACCGCCAATACGAGAAAAGATGGGGCGAAAGCAAGAATCGGGGCCAGTATAAATAGCGGCCTATCCGCAAGTTTCGGAATGATGTCTTCCTTAATTAACAGCTTGAAAACGTCCGCCACGGTTTGCAATAGACCAAATCGGCCGCCAATCCGGTTCGGCCCGATCCTTATTTGCATAAAACCGAGCACTTTTCGTTCGGCAAGAATGGCATACGTTACAAACCCGAGCACAATGGCGAGTAAAATAGCCCCTAAACAGAAGAAAATAAGAAAGTGAATCCAACCGGGTGGCGACTGTAGCAAATGTTCGATCATCAACCATCCACCTCCCCAAGCACAATGTCGATTCCTCCTAAAATGGCGATCAAATTGGCAAGATTTTCTCCGACAAGCAGCTTCGGTAAAATTTGCAAATTGTAAAAGGACGGCCTTCTAAACTTTAAGCGATACGGCTCCTTTTTCCCTTCAGACGCGATATAGCAGCCGATCTCGCCTCTTGGTGATTCGATGCGGACGAACGCTTCGCCTTTTGGCGGCTTAATGATTCGCGGCACTTTGGCCATAATCGCTCCCTCAGCAGGAAACTGCTCTACTGCCTGCTCAACAATTTTGAGCGACTCTTCGATTTCCGCCATGCGGCACTGATAACGTGCCCATGCATCCCCGGTGTGAAAAACAGGGACATCAAAGTCAAAGCGGTCATAAATCGAATAAGGCTCATCTTTTCTCAAATCCCAGTTGACGCCTGTACAGCGCAGGTTCGCGCCGCTCAATGAATAGTCGATCGCTTCTTCCTTTGTGTAATAGCCGATCCCTTTTACACGGTTCAAGAAAATTTCATTCCCTGTCACAAGGTCGTGGTACCCTTTCAACTGCTCCCTCATATAAGGGACAAAATCGCGAACCTTCTCGATCCATCCTTCCGGAGCGTCCCATTTGACACCCCCGACACGCATATAATTAAAAGTCAGGCGAGCGCCACATAGTTCATTTAGTAGATTTATAATCGCTTCGCGTTCACGAAATGCATATAGAAATGGACTCATCGCTCCAAGGTCCAATAAATATGTTCCATACCAGACAAGGTGGCTTGCAATTCTCCCGAGTTCCATTGCGATGACCCGCAAGTATTCGGCCCGCTCCGGGATTTCAAGCCCCATCATCGTTTCAACCGCGTGGCAGATGACATAATTGTTGGTCATCGCCGATAAGTAATCCATCCTGTCGGTGTAAGGGATAATTTGCGTGTATTGCAAGTTTTCTGCTAGTTTTTCAGTACCGCGGTGTAAATAGCCGATCACGGGGGTCGCTTCAATGACGGTTTCCCCATCAATTTTTAAAATGATTCGGAACACCCCGTGTGTGCTCGGATGCTGCGGCCCGACGTTAAGAAGCATTTCTTCCGTTCTGATCAAGTCTTACACCTCCACGTCATACGGTTCATAATCTTTACGAAGAGGATGACCCACCCAATCGTCGGTCAGCATAATTCGTTTTAAGTTCGGATGGCCGACAAATGTAATGCCAAGCAAATCAAACGTTTCCCGTTCAGGCCAGTTCGCTCCCTGCCAGATTGGTGTAATCGATGCAATCTTCGCTTCTTCCCGGTCAATTTTTACCTTTAGGGCAACAGCCCGGCGGTGTTGATACGAAAATAAATGGTTATACACTTCAAAATGGGTCATAAAATCCGTTCCATGATGCTCTGACAGGTAGTCAAACCGAAGTTCGTCATGATGCTTTAAAAACTCGGCGACCTTATAATATGTATCCGGCTTCGCCACGAGGGTCGGAACATCTTTTGAGAGCCGATTAATATAGTAATCTTCCAATACGCCATCTCCGAGATGTTCTTGAATGACTTTGACATAATGATCAAGCAATGGCTGGTTGACAGAAGGCTTTTCTTCAGCTTGAGGTTCTGCTGCGGACGAGTTTGCATTAGCTGCGGCGCGGGCTTTTGCCGCAGCAAGTGCTTTTGCTTTCGCTGCTGCGGCCGCCTTTGCTTTGGCTGCTGCAAGCGCTTTCTCTTTTTCATCCGCAACATCTGCGCTTTCCCCGGCAGCCTGGCGCATGGCTTTCGCTTTTGCCGCGGCAGCTGCTTTTGCCTTTGCTGCTGCGGCTGCCTTTGCTTTCGCCGCTGCAAGCGCCTTTGCTTTTTCGTCCGATTGGTCTGCACCGTTTGCTTCTATCGCCTCGCGCATCGCTTTTGCTTTGGCTGCCGCAGCAGCCTTTGCCTTCGCGGCTGCAGCTGCTTTCGCCTTTCGGGCTGCGTCGTCGCTTGAAGTCTCATCTTGCGTTTCAAGCGCTTTTTGTTTTGCCCGTTCTAATGCCTTCGCTTTCGCTTCTGCTGCCGCGCGTTTCTTCTGTTCTTCTATACTGAGGGATGCTTCTTCGGTGTCTGGTTTTGCGGTTTGCTCTTTTTCACGGGCACGCTGCTTTGCGAGTTCCAGCGCTCTCGCTTTCGCTTCTGCGGCGGCTCGTTTCTTCTGTTCTTCTATACTGAGAGGCTCTTTTTCGGTGTCTGGTTTTGCGGTTTGCTCTTTTTCACGGGCACGCTGCTTCGCGAGTTCCAACGCTCTCGCTTTTGCTTCTGCTGCCGCGCGTTTCTTCTGTTCTTCTATACTGAGGGATGCTTCTTCGGTGTCTGGTTGGACGGCTTGCTCTTTTTCACGGGCACGCTGCTTCGCGAGTTCCAATGCTCTCGCTTTAGCTTCTGCTGCCGCGCGTTTCTTCTGTTCTTCTATACTGAGGGATGCTTCTTCGGTGTCTGGTTGGACGGCTTGCTCTTTTTCACGGGCACGCTGCTTCGCGAGTTCCAATGCTCTCGCTTTAGCTTCTGCTGCCGCGCGTTTCTTCTGTTCTTCTATACTGAGGGATGCTTCTTCGGTGTCTGGTTGGACGGCTTGCTCTTTTTCCCGGGCGCGCTGCTTCGCGAGTTCCAACGCTCTCGCTTTCGCTTCTGCCGCGGCTCGTCTTTTCTTTTCCTCGAGAGACAATTCTTCTTGACCGTTATTTTCACGATGGGATTCCGGTTTTTTACCTTCGTTTTCGCTCATTGATCAGTCACCTTCTTACCCGTCTTTGCTTCATAACGAATTTTCTCCTGCAATTTATTAATGCCATAAATGAGTGCTGCCGGGTTCGGCGGGCAGCCTGGAATGTAGACATCCACAGGGACAATTTGATCAACGCCTTTAACAACCGCATATGACTTAATATAAGGGCCCCCTGCAGTCGCGCATGAACCCATGGCAATGACCCATTTTGGCTCAGGCATTTGCTCGTATAACCGTTTAAGGACGGGTGCCATTTTCTTTGTCACTGTCCCTGATACGATCATGACATCCGATTGTCGCGGTGAGGCGCGGAACATTGTGCCAAACCGGTCAAGATCATAGTGGGCAGCTCCTGTTCCCATCATCTCAATGGCGCAGCATGCCAGACCAAATGTTACGGGCCAGAGAGAATTGCTCCTTGCCCATGCTTTGATTTGCTCAAGAGTAGTAAAAAAAATACTGCGCTCAAGCTCTGCTTTTTCTTCCGGTGAAATGTCAGACAGATTTAGTTCCATTTCAACACCTTCTTTTTCCAAGCATATACAAGTCCAAGCGTCAGCAATAAAACAAATATCGCCATTTCTATAAGGGCAAATAGTCCTAATTCATCATAGGCTACGGCCCATGGATATAAAAAAACAGTCTCGACATCAAAGATGACAAATAATAATGCAAATAAATAATAACGAACATTAAACTGAATCCAGCTTTGCTGAAACGGTTCAATCCCGCTTTCATAGGTTGTTGCTTTTTCTTTCGTCGGCCTGTTCGGACGCAAGAGACGTCCTGCCGTTAGAGCTCCGACGGGCAGTAAAATACCTAAAAGCAAAAAGACAGCTACAATGAGGTAATTATTTTGATATACATTGTATAAGTCCATTAGCAACCCCCATCATCTGAATTTTTATAAATTTTAGAATCATATATATTATAACAAATGCCAATATTTGTGTCGACAATGACCATTGGATTAAAAAAAGAGCCTGTTTATGGCCCTTTTTTTAAAAATATATGATGGAAATATTGAAATAAGACTGGCTTATAAGAAATATAAAATTACTCATATGTAAGAGTCCCTCAAAATAGCGTTTTTGATAAAAAAACGGCGAGCCAGCGTCTGCTCACCGTTTTTTCCTAACTTTCTTTTACAGGTTTCGTGCTATATTCCATTTGCCTCTCTAGCTCTTCCGCAAAATGGGCCTTCTGCTCATCCGCCCAATTGAATTGATCGGCCATTAACTTAATGACCCGCTCTTTATACCGGCGGACGAAGTCAATGTTAAAATATAACGCACCCGTTCTGCGAATGAAGTAATCGGCAGGCGTTGCCGTCATTTCCTCTTCTATGCTGTACATAACCGTAGCATAGATACTTACAGGAAGATCATAGTTTTCAGCTTCATGCCCCTTTTTCTTACAAATGTCATATAACCGTTCGACATTGGAACCGTAACGGTGAACGAGCCAGCTTGCTTCCTCCTCTGTTAATCCAATGTTCATACCGAGGGCCATCTTCTCACGGACAAACCCCGGAAATTGATCGCTTCCTCCGACATCCCCGCCGGATAATGGCAAATGTTTCGTATTACTTTTTGAAAAAAGAGTTTCCTGTTCGTTTAAAAGTTCACTTGCAACGAGATCAACGACCTTCTCCGCCATTTTCCGATACCCTGTCAACTTCCCTCCTGCAATGGTAATGAGGCCGCTCTGTGAATGAAATACTTCGTCCCTTCTCGATATTTCCGATGGGCCTTTCCCTTCTTCGTGAATGAGCGGACGAAGGCCGGACCAGGACGATTCAATGTCATCTCTTGTAATGCCCGCTTCAGGAAACATAAAGTGAATGGACTTTATTAAATAATCGAGATCACCTTCTGTAATGCGTGGATTTTTCAAATCGCCTTTATAGTCCGTATCTGTCGTCCCTACATACGTTTTCCCGTCACGCGGAATGGCAAAAACCATTCGTCCATCCGGCGTATCGAAATATACCGCCTGTTTTAATGGAAAGCGGCTCTGGTCAATGACGACGTGAACGCCTTTCGTATGATGAATTCTTTTGCCTGTGGCCGAGCCGTCCTTCTCGCGCAATTGGTCCACCCACGGACCAGCCGCGTTGACGATTTTTTTTGCAACGATTTCGTATTCTTTGTTCGATAGCGTATTCAGGACTTTAACGCCTTTCACTTTTCCGCCATCATAAATAAAATCCGTCACTTTCATATAGTTAACGGCCAATCCGCCAAGCTGGACCGCTTTTTTCATAATTTCCATCGTGAGGCGGGCATCATCTGTTTTATATTCAACATAATATCCGCCGCCAAGTAATTGCTCTTTTTTCAACAGCGGCTCTTTTCCAAGCGCTTCCTCTTTCGTAAGCATGCTCCGGCGTTCCGTTCTTTTCACACCGGCTAAAAAATCATACACTTTCAAGCCAATCGACGTTGAAAACTTTCCGAACGTTCCACCTTTATAAAACGGAAGCAGCATCCATTCCGGTTTTGTCACATGCGGGGCATTTTCGTACACAATCGCCCGTTCTTTTCCTACTTCTGCGACGAGCTTTACTTCCAATTGCTTTAAATAGCGCAACCCGCCATGCACCAATTTTGTTGAACGGCTTGACGTTCCTGCCGCAAAATCCTGCATCTCAACGAGTCCCGATTTCATCCCGCGGCTACTTGCATCGAGCAAAATGCCCGCTCCTGTTACCCCCCCGCCGATAATGAGAAGATCAAGATCGGCGTTTTGCATTTCCGTTATATAGTCATCCCGGCGCTTACTTGAAAATGTATGTTCCATTATAACCACTCCCATTTATACATATTTACCCAGATACAAATGAATGAATACCTTTTTTTCTGAGGTGAGAAGTCAGAGGTGAGATTAGTCGGAATCGGCGAAAAGCCGATTCCAATGATTCACACCCCATCGGAATTTATAGGCGTAAAAAAAGAGACCACAATTTTCCCGCCTTAAAGCGAGAAATTGTGGTCTCTCCTATTCTCCGACCGATATTAACTTGTTTTTATTATACTCCATGACCTTTTCATTTTCAATCATTTAAACACTCTTGTCGCTTCAACTGCTTTTTTCCAGCCTTTATACAGCTCTTCTCGTCTCGCTTCTTCCATTTGAACATCGAAGTCTCGTTCAACCTTCCACTTGTTTGCGATCTCCTCGCGGCTTTCCCAGAAACCGGTCGCGATTCCCGCAAGATAAGCCGCGCCGAGAGCCGTCGTTTCATTAACGACCGGCCGTTCAACCGGAACACCGAGAATATCGCTCTGGAACTGCATGAGAAAATTGTTTTTCACCGCCCCGCCATCGACACGAAGTTTCTTTAATTCGATGCCTGAATCTGCCGTCATTGCTGTTAGGACGTCTTTCGTTTGATACGCAAGCGATTCCAATGTCGCCCGGACGAAATGCTCCTTTTCTGTTCCGCGGGTAATACCAAACACTGCACCGCGGGCATCACTGTCCCAGTATGGCGTGCCGAGCCCGACAAATGCCGGTACAACATATACTCCATCCGTTGAATCCACGCGCTCAGCATATTGTTCACTATCCGCCGCATCCTTGAACATGCGGAGCCCATCTCTCAACCATTGGATCGCAGAACCGGCAACGAAAATGCTTCCTTCCAGCGCATATTCGACTTTTCCACCAATGCCCCAGGCAATCGTCGTCAATAAGCCGTGTTTCGATGGGACGGCTTTTTCACCCGTGTTCATAAGCATAAAACAGCCCGTTCCATACGTGTTTTTCGCCATTCCTTTTTCAAAACAGGCCTGGCCGAATAATGCCGCTTGCTGGTCGCCGGCGATTCCTGAAATAGGAACTTCCTGGCCGAAGAAATGGTAATCAATCGTGTTCGCATAAATTTCAGAAGAGGAGCGAACCTCAGGAAGCATTGATTTCGGAACACCAAGCATATCCAGCAGCTCTTCATCCCATTTTAAATCGTAAATGTTGTACATTAATGTCCGTGAAGCATTCGAATAGTCGGTCACATGCGCCTTGCCGCCTGAAAGTTTCCAAACGAGCCACGTATCAATCGTTCCGAACAATAAATCGCCTTTCTCCGCTTTTTCCCGCGCTCCTTCAACATTGTCAAGAATCCACTTTACTTTCGTCCCCGAAAAATAAGCATCAATTAACAACCCTGTCTTGTTTCTGACCATTTCATCATAGCCTTTATTTTTTAACTCTGAGCAGATGTCTGCTGTTTGCCGGGATTGCCAGACAATCGCGTGATAAATCGGCTTACCTGTCACCTTGTCCCATACAACCGTCGTCTCGCGTTGATTCGTAATGCCGATCGCAGCAATTTCTTTAGCCGATGTGTTGGTATTCGATAGAACTTGAGCAATGACAGCTAGAACGCTTCCCCAGATCTCCGATGCGTCATGCTCAACCCAGCCCGGCTTCGGAAAGTGCTGGGTGAATTCCTTTTGTGCGATAGAGACGACTTCCCCTTCTTTATTGAATAAAATCGCCCGTGAACTTGTTGTCCCCTGGTCAAGCGCTAATACATATTTCTTTTCCATCTTTCTTCCTCTCCTCCGTATTAATTTTTATGTGCTTCTCCATGCATAACTTCACTTGTTCTTTTATTGCTTGCAACATATGATGCGATCAGTAAGACGAGGCATACAACCGACCAGGTCCAAAAAAAGCTGGTGACTTTGCCACGGAATACAGCCTGGAAAAAGAGAGCTCCGAACATCCCGCCCGCGATTGGCCCGACAACAGGAATCCATGCATATTTCCAATTCGACGTGCCTTTGCCGGCAATCGGCAAAATAAAGTGGGCGATGCGCGGTCCGAGATCACGGGCCGGATTGATCGCATATCCCGTCGTTCCTCCGAGAGATAGTCCGATCGCCACGATTAAAAAGCCAACAATAAATGGATGAAGCCCTTCTGTAAATTTATTCGCCCCTATTGAAAGTAATCCTACCATGAGGACAGCCGTCCCGATAAATTCACTGATGATATTGGAAAACGTGTGAGCAATAGCCGGGTCGGTTGAAAATACGCCGAGTTTAGCTGCTGGATCTTTCGTCTCTTTCCAGTGCGGCAAGAAATGAAGATATACAACCGCTGCCCCAATAATAGCCCCGATCATTTGTGCGGTAATATAGCCAGGAACTTTGCTCCAGCTAAAGTCCCCGATGGCCGCGAGCCCAAGAGTAACGGCCGGGTTTAAATGAGCGCCGCTTGCCTGACCGGCAAAATAAACCCCCATGGTCACAGCCATTCCCCACCCGAGGGCAACAACAATCCATCCCCCGCCTTCCGCTTTTGATTTTTTCAAACTGACGTTGGCACAAACACCCGCCCCAAAAATAATCAAAATCATCGTACCGACAAGTTCTCCCACAAATGGTGACATGTCAAATTCCCCTTTCAATGTTTAATGAGTGTTCAAAAAGGAAGAAAACAAGAGCCGACACTGGCTAAAAGCGCCACGTCCTGTGACAACGCCAGTACTAGTTCGTCCTGTACGTCGGAAGTTCAAGGAACGACAGTCTCGAGGACCGGAATATATAAAATCAATACATGAGGACCAGAGAGACCGAGTGACGAAGAAATTCGACGGCTATTTTCCCCGGACTTTTTGAACAACTATGGCAGATATGGCAGAAAAAAAGAGAACCACAAAAAGACCCCTTTTATAAAGGTACTTTTGTGATTCTCCTTTTCTCCTACACAATTATTAACTTATCTATTATTATACTATCTATGAAAACGCTGTCAATTAGTTTAGTAAAAATACTAGCAAATTTTTTCAATTTTTTTAAAACCAGAGCTCGCTTTTCGACGTTGTTACCGCGATTGCACCGGATTGTAGTGCCATTTCGACATCGCGTTTTGAGCGAATTAATCCTCCGGCAAAGATTGGAATTCCTGTTTCTTCTTTAATTTCTTTTATAATGTGCGGCATAACGCCGGGTAACACTTCAATATAATCTGGCTGCGTTTTCTTTAAAATTTTATAGCTTGTCTCCAAAGCGATAGAATCGAGTAAAAAAAGGCGCTGTATCGCAATGACCCCCTTTTTCTTCGCTGCTAAAATAACGTTGGAGCGTGTCGATATTATTCCCGCCGGTTTTGCCTCCTGACAAATAAATTCCGTTGCATACTCATCTGCCTTCAGCCCGTGAATTAAATCGAGATGCAAAAATATCGATTTCCCATGCTGCTTCGCCAGTTGAATGATGGTTTTGATCCTGCCTACATGCGTATCCAATAAGACAATGTATTGATACTTGCTTTGAAACAATTTCTCCAAATCTTTTATCGTCCGCACTGCCGGCAAAATCGTTTGGCCACTAAAGCTCACTCTCTTATCCCCCTCTACTTTTTTATGGAATATTATTATATCTTCTTGTGAACGACTTTACCATAACTATTTAGGGCTTCCAGTTCTACGATATGAACGGTTGAAAATGGGTTTTCTATTGTCTCTCGGACAAAAATGCGGCGCGATGGCGATAATCTGTCCTTGAGCTCTTGCCTCTCGGACAAAAATAAAGCGCGAAGGCGATCATCTGTCCTTGAGCTCTTGCCTCTCGGACAAAAATGCGGCGCGAAGGCAATAATCTGTCCTTGAGAACGCAACAGCATCACTTTATATGCTCCGTCCTCATGGGCTTCACTTCAGCTGGTTTGATCATAGGTACTTTCTCCGACCGCTTAATCGTAAAACAGAAGAAAACCCTCCAGGAATTCAATTCCCGGAGGGTTTGTGCATTATCGTCTGCCTTCAGCTAGATCGATGCGGTTGATTGCGCGCTTCAATGCATATTCTGCACGTTTGGCGTCAATTTCACCTTGATTGTTGTTTAACCGGCGCTCTGCGCGTTCCTTCGCGGCACGGGCGCGTTCTACATCAATATCTTCTACTTTTTCAGCAGCTTGTGCCAGAACGGTCACTTTTTCAGGTCGAACTTCAATAAAACCACCGCTAACGGCCACGGTTTGTGTTTTGCCATCATTTTTCACACGTACTGCACTGATGGTTAAAGGGGCAACAAGCGGAACGTGACCGGCTAAAATGCCAAGTTCTCCGCTTTTTGCTTTCGCACTGACCATTTCTGCATTTCCTTCAAACACAGGACCATCAGGGGTAACTATACTTACTTCTAACGTTCTCATTTGTCCTACCCCCTTAACGGATTAAACAAGAGTCTTCGCTTTTTCAACAACTTCTTCTATGCTACCTACTAAGCGGAATGCTTCTTCTGGAAGATCGTCATACTTTCCTTCAAGAATTTCTTTAAATCCACGAACCGTTTCTTTCACAGGCACATAAGAACCTTTTTGTCCTGTAAATTGCTCCGCCACGTGGAAGTTTTGCGATAAGAAGAACTGAATGCGGCGAGCGCGGTGTACCACAAGCTTGTCATCTTCGGATAACTCGTCCATACCGAGAATCGCGATAATATCTTGCAATTCTTTATAGCGTTGCAAGATTTGCTGCACACGGCGGGCAACATTATAATGCTCTTCTCCAACAACTTCAGGCGTTAGGGCACGAGAAGTTGAAGCAAGCGGATCAACCGCAGGGTAAATACCCATTGCTGTTAGTTTACGCTCAAGGTTCGTCGTTGCATCAAGGTGGGCGAACGCTGTAGCCGGAGCCGGGTCAGTATAGTCATCGGCAGGTACATAAATCGCTTGAATCGATGTAACCGAACCTTTTTTCGTTGATGTAATCCGCTCTTGCAATTGACCCATTTCTGTAGCCAATGTCGGCTGATAACCTACCGCAGACGGCATGCGTCCAAGAAGCGCGGACACTTCAGAACCTGCTTGTGTGAAACGGAAAATGTTATCAACGAAGAAAAGCACGTCTTGTCCTTCTTCATCACGGAAATATTCCGCCATTGTAAGCCCTGTAAGAGCGATGCGGGCACGTGCTCCAGGCGGCTCGTTCATTTGTCCGAATACCATCGCCGTTTTGCTAATAACGCCGGAGTCGCTCATTTCATGATAAAGGTCGTTTCCTTCACGAGTACGTTCTCCAACACCTGCGAATACGGAAAGACCACCGTGTTCCTGGGCGATGTTGTTAATCAATTCCTGGATAAGAACTGTTTTCCCTACACCTGCACCACCGAAAAGACCGACTTTTCCACCTTTTACATATGGTGCAATAAGGTCAACGACTTTAATCCCTGTTTCTAAAATTTCTACTTTCGTTGTTAACTCCTGGAATGATGGTGCTTCGCGGTGAATCGAGTCACGGCGAACATCAGCAGGAATTTCTTCTTTAAGATCGATTGGATCACCCGTAACGTTAAATACGCGTCCTAATGTCGCATTCCCTACAGGAACAGAAATCGGTTTACCTGAATCCGTCACTTCCATGCCGCGAACAAGACCGTCTGTTGAATCCATTGCAATTGTACGAACTGTATTATCTCCAAGGTGAAGAGCGACTTCTAATGTTAAATCGCCTTTCTCACCATCAAAGCTCACTTTAAGTGCATTAAGCAGTTCCGGCAAATGGTCATCAAACTTCACGTCAACGACCGGGCCAAGAACTTGAGTAATGTAGCCTTTATTCATCGTTTTCCCTCCTAACTTCACTTGCATAAAACCTTATGGCTTCGAAACGTAAGAAACCAAATCCCTATCTATTCGAGTGCCGCTGCACCGCCGACAATTTCCGTAATCTCTTGAGTAATCGCCGCCTGGCGTTCACGGTTATAAGACAACGTAAGATTGCCGATAAGCTCATTGGCGTTATCCGTTGCATTTTTCATTGCGGTCATACGTGAAGCATGTTCTGCCGCTTTTCCGTCCAAAATTGCGCCATAAATTAAGCTTTCTGCATATTGTGGAAGAAGTTCTTCCAAAATTTCTTCTTCAGAAGGCTCATATTCATAAGCCGCGGTCGCTTTTGGACTTTCGATATCGCTAATCGGAAGCAATTTCTTTTCCGTTAAGTCGCTTTGAATGGCACTGACAAAATGATTGTAGTACATGTAAAGTTCATCAAACGTTCCGTCCGCGTACAAGCCGACAGTTTTGCTCGCAATGTTTTTAATGACGGCAAAAGACGGCTGATCTCCAATTCCTGTAATGCTATCAAGAATAGGCATGTTACGATGTTTAAAAAAGTTGACTCCAACTTTCCCAACGACGATAATTGCATACTCATTTTCTGACTTATGGCGCTCTTGAATCGTACGATAAACGTGGCGAAGAACGTTTGCGTTGTAGGCGCCTGCAAGCCCGCGGTCAGATGTAATGACGAAGTATCCAGTTTTCTTTACAGGACGGGTTTCAAGCATCGGGTGACGCGCGCTTTTGCTGCCTGTCGCAATACTTGCAACGACTTCCTGCATTTTGTCCATATACGGAACAAATGATTTCGCATTATTCTCCGCACGGTTGAGTGCAGCTGCGGAAACCATTTCCATCGCCTTCGTAATTTGCATCGTTTTCTTCGTCGCATCGATTCTTGCTTTAAGGTCTCTTAATGCCACTCCAATTCACCACCTTTTTGAGGAAGTCCAAAAAGATCTTATTCCTTTTTGAACATACACTGTATGTTAAGCTGGTTGAGAGGGGAATTCCCCTCTCTATCTATTTAAACTGCGAACGTTTTCTTAAATGCGATAATTGCTTGATCCAGACTGTCATCTTCAGGAAGTTTCTTCGTTGTAACGATCGTGTTCAGCACATCCTGGCAGTTTGCATCCATATACGCGTGCATTTCTTCTTCGAAACGTTGGATTTCTTCGACCGGAATATCATCAAGATATCCTTTTGTTAACGCATAAAGGATCGCTACTTGCTTTTCAACTTTCAATGGCTTGTGAAGGCCTTGTTTCAACACTTCTACCGTACGCGCACCACGGTTCAATTTCGCTTGTGTCGCTTTATCTAAATCAGAGCCGAACTGAGCGAATGCTTCAAGTTCGCGATAAGACGCCAGGTCAAGACGAAGGGTACCGGAAACTTTGCTCATCGCTTTAATTTGCGCAGCTCCCCCTACACGGGATACGGAAATACCTGCGTTGATCGCCGGACGAACACCGGAGAAGAACAAGTCAGATTGCAAGAAGATTTGTCCATCTGTAATGGAAATTACGTTTGTCGGAATGTAAGCAGATACGTCTCCTGCTTGTGTTTCGATAAACGGAAGCGCTGTAATGGAACCTCCGCCAAGTTCATCGTTTAATTTCGCTGCACGCTCGAGTAAGCGCGAGTGAAGATAGAATACATCCCCTGGATAGGCTTCACGGCCCGGAGGACGACGAAGAAGCAAGGAAAGTTCACGATATGCAGCCGCTTGTTTTGATAAATCATCATAGACGATTAATACGTGTTTTCCGTCCCACATGAATTCTTCCGCCATGGAAACCCCGGCATATGGCGCAAGGAAAAGAAGCGGAGCTGGTTGGGAAGCACTCGCCGATACAACGATCGTATAGTCTAACGCGCCATGTTGGCGAAGCGTTTCAACTACGCCTGCCACTGTTGATTCTTTTTGTCCGATCGCAACATAAATACAAATCATATCTTGATCTTTTTGGTTAATGATCGTGTCGATCGCTACCGCCGTTTTCCCCGTTTGGCGGTCCCCGATGATCAACTCACGCTGTCCGCGGCCGATCGGCACTAACGCATCAATCGCTTTAATCCCCGTTTGCAATGGCTCATGTACAGATTTACGCGCCATAACACCAGGAGCTTTTTGTTCAATTGGACGAGTTTTCGTTGTGTTAATTGGCCCTTTGCCATCAATTGGCTGGCCAAGCGGGTTAACAACCCGGCCAAGAAGTTCATAACCGACAGGCACTTCCATGATACGGCCAGTACGTTTTACTTCGTCACCTTCGCGAATGTCTTGATATGGTCCTAAAATGATGATACCAACGTTGTTTTCTTCTAAGTTTTGGGCCATCCCCATTACACCGTTAGAAAACTCCACAAGCTCGCCAGCCATAACATGATCTAGTCCATGGGCACGGGCAATACCGTCACCGACCTGGATAACTGTTCCAACATCGTTTACTTCGATTTCAGATTGATAATTTTCAATCTGCTTTTTTATTAAAGCACTGATTTCTTCAGCCTTAATGCTCATGAATTTCACCCCTATCTTTTACAGCCTCAATTAGGCTAATTGACGTTCGATTCGTTCTAGTTTACCGCTGATGCTTCCGTCAAAAATGCGGTTGCCAATACGGACTTTAATGCCCCCGATTAACGAAGGGTCAACAATATTTTCAATGCGCAATTTCGCCTTGCCGACACGCGCCGCAAAAGTTGCTTCAAGCTCTTCCTTTTCTTTTTCCGTCAAAGGACGAACCGAGTAGACTTTCGCTTCTGCGATATTTTCCGCTTCATTTGCCAGTACGATAAAATGGCTAACCATTTCTGTAATCATGTTGTGCCGGTTTCGGTCGATTAATAGAAAAATTGTATTCATAACTGGTGCAGAAAGAGCCGCACCAAACGTTGTTTTCACTAATTCTTTTTTATCCGCTGTTGAAATCTTTGGATGGTTCAAGATTTTTAAAAGATCCTTGTTCGAACGAAACACCTCTTTGATTAAGCGAAGCTCGTCCTCTACTTGTTCAAGGTTATTGGCACGAACAACTTCAAAAAGGGCTAACGCATACCGTTTTGCAATGACAGATTGATCTTTACTCATCGAGACTCGCCTACCTCTTTAAGGTAATCGTCGATCAGCTTTTCTTGACTTTTCTCATCCAATTCTTTCGCAATCACTTTCGAAGCGATCATGACAGAAAGGGATGCCACTTCATTTCGAAGCGCCGCAACCGCTTTATCCTTCTCACTTGCAATGTCAGCGATCGCTTCTTCTTTTAAGCGATCCGCTTCAAGGCGTGCAGCTTTAATGATCGCTTCACCTTGTACTTCACCTTGTTTTTTCGCGTTATCAATAATCGCTTTCGCTTCTTCACGCGCCTTCTTTAATTCCTCGATTTGAAGCGCGAGATTGCTTTCAGCTTCTTTGCGGGCTTTCTCCGCTGCATCTATTTCACCGTTAATATGTTCTTGACGCGCTTTCATGATGCCCATTAGCGGACCCCATGCGAATTTGCGTAATAGAGCCATTAAGATTAAAAAAGCAACTAACTGAAGTAAAATATCTCCGCTATTTACAGCAAGACCTAGAGTTAAGGTTTGCACAAGTTTTTCCTCCCTTCAATCGGTCATACATAAGGAATGGCGAAGGAAGTTCCTTGAAGAACGTGCTTCGCCATTATGAAAATCCTTGATAAACAATGTTTACGATTAAGCTTTTCCTAAAACGATGAACGCAATAACGACACCAATGATAGGAAGCGCCTCAACTAACGCAATCCCGATAAACATTGTTGTTTGAAGAGTACCGCGTAGTTCTGGTTGACGAGCAATCCCCTCAACTGTACGACCTACGATCAAACCGTTACCAATACCGGCACCTAATGCCGCTAAACCTACAGCAATTGCAGCTGCTACTAATGCTAATGCACCCATTTGTAGTTCTCCCTTCTTTTTCCCCAAAATCTGTATTTTTTGCCTCCGTAGAAGCTGGAATCATTTAAATTTAATGGTCGTGGCTCACCTTGTGGGCGAGATATACCATTGTTAACATTGTAAAGATAAATGCCTGGATAGATCCGACAAAGATTGAAAATCCTTGCCATACAATCATCGGAATTGCTCCAAAAATCCCGGCAAAAATACCGGAATGCATCAGGCTTACTAGCAATCCGAGAAGCACTTCCCCTGCATAGATGTTACCGTAAAGCCGAAGACCGAGCGTTAATGTATTCGCAAACTCTTCAATTAGCTTTATCGGGAATAGCAGTTTAAAAGGCTGGAAAAACTGGCTTCCATATTCTTTAAAGCCTCGCATTTTGATGCCGTAATAGTGAGTGAGTCCCACAATCATGACAGCAAGCGTTAATGTTATCGTTGGGTCAGCAGTTGGCGATTTCCACCATAGCTTGTGATCCACAACGACTGAAAATGGCAGTCCCAACATATTGGCTACGAAAATATACATGATGAGCGTCAATCCTAATGTAAGGAAGCGCCCTCCCGTATTCCAATCCATTGTGCTGTTAATGATTCCTTTCACAAAATCCACTACCCACTCAAGGAAGTTTTGCATCCCACCCGGTCTCATTGACAGGGATCGAGTAGCGAGCATCGCGATAATAAAAACAATGACAGAGGAAACGATTATCATTAGAACGTTTGCCAAGTTAAAGTTAAGACCCATAAACGTTACTATAGGAGCTTCATGTTCCATTTCCACTTCACCTCTCTTCCTTTTGAGTAAGATCATCATAGCCTGAAAAAAATTAGCTATGAGCGTATGGCTTGCATAAGTGAATCTATTAACATGATAATGTAGATTGCCATCAATCCCACTACCACACTTAACAAATGAAAATATTGCGGATATCGTAAGGCGATAAGCGCTGCGAGGCCTCCCATTAAAAGCCTTGACAGTGAACCTAATGTTTTCACTTTTTTCTTGTGGATGACGGCCTGTCCGAGCCGTTCCACTTTTGAATACATACTCCATAAATTAAATAAACTAAACAAGGAGCCTAAAATAAGTCCGAGAAAAATGGAGTGATAGGGGGTGAATCCGTAACCGAGGACAAAAATAGATAGCAAGAAGAACATGTACTTTATGTACTTTCGGAATGTCGCGTTGTACTCAGTCATTTCTGTTCTTCTCCTGAAAATTTCGATAAAAGTCGGATCATGCCATACACGCCGGCAAATAAACCTAGAAGCAGTCCGATAATTAAAAACAACGGACTCGTTCCGATTTTCCCATCTAACCATTTGCCAGCAAATATCCCTATTAAAATACTGCCTACAAGCTGAGAAAGAATCCCTGACATTAACGCCATTGCCCGATATGGGCGCTTCTCGATGCTCATAGTACAGACCCCTTCCACGGAAATTGATAAATCGGCTTATTATCAATAATGGAAACCTTATCATATCCCTTTGTAAGGATACAATAGCGGCTATAGTATGTCAACGCAATTTCAGTTAAAATATCCTATAAAATGTGGTAATTTTGTGACGTCGATCACAAGTATATTCTAACCAAGTTAAAAAAATTTATAAGCAGGGGAAAAAGGGGGTTCCCCCTTTTTTCCCTGCTTATTGCTTCCGGGCTTTTAACAGCGAAATAATAACGGCAACAAGGCTAAGAATTACTGCTGCGATGGATAGATAAAGCGGTATGTTTGATGGTTTCGCTTCTTCATGGTTCGTTTGCGCTGATTCCTCATTGGCTCCCGCATGGCTTGCATGATGATCATGGGCATTTCCATTGCTTTTCGCAACTTGTGTGACAGAAGCCGGATTTTCCGAGTCCTCCGCTCCCGTCCATTTCACCACACTACCATCTTTATACGTTTGATACGCCTTCCAGACGATTTTGTCCGCTTTATTGCTTACTTTTCCTTGAATGTTAAATTCACCGAATTCTGAAGCTCTAAGTCCCTTATTTTCTGCCGTCCACGTAATGCCTGTAATAAGTCCAGTTTGATCTTTTGCCAGTTCATACTTCCAGCCTGGCATCGGCTCAACACCGAAAACTTCCACTTCTTTTGGCACGTCAAGTTTCACTTTTACTGTCGGACTGTCTTTTTCAGTCGGTACACGAACCGTAAATTTTTCATACGTCCCTTGTGTCGTTTTTTGTGGGAAAACAACAACATGAGCGCTTGCTACACCTGCAAATACAAACAAACTGAACACGAATGTTGCCATCATTGCCATTCGTTTTTTCATATCACATTCACCATCCTATTGAATATCAAAAATCCTGATTTCTTTTTTACATACATGTTCATTATCATCCTGATCTAGAACTTTGACCTCAACTAACCATTTACCCGGAAACGGAAGGTACGGCCCGCTTCTCGCATAAGTATCCTCATGTTGATTCTTATCAGCTTTCGGGCTCCCCTGTTTTTTTAACGAAACTTTAATCGGTGCCATCTTGTCCGAATCAAGCGAATAGAGCCATAGTTCAACAGCTATTGGCTTTGGTTTCCCTTTCTTTGTCACAACCTCGACTGAAAATGAATTGTTTCCCGGCTTCATCGGGCTAATTTCCGTTTTTATTTGCCCGCTATTCGAATCCTTCACCCATGTCAGCGGCTCGTTAACCGGAGTCGGGCTCATATACGTTAATGCTCCAACAATAATGGTAATGGCGACCAATAAACTAAAGTCGCCCTTCAGCCATGTGGAAATCGATTCGTTGACCGTTATTTTCCGGCGTATCATTGCCCCCGCAATGAGCACCGCCAAAACGGCAACGATTTTTATAAGAAGAAGAATCCCCCATGACGTTTCAACTAAATACGAGAGTTTCGGCTGCAAAATCAGCGTATAAAGGAGACCTGAAATCATTAAAGCCACAAGTGAAATAAACGCTGTTTTTGAAAACACGGGCAAAAACATTCGCATGTGCTCTTTATCTTTTCTATGCACTAAAAACAAGTAGAATAGCCCACCGGCCCAAATTGACGCGGCAAACAAGTGAATCATATCAAGCGGAATGGAGAGATACACCCGGTCCGCCCCGGCAGCATGGCCGTTTAAGCTTTTCACAAAGAAAGTGAGAACGATCCATACTATATTTAGCCATTTCTTTCGCCCAACTATGGCTATCCCGGCAAAAGCAAGAATGAAAGAGAAGATCCAGGACAGGCCAACTGTCGTCTTTAAAAGCAATCGGCCAACTTTATCCATTTCCTCTCCGCTTAAAAGATCAAAAGCCGAAAGCACAATAAAAATGATCAAGGCGTAACCATTAAGCTTCAACAGACGTTTTTCCCATACTCGAAAAAGGGAGCTTCTCTTTTCGGAAGACAATACGGTCCCCCAATACACAAAACCTGCCGCCAGCAACATGATGAAAAAGTAAGCTGCCCGGAATCCCCATATTACCGGACTTCCTAAAATATCGTGCTGATGATTGGCTGCCTTATCTGAAGGCCCTTTGCCCGATTTACTCGTTTTTCCGACCGTAAAGACATACGAATCACTGACAGGGTGGCCATCTGCCGAAATGATATGATACGTAACCGTGTAAACCCCTTTTGGCTGTTTCGGTAATTTTAATGAAAGCACTCGCTGGTCGGTGCTCATTTTCGGTTTTTGCTTTGCGACTGCCTTGCCGTTTCTGTCATAGACTTGAAGTTCAAAAAGTTCCCGTTCTAATCGCTCATTGAAGGTTAATACAATCTCATGAGGAAACTTGTTTAACTGACTCTCCGCGGCCGGGTTTGATTGAACTAAAGTCGCATGCGCCAGCCCTTTTGCCGGGAAAATGCCAACGGAAAGAAAAACGATAAAAATGATAGAAATCAACTTTTTCATGGGAAACATCCTCGTATTTTGCACCTTTATTTTATATAATGTGAAGAGCCTTACCTATTATAGTCTTAATGAATTTCAAAAAGTATAGCTCACCCGGGCTATTTATTGTTGGAATTTTATATGATTAGATAAAATTGTTACATAGTTGTGAGAAAGGAAAGGATAAACAGATGAAGCGAAAAATGATAGTTCCTTTCATTATTTTGATGATTGTCATACTCGGTATCGTTTCTTATCTGATTTGGAAAGAGAAACACGAGTTGCCGGTTAAACAGTCGCTTCCTTCGATGACGATGAAGAAAATCGACGGAACCACTTATTCCTTTGGGAAGTCGAAAAAGGTACGCGTCCTTGAATTGATTTACACAAGTTGCCCCGATGTTTGCCCGATCACGACACAGCGCCTCGCCCAATTGCAAAACGAGTTGAAAAAGGACGGCAAATTCGGCAAAGAAGTAGAATTTGTGATGGTGACGATTGATCCGAAAGTCGATACACCTGACGTGTTGGAAGACTATGCGAAGCGAATCGGACTGGACAAAAGCGGCTGGGTTATTATCCGCGATGAGGAAAAAATGCCGGAACTGGCGAAGAAACTTGGATTTTTCGTCCAGAAAACGGGCAAAACGGTCATGCACTCCAACACCGCCTTTTTAATTGATAAAGATAATAATGTTCGCGCTTACTTGCCGATGGGAACGAAATTTAATAAAGAAGACACGCTTGATAAAATCAATTCGTTAACAAAGGGGGGCCTCTTTTGAAAAAAGTCATTTTTTTATTAACGGCGCTCAGCCTGGTGCTTTCCGCCTGCTCATCATCGAACGGACATCAGCATCACGAGGCCAATCCAACAGAAAAAAAGCCTCCTGTGCCTATTCACGTTCAATTTGCATCTGAGCCTTCTAAAGCGAAAGCCGGCAGCAAGGTGACACTTTCAGTAAAAGTGACACAAGAAAACAAAAACGTAAACGATGCTAATGAAGTGAAATTTGAAGTTTGGAAAAAAGACGAGAAAAAACATAAAATGATAAACGCCGTAAAAAAAGGCAAGGGGACATACATCGCCCAATACACCTTTCCTGAAACCGGAACGTATGAAGTGATGTACCATGTAACCGCTCGCGACCTCCATAACATGGAGCAAAAAGAAATGACGGTCCACTAAGAAGGAGGCGATCTCCTTCTTTACTTTTTAATTAAAGGTGATCCTTATGACCTATAAACAAATTAAATGGCTGATCTTGCTTATTCCAACGATCACAATCGGCATCTGGGAATTCAGCCGCCATACATTTTTCTTGCCATATATCTCAATGGAGCTCGGCAACTGGCTCTCCCCTTTGATCGTTTTTCTCGTTACGATGATTTTTCTTCTTAAATTGTTTAACCTACTTGAAAAAATGCAGGAAGAGTTAAAGCAAGAGAAAGCCTACAAAGCGGCGCTTGAAGAGCGGGAAAAAATCGCACGGGAGCTGCATGACGGGATTGCGCAATCTCTTTTTTTATTGTCAGTAAAGATGGACAGATTGAAAAAGGCGGCCCGTTTAGAAGATAACGAAGCTTATCAAAAAATCGAAAAAACGTTGCATCATGTCAATCAAGATGTCAGGCAGGCAATCACCAATCTCCGCCACGCCCCTGAACCGCACATGTTGCCGTGGGAACAGCTTTTGAATGAACTCATCCAATCCGTAAAAGAGGAAAACGATTTACACGTGATCACCTATTGGGAACTTCACGAAAATGATTTAACCGCAAAGGAAAAAATTGAATTATACGCCTGCTTAAAAGAAGCGCTGATGAACATTACGAAACATGCTCACGCAAGCCGTATTTGGATCGACGCACGGATGACTGAGACAGGCTTTATATGCCAGGTCAAAGACGACGGGATTGGCTTTTGCGAAGAAACACCCAAAGCCGCCCGCTACGGCTTGCAGATTATGAGAGATCGAACGGAAGAAATGGGCTGGGCCTTGACTTTTAACAGGAGAAATGGACAAACCATTGTTGAAATCAAAAAGGAGAATGCGTCATGATACAGCCTTACCGCATTATCATTGCCGATGACAGCGCGCATGCACGAGAAGGCATAATGGACATCCTTGAAGATATTGAAGAGTTTCAAGTTGTCGGTGAAGCGAGAAATGGAAAAGAAGCGATGGAATTGACCGAAAAGCTCATGCCTGACATGATTTTAATGGACATCCACATGCCGGGATTGGACGGACTTGAAACGACAAAAATGATTAAGAGCCAGTTTCCGTATGTAAAAATCGTCATTGTAACCGTCTCTGATGACATCACTCATCTATTCGAAGCGCTAAAAAAGGGGGCTCAAGGGTACTTGCTGAAAAACATTGACCCTTCGCGCTGGCATGAATATTTGAGGGCTTTCGCGTTAGATGAAGTTCCGATGACAAAAGAATTGGCGCTAAAAATCTTGCTGGAATTCAGCCAGCGAAACAAACCGGTCAATCAGCATAACCCATTGTCCGACCGCGAGCAACAAGTGTTGAACCTCGTCGCTAAAGGCCATTCGAACAAAGAAATATCTGACGAGCTGTTCATTTCGGAAAACACGGTAAAAAACCATCTTAAAAATATTTTAAAAAAGCTTCATTTGCAAAATCGTGTGGAATTGACGAGCTATGCCTATGAACAAGGATGGATCCAAAAACCGAACACGTTTGAATAAGTTTTTTTGAATTTTTGTTTCTATTCGTTCTCATAATTTGGCCCCTATTAGCAAAAACTTCTCTTATAGGCAAAAGCGTATAAGGAGATGCAAGCAAATGAAAAGGCGAAATATAGGTTTCTTATTGCTCGTTCTCCCGTTATTGGTAGCGGGATGCGCCACGAGAAACGCACAAAAGAATGAAGTGGGGACAAGGCAAATCGGATATTATGAAGATGTAGACCGAAAGTCGAAGGTTAATGTTGCCCCGGCGCCGGTTAGTGAAGAAGATTATGCGAAATGGGGCAAACTTGCCTTGCAAGAAACAAAGAAAAAATATCCGAACAGCAAAGTAAGCGATTATAGATATGATACGAGGAGAATTAACCCGGACGGTACGGTCATTGACTTTTTTAATTTTATCGTGACCGAAAATGCCGTAACGAAAGACGTCCGTGTTTCAGTAATGCATGACCCGGACACCGATCGACTGATTTCAATAACGTTTGAAGAAAGAGGATAAAGAGCGCTCAGCCGCTTTGATCCTCTTTCCTTTTTAATGCTGGAAATTGTTGTTTCTTTTTTTGTCCCGTTAGCAAAACGAAAAACGTCACGAGGAGGAAGAATGCTCCTGAGGCAAACGGCAGGCGGATCGATGCCCACTCTGCCAATGTTGCCGAAAACAAAGAGATAACCGGATACAAAACGGTAGGCGCGAACTGCAAGACGGCAAAAACAGGTGCGCGCAAATGCTCTTCGTTTGCCTGAATCACCGTATAAGAAGCGATCGTTAGAACCGTCACCGCAAAGCCAAATAAAGCCATTGCTATCGTTAACATAACGGAATGGATACTGCATGCCGCTAGAAGAACGGCTGTCCCGCAACAAGCACATCCCGTCATAAGAAATGTCGTATTTTCGATGTTTGTTTTCCCGACAAGATACGCTCCCGCTAATCCTCCGATGACAATTGAACTTTCCACAATGCCGAGCAGGATACTTCCCCCTTCTATATGCTCTACAAGAGGCGCGATTAACGTATTCATTGGGACTGTAAACATATTGATGAAAAACGTCGCCCAAAAGATAAGCCGTAATGAACGAGATGCTGAAATGGCCCTGTACGCCCCGTCCATATCCTTCTTAAGCTGATTGAAAAATGAAGCCACTCTTCCCTTGCTTTCTAAAGACTTGAGCACAGTGTCCCCGCCGCGAATAAACAGTAAAACCAATCCCGCAACAAAAAAAGTCAATGCATTGATCAAAAACCCTAATCCGGATGACACACTCGACAGAATCCCGCCTGCCAATAACCCGATAAGCTGAACAATGCTCCGCCCTTTGCTTAAATCTGCATTCGCCTTACGCAAGTCCTCGCTCATTTCAGGGATAAACGCCTGCATGGCGGCTTCAAATCCGCCGGTAAATAGCGCGTTCAGACCGACTAATACGTAAATGGTCAAATTCAGATCCGTTTCGGTTAGGCTCCAAAACCCGATCATGACAACCATCCGTAAAAAGTCACTGATAATGATGGTTCGCCTGCTTCCAAAGAGATTCACGAATGGAGACAGCAAAATGGCTCCAAAAGCTTTCGCTACAACCGCTGTTGAAACAGCCGCCGCAACTCCAAACGCTCCCCCTTTTTGAAGCGCAAGCCAGATCATCGTGATGGAAAAAATGTAATCCCCCAAAAACGATAACGTCCTTGCCAGCCAAAACGCCCGGTATCGATTCATTTTTGCAACTCCTCTCCTCCAAAATCAATAGGAGTATACAAAAAATTCTGAACGAAATATAGACTTATATTTTCCTATGTGTTATACTACTATTATCATAGACGTCAGGGATACGTCTGGCTTATTAAGTAATGCCAAAAACATAGAAAAGCTGAATGGACACGTAGTAACGGTGTCTTTTTTTATTGCTAAAGAGGGTGGAACAAATTGATTGTGAAAGTAATGAAAAGGCACGTTTGGGAACAGGCAAAAGCGCAGGGAGAAATTCACGAGGAATCCTTGCTGACGGAAGGCTTCATTCACTGTTCGTTTCTAGAACAGGCAACAAAAACGGCAGAAAAACATTTTGCAGGAGAAACAGATTTAGTGTTGCTGAAGATCGACCCCGACCTGGTCCAGGCTGAAATCAAATATGAACGGGCATCAAACGGCAAAGAATACCCGCATGTTTACGGACCGATTAACATCGATGCTGTAACAGCTGCCGTTTTTTTCGTTAAAAATGAAAATGGGGAATTTGTCCTTCCCATGGAGTGGCAGGCAAACTAAAGGCGTCCAACCCGTCCAAACGTTAAGTTAACGATTGGACGGGTTTTGGTCTAACCAGACGCTAATGCACGATTCATTTATTTTCAGCAAGCCATTCATGGACTTTCTTTTCAATTTGTTGATGGAGATCATCAACACTGGCGCTATCCTCTAGCGCTTCATTTGCGAATTTTCCCGGAAACATGTCCTTGATTGAACTTTCATAGTAACTTCCTTCCTCCGGCTCTTTATAACCAACAACTTTATATGATTGGTAAAAAGGTAATCCCCCGTTAAGAGATTACCTTTTTCAAATCAATTTATTTAACCGCTACATAAATATCTATTTGAGCGTCATTGGGGTCCTCGCATCTTTCATCATACCATTCAACATCGCATGTGTAGGAACGTTCCCTCTCCGATGTTTCAAAATAACTCCAAATCTCTCTCCATGTTTCCGGGACAATTTCGGACAGGCTCCCTTTTCGTGTCGTAAAGACCAAATAGGTTGACCGAGGTACGACTTTTACCTTCATTCCCGGCGGTACTTCATCTGTTTTCTTTATTTTCTTCCCGACCGAAAACATATATTCACCATGTAGATCACTTTCATAGTCGGAATACAGTCCGAGTGTCACGGCAGGTGAAGTAGGATGAGGGATATTCCGTTCCACTTTGTCTGTAAAATACTTTTCCCACAGCGTCGGAATTTCCCCTTCTGCTCCTATTTCCTTATGATTCGATGTTTGTACGGAAATGCCGGCAAAATGGAATGCTTCACTATAAAAGATCTCAGGCTTCAAGAAGGAACCCCCTTTCTCCATCTTTTTAAGGATGGCAATGTTACTCGTAAAATATCACGGGCTTCATCCTCTTCCATTCCGTCTTCCTTCATGTAAGAAACACAGAGTTCGGTCATTTCTTTCAATGTGAGATCAGATTGCTTAAATTCACCTTTTTCATAGCAATAACAGCAGTAATCCTCGCTTCTCGCACCCGATTTTTCAGTTCCGAAAAGTGATTGCTCGTTCATCGGCATCCCACCGCTCTGACAAACTACTTGAATTTTCAATGTGATCATCCTCCTTTCTGCTTATTATAAAAAAGCCAACATGACAGCTGTATGTCATATTAGCTTCTTTTTTTTAGAGCAGGGCCTATGAATACATGTTGTTGATCTTTCTGGAAAGTTCTTTTATCTTTTCTCTCATATGCAGTGGTTCAAGCACTTCCGCGTTATCCGAAAAGCTTAAAATAAAGCCGTATAGCCAATTGTCGTCAGGCATTTCGATGTCCACAATCAATCGCCCCGATTCATCAGTTGTAATGTTCTGCGCATCAAACCACTCCTCTACAGAAGTTCGCAGTTCCGGGCGAAAACCAAACTTCAGCTTAACCGTATTTTTCGGATCATACCACTCTTTTTCCCACGGAAGCTCTTCTGTTTTAAATTCTTTGCGCTCAAAGATGCATTCAGTCGACGAAAGATGTTTCATACGAGCAAGCTTAAACAGCCGAAACTGTTTTCTATCTAAGCAATAGCCGTACAAATACCACGCCCGGCCTTTCAAAATCAATAGATGAGGCTCGACCCGTCTCCTTCCTGCTTCCCCCCGGCTGTTAGAATACGTGAATTGAGCAACAGTTAACGATTCGATAGCTCTTTTCAATATCGTCAATTTTTCTTTCACAACCGGGTTTTGCCCCCATGGACTTAAATCAATAAAGACCGATTCTTGATTTCTGTCATCAGATATGCTTTTTATCTTTTCTAAAACAGCCGTAGTGTGGATATCCTCATAAGTTGTGGCCACTCCTTTTAAAGCTGTTGAAATAGCGGTCAATTCTTCTTTCGTCAACACTTGTTTGTCCAATCGATAGCCTTTGATCAACCCGATTCCGCCATTGGTTCCCTAGTACGCGATAACCGGAATTCCCGCCCGGCTTAGCGCCTCCATATCGCGATATACCGTTCTTACGGAAACGCCAAACATTTCTGCTAATTCTTGCGCACGAACTTTTCGACGATTGATCAAAATCATTGTCATTGCGAGTAGTCTATCAAGCTTCAACTCACCACCTCCGCTAATAAAAAAGTCCACATAGAGCACTATGTGAACTTTTTGCTTGTCTTATTTTGTTCCGAATAAACGGTCGCCGGCATCGCCAAGTCCGGGTACGATATAGCCGTGATCGTTCAATTTTTCGTCTAATGCCGCCAAATAAATGTCGACATCAGGGTGCTCTTCTTCAATCAATTGGACGCCTTCTGGAGCGGCAACGAGGCACATTAATTTAATATTTTTTGCGCCGCGGTTTTTGATTGACGTAATCGCAGCTGAAGCCGATCCTCCTGTCGCGAGCATCGGGTCGATGACGATGAAATCACGTTCTTCGACATCTTTCGGAAGCTTCACGTAATATTCGACCGGCTTTAACGTTTCCGGATCGCGGTACAAGCCGACATGCCCGACTTTTGCTGCCGGAATCAATTTCAAAATGCCGTCTACCATGCCAAGCCCTGCCCGAAGAATCGGAACGAGTCCCATTTTTTTGCCGGCAATAACCTTTGTTTTTGTTTCTGCAACCGGCGTTTTTACCGTCACTTCTTCAAGAGGAAGATCTCTTGTAATTTCGTATGCCATTAATGCAGCAACTTCATCGACGAGCTCACGGAATTCTTTCGTTCCCGTTTCCTCATTTCGAATGTATGTAAGCTTATGTTGAATTAACGGATGATCGAATACATGTACTTTACCCATCTTAACTCTCCTTTCCAATCAGAGCCAGCCCTTCTATGCGACAAACTCACTTCTACAAATTTTACAGAAAAAAGGGCGTCAGTTCAAGTTGGGGAAATTTAACTCTTATCACTCCAGCGAAAGAATCGAGAGGAAAGTACGATTGAGATAACGGCAATTCCGAGAAGTACAATAACGTCCGTCCCACGTTCCCATATCGGCGCAGTATTCCATGTGGCGCGGAGCAATTCAATAACATAGTAGAGCGGCAATGCTTTGGCCACATATTGCAAAAAGTCGGGCATCATTTGCAGCGGAAATGTCGCTCCTGACAAGAACATCATTAAGTTAAGGCATAACGAGCTAATCGCGGCTGACGTTTGTGTGTTTTTTCCAAGCGAAGTTAAGAACAAGGCGAGCGGAAAGAAAGAAACGATGCTGATGACCAGGGCGAGAAGTGTGCTGCCGAGGTATTTAGGCATGCCTAAATGAAATAATAAGCTGCCGAATATCGCCAGAATGACGGCGGAGATCGCAAAAATGACGGTTCCCTGCACCGTATGGGCAAATAATATTTTCCACGGTTTCAGCGGCGTCGATTGGTATCTGCGCAAGACTCCCGTTTCCCTGTAAGAGGCAAGCACTGTTCCCAATGTAAAAAATGCGGTCGTTACAATGTTCACACCGATCCATGACGGCACATACGCTTCAGCGAAAGTCAGTCCTCCAATTTTCCCATCTTTGAACATTGAGCCAAACAGCCAGATCATGAGCACAGGAAATAAAAACGTCCAGAACACTTGCATTTTATCGCGGAAAAACATTTTCGTTTCCAGGATCGTTAATTTAGCCAATGCGTTCATCTTTTTTCCCCTTTTCTAAAAAATGTACGAACAGATCATCGAGCGTCCCTTTTTCAAATTTAAAGTCAGTGAGTGAGATAGCGTGTTCTTCACAATGCTTGAACAAATAATAGGCGGTTTGCTGCATCGTTTCGGTAAAGACTTTGAAAAAGAACTCCTCGTTTTCAACTTTGACCACTCCGGGAAGTGCGGCTAATTGAAGCTCGTCAATTTCATTGCTGTAAAACGACAAATAGTTGACGGCCATCTCATCTAACAGTAGACGGGGCTCGTTTAATGCTTTAATTTCACCGTTGTAAATCATGGCTACCCTATCACACAGCTTCTCGGCTTCTTCCATGTAGTGGGTTGTTACAACGATCGTACAGCCGCGATCCCTTAATAGCTGAATAATTGACCAGAGTTCCCGCCTGGCATGCGGGTCAAGTCCCATGCTCGGTTCATCAAGAAAGACGATTTCCGGCTGATGAAGCGTGGCCAGGGCAAGCGTGACGCGCTGTTTCCAGCCCCCGGATAAATCGCCAAAAAAGTGATTCATTTTTTCTTCCAAACCTAATATCTCGATAATGTCCTTACTGTTTTCTTTACGAGAATAAAACGAAGAAAATAAATCCACCGCCTCTTTCACTTTCATCTTTTTTTGAATCGATGTTGCCTGATATTGGACACCGATTTTCTCATTTAATGCCGTCCGGTTTTTTTGCGGATCAAGGCCCAACACTTCGACAAGTCCGCCATCCCGTTTTCTTAACCCTTCCAATATTTCAATCGTTGTCGTCTTTCCGGCGCCGTTCGGACCGATAATTCCAAAAATCTCGCCTCTTTCCACATTAAAAGAAATGTCGTTCACCGCCTGAACCGTGCCATAACGCTTGGAAAGCTGTTGAACCGTAATTACCGTTGACATGAAAAACCTCCCACTGTTATTTTCTTCAATACTAAAATATTAGACATAACATCCTATTTTCCCTTTCATACCCATATGTCTTTTTTATTCGTCGAAAGACAAACTATACGCTCTTCCTTTTGTTGTTCCTGAATATGGGATATTCATTTGCATAAGAAGATGATGGGCGATAGAACGGGAAGACAGATGTAAAAATTCTCTCGCCTCTTCATTAGTGATAGCGGAATGAACTAGAAGAGAATAATCGGCTAACGCACTGATATGGGCATCTTTAGAGAAAAAAGAACAATTTGGGCAAATCCACTTTCCGCTTTTTCTATCCATTGGGATTGCTCTGCAACGGGTACACAGGACGCCTGTTAATAGATCGGATTTACTAATTTGATAACGCTCGAGAATTTCAGGATTGCTCGGGGAGTCATGCTTTTTAAGAAGTTTACATAGTTTACGGATATCTTTTTTTAACAGTATTTCTTCTTTATAAATCTCCTTTAACCTGTTTACTTTATCAAGAAGACTTGTGCTATGGATAACGGGCAACTGTGGTTTGCTGTTTCCTGAAGTTTTTATTTGCGTATGGGGATTTGAAATGACTACGAGGGAATCGACTGGCACCAAGGGGCAATGATTGCTTTTTAGCCAGTTCTGAAATTGAAACTGTTGATGCCTTACCTGCTGTATCGGATCTGGAAATACTTCTTCTACTCCATTTACCGTGCGAATAAGCTGGTGAAAGGTTTGATCGAAAGTGAGAGTTCCTGAGATGTTTTTAACTTCGAGAATGAGAAAAAAAGAGGGAGAGAGAATTAACGTGTCGAGCTGAAAGTAGTGGTTTTTTTCAAAAAGCCGGAGATCTTGAAGAATGAAATACTCGCTTTCAGGGAGGAAACTCAAATAGTAGTCTAACGATTGTTCCCCTTTATACCCCGCTGCACTTTTCGCTAAATCTTCTTCAATTACCTTTCGTTTCGGATGAGCCTGAGGCAACCGCCGCAATAAAGCTTCTAACTTTCTAATTTTCAACGGTATTTTTCGACTTTTTACAATCAAATTCATCATTCTCCTTTCTTTTCTAACTTTCTACATCAATGGCCGACTTCCTCCCTTTCATATGAAGATCATTCAACAAGTTGGCAGGATAATTCAACGAATTGGGGCATTAATTCAACGAATTTTGGACTTAATTCAACGAAAATTCGCTTAAATTCAACAAAAAGCTGCCGGGTCTTCCCGACAGCTTTCAATCTTACTCATATAACTTATATTTGTTCGCTAATGCTTCAACACGTGGAATCGCTTCTTTAATTTTTGCTTCGTCTTCAACGTTTTTCAAGACAAATGCGATGATGGAGGCAATTTCATCCATGTCTTCAAGCCCGAAGCCGCGAGTCGTTACCGCAGCCGTACCAATACGAATGCCGCTTGTGACAAATGGGCTTTGCGTTTCGAATGGAATCGTATTTTTGTTCACTGTAATGCCGATGTCATCAAGCGCTTTTTCCGCTACTTTACCTGTTGTGCCAAGCGTGCTCACGTCGATTAACACGAGGTGATTATCTGTGCCGCCGGATACAAGCGTAATTCCTTCTTTTTTCAACGAATCTGCTAAACGTTTCGCATTGTCAACGATCCGCTTCGCATAATCTTTGAAGTCATCCGTTAACGCTTCGCCGAAGGCAACAGCTTTAGCGGCAATGACATGCATGAGCGGTCCGCCCTGGATGCCAGGGAAAATGGATTTGTCAATTTTCTTCGCGAATTCTTCTTTACATAAAATCATGCCGCCGCGTGGTCCGCGAAGCGTTTTATGCGTTGTCGTTGTGACAAAATCCGCATATGGAACCGGGTTTTCATGAAGCCCTGCTGCAACTAGCCCTGCAATGTGAGCCATATCGACCATTAAGTAAGCGCCGACTTCATCCGCAATTTCACGGAACTTTTTAAAGTCAATCGCGCGAGGATATGCACTTGCGCCGGCAACGATCAGCTTCGGCTTATGCTCTTTTGCCTTTTGGCGGACATCATCGTAATCGATGCGGTGTGTTTCTTTGTCTACGCCATATTCGACAAAATTGTACAACGTCCCAGAAAAGTTAACCGGGCTGCCGTGTGTCAAATGTCCCCCGTGGGAAAGGTTCATTCCAAGCACCGTATCGCCAGGTTCAAGAATCGTGAAATAAACTCCCATGTTAGCCTGTGCCCCCGAATGAGGCTGTACGTTTGCGTGTTCTGCACCGAAAATTTCTTTAGCGCGATCACGGGCTAAATTTTCTACAACATCCACATATTCACATCCACCGTAATAACGGCGGCCAGGATATCCTTCAGCATACTTATTTGTAAGCACAGATCCTTGAGCTTCCATAACCGCTTCACTTACAAAGTTTTCTGAAGCGATAAGCTCGATTTTGCTGCGCTGGCGGCCTAATTCATCTTGAATGGCGGCAAACACTTCTTTGTCTTGTACAGCTAGCTTTTCCACGTTTTGCTTCCTCCCTAGTTACACAATTTTTCTTAACGTCATGTTCAAAAAGGAGGACAAAAAGAGCCGAGAAGATCGAGGCAGCAAAGCTTTGAGCAGCGGAACGTATGCTTTTTAATACGTGAGCAGCGCAAAAGCAAGCCAACGATGAGATTCGACAGCTATTTTTCCCGGACTTTTTGAACAACCTCTACTCGTATTTTAACATACACAATGTTATGAATGATAGCACCCTTCTTTTCAAAAGTGGTAAGGAATATATTGGAACAACCCGATTTAAACTAGATGGCATGAAGACGCTTCTGCTCAATAAACAAGGTAAATATGCCCACTGTTCAATGAGTTCAGAAAATTACTTTTTTGCGGAAGTGAAAACATGATAGAATAGAAAGCGGAGACAAGATTAACGAAAGGTGTAAAACTACTATGAAAAAAATCGTATGTATGATGCTCGGTTTATCGATGGCATTAAGTCTTGCCGCTTGCAGTGAGACAAAATCCGCCGAGCCGAAAGAACATAAAAAAGAAAAGCAGGAAACAGCAGCGGCCCTGCAAAAAGAACAAGCTGAAAGCATCAAACTATTAAAGAAAGAAGCCGTTGATGTAAATAAAGGACTTATCAGCGAGCCTGAAAAACATAAGGGCACGACGGTAAAAGCGAGCGGGAAAATTTCAGGAGATGTCAAAGCCCTTACGAAAGGCATGGGTGGCTCCTTTAATCTTATTGTAAAACTAGGAAATAAAAACGAGACGTTTAAAGTATTAAACTATACAATGAACAACGGTTTAAACAATGGAGATAAAGTAACCGTTTATGGAAGTTTTAGAGGAAAAGAGGCCAATTCCGGAAAACTATTGATCCAGGCGACGTTAATTGAAGAAAGCTAGGAACCAACTTGGTTCACAAGTTGGTTCGGAAGCAAGAGGCAAGAAACCCACTTCCGCCTATGATTGATCCGATATATAAAAAGAGGGCAACCTGCATGGTTGTCCTCTTTCATTTTAAAAACAGCGAATGTCTTCTTTGTTCGGATAGACGGCGCGTTCTCCGCCGATGAGCTTCGGCCTCGTTCTCGCTAACGTAATGTGGGCTTCGCCAATCGATTTCACCCGGCTGCGCACGGGAACGGCAACATGGCGCAAATGCATGCCAATTAATGTGTCGCCAATGTCAATTCCTGCATCGGCCTTAATGAACTCCACGATGACAGGGTTTTTTAAGTGATGGTAAGCGAAAGTCGCAAGTGCGCCGCCTGCTGAGCGGGCAGGAATGACACGAACCATTTCATAATTTCTCTTATCAGCCACTTCACGTTCGACGACCAGCGCTCGATTCAAGTGTTCACAACATTGAAAAGCAAGAGCTACACCTGTTTCTTCCTGGAAAATTTGAATTCCTTCAAACAACGCTTGAGCCGTTTCCATTGTTCCCGACGTTCCGATTTTCTCTCCAATAACCTCGCTCGTGCTTGCACCGATCACGAGCAACTGATCCGGTCCAAGGTGAGCTTCCTTTTGTAGATCGGATAAGGCTTGAAGGACCTGCTCTTTAATTTTGTCCAGCTGGCCACTCATTTTTAAATTCGTCCCCTTTTTAACTTTAAGTTAAACTGATTGATTTTCATATTGCGTTATTTTATCTACACGGCGTCCGTGGCGTCCGCCTTCATATTCCGTCGTCAGCCATACTTTTGCAATTTCGAGTGCGAGTCCGGGACCAATGACCCTTTCTCCCATCGCCAGGACGTTCGAGTCATTATGCTGACGTGTTGCTTTTGCACTGAAAAGATCATGCACTAATGCACAGCGTACACCTTTCACTTTATTCGCCGCGATGCTCATTCCGATCCCAGTTCCGCAAATGAGTATACCGCGATCGACCTCGCCCTTTGCTACTTTTTCCGCAACCGGAACCGCATAATCCGGATAATCGACTGAAGTCCCGCATTCACAGCCGATATCTATTACTTCAATTCCTAATTCCTTCATCATTTGGACAATTTCTTGACGTAGCTGAACACCTGCGTGATCAGAGCCAATTGCGACTTTCATTTTATACGTCCTCCCAGTAGTAAGTCTACGTTCTACTAGCTTACATTGTAATTCGATTTGCTTATAGATTCAACTTTCATTTTAAAATAATTTAAAGCGTTCGTTTTATCATCTCATGAATAAGCTCTTCCAATTCCTCACACGTTTTTTTATAAACATTTAACGTTCCGCCGTACGGATCTGACACATCAAAAGAGGAAATTTCGTTTTCTTCTGTTTGTTCGGAAGATGCCCATTTATAGACATACTCTTTTAACGTAAATGTTTTTTCAATGGCTTTCGGAAACTGGTTAAAAATCGTACGTTTATGATTTTCGGTCATCGTCAATATGAGATCAGCCCATTGGATCAAATCGTCCGTCAGCATAGCGGAAGAATGATCGAGTTCGACTCCTTTTTCAGAAAGTGCGGTAACGGCGTGAGCACTTGGCGCCTGCCCGTTCACAGCAAAGATTCCCGCCGACTTTACTTCAAATTCATCTTTCCCTATATGTTCAAGTAGCGCTTTAGCCATCGGGCTTCTACACGTATTCCCTGTACAAACGAACAAAACTTTTTTCACTGCCGTTCACCTCTAAGATCGTATTATTTACCATTATAAAAAAGATTGGCCCAGCTCGCCAACCTTCCTACTGCCCCTTCTAGAAAAATAGTTTGAATTTCAGTACTCGAACATTCGTTATTTTAAGAACACCTCGTTAGATCTTGGAAATGAGGAAAAACGGTCACGAATCGTTACATATTTTAAAATGATTTCGTTCTCGGACAATAAGTGCTCTTATTTAGACAATAAGTCATCCGGTTTAGACAATAACATCTTACTTTTGGACAAATAAGTGTATAAAATACTAAATTTATTGTCCGACACAGGCCATTTATTGTCCGATGGAAACGATTTATTGTCGGAAATCCACTGTTTATTGTCCAAATGCCATGAAAATAGCACCA
>NZ_AUMP01000005.1:0-57183 GCF_000430745.1 Fictibacillus gelatini DSM 15865 | reverse complement strand
ATTTCGTTCTCGGACAATAAGTGCTCTTATTTAGACAATAAGTCATCGGTTTAGACAATAACATCTTACTTTTGGACAAATAAGTGTACAAAATACTAAATTTATTGTCCGACACAGGCCATTTATTGTCCGATGGAATAGATTTATTGTCGGAAATCCACTGTTTATTGTCCAAATGCCATGAAAATAGCACCACACTAGAGAAGTTTGATCCTATTTTTTGCTTCTATTTTTTTATTTTTTTACAGGCGAAAATGGATTCTTGAAAATAAGAACTTTCTTAACTGAAAGGGCACTACTTTGCCTATATTGGCAAGAGGAGTTTAATCCCGAAAGCAAACAAAATAAAACCTCCTAGAGCCTCACTGTATGTTCCGAGCCACTCTTGCATTTTTCTCCCGACAAGCAGGCCTGACCATGTTAAAATCATGCTCATCAAACCAAACATCATAATGGTGACAAATGTCCGCGCACCAAAAATGCCGAGACTTAAACCGACGGAAAAACTATCAAGACTGGCACTCATCGCGAAAACAAATAATCCTACGCCAACCGGTTGAACAAAAGGCTGCCCTCCTGATTGAAAAGAGGAGCGAATCATCTGGATCCCGAGCAGAAGCAGCAAGAAGCCGCCGATCATTGCAGCTATTCCGCCAAAATGTTCCGAGATTTGCCTTCCTAACGTTAATCCGACAAGCGGCATCGCCATATGGAAAATACCAATCGTTATTCCTATTTTTAAAATTTGACGAAGGCGGAGTTCTAGCATCCCCATCCCCAGTCCTATGGAAAAGGCATCCATTCCAAGAGCAAATGACATAAAAAAAAGTGTTAACCATTCCCCGATTGTACTGATATTCATGCGGTCCCCCCTCCTCCATTACTTCAATCTATGCATGTCCAGAGGGGAATAGAATGAGGATATGTCTAAACGAGGTTTTCGAACATTCGCAACTTTACGTTAATTTAAAAAATAGAAGGTAATTCATGACTTTTGACGTATTTTTATTATAACAAGATACGGGTCAAAAGGAGGACGCTTAGAATGAAGAACACCGAAACAACTTATGTGACCAGCAACGGTCCTCAAACGTGCCTAATGGAAGCGACGACAAAACAAGCTAGTCTGTTTTTTAAGTTGAAAAAAATAGGCAGAACGTTTATTTGTACCGAAGCAGATGGAGAATTATTTAAACAATTTGGCTGTGGCCCTGAACATATGAAAGGAAAGAAACTGGAAGAAATAGTACCAGAACATTTGCTTGAGTTTAAAATCGAAAGTTATAACAAAGTTTGGAACGGCGAAAGTTTATCTTATGAAGGAAACTATGCAGGCATTCCATATTTAACAGCCATTAGCCCCATACGGCAGGACGGGAAGGTAATTGAAATTATCGGGTTTTGCCTGGACATAACGGAAAAAAAGCAGAAAGAGAAAGAACTTATTGCGACAAAAGAATATTTGGAAGCGCTTTTTACGAATTCAGCTGACGCCATTACCATTACAAATTTTGAAGACAACTCCGTCCGTGTCAATCCCGCGTTTGAAAAAATCTATGGATGGAAACAGGAAGATTTGTCGAATCGCAAAAGCCCGATCATGCCCATTGTTCCCGAGTGGGACCTGGAAGACGCCCTTCGGTTAACAACCCTTGTTGCTCAAGGAGTCCAAATTAAAAATTATGAAGCCGTGCGAATCCATAAAAATGGTACACCCATCAATTCAAGCTTAACTTTATCCCCGATTTTTAATGAGGAAGGCCAGATTACCGCTTTCTCCGTCATTTCGCGGGACATTACCAAAAGTAAACAGAGAGAAGAAGCATTAAAAGAAAGTGAAGAAAAATACCGGATTATCGCTGAAAATACAACAGATTTAATTTGTGTCATCGATGTCTACGGCAAAATTAACTACGCCTCTCCATCGATCAAAACGATTCTAGGGTATGAGGCAAACGAGCAAATTGGAAAACAATCCTTCGACTTTTTCCATCCTGATGATATCGACCAATTGACATCATTACTTGGAAATCTAATGCATACAAAAAAACCCGTTAAATTAGAAGTGAGATGCAAGCATGCAGACGGCAAATGGGTATTTCTTGAAGCGAGCGTTACCCCCGTTGTCGGAGAGGATTGTCGAATTAACAGCATTGTAGTCGTCGCACGCGATATCACGGATCGCAAAAAGACGGAAGAAATGTTAAGAAAGTCGGATAAATTATCCGTTTTAGGCCAGCTTGCAGCCGGAGTCGCACACGAAATTCGAAATCCATTAACTTCAATCAAAGGATTCCTGCAGCTACTTCAGTCGACGGCAACTGAAAACAGGGACTATTTTGAAATCATGTTATCAGAAATTGATCGGATTAACGGCATTGTCAGTGAATTTATGCTGCTTTCAAAGCCCCAGGTCTTGAATTTTACGTTAACCAATATAAGTACACTAATTGAGCATGTCATTTCATTAATAAAAACTCAGGCCATTTTAATGAATGTGCAAATCTATTATCATTACCAGAGTGATTTGCCATCCATTCTTTGTGTCGAAGACCAGATGAAGCAAGTATTTATCAACCTTTTGAAAAATGCCATTGAAGCGATGCCTGACGGCGGAAACGTATATATTAACGTGAAACAAGCCGATAACGAATTGGTCATCTCGTTTAAGGATGAAGGTTGCGGCATTCCTCCGAACCGGCTAAAAACACTCGGAGAACCATTTTACACAACGAAAGAAAAAGGAACCGGCTTAGGACTGATGATTTGTTTTAAGATCATCGAAAACCATGGAGGGAAAATCCACATTTCTAGTGAAATTGGAAAAGGAAGCATCTTTTCCATACATCTTCCGATTAAAGGGCAGAGTTCCTGAGGTTATGTTCAACGACGAAGAACCACCTCCAACATTCAAGCGGAGGTGGTTCGACTTTCATTCAATTACTGGTTTTAAAGTATGGCGGTTTAGCGCCTTTCTTTCGGGTCAACAATCGAACGACCGTCTGGAGAAGAGAGGCCGTCCGGCGTCTTCCCGGTGATACCCATTCGTTCCCGTATCTCTCTTAGTTCGGCCACCCGGCTCGTAGATAGCTGTCTTTCGGCCCCTAGCTGTTTGACATAAAACGAAATCGTTGCTGTAAACTCCAGGCTTTCCATAAGAAAATAAGCAGACATCAAATCTTTCGCCCATGTGAGAGCGCCGTGGCTCTCCAGCAATAATCCGTTATGATCCTTGACATACTTTGCCACTGAGTCAGGAATCTCTTCCGTACCCGGTGTTCCGTATTCGGCAATTGGAATCGTCCCAAGAGTAACGACTGCCTCTGGCAATATTGCTTTATCGAGCGGTATGCCGGCAATCGCAAATGCAGTAGCATGCGGCGGATGCGCGTGAACGACAGCCTGAACGTCCGGCCGTTCCTTATAGACGCGAAGGTGCATTTTCAACTCGGAAGACGGTCTCAACTGGCCATCGATCACTTCTCCATCCAGATTGACCGTTACCATCATCTCAGGTGTCATCATCCCTTTACTGACGCCGGTCGGAGTCGTGATCACTCGATCTTCGGCCACTTTAACGGAAATATTCCCATCATTCGCCGCAACGAAGCCTTTGTCATAAATGAGCTTCCCGACACGGCAAATTTCTTCTTTTACATCATGATGATTCATTCCATCCAACCCATTTCTAAGCAAGCGTAAAAAGCTTTTTCAAATTCTCTTTGTAGTCTGGTTTTACTATCCCTTTTTCCGTAATAAAAGCGGTAATGTATTCATTCGGCGTGACATCGAACGCTGGATTCATCACCTTCACGCCATACGGTGCGGTTCGCCGGCCGAATCCTTCCGTTACTTCTTCAGCAAGCCGCTCTTCAATTTCGATCTCGTCTCCGCACGCCGTTCCTGGATCGATCGTTGATAGAGGAGCAGCAACGTAAAACGGAATGTTGTGCTCTCTTGCAAGAACAGCCACCCCGTACGTTCCAATTTTATTGGCCGTATCCCCATTTGCCGCGACGCGGTCACAGCCAACAATCACCGCATCAATGAATCCTTTTTTCATCACATATGCGGCCATATTATCCGTAATCAGCGTTACATCAATGCCGGCTTGCTGCAGCTCCCATGCAGTAAGTCTCGCCCCTTGCAATAGCGGGCGCGTTTCATCCGCATATACCTTCAGCTTCATGCCTGCCTCATGCGCCAAATAGATCGGCGACAGAGCGGTGCCGTAACGTGCCGTAGCAATGCCGCCCGCGTTGCAATGGGTTAAAATGCCCATTCCTTCTTTCAAAAGTGGGAGCCCGTGTTCGCCAATCGCGCGGCATACTTCCTCGTCCTCTTCATGAATACGGATGGCTTCCGTTAATATCAGCTCTTTCAATTGTGCCGGCGATTCGTTTCGATTGTTTTGCACGAGTTTGTCCAGGCGGTTTAACACCCAGAAAAGATTGACCGCCGTTGGCCGGGAGGAAGCAAGATATTCCTTTTTCTCCTGAAACTTGTTGTAAAATGCTGCGAAGCTTTCTTCCGGTGCCTCTTTCACCCCGAGATAAAGCCCATATCCGGCTGCCACACCAATGGCAGGCGCGCCGCGAACCTTTAGCTTTTTGATCGCGTCCCAAACTTCTTCAATTGTACCGACTTCAAGGAATCTCGTCTCAAGCGGCAATACCGTCTGATCGAGCAAATATAAATGATCATCCTTCCACTCAATGGAGCGAATTTCTTTTACTTTTGTCATCCTTCGATGTCTCCTTTACCTTTCGCGAACACTTAAGCTTTCACCGCTGTTTGATTCGCAACGAATTCTACTAAATTACGAATGCTACCGATCTCTTTTCGTTTCATAATCAATTTCTCGCCCAATTGAAGAGAGGCCCTTTCCGCCAGCGCGCGCCGTGTGGGATCTTGAATGCTTTCCTGGTCAGCCACATGGGCCAGCCCGATGGTCCGGCGGATTAATTCAAGCCCCGCTACCCCGATCGTATCCTCGAAAACTTCTTTCATATAACGATCCTGGTAATCTTTTAATAGCCGCTCATTAAAGAACCCGTCCTCTTTCTCATGATACCAGTAGTTTCGAAACTCATGTTCAAACGTTTCCCATATATCAACAACCGACTGAGCGAGATAGTCGCGCGTTGCCTTTTTCTCTTCTTCCGTTCGGTCAAGGCCTTCCTGGGCATTGTAGTTTAAGAGGAAATTAGCGATCAATGCCCCGACATCATATCCCATCGGCCCGTAATAGGCAAACTCCGGATCGATTACTTTCGTCTTTTCTTTCGTGACGAAGATGCTCCCCGTATGAAGATCACCGTGCAGAAGCGCTTCTGCTTTCGTCATAAAAATCTTCTTCAGTTCGGCCACTTCAAGCTTTAATTCGTTGTTCCCCCATAACGCCTTTACATCCTCTTCCAGTTCAGGATTATAAGCATTCGTTTCAGCGTTATAAAACGGGTCTGTATACACGAGGTCTTCCGTAATTTTGCAAAGCTCTGGATTGGTAAACTTTTGCACATTTTTCTTCTTTTCAAACGGATCCATCGCAAGGTCTGACGTGTAAAAGAGGGTTTTGGCGAGAAAATGCCCGATTTGTTTTGGAAATTCCGGATATTGTTCATGCTGAATGAGCCCTTTACGCATAATCGTGTAATCCGATAAGTCTTCCATCACAATTAAGGCTAACTCTTGATTAAAATGGTAAACTTTCGGAACGAGGTCCGGACAAAGATCATATTCCGCCCTTAACGCTTCACATTCGATTCGGCTCCGGTCGATTGTCAGCGGCTATGACTCCCCGACGACTTTCGCATACGGAAGAGCCTGTTTACAAATGACACTTTTACCGCTTACCGCATCTTTCACATGGAAAACGTAGTTTAAGTTCCCATCGCCGATTTCTTTGCTCGTTAACTGTGCATCTTTGTCAAAGAAATCGACATTCTCTTGTAAATAGAAAATGACATCTTGCTCCGTTAATGTACGATAGCCCATTGTATCTCCTCCCACCTAATCGAAACGATTGCAGCATTTCTATCTTTGATCTTAGAATAGGGTGAAAGTTGTGTCAATGAGCAATATTCAGCCAGGCCGCTCCCTATAATACGCCGGAGAAAGGCCGGGCAAACGACTCTTTCGTTCATTCGATCAGCCCTCTTTTATAACATTCGACCGCCCGGATGCGATGGCACTCTTTCATTATACGGTGTGGCGAAGAAAGAGGCTTGCCGCCATCAGCAAACCTCTTTCTCGTCTTTTTTTATGTTTAATTTTCCATGCAATGTGGTACTGTTAGACAATATACCACGTTTTGAATACAGCAAAGGCTAGTGCTCACAAACGATACTCATCGCACTTTGACATCTTCTCTATCAAAAAGGAGGAGAACGATATGGTTAATCTAGTTAGAGCGTTCAAGCTTCGTTCCGCTCTAAATAAGTTTATGAAATACCGGGATATCCGGATCTTCGGCATTCCCGGGCTGCAACAACAAATCAAAGGGGCGATCAAGCAGAACTTAATTAGCACATTTCATTATCGCCTCATTGTCTGGCAGCCGATCATGAAAAATTTATGTCTTGAAATGGAACAGTTGTACACTCCCGCTTCCTGTACGCTATTACTCTTTCACAAACAATCCGGGAAGTTTTACTTTGGCGCCTCCCCGTCCATCCCAACTTCCTGTGCCATTCAATTGAATGGCCTTTCGGTGCCATCCATTTTAACCTCTTTGCGCAAGCAGGAACATCTGGCATCTGCCACAAGTAACTCGATACAGAAAAAGTTAACAGGCCATCCAGAATGCCAGCCTTGCCATTCATTATGGTCCGTGCCATTTTATCATATCCAAACCAATGATTTAGTCGGGCTATTCGTCTTTCATTGGCCTGAGCAAGTCAAATTAACACCGAAAGAAAAACAAACATTAAACAATCGGATTCGACTGTTAAACATGGAACTTTACGATATGGAAAAATCGGTTTCATGAACGGCCTTTTCACTTGAGGGAGCTGTTTCTATTTTTTAAAACCAATATTTTTTAAAGCTTCCTTTAATGAACTTTTGATCGAGATGCCGTGGAAGTCAAGTCCTAATTGAACTGCCGTCTGGGCAATTTCCGGCCGGATTCCGGAGAGGGTGACTTGTACTCCTAGAAGTTTTAACGTATCGATAATTTGAAAAATTTGATGGGCAACCATCGTATCAACGATAGCCACTCCGGATAAATCGATAAATAGATGGGATAGACGGAGATGTAGCGCCTGATCCATCGTCGATTCTAAAATCCATTTTGCCCGCCCTGTATCAATTTCCCCGATAATCGGCAATACGCCAATCTCTTCTGCAATCGGGATAATCGGGGAACTTAGTTCATTAATCATTGCTTGTTGGGCATTCAGGCGGGTTCTCATAATCTCTTGATATTCCTGGATGAATTTCTCCGTAATTTTATCGAACGTTGTGTGGAAAACGTGAGACCATTCTAACGCTTCTCTCATTGATATCGTTAAAGACGTTTGCTCTATAAAAGTCAGGATTTGTCTCCAAAAAATATTGCGAAACAGCTGAAAGTTTTGAATGACATCGAGAATCGGAGTGTCGGTTCTTGCCCGATCAGCTGCAATTTCAAACGCCCAGTCCGTAGCATTTTTCAATGTATCTTCTTTCGTTTGTGTAAACGCTTCTGCTAACGTATGAATTAACCGAATGTTTTGTTCGATGAGCCTTTCCGTCACTTCTTCCGCTGCACTCAATGAATAAATGGAATTGATATTCAGCTCTCTTGAATGTAGCCACTCGTTCGACATTTCCTCTGACTTTTCAAGTAAATAATCATAAAGTGCTTGATTGTTCCACACATTTATTCCCCCTATAATTTTGGAAGACTCTTACCTTTCATTATAGTAAAAAATAGTAAAAGAATAAACTTTTAAAAAGGCTTGCCGGATAAGGCAAACCTTTTTCGTGCTATCGATTGATGAATGGATAATCGCCTACAAGGACGGTGAGATGTGCCGGGAGAACGGAGATGCGTGAAGGAGTGCAGAAATTTCTTTCCCCATCACAATCAATCTCCTGCACAGGTGAAGCTTCGATTTCCAGCTTTTCTGCATGAAAATAAACGAGGCCGTCGTTTTCTCCATCCGGAAATTGGTTATGCACTTTCGATTGAAACCATGTCCAGACATGTTGCAAAGAAGCCTCTTTGACAATCAAGACGTCGAGCAACCCATCCTGGATATCGCTTTCGGGAAAGAAGGCCCGAAAGCCTCCTAAGAACGCTCCATTTCCAATGAGCAGCATGACAGCATCATCATCGTAAGAAACCGAATCGCTTTTTACCTTTAAATGAAAAGACTTGCTTTGAAACACGGTTTTCCCTGCACTTATGTAATAAGAGAGCTTTCCTAATCGCTGTTTATTGTCCGTCTCAATATTGGCTGAAACTTCCGAGATAAGCCCAATTCCCCAGAAATTTAAGAAATACTGTTTATCGCATTTCCCGACATCGACTTGCTCTGTTTTCTTCTTGAGAATTTGTTCCACGGCGATTAATGGATCTTGATTCATCCCAATCGTTCTGGAAAAGTCGTTGCACGTTCCACCGGGAATAATCGCAAATGCCGGCCTTTTTTTAAGCGGACATAGCGCATTTACTATTTCATAAATCGTTCCGTCTCCTCCAGCCCCAATCAGAAGATCAACTTCTTCCGCCAGTAACGAAACGATTTTCGCCCCATCCCCTTTTTCCTTCGTTTCATGAATAGCTACCTGATCAAAACCTTCAAGCAGCCGTTCTTTTATGACATCGATGGAGTTAGCCAACTTGCGGTTTCCAGCTGTTGGATTAAGGATAATCGCCGCTTTCTTCATTCTAGTTCTCCTCTCCTATTGATCGACCTTATTCCTCATGTTTTGGTCTAATAGTTACCCGCGCCTCGTTGGTGACGATCTTTGCATCCGAATACATATTGGAACGGAGCCGAATGAATTGATAAAGATGTGTAACAATCACTTTTAAGATGGCATACCCTGGAACCGCCAAAATAATGCCGATGATGCCAAAAAGGTTCCCTGCCGTTAAGATCACGAAAATAACGGTAATCGGATGAATATGCAACGTTTTCCCCATAATTTGCGGAGAAATTAGTTTTCCTTCAAGCAATTGGACGATGACCCATACAATTGCTAATTTTAAAAGCATAAAAGGCGAGCTAATAAACGCAATAATAATGGCCGGCGAAATGGCGATAATCGGTCCTAAATACGGGACAACGTTTGTCACCATCGCGATAATCGCCAGGAGCAGGGCATAGTCTAACCCGATAATTAAATAGCCGATAAAAAGCAAAATGCCAATACATAAAGCGACAAATACTTGTCCACGAATGTAAGAACTTAACGCATGGTTCATATCGCTTAAAATTTGTTTCGCTTCCGGACGCGTTTGGTTCGGCAAAAACTTCACAATGTATGCCGGCAATTTCTTCCCATCCTTCAATAAATAAAAGAGGATAAATGGCAATACGGCTATGGATAATACAATTTCAGTGACAGTGCCAACAAATGAGAGCACGCCTTGCGAAAAACCGGCCACAAATTTACTCAAGTAGCCTGACACATTTTTTGATATTTTTTCGATATCTGTGTTGATAGATTGCATGCCTTTTTCAACGTATTTATTATGAGAGACTTTTCTTACCGTCTCCTGAATATCATGGCTGAATTGAGGAATATTATCGATCAAACTTTGAATTTGGGCCGTTAATGGCGGTATCACGGATGAGATAATGACCGCTATGACGCCAATTATGACGATGTACAAGATCAAAATCGAGATCATTCTTTTAACCCCGATTTTCTCTAAAAAATCGATTAACGGATTAAATAAATAAAAGCAAATACCGGCTAAAATAATCGGCAAAAAAATCGTCTTTACAAAAATCGCAAACGGGATTAACACAAATCCAATTTTCGATAAGGCAAAGATCGTTATGCTTACGATGCATACAATGATCGTATAAACTACAAATTTGCTGTTTAAAATCTTTTCTTTAAAAACTGTTCCTTTAGGATTCTTATGTTCCAAAGTCCCCACTCCTTGTCGTAAAAATCAAGTTCGTGCCCCTCTGATTCGTTTATTTTCGCCATTGATTTTATCAACTCTTATCTTACACTGAAATACACATTTATTTATAAAATTTCCTCACGATCAATGACACTTTATTTTTTAAGACCCTCCATTATCATACCCATGAATAAGGATATTTCTCAACGTCTGGCCTCATAATGATGAACAAAAACGACCTGTCGTTTACGCAAACGGCAGGTCACAATTCGTTATGGTTTTTTAATTATAAATTGATCTTCAAGCAACGTCCAATTTTGCGGAAACGGCTCTCCAAGAACCCAATACGCCGTGCCAAGCAAATGGTATTGCTTTACAAGATTGAACTTCGCCTGGGCGCTCTGTTCATTTTCAAACCAGACTACATGTTTTTTACTATTCTTGTCCGTATAATAAAAGTAAGGAGCCTGTGATGTGTTGTCAAACTGTACTTTGGCGCGTTCCTTTATCGCCATGTCCATCGCTTCTTGTGGGGCGATTCTTTTAGCAAAAGGCCCTCCCTTTTTGTAAGGCAAGGTCCAATCATAGCCATAAAGCGGGGCTCCTATGATTATTTTCTCACGCGGGATAACGGATACCGCATAATCAATCACCTTGCGTACTTGCGGAATAGGCGCCACCGCCATCGGAGGGCCGCCTGACCAGCCCCATTCATATGTCATAAGGACAACGAAATCAGCCAGTTCCCCATGCCTTTTATAGTCGTGGGCACCGTGCCACGGCCCTGTTTGTTCAGCGCTTGTTTTCGGAGCCAATGCGGTTGAGACCTTGAACCCCGCTTTATGAACCTCAGGTATGATCGTTTCAAGAAAACCGTTGTACAACTGGCGGTCTTTTGGCCGGATATGTTCAAAGTCGATGTTTAACGCCTTGTACCCTTTTGCCTTCATCGTTTTAATCACATTTTGAATCAATTGGTTGGAAGCTTTTTTGTCAGTAAAAATGGCATGGGCGATAGCCGGGGAAAAGTTTCCCTCAGAAAAGTTGGTGACGACCATCATCGGGGTTGCACCGGACTTCCGTGTAGCAGAAAGCGCCATCTTATCGTTAAGCGGGATAAAACTTCCGTCTGGCTTTACCCGATAGCTGAAAAACGCTACATACGAAAGATGTTTTCCTACGCTAGCGACATCCGAAACGGCTTTTTTAGCATCTGTCGGTTCCAAAAATCCAATGGTATCGATCGGGCTTTTCCCGTGCCTCGTTTCTAATGGTGTTATTTCTTTCGGTTTTTTTAAATTGGTTTGGATTTGCTGGACGCGGGGATGAGGATTTATTTTTTCTTTTGTGTTGGAAGAAGCCCCACGCTTCTGCTCATTTCCTCCGCACCCAACAAGAGCTAAAGTAAGGGCAAGAATGACTGGCACTAGCTTTTGCATGTAAACACTCCTTATGTTTCTTCCTATTTTCCCAACTTCTCTTGCGAATTATTCGGAAGCTCTGGAGCGGAACGCCATTTGAGCAGTCTTTGTTCGACGGCCTTTTGGAGAGAAACATTTACATTAACCATCTGGGCAATTTACGAAACTTCGGCCATAACATTCTTCTTAAAGAATCGAATAGGAATTTTCCAAAAGAACTTTTATAATACTAGTAAAAACATCCATTCCAAGGAGGACATTCTTTTGGCTAGTGTTAAAGTAGGAGATCTCATTGAAGTTATCGCAGGGGAAGAACATATCGGAAAAACGGGAAAAGTTGTAACAATCGCCAACGGACAAGTTGAAGCGATTGAAATTGGAACCGGCGAGCCGTTTACTGTTGAAGAAATTAACTGTAGCCCTGCAGATTCTGAAGATTAAGTTTAATGAAAAAAGGCTAAAAACCTCTAAGGTTTCTAGCCTTTTTTACTTACGTTAACCGCTTGATGGCCTTTTTTAATGGCGGCAAATCAACTTTTCTTTCCTGGAAGAATTTTTTCAAGACATGTTTGCTGTAGCCCGCCGCCTGCCCGTACGTAATTTTCCCGGGAAGAGGCGGTTCATCTTCAATAACGACATCAACGATAACCGGCTTTTCGGCCAGCGCCGCCTTTTTTAACGCCGGCACCAATTCCTCATAACGTTCAACCCGGTAGCCTTCCCCTCCGCAAACTTCAGCAAACTTTGCAAAATGAAAAGGGGCTAGATCGACTTCATATTCTAAGTGGCCGGCAACCTGCTGCTCATATTTAATCATTCCAAGCCTTTCGTTATTTAAAATGACAACAATCATCGGCAGTTTATAGCGAACAGCCGTTACGAAATCGTGCATGACCATCGAAAATCCCCCATCGCCGCAAACGGCAACCGCCTGCCGCTCAGGATAGGCTAGTTTCGCGGCAATAGCCCCCGGCAATCCACAGCCCATTGTTGCCAGCCAGCTTGATATGATCATTTTTTGTTCCGTTATGCGGAAATGACGGGCCATCCAAACCGTCACATTGCCAACATCAACAGAGAGGACGGCATCTTTTTCGACAATTGATTGCAAGTGGTGAATCACCTGTTGAGGCTTGATCGGAGTCGATTGTTCTACTTCATCTTTATGAATATGCTCCCGCCAATTTTCCATCGCTTCCTGGCAGGCTTCCAAAAAGACACGATCTTCCTTTCTCGCCAAATGTTCATTCAACCATTGAAGCGTCGCCTTCGAATCCCCGACTAAACCGACGTCGACCGGGTATCGTTTCGCAATTTGTGTCGGATCACAATCAATTTGAATGCCTGGCGCATCTTCCGGCAAATAATCGCGATATGGAAAGGAAGTGCCAATCATAATAAGCAAGTCGGTTTCTTCCATCGCCTCATATGCAGGTTTTGTTCCAATTTGCCCTAAATTACCGAGGTTATAAGGATGATCGCACGGAATCACTCCTTTTCCCGGGAGGCTGACAACGATTGGCGCTGCAATTTTTTCCGCAAATTGTTCTAATTCTTCACGAGCATGTCCAGCACCTTTGCCCGCTAAAATGACTGGTCTTTCCGCCTTGTTAATAAGCGTTATCGCCTGTTCTAAATCATCCTGTTTAGGAAAGAGGTCCGATTTTGCCCGAATCGCCGATTTACGTGTCCATTTTCCTTTTACCCTTTTCGTTGGAATGTCATCAGGAATGGTTAAGACGGCGACACCTTTCTCCGCGTAAGCTGTCCGGATCGCTTGATTTACCAGGTCTGGCAATTGTTCCTCATTCGTAATTTGCTTGTTATAGACGGCCACATCATCGAACATTTTCTCAAGATTCAGTTCCTGGAAATCATCCGTTCCTAGATGTTCAGAGTTAACCTGACCGCTTAATACAAGTACCGGCGCCCCGTCCGCTTTTGCATCATATAACCCGTTTAATAGGTGAACCGCACCTGGCCCCGCAATCGACAAGCAGACTCCGATCTTTCCAGTTAACTTCGCATAAGAGGCCGCAGCCAGCGCGCCCACTTCCTCATGGCGGACTTGAATAAACTTAATTTTATCTTCCACTTTGCGCAATTCTTCGATCACATGATTAATGGAATCCCCTGGAACACCGTAAATATGGTCAACCTCCCATTCCAATAGCAAATCGATTAACACTTCACCTGCCCGTTTGTTAAACATTCAATCCCTCCTCATCATTTATGTACCGTGGTATCCCCATTCCCGTTCTACACGCCCATCCAAACATCAACTTTTTTAAAATAATTGTTTACATCATTTTTCAAAACTCTCACTTTCTAAGCAAAAGCCTACACAATACGTCAACCTGTCTTTAGAAATCATGACGGTTGCCGTTGAATTTTCAACGATTTTGTAAAAAAGTTTTTAACACAAAAATGTTTGTTTCAAAAGCAATGCGGCAATGTAAACAAGTAATAAGACGTCGAACATAAAAGGAAGGGAGGACGGTTCAAAATGATGTATAAAGCGAAAGACTGGCTCCGCTTGACTCCCCGTGAACGATATCTCCTATTAGTAGCGGTTGCCGCACTCCAAAAAAAGCAGCGTATTCGCTAATCTCCTTATGAAAATGGTGCTGAGCAATCGGCCGATCTTACGTTTATCAGTCAATTCTTCCGCGTTATCGATCATTCTGGAATTCGTATCAATCAATTGTGCGGTGTTATCGCTCAATTTTTCGTTTATCGGTCAATTCTTCCGCGTTATCGGTCATTCTGGAATTCTTATCGATCAATTGTGCGGTGTTATCGCTCAATTTTTCGTTTATCGGTCAATTTTTGCGCGTTGTCGGTCATTCTGGGATTCTTATCGATCAATTGTGCGGTGTTATCGCTCAATTTTTCGTTTATCAGTCAATGTCTGCGTGTTGTCAATCATTCTGGGATTCTTATCAATCAATTGTGCGGTGTTATCGCTCAATTTTACGTTTTTTCAACTGAGCAGCGCATGCTAAAAAAATCCCCTTTTATAGGGGATTTTTTTAATTCTCTGTTATTACTTTTCCGCCGGCTGACTTCTCGAGCCGGTTCATGATCGCTACTCCGACTCCTTTTTTAGGAAACGCTTCTCCGTAGATGATGTCGACATCTGTTTCATTAAACGCTCTTAGCGCGTCATACAAAGAATGGGCAACACTTTTTAAATCAGAACGATACCCGCATGGGATAACGACATCGGCGTGATAAACATCTTTTCGTTCCCCGGTTGTTAGTATTCCAACCTTTTTACCGCAGGCTTTATCTTTATCCACAAGTTTTTGCAAAAATTCCGGATCACTATCCACAAGAATAAAAGGCGCATTTGGAGCATAATGGGTATACTTCATACCAGGTGACTTCGGGGCTTCTTTATGATCATGAAGAGCAGGGTCAAACTGAACGTTACCAACGACCGCTTCAAGCTCCTCCTTCGTCACCCCCCCTGGCCGAAGAATAGTTATCACGTCAGTCGTACAATCGACAACCGTTGATTCCACGCCTACGCCTGTCGAACCGCCATCTATAATTCCGGGAATGCGCCCTTTTAAATCGCTATACACATGCCCGGCGGTTGTCGGCGACGGTTTTCCGGACAAATTCGCACTCGGGGCGGCAATGGGCAGCCCGCTCTTTTGGATCAACGCCAGAGCGATGGGATGGCTCGGCATTCGTACACCTACTGACAAAAGACCGGCAGTAACCTTACTTGCAACATGTTCCCCTTTTGGCAGGATGAGCGTTAATGGCCCCGGCCAGAAAGCTTCCATCAGCTTTTTCGCCTGTTCGGGTACATGTGAAACAAGGCCATTTAACTGCGTTTCATCGGCAATATGGACAATTAACGGGTTATCGCCCGGCCTTCCCTTTGCGGCAAAAATTCGCTCAACAGCCTCATTTGACAAAGCATTGCCGCCCAATCCGTATACCGTCTCCGTCGGAAAGGCGACAACTTCATTCTTTTTTATCCACAAAGAGGCTTCTTCAATTTGTGGACAATCCATTATTTTTCCGTCGATTTTATCCACAGTCCAGATTTTCGTATCATGTATTTCCATTCATAAAATTCCCTTCCAACCTTGCAAGAGCTAAACCGTATACATATCAACAGTTTTATCCACATCGTAGTGTATAATGTGGATAACATTCAAAATTTCCGTATTTTGTCTGATGCAAGTAACCGATTTAAAATTGGTAGCTCAAAAGCACGACCTCTTCCTTCGCAAGGTTTTGATAGTGCAGCGTATTTTCGATATGTTCGGGAGTTTGCTCTGTTGGCACTTGCTCGAACGACAACGCTTCAAATAAATAAGGCGCCCTCGTTAATAAATAAAGCGTGTGTACTTCTTTTTCTTTAGAGTATAGCAAAATTTCCCGGATTAAGCGTAGAAATAAAGTCTCATTCGAATATTCCTGCTTTAAAACGAAAGAACGAAGCAGGCCATCGTTTTTTACTTTTTCGAGGCCTACCGTTCCTATCATCTCTCTATGTTCATTTTCGACAATAAGATAATTTTCAATCCATCCTTTTATACCGCTTGATGGAAGACCGGCTTGATCGACGAATTGCAATAGTTTTTCCGTATCATTCACAGTTGCCGTTCTTAGCGTCACCGTCATGTTCTCTCACCTCATCCAATGCGTTTCTATTAGTCTATGAAAGGTGTAAGAGAAAATATGCATGAAGTTAAGAGAAAAGACTGCCGATCGCGTGAAACAAATCAGAAAGCCATTCTACAAGGAAAAACTTTACATGAACTTCTTCCTTTTCTGGCTGTGCGTTTACTTGTTGCGCTGCATTCGATTTCGTTTTGCCGTCCGCTTTTACCGCATCTCCATTTTCAAAATCAAGGAAGCATAATGGAGGGAATAATACACACCACCAATTAGCGCCTTTTCCTTTCCCTAACGTAATTAAAACCGCATCGTATTTCCCGGCTGGATATACGTAATCCCCATACATTTTCGTTGGAAACGGCACTTTGCCAAATTGAACAGTGAATGTTTCATCGGCGCCAAGCTCATGAAGTTTTGCCCGGACGATTTTTTTAATTTCAGGTAGATGACTGCGGATAACAACATGTGCCTGTTTAAACGACGTTAAATCAGCAACCCACGTATTGATTTGTTGATTGACCTCATCCCGGACTTTTTGTTTAATAGCCTGGTCTTTGTCTGAATCACTGTTTGCTAAAATGCGCAGGCGAATCGCTTCATTTGGAATTTTCACAGAGCTGTTCATCGTTGCGGACGCTGTCTTTGACTGTGTTTCGTACATTATAACCATCGCTAAAAGCGAGAATAGTAAAACCATCATTACATGCTTTTTCTTCATTTTCTTTTCCCCTCTCCTTATCCACAGTTGCGGGTGCCCCTGTGCATCCGTTTTCCCTTCTATCCACATTGTGGACAAAGATACGGGGGTTCATACTATGAAACTGCAAATCTTTTATTTATGGTACATTAGTTAAAAATAAGCATAAATAATCATTCAATTGATCATTTTTAATCGAATGTGATTATTTATGATTGATTTTGCGCATTTTATCATTTACTATACATATAAAGGAGAGAAAGTTTATGTTAACACCGGAAAGGCATCGTTTCATTCTTTCACTATTGCAGGAACAAAAGGTCGCTACCGTTCAAGAGTTGTCTGCGGCGACCGAAACGTCCGAATCAACCATACGCCGTGATTTAGTCCAGCTTGAACAAGAAGGAAAGCTGACGCGATTTCACGGGGGAGCCCAGTGGCGTGAACCATCCGTCAAGTCGGAGGAAACGACCATCGCACAAAGGCTAAGCCAGCATGAAGCCGAAAAGCGGGCAATTGCGAGATTCGCCGCTTCCCTTGTAAAAAGCGGGGATTGCCTCTTCCTGGATGCAGGAACTACAACATTTTATATGATCGATGATCTTCCGCCAGGCGCCATTGTTGTCACAAACGGCTTGACCCATATTGAGCGATTGCTTGAGCGCAACATTAAAACGTATTTAATTGGTGGTTCAGTCAAAGGAATGACAAAAGCGTTAATCGGAAAGGGAGCCGTCGAATCATTAAAAAACTATCGGTTTGACAAATGCTTTCTTGGAATCAATGGCGTTCATCTTGAACACGGTTTGTCGACACCCGATCCTGAAGAAGCATTTGTGAAGCAGACGGCTGCGAACGCTTCCACGGAGGTGTTTGTATTGGCCGACCACTCAAAGCTCGGGAAGACGACATTTAGCTTTGTTTGTGAGATGGAAGACGTCACTTTAATTACGAACGATGTCAACGATCAACAGCAGCTTGATCCTTATAAGAAAAAAACAAAAGTAGAAGTGGTGACACCATGATATATACCGTTACATTAAATCCGTCATTGGATTATTTTGTAGAGCTTGACCAATTTGAAAAAGGAATGCTGAACCGTGCGGCCCGCCAGCAATATTTGCCCGGGGGCAAAGGGATTAACGTTTCGCGTGTTTTAAGGCAGCTCGGGATCGAAAGCAAAGCATTGGGGTTCGCCGGCGGATTTACAGGCGATTTTATCCGTCAGGCGCTTGAATCCGAACAAATTGAAGCAGATTTCACCCGGACGGAAGCTCCAACGAGAATTAACGTTAAAATTCACCATGGAAGCGAGACGGAGATTAATGGCAAGGCCCCGGACATAACCGAAGAGCAAGTCGATCATTTTTATACGAAATTGGAAACGCTTCAAGCGGGAGACATTCTTGTTTTATCTGGAAGCGTTCCGTCAAGCGTTCCGGTTACCGTTTATCAGACGCTTGCCGAAATCGCCCAGGGAAAAGGAGCCCGTGTCATCATTGATACGAGCGGTAGCGCATTGAAAGAGTCTTTGAAAAGCAAGCCATTTCTCATCAAGCCGAATCAACACGAACTGGAGGAATTGACCGGAGCATCGGTTCAAACTTTGCAAGATGCCTGTCTCCATGCAAGATCCATTATTGGAAAAGGAATTGAAGTGGTCATCGTCTCGATGGGAGGCCAGGGAGCCGCTTTACTCACGAAAGAGCAGTCCTGGATTGCCGAGCCTCCAACGGGCCAGGTCGTCAATTCCGTTGGGGCTGGCGATTCGCTAGTTGCCGGTTTTATTGCAAAATTTACGGAAACAGGCGACTTGATCAGCGCCTTTCAATACGGGATCGCCTGTGGCAGTGCGACAGCTTTCCATGTCGATCTTTGCACAAAAGAAATGGCGGACGAACTTGTAAAACTCGTGAACGTCCATTTATTTAAAGAATAAATTGGTGGTGAAATTAATGAAAATCACAGACTTATTATCGGTTTCATCCGTTGTGCTTGACCTTACAGCACAAACAAAAGAAGAAGTCATTCATGAGCTCTCTCAAGTATTAGAAGAAGCAGGGAAGCTCAATGATCTTAAAGGATATCGCGATGCCTTATTTAAACGGGAAGAAGAGTCGACTACCGGGATTGGAGAAGGAATCGCCATCCCCCATGCAAAAACGAGTGCGGTTAAAACACCTGCCATCGCTTTTGGACGCTCAAAAGCCGGCGTAGACTATCAATCCCTTGACGGCCAGCCCGCCCACCTTGTATTCATGATTGCTGCAAGTGAAGGCGCCAACAATGAACACCTTGAGACGCTCTCAAAACTATCAACCTATTTAATGAAAGCAGATTTCCGCGAAAAACTGATGAGCGCAAAGACAAAAGAAGACATTATCGAGTTATTCAAAGGCGAAGAAGAAACCGAACAAGAACTTTCTGAACCCGGACTTGCCGCGAAAGGAAAGATTGTCGCTGTCACCGGCTGCCCGACTGGCATCGCTCATACGTACATGGCCGCTGATTCTTTAAAAGAAAAAGCGAAAGAGATGGGCTATGACATTAAAGTACAAACAAATGGGTCAACCGGCGTGAAAAATGCCCTTACAGAAGAAGATATTAAAGAGGCGATCGGTGTTATTATTGCTGCCGATACAAAAGTTGATCTTTCGCCGTTTGTAGGCAAACATGTTGTCCAGGTGCCTGTAGCAGCAGGGATTCGCCGACCCGAACAATTGATTAATGAGGCCGTCTCGGGCGAGGCACCGATCTATAAAGGCGATGGAAAATCTGCTGCATCAGAAGAAACGCAACACGCCAAAGGAAAGCAGCCGGCTTTTTACCGCCACCTGATGAACGGCGTATCGTTCATGCTTCCATTTGTCGTCGGCGGCGGGATATTAATTGCCATTTCCTTTATCTTTGGCATTCATTCTGCCGACCCTAATTCGCCGCAATATAACGCTTTTGCGGCTGCGTTAAATGATATCGGCGGCAAGCATGCCATGGCGCTCATGGTTCCTATTCTGGCGGGTTATATCGCTTACAGTATTGCTGAACGCCCAGGCCTTGCTCCCGGTGTCGTCGGCGGATTTATGGCTGCGACAAGCGGAGCCGGTTTTCTTGGGGGATTGATCGCAGGTTTTCTAGCGGGTTACAGCGTTGTTCTTTTAAAACGGGTATTCGGATCGCTGCCACAATCCCTGGAAGGTTTAAAGCCTGTTTTGCTCTATCCTGTTTTCGGCATGTTGATTACGGGAATGATCATGACCATTATCGATAAGCCAATCGGCAACATCATGAAGGCGCTGACACATTGGCTCGATAGCCTTGGTACATCCAATCTCGTATTACTCGGTATTATTTTAGGCGGAATGATGGCCATCGACATGGGCGGTCCGATCAATAAAGCCGCTTATACATTTGGCCTGGCGATGATCGATGCCGGGAATTTCTTCCCTCAAGCCGCAACGATGGCTGGCGGTATGGTTCCGCCACTCGGCATGGCGATCGCGACCACACTATTTGCGCGCAAGTTTACAACGACCGAACGAAACGCAGGGAAAACCGCCTATGTGCTCGGAGCATCCTTCATTACCGAAGGCGTCATTCCATTTGCGGCTGCTGACCCGGTTCGCGTTATTATTTCAAGCGTAATCGGTTCCGCTATCGCAGGCGGGCTCGCCATGTTTTTCCATATTGGCCTGCGCGCCCCTCATGGCGGAATATTCGTCATCCCATTTGTCAACGGCAGCGCATGGCTCTATATTTTAGCCGTCCTCATCGGCGCCATCATTACCGGCGTCATATACGGGTTGTGGAAAAAGCCGCAACACTAAGCAAATAAAAAACGAAGTCAGGATGGCTTCGTTTTTTTTTATAAATATTTAGGAGCTAAGTAATTCATTCATGGAACCCAATACTCGTTCTACCACTTGTTCCCCAGCTAATACCCACCTGCTCTTTTCTCTTATTAATCCGTCTTTATCCAAAGGTTCCTGGAATTGATTAAGTCCTGTGGTCGTAGTTAATAATGAGTTTTCATCATAGTCTAACCCAACATGCACTACATGCTTAATAACATAAGGTGTCCCAAATTCAATATAGGCTTTAGAATGATCCAATTCTCCTTCCAGAACTTTAAAAGGGATTCTTAAATAAATAGTTTCCCCACCTTCCCCCCATAAAACGCTATCAAATTTTCCGTGATGATATTCAAAATTACTGCAGAAACTACAGCCATGTGATTCAAATACTTCTCTAGCAATACCAAAATAAGTCCTTTTTCCTGTAATAACTGAGTTTAGCTTAAGCATTATTAGTCACCTCTAATAGGGATTTTTACTACTATTGTTTCCAAAAATTTAAAAACGCATCAAGAATACTCGAAAACTCATGTCGATCATAACGGTGTACCATCTAGTCTAAATTGTGAATGAAAGAGAAAACTAATAAATTTAGATCTCATTATCAATTTAACCCCGTATGGATAAATGGGTGGCAATGAACGTTACTAACTTTTTCTAAATAAAATTCTCAAAATTGGTTTAAACTACAAAAGCAAGTTTCTTACTTACTTAATTTTATAAAAATAAGGTGATGAAAGTGGAATTACATAACGAAAATCAAACGTATCAACCCGGAGATATTGTTTATGTTTTTTATCGAAATCCGCATACTCAGGATGTTGCAAACATACAGGCTGCAGCAGTTGTAAAAAATCCAGAAAATTCTGCCGGTATGGCTTTGTTTTTATACGAATCATATTATCCATTATCAAGTGATATAGCTATTTATGCTACAGAGGAAGAAGCCCGCCAGGCTTACAATTACTATTACGGAAATTTTTTCATAGGAGATGTTGAATAATTAAGCCATTTATACCTAAACTCGTCTATTTTGAACCTGATTCTTTGAATTATCCATTAGGAAAACAGCTTATGGAGAAATTTAAAAAAATGGATTTGGAAATCCGGTATACTACCTCACATAATCAAATACGGAACCTACCCGGTGAAAACAGTTTTCAGAAATATCGGGTGGCTAAGTCTACATTGGTGGTTGGAATCAGAAAAACTCTTAAATTTGATACCTCAAAACCATCTGCAGAATATGCAATTCCATTGGCAACAGGTTGTATGGGTCATTGTCATTACTGCTATTTGCAAACAACTATGGGGAGTAAGCCTTATATCCGTACTTATGTAAATGTAGACGAAATCCTGGAAGCGGCAGACAAATATATAGAAGAACGAGCTCCCAAACTAACCAGATTTGAAGCATCTTGTACATCCGATATTGTTGGGATTGATCATCTCACTCATACATTAAAACGGGCGATTGAACATTTTGGAGAGTCGAAGCATGGGAATTTGAGATTTGTTACTAAGTTTCATCATGTAGATCACTTACTGGATGCAAAACATAACGGAAAAACAAGATTTCGTTTTAGTGTTAATGCTGATTATGTTATTAAGTACTTTGAACCCGGGACTTCTTCTTTAGAGAAAAGAATTGAGGCTGCAGGGAAAGTCGCAAGGGCTGGGTATCCACTTGGATTTATAGTAGCTCCAATCTATCTTCATGAAGGGTGGGAAAAAGGATACTACCATATGTTTGAACTTTTGGATGCGGAATTGCCGCTAGAAGCGAGAAAAGATTTAACTTTTGAATTTATACAACATCGCTTTACAAAGCCTGCAAAGAAAGTAATCCAAAAAAACTACCCCATGACAAAACTAGAGTTAGAAGAAGACAAAAGACGGTACAAATGGGGAAAATACGGAATTGGAAAATACATTTACCAGAAGAATGAAGAAGAAGATATAAAACAACACCTTCAAAACTATATGAATAAATTTTTCCCGAATGCAAAATTAGAATATTTCACTTAGGTTTGAATTAAAAATGCAATTTGGGTCAACTTTAGTATTTAAAAGAGACTGTTCAGAAGTCATTGAAAAATGATTTTCTGGACAATCTCTATTTTACAAACTAAAAACCAATCTCGGCAAACACCATACGTTCTTTTCCGTTGATGTCTTTTTCAATGGTCACTTTTGCTTCGGCAAAGGTGTCTTTAAGCATTTTTGCGACCGTCTGAGCCTGTCCGTCTCCGACTTCAAAGCCGACAATGGCCTCGCCCTTTAAAACAAGCGGGAGCTCTTCCATAAATCTGCGGTAGAATACAAAACCGTCTTCGCCGCCAGAGAGTGCCCGGTACGGCTCCTGGTCTTTCACGATCGTCTCGAGTTCCATAATGTCTTTATCGGGAATATATGGCGGATTGGAAATAACGACATCGACTTTTTCTCCTGCCTGAATGAAAGGCTGAAGAAGATCGCCATGGATAAACGTAACCTTCGCCCCGAGCCTTTTGGCATTTTCTTTCGCGACTTCAATGGATTCAGAAGCAATATCCACGGTATATACATCAAGCCGTTTGTTTTCAAGGGCAAGGGTAACCGAAATGGCGCCGCTGCCCGTTCCGACGTCGACAGCCTTGATTAATTTTTTATCGGAAAACCTTTTCTCAATTCGGCTGAGCGTTTGTTGCACGAGCTCTTCCGTCTCCGGCCGTGGAATAAGCACTTCTTTATTTACTTTGAACGATCTTCCGTAAAAGGATTCCTCACCTGTAATATATTGAACGGGAATGCCATCCGCATGCTTTTGAACCGCATCGTCAAAACGCTTCTCTTCATCCGGCTTTAGGACGTCATTCATTTTGAGAAGCATTTCCGTCCGCGAGATCCCGCCTAATATATGGCGCAATAAAATTTCCGCGGCAAACCCTTCTCTGCCGCACGCGGTTAAAAAAGAAGAAGCCCCGTTCAGGGCCTCGAACACTTTTTTCTCCATTATTCTTCCGCCTGCGCCTTCATTTTGCTCGTTTGATCTTCCGTAATCAATGCTTCGATAATTTCATCGATTTTCCCGAGCAAAATTTGATCCAATTTTTGAATCGTCAAGCCGATGCGATGGTCCGTCACGCGGTTTTGCGGAAAGTTATATGTGCGGATCCGCTCCGAACGGTCCCCGGTTCCAACCGCCGACTTGCGGTTTTCATCGTACTCTTTTTGCTTTTCTTGCTGGAACTTGTCATATACGCGGGCGCGGAGAACTTTCATCGCCTTTTCTTTGTTCTTAATTTGCGATTTTTCATCCTGGCACGATACGACAATCCCTGTTGGCAAGTGCGTCAAACGAACGGCTGACTGCGTCGTATTAACCGATTGCCCGCCAGGTCCGCTCGATGTAAACGTATCAACGCGGATATCTTTTTCATGGATTTCCACTTCGACTTCTTCCGCTTCCGGCAAAACTGCGACCGTTGCCGTAGACGTATGAATGCGGCCGCCGGACTCCGTTGCAGGAACACGTTGGACGCGGTGAGCGCCATTTTCATATTTTAACCTGGAATAAGCGCCATTCCCGTTAATCATAAAAATAATCTCTTTATAGCCGCCGAGTTCCGTATAATTCGCTTCGATGACTTCCGTTTTCCAGCCTTGCATTTCCGCGTAGCGGCTGTACATTTTATAAAGGTCACCGGCAAATAGAGCTGCTTCGTCACCGCCGGCAGCCCCACGAATTTCAACGATAACGTTCTTTTCATCATTCGGATCTTTTGGCAATAATAACACTTTCAGCTTTTGCGTCAAATCTTCAAGCTTGCTTTCAAGATCGGCAATCTCTTCTTTCACCATTGCCGTCATTTCCGGGTCAAGCTTTTCTTCGAGCATCATTTTCGCCTCATCAAGCTGCTCTTTCGCTTCTTTATACTCACGATAGGCGGCAACCGTCTCCTGCAAAGAAGATTGCTCTTTCGAATATTCACGTAATTTATTGGCATCGTTAATGACTTCCGGGTCACTTAACAGTTCATTTAACTTATCATAACGAGCTTCGATTGTTTCCAAACGTTCAAACACGCTCTTCACCTCATTTTAATGGCATAACAGTATAATTATAATAGTTTTTAGAAATGCCGTCAAAATGAGATTTATGTAAATGAATTCGTCCGGTTTTTCAGCGCTGCATAATCGGCCCGCTCCTGGTTCATCCGAATCGCTTTTGTCAAACGTTCGATTACTACTTTTTCATCAGTAATAATGTTAAAGACGAATGGAATCGTGGCAAAATGGCCGATAAACTGCTTGCATCCACTGTAACGGCGGTCGTTTTGAGTGACGGTTACCGGATTTACATTAATGATGAAATTGCCAATCGATTCATAAATCGGGTCAAGCGGCTTTTGTTCAAGCTTTTTATACAATACCGTTAGCGGATTCGGCGGATCGTTCCAATCGGCCCCATTTGATTTGATTTCAAGCATGATTTGTTCCCACCTCTCTCTATGAATGTTCGAAAGAGAGAGTCAGTTCTTGGTCGTCATAAAAGGGTTACTTCTTGTTTTTTACAGGGTATACTAACGTATGAACATCCTCTTCCTTCCACTTATTGTATGAGGAAAGGGGACTCTCATCAAAACGAGGGGGAAATGAAATGAATTACTGCATTATTGGCGGTGATGCTGCCGGAATGAGCGCTGCGATGCAAATTGTCAGACATGACGAAAAAGCCAATGTCATTACTCTTGAAAAAGGAACGATTTATTCTTATGGTCAATGCGGCCTCCCTTATGTCGTCGGCGGATTAATTCCATCGACCGAGCGGCTCATTGCCCGGGATGTCGCTACCTTTCGAAAAAAGTATGGGATTGATGCACGGGTAGAGCATGAAGTGCAAAAAATCGATCCAAACGAACAAAAAGTAATGGGTATACATACAGCGACCGGAAAACCATTTACAATTTCTTACGACAAGTTATTGATTGCAACAGGTGTCCATCCGCTCATGCCGGACTGGAAAGGAAACAATCTTCAAGGAATACACGTGATCAAAACGATTCCTGATGTCGAAAACTTGCTGCCGGATCTTGAACAATCACGTGATATTACGATTATTGGCGGAGGCTATATCGGACTCGAAATGGCGGAAAACTTGATCCGTTTAGGTAAAAAAGTTCGAATCATTCAACGTGGTTCTCAATTAGCCAACATTTTTGACGAAGATATGGCGGCTTTGATCCATGACGAGGCGAAAAAGCATCACATCGATGTCTGCTTAAACGAAGAAGTTCAAGGTTTCAAAGGAAATGGACGAGTTCAGTTTATTGAAACGAATAAAAACTCATATGCAACCGATCTCGTCATCGTTTCCGTTGGCGTTCAACCAAATACAGACTTTCTTGAGGGAACCGGAATTCAATTAAACCGAAAAAAAGCGATCATCGTAAATCCTTACATGGAAACGAATGTTGAAAATATATATGCTGCCGGCGATTGCGCGACCCATTATCACCGAATAAAAGAAATCAATGACCATATTCCGCTCGGGACGACAGCGAATAAACAGGGCCGGATTGCCGGATTAAATATGGCTGGAATTCGCCGTACATTTAAAGGGATTGTCGGCTCATCGATCATTCAATTTATGGACCTTTCTCTCGGCAAAACCGGGCTTTCATTTAAAGAAGCAGAACAGCTTCATTTCAACGCTGATTCCATTCAATTTAAAGGAAAAGACATTGCAGGGTACTATCCCGGGGCGGAAAGCCAACACATTAAATTAGTTTATGACGTTACCAGCCAACGTTTATTAGGCGGCCAAATCATCGGAAAACAGGGTGTAGACAAGCGCATCGACGTTCTTTCAGTCGCCTTATATAATGGGATGACACTGCATGACTTAGAAGATTTGGATCTCTCTTACGCTCCTCCATTTAACGGTGTGTGGGATCCGCTACAACAAGCGGCAAGACGTGTGAAATAAAACCTTCAAACTTGAGAACAAGTTTGAATGCTTTTTTTATTTTTTAAGCCAAATTTAGTGATTTATTTTCCAAAATCTAAATTTTATTTTCTAAAATGCCCATTTTATTTTCCAAAACCCGCTTTTTATTTGCCGAAGAGCTCCGGCAAAACAAGACCCGTCTCTTGAAAGAAGAAGCGGGTCTTGCCTTTAATGATTGCTATCTATTTTGACCGAAAATTTATAGCGCGGAATCGCTCGCCCAAATGCTTCCATAAGCTTTCGGTGAAGATTTGCCTTCTCTTTTTTGGACATATTAGAAGGAACATTAATATGAACATGTGCATAATGCCCGTTAATCGTAACCATCTGTGGATTGATACCAGTTTCATCTTTGACGATCTGGCGGATTTTATCCTGATCATCGGAAATGTTAAAACGTTGTTGATTTAAACTTCGATAATCGTGTGGATTCATATTCGTATCCTGACTGTAGTTAAACTTCGGATTCGTTTTCGTTATTCCATAATGAATAGGACCATGGCCCGCTAGATGATCACGAACATTATTTTTATATGCAGATGGTTCATATTTGTCAGTTGCTTTCGGCGGGTTTAATGGTGAACATGCACTAAGAAGCATCACGAGAACGAGAGCGCCTCCCACCTTTTTCACAGAGCAAACACCTCCTTGCCATTAGCTTCTCCAGTCACCATTCTTTTATGAAAAAAAGAGACACCTGACAAAGTAGTGTCAGGTGTTCTTTTCCGCGATCTTCATGCTATTTTCTGTTGGGCTATACTCATCTTTACCCGGAACTTCATGGCAATGTCTGCATCGTGCTTCATACGATTCCGAAGCCCCTACTAAAATAATCGGATCATCGTAACAGGCTGGTTTACCGTTAATTAAACGTTGCGTTCGGCTGGCAGGAGAACCGCAAACAAGACAGATGGCCTGAAGCTTTGTCACATATTCTGCAAGCGCCATTAATTCAGGCATCGGGCCAAACGGTTCACCGCGAAAATCCAGGTCAAGGCCGGCTGCAATCACACGGATCCCTTTGTTTGCCAATTTTTGAACGACCGAAATGATGCCGTGATCAAAAAATTGCACTTCGTCAATCGCTACAACGTCTGCATCAGGAGACACAGCTGTTAAAATAGCTGCCGAATGCTCAACGGGCTTTGCAATAATAGCTGAACCCGTATGAGAAACAACGGATACTTCACTATAACGGTTATCAATAACCGGTTTATATACTTCCACATTTTGTTTCGCGTATTTAGCGCGTCGCACCCGGCGAATCAATTCTTCCGATTTTCCGGAAAACATGCTGCCGCAAATGACTTCAAGCCAGCCGTTCTGTTTAATTTCATACATAAAGCGCCCCTCCTCAAGCGTTTAACAATGGGTCGATTCATTTATGTAAACGTTAAAAAGTTGTCTAAAAAACATAAGCGCCTCCTTCACCTCTAAATCATACACGGCATTTCAATGTACTTTTTTGAGGACGGGCGCCGGTTAAAAACAGTAAAAAAGAGAGCAAGAAGTTTTCCTGCCCTCTTCCAACTTGCAATTTACTTAAGGTTGTATTTTTTCTTAAAGCGATCCACACGTCCACCTGCGTCAGCAAATTTTTGACGTCCAGTATAGAACGGGTGACACTCAGAACAAACCTCAACAGTAATATTTTGCTTTACAGAACCAGTTTCAAACTCGTTACCGCAAGCACAACGAACTGTCACTTTATTGTAGTTTGGATGAATTCCAGCTTTCATTCGTTCTCAACTCCTTCTGCCCTGAATCCTGTGGAAACAGAGTTTAAATAAACACATAGCATCAGTATAGCAGGGTTCGACTATTTTTTCAACCACTCAACAACCGTTTTAGTTCGACACGGTTTTTACACGTTTGCCTAACCCCATTTTTTCCGCTTCAAACAATTCAAAGAACTCTTCGTTGTTCGCTGTTTTCTTCAACCGTTTTAAGAATGATTCAACAAAATCAAACGAATCATCCATCGTTTTGCGAATAGCCCATAATGATTCCAAATGATCTTTTTGAATGAGCATTTCTTCTTTACGAGTTCCTGAACGGCGAATATCGATCGCAGGGAAAATGCGGCGTTCAGCCAGTTTACGGTCAAGGTGAAGCTCCATATTGCCTGTCCCTTTAAATTCTTCATAGATGACATCATCCATTCGTGAACCAGTTTCAATAAGGGCTGTCGCTAAAATCGTTAAACTGCCGCCTTCTTCAATATTCCTTGCCGCCCCGAAAAACCGTTTTGGACGGTGGAACGCTGCCGGGTCAATCCCTCCGGATAGCGTACGGCCGCTCGGCGGAATGACTAAGTTATAGGCACGGGCCAGACGAGTAATACTATCTAAAAGAATAACAACATCTTTCTTATGCTCAACAAGACGCATCGCACGCTCTAACACAAGCTCTGCGACTTTAATATGGTTTTCAGGCACTTCATCAAAGGTGGAACTAACGACTTCCCCCTTAACTGAGCGCTCAATATCGGTTACTTCTTCCGGGCGTTCGTCAATTAATAAAACAATTAGCTCCGATTCCGGATGATTCGTTGAAATGCTATGCGCAATTTCCTTTAAAAGGCTTGTCTTACCAGCTTTCGGAGGAGCGACAATCAATCCACGCTGGCCAAAACCAACAGGAGAGATCATGTCAATGATTCTTGTTGACAAGTTCGATCCTTCCGTTTCAAGGACCATTTTTTTCTCCGGGTAAAGAGCGGTTAATGCAGGGAAGTGAACCCGTTCTTTTGCCGTTTCCGGATCTTCGCCGTTAACCGCTTCCACTTGCAGCAAGCCGTAATAACGTTCGTTTTCTTTTGGCGGACGGACTTTTCCTGATACTTTGTCACCATTACGTAAATCAAATCTGCGAATTTGAGAGGCGGAAATATATATATCCTGTGAACTTGGTGAATAATTGATCGGCCGCAAAAAACCGAAACCTTCTGACGGGATAATTTCCAAAATTCCTTCCATAAAAGAAAAACCGTCTTTTTCTGCCTGCGCTTTTAAAATAGAAAACATGAGTTCACGTTTTGTTAATTTCCCATAATAAGCAACTTTATATTCTCTTGCCAATTCATACAATTCTTTTAATTTTTTCGTTTCTAATTCGGCTAATAATAAACCCATTATGACACCACACTTTATCATCTTTATGTTTCCTGTTATTCACGCTGATGCAACACAGGGAAAAATTAATCATTATAGGAAGGAGTTTCTGATGAAGTTAGATCAGAAGTGGAATAATATATTTGTATAAAAAATAAATAGCACTTCTTATTTTAACCGAATTCTATCATTTTAATCAAGTAGAAAGAAAAACCTAAGTGTTGATCCACTTAGGTCTTTCCTGACTTTATTCAGGTTTAATGACGAGATCTGGCTTTTTCTTTAAGCTGTGCCGACCGTCGATAAAACGAACCGTTCCGGATTTGGCACGCATAACGACGGAATGAGTCGTTCCAATGGACCCTTTGAAGCGAACGCCTTTTAGCAATTCACCATCGGTTACACCCGTGGCAGCAAAAATCGCATCATTTCCTTTCACAAGATCCTCCATCCGAAGGACTCGATTAACATCGGTAATGCCCATTTTTTTGCATCGTTCAAGTTCGGCATCGTCTTGCGGCAATAATTTTCCTTGAAGCTCCCCGCCTAAACATTTTAGTGCCACTGCTGAAAGAACGCCTTCTGGAGCGCCACCGGATCCGAATAAAATATCGACTCCAGTATCCTCAAACGCCGTATTAATAGCTGCCGCAACATCCCCGTCAGAGATAAGCTTAATACGGGCTCCAGCTTCGCGGATTTCTTCAATAATTTTTTGGTGGCGCGGACGATTGAGAATAACCGCAACCAAATCTTCAATGTCTTTATTTTTCGCTTTTGCCACCGCTTTCAAATTGTCGATCGTCGGAGCATCAATATCAACTTGTCCTACCGCTTCAGGACCAACCGCAATTTTCTGCATATACATATCAGGGGCATGAAGCAAGTTCCCATGGTCGGCAACTGCGATAACCGCCAGAGCATTCCACGTCCCGGATGCCAATATGTTCGTCCCTTCTAACGGATCAACAGCAACATCGACACGTGGTCCATATCCGGTTCCTAATTTTTCCCCGATATAAAGCATTGGCGCTTCATCCATTTCACCTTCCCCAATGACAACGGTCCCCTTCATTGGTACGGTATCAAATACATCCCGCATCGCGGAAGTTGCAGCATCATCCGCCTCTTCCTTTTTCCCGCGGCCCATCCAGCGCGCAGAAGCAAGAGCGGCAGCTTCGGTTACACGCACAAGCTCCATTGATAAACTTCTTTCCATGGCTTCTTCTTCTCCTTCCTTTAAAAAGCCGGATACACCATCCGACAGTACAGGAATTTCGCTGTATTTTTCTAAGATGACTTTCTATGAATTTCTGATTTCTTCCATTTCTTCAACATCCATATTTTCACGCCATATTTTGGCGCCCAGCCCCATTAATTTATCAACCAAAGATTCATACCCACGGTCAATATGCTCCAGCCCGGTAATCTCCGTAATGCCATCGGCCATTAATCCGGCAACAACAAGCGCCGCACCAGCCCGTAAATCCGATGCTTTAACTTTTGCCCCTTCAAGCTTTGCTGGACCGTTTACAATGGCAGAACGCCCTTCTACTTTAATGTTCGCACCCATCCGGCGCAATTCATCAATATGTTTAAATCGGGCACTATATATCGTGTCCGTTACAATGCTAGTACCCTCTGATTTCACAAGCAGTGAAGTAAACGGCTGTTGAAGATCCGTAGGGAAACCAGGGTAAACCAATGTTTTAATGTCAACGCCTTTTAACGGTTTTTGATTGCCGCATATAATAATTTGGTCGTCTTTCGATTCGATGTAGACGCCCATTTCCCGCAGTTTTGCAATAAGAGACTCTAAATGAAGCGGAATCACATTGTCAATGACCACTTGTTGTCCCATTGCAGCCGCTAAAATCATATACGTTCCCGCTTCAATTCGATCAGGAATAATCGAATGGCGGCATCCATGCAAATGCTCCACTCCATCGATACGGATAATATCCGTTCCAGCGCCTTTAATTTTCGCTCCCATGCTTGTTAATAGTGTAGCGACATCAATAATTTCAGGTTCTTTCGCTGCGTTTTCAATGATCGTTTGTCCTTTGGCGCGGACAGCTGCAAGCATAATATTAATCGTTGCGCCAACACTGACCACATCAAGATAAATGCGTGCCCCGACCAATTCATCCGCACGTAGATAGATGGCTCCTTGCTCATTGGTAACCTTCGCTCCAAGCGCCTCAAAACCTTTTATATGTTGATCGATCGGACGCGGGCCAAGATTGCATCCACCCGGAAGACCAATAACTGCCTTTTTAAAGCGGCCGAGCATTGCACCCATTAAATAATAAGATGCCCGAAGTTTTTTTACTTTTCCGTTCGGAAGCGGCATCGCAATCATTTTTTCTGGATGGACCGTTAATGTATTCTCTTCAAGCGTAGCCACGCCACCGATTTCTTCAAGCAAATCGCGAAGCAAGTGGACATCAGATATATCTGGTAATTGATCAATGGTAACTGTTGACTCCGCTAAAATCGTAGCCGGGATTAAGGCGACCGCACTATTTTTCGCGCCGCTTATATGAACAGTACCTTCAAGAGGATATCCTCCCTTGATCATTAGCTTTTGTTCCATGGTTAACTCCCTTCTGCATCATGAGCTATTAGAAAACCTGGCTTTGGCCAAGCCTAAAGCAAAGGTCAAAGTCAAATTGCACTTATGCCTTGAGTAACAAAGTATACATTTCCCTGGTCAAAAGAAAGATGGCATACTCTTCATGTGTAGTATTCACAAAAACAGGAATTACATGCCATTTTTATGGGTAAAAATGGCATGTTGAAGAAATGATCAGTAAGGAAGCACCACGAAAAGGTGGTGCTTTCTATTTTATTTATTTGCAGCATTCCAATCTGCTAGAAACTTCTCGATTCCTTGATCGGTTAACGGATGTTTCATTAAGTCCATTATCACTTTGTACGGAATCGTCGCAATATGCGCTCCTCTTAAAGCAGCCTCTGTTACATGAACAGGGTGACGGATCGAAGCGGCGATAATTTCTGTCTTAATTTCATGAATCGCAAAAATGTCAGCAATTTGTGAAATAAGTGATAAGCCGTCATGCCCGATATCATCTAACCGCCCAAGGAAAGGAGAAACATATGTAGCTCCTGCGCGCGCCGCCAAAAGTGCCTGATTGGCAGAAAAAATTAACGTGACATTCGTTTTAATATTCATGTCACTGAAAGCTTTTACGGCTTTCAGGCCATCTTTTGTCATCGGAACTTTAATGGTGATGTTTGGAGCAATCGCCGCCAATTCTTTTCCTTCAGCCATCATCTCTTCATAGGTAGTGCCAATGACTTCCGCACTGACAGAACCTTCTGTCACGAGGGACGTAATTTCACGAAGGCGATCATGAAAATTTACTTTTTCCTTTGCGACAAGAGAAGGATTTGTCGTCACACCCGATAAAATCCCAAGGTCATTCGCTTCGCGGATTTCATCAATGTTCGCCGTATCTATAAAAAATTTCATCCAATCACTCCTTTATAAGAGGCTATCCGCTCAATTTTTTCAAATTAGGCTTTATTAGAAGAGCCGAATTCGCGAATTTTTCCTTTAACTGTTTCTTTAATCGTTTCGCGGGCCGCTCCAAGATATTTACGAGGATCGTACTTATCCGGATTTGCTGCAATATATTCGCGTACTGTATTGAAAGAAGCGATTTGGTTTTCTGTATTCACATTAATCTTCGCGGTTCCTAATGAAATCGCTTTTTGAATGTCTTTTGTCGGGATTCCTGTTCCGCCATGAAGGACAAGTGGAACACCCGTTAATTCCATCACTTCTTTCATACGGTCAAATCCAAGATTTGGCTCTCCTTTATACGGACCGTGGACAGAACCAAGCGCCGGCGCAAAGCAATCTACACCCGTTTCACGAACAAGCTGGTCACATTCGGAAGGAATTGCATACATTGCCTCAGCATCTTCTACAACTAAATCGTCTTCTTGTCCGCCGATTCGTCCAAGTTCAGCCTCCACGGACACACCAAGTGTATGGGCAACATCAACGACACGTTTCGTTAATGCAATATTTTCTTCGAGCGGATAATGGGATCCATCGATCATGACGGATGTAAAGCCTGCATACATCGCCTCTACACATTTTTCAAAAGATGAACCGTGATCGAGATGAATGGCTACAGGAACCGTCACCTTATATTCTTCCATGAGAGCCTTCACCATGCCCACAACGAGCTTGAATCCGCCCATATAACGAGCGGCCCCTTCTGAAACCCCTAAAATGACAGGTGCGTTTTCTTCTTGTGCAGCTTGCAAAATCGCCTGGGTGAACTCTAAGTTATTAATGTTAAATTGACCTACTGCATACCCTTCGGCTTTTGCTTTTTCTAGCATTTCTTTCATAGAAACTAAAGGCATGTTACAACATCCTCCCTTTACGATACACATAAAATGAAAAAGTTTAATCTCATCTCTTATCATTTGCTATTTTTATGTAATCAAACATCAAGCTGTTTGAATGAGAGAGATTAACCGCTTTTTATTTTCTATCAAACTAATTATAACATACCTGGGTGTGATGAAAACCGCAATCTATCAGCTTTTAGCCGATGCAACCGCTATCATTGCTGGCAATTCTGGAATTAATTATTTTATTGTTTTTTTCGACAATTCGCTTCTTACGGCCGAACGGATTTCATCAATATCGAAAGGTTTCGCAAAATGAGTGATCGCACCTAGTTTCATCGCCTCATGGATCATATCCAATTCCCCATAAGCCGTCATGATGATCACTTGAATTTCTTCATTTAATTTCTTTATCCTGCGCAATATTTCAAGCCCGTCCATTCCAGGAATTTTCATATCTAAAATGACAAGATCCGGTGTTTCTTCTTCCACAATGGCCAATGCTTGCACGCCGTTTCCAGCTTGATATGTTTCATAACCTTCCTTTTGAAAAATTTCGTTCAACAACACACGAATTCCATATTGATCATCGACAATTAAAATTTTCTCACCCATATTTTCTCACCCCATCTAGTTTTTCATTTCGTACAAAACATCTAACATGTATAATTCTTTCCTATCAATAAATTTCCTGCATCGATTATGAAATCAAACATTAATTTAAGTATACTAATTATGCAGGACAAGCGGTAAAAAAATTTAAGTGAAGGGATTTTTCATCATGTTAAAAATTTTTTCGACACAGCTCGTCGGGTTAATGAACAAAATCCAAAAAGATGAAGAAGCGATTGAAGATGCGGCAAGGTTATTGGCGCAGACGGTACTATCGGAAGGGGCCATTTATTTTAGCGGAACGAATGAAATGAAGGCTGTTTGTTACGAAGGGGTGTTTGGCCAGGAGGCTTTTTCTTCGTCCCGGCTCCTTGAGCTTGAAAAATTCAATGAATTAACTTCTATTGACACGGTTATCGTAGCCTCGAGATTTAATGATGACCAGGAGATGATTAAACAACTGGCCGCGATTAAAAAAGAGACGCCGGCACGAGTAATCGCTATTTCGGCAGTAAAAAAAGAGACGGGTGAGGCACAGGATTTACGAACACTTGCCGATTTTCATCTTGATACACAATTAGCAAGAGAACTCGTTCCATTAGAGGACGGTTCCCGGATCGGCTTTCCGTCAGCTCTTATGGCACTTTATGTTTACCACGCTCTTGTTTTAACAACAAAGGATATTTTATTAGAGTTCGAAGAATAAAAAACGCCTCAAAAATGAGGCGTTTTTATCTTACTTCTTTAATTCAATGGCAGCGCGGATAAATTCGCGGAACAAGCTTTGCGGTCTTGTTGGACGTGAGACAAACTCCGGATGGAATTGGCATGCGACAAACCACGGATGATTTGCCAATTCAATAATTTCCACTAATCGGCCGTCAGGGCTTGTACCAGAGAAAACAAATCCGTTCTTCTCCATTTGGGCGCGATACTCATTGTTAAATTCATAACGATGGCGATGGCGTTCATAAATCACTTTCTCATTGTACGCGTCATATGCTTTTGTTCCTTCAACGAGCTTACATGGATAAAGCCCGAGTCGAAGCGTACCGCCAAGATCTTCAACATCCTTTTGTTCCGGGAGAAGATCGATGATAGCGTGCGGCGTTGCCGGATCAAGCTCGCTTGAATGAGCCCCTTCAAGCCCCAACACATTACGGGCGAACTCAACAGAAGCTAATTGCATGCCTAAGCAAATGCCAAGGAAAGGAACGTTGTTTTCACGCGCATATTGCGTGGCGATGATTTTGCCTTCCACACCGCGGTCACCAAATCCACCTGGAACGAGAATTCCATCTACATCCCCAAGTAATTCGGCCACATTTTCTTTACTGACATCTTCAGAATTAATCCATTTCACTTCAATGTCGGTATCAAAATAATAGCCGGCGTGGCGCAATGATTCGACGACGGAAATATACGCATCTTGCAATGCTACATATTTACCGACAAGGGCGATTTTCGCCTTGCCTGACAAGTTTAATACTTTTTCAATTAACGCCTTCCATTCCGTCATATCCGCAGGCTTGCAATCCAGCTTTAAATGATCGCAAACAATTTGATCCATGTTTTGTTCTTGAAGATCAATTGGTACTTGATAAAGCGTATCCGCATCTCTCGCTTCAATAACTGCTTTCGGATTAATATCACAGAACAGGGCAATTTTCTCTTTCATGTCTTGAGAAACAGGCATCTCTGTTCGAACAACGATAATATTTGGCTGAATTCCAAGACTGCGGAGTTCTTTCACACTATGTTGGGTCGGTTTTGTTTTTAACTCACCGGCTGCTTTAATGTACGGAATTAGCGTACAATGGATGTACATGACATTTTCTGAGCCGACATCACTTTTAATTTGCCGGATTGCTTCAAGAAATGGCAAGCTTTCGATGTCCCCAACGGTTCCTCCGATTTCCGTAATGACGATATCCGCATTGGTTTCACGCCCGGCGCGAAAAACACGTTCTTTAATTTCATTTGTGACGTGTGGAATAACTTGAACCGTTCCGCCAAGGTATTCCCCGCGTCTTTCTTTGCGGAGGACAGTAGAATAAATTTTACCCGTTGTCACCGAGCTGTATTTATTTAAGTTGATGTCGATAAACCGTTCATAATGTCCTAAATCGAGGTCGGTTTCCGCACCATCATCCGTAACGAAAACTTCACCGTGTTGATAAGGGCTCATCGTTCCAGGGTCAACGTTAATATATGGGTCAAACTTTTGCGTCGTTACTTGGAGTCCGCGGTTTTTCAATAATCGGCCGAGTGATGCAGCCGTAATTCCTTTTCCAAGTGATGATACAACACCGCCTGTTACGAAAATGTATTTAGTCATGAATTTTCCCCCTCTGGATTATCAAATTTAAGTATGCTCTCATATGCCCCGTTTCATAAGTGCCTATGGAATCTTAACTTCAAGCGAAAAGTTTAGAAAAAACAAAAAAACAAAAGTGACCTATCCCCGGGATACGGGGGCACTTTTGTTATCATTTATCAATTATTTAATTCGTTTATGTTTAGCCCAAAAATGATTTTATCTACTTTTGCATAAGAAGTCAAGAACAAAAGTTGCCAAAGCAACTTTTTAGGCTGCCGTGTTTTTCACATGCAGCTTAAAGCTCCGGTAGGCCGGAGCTTTATTCTTCCTTCTCATCATCATATAAATCGTCATCTTCGAGGTCGTCATCTTCTAAATCTTCTTCGTCTAAATCCTCTTCGTCCAGATCGTCAAAATCATCATCAAGGTCGTCCGTTTCGTCTTCATCGTGATCCAGCTCATCATCAAGTTCAAGATTATCATAATCTACATCTTCAAAGTCTTCATCATACACATCGAAGTCGTCGTCTTTTACTTTTTTGCGTTTCGGTTTGTTGGTTGTACTTAATTCTTCTTCACTGCTTTCAACCGGATACCATGCTTTTAATCCCCATTTGTTATCGCCAAGGCAGACAAAACGGCCATCAATGTTCATATCCGTATAGAAAGGAGCGATACGGGCTTCAACGGCTTCATCGGACATTTCCTTCATCTCAGCAATACGCTTTAACATTTCATAAAAAGGGATCGGTTGTTTTTCTTCTTTTAAAATCTCGAAAGCAATTTCTACCATGGACATTTCCAAGATTTCGTCTTTAGTGTAAGCATTCATTAAACTCAAAGAACGGCACTTCCTTTCATTCTCTACAATCTATGGCATACTATGGGCATTTTCATTTTAATCATACTCTTCATTATAAACAAATCTAAGTAGTATATGCTATAGTTTTTAAAAAAAATAGAAAAAGAGGGGAGTCCGACCCTCTTTTTCTACCATTTTAGCCTCTCACTTCCCGCCTTTCATCTCTAGCATCACATATTTCGGCGATATTTTCCTCCTACTTCATAAAGAGCGCCCGTGATTTGCCCGAGACTTGCCACTTTTACGGTTTCCATCAGTTCTTCAAAAATATTGCCGCCATTTAATGCCGTTTCTTTCAATTTTTTAAGAGCAGCTGGCGCCTCTTTTTCATGTCGCTTTTTAAAGGCGTTTAAGTTCTGGATTTGCTGTTCCTTTTCTTCCTTAGTTGCCCTGGCAAGCTGCATGTCAAATTCTTCATCGGACGGCGGGTTCGGGTTTAAATATGTGTTGACGCCGATAATCGGAAGCTCGCCATTATGTTTTTTCATTTCATAATACATCGACTCTTCCTGAATTTTGCCGCGCTGATATTGTGTTTCCATCGAGCCGAGCACACCGCCCCTTGCGTTTAACCGTTCAAATTCCTGAAGGACGGCTTCTTCGACAAGATCGGTTAATTCTTCAATGATGAATGAACCTTGCAATGAGTTTTCATTTTTGGCGAGGCCGAGCTCTTTCGTAATAATCAACTGAATGGCCATCGCGCGTCTTACGGACTCTTCCGTCGGTGTCGTAATCGCTTCATCATATGAGTTTGTATGCAACGAATTGCAGTTATCATATAACGCCATTAACGCCTGCAAAGTCGTGCGGATATCGTTAAAATCGATTTCCTGGGCGTGCAAGGAACGGCCCGATGTTTGAATATGATATTTCAGCTTCTGGCTTCGTTCGTTCGCCCCGTATTTGTTCCTCATGACTGTTGCCCAGATGCGCCTTGCCACACGGCCGATGACCGAATATTCCGGATCAAGCCCATTGCTGAAAAAGAATGACAAGTTCGGGGCAAAATCATCGATATGCATGCCGCGGCTTAAATAATATTCAACATAGGTCAAACCGTTTGCCAGCGTAAACGCAAGCTGTGTAATCGGATTTGCGCCTGCTTCGGCAATATGATAACCCGAGATCGACACGGAATAGTAATTGCGCACGTTGTGGTCGATAAAATATTGCTGAATGTCCCCCATCATCCTGAGGGCAAATTCGGTCGAGAAAATGCATGTGTTTTGCCCCTGGTCTTCTTTTAAAATATCCGCTTGAACCGTTCCACGGACAGAAGACAATGTAAACGCTTTAATTTCATCTAACTCTTCGCGATTCGGCTTCCGCCCATGTTTTTCCTCGAATTTTTGAACTTGCTGGTCAATCGCGGTATTCATAAACATCGCCAGAATGATCGGGGCCGGTCCATTGATCGTCATTGAAACCGACGTGCTTGGGGCGATTAAGTCAAATCCGGCATACAGCTTTTTCATGTCGTCCAATGTGCACACACTGACACCGCTCTCGCCCACTTTTCCGTAAATGTCCGGACGGTAATCGGGATCCTCTCCGTAGAGCGTCACCGAGTCAAATGCCGTACTTAACCGCTTTGCCTCATCGTCCTTGGAAAGGTAATGAAAGCGGCGGTTCGTCCGTTCCGGGGTTCCTTCTCCGGCGAACTGGCGCTTCGGGTCCTCCCCTTTCCGTTTAAACGGAAATACGCCAGCTGTGTAAGGAAAAGAACCGGGAACATTTTCTTTCATGATCCATTTTAAAATTTCCCCCCAGTCTTCATATTTCGGAAGAGCGACTTTCGGGATATCGAGCCCGGAGAGGCTTTTCGTCGTTAATTCCGTTACGATTTCTTTATCGCGCACTTTCGTGACGAATTCTTTGCCGCTATATTTTTCTTTGAGCTTCGGCCAATTTTCAAGCGCTTTTTTCGCTTCCGGAAGCAGCTTTTCCTCCATTTGTTCCTTCGCTTTTTGAAGGTTCTCCATCGTTATTTCTGTCGGATCTCCCAGCTCTTTTAAAGTTTCCAATGCGCCGTTTAGCTGATAGCTTTTTCTGGCAAGCTTCACTTGTTCATCAATCGTTTTATGATAGTTTCTCACGGTATCGACAATTTCATTTAAATATTGGACACGGTTTCCGGGAATGATGACATTTTTCTTCGCAACATACTCTTTTGCTTCGCTTCCAGCACCCCAATTTGTGCCGCATTTCTTTTCAATCGTTTCGATTAACGCATGGAAAAGTATGTTCGTCCCTGCATCGTTGAACTGGCTTGCGATCGTGCCATATACCGGCATTTCGTCTAAATCTTTGTCGAACCACCCGCGCGACCGCTGATATTGCTTTTTCACGTCTCTTAAAGCGTCTTCGGAACCTTTCCGTTCAAATTTATTAATCGCGATAAGGTCTGCGTAATCAATCATGTCGATTTTTTCAAGCTGTGACGGCGCCCCAAACTCGCTCGTCATGACATACATCGTTACATCAGAAACATCGACGATGCTTGCATCGCCCTGGCCAATGCCGCTCGTTTCAACGATGACAAGGTCAAAGCCAGCCGCCTTGACAACCGCAATCGCTTCTTTAATGGAAGAAGAAAGCTCAGATCTTGAGCCGCGGGTTGCTAAGCTTCTCATGTACACTCTCTTGTTGTATATGGCATTCATCCGGATCCGGTCGCCAAGCAATGCGCCGCCTGTTTTTTGTTTTGTCGGATCGATCGAAAGGATGGCAACGGTTTTGTCTTCAAATTCATTGACAAACCGGCGGACGAGCTCATCGGTAAGCGAGCTTTTTCCCGCACCGCCTGTTCCTGTAATCCCCAACACCGGGACCTGCTGCTCAAGGCTTCTCACTTCTTCTAAAACGGTTTCAGCTGTTGCCGCAATTTCTTTCTCCGCAAGTACCTTGTTCTCAGCTACGGTAATCAATCGCGCGACCGCCTGCGAATCACGGGACGGCAATCTCTCCACTTCATCCGTCAGCTTCGTCACTGTCGGAAAATCGCACAATTCAAGCATCTTGTTGATCATGCCTTGAAGCCCCATTTTCCGTCCGTCTTCCGGTGAAAAAATCCATGAAACACCATATTCATGCAGCTCTTTAATTTCCGGCGGAATAATGACACCGCCGCCCCCGCCAAATACTTTAATATGACCGGCTCCACGTTCTTTTAAAAGATCAATCATGTATTTAAAATATTCGACGTGTCCGCCCTGGTAAGAAGAAATCGCAATTCCCTGGACATCTTCTTGTATGGCGGCGTTAACGACTTCATCGACCGACCGGTTATGGCCGAGATGAATGACTTCTGCTCCACTTGATTGAAGAATTCGCCTCATAATATTGATCGATGCATCATGTCCATCGAATAGGCTTGAAGCTGTGACAAACCGGACAGGATATTTTGGGCGGTACACTTCTTGTTGACTCATCTTGAAACCTCCTCTTTCATAAGGTTGTTATCGATTGTTCAAAGCACACCTTTCAGCAACAAATCCGTTTGCTTTTTCGTATATTCCTCTAACGTGTACATTTTTTGCAAGATCCAGCGGCGGAACGTCCACATTTGGCCATGAATTAAAATGTTATGGGCAACGAGCGGAATTTCATCCGGGGCCAGGTTCAGTTCTCCCCCTCTGGCCGCCTGCATTAACAGGTCTTCGAAAATGCCTGTCATTTCTAATTCTTTCTTCAACACGTAGGGAAGGGCTTCTTTCGACAATGACTTTGCCTCCTGATACATGACAAGCACTTCATCCTGCATATCATCAACAACTTTAAAGTAAGCGGCGATCGCCCGCTTGATGCCGACCAAACCGCCTTCTTCGCCGCGCAGGCTTTCCTGAAGGCGCTCGCGGACTCCGTCATAAATGCTGTCACAGACTAAATATAAAATATCTTCTTTTGTCCGAATATACTCGTAAAGTGTTCCGATGCTGAATCCAGAAGCTTTCGCTATTTCCCGCGTTGTTGTCCGGTGATAGCCGTTTTTCTTAAAAAGTGTGACAGCTGCTTTCACCATTTCTTCGCGGCGCTTCTGGATAAGTTTTTCATCTTTAACGAGCGACGGAACTTCCTTTCTCCCCAACGTTATCCCTCTTTTCCTATCAGGTTTTTACGCCATCTGTTCAGTATCGTTTGAGCCGCCGTATATGGATCCATTTCTCCCGCCTGCACTTCTCTAAGCCACGGGAAACCATTTCGCTCTTCCTGTTCCCACACTTCTTTCATCAGTTCATGATGAACAACTTCGATCACTTCATGCTCAAGGGAACGAAGCCGGCGTGACTCGCCTTCCCCGCTCCTTTCGAGATAATGCCGATGCTCCTTTAATCGATCCCACAGTTCATCCAGCCCTTTATTTTGAACGGATATCGTTTTTACAATCGGCGGACGGTAGGGAGCGTCATGTTTCACCAAATCGAGCATCGAGTGAAGTTCCCCCATCAATTTCGGAACACCCGGCAAATCCGCTTTATTAATGACGAACAAATCAGCAATTTCCATAATTCCCGCTTTAAAAACCTGGACGACGTCACCGCTGCCCGGATTCAGAACAACCGCTATCGTATCGGCGATTTTCATAATATCGAGCTCGGACTGCCCGACGCCAACCGTCTCGATCAAAATGACGTCAAAACCGTACGCATCCATTAAGCGAACCGTCTCTTTCGTTGTCCGGGCTAAACCGCCTAGGCTCCCTCTCGTTCCCATGCTTCGAATAAAGACTCCTGAATCGGTAAAATGCCCGCTCATTCGTACACGATCCCCCAATATCGCCCCGCCGCTAAACGGACTTGTCGGGTCAACGGCGACGACGCCAACTGTAAGCTGTTGTTTCCGCAAATGGGTAATCAAACGATTGACGAGTGAACTTTTGCCCGCACCCGGCGAACCGGTTAAGCCAATAAAGTGGGCCTTTTTTTGCAATGAATGGATATCCGTAAGCAGTTTTAGCTTATCGGGATGGTCATTTTCGACATAAGAAATGGCGCGTGCCAGTGCACGTTCGTCTTTATAATGAATGCGCTCGGCGAGTTCGTGCATAACGTCCTCCTGTCAATGTTATTACAACCAGCTGTTAATCTTTCAATAACATTTTTGAAATGACAAGCCGCTGGATTTCCTGTGTTCCTTCGTAAATTTGCGTAATTTTTGCATCGCGCATGTAGCGTTCAACCGGATAATCTTTCGTATAGCCATAGCCGCCGAACACTTGAACCGCATCTGTTGTCACTTCCATTGCGATATCTCCGGCATACAGCTTCGACATTGCCGACTCTTTTCCGTAAGGGAGGCCTTCTGATTCCCTCCAGGCCGCTTGATAGGTTAAGAGTCTTGCGGCTTCGACTTTTGTCGCCATGTCCGCGATCTTAAAGGCAATTCCTTGATTCGCCCCGATCGGTTTGCCGAATTGCTTCCGCTCTTTCGCGTAGCCGACTGCAGCATCAAGCGCCCCTTGAGCGATCCCGACCGCCTGGGCAGCAATTCCGTTCCGTCCGCCATCGAGCGTCATCATCGCGATTTTGAACCCTTCTCCTTCTTTTCCTAGAAGATTTTCAGCCGGAATCTTGCAATCTTCAAAAATAATTTCAAGTGTTAGTGAAGAACGGATGCCGAGCTTTTTCTCCTTTTTGCCGAATGAAAACCCTGGCGTTCCTTTTTCAACGATAAAGGCAGATACCCCGCGATGGCCGGCTTCAATATCCGTCCTTGCAAAAACGACGTAAATTTCCGCATCTCCAGCGTTAGTAATGAATATTTTCGAGCCATTTAAAATATAATGGTCGCCTTCTTTTCTTGCCGTCGTTTTCATATTGGAAGCGTCAGATCCTGAGCCCGGTTCCGTCAAGCCGTAAGCGCCGAGCTTCTTTCCTTCGGCCATCGGACGGAGAAATTTTTGCTTTTGTTCTTCCGTGCCAAATTTATAGATCGGCCAGCCAGCAAGTGATGTATGCGCGGATAACGTAACCCCTGTTGAAGCGCAGACGCGGGAAAGTTCTTCTACTGCGATAACGTACATTAAGTAATCCCCGCCGATGCCGCCATACTCCTCTGGCCACGGAATGCCCGCAAGACCGAGCTCTCCCATCTTGTCGAAAAGCGAGCGGTCAAATCGTTCCTCTTCATCCCTCTCCGCCGCTGTCGGTTCGACTTCATTTTTTGCGAAATCACGGACCATTTTTCGGATCATTTCATGTTCATCTGATAATTGAAATTGCATGGTTTTCTCTCCTTTATTCGCCTAATAGTTGCTTGCTAATGACGATTCTTTGAATCTCGCTTGTGCCTTCATAGATTTCACAAACTTTCGCATCGCGGAAGAGCCTCTCTACCGGATAATCTTTCGTATACCCGTACCCTCCATGAACTTGAATGGCATCCGTCGCGACTTCCATTGCCGCCTTTGAGGCAAACAGCTTTGCCATCGACGCTTCTTTCTTGCACGGCAAATGGAGTGCGCGAAGGTTGGCCGCACGGTATGTTAATAGTTTTGCCGCTTCGACCTTTGTCGCCATATCCGCGAGTTTAAACGCAATTCCTTGCTGGGCACCGATCGGTTTTCCGAATTGCTTGCGGTCTTTTGCATAATTACGCGAATACTCAAGGCCCGCTTCAGCAATGCCGAGCGACTGTGCCGCAATCCCAATCCTTCCCACATCGAGGTTGCTCATCGCGATTTTAAAGCCGCATCCTTCATTCCCGAGCAAATTCTCCGCCGGCACTTCAGCATTGTCAAAAATCAACTCGCTCGTATTGGAGCCGTTCAGCCCCATTTTCTTCTCCTTTTTGCCGACGGAAAAACCCGGCGTATCCTTTTCAACGATGAATGCGGAAATCCCGCGGCTGCCGGCATCCGGGTCGGTGGAAGCAAAAACGATGTACGTGTCGGCTTCTCCCGCGTTTGTGATGAAAATTTTTGATCCGTTTATAAGATAGCGGTCTCCTTTTTTAACGGCCTTCATTTTTAAACTTGCGGCATCAGAACCCGATCCCGGTTCGGTCAATCCGAATGCGCCAAGAAACTCGCCGCTTGCAAGCTTCGGAATGTATTTTTGTTTTTGTTCTTCCGTTCCAAAATAAAGAATCGGGTTTGTTCCGACACTCGTATGAACGGATAAAATGACGCCAATCGTCGCACTTACTTTCGACAATTCATGGATGGCAATAATGTAAGAAATAAAGTCCATTCCCGCTCCACCATACTCTTCAGGAATCGGAATTCCAAGCAAGCCAAGATCCGCCATTTTATCAATGATCTCACGCGGAAACTGGTCGGTTTCATCCATTTTTTCTACATACGGCGCAATTTCTTTTTGCGCAAAATCCCGCACCATTTTCTGCATCATCAACTGCTCTTCGGTAAAGGTGAGGTTCATCGCTCATCAATCTCCTTTGTACTGGTGCCCCTCCAGGGAAATGGTTTTAAACACAGCAGCAGGCCTATTCGTTTTGAAGGAAAGCCAGATCAGGAAAAACGTCTGGAACCGTTCAAATTATCTGGTCCTCGGACAATAAACTTTAATTTTCGGATAATAACTCCTTGATTTTGGACAATAAATTTTGCCTTTCGGACAATAAAGATACAAAACGTCTAAATATTACTTGTTTTATTAGCCGATTGAAGCCACTTATTGTCGGATTTCAACATTTTATTGTCTGAAGTCATCGTTTTATTATCGAAAATGATAGAATCAGTGCCAATTGCGAGAAGTTTGGCTCGTTTTTTTAAAAGGCACTAGTTGTAGCTGTAAAACCCTCTTCCGGATTTCCTTCCGAGCCAACCGGCTTTTACATATTTGCGCAAGAGTGGGCATGGGCGGTATTTATCGTCACCGAACCCTTCGTGAAGCACTTCCATAATGTACAGACATGTATCCAAACCAATGAAGTCGGCGAGCGTAAGAGGCCCCATCGGATGATTCATTCCGAGCTTCATGATTTCATCGATCGCTTCAGGCGTCGCCACCCCTTCATAGACGGCATAAATAGCCTCGTTGATCATCGGCATTAAAATGCGATTAGAGATAAAGCCAGGGAAATCGTTCACTTCGACCGGCACTTTGCTTAATTTCTTTGAAACGGCTTCGATTGTTTCATAGACTTCATCGCTCGTCTGAAGGCCGCGGATAATTTCAACGAGCTTCATGACAGGAACAGGATTCATGAAGTGCATCCCAATTACTTTTTCCGGACGTTTCGTCACCGCGGCAATTTCCGTAATCGGCAAGGACGACGTATTGCTTGCCAGAATGGTGTGCTCCGGCGCAAGTTCGTCGAGCATTTTAAACAATTGCGATTTGGCGTCCATATTTTCTACAACCGCCTCGATGACAAGATCAGCTTTTTCAGCGTTTGAAAGTTCAGTCGACCGCTCGATCCGATTTAAAATTTCAGCTTTTTCGCGATCCGTCATTCGCCCTTTTTCTACCTGGCGTGAAAGATTTTTCGTGATCGTTTGCATGCCTTTTTCAACGAACTCGTCTTTTAAATCATGTAAAATGACGCTGTAGTTGGCCATGGCGCAAACCTGGGCAATGCCCGATCCCATTTGTCCGCTACCAGCGACCATAATCGTTTTAATGTTCATGTTTTTCTCCCCCAGATATTCGTTTTTTATTTGACTTCAATCAAAATGGCATCGCCCTGGCCTCCGCCGCTGCAAATGGACGCAATGCCAAGCCCTCCGCCGCGCCGTTTCAATTCATGAATGAGTGTGACGAGAATGCGGGCGCCGCTTGCGCCAATCGGGTGTCCTAATGCCACCGCGCCGCCGTTGACGTTCACTTTTTCTAAATCAAGCCCGGCAAGTTCAGCGCTTGTTAAAGCGACGGCCGCAAACGCTTCATTAATTTCAAATCGATCAATTTCATCTAACGATTTCCCGGTTTTCTCTAGCAGCTTATGAATGACAAGTCCAGGCGTTTTCGGGAAATCTTTCGCCTCCATAGCAATCGCCGCATGCCCTACAATGGTGGCAAGCACTTCTTTTCCTTCTTTTTCCGCCCGCTCTTCGCTCATTAACACGAGGGCGGCTGCACCGTCATTCACGCCCGGTGCATTGCCTGCCGTGATCGTTCCGGTTGGTGAAAAGACAGGTTTGAGCCCCGCCAGTTTTTCGAAAGACGTATCTTTTCTCGGACCTTCATCCTTAGAGACGATGATCGGGTCACCTTTCCGTTGCGGCACTTCCACGGGAACAATTTCCCCGGCAAATGTTCCATCTTCCATGGCGGCGATCGCCCGCATGTGGCTTCTTAATGCCCATTCATCCTGTTTTTCGCGGGAAATTCCCAGTTCTTTCGCAACATCGTTGCCGTAAATGCCCATATGCACACCGGTAAATGAACATGTAAGGCCGTCATGAATCATTAAGTCTTTCACCTGGCCATCTCCCATGCGAAGCCCCCAGCGTGCTTTCGGCAAAAGATACGGCGCGTTGGACATCGATTCCATTCCCCCGGTGACGATCACTTCTTCATCTCCTGCACGGATGATCTGGTCGGCTAGAGTGACGCTGCGTAAGCCCGATGCACACACTTTGTTAATCGTTTCCGTTTTCACTTCCCATGGCAGCCCGGCTTTTCTTGCGGCCTGGCGGGACGGGATTTGCCCCTGGCCTCCTTGAAGGACAGTGCCCATAATGACTTCACCGACTTCCTCCGGAGCAACATTCGCCCGATTTAACGCCTCTTTAATCGCAATTCCCCCGAGGTCAGACGCCGTTAAACTACTTAAGGTTCCTCCCAGCTTTCCAATCGGCGTACGCACTCCGCTGACAATAACCGTTTTCCCCATTTTCATTTCCTCCTCTATTTTCATTCTCGTAACCGTTTTCAAACTTGGTCGAACGAACGCTCAGTCACCCTTACTACAGCGGAAAGTCCTGCTGTCATGGTTGGTTTTTCAGCAGGATCCTATCCGCTATTTTTGCTGTATGAGTGATTTGAGGTGAACCGGAATCAAGCCATTTGCCGATTCCTGAAGTACAACATTTAATGAACAAGTTCTTTCTCCGGCTTAAACAACGATCGTTCCAGTATTTCAACGACATCCAATGTTTGCACTTGATCTTCCACTTCTTTCGCTTTTGTTCCATCGCTTAGCATCGTCAGGCAGTATGGACAGCCACTTCCGATCATCGTCGGATGAACTGCAAGTGCCTGCTCGGTGCGGGCAACGTTCACCCGCTGTCCTGTTTTCTCCTCCATCCACATCATGCCTCCACCGGCGCCGCAGCACATTCCGTTTTGGCGGTTGCGGTCCATTTCTACAAGCTTGACGCCCGGAATCGCTTTTAAAATTTCCCTTGGCGGCTCATACACTTCGTTGTAGCGGCCGAGGTAGCATGAATCGTGATACGTAATCGTTTCATTCACTTCATGCTTCGGCTTGATGCGTCCTTCTTTTATCCATTTGGCAAGCAGCTCAGTATGGTGGTACACTTCGGCCTCGAGGCCAAATTCCGGATATTCATTTTTAAACGTGTTATACGCATGCGGATCGATCGTCACGATCTTTTTCACATTATGCTTCTGGAACAATTCAATGTTTTTATTGCAAATTTCCTGGAATAAAAACTCGTTTCCGATTCGTCTTGGCGTATCTCCCGAGTTCTTTTCTTTGTTTCCGAGAATGGCGAACTTAATGCCCGCTTCGTTCATGATTTTCGCAAAAGCGAGGGCGATCTTCTGGCTCCGATTATCGTAAGCGCCCATCGAGCTGACCCAGAAGAGATACTCAAACTCCTCACCCGCTTTTTCCATTTCTTTTATGGTTGGAACAACAACATCGTCACGAAGTTCACGCCAGTTTTCACGTTCTTTGCGGGAGAGCCCCCATGGGTTCCCCTGTTTTTCAATGCTTTGAATCGCCCGTTTCGCCTCAGTGTCCATCTTTCCTTCCGTTAAAACGAGGTAACGGCGCATATCGATGATTTTGTCCACATGCTCATTCATGACCGGACACTGGTCTTCACAGTTGCGGCACGTCGTACATGCCCAGATCTCTTCTTCTGTAATCACCTCGCCGATTAATTCGATGTTGTACTCGAATTTGAAAGCAGAGCTGCCATCAGTTGTTGCAGCTGTTTCCTTTGCCCCTTTTCCGGCAGCCTGGAAAGCGATCTGATTGCCTTTCGTATTGGTAAAGGCAAATGCCGGCATCCATGGGGTTCGTGAAGTGACCGCCGCCCCTTTTTCCGTTAAATGATCACGAAGCTTAAGAATAAGGTCCATCGGCGAGAGCATTTTTCCTGTTCCGCTGGCCGGGCACATGCTCGTGCAGCGCCCGCACTCGACACATGCATAAAGGTCAACCAACTGCTTCTGGTTGAAATCTTCAATTTTGCCGACGCCAAACACTTCCTGTGATTCATCTTCAAAATCAATCGAAGAAAGCTTTCCTACTTTATCTTTCCGGCCGAGCCAGACGTTTGCCGGACCCGCAATCAAGTGAGCGTGCTTCGACTGCGGCACATAAACAAGGAATGTTAACAAGAATAAAAGGTGCGCCCACCAGGCAATGTAAAATAAAACGATGGTTGGGGTTTCTCCCATCCAATGAAACAAATAGGCGATCCCTGACGCAATCGGCATCGTCCAACTCATTTCAAGATGATGCCAATTGATCTCCATTCCATTCCCGAGTAAAACAGAAAGCATCAACCCGCCAATAAATAAAAGGACAAGGCCGGATTTAAACCCGCGCTTTAAGCGGACAAGCTTTTCAATATAACGGCGGTAAAACGCCCAGACAACGGCCACTAAAATGACGAATGTCACAATTTCTTGAAAAAATGTAAAGCCTGGATACAATGGCCCGAGCGGAAGATGCGACCCCGGTGCAAGTCCTTTCCAAATAAAATCAATGGCGCCAAATTGCACGAGGATGAAGCCGTAGAAAAACATGACATGGATCGCGCCGCTTTTTTTATCTTTCAACAGTTTCTTTTGGCCAAAGACATTAATAAGAACTGCTTTTATTCGTTCTTTTACGGTATGGTCAAATTCCACTTTTTTCCCCATTTTAATGAAGGTGTAACGCGTTTTTACGACATAAGCAAATAAATAAATGGCGTAAACGGTTACAAGAAGAAACAAAATCCAATTCAACATTTGCAAGCCATTCATCCGTAATGCTCCTTTCAAATGAGATGCAGCCATTTTACAGCGTGTAGGCTAATAATTCTAAAGCAATCGAATTTTCTGAAACCATTATACCATAAATAATTATGAATGAGCATTCAGTCGCCATAAAAATTTTAAAAATTTTTTCAGTGCATTTAGGGTATACTAATTAATCATTTGGTGGAAAGGAGGACGACGGGGTTTGGCCGCGATGATTTTGTTGATTGTCCTTTTTATTTTTGTATTTCTCGTGTGGCTTGATTTTTACCTGGGGAAAAAGAAATATCGAATAAGCCCTCCGATTACACGTTTACATAATGGTGATGGCCACTTTTTGCCGACCGGGCATCAATTTTTTGACGCATTGTTTCAAGATATCGAAAAAGCGGTTCATCATATCCACATTCAATTTTATATTTTTCGCGAAGACCATATTGGCAAGAAAATGACTTCCCTGTTAATGCAAAAAGCGGCAGAAGGTGTATCCATCAAACTATTGGTCGATTATATCGGCAGCTTCTCGATCGATAAAAAAACGATCCAACGCTTTAAAAAGGCGAGGATTGATTTTGCCTTCAGCAACAAACCGGGGTTCCCTTTCTTTCTTTATCGCCTCAACCAGCGGAACCATCGAAAGTTAACGATTATTGACGGGAAGATCGGCTATCTTGGCGGATTTAATGTTGGGGATGAATATTTAGGGCGCGACCCTGACCTTGGCGACTGGCGCGACTATCATATGCGGCTGGAAGGGGAAGTCGTGCATGCGCTGCAAAAGCAGTTTCTCGTCGACTGGAGGAGGGCGACGAAAGAATTGCTCCATATGGAGGCTTATTATCCTAAGGCGGAAAAAAAGGAGAAGCAATTTTTGATCCAACCGTCTGACGGGAACGGGGTTTATTCTTTTTTTCTCCGCCATATTCAAAAAGCCGAGAAGTCGATCGTGATCGGCTCGCCTTATTTTATTCCGGGAAAAGAGATTCACCGGGCACTTTTGGATGCGGTGTCCCGCGGGGTCCAAATTACCATTTTAGTTCCTAAAAAACCTGATCATCCGCTCGTTCAAGAAGCTTCTTATCCTTATTTTAAAGATTTGTTAAAAGCAGGCTGTTCCATTTACCAGTTCAAACAAGGATTTTTCCATGCCAAAGCCTTTCTTGTGGATGATGAATTATGCGATATCGGCACAGCCAATTTCGATTTGCGAAGTTTTTTTACTAACGGGGAAATCAACTGCATTTTTAAAGATCACGAGTTGATTCAAACGGTCAAACAAGTGCTCGAGACGGATTTCAGCCATTCTGACAGGCTAACGTTGGAACACTACAACGAGCGAACGTTCTGGTTTAAAGTCAAAGAATGTATCGCAACGGCCATTGCTCCATTTTTATAATACGAAAACAGCCATCCGAAGAGGGATGGCTGTTACACATTTAGACCAAAAAGCGGCTAAGGTTTTTGGTTTTTTGTCGTTGTGCCTGACCAAATCGCAAGAATAAGAATAATGGCACCAAATACGATATTATTCCACAATGCCCCGTTGTTTCCATCAAACTTGTAAATCCATGGTGAAATGATGAGCCAAATACCAATAAGTCCAGACAGCCATGTTTGCCACATAATCCTATCCTCCTCTAAGCTGATTTCTCCATTCCGGCGGTGGATGGTAGTTGGATTTGGGCGAGCGACCATAGCAAAATCCGTTATTGGGATGATAGTAAAGGATATGAGGTACGATGATTTTTTATTCCTGATAAATAAAAAATCATTCTTTGCCAAGAAAACCAACGTTTCCTATCGGTTTAAGTTTCTTAAGCAGCCGTTTAGGATGATCACGTTGGGTGAAAATATAAGCTATAGGTTTACGTTAGATTGGATTAAGCCTTTCCTGCGGTACACGCTTAATATAGCTCCAATTACAATTGAAAAAGTAAAGACCGGTGTAAATCCATAACTAATAAACGGCAGTGAAAATCCTGCAATGGGTAGCAAGCCAATTGTCATCAATATATTATAAACAAGCGGCACAGCATAAATGGTAAGTCCTCCAATGATAATTTGCTGGCCAAACGGATCATGTATCTTCTTACATATTTGAACAATTCTGAAGAGAAAACCGGCCAGGATTACTACTAATGCAATTGAAAAAAGCCAGCCATACACATAGGTCAACGTTACAAAAACGAGATCAGTATATGGTTCAATAACAATTGGATCTTTTTTAGGCAAAGCATGTCCAAACCACCCTGCCTGTGACATAATTTTTTCTATTTGTAAGTTTAAGTACCCCGCTGCTTCCCGATATTTATGGGGATTTAAAAAACCTAAGAAGCGGGCTTTTTGGGCAGAGTTTGTCAATACAATTAAAAAACCAACCATTGATAGACCCATTGCAACCATACCGGTAAATAAAAGGACTTTCTTTTCTTTCCTTACTTTCCATATAAACATTATGAACACCATCAAACTATACATTACTATAAACGAGAGAGTGCTTACTTGAACTAGCAAGGCAAAAGATATGAAAAACTGTATGGCCAGCATCCATAGCTTGATTTTCTCGTTTTGAAAAAAACATGCCCATGCAATATAAAAGAATGGTAGAGTGATTGACGTATTTAAAAGAAACGGTCCTAATACAAAATACGGCCACCCATTAATAGTCGTACCGAAAACGTTTAGAGAAACCATTCCGGCCAGAATGAGAATCAAGCAACCAATTCCATAAAAAATCCATCCGTATGATTTCACTTTTCTATAATCGAACAACATGAATAAAATAACGATAACCGCTCCAACTGTAATGACTTTAATTTTATTATAAAAAAAGCTATAACCTGAGCTATAACCTGTATGCTGCGCAATAACCGCAGGTAAAAAGCCTAAGCCGATCGCTAAAGCAAAAAGCAATAAAAGATTCCAATCTATTTTTGGACGATGAAGTTTATTTAGCTTCATTCCTAATGTATCTGGATTACCCATTTGCTTAACGGCACGCTTTTCCGCCTCTTCTTCTGACAGGCCTTTTTCCCTCCAATCTTTTATCGCCTCTTCCATATGATAATCAAGTTCCATTGCCACTAATTTCTTTGCCTCTTTTGAACGGATATGGCTCATTACTTGTTGCAAGAAAGACTTTCTTTCATTCATATAACAAATCTCCTTCCAATAAATCTTTCAGACATGACGAAAGTGCCTTTTGTTGTCTTTCTGCCTTTTTTAAAACCTTTTTCCCTTTATAGCTTAAAGCATATTGTTTGATGTTATTTTCGTCCCAGTATGTTATGATGTATTCTTTTTGTACCAGATGATGCAGTAAGGTATAGATGGAGCCTTCATCATTTTCAAATCGCTTAATTCCCCGGCTACGTAAATTCTTAATTATTTCAAAGCCTGTTTTTGGGTTGGCCAGCAGTTGTAAAACTGCCATTACTACATCATGATCATTTTCTTTCTCCTTTTGAATCGTCCTATAGATGTTTTGACGATGTTCTTCTGTAAACTGCAACTCATTAAAAACATTTCTTTTTCTCAAATTCTTCAAGTTTTTTAACCGGTCTTCCATAGTACTCACCCCTCTAACACATTTTTCAGAAGTTCTTTTGCCCGCCGCAGCCTTGTTTTAATCGTATTTTGATTAATATCCGTTAAAACTTCAATTTCTTTTAACGAGAGGTCTTCAAAATAATAGAGATAAATGGCTTCGCGATATTTAAGAGGCAGTTGTAAAATGGCTTCAACTAATTCCGATTTATCATCTTTTTGAACAATGACTTGTTCTACCTGTTTATCTAGAGATTCCCGATGAATAACACCTATTTCGGTTAGGTGAACTTTTCTGAAATACCAACTCTTTAGGTAATCTTTACAATGGTTAATCGCTATTCGGTAAAGCCACGTTCTTATTTTTGATTTTCGTTCAAACTTATGAAGTGAACGATAACATTTCACAAATATTTCCTGGGTTAAATCCTCAGCAATAGTTTTATTTCGCACATAAGAATAAACTAGCTGTAATATGTCTTGTCCATAATTGGTCATAATTTGATCAAATAGTACATCAGTATTTTCTGCTTCAATAGACTCCACGTCAAAAACAGACTCTTCCAAATCCATTCCCTCCCCTCTTACTCTATCTATTAGACGGAGTTCAATAGGTTTTTGTTTTATTTTCATTGAAAAAATATAAAAGATTGCCGAAACGGTCGACAACCTGGTATTAGTGGCTGCATTATATTGCTTGGAGCCCACTCAAAAACTCCGCCAACTTTTTATTAAAATAATCATGCTTTCGAATAGGGATTTGATGGAGGGATTTGGGGACGATGACGGCGTGCAAAAGGTGCGCCGGAACGTGCTTTTTGTAGATATGGTAATACGGATGCATGTAAAATGAACGGTCCCCGTAAAAGAGCAATGTCGGTACCTGGATCGCTTTTAATTGTTCCGTGCAGTTATAGTGATAGGAGGCATCATAATACATCCGCCACGCAATTCTGTTGCATTTCATGTCATAGGCATAAAGCGTTTCCCGGTCGTTTTGATTGTTTTTATGCGTCCAGCTGAGCAGCTTGCCGAGGACGTTCGGGCATTTTTCAGCCATGATCATCCCCAGTTGAAATTGCTTTGACAAAATGGTGGTGTTCACCTCAGGAAACCCGCCGGAGAGCACGAGCGCTTCCGTTCGTTCCGGGTAACTTAATGCAAACTCCTGGGCGATCGATCCTCCAGCGGAATACCCGCAAATGACGGCCCGGTTGATCGTTAAATGATCTAATAGCGCGAGCAAGTCGGAAGCGAGCATCGGGATGGATAATGAGGCGCTGTCTTCCCAGGAAGACCCACCGTGCCCCCTGATGTCGTACGTTATGACCCGAAACTCCTGCGCTAGCGAACGCTGGTATTTAAACACGACATGGCTCATGCCGGGAGGATGAATGAATACGATTGGCAGACCAATTCCCCTATCTTCATAATAGACGCTTAGTCCGTTTGGTAGGGTTACATTTCCCATATACTTTACCGCCTTATCCCATCGAATAAAAGTCTCTTACATCATGCCCAATTTTGCATAAAAAAACTCCTTTCCGATTTCAGAAAGGAGTAAAAGACTTACATCCGCTCAGGTGCCGTAACACCGATGATCTTCAAGGCATTTTCGATGGTGATTTGCGTTGCTTTCATTAATGCATAGCGGGCCGTTGATTTTTCTTTGTTGCTTTCATCCAGTACGCGTTCAGCGTTGTAAAAGCTGTGCAGGGCGGACGCCACTTCAAAGACATAGTTCGTAATGCGGTGAGTCAACAGCTTCTCCGCCGCTTCATTGATGACCGCTGGGAATTCCCCGAGCTTCTTTAACAACTCAAACTCTTTTTCTGTTGAAATGTGGGATAAATCCAGTTCCCCATCATAAGAAAGGCCCATTTCCTGTCCCTGGCGAAGCATGCTGCACACCCGCGCATGCGCATACTGCACGTAGAAGACCGGGTTTTCATTGGATTTGGATACAGCTAAGTCCATGTCAAAATCAAGATGCGTGTCGGAGCTTCTCATTGCAAAGAAGTAACGGGTTGCATCTATTCCGACTTCCTCCATCAAGTCTTTTAACGTTACCGCCTTACCTGTACGTTTGCTCATCTTCACTTTTTCGCCATTTTGGAATAGAGAAACGAATTGGATAATCACTACTTCAAGCTGCTCGCGGTCATGGCCAAGCGCTTCAATCGCCGCTTTCATCCGCGGAATATAGCCGTGGTGATCCGCACCCCAGACGTTGATCAACTTTTCAAAGCCGCGCTCCAGTTTATCTTTATGGTAGGCGATATCCGGTGTCAAATACGTATACGAACCATCATTTTTAATCAATACACGGTCTTTGTCATCCCCAAAATCGGTTGTGCGGAACCAGGTTGCCCCGTCTTTTTCGTAAATGACACCTTTTTCTTTCAATTTTTCAAGAGCGGTATCAATTTTTCCTGTTTCATAGAGAGATCTTTCAGAGTACCAGACATCAAATGGAACTCTAAATTCATCCAAAACTTTCTTGATCTTTTCAAGTTCCCGTTTTAGCCCGTATTCACGGAAAAACTCAAACCGTTCCTTTTCATCCTTTCTGGTAAGCTTATCGCCGTATTCGGCAGCGAGCTCTTTTCCGAACTCGATAATATCCTCGCCGTAATAACCGTCTGCCGGCATTTCTTTTTCCATTCCGAGCGCCTGAAGATAGCGTGCTTCAATTGAGTACGCCAAATTGTTGATTTGATTTCCGGCATCATTAATGTAATATTCCCGGGAAACGTCAAAGCCCGCTTTATTAAGGATGTTAGAAAGCGTATCGCCGACTGCCGCCCCGCGGGCATGGCCGAGGTGTAAGTTTCCTGTCGGATTGGCCGATACGAACTCGACTTGCACCTTTTTGCCCTGTCCAAGGTTCGTTTCGCCATAATGTTCGCCCGCTTTTAAAATGGTCGGGATCAAATCCGTCAAATACGAATTGTCCATATAAAAATTAATGAAACCTGGTCCGGCAATTTCAATTTTCCCAATCGACGCCTTTGTTTTATCAAAATGCTTTACAATCTCATCAGCGATCATTCTCGGCGCCTTTTTTGCAATGCGGGCAAGCTGCATCGCCATATTTGTCGCATAATCTCCATGTGCTTTATCCTTCGGCACTTCTAACACAACTTCCGGAAGCTGCTCTCTTTCGGCAAGCCCGGCCTTTAAAACAGCCTCTTCAATTTCTTTTTTTAACTGGACTTTCATTTGATCTACGATGTTCATGTTTCATCAACCTCCCTCTATAAATGTTGATATATCAACGGTTTAACCCGTTGGTGGGGTGTCAAAAAAATAATTTTCGACACGCATACTAACAATATTTTTATATTATGTGAAACTATTCCATCCTATGGGTACGCTACGCGGCCACTACTGGGTAATAATGGTAAGTAGTGCTAGAGAATGATGTGATGCACAATGGATCTCTGCGTAACTTATGATGACGTACCCTCCCATGTCTCTTGGCATCTGTGTGCCTACATTCCTTCGTTCGGTCTAGTCATAAGGCAGAGGCT
>NZ_AUMP01000004.1 GCF_000430745.1 Fictibacillus gelatini DSM 15865 | reverse complement strand
TGGTGGCGATGGCGAAGAGGTCACACCCGTTCCCATACCGAACACGGAAGTTAAGCTCTTCAGCGCCGATGGTAATTGGGGGCTTCCCCCTGTGAGAGTAGGACGCTGCCAGGCTTCATTATTCCACAGTAGCTCAGTGGTAGAGCTATCGGCTGTTAACCGATCGGTCGCAGGTTCGAGTCCTGCCTGTGGAGCCATTGGAGAGCTGTCCGAGAGGTCGAAGGAGCACGATTGGAAATCGTGTATACGGTCAACCCCGTATCAAGGGTTCGAATCCCTTGCTCTCCGCCATTAAATAATGGCCCGTTGGTCAAGCGGTTAAGACACCGCCCTTTCACGGCGGTAACACGGGTTCGAATCCCGTACGGGTCACCATTTCAATATTGGAGGATTAGCTCAGCTGGGAGAGCACCTGCCTTACAAGCAGGGGGTCGGCGGTTCGATCCCGTCATCCTCCACCATATATACGAAATATCATCGCGGGGTGGAGCAGTCTGGTAGCTCGTCGGGCTCATAACCCGAAGGTCGCAGGTTCAAATCCTGTCCCCGCAACCAAAAAGAATTTATACATAATGGATCCGTGGTGTAGTGGTTAACATGCCTGCCTGTCACGCAGGAGATCGCCGGTTCGATCCCGGTCGGGTCCGCCATTTCTAAAAGTTATTTTTAATATTAAATCAATTGGCTCGATAGCTCAGTCGGTAGAGCAGAGGACTGAAAATCCTCGTGTCGGCGGTTCGATTCCGTCTCGAGCCACCATTTTGAGCAGAGTTAGCTCAATTGATAGAGCAAGGAGCATTACTTCTTCGATTGTGCTACGACTTGTCTCGACGCAGGCTGCTGCAAAGTAACTGCTTGCAGAGGAAGAGACAACGGTATTGGTTGAACATCATTATTGCTTCGCCGACTTAGCTCAATTGGTAGAGCAACTGAATCGTAATCAGTAGGTTGGGGGTTCAAGTCCTCTAGTCGGCACCATCAATCACTGTTTCTTTCAAGAAGTGATAAAAATTTCTTCTTGAAAAATGAATAAATATCTTGTAAAATAGTATTTGTCTCAAACGGAGGGGTAGCGAAGTGGCTAAACGCGGCGGACTGTAAATCCGCTCCCTCAGGGTTCGGCGGTTCGAATCCGTCCCCCTCCACCATTTATTTTCCTATTGATAATAGGGGCATAGTTTAAAGGTAGAACAAAGGTCTCCAAAACCTTTGGTGTGGGTTCGATTCCTGCTGCCCCTGCCATATGGCGATTGTGGCGAAGTGGTTAACGCATCGGATTGTGGTTCCGACATTCGTGGGTTCGATTCCCATCAGTCGCCCCATATTTTTGGGCTATAGCCAAGCGGTAAGGCAACGGACTTTGACTCCGTCATGCGTTGGTTCGAATCCAGCTAGCCCAGCCAATTTATTTGCGGAAGTAGTTCAGTGGTAGAATACAACCTTGCCAAGGTTGGGGTCGCGGGTTCGAATCCCGTCTTCCGCTCCATCATGTTTTGGCGGCATAGCCAAGTGGTAAGGCACGGGTCTGCAAAACCCTTATCCCCCGGTTCGAATCCGGGTGCCGCCTCCAATACATATATTCCCCATGCCGGGGTGGTGGAATTGGCAGACACACAGGACTTAAAATCCTGCGGTAGGTGACTACCGTGCCGGTTCGAGTCCGGCCCTCGGCACCATTTTTGAATATATGTAGCTTATTAATTAATATGCCAGTGTGGCGGAATTGGCAGACGCGCACGACTCAAAATCGTGTTCCTTCGGGAGTGTGGGTTCGACTCCCACCACTGGTACCATTTACATACGTTGAGAAATACGATGATATCAACGATCTCCGTTTCGATGGAGGTCGTTTTTATTTTGCCCATTACGTACGATTTAAGCCGAAAAATCGTGTGCGTTGAATCGTACGCGATGCTGCGTTCAATCTATTCGATTGGAGGCGCAATGATGGCAAGACGTCGTAACGAATTATCCTCGAAACAATTAGCGCAGTTACGTGGAACTATACGATCGGACAAATACGAGTTTGACGAATTACTCGAACTCTTTTTAGACGATTGTAATTTACGGAATTTGCGTGACCACACGATAAAGTACTACCGCAATGAATTAACCACATTCCGAAAGATACTTGAGGCGCAAGACATAACGACTAAGCCCGCTGAAATAACGGCAGACATTATAAAAGAAAATGTAATTCGTTATATGAAGGACAAACAAGGGGCGAAGGTCGTTAGCATCAATACGAGGTTACGCGCCATTCGAGCATTCTTTAATTTTCTTCGTAAAGAAAAGTACATTCCGCAAAATCCGTTTGATGAAGTTGCGTTATTACGACAGCGAAAAGGTGTCATCGCAACATTTTCTAAAAACCAAATTAGAAAGTTATTTAGGCAACCGGATCTAAAAACGTTTATAGGTGTACGTGACCTAACAATACTCATGCTTTTGCTAGAAACCGGCATTAGGGCGAATGAACTTGTAGGCATAACGTTAAGTGATATACGTTGGGAAGATTCGCAGTTATTAATTAGAAACGCAAAGGGGCAAAGAGAGCGCCTTGTACCGTTTCAATCGAAAATGAAAGATCAGTTAAGGAAATATATCGCAATTAGAGGCGTTTTGGAGACTGACGCGCTATTTGTTACGATCGATAACACACCGTTAACTAAACGCCAGTTACAAAGCAGAATAACGCACTATGGGCGTGAGGCGGATATAGACGATGTTCGTTGTAGTTGTCACACATTTAGGCATACCTTCGCGAAAATGAGTGTTCAGAATGGCGCTGGCATTTTCGAATTGCAACAAATTTTAGGACATACAACGATGGATATGGTTCGTACTTATGTAAACCTTTACAGCAATGAAGTAAGGGACAAGCATAAGAGTTTTTCACCATTAAAAAATCTTAAATAAAAAGACGAAAGAAAAAGCCCGCGTCTGCCAACGCGGACCGATACTGTTTGTTTATAATTATCTTACTTGAAAATTTAGGATTTTTCAAGTTTATTCGGTATGCTTTTTCTTCGGTCAATCCGGAGGGGTTAACGTGCAATGGGCGTATGAAGAATATCGTGAACACCAGTCGTTCGAATCGATCGCGGAACTTAACGAAGCTGTCCGTCAACATTTATATTACAATGCGCAGCAACTTAATAAGACGGCCGTAACCGTGCTTAAGACGATTAGCCGTTATTCTTGCGTTGTGATCGGCGTGTCCTGGTTAAAGGCGGCCACACTCGCAAAGTTAATCGATAAATCGGAGAAAACCGTTAGGCGAGCGCTAAAAACGTTAGAAGAGATCGGTGCTATCAAACGTATTCCGACCATTCGGGAACGCGGCGGCCGTGGTTATGACATTTGCGTGATTCAAGCGTGTGACCAGGCGAAAGTGTCCAGTCGTCCGGTTAGCGAAAGTCCTAGCGAGAGTAAGGCGGAAAAGGATACGGATTGCAAAGAAACCTTAATACATAAAACTAAAATAACGTTAGATTCTTCGTTTACAAGTGATCGTGTACCAAACGCTTTCACCCACCTAGTGTCTACGTTTTGGGATAACGCAAAGACTATCGAAGAGTACTGGCGTATGGCTAAGATATGCGCACATAAAGCATTCGATGACCAGACAGTTTTAGACGTCGCCATAAATGCTTTTAAGCAAATGATACGCACATACAAGACGGGAAGGGTACGTAATCCCTTTGCGTACTTCTACGGTGTGATGGATCGCAAACTAGACGATAAGTACTACGAGGAAATAGAATCGCTAGGCATCGAATTTAAAACTGGCGGTACCAACGAGTGGTTTACCGTAGTGTAACCCTACCCACCAATGGATGTGTATAATAGAAGTAACTTACTTTATATTAGTTACAGTGAGTTACATTCGTATACAATTTGTATGAATTCACTAACCGCACGGCTCCGACGGAAGCCCCCTCGAAAATTTTCGGAGTGAGGTGATAGCTTATGCGTAAAATGTATACGTTTCACCTGTTTAAATATATGCAAGATATGCGGAGCCTTTCCGGCAGGCCTAACGCTACAAAGCCCGACAAATTAACGATGTATAAAATTGTGTATAATCGGAAATTAAAGGGATTGTTAGAAACCGCGTCAATTCAACGTCTGTGAGTTTATATTGATTCCGAAAATTAGCATTATGTAAACTAATTTTTGAATAAAGAATGAATAAACTGTATAAAATTAAACGATTGAATGAATGTTGTTAGCGAATATATGTTCTTGTTTTTAGCAGGGAGGGGGTACACACCCCCACCACCCCCTCGTACCGCTACAACAAGTGCATTTTAAATTCGCACACCGAAAATAAACTCATAATTACATATTTTTACATATCCCAAAAATCATCCGATTTTATCGATGGATCGATCTTCCGTATTGCGTTAAGTATTTTTCTCATTGTCGAGACATTCGGCGTGTATTCCTCGTCTGAACACAATTTGCTCACGGTGTTACGACTAACTCTTGATTGTTTTACTAATTCCTCTTGCGTTAATCCATTCCGATCTAAAAACCGTCCTAGTTTCGTTCTCTTTTTAAAACTGAACACGTTAAACACCTCGTTTATATTATTCGGCGTTAACAGTCTTGTCCCTCTTTCACAAAAATATACAAACCTATCGCAAAAAATTGTGAAAGTTAGACAAGTGGTCCTGCATAGGTATCTATCACGGTAAAAAATTCGAAAGCTAAATTGATAATAAATGAGTTAGTTACCGCGTTTTTATTATCAGTAAAGTACAAGTGAAATTTACCGTTATTAAAGAAAAACTAAAATTGTTTAAAAAGTAGCGTAGCGAAGGGAGGGAGCGGAGCGTGGTATTGAGGCGATTATTTTTACGTATTGAGTTGATAAAAACATTCCGCGCTGGCCAAATTTACCTTAAGAAAAAAATAGGCAAGGACGACATACGTATTTTTCCGAAAATCCATTCGATAAGGCCGTTACCCGGGCGAGTAGAGTACGTCTTTACCGTACCACTCGGTTTAAACCCGGCTGACATCGAAAAAAAGCGATGGCTATTTGAGAACAAATACGGCATGGCAATCGAACTCGAACGCAATAATAAAAAATTCGTACTTAACGTTTATGACCGCAAGCAATCATCGAATTACCGCTATGACTTTGCGCAAATAAGCGAAGCGTTCGGTAACAAGCGCGTACCAATACTGGCCGGCGTTAATGGCCGCGGTGAACTCGTAACGTACGACATGACGGAACATCCGCACCTTTTAATTTCCGGCGAAACAGGTAGCGGTAAGTCAACGCAGTTAAGAGCCATTTTGACCGCGTTGATACAGGAGAAGACAGCCGACGAACTGCAGTTGTACTTATGCGATATGAAGCAATCGGAGTTATTTTTGTTCAAACGGGTTGGTGCGGTAAAAGGCGACATTATAACGGACCCGAGCGACTTGTACGAAGTTTTGAAGGTGATTCAATCCGAAATGAGGCGCCGAGGTAAGTTACTCGCAGACAACGAACTACACCATATCGCAGAGTTGAGCGGTCAAAAGGAGCCGTATATCGTATTGGTAATCGATGAGGTATCGATGATAAAGGACGAAGCTGATTCGATGGCGATAATCGATGAAATTGCGGCAATCGGCCGGGCGCTTGGCGTGTACCTGGTGCTTTCCATGCAACGGGCGGATCGTGAAGTAATCAGCGGCAGGCTCAAAAGCAATTTGGTTGTACGCATGGCTTTCCGAGCGTCTGACCGTATCAATTCAAACATTGCGCTCGGCAGTAAAGAAGCCGCCGATATTAAGGTGACGGAAAAAGGACGGTTTTATCTTAAACTCGAGGCGACCGAGTGTTTGCAAGGCGTTTTACTCGAATCAGACCGCGCAAAGAAACTGTTAGAACCGTTTAAAGTTGCGAAAGTACAGACGGACTCTTCGATAACGAACGATTTAAGTGACAGCCCGGAAAACTTCAAAGACTTATTCAACTGGGAGGGGTTTAACGATGAAAGCCCGCGATAAAGCGATCATTGACTACTTACAACGGTTTCGGGTTATGAGTCGCGATGACATTATCGACTTGCATTTCGCTAACCTTAAGCAGCCGGTAACCTCATGCAATACCGTTTTAAAAAGGTTGCGCCGTGACGGATACGTAGAGGTTGATACGCAAAGGATACCGTATCTTTATTTTCCTGCGCCACGACCGGTAAAAAAAGAATCAACTAAAATACCGCATTTTCTTGCGATCGTTGAGTTTTACAAAGAGCTACGGAAGTACGCGGAGCCTAAACAATTCGTAGTTGAACCGAAGCTAGGCGCCAAAGGGACGTCTGAACCCGACGCGTTTATGATATGGCAGGGCGCGCCGTTCTACATCGAGATCCAACGTAATGTGTACTCAAAAAAGGTTATGGACGCAAAAATACAAAGATACCGTAACTATTTCGACTCGGAACTATGGAAAGACGCAAGCTGGCAGCCAAAAGACAAACGGTACTTTCCTAACGTGTGGATCGTCAGCCCGTACAAATACGACGTTGAACCGCAACCATTCCGGATTCTACAAAGCACCAGTGTCGCGGAACTAATGCAAAAGGTCGGGTGATCGGAATGTTGCCGTTAATTTTCGTCGCCGGGGCGGTGTATTGTGCGTTAGGGGCGGTAAAGGCCGGGAAGAATATCGTAAGACTAAATCGAGAAATAAAGAATAATACGGAGTTCTTGCGATGGATTGACGAGGTTAAAACGCAAAAGAAAGACGCCCTTTAATTGGGGCGTTTTATTTATGTTCAAAAGTAATTAACTCATTTATGTCATTAAGTTCAAGCGCGTCAGCAATTTTTTCAACGATATGTCGCGGAAAAGTTTTATTGATATTTCTGCACATTTCTGAAATAGTCGCTTCCCTTATTTTAGTTAATGAAGCCAATTCTTTCTGCTCCATTTTTCGCTCCTCCAACAATTCTTTTAATCTACAGTGAACAATAACCATAACCATTCTGCCCTCCTCTAACTTAATAATAACAGAAAAATTACGAAATTAGTAATTATTTTGTTGACAATTACGAAAAACGTAATTATAATCAAAGTATCGATTACGAAATTCGTAAATAAAGGAGGACATGCAAATGTCATTAGAACCGATAGATGGGGGCGGACCACGTTTCATCGAACCCGTACAGATTTATTTTCCACTTAAAGACTGGGACCCGGACGACGAACCATACGAAATCGAGCACGGTTTTGCAATCGGCTACACACACGCAATTTATCAATCCGACAACGGACATGTCGCACTCGTAAAGATAACGTGGCCCAACACGGACAAAAAACTCGTTGTATCTGACGGAACGTCCGGTATCACGTTAAAAGAACGTTGGCGCGGTAAATTAACGGAAGAGAAGGCGGGCGAACTTTACGACTGGCTCGCAGGACTCAACGGATGGCAGCTGTTAACCGAAGTGCTTTATCCGAAGTTTGGATGGGCTGACGTCGATTTCGATTTAATGGGAGGGTCGAAGGAATGACTTCCGCAAGTATCGTGAGGCGCAAGCACAACCGTTAGGCGAGCGTCGCAGGAATCGTTTAAAGCGTTTGACCACGTACAATCAAAAATTAAAATTGGAGGCGCAGAAATATGAAAAAAGTGATCGTTATGTATGACATGGTAGCGGAGTTTATTCAGTACGACGGGTTTTTAATCGATGAACACACGGCAGTTATCGCGGAAAAAGACGGAACTGTACTACTGGTCGAAGTCCAGCCGACGGATTCGCCGGACGTTTTTAAACAGTCGGGTGGCAGCATGGTCATCGGAAACACCGCAGGAAAGGACGTTGTACCGTTGGTTGTATCGTTTATCGCGAAAATGAAGCGAATGAGCGCTTACGATTTATTCCGAAATACGATCGTTAAAATGAACGATGATATACAGTTCGATTTAATTTGAATAAACGCAGGCATCCGCTAGTCGGCGTGTCGGTGGCAAGGGCACGCCCGCTCACGGTTAACAGCGCGCGACCCTTTACGGAGGTCGAGGTGCGGCAACGCTTCGGGTTGCGTATAGGGCCGTTTAGGAAGACGCTGGCCTTATTTATTAACGTGAACACTTGTACGCTAATTCGGAATTATGTGGTAAAATGAAGAAAAGATAAAACATACCGTCCCTATCGGTCCGGCACATATCATTACATTTTCGCGATTATGTATGCTGAAATGATTATCGCGGTAAATACATATCGCCGACGAATGAAATGAGGAAGGCCGGGCGTTAGCCCGTTATGTCGCTCAGACAATCGATGTGCACAACAAAAGTGCACGCCGTCGTCTGAAACCGTTGATATATCAAGGTTTTTCTGCGATTTCCTTATAGGGGATATACGAAAAAGTGTACGGTTTAAGGGTTATTTCCGACAAATATACTCGGAATTGATTGGTGGAGGGGAGAGGAACTGATGGAGAAAGTTCAAGTGATTGACGCAGTCATGGGCGCAGGTAAGACGACATGGGCGTTAAATAAAATCGAAAATACACCGTTAGACGAAAAATTCATTTATATAGCGCCCTTCCTTTCAGAGGTAGAGCGCGTCATTAAAACGGTGAAAAGTAGGAAATTCGTACAACCGACTAAGGCAGCCGAAGGCGGTCGTAAGTTAACCAGTCTTAAAAAACAAATTGAAAATGGCGAAAACATCGCCGCCACTCACGCACTTTTCGAAATGGCAGATGACGAGTTAATCGAATTACTAGAGTCATCGAATTATACGTTAATTCTCGATGAGGTAATGGACGTCATCGAGAAAGCCTCTGTTTCTCCGTCAGATATGCGGTTGTTGCTCGAAAAAGGGTATATCAAAATTAGAGATAACCGTGTTGAGTGGATAGCTCCAGCAGTCGAATATGAATACGGACGTTTTGATGACATCAAACTATTAGCAAAAGCTGGAAACCTTTTTTATCATCGCGACCGTTTTTTAATATGGGCATTCCCGCCCAGGATTTTCAGAACTTTCGATAATGTTTATGTAATGACTTATTTATTCGACGCTCAGATACAACGTTATTATTTTGATCTTTACAATATAGAATACCAGTTAAACAGTATTAAAGACGGCGAGTTAGTTGAGTATGATCGTTTTGGAGACAATAGAAAAGAGTTATTTGCGCTAATTGACTTATATGAGGGTGACCACAATCGACACGGTGAGGGAAGAACAGCTTTTTCAACGCGTTGGCTTGATCGAAAAGAGGCGGAAGAGTTACAAGAAATTCAAAAAAGTATTACATCATATGTTCGAAGAGTTGCTAATGCTAAGACAAAAGATGTTTTATGGACGACTTTGCAATCAGTAAAGCCATTTTTACAAGGAAAAGGTTATACAAAAGGGTTTATACCGATGAATATGCGTGCGACTAATGACTACGCTGACAGATCCGTCCTTATTTATGCTTACAATCGATTCATGAACCCGGCATTTGAAAAACCGTTTTTTCAAGACAATGGTGTAACAGTAAACGAGGATCTTCTCGCGGTTTCCGAACTACTTCAATGGATATGGCGGTCGAGAATTCGAAACGGCGAACCGATCAAACTATATTTGCCTTCTAGCCGAATGCGGTCATTATTGAAGGCTTGGGCTAATTACGAAATTTAGGGGGATTGGATGAGGGATTTCAAAGAGAGTATAAGACAATTCCAAATAAACCAGGACGATTTTCTAGTAAAAGCTATACTTTCGCGATCTGAGGTTATTGACGTATTTGATAATCCGGAATCAGACTTTGATTATATCGCAACGCACATTCGCTCTAAGCGTGAAAAGGTATTAAGGTACTCAAAAACACTTCGTTCTGGGAATATGTATTATTGGCGGAACTTTCAACGTTTATTATCAGTTATTTACTATGATTTAGGAGTTAAATTTGAAGGCAGAATTTATAAGAATGACTATTATCTATCTTATTTTATTTTGGAGCCTAAATTATTCGAAAGCTTAAGAGTTAATTACGATTTCATTAAGCGCAAGATGGAACATTGTGATTTCATGGAATTTGACTATACGTTAAAACGGTTTGAAAAGATTGAAAAAGAAGTTCAAGAAAAAGTGCGAGAAATTCGTAAGGAATTGGATCCGATTATAAAAGAATCGTTGGAATTTGCATTAAATAAAGTTGACTCGACACGGACATCGACTGAAATCATTAAGTACATTAACCGCGCTTTTGACTCTAAGTATGCTGACCTTATGTTACAAGCAAGTGGACTAACAAGGGTGAGAAGAAAGACTGGTAAAAGGGTAGTGAAAAAGACATTCCATGAAAACCCGGTATTTGCAATTCTTGAAGTAGATCAGAAATGGTCAGAAATAAAACCACTCTTAACCACTGAGCAAGTACGTTTTATGGAAAGAGCTTTATCGGTTGTCGAAAATGACATAAGGTCCAATGATTTAACTTCGTATACTTGCGATTTATTTGGAGGTGCCATTATAAAGAAAACCTATTTAGGAAGTAAACTTGGAGAGAGTCCAGAATTAGTCCGTCAGCGAATAAGCAGAATAAAGAAACGATTAAAATAAGTGTCACGTTTTGCAGTATATTATATTATATGATGAGAAGAAGCCTCGGACTTAATGCCTGGTTGTCCGAGGCTTTTTTATTTTGACCAAAAAGCTAGTATTTACTAACAAAAGGAGGTGTTGAAATGACACTAACGGTTACTGATTTACAAGAAATCAAAGAGGTTTATGGTTACACGCTTGTTGATCTAGGCGCGCTGTTAGGTGTGTCTGATGCGCATATCAACAATATTTTAAAAGGAAAACGCCGATTTACCGAACGTCTCATCAATCGATTGGTAACCGAGTTAGATTTAACGGATTCTAAATTATCAAGAATTAAAAGTATTTATCACGAATTCAAACGTTAAGCTACGAACAACACCGCAAAATGGGGTGTATTTTTTATGTCCGTTAAGGGAGGTGTAGCCGATGAATCAACGTAAACTGCAATCGGTAAAATCGCGGACGCTTCGCTTAGCACGATCTAATTGCGCAAACTTCACTGGCCAAAATGGATGTCATGTAACTGTTGGTGGTCGATGTGCATTGTTTTACGAATCGGAATCTAACGGTAATGTCTGTCCTTACTTTGTGCGATCGGTGTTACCTGGCGAACCGAAACTCGAAAAGGAATACCGTGAATTATTCGGCATCAAAGACGAAAAAGAATCGATTGACGATTATTGCGAAGAATGTGGCCGGTCAATCAAACGGTCAAGTAACCGACAGAAATATTGCGGTTCATGTTCAGACGAACAAGCGAGGATAAAACGGAACAAACGAAACAGGGAGTACCGAGATAGACAAAGACGTGACGCTTTAGGATTCTAAAAACCTACTAATGACGCGGGTTTTTAGCATTATAAAAACGCAAAAATCAGGGGTGTAAGGTGTTTATACCCGAACCCGTAAAATTGCACTTTAAAACGTCATTCAAAGGGAGATTAGATTGAGAAACAAGTCGAGATTACAAGTTATGTTTTGCGTTCCCGGGCGCGATTACCCCGGCGAAAAGGTTATTGTCGTGAAAGTAAAGGACGGTAAAGAAACGCGATTATTTACGTTCGGCTCTGATTGGTCATTGCGGACCATCAATCAGCAGATCCCGAGATTATGGCTAGATTTCCGATCAAAACGAAGAAAGAGGGTAGGTTAGATGGATGAACGAAAATCAAACGGTAATTATAGTTCCGTTCGTAAGCGAAACAGACGCCGGAACAAACGTCGTTGTAACGATAGTAGCCGATTTAACGGGCGAAGTGCTACGACAATTCTCGAAATCTTACAAGCTAAAGGGTTTGATGTCCATGCGCTTGGTGAGTGGTGCCGCGAAAACGAGATTAACCGTGTGTTAGTTGATAATCGGCGGTTATTCCAATCGAAAGTGCCTTCCTCTTTTAACGGAAGTAAAAGAAATGAGTCTTATATAAAAAGGAGAGTATCACATGAAAACTTATAAAGAGATCGATTTGTTTAAGAAACGTGTAGAAAAAATCGAAAGTAAACTTACGGACTTACAAAACGAGCGTGAATCGGTTAAGCGTGAATGGGCTTCCGTTGAACAACAGTACGAAAGTATTATCATCGCTGACGCGGTAGGAGACGAAGGAGCAAAGGTAAGTGAGTTACCGAAGTTAAAACGGAAGTCTGCTGACTTAAAATCGAAACTGGACGAATTGGACACTCGTATCAAGGCGATAGAAGATCGTAAAAAGTCTGTGTTAGTGGAACAACTCGCGGAACTCGAAAAGGGTTACAGTCGTGAGATGAATAAGTTATCGCGATCGGCAAATGAACTTTGGGCGAAACTTCCGGAATTGAGTGCGCAATACTTACTGTTTTTAAATGATCTCGGCCAGTTAAAACGTGAAGCTCGGGAACTACATGAAGAGTTTGTGCGGTGTAATGCGGAGGCGGGTAAGGAATATTCAGAGCGTTTTTCCTTTCCTAATCCGATGTTATTCGATTCCCTTAATAACATTCACTTGGGCGTGCTCGAGAAAGACCAAAAGGCGGCTCTCGAAGGTTCATTACCGCCTTATGTCATGCTTTATCAACTAACTGGTGAAATAGATATGTCAGGTAATTCTGTTGCGAAATTAGCGCAAGCACGAAGGAAGGAGAAATAATTATGTTAGGAATTCATTTAACCCCGAGCAAGAAATACGTAATAACCGGCGATGATGGTATCGTAAAAACAGCCGGAACAGACGTTTCAGATATTGACGCATCGAACTTATCAGCGACTTATGAGGACGTAGCTAAAGCTTATAGAAACGCTGCGGATAGTTTTATAGACGATCCCGAAAATATAATTCAAAAGTGTAAAAGGTACGTAGTTATACGTGATAAATTCTTAACCGAACAAAACTCGAAAGTGCAATGATTAAACAACAGGCTAAAGCGCCGAAATACGATGACCTTCCAGAATTTGTACAAAAAACCCCTCACTCATTAGTAGAAAGGGTTTTAAGTCTACTCCGATTACGGGTTACGAAGAAAAGGAAATTAGATTTAATGGAGGTCAAATAAATGGATCACTTAATTCACGAATCCGAACTCGAACAACTAAAGTTGCGGGCACGCGGGAACCCATCAAAGATGGCGGTATATGCAGAAGCAAAAAACGAATACCAGACGCAGTTATCAACGCATTTCAACGAAGAGTTTCCATTTGTTCACTCTTTTAGCGATTCTCACTTAGACGAATTACGTCAGTTTGCCGAAGATAACCCGGAAGACGAATCGGCACAGGTTCGTTATGCCATTCAAAAAGACCGATTCGAAGCCCGAGAGGCCGATAAAACGGCGCATATCGATCGTCGGTTGCTTCGCGAAGACCTTACTCGAAAAGTGGCTGCGGGTGATGTTACGAAGAGTGATTTAGAAAAAGCGGCGGAATTAGCGAAGATGAACGGAAGTGTCGAAAATAAGGTGCTTTATGCAACGATAAAAAATTTATTGAACGGGGGAAATGAATAATGAGAGTTAATGTGAATGACGTTATGACAATCGACAAGGACGACAATGTGGTACAAAGGGCGGCAGGAGTCGATTTAAACACTATAGACGTATCCAAAATACGCGTGAGTCTCGACGATCTTGCGTCCCTTTATATGCAAGCCGAGTGGTACAAAACGCCGGAAGCTGCGGCAAAGTATGTAAAGATGAAAAACCGTGTCTTGGCTTTTTTTAATAACGCACAACGCGGATCAAAAAACGAAGTTTAAATGAAGGTGGCCAAAAGGTCGCTTTTTTTATTTATGTCGGAAACGGACGGAGGTGATGGGATGAATTACTACGCAACAAAAGCTAACCGTTTTGGTGAGTTGCTTTTTATCGTAAAAGACATTTTAGCTGGTAAGCGCGACTACAACGATTTTATAGCTGAATTAGACGAACTATCCGAAATAGGCAACGACTTTAAAAGCCGACAAGACGACGCGGAACTGAAGCTATTAGGCGTTAATGTCGTTAAATTTTTAAAACAATTTCGTCGATCATTACGTGATGGCAAACCAACACAAAAGCAAACTAGACGGCTTTTGCGGTTAATCTCAGCAATCGTAAAACTAATTTCTGCAATAGAGAGGAGGGATATAAATGGCGTTTAATTTAACAGCGGCACTGCGTTTAAACGACGCGGGGTTTTCAAGCGGAATGCGTAATGCCACTCGAAGTTTAAATAAGATGAAAAGCGCATCTTTCGAAGTGGTTAAACATCTCGGGTTAGTAACAACGGCTGCGGCGGGCGTTAGTTTAGCGTTCTCGTCCGCCAAAAAAGCGATGGACTTTGAAGAGCAAATGTCGAGTATAAAGGCACTAACGGGGATGTCAAACAGCGAAATGAAGTCGATGTCCAATTTAGCGATCCAGGCCGGTGCAAAAACGAAATATAGCGCGATGGAAGCCTCACAAGCAATTGAAGAGTTAGCGAAAGCTGGAATGTCTACCGCGACGATTAAAGCCGGGGGTCTCGAAGCGGCTTTAAACCTTGCGACCGCGGGAGGAATGAACCTAGCTGACTCCGCATCATTAATGGCCAACTCGCTAAACGGATTTCGCGAGGACGGGTTAAAAGCCGCGCAAGTTGCCGATATTTTAGCGGGTGCGGCCAACGCGTCGGCAGCGGATATGGTCGACTTGAAATACGGACTTGCGGCGGTCGGACCGGTGTCTGCCGGAATAGGAATGTCGCTTAAGGATACAAGCGCAGCAATTGCGTTGTTTTCTAACCATTCGTTGAGCGGATCTGATGCGGGTACTTCGTTTAAGACGATGTTAATGGGGTTACAACCGCAAACTAAGAAACAAGTGGGGCTAATGCGTGACCTCGGTATAATAACAAAGGACGGAACAAACCGCTTTTTTGATGCACAGGGTAAGGTAAAAGGCCTTGCCGGTGTTGCAGATGTCTTAAGGACATCGTTGGATAAATTAAATCCAAAAGAAAGAGCCGCTGCCTTAAGAGAATTATTCGGTAGTGACGCGATCCGGGCTGGCAATATTCTCTTTAAAGCTGGCGCAAAAGGCGTTAAAGAGATGTACGCCGAGATGGGGAAGGTAACGGTACTCGAAGTCGCCCGAGAAAAAATGAACAACGCAAAGGGTGCGGTTGAACAGTTTAAAGGCGCGTTAGAAACGTTACAAATCGCCGTACTAACGCCACTAATGCCGGTTATTAAAGATGCGGCAAATAGAGTTGCGGATTTTATTGCGAAATTATCTCCAAAAGACATTCAATCGTTTGGTGAAAAGGTTAAAACCGCCTTCCAAACCGCTTTAGATTTAGCTACAGGCGTTTTCAATTTCATAACGCAAAACTGGCCGTTAATTCGTGAAACTATAGTTGGCGTAACTACAGCTGTTGTTGCGTTTAAAGCCGGGATGGCCGCGTTGACTATTGTTCAAACGATTACACAATTAATTAACGGATTCCGTGCAGCTATGGCGGCCGCGGCAGTCGGTCAATGGGCGATGAATACAGCGATGTGGGCGTGTCCTGCGACGTGGATTGTAGCTGCCATTGCGGCAGTAATCGCGATTGGCGTTCTTCTATATCGGAATTGGGACACGGTAAAGAGTAAGGCGGTTGCGCTCTGGAACAAAATGGGCTTCCTTAAATCGATTATTCTCGCATTACTCGGTCCTATTGGAGCGTTGATTAAAGCCGGGGTGTACCTCTATAAAAACTGGGATAAAGTAAAAGCTAAAATGGATTCGGTGTGGGAAGGCATTAAACGGGCAGCGGCAAAAGCCGTTAACTTCATAATTGACGGAATCAACGGAATGATCCGTATGATTAATAAGATTCCCGGTGTTAATATTCCGATCGTGCCGAAAGTCGACTGGGGGCAATCCGGTATTAATCCGCCTAGAATTATTCGAGCGGGTGGCGCATTGGACGCTCCCGACAGAATGTCGCACCACGGCGGTATTTCTCGCGTCCCTTACGATGGTTACTCGGCGAATGTGCATAAAGGTGAACGCGTATTAACGAAAGTGGAAGCTGACGCTTACCAGCGAGGAGGTAACGGCGGGGTTACGTTAAACATCAGCAGCATTAATATTAACGGTGGACCTACTGACCGACATACCGCGAGAAAGTTAATCGAGGTAATAGCGGACGAAATCGAGCAGGCCGGCATGGCTGGCGCTTAAAATAACGGGCAGCTCCTTTACGGGGGCTGCTTTTTTATCATACAATGAAAGTCATTGTTTCTACGTTTCAGCATAGAATGTGTTAAATACTAATGAAAAGGGAAGTATACCCATAAAAAGATTAAGAAATACTTGTAATGAGGTGATTAAATAACTTATAATGAGGAGGATAAGCTATGGAAAATCATTGGGAGGAGGATTTTAACATGGCTATTGCTGAAAAAGTGAAAGAAACAATTAGAGATGCAAAATGCGAAGAGTTACATTCTGTTGTTAGCGAATTAAGAGTCATTGGGGAAGACATAGAATGCGAAAAACCAGGTTTTTTTGAGGATGAAAATCTAGACTTTATCATTAAACACGCTAGGAAAATTTCAAAGCTATTATGATAATTGTTGTTGATACTAGTACAATTATCAAAGGCCTTTTTAAAAGACATACGGAACCAACGTATATTGTTGACAAAATTATTGACGGTACTCTTCAACTTGCTATGTCTGAAGAAATGGCCAGGGAATTAACGGTTACAGGTATTATTGTCGCGGAACAAGCTAACAAAAACCCAAAACCAATCTTACGCAAAATCTCATCTTTCATTTTTCACTCTAATAAGGTTAATCCTCAAGTAAGTTTTCCTTCTTGCTCGGATCCGGATGATAAAATGTTCATTGAATGTGCGATCGAAGCGAAAGTTAAATATGTAATTTCAAGTGATCCAAGTATATTTAATGTGAAAACTTATGTTACTAATGAATCGCACTTAGCTTTAATAGAAGATATAGAGTTTTATCATCCACAAGCTTTTTACCAAGCAATTCAACAGGGCTTAACCATTTAAAAATGCTTATATAATTAACCCGAGCTACCAGCATAAGGTAGTTTTTTTAGTTTTTTATAATTGCGTATAAAGAAAATAATCGGTATAATAACGACAAACGCAATTTCGGACAATCGTACGCAATGAATCGACGCTAGGAACATCGAAAACGAACAAGCGTTGATATCTCGTATCTCCGAACGTATAGTAAACGGTAATCTTTTTCGGCACGATTCAAAATCGTGTTCCTTCGGGAGTGTGGGTTCGACTCCCACCACTGGTACCATTTACATAGGACCAAAGACCTTTGACGAGATCGTTGAGGGTCTTTTTTATTTTACCCATGTTTTGCTTCCTTTAATTTAGGGCATTGAATAGTAAGTGCGGATCTTTTAAAAACAAGCAGGTCTAGTAAAAAAGTTTTTACATAGGGTGGAACAATAGCTTTTTGAATATCGTTCGAAAATTGAAGGAGGCATGTTATGACTGTTACAGGGTATCTTGTCATTAGCGTAATTGTCATTTTAGCTCTCGTTATTTTTATTCCAGCTGGATTTATTTTATGGATGTATTACGTAGATTCAAGACAAGAAGAGCATTCCGTGCTAAGAAATTTTCCTGTTCTCGGGAAGATAAGGTACATTGTTGAGAAAATCGGCCCTGAACTACGACAATATTTATATAACAATGATAACGAAGGAAAACCTTTTTCGCGAAATGACTATCAGCATATCGTAAAGGCTGGAAAATACAATGAACGAATGATTGGCTTTGGGTCAATGAGAGATTTTGAAGAAGAAGGCTATTTTATCCGAAATACGTTATTTCCAAAACAGCGGAAAGAGTTGAAAATCGATAACGGCCAAAAAATAAAAACAAAAGTGTACAAAATTGATAATGAAAATTTATTTAAACGAAAAGAGCACCGGATAGATGTAGAGGTAGACCCCTATTATTTGACGGATGACGAGGCGATCATCATCGGCGAACAGACATGTAAGTATCCCTTTAAGCTGAAAGGGTTAGTTGGTCAATCCGCCATGAGCTTTGGCGCCCTCGGGGACAGGGCGATTACCGCTTTATCGAGGGGACTTGGTTTAGCCGGTGGAACATGGATGAATACAGGCGAAGGCGGTTTATCGAAATACCATTTAAAAGGCGGAGTCGATATTATCATGCAAATTGGGCCAGGGCTTTTTGGTGTTCGGACAAAGGACGGCCAGTTTTCGTGGGAAGAATTTAAGCTTAAAAGTGAAATTGAACAGGTGAAGGCGTTTGAGCTGAAATTAGCTCAAGGGGCAAAAACGAGAGGCGGGCATGTTGATGGTGAAAAAGTAACGCCGGAAATTGCTGAAATGCGGAATATTGAACCGTGGAAAACGGTAGACAGTCCAAACCGCTTTAATGAATTTGATAGTCCTGAAACAATGTTTGACTTCATTGAAAGGCTAAGGGATGTCGGAGGAAAGCCTGTAGGAATTAAAATCGTTGTCGGTGATATTGATTCGTTAGAGAACATGATCGCTATTATGGCCAATAGTGGCAAAGGACCCGACTTCATTACAGTGGATGGCGGTGAAGGAGGAACAGGGGCAACCTATCAAGAACTGGCTGATTCCGCTGGTCTTCCCATTAAATCCGCTTTACTTATTGTCGATGAATTATTGAGGAAATATGAAATCCGTGATCGGGTCAAACTTATTGCGTCTGGTAAACTGGTTACCCCTGACCGGATTGCAGTCGCGCTTGCGATGGGAGCTGATTTAGTAAATGTTGCGAGGGGATTTATGATTTCTGTGGGCTGTATTATGTCGCTTCAATGCCATACGAATAACTGCCCGGTTGGGGTGGCGACAACCCATCCGAAATTGCAAAAGGCATTGAGTATTGAAGAAAAGTTATACCGAACATGCAATTATGTTATATCGCTACGATCAGGGTTATTTAATTTGGCAGCCGCTTGCGGGATCGATTCTCCTACCAAATTTGAAAAAAAGCACATCATTTACAAAGATAAAAAAGGAAAAGTGTACTCGGTTGACGATAGTAATCAATTAAGCAAAACGGTGAAAACATAAATAAAAATAATAGTTATATTTATGAAAAATGGGACTATAATAAAAACAAGGTATTGTAGGTTTTAGTGCAGGGCTTCGTTTGACATGAAGCCCTGCACTTTTTTATTTGACAATATACGATTCAGAATGGCCGCCATGAATTTGAATAAACATTTTTTCGATGGCTTGAACCAATTTTTTCGCTTCATCTTCATTCATCGAAGGGCGAACATAAACAAGATGAACCGCGGACGATGTCAAATCATTGATCATTGTCCGTTTCGAGTCAACTATTGGGCTGCCAAAAGCACCGCAGCTGTCCGAAGAAAGTAGTTTTCCATTCATATTCATTAAACGGCCGTTTAACCCTTCGTATTCATCATTAGCCTTTCCCAACCGTATTTCAATATCGCCGAAAATGTTCCCGGCGTTATATATGCCTAAAGGGATCCCATATTCTAAAGAAAAGAAGTTGTTGATATCGACAGCAGAATTCACAAAGCCGATCCCTTTGCCACCATATGCTCTTCTCAGGAGGGCTTCGGAAGAGGGACGATATCGGGAAGGATCGATGCCTAACGTTTTAAATATGGCTCTCCATTCTCTAACTGAATCATGGTCTTGCACCGATTGGCTTTCTAGTTTTAAAGATTCTAGGAATAATTGGAATCTCCCTTTAAACATTTGCGGGGAGTCTCCAATCACGATATCATTATACTGAATCACTCCCAATTTGAAATCAGGTATACGTGCTTTTATTTCATCAGAAATTACGACCATTACTAATTCACCTCAAATGTGAAATGTTAGTATATATTTTAACATAAATCTATAGTTTATTTACTTTTATATGAAAGGAGGATCTTAAGATGACAGGAGCCCAGTTGAAAGAAGAAATTATTGCATATAGTAAAGAAATTGGCATCGACAAAATTGGTTTTGCTTCTGCCGATGTTTTTCATGAGTTGAAAGAGCGGCTTAAAATTCAGCAAGACCTTGGATACCAATCAGGATTTGAAGAAAGCGATATTGAAAAGCGAACGAATCCACAGCTGCTTTTAGACGGTGCCGCCTCGATTATTTCAATTGCGCTAGCGTACCCTTCAAAAATAAAAAATCCTCCTAAAAGTATAAAAGGTGCGAGAAGAGGAGTCTTTTGCAAGGCTTCCTGGGGAAAGGATTATCATTATATTTTAAGGGAAAAGCTCAGTCTCTTAGAGGCTTTTATCATTCAAAAATACCCGGAAGCGAAAGTGAAATCGATGGTTGATACGGGCGAATTATCTGATCGGGCAGTAGCTGAACGCGCCGGTATTGGATGGAGCGGGAAGAATTGTGCCATTATTACACCTGAGTTTGGTTCCTACGTTTATCTAGGAGAATTGCTCACGAATCTTTCCCTTCCTCCGGATGTTCCTGCCGTTGATCAGTGCGGAACGTGCAATAAATGTGTGGAAGCCTGTCCGACAGGTGCGCTTGTTCAAGGCGGGCAGCTTGACTCGAATAAATGTATTGCATTTTTAACACAAACAAAGGATTTTCTCCCGGATGAATATCGAAACAAAATCGGAAACCGCCTATATGGTTGTGATACATGCCAAACAGTCTGTCCAAAGAATAAAGGCAAGGATTTTCACCTTCACCCGGAAATGGAACCTGATCCTGAATTGGCAAAGCCGCTATTAAAACCTCTTCTTCGGATGAGCAATAAGGAGTTCAAAGAAAAGTTCGGACAGATCTCCGGTTCCTGGCGAGGAAAAAAACCGATTCAGCGTAATGCGATTATTGCTCTGGCACATTTCAAAGAGGGCTCTGCAAATGAAGATCTAATTTACTTGATGAAAGAAGACCCTCGTCCTGTCATCCGGGGAACAGCAGCATGGGCTCTAGGTAAAATTGGGGGGGAAGGAATCAAAGAACAATTAATTGAAGCGAAAAAGAAAGAAATGGACACAAATGTACAGAAAGAAATCGAAAAAGGTTTAATAATGTTGAAAAAAGGCGAAATATAATCATCGCATTGACGGTGTAAGTTCGTTACTATAGAGATTAAGGAAAAAAATTAAAGGTGACTTTAAGCAAAAGAAATTTTAACCTGAGCTAAAGAAGGGATTTTTATGTGTAATATTAAGACATTACTCTATTATGAGGAAATGGAAAGCTTAATTGGTCCTTTAACGATTGTGGCCACGGAAAACGGCGTTTGCTGCATTGAGTTTGGAACATTAGACGAAAACTTGCCTTCGCTTGAATCATGGATGGCTAAACATTATTTAAAAGGAGAACTAATTCATGATGGCAATCGTTTACGCTCCGTCATCGAGCAGATTGAGGGCTATTTTTCAGGAGCATTAGAAACTTTCGATATTCCATTAGATTTGTTTGGAACCCCGTTTCAGTTAAAGGTTTGGGACCAATTAAGGAAAATTCCTTATGGTACAACATGTTCTTATAAAGAAATTGCTCAGGCCATCGGTGCGCCAAAAGCGGTAAGAGCGGTAGGAAGCGCAAATAACCAGAATCCTGTCCCAATTGTCATCCCATGCCATCGCGTTATCGGAAGCAATGGCGCACTCGTTGGGTATGGCGGTGGACTTGATAAAAAAGAAATTTTATTAAATATTGAACGAAAATCAAATCAAAAAACATCGTAAGAGCCGTAATCGACGGTTCTTTTTTTATTGCCCGTTTACATATGTTTGTATTATGACCAATGATAGACGGGGGAATTTACTATGTGGTTTGATGATTTGAAAGAGTACATCCAAAGACAAACGGAATGGATGGTTCATACCGATACACCGCATGAAGGCTATTTACAAGAAGGAGAGCGGGAAAGTTTTTTGCGGAAAAAGCTAATGCTTGAAGAACGGAAAGCGAATATTGTAAACAATAACGTTCAGGCAAGGGTATTAAGGGAACAAACAATCGAAAAAACGAAACAGATCGATTATTTAGTCCATTACAGTTATTTAATTCGGCAAGGTTTTGATTTTTATATTGAAGAGCAATTGCAAGAGAGAAGGGCAACTTTTATAGATGATGTAATGGTGTCAGATGAGATGATAACGCCTGAAGGAAAGCCGTCAGAAACGGTTAAAATTGATCGGGAAATAGATCCTGCCTTTAACCGGAAATTCGAATATAATCGGCTGGAGGCTGTTAAGTATGCTGAGCGATGGTGGAATACATTTAATCCTGCATATAAAGCATTTGATGTCGATTGTACGAATTATATTTCCCAATGCTTGTATGCTGGAGGAATTCCCATGACCGATCATACGATTCGAACAAAAGGATGGTGGTTTCGGCAAAACAACTGGAGTTTTAGCTGGACGGTCGCTAATGCGTTTCGCTGGCATTTAAGCGGATCCAGGTCAGGCTTAAGGGCGCAAGAAGTTTCTTCAGCCCATCAATTAATGCCCGGAGATGTGATTTGTTATGATTTTGAAGGGGATGGCCGCTGGGACCATACGACGATTGTAGTAGGAAAAGACAGTGTCGGTGAGCCGCTTGTCAACGCCCATACGACAAACAGCCGGATGAGATATTGGGGATATGAGGATTCAACGGCTTATACGGAAAATATTAAATATAAGTTTTTCCGCATTGTTTCATCTTCTTAAGAAGACAAACATTCTTCCAGGCTATATCTTTTAAAAAAGTGTTATAATGTTTGGTAAGAAGAGAAATAAGGAAACATTAGAGGTGAGCTTTTTTGGCTTTACATGTTGTACTTTACCAACCACAAATTCCAGCTAATACAGGAAATATTGCGAGAACTTGTGCCGGAACTGGAACATCATTACATTTAATCAGGCCGCTCGGCTTTTCAACGGATGATAAACAATTAAAGCGGGCAGGCTTAGATTATTGGGAGCACGTAGATATCCATTACTATGACTCATTGGAGGACTTTTTCACTGCCTATCCAGAAGGCCAATTTTTTTATATAACAAAATTTGGTACAAACACGTACAGTGATTTTAATTATTCTGATCTTGAGCTTGACTATTTTTTTGTTTTTGGAAAAGAGACGACGGGGTTGCCTGAAGAACTGCGTCTTGCAAATGAAGAGCGATGTTTGCGCATACCAATGAACGAAAATATTCGCTCATTAAATTTATCCAATACGGCTGCGATTTTAATTTATGAAGCACTAAGGCAGCAAAATTTTCCTAAATTAATCTAAAAGTTAAAAACCGAAGTGGATCTTTCGAGATCAACTTCGGTTTTTGTATGTAGCGTGTATTATTTTGTTCCAGGGCGGTCGTTGTACCCCGCGGTAAAAATAGCCGTTAAAAACGCTAACATGACAATTAAAATGAGGATAAAGCTCATCGTTACTCCTCCTTTAAAAATAGTATGGCCATCTCTAGCTTAATTATAGTCGAAAAAAAGGACGCTGTGAATGGAGGATTAACAATTCTCTATTTTTTGAATTTATTCCAAGGAAAAATCGTAAAGACATCGAATGATTAAGGACATCCTCGCATAAAGTAGATTAACACATTGGTGAACCACCAATATTACGCAAGGGGGTACTTATGGATATTTTACGCAAAATCCAAATGCACCGTGAAGAGGAAAGACGTCTTGCCTGGGAAGGTACCTTCGCAGAATACCTTGAGATTTTAAAAGAACGTCCTTATGTTGCCCAATCCGCTCATTCCAGAGTCTATAATATGTTAAAAGATGCCGGAATTGAGGAAGAAAATGGCCAGAAAGTGTATAAATTTTTCAGCAATGAGATTTTTGGGCTAGAGGACGCCATTGAGCGTCTCGTTGAGGAATATTTTCATCCTGCTGCGAAAAGGCTTGATGTCAGGAAACGTATTTTATTGCTAATGGGTCCAGTATCCGGGGGAAAATCAACGATTGTCACGCTTTTGAAAAGAGGGTTGGAACAATATACGAAAACGGAAAAGGGCGCCGTTTATGCCATTAAAGGCTGCCCGATGCATGAAGATCCGCTTCATTTAATTCCTCATCATTTGCGGGAAGATTTTTATAAAGAATACGGAATTCGAATCGAAGGAAGCCTATCGCCATTAAATACAATGCGATTAGAGCAAGAATATGATAATCGGATCGAAGACGTGTTAGTCGAACGAATTTTCTTTTCCGAAGATAAGCGGACAGGGATCGGTACATTTAGCCCATCTGATCCGAAATCGCAAGATATTGCCGATTTAACAGGCAGTATTGACTTTTCGACAATCGCGGAGTACGGGTCAGAATCGGATCCGCGGGCGTATCGGTTTGATGGCGAATTAAACAAGGCGAACCGCGGAATGATGGAATTCCAGGAGATGTTGAAATGCGACGAGAAATTTTTATGGCATTTATTATCCCTTACGCAAGAAGGTAACTTTAAGGCGGGACGTTTTGCGCTCATTAGCGCGGATGAATTAATCGTTGCCCATACCAATGAAGCAGAGTATCGTTCGTTCATTGCTAATAAGAAAAATGAAGCTCTTCATTCAAGAATTATCGTCATGGCCATTCCGTATAATTTACGTGTTTCAGAAGAAGAACGCATTTACGAAAAAATGATTAAAGCCAGTGATATGGCCCACGTTCATATCGCTCCGCATGCTTTAAGAGTGGCGGCTATATTTTCGGTTATGACCCGTTTGAAAGACTCAAAGAAGCAAGGCATGGACCTTGTGAAGAAAATGCGCTTATATGATGGCGAAATTGTTGAAGGATACAATCATGCCGATCTTGAAGAATTAAAGAAAGAATTCCCGGATGAAGGAATGAGCGGAATTGATCCCCGCTACGTCATCAATCGAATTTCGTCCGCTATTATTCGTAAAGAAATACCATCGATCAACGCACTCGATGTTCTTCGCTCATTAAAAGACGGTTTAGACCATCATGCATCGATTACAAAGGAAGATAAAGAACGATATATTAATTTTATTTCTATTGCCCGCAAGGAATACGATGAAATTGCGAAAAAAGAAGTTCAAAAAGCATTTGTGTATTCGTATGAAGAGTCTGCAAAAACATTGATGGATAACTATCTGGACAATGTGGAAGCATATTGCAATAAAAACAAGCTGCGCGACCCGTTAACAGGAGAAGAAATGAGCCCGGATGAAAAACTTATGCGCTCCATAGAAGAGCAAATCGGTATTTCGGAAAATGCGAAAAAAGCGTTCAGGGAAGAAATTCTCATCCGCATTTCCGCCTATGCGAGAAAAGGGAAGAAGTTCGATTATAATTCGCATGAACGGCTCCGCGAAGCAATTCAAAAAAAATTGTTTGCTGATTTAAAAGACGTTGTAAAAATCACAACATCAACGAAAACACCGGATGAAGCCCAATTGAAAAAAGTAAACGAAGTTATCGCGAGGCTTGTGGATGAGCATGGCTACACGACGACCTCAGCTAATGAGCTGTTACGTTATGTAGGAAGCTTGCTTAATCGATAAATTAGAAAAGCGCAACCTTTTAGGTTGCGCTTTTCACATGATAGAGGGATATTTCCAGGTCATGTGATAATGTTAGAAGCCTTTTTGAAAGTGCCCAAACTTGTATTTTTTCTTTAAATAATGGTACAGTGATAGTATATTTGCGTGTTTAAAAATGTATAAAACCTACAATAATGAAAATGAACAAAACAATTGGGTTTCCTGTTTGAAAGGAAAGTGAGCTATGGGAGAGAAGAAAAAAAGCAGCAGTTTATGGGATTGGATCAAAGCGATCGCTGTTGCCCTTGTGATTGCGTTTTTAATTAAAAGTTTTTTATTTCAGCAATATATCGTTTATGGGGAGTCCATGATGCCAACGATTCAGGACGGCAATCGGTTAATTATAAACAAAATCAGTTACGATATTAGTAAGCCTGAACGGTTTGACGTCATCGTTTTCCATGCCACCCCGAAGGAAGATTATATTAAGCGGATCATCGGCCTCCCCGGTGACCATATTGCATATAAAAATGACCAGCTTTATGTAAACGGCAAAAAAATAGCTGAACCTTATCTCGATAAATATAAGAAAGAAGCGGCTCCAGGAAAACTTACTGAAGATTTTACGCTGGAAGAAGTCACAGGACAGAAAGTCGTTCCACAAGGAAAATTGTTCGTAATGGGTGATAATCGCCAAAAAAGTGAAGACAGCCGGATTATCGGTTTTGTCGATATGAAACAAGTTGTTGGAGAAGTTAACTTACGGTTTTGGCCATTTCACGAAATGCAAGTCATGAAATAAGGTTTCAACTCGCCAATTATAGGGTATTCTTTTTTCAAAAGAGGTGATGCTCTTATGGCAAAGAAAGATCAATATGTAGAAAAACCGGAAAACAGTTCTATGACGCCTGATTTTGAAGAGATGAAAGAACATGGAAAAGTGATGGACCATATGTCAACAAATAAAGAACTGGAAAAACAGGGGAAAACACCGGATCCAGTTCAACATGACAAAGAGAAATAAGCGAAATATGAAGAAGCCCTTTTTCTTAAGAAAAAGGGCTTTTTACTTTTAAAATATTACTAAATTTAATTAGCAATTCTCCTCATATCTAGCATAGGATAAAGTAACCAACCCTTTTGCTAAACGGTTAAAGGGGTTGAGAAATGACATAACGAAAAAACTTTCAAATAGAGTAACATACACGACTAAATTAGAGGGGGGAAAACGATGAGTGAGCAAGCAAAAAATAACTTTGTAGTCTCCCAAGAAAACTGGTCCCTCCACCGAAAAGGTTACCAGGATCATCAAAGGCATATGGAAAAAGTACAGGAAGCCATCAAAAATAACTTACCGGATCTTATTAGTGAAGAAAATATTATTTTATCCAATGGACGCGACGTCATTAAAATTCCTATCCGTTCATTAGACGAATACAAAATTCGCTATAACTATGACAAAAACAAACATGTAGGCCAGGGTGATGGTGACAGCCAAGTGGGAGATGTCGTTGCACGTGATTCAAGTTCATCTCAAGCAGGTTCAGGTAAAGGGAAAGGCCAGCCGGGCGATAAACCGGGAACCGATTATACTGAAGCGGAAGTTTCCATTGCGGAGCTGGAGGAATTCCTCTTTAAAGAGCTGGAGTTGCCCAACTTAAAACAAAAAGAACCGGATGATAATTTCATTGAAAAAATTGAATTTAACGATATTCGAAAAACAGGATTAATGGGAAATGTTGATAAAAAGCGTACCATTTTAACTGCGTTCAAACGAAATGCACTTGAAGGAAGGCCAGGAATCAGCCCTATTTATAATGATGACCTTCGCTTTAAAACATGGAATGAAGTGATTAAACCAGAATCCAAAGCTGTTGTGCTTGCGATGATGGATACTTCCGGATCAATGGGCATTTGGGAAAAGTATATGGCCAGAAGCTTCTTTTTCTGGATGACGCGCTTTTTACGATCGAAATATGAAACAGTTGAAATTGAATTTATTGCCCACCATACGGAAGCGAAAGTTGTATCAGAGGAAGACTTCTTTTCAAAAGGGGAAAGTGGGGGAACAATTTGTTCATCCGCATATCGAAAGGCTTTAGAACTGATTGAAACCAAATATAATCCCGTCCGTTATAATATTTATCCTTTCCATTTTTCAGATGGCGATAATTTAACAAGCGATAACGCCAGATGTGTAAAGCTCGTGAAAGAAATAATGGAGTACTCCAATATGTTTGGTTACGGAGAAGTTAATGCCTACAATCGCCATTCCACATTAATGAGCGTTTATAAAAACATCAATGATCCGAAGTTTTATTATTATATTTTAAAAGAAAAAGCCGATGTTTATCATTCCTTGAAAAGCTTTTTTAAAAAAGAAGAAGCGGTTGTCTAGCGTTCATCAAATCCGATATCCAGTACTGGATATCGGATTTAATTTTTGCAAAATGACATACACTAATAGCCTAATCGAAGAGAGGAGTATCGTGTTGAAACGTCCTATCATTTTTTTCATCATTTCATTTTATTTGTTAATCATTTTACCGCAACCGGTTCACGGCGCATGGTTTGAACCGTTGAAAATTCATGTGATCGATGTCGGTCAGGCTGATTGCATTCTTGTCCAAAGCCCAAATGGGAAAACGATGCTCGTTGATTCTGGGGATGAAAAAGATGGGGAGGAAATCATTCGTTATTTGCAAAAAGAAGGGGTAAAAAAAATCGATGTACTTGTCGCCACACATCCCCATCATGATCATATTGGATCGATGGCGGCCGTCATTCGCGCCTTTCCTGTAACCGAAATTTATATGCCAAACCTTCCGTATGATACCGACTATTACCATGAACTTTTTAGAGCGATTAATGAAAAAAACATTCCCGTTGAACGAGCAAAGGCGGGAGTGAATTTTCGATTAGGCTTTTCCGTTAAAGTGGACATGCTCGGGCCAAAATCATCTTATTACCGCTACATTAACGATTATTCGGCCGTCATAAAAATCACTCACGGAAAAAATTCATTTTTATTAATGGCAGATGCGGGAATAGATGCGGAAAAAGAACTCATTCAATCGAAGAAGAAGCTCCGTGCTGATGTAATAAAAATCGGGCATCATGGCGCAAATACGGGAACGACGGAAGCGTTTTTAAAGTCCGTCCATGCCAAAACAGCCATTATTTCAGTTGGCAAAAACAATCCTTATCATTTTCCTTCCAAAAGAGTCCTTCACCGGCTAATGAATCAAGGAATGACGGTCTATCGTACAGATCAGCTGGGTGCCGTAATCGCCATTAGCGACGGAAAAACGATTACGTTTAAAACAAACGGGTTTCGATAAAGGCCTTCGTATCGACAAAGTCACCGCTTGATAATTTCTACTCCTCATTGCAAAATAGAGGAAATGATAAAGGGGTGGAAAAGATGATCAAAGCACTTGTTTTTGATTTTGACGGTTTAATCGTAGATACTGAAACAAAAATTTTTCAAGCCATTGAAGAAATTTTCGAACAGCATAATTGCAAGCTTCCGCTCGAATTGTGGCAAACTTGCATTGGAACGAAAGATTCTTTTGATCCATTTGACTATTTAGAAGGGCAAATCATGCGATCCGTTGATCGGGATGATCTTCGCATAAAGCATCGGACGAGGGCTCTTGAGTTATTGGAAAATGAACAACCTCTTCCAGGGGTTGAGGATTATTTAAAGGCGGCAAAAGAACTTGGGTTAAAAATTGCACTTGCATCAAGCTCTACGAGGAAATGGGTTACCGAACACTTAACGAAGCTAAATTTAATTTCGTATTTCGAGTGTATCAAAACGGCGGATGATGTCGAGAACGTTAAGCCTGATCCGGCCCTTTATCTTGAAGCGGTAAAATGTCTCGGCGTCAAGCCGCAAGAGGCAATTGCCTTTGAAGATTCTGCTAATGGCTCTCTGGCCGCAAAACGTGCAGGGCTTTATTGTGTAGTTATCCCAAATGAAATAACGAAAGGATTAGCATTTGGCGATGTGGATCACCAAATGGAATCGATGGCGGAAATGCAGCTCAATGAGTTGATCGAAAAGTTTTCCTGATGCTTTGCTAACGGTTTAATCCTACTGCTATTAGGGTAAAAAACATTAATCAGTAAAGTAGGAAGTGAAATAAATGAGTGAACTAGACGTATCAAAATTTGAAAAAAAAGTGGAGTTGCGAAACATTAAACGAGAAGACATTGATGAAATATTAGAGCTGCAAAAGCTTTGTTTTCCGAATATGGATCCATGGAAGAGGGAGCAGCTAGAAAGTCATCTCCGCATATTCCCTGAAGGGCAATTTTGCGTCACATTTGAAGGAAAAATCATCGGCAGCTGTTCAAGTTTAATTGTCAATTTTGATGAATATGATGATCAGCATACATGGGATGAAATTACGGATGAAGGCTATATTACGAATCACAATCCTGAAGGGTACAATTTATACGGAATTGAAGTGATGGTCCACCCGGATTTCCGCCGAATGAAAATTGGGAAACGGCTGTATGAAGCACGGAAAGAATTGGCCGAAGAACTTAATTTAAAAAGCATCATTATCGGGGGCCGGATTCCAAATTACCATAAATACGCGAAAGAAATGACACCGAGAGAATATGTAAAAGAAGTGGTCAGGCACAATATTTATGATCCGGTCTTAACGTTTCAATTAATGAATGGCTTTACAGTGATGCGTATCAATCGGCATTACTTACCTGATGACAAACAATCTAATACGTATGCAACCTTGATGGAATGGAACAATATCGATTATCATCCGAGCAACACAAAACGCCATTTTAAAACGAGCGAACCGGTACGAATTACAACTATTCAATACATGATGAAGACGATCGAATCATTTGAAGATTTCGCAACCCAGGTGGAATATTATGCAGACGTCGCCTCCGATCAAGGCTCTGATTTCGCCGTGTTTCCGGAACTATTAACGACCCAGCTAATGTCTTTCGTTGAAGAAAAGAGTCCGAGTCAGGCGATTCGAAAACTGGCGGAATTTACAGAGCAATACATTGAATTGTTTACGACACTTGCGGTCCGTTATAATGTCAATATTATCGGAGGTTCCCATTTCGTTGAAGAAGAAGGCAATATTTACAATGTAGCTTATCTTTTCCGCCGTGACGGTACAATTGAAAAACAATATAAACTTCACATTACACCAAATGAAAGGAAATGGTGGGGGATTACACCTGGAAATGAAGTAAATGTGTTTGACACGGATTGCGGAAAAATCGCCATTCTCATTTGTTATGATATTGAGTTCCCTGAGCTTGCCCGAATTGTCACCAATCAAGGGGCAAATATTATTTTCACTCCGTTCTGTACAGAGGATCGCCAGGGCTATTTACGAGTGAGGTATTGTTCTCAAGCCCGTGCGGTAGAAAATGAGGTTTATACTGTTATTTCAGGTACAGTAGGGAACTTGACCCAGGTAGAAAATATGGATATTCAATATGCTCAATCCGGCATTTTCACGCCATCTGATTTTGCATTTCCGCGCGATGGCATTGTCGGCGAATGCCATCCGAACATCGAAACAGTTGTTGTCGGTGATGTTGATCTCGAAATACTTCGTCGGCAACGAAAAACAGGAAGTGTGAGACCCCTTCGAGATCGCCGAACGGACCTTTATGAAGTTATTCAAAAAAAGAAAAGCATGCCTTAAAGACGACAGGATAAAGGTCCTGTCGTTTTGATTTCGATATTTTCCGGGAAATAGCGACATGGATTGTTACATTTTATTAGTAATTGTCGACTTAATCTTTTCATAAAAAGGGAACATAGGCAGGGAATAATCGCTAACTGACAGAATAAATAAAAATAGGCCATCATGAATTGTGAAAGCGAGGTATGTAAATGGATTGGAAAACAACATATGAAAAATGGATCAATGACCCTCAATTGGAGCCGAAACTACGTTTAGAGTTAGAACAAATAGAAGGAAATTCTGCTATATTAGAAGATTGTTTTTATAAAAATTTAGAATTTGGAACAGGCGGCATGAGAGGGGAAATTGGACCGGGAACAAACCGCATGAATATTTATACGATCCGAAAAGCGTCCGCAGGATTTGCCGAGTACATAAAAGAACAGGGAGAAAAGGCCGCAAATCGAGGGATCGTCATTGCTTATGACTCGCGGCACTATTCACCCGAATTTGCAATGGAGGCAGCGAAAACGCTCGCCTCAAAAGGTGTTCATACATATGTATTTGATGGATTACGTCCCACACCGGAGCTTTCATTTGCGGTCCGGTATTTAAAAGCTTTTGGCGGCATTGTGATTACAGCAAGCCACAACCCTCCGGAATATAATGGTTACAAAGTTTACGGCCCGGATGGGGGACAACTCCCTCCAAAAGAAGCCAATCATGTAATTCAAAAGGTAAATGAAATTGAAAATGAACTGGCGATTGTTGTTCAATCTGAAGAAGAATATAAAAATGCAGGTCTCATTCAAATGGTTGGTGAAGAAATTGACAAAGCTTATATAGACCAGTTAAAGACGATCACTGTAAATCCAAGTGTCATTAACGAGATGAATGATTTGAAAATTGTATTTACGCCATTGCACGGGACGGCTAAAGCGCCAGTAGAGGAAGGATTAAAGGCTATCGGTTTTACGAATGTTACGATAGTTAAAGAACAGGCGGAGCCGGATCCAGATTTCTCAACTGTAAAATATCCAAATCCGGAAGAACACGCTGCATTTGAATGGGCTATTCGTTATGGAAAAAAGGCAGATGCAGACATTCTTCTCGCGACAGACCCCGATGCTGACAGGGTAGGAGTGGCTGTGAAAAATTTGCAAGGAGAATATGTTGTTTTAACTGGAAATCAAACTGGAGCGCTGATGCTGGAGTATCTATTGTCTCAAAAAGCAAAGCAAGGAAAACTTAACAAAAAAGGGGTCGTCTTAAAAACGATTGTAACCTCGGAATTTGGCCGGGCAATTGCTGATCATTATGGTTTGACAACAATAGATACATTAACAGGCTTTAAATTTATTGGTGAAAAAATAAAAGAATTTGAAAAAACAGGAGAGCATATTTTTCAATTCGGCTACGAAGAAAGCTATGGCTATTTAGTTGGTGATTTTGTCCGTGATAAAGATGCTGTTCAAGCATGTCTTCTCGCTGCAGAAATGGCCGCTTATTATAAATTGCAAGGGAAAAATCTATATGAGGGCCTCCTTGAGCTTTATGGAAAATACGGATGTTATTTGGAAGGGCTAGAGTCGATGACCTTAAAAGGAAAAGCAGGAGCAGAACAAATCGATCAAATTATGTCAAGTTTCCGTTCTGAACCACCGCTTAAAGTGGCCGGGAAAACTGTTCTTTATGTTGAAGATTACAAAGAAAGGATCAAGACATTGCTTCAGACGAAAAAAGAAGAAGAAATTCAGCTGCCGGCGTCTAATGTACTGAAATATATGCTGGACGACCAATCATGGTTCTGTTTACGTCCATCAGGTACTGAGCCAAAAGTAAAATTTTATTTTGGAGTTTGCACTTCTTCCCTTAAGGAAAGCGAAAAGTCATTAGAATCCTTAAAAGCTGAAGTGATGGAAATGGTTGAAGAACGAATAAATTCAACTGCAAAATAATCGAAAATGCAGCCATCCAACCCGGAGGCTGCGTTTTTAGTTCTAAAAAATTGACGATGTGTTCATTTATTCTGTAAAATTAATATAATGTGTTTCATTCATTATAAGACATTACAGGAGGTGTCAACTTTATTCCTTTAACGAAGACCTTAAAGGAGTAAAGCAGTCTATTTGGACATATTTAGTTTATTCTTAGTCGCATTTCTGATTCTTTTAACCGCTTTTTTCGTAGCGGCGGAATTTGCCATTGTAAAGGTAAGGAGAACGAGAATTGATCAACTTATAGAGGAGGGAAACGGGAAAGCCCTATCCGTCCGGAAAGTTCTTTCTAACTTAGATGGTTATTTATCAGCAATTCAACTAGGAATTACGATGACTTCGTTAGTTCTTGGCTGGTTAGGTGAAGACACGGTTGATCATTTGCTTCACCCATTATTTAACTATTTGAACTTGAACGAAACAGTTTCTTCAACTCTTTCGTTTATACTTGCATTCTCAACAATTACATTTTTACATGTTGTGTTAGGAGAGCTAGCGCCGAAAACCATTGCGATCCACAAAGCGGAACAAATAAGCCTCATGCTCGCTAAGCCGCTTATTTTCTTCAATAAAGTAATGTATCCTTTTATTTGGTTGTTAAACGGGAGCGCCCGTTTAGTGACCAGGGTTTTTGGCTTAAAAGCGGCACCTGAGCACGAAATGGCTCATACGGAAGAAGAACTCAGACTGATCTTGTCCGAAAGCTTTAAAAGCGGAGAAATCAATCAATCTGAATACCGTTATGTAAACAAAGTGTTTGAATTTGATGACCGCATCGCGAAAGAAATTATGGTGCCAAGAACGGAAATGACATGTCTATATTTAAATAAATCGTTTGAAGAAAATCTTGAAATTATTACGTCCGAGAAATATACCCGCTATCCAGTTGTTGAGGAAGATAAAGACCATATTATCGGGATGGTCAATGTCAAAGAAATCTTTTATGACTTGATGGCAGGGGTGAAAAAGCCATTTAAAAGCTATCTGCGCCCGTTGCTTAGTGTCATTGAAACTATGCCGATTCAGGAAATGCTTGTTAAATTGCAAAAAGAACAAGCCCATATGGCTGTCTTGATGGACGAATATGGCGGGACGGCAGGAATTGTCACGGTAGAGGATATATTAGAGGAAATCGTCGGCGAGATCCGCGATGAGTTTGACACTGATGAAACACCTATGATTTTAAAAGTAGGGCCAAAACAAACCATTCTTGATGGAAAAGTTCTAATTTCCGAAGTCAATGATCTATACGGAATTGAAATTGATGATTCGGATTTAGATACGATCGGTGGATGGATTTTATCTCAAAATCCTGAGGTAAAAGAAGGAGAAATTATTTCGTTTGCCGGCCTCCAATTCGAAGTGCTTGAAATCGATGGGCATCAGGTGAAAAGAATTCAAGTTCATAAAGAAGAGCAAAGTAAGGAGAGTTCGGACATTTATACTCCGGAAGTCAAAGGCGATTCTCTTGTCAGAATGGAAAAAGAGCAGACGTTTTAGGTTTAAGAAGCTAGTAAGTCTAGCTTCTTTTTTTGATTTAATAAAAATATCAGCGTTTGAACCAGACTGTTTGTCCCTTTCAAAGTACTGTGAACATGCATTAACTATTAGTACCATCGGTTTGGTGAAAATCGATGAAGAAAGGAGCAAATAGTATGGGTTTTTTTGGCGGAGGCTGCGGATGCGGCGGAGTAGGCGGCAACGCGTTTGGCCATTGCGATACATTTAGACGCGAAGCCAGAAGATTAATTAACGAGCGTGTCCAGGTCGATACAGAGAGACAAGTATTTCGTGGAAGATTAGTGATGGTCGGCAGGGACATTATCATTGTTCAAATTCGGGTAAACGGTTGTAATGAACGTGCGATCATTCGTATTTGTGAAATCATTGCTCTTTTCCCGATTTAAAGAACGTAGACAGTGAAAAGCCCTTCCATTTCGTTGGAGGGCTGTTTTTTCTCTATAGCATAAATAAATCTTTAGCCAACGATAAAGGCCGCATCATGTAACAAACAAAGTGGGAATGGTTAATATCACCCCGATTTTGCAGCAATAGTTCCAAGTTTTTCAAACGGCTTCGGTCTATTAAGGCTAATTTATCGTACCATGTTATCATCAAGCTTTTTATATAAATTTTAAAAAAACTCATTTTAAATTCTGTATTATCAGAAAATAACAAATTTATTTTGATGAAAATGAAGAAAATTGTCGATTTTTATTGTAATTTAGGGGAAAATAAGCATTTTATTTTGCTTTTAAAAGTGGTAATATGAAATTTTTGTCTTTGACAACCTTTTTACTAAAATACTAAAATAATAGTATAGTTCAACTAGAATAGCAATTTTTGTGAGAGGTGATTGAATGAAAAGAATAGGACTTGCTTGGCAAATCTTAATCGGGCTTATATTGGGGATTATCGTTGGGGCAATATTCTTCGAAAATCCTAAAGTGGCTACTTACTTACAACCGATTGGCGATATATTTCTCCGTTTAATTAAAATGATCGTAATTCCGATCGTTATTTCAAGTATCATTGTCGGTGTTGCCGGTGTCGGTGATATAAAGAAGTTGGGTAAATTAGGCGGAAAAACAATTATTTATTTTGAAATTATCACAACGTTTGCAATTATAATCGGATTGTTATTGGCAAATATATTCCATCCAGGAACTGGCGTGGATATGAAAACGCTTCAGAAGACGGATATTTCGTCCTATGTTGAAACAGAAAAAAGCGTTCAGCACCATAGCATGATTGATACGTTTGTCAATATCGTCCCTAGCAATCTGTTTGATTCACTTGCAAAAGGTGATATGCTTCCTATCATTTTCTTCTCCGTTATTTTCGGTTTAGGTGTAGCAGCGGTCGGAGAAAGAGGGAAGCCGGTATTGAAGTTCTTCCAGGGTACGGCTGACGCGATGTTTTATGTAACTAACCTGGTGATGAAGTTCGCTCCATTTGGCGTATTTGCGTTAATAGGCGTAACGGTTTCTAAGTTCGGGTTATCATCGCTCGTTCCATTAAGTAAACTGGTGATATTAGTATATGCTGCAATGATTTTCTTTATTGTTATTGTTCTCGGTTTCGTAGCAAAACTTGCCGGGGTAAACATTTTCCATTTCTTGCGTGTTTTAAAGGACGAGCTTATTTTAGCGTATTCAACGTCAAGTTCAGAAACAGTTCTTCCGAAAATTATGGAGAAAATGGAGAAGTTCGGATGTCCGAAAGCGATTACTTCGTTCGTTATCCCGACAGGATATTCGTTCAACCTTGATGGTTCAACACTTTATCAAGCAATCGCCGCGTTATTTATCGCGCAAATGTATGGCATCCATTTATCGATTCCTACACAAATCACGTTAGTGCTCGTTCTTATGGTTACGTCAAAAGGGATTGCAGGTGTGCCGGGCGTATCGTTCGTCGTGCTTCTTGCAACGCTTGGATCAGTAGGAATACCTGCTGAAGGCCTGGCATTTATTGCCGGGATCGATCGTATATTGGATATGATGAGAACAGTCGTTAACGTGGTCGGCAACTCTTTGGCAGCCGTCGTTATGTCGAAATGGGAAAAACAATACGATGCAGCTAAAGGTGAGCAATACCTTCAAGAAATTAAACAAGCCTCTTAATATGAAAAAAGCTCGCGCATAAAGCGTTGAGCTTTTTTTATTATTTTAGCAACAGCTGATAAAAAGAAACATCTTGCCACTGGCCAAATTTATATCCGACTTCTTTAAAACGGCCGACGAATTCGAATCCCATTCGTTGATGCAGGCCGGCGCTTCTTCCCGTGTCATCCGAAATCCCGGCAATGATTGTATGGTGGCCGATTTCACGGGCCCGTTTAATAATATCTGATAAGAGCAGTTTTCCCACACCTTTTCCTTGTTGGTTATTCGCGATATAAATCGAAACTTCGACGGAATTCGAATAGGCCGGTTTTGAACGAAATGGTGATAAACAGCAATAACCAATGACCTCTCCATTGTTTTCTGCGACGATTAACGGATATTTGCCCCCATAATGGGAAAACCATTCCTTCCGTTCTTTTAAGCTCTTAGGATCCAGGTCAAATGTCGCATTGGAATGGACGATGAAGTAATTATAGATCTTTAAAATTGCGGGAACATCTTCTTCTTTGCCTTCTCTTAAAGTAATCATATGCATCTTTCTCCTTATAAAAGTGATATAGTTGCATTTTACAAAAAATTTTGTTTTTTGGGGAGAAGTAAATCTCATTAATTCTACACCTTGTTCATAAATTGAATAAAGGGAGGGGAAATGAATGGATTGGGATCTACAAAATAAAGAACTGGAAAAGGCGATTGCCGAAATTACTGAAATCGCAGTAGGGTTTGGGCTTGATTTTTACCCGATGCGTTATGAAATATGCCCTGCCGATATCATTTATACTTTTGGGGCCTATGGAATGCCGACACGGTTTTCTCATTGGAGCTTTGGAAAACAATTTCATAAAATGAAGCTTCAATATGACCTCGGATTAAGCAAAATATACGAACTCGTCATTAACTCCAACCCATGCTATGCGTTTTTGCTTGATACCAATTCGCTGATTCAAAACAAGCTGATTATTGCGCACGTTTTGGCTCACTGTGACTTTTTTAAGAACAACGTACGCTTCTCCAATACGAGACGGGATATGGTTGAAAGCATGACGGCAACGGCAGAACGGATTTCCCACTATGAATTGATTCACGGAAAAAAAGAAGTTGAGAAGTTCCTTGATGCGGTTTTAGCGATCCAGGAGCATATTGATCCATCGATTTTAAGGAAAAAATTGAATTATGTTCTAGAGGAAGAAGAAGAGGAAGTTTCGGTAAAAAAAGAAACGCCTTATGATGATCTCTGGGACATTGATAAACCGCTGAAAGAAGAAAAGCCTAAGAAAAAGAAAAAGTCGTTTCCTCCTCATCCTGAAAAAGATTTATTACTGTTTATCGAGGAGTACAGCCGTGAATTGGAAGAATGGCAGCGCGATATTCTGTCGATGATGAGAGAAGAAATGCTTTATTTTTGGCCGCAGCTTGAAACGAAAATCATGAATGAAGGCTGGGCATCTTACTGGCATGCGCGCATTCTGCGGGAAATGGATTTAACGGCGGATGAAACGATTGAATTTGCGAAACTAAACGCGGGCGTCGTCCAACCTTCGCGTACGGGTATTAATCCTTATTATCTCGGGCTTAAAATTTTTGAAGACATAGAGGAGCGCTACAACAATCCTGATGAAGAATTAAAAAAACAAGGGGTTAATCCGGGAAGTGGTAGGGAGAAAATATTTGAGGTCAGGGAAATTGAGTCCGATACTTCCTTTATTCGTAATTATTTAACGAAAGACTTGTGCAAGAGAGAAGATATGTATGTTTTCCAAAAGCAGGGCAAGGATTATAAAATTACGGATAAAGATTGGGAGGAAGTTCGCGACCAGCTGATAAATATGCGAATTAACGGCGGCTTTCCGTATATTACCGTAAATGATGGAGACTATTTAAAAAACGGAGAACTTTATCTTAAACATTGGTATGAAGGAATCGAGCTTGATATCAAATATTTGGAAAAAGTACTGCCGTATATTTGCCAGCTCTGGGGCAGACCGGTTCATTTGGAGACGATCATTGAGGAAAAAGGCGTTCTCTTTACGTATGACGGAAAGAGCGTGCATCGGAAATATTTGTAGGTTCAGAGGGTGTTCCAAAACACGTTGGAACACCCTTGATATTTTTTGTGCATTTTTTATCCATTTGTTATATTATATATATAACAGTTATAACTAAGTGAAGAAGGGAAAAACAATGATCATCGATCTCGATTTACAGTCGGAGATACCGATTTATACTCAGCTCGTCCAAACGATTAAGAAAGGGATTGCCTTGAAAGAACTTGTCCCCGGGGAAGCATTGCCCTCCGTCCGGTCCCTTGCTGCCGACCTGGGGATTAACCTCCATACGGTGAATAAAGCTTACCAATTATTAAAGCAGGAAGGATACGTTTTTATTCACCGGCAAAAAGGGGTGGTCATTAATCCAGAAGGAGTGCCGAAAGCGGATGAGGTTTATGTAGAGAAGTTAAAAGGCGACCTTGAGCCGCTTATCGTCGATGCCATTTGCCGGGATATGGATGAGGAACGATTTATCCAGTTATGCAGGGAACAATTTAAGAAATTTAGATAAAAAAGGTGGGAAGAGGAAGATGGAAGCTTTGGGGTGGATGATTTTTTTTATTACATTTTTGCCCATTGCAGTGTTGATTATTTTTATACCGTATTTGACAAGGAAGACGGAAAGCTTTGGAGTGTCCATACCGGAGGAAGTCTACCAACTCCGTGAACTTGCGGGACTGAGAAAGAAGTACGCCTATGTTACGGGGCTGTTCGCGCTCGTTATAAGCATTGTTCTTTTATTAATAGGTGCACGAAAACAAGAGCTGCTTTTTCCCGGCATGATTACTCTTTTTTTAATCGGTTCTTTCCTCATTTATTATGTCTTTCATCTTCATATGAAAAAAATGAAGGCGGAGAAAAAGTGGGATCAATCACGACCGCAAAAATTGGTCATTGATTCGAAATTTCGAAGTCAAAAATTAGCTGTTTCAAATGCATGGTTTCTAGTACCTTTCATGATTTCACTTGCAACTTTGTTTATGAGCATGACCTTTTATAAGCAAATACCGGAAAAAATGCCGCTTAAATATGACTTTAGCGGGCATGTGACAAGCTGGGGACATAAATCTTATCGATCGGTCTTAATGCTGCCAGCCATTCAATTTTATTTAACCATTTTATTTACTTACTTGAATTCGACCATTGTAAAAGCAAAGCAACAAATTAATCCGGCTGACCCAGAGACCTCCATCAAGCAAAACTTGATATTTCGCTGGAGATGGTCCTTCTTTAATTTTGTAACAGGAACGGTTATCGTCCTTCTATTTTTCTTGATACAATTATCGTTTATTGTAACAATCAATCCTATCGTATTGATCATTGTACCAATCGTTGCTGTCTGCGGAATTTTACTCGCTGCTATTATTCTTTCGTTCACCACGGGACAAGGAGGCAGTCGCGTGAAAATTTCGAAAGGACAGGAAAATAGGAGTATAAACCGGGAAGATGATCGCCATTGGAAGTTAGGAATATTTTATTTTAACCCGGATGACCCGGCCGTTTGGATGGAGAAACGGTTCGGAATCGGATGGACATTAAATTTTGCGAGACCGCTAAGCTGGCTGATTCTTTTTATGATTCTCGTTCCCGCTATTATCATCCCGTTATTTTTATCATCATAAAGGAGGAAACTTACGTATGATACCAAACAGTGTAATGAGCGGTATCGTTTTTCAAATGGCGATCGCTCTCTTACTACCCATTATTTTAATCATTGTTTTCAAAAAGAAAAAGATGCTATCCTGGAAGTCGTTCGGTGTGGGGGTGCTTGTCTTTATCCTTTTCTCACAAATTCTCGAAAAAATTCTTCATTACATAGTGCTTGCCCCGAGTGGAACGGAGTTAAAATGGACGGCAAATCCGTATTGTTTTGCTCTTTACGGAGGGCTTGCTGCTGGTGTTTTTGAAGAAATGGGGCGGTTTCTCGCCTTTAAATGGCTATTAAAGAAAAACCGGGAATATAAAGACGGATTGTCACTCGGTTTAGGTCATGGCGGAATCGAAGCGATACTGATCGGCGTGCTTGGCGGTGTCAACTCATTAATTATGGCATCGCTTATTAATTCAGGGAAGCTGGATAAATTGTTAGGTGGCGGGTATTCACAGGAACACATTAACCTTATAAAGGATCAATTTATCCACCAGGGATTTTCGATGTTTGCGGCAGGAGGAATTGAACGAATGTTTGCGATTGCCCTGCAATTGGCGTTTTCCCTGCTTGTTTTGTACGGGATTAGAAAGAGTCAGTTCAAGTTTGTCATCTATGCCATTCTCGTTCATGCCGGAATTGATTTCCTGGCCGCATTTTATCAAGCGGGATTAATCAAAAGTATTTGGCCGATCGAAGGATTTCTGGCGGTTATCGCCGTGTTTGCTATCCTATTTATTGTTAAAATGAAGCCTGAATTCGAAAAAATTAAATGAATTAAAAAGATGGTGCTTCACCATCTTTTTTTTATGACAAATTCTATGTGACATTTGTCATGTTCAGTTTAGCGGAAATTCACTATTAGAAAGAAAAGGAAATTGGTAAGATAAAACCAGAAACTAGAGGGAGGAAATAGAAATGATAATTGAGGTTTCAAACCTGGTAAAACGGTACAAAGACTTTTTGGCACTTGATCATATGACGCTGGCGGTTAAAGAGGGCGAAGTATTCGGTTTACTCGGGCCGAATGGGGCAGGGAAATCGACACTCGTTCATACGATGCTCGGCTTAACGAAGTATGACAGTGGGGAAATCAAACTTCTAGGGAAATCAATAAAACAACATGAATTAGAGATTAAGGAAGATATAGGACTCGTTCCACAGGACATCGCACTTTATGAAGAGTTAACGGCTGATGAAAATGTTACATTATTTGGGAGGCTTTACGGATTAAAAGGCGAAGATCTAAAAAATGGCGTGAAAGAGGCATTGGAGTTTGTCGGTTTGTATGATATGAAAGATAAGCAGCCAGGCAAATTTTCTGGAGGAATGAAGCGACGCCTTAACATTGCCTGTGCAATTGTTCATAAGCCGAAATTAATCATTATGGATGAGCCGACAGTCGGGATTGATCCGCAATCGAGAAATTACATTTTAGAATCGGTTAAAAAGCTAAATGAAATGGGCAGCACGATTATTTATATCTCCCATTACATGGAAGAGGTTGCAGCTATTTGTACAAATATCGCAATTGTCGATAAAGGGCGGATTATCGCACAAGGCACTAAGAATGAGCTTGCCAAACTAATTATTAATGAGCATGTTGTCGTCATTACAATGGAAGCGCCGAACTATGCGGTGATTGAGAAATTAAAAAAGCTTCCAGTTGTTAAAGAAGTTACGGCAGAAAATGAGACATTGCGGATTGTGACAGAGTCGCCGCAAATGAATGAGATATTGGAACTTTTTATTCAAGAAGGGGTAAAAGTCACTAACGTTGCAACTACGACTCCAACGCTTGAAGATGTCTTCTTGACATTAACGGGCAGAGCCTTGAGGGAGGAAGCGTAGATGAAAAATATTTTAACTGTTGCGCATTATGAACTGCTCCGAATTATTCGTGATCGAAAGAGCTTTATTCTGTTGCTCGCCTTTCCGCTTCTCTTAACCCTCATTTTAGGAACGGCATTAGGGAAAGTGGGAGCAGGACAGGACCGGACGACGGAAAAACTTCATATTAAAGCGGCCATTATAGACAAAGACCGTGGACCGATGGCCAAACAGCTCGTTTCCTTTTTTGAAAGCAAAGAGTTGAAAAAGATCGTGAAAATCCGTGCGTTTTCTTCTGAAGATAAAGCGAGAAAAGCGCTAAGAGAAGAGGAAATCGGTGCGGTTGTCATCATCACAAAAGGATTTTCTCAGGATGTGCAGACAAATCAAAAGCACTCTCTTGAAATCATTGACAACCATGCGTTTGACGGGACGGTTGTGCATGAAATCGTCAATAGTTATGTGAGTGGCGTAAATAGCTATCAGGCGGCAAGAACAATATCGGCTAAATTTGCCCCTTCTTATCCTGAAAGTATGATTGATAACCATACGCTTAGCATTCAGGGCAAGAAACCGACTTCGATGGACTATTATGCGATAACGATGATGATCATGATTTTGATGTACAGCACGGTTTTTGGAAGAGAAACGGTTCGCCAGGAAATTTATTCAACGATCGGAATGAGAATGAAATCATTGCCGATTAAGCCCTTTGACCATTTCATCGGTAAAGCGGTGGCGGGGGTAGTTACAGTTTTCTTGCAAATTGCCGTACTTCTTATCGTTTTCCGTTATGTATATCATGTCAACCTGGGATCCCATCTTCCGTTTATTTTAGGAGTCAGTTTCCTTTTTGCCTTTACGATGATTCTGATTGCGATGGCGTTATCACTCATTCTTAATCCGGATGCGGCGGATCATATACTTGACTTAGCCATTCCTGTCGTCACATTTATCGCCGGTGGCTTTTTCAGGATTCCATTTTTTGAAACGAATCCGATAATGATGAAAATACAAATGTTGCTTCCAAATGTATTGACACAGAAAATGATTTTCCAAAAAATTTACGGCGGACAAACGGATATCCAAACGAATTTTATATTTCTGATTGGAATACTTATTTTTGCGTTTATTCTCGTCTTAGTAGGTTTAAGGAGGTATCAACATGGTCATCTTTCAAAATAATATAAAGCGGCTATTACGGAATAAAGGAGCGCTTTTGGCGATTACGATCATTCCACTTATCTTTATGGCGCTGATTCTGGCTTCAACAGACACGCAAAAACTGAAAGTCGGCTTGATTGATCAAGACAAATCCCCTTTTACGAAACAGTTCGCGGAAAATTTAAAGAAAAAGGCTGATTTTGTCAGCGTTAATGAGAAAAACTATCGAAACCAGCTGATTTCAGGATATGCTGAATATGTGATCATTCTTCCAAAAGGATTCACAGACAGCCTTATCAAGGGGAAGCCGATCAGTGTGAAAAGTTATCAGGTTAAGGAAAGCAATGTTTCCGCCGGGGTTAAAGCATATGTTGATTCGTATTTTCGTAATAGCGAGCTGATAAGTAAAGCTGCTGATGGGGATTCCGATAAATTTTATAAAGGTATGAAGGAATACGAAAAAGGAAATCTTCAAGTGAAAGAGAAAAGTATAGGGAAGGATAACCGCCAAAATGTCGTCAGCGCCCTGGGCTTTGTCGTCTATAGCTTGTTTTTGATGATTAATGTTTCATCCCGGTTAATCTTGCAAGATAAAGACAAGAAATTGTATCATCGTTTCTTTACAACACCACTCAAACTAAGAAGCTACAATATCCAGCATATTCTAAGTTATATCTTTATTTCTCTTATGCAAATTATATGTTTACTTGCAATAATGATCTTTATCTTTCACGCAGATCTGGGACCTTCCATCTTTAATGTGTTTATCGTATTATTTGTGTTTTCTATCGTTTCGATTTCTATTGGCATTTTAATCAGTTCGCAGGCGAAAAATTCAAAACAGGCACAGGCAATTGCGATCTTAATCAGTACTCCGTTTGCGATGCTTGGCGGCTGTTTTTGGCCGATTGACATTATGCCCGATGTGTTGCAAAAGATTGCGGAGTTTATCCCCATCTCATGGGGACTAAAGGCACTGAAAAAATTAGTGTACGGAAACAGCTTAAGCCATGTCATGTTAGAATTAAGTATACTGGCAGGATTTGCGATAATCTTTTTCTTGCTTTCCTCGTGGAAAAAGGAGGATATTGCGAAATAAAAAGGTGCCTGTAAAAGGTGATTGGAATGGAAATTATCATTTATCGCGCTTTATTGCTTGCGTTAGTCGCTTTTTGTTTGATCTTTAAAGGAATACCGACATCTATTGAGATGGGATTCTACCTCCTTCTATTTATTTTAGAAGTTCTGAAAGCAAAATATATAAAAGGCAAAATGATTATATTTGCTGAAATTGTAGCGATTGCAGGGGCTGTCTATATCGAGCCGTTATTTACGGCAGCCCTTGGCTTTTTTGTGTTCGAAATTGTAGAGAGCAAACGATACGCACTGTTAATCGGGACTGTCGTTCCCGCTTTTTTTCTCTTAAAAAATGAAGGGCTCCTTTTTTACTTTTTTTATATTATTGTATGTGTGTTTGTTTCTTATTTAATTGTAACATTGAAGGAAAAAGATGCTCATTTCAAAGTCATATCCGATAAGGAACGAAGGTATATTTATGAATTAGAAAGCACGAAGCAGCAGCTGCTCCGCTCCAGCCAGGAACTTGTCCATATGACGGAGCTACGGGAGCGCAACCGGATCGCAAGCGAAATTCACGATTCGATAGGGCATAAGATCGCAGGAATCTACATGCAGCTTCAAGCCGCCTATAAGGTAAAAGAGAAAAATGAAGAAAAGGCGAATGCCTTGTTTGAAAAAACGATTGGCGATTTATCGACAACGCTAGAGGTGATCAGGGAGACGGTGCATAATATTAAACCGAAAGAAGCTGTCGGTATTGAACAAATTGAACGCATCATCCAATCGTTTACGTTTTGTGACGTATCATTTACCCATAAAGGGGATATGACGATACTTTCTCCAACACATTGGGAAGTCATTACAACGAACATTAAAGAAGCACTTACCAATGCCTTTAAGTATTCGAATGCTTCCTTAATCGAGATCGACCTTACGACAAACGATCACTTTGCCCGGCTTTATATTAAAGACAACGGCGTTGGTGCAGCTCAAATCGTAGATGGCTTAGGAATGCGGGGAATGAAAGAACGTGTGAAGATGCTAGGAGGAAGTTTGTCCGCCAGCGGCGAAAATGGGTTTATGATGGTCTGCATTCTTCCAATTGAAAAGAAAGAGGGTGATATATTTGCGCATTCTAATCGTTGATGATGATGCGTTAATCAGGGACAGCTTACGGCTCATTTTAGATTTGGAAGAGGGGATGGACGTTGTCGGTACGGCTGCGGACGGAGAAGAAGCCCTGGCGTTTTGCAAAAACGAGCAGCCTGACATTGTATTAATGGATATTCGCATGCCGAATATGGACGGCGTCGTTTGCACGAAAAAAATAAAGGAATCGTGGCCCGCGACGAAGGTAATTATATTAACGACATTTAAAGATGACGACTATATTAAAGAAGCGCTCAAAAATGGGGCCGCAGGCTATATTTTAAAAAACCAGTCGAGTGAGGCGATTGTCGAAACCATCAAAACGGTCTACAAGGGAAGCATGGTATTGCATCCTGAAGTCGCTTCGAAATTGTCATGCATGCTGACAGATACAAAACCGAAGAAGAATGTTCATGTCGAGTTAACAAGCAGAGAACTGGATGTGTTAAAGCTTGTCGCAGAGGGACTGTCCAACAAGGAAATTGCAAAAGAGCTTTATCTTAGCGAGGGCACGGTAAGGAACTACATTACGAGGATGCTTGAAAAGCTAGAGTTGCGCGGCAGAACACAGCTTGCCATTTATTATTTGAATTATGGAGCAGAAAAAGGGTGAAAAGGTTTGGAACTTTTCACTCTTTTTCTATTGCCATTTTATTGTTTTTAATTTAGTATTTAAGTAAATAACTAAATACTAAATTACCCATATGGGGGAAGTTAAATTGAATGAAACATTTAAAGCATTATCTGATCCGACAAGACGAAAAATTTTAGATTTATTAAAAGAACGAGACTTAACAGCAGGGGAAATCTCAGAACACTTTAACATGACGAAACCCAGTATTTCGCAGCACTTGAAGATTTTAAAAAATGCTGAACTTGTCCATGACGTAAAAAAGGGGCAATTCGTCATCTATTCACTCAACACGACTATTTTCCAAGAGTTGATTAGTTGGGCAATACATTTCACACAAAAAACGAATGGAAAGGAAGAATAGAAATGAAAAAACACATCTTTCCGCTTGTTCTGATTGGAGTAACGATCCTCATTTGGCAGTTAGCACTTCCGCATCTTCCAGAAAAAGTGCCGGTTCATTGGGCGATCAAAGGGGAGGCCAATGGATATGAAACAAAAATAGGGGCTATGCTGTCTATGGTCGCCATTCAAATCGTTTTGTACTTGGGGCTCACTTACCTGCCGAAAATGGATCCGAAAAAGGAAAACTATAAATATTTTTTAAGAGGATATCATTTTATCATCTATTCTTTATTCTTCATCTTTTTTATTTTGAACGTCTTGATTATATTGACTGGATTAGGATACAACATTCCAATGTCAAGTCTCGGAACCTATATTGTTGGCTTCATATTTATCATTATAGGTAATTTTATGCCTACGGTAAGAACAAATTTTTTTATGGGCATACGAACACCGTGGACATTAAGTAATGAAGTCGTCTGGAAAAAGACGCATCGCTTTGGCGGAAAAATCTTTTTTCTGATGGGTATCATCTTTATCGCTGCCGGATTTTTACCAGCTAATTGGATTAATGGAATTATTCCAATTATCGTGATTATTGGAGCAGGATCAACTATTTTATATTCGTACTGGATTTTTAAAAGGGAAATAAACGATCAAAAGCATTTATAAAATGAGAGAGTATGCCAATGTAAAAAGCCAGAGGTCTTTTGATGGTACCTCTGGCCTATAGGTTTTTAGGAAATCGCATCTGTTAATACAGGAACAATTTGCTTCTTGCGTGAAACAACGCCTTTTAATAGAGCGGAATTATCTTCTAATTGAACATTGAACGCTTTCTCAACCGCATCCTGGGCACTACCGAGAGCAATAGCTGTGGAGTCGCTGTTTAAAATGTCTGTGACAACGAATAAAAATAGATCAAGGTTTTTCTTTTCAATGACATCGGAAAGGGCTTTTTCCACTTCAGCCTTGCGTGAAAGAACATCGTTCAAATCAACGGCGTTTACTTGAGCGATTTCAACTTTATGCTCGCCCATTTGAAACTCTTTTGCATCAAGTGAGATCAGCTCATTAACGGATTTGTCAGCCAGATTCGCTCCGGCTTTTAACATCTCTAAACCATAGCTTTCGATTTCCACTCCGGCAATCGCCGCTAATTCACGTGCTGCAGCAACATCTTGCTCCGTACAAGTTGGCGATTTGAAAAGGAGAGAATCCGAAATAATCGCGGATAACATTAAGCCGGCAATATTTTTTTCGATTGCGACACCATGTTCTTTATATAATTTATTTAAAATTGTTGCCGTACATCCGACAGGTTCAGCACGGTAATATAGAGGATCGCTTGTTTCAAAGTTTGCGATTCGGTGGTGGTCGATGACTTCGAGAACACGGACTTGGTCGATATCATCCGCACTTTGTTGGCGCTCGTTATGATCCACTAAAATAACTTCTTTCGCTTCATTAGAAACGGATTCTACTAAACGTGGCGCTTCCGCTTGGAAATAGTCTAAAGCGTATTGCGTTTCGCCGTTTACCGCGCCTAAACGTACAGGTTCGGCTTCCATCCCTAATTTGTTTTTTAGATCTGCATAAGCGATAGCAGAACAAATCGTATCTGTATCCGGATTTTTATGTCCAAAAATAAGTACTTTGCTCATTCTTTTCTCTTATCCTTTCTATTCAATAATAATCAACATTCTTCATTCTTATTTTAAATGACAAGGCGATAGATAGCAAAGCATAATAAAAGTGATCTGGTTGAAAATAAGACTTTTTTGCCCTGTTATTGCTTCGTTTCTGAGATTTGAAATTTCCGTAGGCGGTATTGCAAACTTTGCCGGCTAATCCCAAGCGCTTTCGCTGTCCGCGAAATGTTGTAATGATGAACTTTCAAGGCTTGTTGAATATAGTATTTTTCAACTTCCTCCATTTTCTCTTTTAATTGTTTAATCGATTGTTCCTCATCTTCATGAACGATATCGGACAAGGAGGAATGGAGGGGTGCTTCCCCTTTGTGAAGCCACCTGTGACGGAGGTGGACAGGGAGATGGGCGTACTGAATATATTCTTCATTCACTACCAGGTTCATTGCACCTTCGATAATATGCTGGAGTTCCCGTACATTCCCGGGCCAATTGTACTCAAGAAAAGCGTCGTATACTTCACTGTCCAGTCCCTTTACATCCATTTGAAACAGGTGATTGTACTTATCAATGAAGTGTTGGATAAGAACAGGTATATCTTCTTTTCTTTCACGCAATGGCGGAATGAACAGCGACACAACACTGAGCCGATAATAAAGATCTTTCCGCAATCGGTCATTTGCGATCGCATCGACCGGATCTTCGTTCATCGTTGCAATAATCCGGACATCAATTGCACGGTCGACGGTATCACCGACACGGCGAATCGTTTTTTCTTGGAGAGCCCGGAGCAATTTCGCCTGTAAATAAGGGCTAAGTGAATTGATCTCATCCAATAGTAGTGTGCCGCCTTCCGCCTGCTCAAATAGGCCGGGACGATCGGTGCTACCTGTGAATGCCCCTTTTTTCGTGCCGAACAATAAGCTCTCGATTAATGTTTCCGGCAAAGCGGCGCAGTTTTGCGAAATAAAAGGTTTTAACGCGCGGTCGCTGCCGTTGTGAATACTCTGGGCAAATAATTCTTTCCCTGTTCCTGTTTCACCAATGATAAGGACCGAAGAAAAGGTTCGTGTCGCCCGTCTAGCCCGTTCAATCACTTCAGAAAACGTTTCGCTTTTTCCAATGATATTATCAAACGTAAAACGGGTTCCGTCTTTATGAAGCGCTTTGTCGTGAATAAGGCGGGCAAGCTTTGTGATATCTTTCGCGATTTCCATTGCCCCGATGACTTGTCCGTTAGTAATGATCGGGAACGTATTGTTCACCGTTGTAATTTCCTGTCCTTTATTATTAAAATAGGATTGTTTTTCGTTCCGTTTGCTTTCACCTGTTTGCAATGCTTTTACGAGCGTACTGTATTGGTTTTCCTGAAACATGAAAACATCAAGCACATTTTTGCCGAGGACATCCTCACGTTCCATATCCTCGATTTCCGTCATTTTTTTATTGTAAATGATCGTTTTTCCATAGGCGTCGATCACGTGAACTCCGGCGTCAATTTCTTCAATGATTTTTTCATAAATCAAATTTAGCTTGCGTAAAGCATCTAATTCTTCCTGGTTACTCATTTCGTTAGTCCTTTCTAAAAGCGACTTTAAAAAAATTTTACGTCATATTAAACAATAGTGCAAACAAAATTTGCGTTAGTTTGTGCAAAATTAGAAAACAATATGCCAAAAATATTTGCACAGAAAATTAATAATCTGTTGAAATCACGCATCGTTAATAGTTGGCATGGAACTTGCATTATATCTTTAGTGGAATGAAAATTTTTGACGGGAGGAATTTATGATGTCAACGATAGAGAAACAACATACCCAATCGATTATCGAACAAACAGAAAAATATGGTGCAAAAAACTATCATCCACTTCCAATAGTTATTTCAAAAGCAGAAGGAGTCTGGGTAGAAGACCCTGAAGGCAATAAATATATGGATATGCTGAGCGCTTATTCAGCTGTGAACCAGGGGCATAGACATCCAAAAATTATTCAAGCATTAAAAGACCAGGCGGATAAAGTAACCTTAACGTCTCGTGCGTTCCACAGCGATAACTTAGGTGATTTTTATGAAAAAGTATCAAAATTAACGAAGAAAGATATGATTCTTCCAATGAACACGGGGGCTGAAGCGGTTGAAACAGCGCTTAAAGCCGCTCGCCGTTGGGGTTATGATGTCAAAGGTATCCAAGAGAATCAAGCTGAAATTATTGCATGTGAAGGGAACTTTCACGGACGTACATTAGGAGCTGTATCACTATCATCTGATCCGGAATACAAACGTGGTTTTGGTCCTTTAGTTCCTGGCATTAAACTTGTGCCATATGGTGATCTTGAAGCACTGAAAAACGCTATTACTCCGAATACGGCAGCTTTCTTAATCGAGCCGATTCAAGGTGAAGCTGGAATTAATATTCCGCCTGCAGGCTTCTTGAAGGATGCCTTTGAAGTATGTAAAGAAAATAACGTATTGTTTATCGCAGACGAAATTCAAGCAGGACTCGGGCGTTCTGGAAAAACATTTGCCTGCGATTGGGATAACGTTCATCCGGATATGTACATTTTAGGAAAAGCACTTGGCGGTGGCGTATTCCCGATTTCTTGTGTAGCGGCAAATAAAGAAGTGTTAGGCGTATTTAACCCTGGTTCACACGGTTCTACTTTCGGAGGCAATCCGCTTGCTTGTGCGGTTTCCGTTGCGGCTTTGGAAGTATTAGAAGAAGAAAAATTAGCTGAACGTTCATTGGAGTTAGGCGAGTATTTCAAGGAGAAATTAAAAGAATTGACTCACCCGGCAATTAAAGAAGTTCGTGGAAAAGGCTTATTTATCGGTGTTGAATTAAATGAAGACGCCCGTCCTTACTGTGAGCAATTAAAAGAAAAAGGCCTATTATGTAAAGAAACACATGATACAGTCATTCGTTTCGCTCCACCGCTCATCATTTCAAAAGAAGAGCTTGATTGGGCCATTGAAAAAATTCAAAGCGTTTTGTCATAAATGGTTTAGGCGGAAGTCCTGATACGGGCTTCCGCTTGATTTTTATTTGCTTTTCTCCACTTTTGTTCCGCTAGCCCCGTGGGCATTTCCGCTTATGTTTAAGGTGACCACTCCAATAAGAATAGGAAGAATCGCGAAGATTTTAACGAAACTGATGCTTTCTTGAAAGTACAAAAACCCGAATGCCGTAATGAGAACGATGCCCATTCCCGACCAGATGGCATAAGCGACGGATATTTCAATCGTTTTCAATGCGAGTGTTAACACACTTAAGCTTGAAAGATAAAAAATGATCATGGAAGCACTCGGTATGGGCTTCGTTAATCCGTTTGAGAGTTTCATACTAATCGTTCCCGCCACTTCAAAAAGAATGGCTAAACATAGATAGATCCAATGCATTCTTATCTCCTCCCTAAATTTGAAAAGCCCTATACAACCATATGACGTTAATCGAACAAAGTAAATACTTATGCTGAAAAAATTGGCAAATATGACATGTAAATTGGCATAATGAAATAAAAGGTGAAAAGGAGGAGAGGTAAATGGAGACACATATTGTCCATGGGAAAACATTGAATGAATGGAAAAATGATCATCCGGAACTAAATCATATCATGTCAACAAAGGAGGTTTTCTGGCTAAATCCGAAGTATGGCTATCCTGATGGAGGGCCCGCCGTTAATGAAGGGGAAATGAAAGAAGCGGAGGAACGGTTAAAACGGTTCGCTCCATACATAGCAGAGGCTTTTCCGGAAACGAGAGAAACGGATGGGATCATTGAGTCTCCTCTTCAGCCAATCCCTAAAATGAAACGGCAAATCGAGCAAATGTATGAGGTCAAAATAGAAGGGGATTTATGGTTGAAATGTGACAGCCATCTGCCGATATCCGGTTCGATTAAAGCGAGGGGCGGTATTTATGAGGTTTTAAAACATGCGGAACAGTTAGCGATTGAACACGGTCTTCTAAGGGCGGATGATAATTACTCGGCCATAGCGACCGATCGATTCCGGCGCTTCTTTTCCAATTATTCGATCGCCGTTGGATCAACAGGTAACTTGGGGTTAAGCATCGGAATCATTAGTGCCAAATTAGGCTTTCATGTGACCGTCCATATGTCGGCTGATGCGAAACAGTGGAAAAAAGATTTATTGCGAAGTAAAGGCGTAAGGGTAGTGGAATATGAAGAGGATTACAGCAAGGCGGTCGCGGAAGGAAGAAAGCAGGCGGAAAAAGATCCGAACTGTTACTTTATCGATGATGAAAACTCAAAAGACCTTTTCCTCGGTTATTCCGTGGCGGCGCCCCGACTAAAACGGCAGCTTAACGAATTAAAAGTGACGGTAGATAAAGATCATCCATTGTTTGTCTATCTTCCTTGCGGAGTAGGGGGAGGACCCGGCGGAATTGCTTACGGTTTAAAACAAATGTATGGCGGGCATGTTCACTGTTTTTTTGCTGAGCCAACCCACTCTCCTTGTATGCTGCTCGGGCTAATGACAGGGCTTTATGACCATGTTTCTGTGCAAGATTTCGGGATAGATAACCGAACAGATGCGGATGGTCTTGCGGTAGGGAGACCATCAGGATTTGTTTGCCGGACTGTCCGACATTTATTGAGAGGCATTTATACAGTAAATGATAATCAATTGTATAAGTTGTTAAGCACATTAATCGATGCAGAACAAATTCCATTAGAGCCTTCCGCATTGGCAGGAGCCTACGGGCCGATTCAGCTATTTAAGAACAGCGAAGGGCAACGATATGTTGCAGAAAATGATTTGCAAACGAAAATGAGGAATGCAACCCATATCGTTTGGGCAACCGGCGGAAGCATGGTACCGCCAGAGGTTATGGAGGAGTACGCCAGAATAGGAAGAAGCCTATAAAATCAGGTGAAAATGAAAACAAAAATAGTGAGTATAAAAAAGCTGAAATTGAAGATGATATATAGTGAAGAGGGACACCACCTTCTTCACATGAGAAAAAAGGAATACTGGATATGCACTTTTAAGGAGATGGTTCTCTTGCGCTATCTAAAGATGTTAGCCTAAATGAACTACTTTGAAAGAGGTGTTTATCAAAGACAATATCCGAAATACCCCAGACATATTGTTTTTGTAACAGTATCTCCCTTTCTTCTCACTTAAGAAGGGTTCTATTTTCGAATAGAGCCCTTCTTTTTTTGCTTGGGCCAATCACTGCTTGGCTGCCTGGTTATAAAAGAAGGAAGCCGAAATTAAGCTTCCTTCTTTCGATATATTTTTTTAAAGCTATACGAAAAGAAAACAATAAGCAAGAAAAGAGAGACAATAAAATAAACAGATAAAATAGCAGCCTGTTGCCACATCGCAGAAAAGTCACTGGTGAACATGACATCCCGAAATCCGGCCACCGCATAGCTCATTGGCAAAAAGCGATGAAGCGGTTGAAGGGCTGGAGCAATCAACTCAACGGGATATGAACCGCCGCTAGTCGTTAATTGCAAAATGAGCACGATGAGTGCAATAAACCTTCCGGGATTTCCGAGAGCTGTTGCAAGAAACATAATCAAGCTTGAAAAAGAAATGCTCGCGATAAAGCTAAACAATAAAAATAATGGCGTGCTTGCCACCTTCATATGAAAAGCGAGCAATAAAAATGAAGCGGATATTAATGATTGGCCTAATAAAACGACAAACAAGACAGAATACTTGCCTAAAAACCATTGAAGCCCGGAGGCAGGGCGGGAAGCCGGATCTTTTAATGAATAAACGGTCGTTAACATTAAAGGGCCGACAAAAAGCCCGAGGGATAGAAAATAAGGGGTAAAGCCCGCACCGTAAGTAATCCCTTTCGTTAATTCCTGACGTTTAATTTTAACCGGTGCCGCAAACATGGCGTTGCGGGCATTATTAGCACCCTTTACTTTTCCGACTGCATTCGATAAATCCCCTAATCCTTTTGATAGGTTTTTTGAACCGTCCAACAGCTTCTTTTCTCCAGTAGCCAACAATGTGACCGATTGAATTAACGTTTGCCATCCTTTTGCTGCTTGTGACGTCCCTTCCGAAATTTTCTTCGCGCCTCTTTTTAAGGCAATACTTCCACTTGCTGCTTTTCTAAACTGATTTAAATAAGTATTGAATTGGGCAGATACAGTCGGCTGAACGGAAGAAAATAACGTTTCGTGTTTTGTTTTAAATGTTTGGAGCCTTGACGCCATGGTTGAAAGCTCGTTTTCGATAGATGTGAACTCGGCAGCAGTCATAGAATTGGCAAGATCTTGGCTAAGAGTAAGCAAGGCTTGGAAATTTGGGTCATTTGTAGCTTCCGGATGCATGGCAGCATATTGTTTTAAATCTGATTGCAGCCGAGCGGTTGTATATTTCATTTGATTCATTTGATTTCTTGATTGATTTACTATAGAGGTAACTCGATCCATTCGATTCGTAATCTCTGTAAGACCAGCCCGCAATTTTGGATAATTTTGATCGATAAATAGGGCTAAATTCCTTGCATCAGCTGATATTGTATCGAGTTTCCGTTCAAATTGAACCAGTCCATTACTCAGTTCAGACGTTTTTTGATAAAGCAAAGATGCACCCGAAGCTAATTCGTTGATTGAAGATTGCTGTCTTATTAACCCGCTTAACAGTTGATTGGACTTGGTATAGAGATTGTCCAATCCGCTACTAAGATGATTTGCCCCTTTGCTTGCCTTATCAATAGCGTTAGAAATGTTGCCAAATTGTTTAAATAAAACATCCGTATAATGTTTTGTAATATTTTCTGAAATGGTTTCTCTTAATTTTTCAGAAGCGGTGTCCGTTATTTTTGTTGAGACAAAGTTATAGCCCGTATTCGGGATATATTCAATCGTTGCTCGCTTTGGCTTGTTTTGGATGACACTGATGACATCCTTTGAAAAATCTTTCGGTATTTGAATCATCGCGTAATAGCGATTTTTTCTTAGACCATAAGTTCCATTTTGCTTAGAGACAAACTTCCATTTTACGTTTTTGTCTTTCCGTAATTCACCAACAATATCATCCCCCGCTGAAATCGTCTCTCCTTTATAGCGAATCGGCTGATCAAGATTGACTACTGCTACAGGGAGCTGTTTAATCTTTCCATAAGGGTCCCAAAAGGCCCAGACAAACAAACCGGAATAAAGAGTAGGGATAAGGATCACGGCAATGATTGAGAGCAAAAGCATTTTATTTCGAACAATGGCAAGCCATTCAGCGTGTATCATCGTTTCATCTCCTGACAAAAAACATCGTTATTAATATCACCTTGAAGGATAAAAATATGAATTCGTTTGTTTTATTGAAAAAATAAGGCTATAATGAAAACGTGGTGTATAACTAAATATTGTATTTTCCTTCGGGGTCGGGTGAAATTCCCAACCGGCGGTGATGAAGCAACGCTTCTTAGCCCGTGACCCATTCTAGAAGCTAGATGTGAGAAGTGAGACGTTAGATTTTTCCAGCTTCCAATCTCTAATCTCCAATCTCTAGAATGGTGGATTCGGTGAAATTCCGGAGCCGACAGTATAGTCTGGATGGGAGAAGGAACGAGAGAGCTTTTAACTTTTAAAAAATTGAAATGTTAAAGGTTTATTTTGTTATTGTTAAGTAACCCCGGGAGTAGTTGTTCTTCCGGGGTTGTTATTTTTATTTAGTGAAAGAAGGTGAGTAAATGAGAGATGAAACGTTTATGGAGCTAGCGCTCAAGCTGGCGGAAAGTGCGAAGGGACAAACAAGTCCGAATCCGTTGGTTGGGGCAATTGTTGTGAAAGATGGCCAGGTTGTCGGTATGGGGGCCCATTTAAAGGCGGGAGAACCTCATGCTGAAGTCCATGCTTTAACTATGGCAGGAGACAAGGCGAAAGGAGCAACAATCTATGTAACACTGGAACCGTGCAGTCATTTCGGGAAAACCCCTCCATGTGCCGATTTAGTCATTGAACGAGGAATAAAACGCGCAGTCATTGCAACGACCGACCCAAACCCGCTCGTTAGCGGCAAAGGCATTCAAAGACTGAAAGAAGCTGGCATCCAGGTTGACTTCGGTTTAATGAAGGACCGTGCGGACGAATTAAATGCAGTATTTTACCACTTTATAAAAACGAAAAAACCGTTTGTCACATTAAAAACAGCTACAAGCCTTGATGGAAAAACAGCCACGTCAACGGGGGAAAGCCAATGGATTACGTCAGAAGCGGCCCGGCTGGATGTCCATCGCTATAGGCATGAGCATGATGCGATATTAGTTGGCATTGGAACGGTTTTAAAAGACAATCCCTCTCTCACCACTCGACTCCCAAACGGCGGAAAAAACCCAATCCGCATTATTTTAGATACCCATTTACTTACCCCGATTGAAAGCAATATGATTTGCGACGGGAAGGCACCAACCTGGATTGTAACAGGAAATGAGGTCAAGCCCGAAGCGAAACACCCATACGAAGAAAAAGGCATTACAATTTTGTCAATGAATAAAAAAACGATCGACATTTCGGATGTATTGAAAATGCTTGGGAAGCGAGGAATCACTTCCATATTTGTTGAAGGAGGCGCAACGGTAAACGGAAGCTTTCTTCAGTCCGGCGAAGTGGATCAAGTGATCACATATGTCGCTCCTCTTTTAATTGGCGGGCAAAATGCGCCTACTTCTTTTTCAGGTGAAGGCTTTCGCGAATTAGAAAAAGCGCTCCATTTAAAAATTAAGTCGGTTGAACAAATCGGTCCTGATATTAAAATTATATCGGTTCCGGAAAGGGAGTAACGCCATGTTTACAGGAATAGTTGAAGAAATCGGGTCCATTCGTTCCATTCAAAAAGGACATGAAACCATCGTTCTTACAATTGAAGCAAAAGCCATTTTAACAGATGTCAGGCTTGGAGACAGCATTGCTGTAAATGGTGTTTGTTTAACCGTTACCTCTTTTACCGACAATCAATTTACAGTTGACGTTATGCCTGAAACGTATCGGCATACGGGTTTAAAAGAATTAACGAGCCGCTCAAAGGTAAATTTGGAACGGGCGATGGCAGCGGGCGGAAGGTTTGGCGGACATTTTGTAACCGGGCATGTTGATGGTGTCGGTGAGATTGTCTCGAAAAAGCCTGAACAAAATGCGATCTATTATCAAATTAAATTGCCGGAAGAGTTGGCAAAATATTGTATGATAAAAGGTTCCATCGCTATCGATGGGACAAGTTTAACGATTTTTGAAGTGAATGACGATACGGTTACGGTCTCGCTTATTCCCCATACCGTTTCACATACGATTCTTGGCGAAAAAGGAAAAGGAGATCGTGTCAATATAGAATGTGACATGCTTGGTAAATATGTCGAAAACTTTTTAACAGCAAGGCAATCGAAAAAAGAAACGAAAAGCCTTCTTACTGAAGCGTTTTTACAAGAACATGGGTTTTAAGGGTCGCACTACTCGATAAGATAGGAGGGATTGTTGATGTTTAACACAATTGAAGAAGCAATAGCCGATTTAAAAGCCGGAAAAATGGTCATTGTTGTCGATGATGAGGATCGGGAAAATGAAGGGGATTTCGTTGCGATTGCTGAAAAAGCGACACCTGAAGTCATCAATTTTATGGTGACCCATGGGCGGGGGCTTGTTTGTAGCCCGGTGTCAGCAGAAATCGCCGGGAAGCTTGATCTTACGCCAATGGTTGCGCAAAACACTGATACACTCGGAACGGCATTTACCATTAGTATTGATCATATCACGACAACAACCGGAATTTCCGCTCATGAACGGGCAAAGACGGTACAGGCAATTGTTGATGAACGTTCGAAAGGAAGCGATTTTAAACGGCCGGGACATATTTTTCCGCTTATTGCTAAAGACGGAGGAGTGCTTCGCAGGGCTGGCCATACTGAAGCGGCAGTTGATCTGGCACTTCTTGCAGGGGCGAAACCGGCAGGAGTCATTTGTGAAATTATGAAAGAGGACGGAACAATGGCCCGTGTCCCTGAACTGGAAAAATTAGCAAAAGAGCACGAATTAAAGCTGATTACCATTAAAGATTTAATCGAATATCGGCGCCATCGCGAAAAATTGGTAAAAAAAGAAGTGGAAATTACATTGCCAACAGAATTCGGAGAGTTTCGGGCGGTTGGCTTTTCAAATAGTCTTGATCAAAAAGAGCATGTCGCTCTTGTAAAGGGTGAAATCGATCCGGAAAAACCGATCCTCGTTCGAGTTCATTCAGAATGTCTGACAGGAGACGTATTTGGTTCGAATCGTTGCGATTGTGGGCCTCAGCTTCACGCTGCACTCTCGCAAATTGAAAAAGAAGGAAATGGGGTTCTTCTTTATATGCGCCAGGAAGGAAGGGGGATTGGCCTCCTCAATAAAATGAAGGCTTACAAGCTACAAGAGCAAGGCTATGACACGGTCGAAGCAAACGAACAGCTTGGCTTTGCGCCTGATTTAAGAGATTATGGCATCGGGGCGCAAATTTTAAAAGAGCTGGGCATTAAAAAAATGCGCTTACTAACAAACAACCCTCGAAAAATAACGGGTTTAAGCGGATATGATTTGGAAGTCGTTGAACGTGTTCCAATACAAATGCCAACGAAGAAAGAAAATGAGAATTACTTAAAAACGAAAAAAAGCAAACTTGGACATATGTTGCACATTTAATCGAGAGTATATTGGAGGGAAATGAGATGAAAAACGTATTTGAAGGAAATTTAGTTGGAACAGGGTTGAAAATTGGCATTGTCGTTGGACGGTTTAACGAGTTTATTACCGGAAAACTATTAAGCGGAGCAGAAGATGCATTGAAACGACATGGAGTAGCTGAAGAAGATGTTGATGTCGCCTGGGTACCGGGAGCTTTTGAAATTCCTCTTATTGCTAAGAAAATGGCGGAATCTAAGAAATATGATGCAGTCATCGCACTTGGCACTGTCATCCGCGGGTCTACTCCGCATTTTGATTATGTATGCAACGAAGCGGCCAAAGGCATAGCATCGATTTCGTTAAATACAGGCATTCCAGTCATGTTCGGCGTCCTTACGACAGAATCAATCGAACAAGCAATTGAACGAGCCGGAACAAAAGCCGGTAACAAAGGATGGGAAGCAGCTGCAGCCGCGATCGAAATGGCGAACTTAAGCCGTCAATTCCAATAAGACAAAAAAGAGTGATCGATTCATCGATCACTCTTTTTACGTCTATCTATCCGCCAAATCAGGCACTCTATCCGCCAAATCAGGCACTCTATCCGCCAAATCAGGCACTCTATCCGCCAAATCAGGCACTCTATCCGCCAAATCAGGCAGGCAATCTTTTTAGCTCATTTTCTTTTCTTCAATCGGAGCAGGTAAGCCAAGTGGTGTTTCTTTTTTCACAAGTTTCCGGTGTTCTCCTGCTGCCGTTTTAACGATAGAAGCTAGCAACATAATCATCCCCAATATAAGCAATATTGTAAAGATTTCATGATAAGCACCGAGAACAGCCGATTTTTTTGCGTTCGCGATAACGGTATAAAGCGCAAGACCTTTTGCCTCCGTCAACGTATGCCCGCTGTTCATGAAATGATGAACCAAGTTCGAGAGCTCCAGGTTCACTTCAGGGTCTGCCTTACTTACATGACCTCTAATTAGTTCGTAATGGATGGCATTTTCTCTGTAGATAAACCAGCCGAGAATGGATGCGCCGATTGCCCCGACATAGTTGCGAATCCCGTGAAGAGAAACGGAGCGGTGAGAGGCGTGATGAAGATCACCTGCAAGCGCCGTTCCGAGCGCCCCTGAGACAAGGGTCATACTAATTCCTATCCCTAAACCGGCCATTTGCACATTGAGCCACATTAAAGAAGCTTCCGGCTCAACATGTCTCCATTTCATGCTTACAAATATAATAAGCAGTGACCCGATCATACCAAGCACCCCGGGCCCGATGACATCGTATAAAAAAGTACAAAGAATCGCGGAAACAACAACTCCTAAAAAGAAACAGAAATAAAAGTATGAAAAATCATGGAAAGTAATGTTTTTAATGCTGCGTAAAAATCCGTTGATTCCGGCGAGCGTTACAACTAGAGAAACGTGGCCAGCGACAGCCATGATCGTACCCGAAAGCGTTTTTGGGCTTTTTAACGCGCGAAATGGGACTAACGGATTTTTCGCCTGCCAGTCGTTATAAATAAATAATACCATCACAATCGTAGCTGCCAGGAAGAACGGCCAGACGAATATAGAATCAAAGCCTTTGTTTTGTAAATTGACGACCGGAAAGGCAAGAACAACTGTGAGAAGAACTAATAAAAATACTCCCGTTTTGTCAATGGCGCTCTCCTGTTGTTTTTCGTCCGGCTTTTGTTTCGGCAATATAATAGATCCGACAATCAAACAAAGAACCGAAGCAAAAATATTAATCATGTACGGCCAGCGCCAATCGTCCGTGCTTAATGATAGCGTTCCAAAAAATGCACCTACGGCGGAAGCCCCGAATAAACCGGTAATGACGAAAAATAAAAATAAATGCCGCACCCGGTTTGGGAATGAAACTAATTTTACAGGAAGAATAGTTAAAAACAACATCCCTGCGGCCAATCCTTGAATCGTCCTGCCGAAAATAAGCGGCATTAATCCTGAAGATAAACAGTCAATAATCGTTCCACACATAAAAATAAAGACGAGCGGAAGATACGTTTTCCTAACGCCATATTTTCGCGACAGGGCTCTTCCAAGCGGAACACCAAGGGCGAATGCAAGATTAGAAAGACCCGAAGGAATCAACATATCATTCGTGCTTAACTGAAACCTATTTTGAATGATCATTTGATTAACCGTATACGTTAAATTTAAAAAGTATTGAGGCCCGATAGAAAAAATCGTTAAAATCGAAATGATAAAGTATTTAGGAATACTTTTTTTGCTTTGATTAGATAGCGTTTGAGCGCTCATTTGAAAACCTCCTTTATTGCATCTAACAACTTGTATAATACAAGTTGTTTGGCAACAAAGAACATTATACAACTTTTTGTAAATAAAGCAATAAAAAATGAGATTGCTGCCGATCAATTAATGGCAACAACCCTTGTTTATCTGCTCCATTTTTTAAAATCCTGATTTAAACGAATCAAATTAGCTTCCAAAATCTCTAATTCTTCATTTGACCAGTCTTGAAGGACTTCTTTATATACGGCGTAGCGCGCTTTTTGGACTTTACGCAAAATGGCCTGTCCTTCTGCAGTTATCTCAACAAGACTGATGCGCCCATTTTGTGGATCGGGGAATCGATGGATAAACTGTTTAGCTTCAAGGCTGGCGACTTGTCTGCTTGCAGTAGAAAGATTAAGCATTAATTTATCGGCAAGGACATTAATGGCTAAAGGGCTATGGTTGTCTAGTTCACTTAAAAGAAGGTATTCAGAACGATCCAATTCCCCAAGCCGGGGGCTATACGCAGTTGTAAGCCTTACTAACAATGCAATTTCGTGCTCAATGATATGGAGTGACTCCTCTTTCATTTGCACACCTCCATTTTAGATGTAATGTTGCCATAATGATTAATATACCGTATTCATGAACCTTAACCAAGTATATTAGAGGTTAATGTTAAAAAAAGAAAATTGACCTATTGACACAATTGTTAGAACAGTGGTAGTATTAACACTACTGATATACTACAAATTTATGGAAAGGATGGTAGTCATGGTATTATTAGCATATTTGTCCAATATGGATATGACCGTTCATTTTAAACTTCATACTGTGACTTGCCATTCGTCGGTTTAGAGGGATTTTTACGCCTTTTTTTACATAGTAACTTGCGCAGGTCACCTTTTCCCATTCGTGACCGCGCTTTTTTTGTGTTTTTTAAAAGCATGCCCGGCGAGTGGTATGCTTTTTTATTTTTTTCATACCGGGAGGAGAGGGAATATGTTTACTGTTTTAGTTAAGTTAGGCTGGTTTTTTAAACAACATTGGAAGCGATATACGATTGCCATTCTATTATTGCTTATCGTTAATGTCCTTGAAGTGATTCCGCCAAAGCTTATCGGGATTGCGATTGATGATATAAATCTAGGGCGTCTGACAGCAGAGAAGCTTATGCAAACGCTAGCTGTTTTTCTTACCGTTCTTATTAGCAATTATGTGCTTACGTATATTTGGTCTTATCAGTTGTTTGGCGGGGCATTTGTCGTCGAGCGAATCTTGCGTTCCAGGTTTATGCGCCACTTAATCAAAATGACACCAACGTTTTTTGAAAAAAATCGTACCGGGGACTTAATGGCAAGGGCTACGAATGATTTAAAAGCCGTATCGGTTACAGCAGGGTTTGGCATTTTGACACTCGTTGACTCAAGCATGTATATGTTAACGATTCTAGTGACCATGGGCTTTCTTATTAGCTGGAAACTGACGGCGGCCGCCATTCTGCCACTTCCAGTGATCGCTTTCGTTATCCAAAAGTATGGGAAAAAGGTGCATCAACGGTTTACAATTGCCCAGGATGCTTTTGGCCATTTAAATGACCAGGTGTTAGAAAGTATTTCCGGCGTTCGTGTCATCAGGGCATATGTACAGGAAGAAGCGGACGTAAAACGGTTCGATGCACTGACTGAAGATGTTTATGAAAAAAATATTGCGGTATCGAAAATCGATGCTCTATTTGAGCCGACCATTAAAATTCTTGTCGGGATCAGTTACATTATCGGTCTCGGTTATGGTGCCTATCTTGTCTTTCATAAAACGATTACGCTAGGAGAACTCGTATCATTTAACGTTTATCTTGGAATGCTGATTTGGCCAATGATTGCGGTTGGCGAACTGATCAATGTGATGCAAAGAGGAAACGCTTCCCTTGACCGCGTGAACGAGACACTTTCCTACGAGCCGGATGTAAAAAATGGCGAAGAGCTCATTTCGGTTGAAGTACCGGAAACGATTTGCTTTGATCACGTCCATTTCCGTTATCCATCATCAAAAACGGACAATTTAAGCGATGTGTCGGTTACGGTGAAACGCGGAGAAACACTTGGCATCGTCGGCCGGACGGGGAGCGGAAAAACAACCTTTATAAAACAACTTCTGAGGGAGTACCCGTTAGGCAAAGGTGAAATCACGATTTCAGGCGTATCGCTTGAATCCATTGCGATAGAAGATATTCAAGGTTGGATCGGCTACGTTCCACAAGATACCATTTTGTTTTCAAAAACGGTTCGCGAAAATATTTTATTTGGTAAAAGTGAAGGATCTATTGAGGCGTTCAATCACGTTCTTGAGATGGCTTCTTTTAGTAAAGATGTTCACACGCTTCCGGAAGGGCTGAATACGCTTGTCGGCGAAAAAGGAGTCGCGCTTTCCGGCGGGCAAAAGCAGCGTGTTTCGATCGCCCGTGCTTTGTTTATCGATCCTGAAATTTTACTTTTGGATGATGCTTTATCTGCTGTAGATGCGAAAACCGAAGCGGCCATTATTAACAATATCCGCACAGAGCGTGCAGGAAAAACAACATTCATCACCACTCACCGACTATCTGCGGTAGAACATGCTGATTGGATCATTGTCCTCGAAGAAGGTCGGATTATTGAAGAAGGAACCCATGAGCAATTGCTCAAAAAAGACGGCTGGTATAAAGAACAATATGACCGTCAGCAAATTGAAGGAAATTTAAACGAAACGGCGGTGTGAAAATGAGTGTAGGAAAACGATTATTTCAATATGCGCTTCTTTTTAAGAAAAACATTTTTATCGGGCTATTGATGCTCGCTCTTGCAGTCGCCGCCGATTTGGCCGGCCCATTTGTCGCAAAACGAATGATTGATTCCAACATTCTCGGAATTGAAAAACCGTGGTTTGAAACAATGAATCATGGGGGCGATACTGTCGAATATCACAATAAATGGTATAAAAGGAAAGACCATTTTGCAGCCGGGGAGAAACGTGGAAGCGAAGCGCGCATCTTGCAAATTAATCGTGATTATTACTTTATTGCAGGACCAATTTCTTTTGATGGAGAACGAAAAGTAAAAGACGGAAACGTTGTTATTACAAATAAAGGCAAGTCCGAAACGTATAATGCAAGTAAACTTTCGCGTAAAGAATTGTTCGCTTTTTATGAACCGGAAATTTTCGGTGTGCTAAAACTTTTAGGCATTTACTTTGGATTGCTCGTTCTAGCCTGTTTCTTTCAATACGGACAACGTTACATGCTGCAAGTTTCCGCGAATTTGGTCATTAAAAAAATTCGCCAGGATGTGTTCAGGCAAATTCAGCGTGTGCCGATTACGTATTTCGACAATCAGCCTGCGGGAAAAATCGTTTCACGAGTGACAAACGATACAGAAGCGATCAAAGAATTATTCGTTAATGTTTTGGCGAATTTTTTTACAGGAATGATTACGATTGCAGGTATTTTGATTGCGTTATTTATATTGGATGTCCGATTGGCAACTGTCTGCCTTGTCATCATTCCAATTTTAATCATCTGGGTGAAAGTGTACCGGAAATTCGCTTCCAAATATAATCATATGATTCGTTCACGTTTAAGTGACATAAACGGTATGATCAATGAATCGATTCAAGGGATGACGATCATTCAGGCATTCAGACGGCAAAAGGAAACGACAGAAGAGTTTGAGAAGCTTAACAACGAATATTGCACATACCAGAACAAAATGTTAAGTCTTAATTCTTTAACGAATCATAATCTAGTCAATGTCCTGCGAAATCTTTCGTTTGTTGCTGTTATCTGGTATTTTGGCGGCGCATCGCTTGGCGTGGGCACAGCCATTTCTCTCGGTGTTTTATATGCATTCGTTGATTATTTAAACCGGCTTTTTCAACCGATTAGCGGGATTGCTAACCAATTGGCCCAACTTGAACAATCACTCGTATCAGCGGAGCGGGTATTCGTCCTTTTAGATGAACCGGGAGTGGATGTTGCGAAAGAGCCCATTCAAAGGTACAGAGGAAATGTTGTTTTCGAGAATGTTTCTTTTAGCTATGTCGAAGGAGAAAACGTGTTAAAAAATATTTCAATTGAAGCAAAGCAAGGGGAAACAGTGGCGTTAGTCGGTCATACCGGATCTGGAAAAAGCTCGATAATGAATCTCCTTTTCCGTTTTTACGATGTGAAAGAAGGGAGAATATTGATTGATGGTGTTGATATAATGAAAATGTCCAAACAAACGCTTCGCCAGCATATGGGCATCGTCCTCCAGGATCCGTTTTTATTTACAGGAACGATCTACTCTAATGTCAGCCTTGACGACCCATCTATTTCAAGAGAAAGAGCAGAGAAAGCACTCAAAGATGTAGGGGCATGGGACTTTATTAATAGCTTGCCTAACGGATTGGATGAGGCGGTCATTGAAAAAGGCAGCACCTTATCTTCCGGACAGAGGCAGCTCATTTCCTTTGCAAGGGCGCTGGCGTTTGATCCGGCAATCCTTATTCTTGACGAAGCAACCGCGAACATTGATACGGAGACCGAAGCGATCATTCAAGAAGCCCTCAATGTGGTAAAACGCGGACGAACAACTTTCATCATTGCCCATCGTCTGTCAACGATAAAAAATGCCGATCAAATTCTTGTCCTTGACCATGGAGAAATTGTTGAACAAGGCAACCATGATACGTTAATGGAAAAAGAAGGACGATATTATCAAATGTACCAACTTCAACAAGGAAAAACAAAAAAAGCTGTTGGTTAAATTGTAAATGGGCTGATGATTTCATCAGCCCATTTTATTAATGGCATATGTTCCTCGCTGCGTTTTAAAAGTCACTAAGTCTGAATCAAGTTGAATGCCTTCAATGCCGTCAATTGGAATTTCGTATAAAACCGTTGGCAACTTAACCGGCTTTTCGCTTTCCATGCTGTATGCCTTGCCGTGTATGAAAAGAATATGATCTCCTAAATAATCATCTTGCGCATCACGCTGTTCAAATGTAGCTTTATCAAGTTGAATGTTGATTTGATCCAAATCTCCATTTTCCTCTTTTTGAATCGAAATTTGGCTTCCTGCCCACTCATTTAGTTGATCCTTTAATTCAATGATTTCCGTTTGACTCATTGCGATCACCTCTCTACCAATTTTCCCTTAAAACTAAAGAATAAACGCAAATCCATTGAATTTTCTTTGCTTTTATTAAACATGACTTGTTCTTATCAAAAATTGGTAAAAAGTACGCGTATATAGTTGCTTAAATGATGCAAAATATGTTTCAAGAGGAGGTGAACAACATGCCAAACAACAACCAACTTTTAGTACCTGGAGTAGAACAAGCTCTTGATCAAATGAAAAACGAAATCGCAAGTGAATTTGGTGTTCAATTAGGTGCTGACACGACTTCTCGCGCTAACGGATCTGTTGGAGGAGAAATCACAAAACGTCTTGTAGCTATGGCTCAACAACAACTTGGTGGTGGAGCAGCTCGATAACTCTATATTCATGGCTGTAAGGGGTGGAGAAATCCATCCCTTTAAAGGTAAAAGAGGTGGTATACAAATGAGCCTATGTCCCGTATGCAACCAATTACATACTATTCCCTTTTATTGTCCCGATTGCGGTAATGAAGCCGAAGATCAGGGAAAACTAAGCGATTATTACGATGACTACAGTCCCTATATTGATATTGATGGTTTAAAGTTAGAGAACGGATTTCCGGCAGATCACGAAAATCATCAGTGCCCTCACCTTTATTATTGCTCTACCTGCAGACAAGAACTCGTCAACTTTATTTCAGAATGGCCACAGCAGTTAACATAGGAAAGCTCCATTTCATGAAACATAGAAATGGAGCTTTTATTTTTTTAATTGAAGCTTTCGTTCTAGCCAATATCGCGTCCAGTCGAGTAAAGTTGTAAGTGCCCAATAAATGAGTGCAGCTTCCAGTAAAATAGGCAATACAATTAAGCTAGATGCACTGCGCTGATCGGCCACTAACGTCAATTCTGGTACGGTAATGGCTGAAGCAAGTGAAGATGATTTTACAATATCGATTAATGAATTCCAAATGGACGGAATCGCAACCCGCCAGGCCTGTGGCAATATAATTTCTTTTAACGTTTGGACATAATTCATGCCGAGAGAATAGGAAGCTTCCCATTGCCCTTTTGATATCGATTGGATAGCCCCACGATACGATTCTGCAATATAAGCGCTAAAATGTAAAATAAGTCCGATTAAAGCCGCCTGCCATCCTTCCAAACGAACAATAAATGTAAAGCCATTATAAAAAATTAGCAGTTGAATAAGGAGCGGTGTTCCCCGAAAAAAAGAAATATAAAGTTTAGCGATACCGGAAAGTATTTTGCTTTTGGACATGCGGAATAAGGCAATAACAAGCCCAAAAAGAAGGGAACCGAAAATGGAAACAAGGCTTAAAATAATCGTAAGTTTGGCTCCCTCCAGCAAGAACGGGAGGGAACTAGTCATTTCTGTCCACGTATTATTCACTTACGTCTGCTCCAAAATATTTTTTGGAAATTTTCGCAAGCGTGCCGTCTTTTTTCATGTCGGCAAGTGCCTTGTTCACTTTCTTCACCAATTGCTCATTTCCTTTTCGAAAGGCAAATCCCATCACTTGTTTGTTGAACGGCTTTCCAACTGCTTTTACTTTATAATCGGTTTTCTTTAATTCAGATAAAATGAACAGTTTATCATTCATTGCCGCATCAATGCGGTTCACGTTAAGGTCGGATAGCACCTGCGCAATTCCTTTGTAATATTTAACGTTGGCGCCGGCCTTCTCTGCAGCCTGGGCATAATTGCTTCCTTGAGTCGTTCCAACCGTTTTTCCTTTTAAATCATTAAAGCTTTTAATGTCGTTATTGTTTTGATTGACAATCACCCTTCCGCCAGAAACGGTATAAGGAGTAGAAAAGTCGTACTTTTGCTTTCGTTTTTCATCAATTGATACCTGGTTGGCTACCATGTCAAAACGTTTGCTGTCTAATGAAGAAAACATGTTAGCCCATGGTGTTGGAACAAATTTTGCTTTCATATGAAGCCGTTTAGCAACTTCTTTCGCCACATCGACATCATACCCGACAATATCATTTGTTTTTTTGTCTCGATACGAGAATGGGGGATATGTAGCTTCAGTTCCAATCGTTAATTCTTTAGCTGAACCGCCTTTATTTGTGTCCGTTCCACACGCAGATAATATTCCAACAATGAGAACGGATATGAAAAGAAAAGAGAATATACGTTTCATGATGTTTAGCCTCCTGTAGTTTGAATAAAATCCCATCAATCTTATCGGAATTCTTAAGTAATTGTAATCAGCGAATTCCAGATTGTCAATCATAAAAACATTTTTCCCTAAATGGATAAACAATACAAAAAAACTCGTCATTTTTTTGACGAGTTTTTTGAAACCAATTATTTAATCCTTTCTTCCGTATCTACATCAAAGAAATGGGCTTTATTCATGTCAAAGGCGAGGGTGAGGCTTTGGCCATTTTGAATGTCGCTTCTAGAATCAACGCGGGCGATAAACTCTTGTCCGCCCAGGGTAGAATAAAGATATGTTTCTGCCCCCATTAATTCGGCAACGTCGATCGTCGCATTTACTTTTGTACCTGGCGACGATTCAATAAATAATGGTTCATCATGAACGTCTTCCGGACGAATGCCAAGAATGACTTCCTTATTTAAATAGCCCTGGTCACGCAGTACTTTCATTTTTCCTTCAGGAACGGCAATTTTCACTTGATCGATAACGATGAATCCATCGGCCAGTTTCCCGTGCAAGAAGTTCATCGCCGGGCTGCCGATAAATCCGGCGACAAATACGTTTTCAGGTGTATCATATACTTCTTTTGGCGTTCCAACTTGCTGTATCCGCCCGTCTTTCATAACAACGATGCGGGTAGCCATCGTCATTGCTTCGGTTTGGTCATGGGTGACGTAAATGGTTGTCGTTTGTAATCGTTGGTGAAGCTTTGCAATTTCCGTACGCATTTGTCCGCGAAGTTTCGCATCGAGGTTGGATAAAGGCTCGTCCATTAAGAACACCTTTGCATCACGAACGATCGCACGGCCTAAAGCAACGCGTTGGCGCTGCCCGCCAGAGAGAGCCTTCGGTTTGCGGTCTAAATATTGTTCAAGGCCAAGAATGCGGGCGGCTTCTTTTACACGGCGATCAATTTCATCTTTTTTAAATTTGCGTAATTTTAACCCGAATGCCATATTGTCATACACGTTCATATGCGGATAGAGGGCATAGTTTTGGAAAACCATTGCAATATCGCGGTCTTTCGGGGCAACATCGTTAACGACACGATCCCCAATGATAAGGTCTCCTTCTGTAATATCCTCAAGGCCCGCTATCATGCGCAATGTGGTCGACTTCCCGCAGCCTGACGGTCCAACGAATACGATAAATTCCTTATCTTCAATATCAAGATTGAAATCATGAACTGCGGTTACTTTATTGTCATATCGTTTAACAATATTTTTCAATTTAATTTCCGCCATTTGTCACGCCTCCTCGAATTTTCTGAACATTCATATTGTTAGTGTATAGGTTGAAATGGCTTTCGTAAATTGGAAACGTGACCAAACTTTCTCCAGCCTTTTGTGCAATGTGCAAAAAAACTTAAGGTTTAGTTGTATTTTCAATTTCTAAAAAAAGAATCGCATGGTAAACTGCAAGCGCATTGACAAACTGTTTGACGTCGATGCCGGTTTTTTCTATGAATTTGTCCACACGGTATTGAAGGCTGTTGCGATGAATGTACAATTTTTTCGCCGCAAGACTACTATTCATATTACACTCCAGGAAAACTTTAATGCTATGAAGCAACTCGCTGTCTTCTTTTAAAGTAGGATCAAGTAAATCACGAATAAACCGTTTTATCTCTTTCGTTGCTGTGCTTAAAAGCAAGTAAGGAAGAAGATCGGCTTCCCTGTAAAACATCTGCGGAGGCAAAAAAGGCTGGACGGTAAGAAACATATTCCGTTCAACTTTATACGTTTCGCCTGCTAATGAATAATTGTCCTGCCATTTGCCGAAAAAAAGATCGAGATCGGTGTAAAAATCGCTCGTAATGACATCTTTAATTTGTTCATACGGTATTTCTTCTTTGGATGTATAAAAAGATTCGATAATGACTCCGTTTTTGTTCGTTTCAAATAAAACGACAACATTGGAAGGAAATAGACCGGAAATCGCTTCGAGAAAGGCATCCCGGTCATTTAAAGGCGTTTTGCAAAAAAAATGGAGGAAACGAAATGGTTCCACTTTATGGCGAATGGAAACACAGCCAGACAAAATTTCTTTCCATTGAAGCTGCTCTGGCGTCAATGTTGATATCGATGCATCGGCGATAAATAACGTTTCAAGCAATGCTTTCTCCTGCCTGGAAAGCTTCGATTTATGAATGCCAAAACGTTTGCCGTCGTTATGAATAAACCATTGATAGTTTTCCGGTTCATTTGAAGAAAATACGAAAGAAGAGCCGTAATGCTTTTTCAGTTTTTCTAGCATTCTTTCAAACTCCTTTACAATCGATACAACTATTATAACATCTAATATTCATTGAATTTTGACAAATAGAAGAAGGTTGCAACTAAATTGCAAAGCATCTTTTGATCAATGTCTCTTTCATCAAATTTCATCGGCTTGCTATTCGCTTCAAAGATCCATAAACGGCCATTTACATCACGGCCGATGTCCATCGAAAATTCACGAAGGGCGGGGTAGGATTGTTCTAACGTTTTGGCAGCCTCCATAGAAAGTGAGGTAAGTTTTTTTTCATCAATCGGCTTATCAAGAGTAGCTTTTGAGAGAATGCTTCCGCCTTTAGGGACATGAGTTGTAATGCCTGAGACAGGAGCGCAGCGAACACCGAATCCCGTCATAAGCCACTCGGTCGAGACACGCTGCATAAGCACGCGGAAATCATACATTCTGCTGTTTTGTTTATTTAGGTTGATTTTGTTTTGTGCAATATAGCGCTGTTTTTTTAAAAGCGGGGAAAGATATGACGACAGTAGATGTTCGCTTGAAAAGGTTAAACGTCTAATTGAAGACTGGAATTGAAAGGCGTTATTTTTCTTTTCAACAGTGAAAATATCGTCGCCTTTATGCCCGTCAACCGGTTTTACATAAACTGCATTGTACTCCTTTAGCATTTCGGAAATCGTTTCGACAGAGTTTGCGGAACGCGTATCAGGAAGAAATTCACGCAATTTCTTGTTTTGGTAGAGAATTCGAAACACATCATTTTTATTAAAAAAGTGGGGATTAAATAGTGGAATATTTTTTTGTGCAATTGCTTGAAGGGCATATTGACTACTCGTTAACTGTTCATCTTCACGGATTGGAATTCGGTTATAGACAACGTCCGGGTACGGAAATTGAGATTTGATCCATTTTTTTTGTGCGATTGAATAAAAGAAACCATGAATTTCTTCGTTCTTCATGCTTTCAGGTGTAAAAACATACAGAAATCCACCTTGTTCTTGAAGCAAGCGGCTTATTTTGCGATAGCGGGTCGGATTACCGATAAACGGATAGCCTGTTCGTTTTGTCGTTAATAACCCGATGATTGGTCCTACTTTATTTTCTTTTGTCCGTAGTAGAAATGATTGTACGGAAGAAGAGGGTAGAAAAAGGGGAAGCGGTCTTTCGTTGCCTCCCCATAAAAGTCCGTCTCGGCTTGCCCCAAATGTTCTCATTTTTTCATCAAAGAAAATGTTCACGAACGTACCACATCTTTTCTTTTTGCGATCGATTGTTTCATAAGATAGATGGCGAACTTAAGGGGAAGCGTTCGTGAAAGCAGATCATGCGAACGCAAGCTCGGATGAGAGAAAATAGAGCGCCCTGGTTTAGAATTGGCTTCAAAAAGCCAGACCCTTCCTTCTGTATCAATGCCAAGGTCAAAGCCGATTTCGCCGATTATGCCCGAAATCACCTGATCGATGCTTTCACTAATTTCAAGAGCAGCCTCCTTTAACCGATTTAACATCTCACTTGTTTTCCCCATTTCATGAATAATTTCTTGAATGGTTTTTACTTCACCGCCATTGGCAATATGGGTCGTCACACTTCCTGAACCTGCAATCTTCGCCGCCATCGCACTAACGACCCATTTTCCATTTTCGTCTTTGTTTGTGTGGATGCGGAAGTCTATCGCTTTATCATTCCATTTCAATAAATTTATTCCTTGCTGGACGAGAATGGACTTCAACTTCCCTGAAGGGTACTGCCTGAGCAAAAGCCGGTTCAAGCTCGAATAACGTCTCAGGCGGTTTTGGTCCGCTAAACGGAATCGGCAATAATAGCTCTCTCCCCGTTTTAAAATTTGTTGAATGCCTTGCCCGAGGCTTCCTTTCGCGGGCTTTAAATATAGGTGTGAATGGCGTGCGAGCATATCTTCGATTTGAGAGGAGTCAGGATCAAGATATGTTTCTGGCAAATAATGACTGACCTTTGGATCAGTTAATAAACTATGATGAATTTCCCATTTGTTAAAAAAGGACGGATTGAAAATAGGAATATGAAAATCTCTTTCAAAACGATCCATGGCGGATTTTAAACTTTCAAGATTTTCCGTCTTTCGATTCGGCAGCCGGTTATAAATGACAGAAGGAATCGGCACTTTTCGCTCGATCCAGCCTTTGGAAGTATAAAAAAGTCCATTGATCGTCGACTCTTCCCAATTGATATGATGAGGGCCAAACATAAAATAATAAGCGCCTACTTTTCGTTCCACTGAAAGCAATTTTGCAAACAGCATTGATCTATCACCGACAGGACGGAGTTTATTATCCGTAAAGCCGGCAGTAAAAATGCCAATGAGCGGGCCGATATAAAGAAAATTTCCCTGTTGAAATAAATGGACTGGACCTTCGTGAGGGATCAAAAGCGTATCCCATAGATCTTCTGATAGAAGAAATTCTTCCTTTTTATCTGGATGAGGCGCCATTTTGCATACAACTGTTTTACAACCGAGAACTAGAAACTGTGGAAATTCCCGTTTAATCACCCATTCCCTAAAATAGGATTCCGGGACATAAAAGGTTCCATTTTCTAGTTTCTCTTTTTTAATGGGTAATGGTTGTGACACGATGATCCACTTCCTTTTTCTTTTTGAGATACTGGTAAAATCGCAAAGGAGCCTCCCAGAGTTGTGGCATGACCTGAGGGTTTGTCTTTACGATAACTTTATGGCCCGGTTTAGAGTTCACCTCAAGCAACCAGACCTTTCCTTGTAGATCAATTCCAAAGTCGACACCGAGCTCAAAAAGGGAGCCGAATCGTTCTTCTAACAGGCCGGGTAAATAGCGGACGGTCTCTTGCAATTGCCACTCAATGTCCGCTTTTTGCTGATCGGTGTAGCGCTTCATAAATAGTTCATAGACCATTACAGAGCCTCTTGCGGCCAGGTTTGAAACAATTCCGCCGGGTTTGCCGCACCGGATTCCTCGCCCTCGTTCAACCCATCTGCCTTCTTCATTTTTTTGCAGAAGAATGCGAACATCAAACGGCTCATGTGCTGGCGTTTGAAGGTTTAGGAAAGGCTGGGCAATCATACGGTTAGAAAGTAAGATGGAAGATAATTCTTTTATGAGTGTATGTTCGGAAATGGCTTTTTTGCTTGTATGTTTTCGGTATTGTTTTATAAGGATAAAATCTTCTTTTTTCTTTTCGATCACGTGTATCCCCTGGCCGCAAGAGCCTGAAACCGGCTTGAGCAAAACAGCCTTATGCTCATTTAAAAATCGCAGGATAGAAGCTGGATGAGACGTAGAAATCGTGGGAATGAGCTTATCGATAAAAGCAGAATGAGCAAACAGCAGTTGATAGACCGCCCATTTTCCCGGAAGGCCGTGCCCGAGGAACGTGATGCCGGGACGCTTTTTAAGCTGTTGAACGATGGGCCGAAACGTCTGAAGATCACTTTCAGTTTGATAAAAACAGCGGTCATAGATAAAGGACGGCAGAGGCGATGTTCCCTGAACCCAGCCTTTGTCCTTTGAATACCGAAAGCCATCTACCGTTCTATTAGATAAATCGGCGCCTTGAGGAGTAAACAGAAGTACAGAAATGCCCATGTTAACTGAACATTTCCCGATTCCGTTATAATAGGTTTCTTCCTGGCCGGGATAAAGCATCATAATACCAAGTGTCACGTTAGTATCACCTCGGGTTTTTAAAGATGCGAAAAGCGTGCGAGATATAAACTGTATTGAACGATAGTAGAGGCGGAAGGGCGGATGGTGTTGGGACGGGAAGGCAAATCCATGTTTTTCGAAGGCTTCGAATTAACCTCCAATATCCATGGTTCCATGTTTTGGTCAAGTGCCAGGTCAACGCCAAGTTCACCATATAATCCATCCATTTCCCGGCTCAGCAGAGTCACCGTTTCTATACTTAATTCATAAATAAAGCGTAGCAATTGCCGTGCTTTTGTGACATCCATACAGCGCGCGAGCACCTCATCTATTTTTTTTTGCTCGCCGCCTCGTGCCAGATTTGAAATAAACTTTTCTTTTTCTGATACTCTTGCGACAGCTGATGTGACCTGCCATTCTCCTTTATCATTGCGATGGCAAAGAATCCTGAAGTCAAATGGGCGGCCATCATAGGTTAAGAGTTCCAGCCCTTGTTGAATAATGAAATTTCGCTTTTGAATCCGGTTTTTTAAGTTTTGGACGAGTGAAGAGTAGGAAGAGAATTGATGGCGCTGTTCGCCATTTAACGTTGAATAATCAAGCTCATACCATTCATTCATTTTTTTAACTCTGAAAATCTTTCGTCCCTGGCTGCCATGAATCGGTTTTAAAAACAGGCATTCATGTTTGGCGAGAAGGAATTCAAGCGTTGCCTTGTCTTCAAGCAGGACCGTTTCTGGCAAATAAGGTTTGAGTTCTTCATAGGGCGACAGCTTCTCGTAAACTTCCCATTTATTCAAAAAATGGTCGTTAAAAAAGGGGATGGATTCATCACGGCAGCGCTGGAAAAACAGTAAGCTTTTTTGCGCATTTTCCGCTGATCTTGTTGGTATTCTATTGTGCACGACATCAGGAAAAGGCAACGGCTTTTGAACCCATTGTTCATGCTCATTAACATATCCGTTAATAAAATCAGAACCGATATCTTCAAGGGAAAAAACATAAAGAAAGATGCAGTGTTTTTTACAATAAAGGGCCAGTTCTTTGCAATAATCGGTAAGGTTGCCGAAAATGGCTTCACCTTCTTTGTAGACCGTTGTTAAAACGGCAAGGATTGGCCCGAGTCGAAGCTGCTTTGATTGCTTCATCCAACCGACTTGCAGACATAATTGTGGGAAAGGGATCCGCAGTTCTTTCCATAAGGCCTCATTCAATCCAATGGTGTTCTCGTCAAGAGAATCAGAGGCTATAAGTTGAACTTTCCCTTCTGTTTTTCCAAATAAAATAAAGATGCTCTCTTTTTTGTCTACTTCTAATCGGTCAATAGTTGAAGGGTGAAGCAAAACCTCTCGTTTGTGAATAGGTTGATGAATAACTTGAATTGTAAAACATTCTTTCGTATCCATGGCCGTTCCTTTCATAAGCTGCTCATCTCATTCATTTGATTAGGCAAGTGCGGATATCGTATACTATGAAAGCAATATAAAATATGTGAAAAACTCAATTCTTTTTATAGAGGTAAGAACATGAATAGTTGGTTAACCATTATTTTTATGATTGTCATCGGTGCGGTCATTGGCGGCGTTACGAATTTAATAGCCATTAAAATGTTATTCAGGCCGTACAATACCCTTTATATCGGGAAGTTCCGTGTTCCGTTTACGCCGGGCCTTATTCCGAAACGAAAGTCACAGCTTGCCGTTCAGCTTGGAGAAACGGTGATGAAGCATCTTTTGACTGCTGAAGGGGTTCAGTCCAAAGTAAATGATCCTGTTTTTAAAGATGAATTAAAGACTTGGATCGGCAAAGAAATCGACAGGTTTTTAACGAGTGACATCACGATTCAGCATATTTTGCAAACGAAATTTCACATTCAAAATGCGGAAGAGACCATTAAGGAAAAAGCGGGGCTTTATTTGGAGAAGGAACTTTCTTCCTGGCTTACATCCGTTAAAGAACAATCGGTGGAAGAATTTTTGCCTGAAAGAATACAAGAGAAAATCGAAGCGAAACTCCCAGAGCTGACAAACATGCTTTTTGAAAAAGGGATTGATTATCTGGAAAGCTATGAAGGAAAACGGATGTTGGAGGACGGAATTAACACCTTTTTAAAGGATAAAGGCATGCTTTTGAACATGGTTTCGATGTTTTTTGAAAGCAGTACGCTTGTGGACAAAATTCGCCCCGAATTCGTCAAGCTGTTAAGACGGGATGAAACGAAACAAATGCTTGAACAAATTTTATTGAAAGAGTGGCAGGCCATTAAAAAGAAGAAGCTGGAAAATTTGGATGAACATCTTGAGCTTAAAAAAATCGCAGAACCGATTAAAGATGCGCTTCTGTCGCGCTTGCCCCTACAAGAGTTGTTCTATACTCCTTTAAAAGACCTAACGAAAAACTACCGGGAAGGCATTATCGAACGCTTCGTTCCGCAAGCCATTGAGCTCGCCACCCAATTGATTAACAATCATTTAGAAGTTATTTTTGAGAAACTTCAACTTGCGCGCATTATAGAGGAACAGGTAGAAGCATTCTCTCTTCAGCGGTTAGAGGAAATCATCATCTCGATCGCAAATAGCGAGCTGAAGATGATTACGTTTCTTGGCGCTCTTCTCGGAGGGGTTATCGGTTTCGTTCAGGGCGTTATTGTGATATTTTTGTAATTGAATGATCGCAAATAAAAATTAAGGGAGTTTTACAATGCCGAATCTATATGATCTTGCGTACGATCTTGAAAAAGCACTCCGCGACAGCAGTGAGTTTCAGACGTTAAAAGCCTGCTATGATGAGGTGGACAACGATCCAAATGCTAAACGCGCATTTGATGATTTTCGCGAGTTGCAAATGAACTTGCAGCAAAAACAAGTTGCCGGACAGCAAGTAAGTCCGGAAGAAATCGAAAGGGCACAACAGCTGTTCCAAAACGTTCAACAACATGAAGTCATTACAAAATTAATGGAAACCGAACAGCGTATGAGCTTAATGATCGCGGACTTAAACCGGATCATTACGAAACCGCTTGAAGAGCTTTACGGACCGATGATCGATAAAGAATAACCAAACTCCTCTGTTCTATAAAGAGCAGGGGAGTTTTTGTTCTAATTCCTCCCTTTTTAACATATGGTGATAAAGGAATACTACTTTATATGGGAAGAGGGGGATCGCCTTGGTTTACAAACTGCTTGCCCTTGACATCGATGGAACCTTGTTAAGAAGCAATTTTCGCCTTGACAGGGAGACCAAGGACGCAATTGAATATGTGAAGAAGAAAGGGGTATATGTGACACTTGCTGCGGGCCGGAACTTTCCATCAACGAAAAAGGTCGCTAAAGCCCTTAAGTTAAATAGTTATTTAATTAGCCATAACGGTGGTTTTATCGCTTCAGATATTGATAAACCTCTGTATGAATCGAGAATATCGGAGCAGGATACGTATGAAATCGTTCAGCTCTTAGAAAATTATGAATGCCACATCCGTCTCGTCCATGAGCGATATTCGGTTGGCAACCAGGTGAAGCAAAAAAATCAACTTGTTGCGAAATTAACGCTTGGGACCGGGGATCCGTTATTTTATCCAGTAACGTTTACAGAAGATTTAGGTGACCACGTTCTAAAGCATTCCGTCGCACCGCCGAAAATTGATGTTCAATTTTTGGATGAAAAAGAACGGAAATCGGCGTATCAACATTTGAAAACACAATTTCCGGAGTTTGAAATCACCTCATCAGCTTATTGCAATTTTGAAATCACCCCTCCGAAAGTAACGAAAGCAAGCGGATTGATCCTATTAGGAAGCAAGCTGGGCATCGCACCTCAAGAAATGGTCGCTGTTGGTGACTCATATAGCGATAAGGAAATGATTGAGCTTGCCGGACTCGGGGTGGCGATGGGAAATAGCCCGGAAGAAGTAAAAAGGAGTGCAAAGTGGATCACCCGGACAAATGATCAACTCGGCGTCTCCTATATGATTAAAGAAGTCTTCAGAAAACAGCTGCGTGTTAGCATGTTTCAGTAAAAGCTCCTTCCTGGGAGCTTTTTATGTTGCTTAAATTTGTCGAATTAAATCGAAAATTTTTCAATTTGATTACAAATGTAAATATACCGTAGAAATGAAAGGGTTTCCAAGGGAGGGGGTCGAATGTATGTAATGTAAGAACCAATATTGTAAGGAGGATTCAAATGGAAAAAACAGTTAGTCTCAATTTGTTACCGAAAGTTGCAGAATTTTTAAATGGCACGAAGAAGCATTTCATTAATGGTGAATGGGTAGCTTCTCAATCGGGAAAAACATTTGAAACATTAAATCCTTCAACTGGAGAAGTTCTTGCTGTCGTTGCGGAGGGCGGCAAAGAAGACATTGACAGAGCGGTTAAAGCTGCCCGCAAGGCATTTGAAACTGGCTATTGGTCAAAAATGAGCGCATCAAAGCGTGGGCAATTGATTTATAAGCTTGCTGATTTAATGGAAGAACATAAAGATGAACTTGCACAGCTTGACACACTCGACAACGGGAAACCGATCAATGAAACGAAAAATGCGGACGTTCCGCTTGCGATTGACCATTTCCGTTATTATGCAGGATGGGCAACTAAGATTGTCGGACAAACGATTCCGGTCGCCGGAAACTTCTTTAACTATACTCGTCATGAGCCTGTTGGCGTTGTTGGCCAAATCATTCCGTGGAACTTCCCGCTTCTTATGGCAGCGTGGAAACTTGGGGCGGCGCTTGCAACAGGATGTACGGTCGTGTTGAAACCTGCCGAACAAACACCTCTTTCGGCATTATACCTGGCGCAATTGGCGCAGGAAGCAGGATTCCCGGAAGGCGTCATTAACGTTGTTACGGGTGCGGGTGAAACAGGAGCGGCATTAGTTGACCATCCGGATGTGAACAAAATTGCGTTTACCGGTTCAACAGAAGTCGGCAAACTCATTATGGAAAATGCCTCCAAAACGTTAAAACGGGTTACCCTTGAACTTGGTGGCAAGTCTCCGAACATCATTTTGCCGGATGCAGATATGTCCCGCGCCATTCCAGGGGCATTAAGCGGCATTATGTTCAATCAGGGACAAGTTTGTTGTGCGGGATCCCGCCTATTTATCCAGAAAAAAGCGTTCGACAATGTCGTGGCTGATCTTGTGTCACATGCAAAAAGCATTAAGCAAGGTCCTGGCCTTGATCCTGAAACGAATATGGGACCTCTCGTATCCGAAGAGCAGCATAACCGTGTCTTAAGCTATATTGAAAAAGGAAAAGACGAAGGGGCTGAACTTCTAACCGGCGGTTCTGTGCCGTTTGAAAAAGGCTATTTCGTTGAACCAACCATTTTCGCTGATGTCAATGACGAAATGACGATCGCGAAAGAAGAAATTTTCGGTCCAGTCGTTGCGGCAATGCCGTTTGAAGAGTTGGATGAAGTGATTGACCGCGCCAATCGATCCGATTATGGCCTGGCCGCAGGACTCTGGACGGAAAATATTAAAAATGCCCACTATGTCGCCAACCGCTTAAAAGCCGGTACGGTATGGGTGAACTGCTACAACGCATTTGATGCCGCTTCTCCATTTGGAGGTTACAAACAATCCGGCATCGGCCGTGAAATGGGATCTTATGCGCTGAATAACTATACTGAAGTGAAGAGTGTCTGGATTAACTTAAAATAGGAGATAAACAATAGTGCAAGCCTTTTGATCCGAAGGCGTGCCTTAGGGGGTACAATAAAAGAACGGAATAGAAGAAGCCCGGGCTGTCTGATCCAACAGCCGGGCTTCTTCGTGTTTTTTGAATGTGTAGTAAGCTTGCTTTATTTTTTTACCCGCTTTTATAACCAACCCAGCCCTGTTAAATTTTTATCGGCTTTAAGGCAAATGGTACAAAAGTAGCGAGAATAGCCAATAAATACTAAAAACTCGCGCAAACTGATATGAAAGTTTTTCCCTGCATGATAAATTAATGCAATAGAGAGCAGGAGGGGGCGGCCCAAATAAACAAATGGACCGAGTAAAGAAGAAATTCATTTTTACAAGCTGCTACGTAACGGGCTTCATCTTTCAGGAGGGGAATTGCCAATGAAAACCGTTGAATCTACCATTGAAGCTATTTTAATTGCCGATCAGCCGGATACGTTTGTGACCCGCCGGATTCCGGAGGTAAAACTCGAATTTGGGGGGATTCCGGGTGACCGGCATTTCGGCATAACGAGCCGCGCTGATTCACGCCAGCCGATGTACCCGAGAGGAACGGAAATTATGAATCGCCGGCAAATCACCATTTTATCTGTTGAAGAATGTGAAGTAATCGCGGAACAATTAGGAATTGAAAAAGTATTACCGGAATGGCTGGGAGCAAATCTATTAATGAGCGGATTCCCCGATTTGACAAAGCTAACGATCGGATCGCGGATATTGTTTCCGAGTGGCGCCGGGCTTATTTGTATGGGGGAAAACCAGCCATGCAAATTTCCAGGAGAAGAAATTCAGAAACATTTTCAAGAACATCCAAAGTTGGCGGCTAAGTTCGTCCGTACGGCCTACAGACGACGCGGGATCGTATGCGCGGTTGAGCGGCCAGGAGTCATCCAACAGGGAGACAATGTACGCATTCTCATCAATGATTTTGCCAATCCAATGCAGTAGACACATATGTTTCTCCGAAATGGATAGACAAACTCTTTTTAATATTCCTTTTCCCAATCAAATAGTAGAGGACTTGAGCCTTTGAACATTCTTTGGGACTGCTTTTTTGTCCCTGAGACGGATTCTATTGGACAGATTGCTGGCTCCGGAACATAATTTTGTCCGAGAGACGGATTCTATTGGACAGATTTTTTCCTCCGGACCGTATTTTTGTCCGTGAGACGAATTCGATTAGACAGATTTCTTTCTCTGGGTCACTCTTTTGTCCATTAGACAAGCTTTTCGCTTAAGTTTTTTCAGATCCGATCAAGGCGCTCTTTATTAAAAGTGCGGGAAAATAGATCCAGTGTCCGGCGCTAACCGGGAAAGTAAAAAATATAATATGAAGAAGCTTGATTTTAAAAATAACCCGGTGCTGGCTTACAGCATCGGGTTAATTATTACCGATGAAACAAAAGCAATTGCCCCGCGGGGGATGTAAGGCGGTGAGTATGTTCATGGCAATTGGCTTCTTTTAAGCGGGCTTCACCGAGTTTTTTCGCTTCTTGATCATTTTCTGCCTGAATCGTTTCATCTAACAATTTCTCTCCGCTTTTATCAAATGCTGTTAAAAAGTAGGTTTTCAATGTCGTAACTCCTTTCACTCCATACTACTTTTCTATTTCGCTTTTTAAAGAAAATTTCCTTTCTATGAAATGAAAAATTGAGATAGAACGTATTTTCGTATTTATGATAAAATATTGGCAAGAATGGTAGTAGAGGAGGGGAAATCATGCTTAAATTTTTGCACTGTGCGGACTTACATCTTGACAGCCCGTTTAAAGGACTCTATCATTTGCCGACCTCGATATTTAAACGAATTCAAAACAGCACTTTCCAGGCGTTCAAACAGGTCGTTCAAACTGCGATACAGGAAGAGGTTGATTTTGTCATTATTGCCGGTGATTTATATGATGGGCAAGACCGGAGCCTGCGGGCGCAAACCCGGCTGCGAAGGGAATTGGAACGGCTAAGTGAAAAGAACATCCCGGTTTATATTGTTCACGGCAATCATGACCATTTAGAAGGGAAATGGGTGGATCTTCATTGGCCGGAATCGGTTCATTTTTTTAGCGGTGGACAAGTGGAAAGTATCGCATATGAAAAAGACGGAAAACGATTGGCGATGATTCACGGTTTCAGCTATGAAAAGCGTGCCGTGATGGAAAACCGCGTCCATCTTTATCCCGATGGAACCGATGAATGTTATCATATTGGAATTTTACACGGGAATGCTGAAGGGCGTAGCGGTCATGATCCTTACGCGCCGTTTCAAGTGGAAGAGCTAATTGGAAAAAATTATGATTATTGGGCGCTTGGCCATATCCATAAACGAATCGAATTGCATCATGATCCACCGATCATTTACCCGGGGAACATTCAAGGACGGCATCCGAAAGAAACAGGAAAAAAAGGCTGTTATGTCATTCAGCTGAATGGCAAGCAAGCAACAGCTGTTTTTCACGAAACGCAGGATATTATTTGGCATGAGGAAAAAATCAACATTGCCTCTTTTTCAAACCTTTCTGAGCTTGTAGAAAAGAGCTTACAAATAAAAGAAGGGCTTCGCGAGTACGGAAAGGGTGTTTTAGTTAAGCTTATCCTTGAAGGAGATTCGGATTTCCACCATGAACTAAACGGCCAATTTTTAGATGAGATGCTTGAAATGATACAAGAAGGGGAAGAGGAACATTCGTCGTTCGTTTATCCCTATCAAATTATTGTAAAAACGATGCCGAAATGGGATAGAGAGAAACTTGTAAATGAGACCCATTTTGTTGGCGGATTATTGCGGAATATTGACAGCTATGAAGAGGTGGATCAAGCTGTTTCTGAATTGTTTTTACATAAAAAAGCAAGGCGTTATTTAGAAGCCTTTACTTCCGAAGAGAAAAAAGAATTGATGAAAGAAGCGGAATCACTTTTACTTATGTCTCTATTAAAAGAATAAGGAGGTGGAAAGATGCGGATTAAAAGCCTGCATATCTATCACTTCGGGCAATTTCACAATTTGCAAATCGATCAGTTTTCGCCAGGGATGAATGTGATTTTCGGCGAAAATGAAGCAGGAAAATCAACGATCATGCAGTTTATCCAATCTATTTTGTTCGGTTTCTCGACAAAGCTGCAAAGTGAAAAGCGCTATGAACCAAAAGACGGCAATACACCAGGCGGCCGGCTGACAGTGGAAACGAAAAAGTACGGAACGGTGACTGTTGAGCGAATTGCGACAAAAGCTGCGGGAGAGGTCAATATCTATTTGGAAAATGGTGATCGGAAAGATGAAACGTTCCTCTCCGCAATACTTAATGGAATGGAAAAAAGCTTTTTTCAAGGCATTTATTGTTTTGATTTGGACGGTCTTCAAGGAATTGAAAAGATCAATGAAAATGAACTGGGCAACTTTCTGTTAAGTGCGGGAATGACCGGAAGTAAAGAACTTCTTGAGCTTGAAGCTTTTTTAGAAAAACAGCAGGCCGACTTGTTTAAGCCGGGTGGAAGAAAACCGCCGATGAATGAAAAATTGGCCGAGCTCCAAAAGGCGGAAGAAGAGCTGCTTAAATGGGAACGTAAAAATGAGGAATATGAAGCGATGGCGACAGAAAGGGCCAGGCTTCAAGAAATGATAAAGGAACAAACGTTTAAAAAGGCGGAGCGGAAGGAAAAAATAGCCCAATTCGAAAAATGGGCAAATCTCATGCCGTACCTTAAAGAAAAACGGAAATATGAGATGGAGCTTTATCAACTGGGGGATGAACCATTTCCAGAAAACGGGTTATCCCGGTTGGAACAATTAAAGGCACAGCTCGTTCCACTAAAAGGCGAATGGGAATTCTATACGAATCGCCTGAACGACACGAAAGCTAAAGAGAAAACGCTAGCGCCCTCTTTAGAAATTCTTTCGCTCGAAGGAGAAATTACATACCTCAATCAGCAGGCCGTTACGTTTGAACGGCTCCAAAAGGAAGAGAGCAGTTTAAAAGAGCGGCTTAAGGCGATTGAAGCCGAGCAGGAGGAGCTCGTGCAAGATGTCGGCGAAGAATGGACAGGCGACAGGTTACAAACATTGAATACGAGTCTTGCGGCAAAAGATGAACTTGTAAAACTACTGAAAGAAAAAGATTTTTTCGTTCAAAAGAAAAAGCTGTTGGATGATGAGCTCAACCGTGCGCGAGAGGCATTGGAACGTTCAGAAGCGCAGGAACGAAAATTATATGCATGCCTTTTGCCAAAAGAGGAACGAGACCGTTTAGAGGAGAAAGTGGCTCAGTTTAAAGCGAGTGAAAAGCAATTGGATGAAAGAAACCGACTTGAAGGCCAGGTTGAATCGATTGAAAGGCAGCTGCAATATTCAGCAGGGGGGGATCGAAGAAATCCTCCGATGCAAGCGATTCTATCTTTTCTTCTCGCTATTGGTCTATCAAGTTACTTCATGAGCCAGCATCATTATTTTTTTGGGTGTTTAGTTGGGCTGCTTCTATTAATAGCAGGCGGCTTTCAATGGAAAATGAATGTAAAGAAAAGCCCTCTCCATGCTATTCTGCAAAAAGAGAAAGAGAGGTTGCTTGAACGGATCCAAACGCTCAAGGATACTTGCGAAGAATGCATCCAAAGGGATGAGGCAAAGGAAATTGAACGCCAGCTTTCCAGCGATTTTGAAAACAGACAGGCCTATCGACATATAAAAGATCGTGTGCAAGAGGAGGAACGGCGATACCAGTCTGTTGTTTCAGATTATGACCAATTAGAAATTGCCGAACATCAGAATGAAAAGAAGCAGATAGAATGGTGCGACCGATATGGCTACCCGGGAGAAAAGGAACATTTATTCATTCCGGGGTACTTCGAAAAATTAGAAAAGTTGAAGGGGGTTTTGAAACGAGAAGAACAACTCCAGGCCCGCCTTGCCTATGTTCAGCACGAAATACAAGAGATGATTCAAAAGATTGGGCGCATCGCTTCTAAATTGAATCTCACTCGCCTTGAATCGTTTGTTCAACAAATAAGCCGAATGCAAGAAATGTTAACGAAAGAGAAAGATAAAAAGATAATTTACAAACAATTACAAGCAAAGATCAATGATGATGAAGAACGGGCAAAAGAGATTCAAATGAAGATCACACAATATGAAAAAGAAATACAAACTTTATTGAAACAAGCAAATGCAGCCAATGAAGAAGAGTTCAGAAGGAAGGCTTCCATAGCTGAAGAGCGGAGACAGCTTCGATCTAACCTTCAAACGTTAATGAGCCAAATGTACGCCGCTGGGTACACGGACAAAGAAATTGAAGAGATCACCAATCAACTTGCCGATCGGAATAAAGGGCTACATGAAGAAATTGAGGAACTTCAAAACAGTTTAGACCAACTGGAAAAAGAGCTTGAAACATGCGCGGCCAAGCAATCAGAGCTATCGGTAAAAATGACGCAATTGGAAGAAGGCGGATCATACTCTGAATGTTTGCACCGCTTTGAGCTTCTTAAAAGCGAATTTCAAGCAATGGCAAAAAAATGGAGTGTTTACCGTCTTGCTGATGACCTCTTGAAAAAAACGAAGGAAGGTTATCAAACTGAACGCCTTCCGAAAATTATTGAAAAAGCGTCTATCTATTTTCAAAAAGTCACATCGGGCCGTTATTCGAGCATGTGGTTGGCAAACGACAATGGTACGATCATTGTAGAGGATAGGAATGGAATACGGTTTAGCGTAAGCGAGTTAAGCAGGGGAACGGCAGAGCAGCTTTACTTGACGCTCCGCTTAGCATTAGCTTCCCTTTATCAAGAAGAAGGGCTTCCTTTTATTATGGATGATATCGCTGTGAATTTTGATAAAAAGCGGACGAAGGAAGCGCTGTCTCTGATTGAATCGGTTGCCCGGGACCATCAAGTCCTTTATTTTACGTGCCATGAGCCAATTGTTTCTGCTGCAAAAAGTGCGAACGTGCTGGAAATAAAATCTGACCGGACACGTACACTAATTCACTAGGTTTGTCCGCATTTTATTATATAATGAGAGAAAGATGAGGTGATCAAAATGTCAACATATCAAATTTATCTCGTTGAAGATGAACAAAACCTTTCCCAGGTGCTAAAAGCTTATATGGAACAAGAAGGCTGGGAAGTTACGATATTTGATGATGGGGAAAAGGCGTGTGAGCATATTGTTGATGAGCCCCATCTATGGATACTCGATATTATGCTCCCGGGCATTGATGGATATGAAGTGTTGAAGAAAATCAAGCGGCATAAGGAAGATACGCCAATTATATTTATATCTGCGCGCGACCAGGATTTAGACCGCATCGTCGGGCTTGAACTGGGAAGCGATGATTATTTGGCCAAGCCCTTTTTGCCGAGGGAACTTGTCATCCGGGCAAAAAAGCTTTTGGCAAGAATTTATGAACAATCTACGGCAGTGCCGAAAACGATCGAAATTACAGGATACGAAATTGATCCGATCGCCCGGAAAATTACACACGGGGACGAGCTGATTAATTTAACATCGAAAGAAGTAGAAGTTCTTCTTTATTTATTGGAGAACATCGGAACGGCTAAATCGAGGGAAGAAATACTCCATCACGTATGGGGAGAAGATTATTTCGGCTCGGACCGGGCGGTGGATGATGTCATACGGAGAATCCGTAAAAAAATGCCGCGCTTAAATCTCGAAACCGTTTACGGCAATGGGTATAGGATTGTAGAATTATGATTTCGCTAAACCTGTCACAGCGCATCTGGCTTTCCTTTGCGCTTCTCATTTTAACGATTGGTCTTGTCATTGCAATCATTTACCCACTATCGATCAGAAACACGTTGACGGAAGAGTCGTACCAGATTATTGAACTAAAGCAGGAAGAAATTTTAAATCAGGACAATGATTCGAATGCATACGGGGCTAAATTTCAACCGGACTCTTCCACTGGTTTTATTGAACGGCAAAAAGCGGCCCGGTCAGTCGGCTATATTGTTTTTACCCATCAGCTGGCAAAGATAGAAGGGGATTATGTGCCGAAGAATGTGGTTAACGAAATGGCAAAACATGCTTTCGGCCAACATTCGATTCAGGGAAGATATGAGCTGAATTATAAGGATAGGACATTATTTTATGTGGTGAGAAAATTAGATGATTTCAATTATCCTAACACGTATTTAGTTTCCTATATGTGGGACACTTACCGAAGTCAAATGGTCAGCCGACTCTGGTCCCGATTGTTATGGATTCTATTTATGACAGGGTTAATTGCTGTTATTCCGGCGCTCTGGCTGGCGCGTTATCTTCGTTCTCCTTTAATCGTCCTTGGGAAAAAGTTTGAACAAATCGCCGAACGGAATTGGAAGGAACCGTTTTATTGGCAGGGAGAAGATGAATTCAGACGACTGTCTCATCAATTTGAAAGGATGAGGCAAAACTTGATTCGCTATGACGAAAATCAGAAAACGTTTATCCAGCATGCTTCCCATGAGCTAAAGACGCCGGTGATGACAATTAAAAGCTATGCCCAGTCGGTGAAGGACGGAATCATGCCGAAAAAGAGTGTAGGGGAAATGATGGACGTCATATTAAGCGAAGCAAACCGAATGGAAAAGCGCATTCAAAACATGCTCTATTATACAAAGCTTGAAGCGATGAAATTAGAGCCCGTGGAAATGCAGGAAATTCAATTTGGTCCGTTAGCTGAAGAAGTAGTCGAGCGGTTCCGCTTTCAAAAGGATGGGATCCATTTTTCGATCAAAGGAGAAGAAGTCGTCTTTTATGGCGACCGGGAACAATGGACAATCCTATTTGATAATTTAGTGCAAAATGCCATCAGGTATGCAAAAACGGAAATTGAGTTATCAGCAAGAGTAGTCGGCGGCGATTCCATTTCACTTGCTGTTTGGAATGACGGGGAACTGCTTTCAGATGAGGAAAAAACGAGGCTGTTCTTGCCATTCCGTAAAGGGAATAAGGGTCAGTATGGCCTTGGGCTTGCCATTGTAAAGCAAATCGCCGAATTGCACGGCGGCCGCCCGATTGCCAAAAATGCGAATAACGGTGTCGTATTTGAAGTAATCCTTCCGATTGACCGGAAAAAATAGTTATATCAGTTAATTGAAATCATGTGAGGTGGAGAGAGTGCAAAAGGGGATAACCCATTATAAGGTTGGCGAATTCTTCGATGTATTTTTATTAATTAAATCCGTATCTAAATCGGTAGCAAGCAATGGAAAGCCTTTTTTAAGCCTTGTCCTGCAAGATCAAAGCGGTGACGTAGATGCAAAGTTATGGGATTGTTCGCCAGAAGATGAAGAAATTTATGTTCCTCAAGCAATCATTAAAGTAACAGGTGAAATGACGAATTTTCGGGGGAAACAGCAATTAAAACTCAAGTCGATTCGTCCGGCAACAGATATGGATGGCGTCAGGATCAGTGACTTTATTGAATCCGCTCCGCTCAGCCAGGATGTAATGATGGAGAAGATAACCCAATATATTTTTGAAATGAAAAATCCCAATATACAACGTCTGACAAGACAACTATTAAAAAAATACAAAGATGATTTTCTCGTTTTTCCAGCGGCAGTGAAAAACCATCACGAATTTGTTTCAGGCCTTGCTTTTCATGTCGTTTCCATGCTTGATCTGGCAAAAGGGTTGGCCGCTCTTTACCCTACACTTGATACCGACTTGTTGTATGCAGGCATCATTCTCCATGATCTCGGAAAAGTGATCGAGCTGTCGGGGCCGGTTGCGGCAAACTATACGCTTGAAGGAAAGCTGCTCGGCCATATTTCCATTATGGTCAATGAGATAGGAATGATGGCAAAAGAATTGGGGATTGAAGGTGAAGAGGTGATTGTATTGCAGCATCTCGTTTTAAGCCATCATAGCAAGGCGGAATGGGGAAGTCCGAAACCGCCGCTTATTAAAGAAGCTGAGATCCTCCATATGATCGATAATTTTGATGCGAAAATGAACATGATGGACCGAGCCCTTGAAAAAGTTGAACCGGGCGAGTTTACGGAAAAGCTGTTTGCCCTTGAAAACCGTTCGCTTTATAAACCTCTTTTTCAAGAAAAATCTTTAGTCGGAAAATAACTAATTGTAGTCTGTTATTTTGCAATTTTGATTGGCTATCCCTGAACGTTTTTTATTATTTGTGCTCTGTTTAATTGTGAGCGGAATCTACTTTTTGATGTTTTGCGCATTTGAGAAAAAACAAGCCTCAGGTCGGGAAAAAGAAGTACAAACCAATGAAACTCGCTGACATATCCTATTCCCCCTATTCATAGGATGATAGTAGAAAGCTTGTCTAATTAAAGGCGGAACATCTTTTAAAATGAAAATTAAGGTGTTTGCGTCGGGCAGTGAAAGTGGACAAAGGGGGGGAATAATTTGAAACGGTATGGCACGTTGTTACTTGGAGTCGTACTTGTAGCTCTTTTTTTCCTAAAGGCGTATATTAATCCGCTTGAACAATTTTTTGCGATAACACCATGGTGGGTATACATTGTGTTTGCAGGGATTCTTCTGAGCGGCTATATGAGCTATACGATCCGGGTGAAAGAAGTACGTGAAGAGGAACGGCTTATTGAACAGGAAGGCGAGATCTACATGCGGAGAATCGCCGAAGCAAGAGAAAAACGAAAAAATAGTTAAAACCCTCAAGCCATAAGCTTGAGGGTTTTAACGGTCTTATTGACCTGGAATTTGCGATTGTTGCGGTTTGATCGCATCTTTTAAGTCTTTATCTTTGATGACAACATCTTCTTTTTTAATAAGTTTAGGCAATACTTCTTCAAGCGGCTTCGCTTTTGACTTTTTAAGGTCATCAACAATTTGATCTTTTACATCGGATAATTTGTTCGTCTTCTTATCGGTAACCTTAATGATGTGATAGCCAAATTGTGTTTTAACCGGATCGCTAATTTCACCTTTTTTCAATGAAAAAGCGACTTTATCAAATTCAGGAACCATTTGTCCTTTATGGAAATATCCAAGGTCTCCGCCTTTATCTTTATTGCTTGTATCCTGGGAGTATTTTTTTGCAAGCTTAGCGAAATCTTCACCTTTATCTAATTTCGCTTTCACTTCTTCTGCTGTTTTCTTATCTTTAACAAGAATGTGGCTCGCTTTCACTTCATCCTTGTATTTTTCATTGTATGCTTTTTGAATGTCTTTGTCAGAAACTTTCGCGTCGCCCATTTGCGCTTTTTCGCGAAGGATCTGGCTCTTCATAAGCTCTCGGAGCTGCTTGTCCGATTTAATGTTATTTTGTTTTAAAGCCTGTTTGAAGGCATCTTCTCCGCCCATTTGTTCTTTTGTTTCTTTAATTTTTTTATCGATTTCTTTATCGGACACTTTATAATTCGCCGCAAGAACTTTGTCTTCAATCATCGTTCTAAGAACTTGTTCACCGCCGGCTTTTTTCAATTCTTTATATAGGTCTTCTTGCGTAATGTTTCCGGCTTTTGATTTCATAATGACTTCCGAATTTCCGCCTGATGAACATGCGGAAAGTGTTAGAACCCCAGCCGCAATCCCCAGGGATAAAATCCATTTTTTCATTTAAAACACTCCTATGCTTGAAGTTGATTTTTTTTACAACATTAACTATAGCATAAAACGAATGAAGAATCACATTGCCCACAGTAAATATGAGAAAAAATACACAAATTTAGTTTTTAAAGGTAATTTCGCCTGTATCAAAAGTAATACAAGCACTATTAAAGCCGGAGTTCAAATAGTTCGAATATCCCGCCTTTTTGTAAAGAAGAAAAATTATAAATCCGAGACATTCGTCTAATCAAATCTGGTCATTTCACTATATGATATGGAGAAAAGAAAAGCAAGGCGGATTACTTACTCCAGCACATCATACTTTCGAGAAGAACAACTGGTGCTGCTTGCCGCCGAAAAGCGAAACACTATGCAAGAGTTGACTTCTTTTGCATAGAAAAGTGGACTACGTCGTAAGGAGGTGTCATTATGGGCTTCGCACATGGAAATGGATTTGCGTTAATCGTTGTGCTGTTTATTCTTTTAATCATCATTGGTTGCTCCTGCTGGGGTGGCTGGGGCTGGTGGTAATTTACGAGCCTTTTGCTTCCGAAGAAAAACGAAGAGGGGGTGCTTATACGCATCCCCCTCTTCGCTTTTTTTAGCGACTTGCCAATTTAACCGAATTTCACTTCGTATCAATTAAGAAATTCGGAGCGTTTTTTACTCATTTATAAGTTTAGTACGTAAATACATTTTCAATATAAGCTGAAATTAATAAAATTGTTAAAAGCACATTAATCCATCGAAATAAATCAGGCTGTGTTTCTTTCGGAATGGAGCGTTTCATGCAAAGTTGATTGGTTAATGAATTGAACAATAATAAAAGAAAAGGGGCAAGAATAACAAATATGATTCCCGGCATGGTACAATACCTCCATATATAGCTACCTATAACTTTATCAAAAATTGGGCAAAATAGATAGAGTAAAAGTTCGGGAGGGGATGCACGATGTTCAATAAATGGAAAATCGCCTTTTTTGCTCTATTATTCTTTATTTTACTTATTGTTGCCATACCATTCTATTTCTTTTTTTCGAATAGCCAATCGTTTGATGAAAGCCAATTGAATAATGAACTGCGGGGCACTGATAAGCTTTTTAGCATACATATGGATAAGAGAGAATTAGAGTATCTAATGAATAAAGAGATTCGTTCAAAGAAAGATAATTTAGATCTTTACGTTCAGTTAAATAATGACATTCAAATCACAGGAAAAATCCACGTGTTTGACAGGGCTATTCCTTTTCAGCTTTTTTTCGTACCTAAAAGTCTGGAAAACGGGGATTTAACATTAAAGGAAAAAGGAATGAGCGTCAGCGGCCTATCGCTTCCGGGGGAGCAAATATTAGGACTTTTAGCTGAAACACCAGGAATCCCGGATTGGGTTACGATTTATCCGAAAGACAGGCTTATTCATCTCGCAACAACGAAGATCGATTTGCAAAAAAAATATAAAATTAAAGTGAATCAGTTTAACTTGCCTGAAAATCGCCTAATATTTGATGTTTATCAAAAATAAAAAGCGCTGTAAAATAGAAGAAGAAAACTACATCAATAGAGGAAGAGATAGGGGATATTACGAAATGAGCATGGAAACACTTGAAGATCGAATTGAGCGTCTTGAATTTTATAGCCGTCTAACCCTTCAAACGGTTGATTATACACAGTTCCCTTTTTTTACACTTGTAATGTCCAATAAGCTGACAGAGCAGGAAGTGAATGAAGTCCTCACTCTGTGTGATGAACTGCAGAAAAAATATGAACAACAAAAAGAGGAGGGGCTGGTGAATTTCGTTCCTCTCCTCATTCATTTTGCAGGTATGCTAACCCCAAAATTAAAACCGAAGGAAACCATTCAAGCAATAAAAGGGCAAGGATTATATCCCAACTTAATGGAAAAGCTTTATGAAATCGCTTCTCGTTATGAATGAGCTTCTGCTAATTCTTTTTCAAATGGTTTAGCCGCTGGCCGCTGTTCAACGGTTTGTAATTCAATTTTTTCTTCTAATTTATTGAAAATCGTCATAAAGTCACTGCCATAAATTTGTTGAATCATGTACATTAATTTTGGGAAATCTGGAAATGTGCCAAATAACTCTTTAATAGGCAGCGATGCACTGTACACGCCAAATTGGGCAGGATTGAATGTTCCAAGTGTATGTAGAAGCAACTCTTCCCCTTTTTTTGTTAAACAAATATATGTATTCCGTTTGTCATTTTCTTTCTTAGAAAATGTAAGCAGCCCCCGTTCCTCTAATTTCTTTGAAAAATTAAATGCGGTCGAAACATGCATGACACCGAATTTTGCAATATCAGAAATCGATGCGCCTTCAAGATGATGGGCAATCCATAGTATATGATGCTCATTAATATTGAGCCCGTAGTCTTTAATCCAATTTTGCCAGTCCTTTTCCACGCTTTTCCACAACGCTTTACTAATTTGGGCCATCTTATGACTAAAAATCATAGCCTCTTTCATATGAAGCAACTGTTCTTTTTCCATTTCTACTACCCCCTATTTAAGAAACTTATACCGCTAAAGCATAAGCGCTGGTTGTATTGTGGTTATTTCTGATTCTGTCCGAGCCGGTTTAGCGGTTTTTTAACTTTTTCATACATGGATCCATTAAAAGAACGGTCATTTAAAAATTGTAAAAAAATATATACCTATACCTTATTATGCCAGTATTTTTTAAAAGAAGAAAGAAAAATTTCCTAAAAATTAATAAAAAAATAGGAAAAAAGTAATAACGTCATTGCCTGGTATGGGTCTTTTGGCATGTTTTTGAAAATAGAAAGAAATCCTCCCGTGTGAGAGGATTTCCCGGCTTCGATTGTTATTTTTTAGCTGTTTCAAGTACCGCTTTGCTTTCTTCTAATGTTTCCTGTATCTCTTTCACATTTTCCCGGATATTTTCCATGTTCGGTTCAATGTCATTTTTCCATTCTTCAATATCCTTTTTTAAATCGGCTGATACTTCTTTCAGTGCATCCTTTCCTTCTTTTGAAATGCGCACGATTTTTTCCTTTAACAGGATGCTTTCTTGTTTTACTTTTGAAAGGGAATTTTTAAATTTCAGTGCACTATCTTTAATATCGCCCCGCAATGCTTTTCCTGATTTAGGAGTGGATAGTAAAGTCGCCGCTCCAGTTACGATCGTTCCAAGCGCAAACCCATATAATAATGATTTCCCTTTTGACATTCTATTTACCTCCTCATTTTGTTGTACATTACTATTTCTTGGTGGTTCACTTTATATCCTACCGAGAATTTCCCCGAATCGCATTTTTTTTAGCGATGAAATTCGGCATGAATGGACAAGCTTGCGCATAAAATGGTACAGGGAGGGGATTTACATGTTATGGTTGATGATCATTTTATTAGCGGTAGGCATTTATTTGGTTTCTAGCATGATTTATTCGCTAATAGGGGTTAAAGATTACTCGTTTCGAAATTCCTCTATTTTACGTTTAAGGCAAAGAGCATTTATGTTGGGTATTATAGGATTGTTGAGTCTTGTCGGAGTATTGATTTTATTTGTCATATTTTGAGGAAGCGGATTCGTTGAGAATCGGCTTTTTTCGTGTTAAAAAGGGAATAGAAGAAGTATACTAATTTAGGAGAAGGTGAGTTAAAAACATGGACCAAAAGAAAATTAGTAATTACTTCAGTAAAATGAAATCAAAAGCATCAAATATTATTACTAATTATGAAAAATCGGGTGAGTTGATTACTGATGCCGAGAAGAAAACTGAAAAAACGGGGCAAGCTTCCGCGCTGAAAAATTTTACGGAGCAAATTAAAGCACTAATCCGCCTCGTTAAGCATTACCGGGAAGGAACGTATCGGGATGTATCGAAGAAATCGATGATTCTTGTTGTTGCCGCATTGCTCTATTTTATAAGTCCAATCGATGCGGTACCGGATTTTTTAATTGGGATTGGCCTGGTCGATGATGCAGCGGTTTTAGGTTATTTATTGAAAACGATCAATGATGAGGTTGAACAATTTACAAAGTGGGAAGAAGAGCAGGAAAAAACGATAAAGACTGAGCCGTGAAGCCAGGCTCAGTCTTTATCGTTTTCATACGTTTATTTTTGTTGTTGCACGGAATTTAATGGATGCGCCTTTGGCAATGTTTTTTGGAATCCTTTTGTTATAGGGAACAAAAGAACCGTAACGGCACTGTTAAGTACAGTTGCCGGGAGAACGACAGTTGCAAACAAAGCCAAAAATGAACTGGAGCCCGGCAAGCCGACCGTCAATAAAGCGGTAAGCAAGAAAACAGAGCCACTTACCATCGTCCCAATCGCTGCCAACAGCGACACCGAAAGGGCATTGATTTTGTATTTAGAAACGAGTAAAAACAAACTTAAAAAGATGATCGCCGTAACGGGCTTATCAACCATATTGGCAACCTGGCCTCCAGGAAAAGAAGTTGTTATGGCGGCAATAGCACCTGTTGCGATAGACGCGGTCAGTACGTTTGTGATGTTTGGAAACAGAATAATGGATAAAAACATCATCACTAGCAGCATATCCGGCCTCATTCCTAAAAAGAATGCGGGCATGACCGTATGCAGCACAAAGCCTAAAGCCAATAAAACGCCAGTTAAAGCCAAAAATTTTGTTTTCATTTCTCATCTCTCCTCATCTAGGCTAATCTAAGCTTCCTCCAACAGTGCTTCTTTATGCCTGCTGCGAAAAAGTTGTTTCCAGTATAACAGAAATTCCTCCATACGTCATTTGATTTTTTCCTCAATCAAATGGGCAATTTTGTTAAAGTCGTCGGGTTTGTATGTATGAGTTTTCCATACCGCCCCAAACCCGTCACCGCTTCCGTAGCGGGGGATAAGATGCATATGAAAATGAAAGACCGTTTGTCCGGCAGCTTCTCCATTATTATTTAAAAGGTTCATTCCAATAGGGTCAAAGGCTGCTTTAATGCCGTTTGCGATTTTTGGAACGACGGAAAAAATCTTTTCTGCCGTTTCTGATGGCAGCTCATAAAGATCTTTGCAATGGTTTTTTGGAATGACGAGAGTATGGCCTTTTGTCACCTGTCCGATGTCCAAAAATGCAAAAACATTTTCATCTTCATACACTTTTGCTGACGGGATTTCCCCTTTAACAATTTTACAAAAAATGCAGTTTTCATCATGATTCATAACAATCACCCCGCTAGTTTTTATATTTATTTTACCAAATAAAGAGGGAGGGTTCTATTAAATAGAACCCTCCCTCTCAATAGAGGTTAGAGAAGAAAGGAGAAATCATACAATCAATCGATTCGTAGAACGAATGAATCGGCCTCACTCGCACGAACTCGTTAGTTGTACGAATTCTCTTTGAAGAAGGGGGGATGCCTTCTTCATGTATTAGCATCTCCACGTTTATATGATTTTTATACAGAAGAAATTAGAAAACTCGCCACACAGCGAGTTTTCTAATACTTTTGTATCAGTGGATGATAATCTGATATGATTATGGAAAGATAATGGAATTAGAAGAAAGCATTCGTAAAGAAGGGATACAAAATGAAAAAAATTCTTGAAGTGAACGGATTGACGGGAGGCTATGTACCGAATAAGCCAGTGTTACATGATATCACTTTTAATGTTCACGAGAGGGAGATTGTCGGCTTAATCGGGTTAAATGGAGCGGGCAAAAGTACGACAATTAAACATATATTAGGGTTAATGGAACCTGCAAAAGGGACGACAAAAATAGAAGGGCTTAACTTTAAGGAAAATCCGGAAGATTATCGAAGTAAATTAACATACATACCGGAGACGCCTGTGCTCTATGATGAGTTGACGTTATGGGAGCACCTTGAGCTTGCGGCAATGGCTTACGGACTGGATGAAGAAACATTTAAAGCAAGAGTTCATCCGCTTTTAAAAGAATTCCATATGGAAAATAAAACAAAATGGTTCCCGGGTCATTTTTCAAAAGGGATGCGTCAAAAAGTCATGATTTTATGCGCGTTTTTAATAGAGCCTGAGCTGTATATCGTCGATGAACCGTTTGTCGGCCTTGATCCGCTCGGAATCCATTCCCTTTTGGAGTGGATGGTCCGCTTTAAAAACAACGGTGCGGGCATTCTCATGTCAACCCACATTTTATCAACAGCGGAGCGGTATTGCGACCGGTTTTTGATTTTGCATGACGGCCGGGTCGTTTTAGAAGGAACGCTGGGTGAACTACAGGAGAAGACGGGCCTCGCGCGGGCGACGCTTGATGATATTTACATTCATGCGACAAGGGGACCTGTAGCATGATGGATTTAACAAAACTTTGGACGGAACGAAGAAATGATTATTTTACGGTGGCTATTCGCTATTTTCGCCTGATTGCCAACAGCGGTTTCATGCTTTCCGTTTATATTTTGTTTGTTGCTGGAAGTTATTACTATGCCCGCATTTTACGGCAACTTCCGGATCAATTTCCGGCGCTCTGGCTTTTTGTCATCGTTTTTGCTTATATGTTGACGAGAAGCCCTGTCAGAACGCTTTTAAAACGCGGGGATCTTGTTTTCCTGCTTCCGGTGGAGTCCCAAATGAGGACGTATTTTAAACATGCATTTATGTACAGCTACTGGATGCAAGCCTTCTTCGTCACGCTCGTCTTTTTAGCATTGGGGCCATTATTTTCCCGATTTATTTCTAATGACTTTTTTTCCATGCTGGTTACTTTAATTTTGCTTTTGGTCGCAAAAGCGTGGAACTTAGTTTGCTCCTGGGAAGAGCAGAGGCTCCCATTTAGAGCGACGAGAAGAAGTTATGCGGGAATCCGGTTAGCCGTCAATCTTGTTTTTTTATTTTTATTGTTTGACATGGCGCCTTACATTTTCTTAGCGGCTCTTTTGGCAATCATGTATGTTTTGAAAAATTTCGTGTTCGGCTTTATCAAAAAAGAACATGCGTACAAGTGGGAACATCTTCTGGAAAAAGAGAATGAGATGATGATGCGCCTGTACAGGATAGCTAATTTGTTTACAGATGTACCGCAGTTAAGCCACCGGGTCAACCCACGGCGCTATTTATCGTGGATCGCAAACGTTCCATATGGACAACAACATGTTTATTCAACAATTTATCGAAAAACGTTCATTCGCTCTAACGACTATTTAGGCATTTTTATCCGTCTTATTTTTGTAGGATGGCTGTTTCTTTACATGATCCCAAATGGCTGGTGGCATATCGCGATTATTTTGCTCTTTTTACATGCAACGGGCGTACAGCTGCTTTCGTTATATCCTCACCATAAGGGAAATGTTCTATTTGAGCTATATCCGGTTAAAGAAGAGTGGAAGTTCTCCGCTTTCCGGAAATGGATGCAGCTATTATTGTCTATTCAGGCATTGCTTTACATTGTCTTCGTGCTCGTGAAAAGCGGGAATTGGATGATTGCCTTGCTATCGGCTGCCGCTTCCGTGCTTTTTGTCTGGATCTTCACTACAAACTATATGAAAAAACAGCTGGCTCGTGTTTTTTAACCCTTTCTTTTCGGAAAGGGTTCTGTTTAGACGAAACCTTTAACCTAAATGATCGTATGATATCATCAGGGGTGATGTTATGGAGAGCTATAGCGAAATCGTCCAGAAGGAATTAAGCGAGTGGCAGAAAGAAGTAACGAGAAAGCCTTCTCTTTGGAATAAATCGACGAAAACGATTCAAACGAAAGTGAACGATTTAATCCCGGATAAAGTCCATAACGTAATTACAAAAAGTATAAAAAATATGGTTCATGCGGTGCTTGTCGGTTCCGAATATACGACGAAGCGGTTTCCGCTTAAAGAAGCGACTTTAGAAGAGCGGGATAAAAAGGTTGATGAAAAGATTCAATTTTATAAAAAAACAGCTTTGATTGAAGGAGCGGGGACAGGTGCCGGAGGAATACTTCTCGGGCTGGCTGATTTTCCACTCCTTCTCAGCATAAAACTAAAGTTTTTATTTGACGTAGCAAGCCTTTATGGTTTTGACGTAAAGGATTATCGGGAACGGTTGTTTATTTTGCACGTCTTCCAACTTGCCTATTCAAGCCCGTTTAAACGGAAAGAAGTCTATGAAAAAGTTGCTAATTGGAATGAAACGGTGAATGAATTTCCGACTCAAACAAAATATTTAGAAAAAATTGAGTGGAAAGAGCTACAACAAGATTACAGAGATCATATTGATTTAGCGAAAATGTTGCAATTAGTTCCGGGGATCGGCGCGGTTGTTGGAGCCTATGCCAATTATCAATTTCTTGAGGATTTAGGAAAGACGGCAAAAAACTGCTTTCGGTTAAGAGTCTTACAAAACGAAACACCGTGAGATGAAACTCACGGTGTCGTATTATCTATATGATGGGGAGAAGGGCCAGGCTTTATAGGTTAGGATCGCTCAATAGCCGGTCAAGCTCTTCCATATGATTCGTTTCATCAGCGATGATATCTTCAAGTTTTACGACAAGTTCTGTCATGTTTAATTTACCGGCAAGTGCTTTCCGTTCTTCGTAGCGGCGAATCGTTTCATATTCGGATTTGCGCGCTTCCTCTAACATTTCACGTACGGTTGATACTTGCTTTACTTCTGCAGGAGTTGTCGTCGGAATACCTCCTAATGTTTTAATTTTTTCAGCAAGATAAAGCGCATGGCCTTGCTCATCGCTAATTTCCGATTCGAAAAAGTCCTTTAACAGCGGTCGGTATAAGCCAGAAACGGTTGCCGCATTATTCGTATACATAATCGATGCCGCATACTCGTTAGCCAAATCTTCGTTAAGTCCTTCGATTAATAGTTGAACATCTTTTTCCATGATTAAATGACCTCCTAAATAATATCATCTGCTATTTATATACCCTCATATTGTGGGCATTAAACACGAAAATGGAAATGTTTATAAGAGAAGTGGAGCGGTTAATCGCGTATAAACTTGCTATTCCATAAAAAATATAGTTCAATACATTAAAAAAGCTGCTTCATTCGGGCGGCTTATTTAATGCTAGAAAGTAAGAGGTGGACGAATGATTCGAAACGCAGTTAAAAAATCCTCCTTTCCGCTTCTCCCTTCTATTCTCGTACTGTCAGGCTTTTTGCTGGCGGCCATTTGTATTGTCGTGTTCGCCGGTTTATCAGAAGAACTATTAGAAAACGAAACATTTGCTTTTGACCATGCAATTATCAAGGAAGTCCGGTCTTTCCACTCTCCCGCATTGGACAAGTTGATGATCGCGGTGACGGAGCTCGGTTCAACGATGACGATCAGCATTCTTCTATTGATCGGAATGGCATGGCTCTGGTTTAAACGGAAAAACAGCTGGGGAATGCTCTTTTTTTTCATCGTCGTTGCCGGTGGAGGGTTGCTCAATCTTTTATTAAAAAATACGTTTCAGCGGGCACGCCCGACCGTGAATCAAATGGTAGAGGTTACCGGGTTTAGCTTTCCGAGCGGGCATGCGATGGGCAACTTCATTTTTTATGGCTATCTCGGGTATTTAATTGTCCGGAGCAAGCGAAAAGCGCTCTCTAAAATGGTCTGGACGGTTGTATTTGTCGCGATTGTCTTGTTAATTGGAGTAAGCCGAATTTATCTCGGCGTGCACTATCCTTCTGATATACTTGCGGGATTCACGGCAGGTGCGGTATGGCTTTTATTATGTATTGCGGCGCTTGAACTCGTTTATTTCTATCAAAGAAAAAGAAAAAGAAAAAGAAAAACAGGCTCACCAGCAAAATAAAGAGATTTCCCTTTTAAAATAGGGAAATCTCTTTATCTCTATTAATGAACAGGTTTAACGGAACGTTTAACAAGTTCCACATCGCTTTTTTTCACAAAGGCTATGCGATGGTTGAAGAAAATTTGATAGTATTCGTCATGGCCGGAAACGACCTTGTTGCCTTCAAGGTCATTATAACGTTTAGCGTAATAATAATCCGATTGAACGGGATTTGTGGCGACATATACTTGCCCCGCCTTCATCGTGTACTGCAATGGAACTACTTTTCCGCCAGCTTCAGCGGGAATTCCGGTTCCATCATAAGCGGTTGATTCCGGATAAGCGGCGCCATATACGGGGATAGCATCCAGACCTTTTTTCGGCGTTATCAGTATTCCTTCGCCCCGAACGGTATTTTTTTCTTTAGGGTTATAAAACCATACTTTTTTTCCGCCATAATAGATTGCGGTCCAGTCTCCTTTCTGGTCGGCTCGATAAAACCTTTGGCCGGTTGACGCCTTGTCCCCCCAGTCATTAATGGCCGTAGTCCCTGGTTCCCCATCTTTATGGAGAGCGGGGTCACTTACTAATGGAGCGTCAAAACTCGGGGCGCTATATAAATAGACAAAATTAGCGGATTGAGTTTCTAATTGCTTCTCGCCATATGTTAATGGCGGTTTGTTTTTTCGATAGTCGGGGGCGATCATAACAATTGGGCTATCTTTATGGCCATTATGGTGAATGGGAGCGCCGAGTTTTTTGAAGAAATGTTCCCAATTCCAGTAAGCAGCCGGATCCCAATGCATGCGAGTCTGGGACGCCGGGGTTAATCCCGGAACATTGTCATGACCAAGGATGTGAGCCCGGTCTAAAGGAATATTGTATGTTGCCGCTAAATATTTCACGAGTTTTGCCGATGCATGGTACATTGGTTCACTGTACCATGTGGCACCTTCCACCGCGTACCCTTCATGTTCGATCCCGATAGAATGTGAGTTTACGTACCAGTTGCCTGCTTGCCATGCAACATGCTCGGGCTTGACCATCTCAGTAACCTGTCCATCAGATGAACGGATCACATAGTGGGCGCTAACATATGATTTTGACTGAAATATATTGATGGCTGAAGCGTAGCTTCCTTCCACATCATGAATGATGATGTAGCGGATATCGAGCCCATCATTTGGGCGCCTGGCAAGGTCGTAATTGCCGTAATCTGCCGGGCTGCTTGAAAATCGTTCATAGGCCGCAGGAATGAATTGGCAATCAAGTCTTTTTGGACAGTCAATACCTGTTGGTTTAGTAGGTTTTAAATGAAGCGAGCGGGCTGTGTCTTTCTTTGCTTTAACTTTTTCTGGTTGAAGAACGATATGCTGCCCGTTTGAGAGAGTTTCATGAGCACCTTCCCGAATCGTGGCGAATACTTGATCAGCAAAATCTTCTGCTACTGTCTTTTCATGAGAACCGCTATATTTGGCGACCGCCCCATACCAATCAGCAGGGTTATTGGAAGTATGGCCGATTGTATCGCGCGCATACTTCGCAAGTAATGCAGCGCCGCCTCGAATGTTTTGTTCAATGTCATTTTTTAATGCTTCAGGTTTCGCACCGAGTAATTTCGCCGCCTCGTCCAATCGATCCATGCCCGGATCAGCTATAGGAGGGGATTTTGTGCCTTTCACTTCATCACCCTTCGCATTTATTTCAGGCTTAACTTCTGTCAAGTGCATAACTCCATATCCACCGGACGTACTTGGATGGCCGTTGTGATCGATCCAGCGAGTTTCATTGTATGAGACGGACATTAAGATGCTTAACGGGACGCCAAATTCTTTTGCCGCTTTTGAAAAGAATTGCTGAAGGTCATTTTGGTTGGAAGGATTAGATGAGGATGTGCCAGCTGAAGCATAGCCTGAAGGGATTCCAGAAAATAAGACAAGTAGGATCATCAGGAATAGCCATGCACGATGACGGTAAATCGAGAACATAGATAAAACCTCCTCACGTAAATGGAATTGAATTGAAACAATATACACTTGTGTGAGATGGAAGAACTTGTCGAAAGAGAATGGATAGTTTCGAAATTGTTTCAATGTCTTTTTTTCTATTCACGATGCGTTAGAAGGATTCCTGCCTGTATTTTTCAAATAAGCCCAACATCCTATAAATTGTAAATTTATGTTGGTTTTCTATGTCTTTATCCGGTTTTTGTATAAAGGAAACGGAGTGGTTCTAATTGTTGGCCACTCCGAACGAATATATCTCCAGAGGAATTAAATGAGGAACATCGCCAAAATGGTTGTAGCGACAAGGCCGATGATGACCGGAATGAGGTTTCGTCTTGCAAGTTCAAATGGGCTAACGCCACAAATGGCGGCGGCGGGTATAAGTGCCCATGGAACGAGCGTCCCTCCGCCAACCCAAATGGCCGCAATTTGCCCGAGTGCAGTCAATGTGGCAATGCCGTGGCCGATTGATGCCGCAAAGAGATGGGCGATGGAACCGGCGAGTGAAATGCCGGAAAACCCCGAGCCATCAAGTCCAGTAATCGCACCGACCGCAGTCAGCGTGACAGAACCAATTTCTGCATTTAATGGAACGACAGAGGCAAGGGCGACACCGAGATCATTGACAATGCCAAGAGAGTGCTCTGGCAGGAAATCTCCGAGAATTTCTTTAAATCCTGAGTCGCCTAGATAGAAAAATGCGGCGATTGGAATAACCGGTCCAAAGATTTTAAATCCAAATTGAAATCCGTCAATGAAATAGGATGTCGTTTCTTCTAAGCCCTTATTTTTGTACGTAAAGAGGGCGATAATGATTAAAATAACGATCGATGTTCCGCCAATTAAAGCAGTCGCATCTCCGCCCTGCAAGTTAATTAAGGTCATAGCCACTAAATCGGCCGCAAAAAGAATCGGAATCATTAATGCGAAAAATTTTTTCTGTCCGGTAGATAAGGTGGGAGCTTCCTTTTTCTCTTCTTGTTCCGGGACAATATCTAGCGGGGCATCAATGGTTCCTTTTTTCATATCTCTGCGAAGAAATAAGTAAGCGGCAATAGTTGTAATGATCCCCATTGTGAAAACTAAAGGAACGCTTGCGGAAAGAACATCGCTTACAGGAATGCCCGCAGCTTCAGAGGTTAGTTTTGGAGCGCCTTGAATGACGAAATCACTGGAGAGAGCAATGCCGTGGCCGAATAAATTCATGGCGACGGCAACGCCAATGGCAGGGAGGCCGACTCGTGCAGCGACAGGAAGAAGAACGGCACCCATTAGAGCAACGGCAGGAGATGGCCAGAAAAACCAGGAGATTGTCATCATTAATATCCCAATGACCCAAAAGCCGAGAAAAGGGTTGCGAATCAATTTGGCGAAAGGGCGGATCATGACATCGTTGATCCCTGTAATCGTCAAAATATGGCTCATGGCAACAATGATGGAAATAACAAGAATAGTGCCAAGAAGCTCTTTAATCGCATAAATAAAACTATTGAAAATCCCGATCGTAGCTGAACTTACCGAATGAGTGGCAACAAGACCGAGAAGGAAAATGCCGATGATACATACAAGTGACGTATCCCTTCTAAAGAGCATAAAACCGATGATAAGCCCGATAAACAACAGATAAATCCAGTGCAGGGCAGTTAAATCTACAGCCACATTCAAACCCTCCTCGTATTAGAGTAGTTTCATCCTCTACTATATGAAGGTTGCTATTGGCTGGTCACTTACCCATATCCTCTAGTCTCCCCCCGGGCCTTACTCATTTTTTTTCCTGGAAATGCAAATGATAAACAAAAGGAATTAAAGTTAAATCATTCCATAAAGATGTTGCATATCAATCAAGTGCTACTGCAAGGAGGATCGTGATGGTAAAAAAGGCGATCGGAATGGTTTGTTTCATTTGCGGCGTTTTACTATTAGGATTTGTTGGTTATTTAGGCATCATCATGGCCGGCGATTATGTGATTGATGATAAAGCGCTTGTCCTGAATTCCGCAACGAAACTGGTTGATGAAAACGGAAACATCATTACAAGAGTATATGCGGAAAACCGTGAACCGGTTTCGATTGACGATGTTCCAGATCACGTGAAAAATGCGTTTGTCGCTGTGGAAGATTCGCGCTTTTATAAGCACCATGGCCTAGATACACATGCGATTTTCCGTGCTGTATACAAGGATATACTCTCAGGCGGCAAAGTCGAAGGGGCAAGTACAATTACCCAGCAGCTGGCGAAAAATGTTTTTTTAACGAATGAAAAATCATGGCTTCGAAAAACGAAAGAAGCGATCATCTCCCTTAATTTAGAGCGCAGGTACTCTAAGGACAAGATTCTTGAAATGTATTTAAATCAAATTTACTTCGGACACGGGGCATACGGTATTGAAGCGGCATCAAGGCTTTACTTTAATAAAAAAGTAAGTGATTTAACCCTCGATGAAGGAGCATTATTGGCCGGAATATTAAAGGCTCCGGGAGTGTATTCACCGCTCGAGCATCCTGACCGAAGCAAGAAAAGGAGGAACCTTGTCCTGGATTTAATGGAAGAGCAACATTTCATTCGCCCGGAAGAAGCAGTTCGCGCCCAGGGGAAAACCGTTGCGTTAACCATCCATAAAGAAGAGCGGAATCCGGCCTATTTGACATACGTGGATATGGTATTAACAGAAGCAAAGGAAAAATATCATCTTTCCCGAGAAGAATTAAGGAGGGGCGGATATAAAATTGTCGTTCCATTAAACGTTAAAGCGCAAAATGCAGCTTATAAAACGTTTCAAAAACGATATTACTTTAAAGGCACAGGGAAGGAGCCGCCAGAAGGAGCTTTCGTTCTAATGGATTCAAAAACGGGGGGAATTATAGCAGCTACTGGTGGGCGCAACTATTTGACGGAAGGCTTAAATCGAGTATATGTTCCACGCCAGCCGGGTTCTGCCTTTAAGCCGCTTGCAGTGTATGGCCCTGCCCTCGAGAAGAAAAAATATTGGCCTTATTCATTATTGAAGGATGAGCCGTTAAATTATGATGGCTACGTGCCGGAAAATACGAATCATAAGTATCGAGGGAAGATTTCAATGTATGAAGCGATCCAGCATTCAACAAACGCCCCTTCTGTCTGGCTCTTAAATAAGATTGGCATACATTATTCAAAAGAATATTTAAATAAACTTGGGATGCCAGTTACTGATCGCGGATTAGGAATCGCGCTCGGGGGGCTAACGAAAGGGGTTTCTCCGCTGCAGATGGTCAAGGCTTACCGGGCATTCTCGCAAAAAGGAAAGATCGTAGAACCCTATGTCATTTCAAAGATTTACGATCATGACGGACAGCTGATCGGACAGGCTGAGCCAATAGAAAAGAAAGTGTTCAGCAAGCAGACCGCGTGGAATATGACACGTATGCTGGAAGCGGCTGTGGAAAAAGGGACGGGGAAATATGGGAAGATTCATACCGCATTGGCAGGGAAAACAGGAACGACAAATATCGACGGTCAAGAGGACGGGAACCGGGATGCCTGGTTTGTCGGATATACTCCAGACATTGTTGGTGCCGTCTGGATTGGCTATGACCGGACAACGAAAGAAAGCTATTTAAATAGTGGCAGCCGTTATCCAACAGAATTGTTTAAGGCGATTATTAACCAGATTCCGTCCGAAAACCATTTAACCTTCCATAAACCAAAAGGGATAAAAGATCTCGAGCCCCCGATTAAAATGATTGATGTCAAAAATGTAGAGGGTCATGTAGGCTTTGGTCCGCTTGGAATGCCGACGGTGAAACTCACCTGGACACCTTCAAAAGATAAAAGGCTCAAATATAAAATCTATGCCGTTCAGAATGGAGCGAGTGAATTCATCGCGACAGTGAGAGGAAAGGGTGAGTATACAACATCGAGCAGATTTCTTTTTTCCCTTCCTGAATTTTATGTTGTTCCTTACAATCCGCTTACTAAAGAAAGGGGCAAACCTTCAAACATTGCGGCGGTCGATATATTTCGGTAAATTAAGCTCAAGGGTTTTCCCTTGAGCTTGTACTCTTTAAAGTCATTACGGGGAGCTTTAACAAATGAATAAATTCCTGAACGTTTCCTTACAAACAAAAATATTAGGCTTAATCATCACATTGCTCTTATTTGTTATTATTCTTCTAACCGGAATATTTGCCTACTTTGAGTCGACCGAGACGAAAGATGAAACGAAAAAACTTGCGCTGCAAACGGCAAAAACGGTATCGCTCATGCCTGCTGTTAAAGAAGAACTTCAATCGAACCCTTCTTCCACAGAAATCCAGACGATCGCCGAACAAATTCGCGAACAGGCCGGAGCGGCATCCGTAATTGTGACAAATCGTGACGGAATTTGCTACTCCTACCCTGATTCCGACCAAATCGGAAAAACAATTCAACACAAAGATGACTTCAAGGCGCTAGTTTTTGGAGGAAATTATGTAACAGAATCAACCGGGGAAATGGGCCCGGCCATTAGAGGAAAAGCCCCGATCATCGTAGACTTTGGTAATTATAAAAAAGTAATGGGTGTTGTTACTGTTGAATTTTTAAAGAAAGATCTTCACAACAATATCGCAAATAAAATTACAAAAATTATTCTTTTTTCCTCGTTTGTTTTAGGTTTAGGCATAATTGGGGGAGTTTATTTAGCCAAAAGCATTCGAAAAGATACGCTGGGACTCGAACCGTACGAAATTGCAGCATTGTTTCGAGAGAGAAGCGCCATTTTGTTATCCATCAGAGAAGGAATCATTTCGATTGATCAAAAAGGCTTGATTACGATGATGAACACTTCAGCAAAAGAAATGCTCGGATTAGAGAAAGATGCCATCAACCAGCCGATTGAAACTGTTTTCCCGCAGTCTACGATGAAGAAAGTGTTAGAAACTGGGGTAATTGAAAAAAATATAGAGATGGAGCTGAAGGATAAAATCGTGATCGTTAACAGTATGCCCATTATCGAAAATGGCCGGATTGTCGGTGTAGTCGCAAGCTTCAGGGATAAAACAGAATTGAAAAAAATGATTGATACCTTGTCCGAAGTAAGGAAGTACTCAGAAGATTTGCGTGCACAAACCCATGAGTTTACAAATAAACTTTACGTTCTCCTGGGCCTTCTTGAATTAGGCCATTATGACGAGGCGATTGAAATGATCAAAACGGAATCTACTATTCACCAAAATCAAAATCGCATCCTATTTGAACAAATTCATGATGCGAAAGTACAGGCGATTCTTTTAGGGAAATTGGGGAAAGCTTCTGAGAAGAAAATCAATTTTACGCTCGACCCTAATAGTTCCATCGAACCGCTGCCTCCGCATATCGGTGTCTCACAGCTTGTTACAATCATAGGCAACCTCATTGATAACGCCTTTGAAGCGGTGGCCAAGCAGGGAAAAAAAGAAGTATTATTTTTTATAACAGATGTCGGAAATGACATTGTCATCGAAGTGGTTGACAATGGACCTGGAATATCAGACGAACAAATCGAAACGATTTTTAAAAAAGGATTTTCAATGAAAGGCCCTAACCGCGGTTATGGATTGTCAAATGTGAAAGAAGCGATTGATGAGCTGGAAGGCACAATTGAAGTGAGCAATCAAAAGGATCATGGCGCCATTTTTACCGTTTTTATACCGAAAAAGATAGGCGAACAACATTAGGGGGGAAAAGTATGTTACGAGTGGCGATTGCTGAAGATGATTTTCGTGTCGCGCAAATTCATGAACAGTATCTTCTAAAAATAAAAGATGTTGAAGTCGTTGGAAAGGCGTTGAATGCAAGCGAAACGATACAACTGCTTGATGCTCATCAAGTAGATTTGCTGCTCCTGGATATTTATATGCCAGATGAACTTGGAACGAATATATTGCCGGAAATTAGAGAGCGGTTCCCGAACGTCGATATTATTATGATTACCGCGGCAACTGAGAAAACGCTTTTAAAAAAAGCGATCCAATATGGGATTTCAAATTATTTAATTAAACCGATAACGATGGATAAGTTTACCGAAACCATCCAACATTACAAAAGAAAAAAAGCATTATTGGAAGACGAAACGCCAATCAACCAGACGTTACTTGACCAATATTTCGGAACGATTAAATTTGCCCCTTCCGACCATAAAGATTTGCCAAAAGGAATTGATTCGTTAACGCTTCAAAAAGTAATCGAAATTATGAAGAAACGAGGAAATGGCATTAGCGCAGAAGAAATGGGGGAACAAATGGGGGCTTCACGGACTACGGCCAGAAGATATTTAGAATATTTAGTTTCGATTGATGAAGCCAGGGCGAAAATCGAATATGGTATCGTTGGGCGCCCCGAACGACAATATTCTTTAAAGCCATCTCGCTAAAGTATCGAGATGGCTTTTTTTCGTGAACAAAATGAACAAAATTACGTTAAAGCACTAAATAAAGCTTATTTTGAAAACGGTTACAACAAAAATATGATTCTATATAATTTTGATTAAATATTCGAACTAGTCCTTCAGAACAGAAGTTTCAGCATTTAAATGCAACATCAATGGTAAGGAGCGATAATCATGCTTACATTATTAGGTTTTTTAATGATAGCCGTCTTTATGTTTTTCATTATGACAAAGCGAATGTCAGCTTTAATTGCTTTAGTCGTTATCCCCGTCATCTTTGCTTTAATTGGCGGGTTTGGGCTAAAGATTGGCCCAATGATGCTCGAAGGGATTAAAAGTGTTGCGCCGACTGGCGTCATGCTTATGTTTGCGATTTTGTATTTCGGCATTATGATCGATGCCGGATTATTCGATCCGCTCATCGGATGGATTTTGAAGCTTGTAAAAGGCGACCCGTTAAAGATTGTCATCGGAACGGCGATACTTGCTATGCTCGTAGCGCTAGATGGAGATGGTACGACGACATACATGATTACCGTCTCTGCCATGCTTCCACTTTATAAACGGCTTGGCATGCGGCCGATTGTTTTAACATGTGTTGCCATGCTGGCTTTAGGGATTATGGATATGACGCCGTGGGGCGGGCCAATGGCACGCGCGGTTAGCGCATTGCATCTGGAAACAGCGGATGTGTTTGTTCCGCTTATTCCTGTTATGGCTGCCGGCGCGCTTTGGATTTTGTTTACGGCTTATGTTCTTGGGAAAAAAGAACGTAAACGTTTGGGCATCGTCCAAATTGAAACAAGTTCTCTCGATCGTCTGGCCGTTCGCGAACAAGCAGCAGCCGTCGAAACGGGCATTCAGCGGCCAAAGCTATTATGGTTTAACCTTCTATTAACCGTTGTGCTACTAGTTGCTCTTATTATGGAGATATTGCCAATTCCAGTTCTTTTCATGATCGGTTTTGCCATCGCGATCATGGTCAATTATCCTAAATTAGAAGAACAAAAAGAACGAATTTCTTCTCATGCGGGCAATGTGCTGGCGGTTGTATCGCTCGTTTTCGCTTCAGGAATCTTTACGGGTATATTAACGGGCACGAAAATGGTCGACCAAATGGCGTCTTCATTAATTTCGATTATTCCGCATTCGTTAGGATCGCATTTTGCGCTCATTACCGCGATTACGAGCTTACCGTTTACGTATTTTATGGCAAATGATCCTTATTATTTCGGGGTCCTTCCGATTATTGCCAAAACAGCAGCGGCATATGGAGTCAGTCCGGTTGAAATCGCCCGCGCGTCCGTATTGGGGATGCCGTTACATGTTATGAGCCCGTTAATGGCAGCAGCCTATTTATTAGTAGGAATGGCCGGGGTTGAATTTGGCGACCAACAAAAAATGGTTTTTAAATGGGCGCTTGGATTATCGCTGGTCATGATTATTGTAGCCCTCTTAACCGGAGTAATTTCTGTATAATAGGAAATAGTATTGAAAAAATCATCTCGGCTTAAGTTGGGATGATTTTTTTCGCTGGACGATTGAGGTGCATAGTTTATGAAAAACATGTTTCAGCTTACAGTATTCATCCCGTGTTTTTTCCTATCTGGATGCCTTTTTCAAAACGCTGAAAAGGATCATCCCATCTCCACTCAAAACCCGATCGAAATCGTCGCACCTGCTCCTGAAGGAGGAGGCTGGGACAAAACCGCGAGGGCTATGCAAAAAGTGTTAAACGGCAACGGAATCATCACTCAGCCAATCAAGGTTGTTAATAAGCTCGGAGGCGGAGGAGAAGTCGGGTGGAAATATTTAAAAAAACATGATGGGCGTGCTCTTGGCATAAATTCAAGTCTGCTAATTACCAATCATTTGTTAGGCCAAAGCAAGCTTACATTTTCGGATTTTACGCCAATCGCGATTTTGGCTACAGAATGGCAAACTGTAGCCGTAGCTAAAAACTCCAATTTAAAGAATGCGGAAGAATTAATGAAAAAACTAAAAAAACGGCCTAATTCGATAAAAATCGGAGTTGCTCCCGGTTTAGGTAATGACGATCAATTAGCTTTCGTCCAGGCAGCAAAGGTGTATCATGTGGATCCTGCAAAACTTAATTTTCGCATTTATGAAAGTGTTGGAGACGTTACCCATGCATTATTAACGAAAAAAATTGATGTCGCGACAATGGCTGTTTCAGAAGCTTCAAGGCCATATCATGACGGAAAAATCAATATTTTAGCCGTGACATCGAGCAAACGGCTAAAAGGGTTAAAAAACGTTCCCACCTGGAAAGAACAGGGGGTAAATATCGTATTCCCTCACTGGCGTGGCGTCATGGGGCCACCGAATATGTCGGAAAAAGAAATTGCGTATTGGAATCAAAAAATCAGAATAATGGTAAACACAAAAGAATGGAAAGCGATTTTAAAAAACAATGACTGGAATGACTTTTATAAAGATAGTGAAGAAGCCAGAGTTTTTTTAGAGGAGCAAAATAATCAATACGAGACGCTCATGAAGAGCGCGGATTAAAAACAGTGGATAGGCTGGGCCTTTATCCACTATTTTTTTTATGCAAATCAAGAAGATGTGTTAGGCAGGTCACATTAAACTCGTCAATTTCATGACATTTAAGTCAATTGGCTATACTTTTAATATGAATTCTTTTACAATACATTATGGAAATAAGTGTTCGATAAATCGAGGTTAAAATAGAGGTTTTTGTTCTCACTCCCACCTCCCATTCTCACCTCAGTAAGCAAGGAAGGTTGTGTTTCATTTGGGATATAATGACGAGTTTTTGAAAGCGTGTCGGAAAGAGAAAAATAGTTTTGTCCCGGTCTGGTACATGAGACAAGCGGGGCGTTCGCAGCCTGAATACCGCAAATTGAAAGAAAAATATTCACTCTTTGACATTACGCATCGTCCTGAACTTTGCGCGCAAGTGACAAAACTACCTGTTGATCAACATGGAGTCGATGCAGCGATTTTATATAAAGACATCATGTCCCCTGTCCACGGAATCGGTGTAGATGTTGAAATTAAAGCGGGAAAAGGCCCGGTCATTGAGAAACCGATCCGGACAAAAGAAGATGTTGAAAAATTAGGAGTTATTCAGCCAGAAAAGGACGTTCCGTATGTGCTCGAGACGATTAAGCTGCTTCGTGAGCAATTAGACGTGCCGCTTATTACATTTGCAGGGGCGCCATTTACACTCGCAAGCTATATGATCGAAGGCGGACCATCGAGAGACTATAATTTTACGAAAGCATTCATGTATGCAGATCCTGATGCATGGTTTCTTTTAATGGACAAATTAGGAGATATGACGATTTCTTATGCGAAAGCACAAATTGCATCCGGCGCGCAGGCGTTTCAAATTTTTGATTCGTGGGTTGGCGCATTGAACCAGGCAGATTATCGGAAGTATATTAAACCGGTCATGCATCGGATTTTCTCAGAATTGCGCAAAACAGGCATTCCATTAATTTTATATGGAACGGGCGCGAGACATCTTATTATGGAATGGAACGATTTGCCGCTTGATGTGATTGGCCTCGATTGGAGAATTTCTCCGAAAGAAGCGCGGAACATGGGCGTTACAAAGGCGCTGCAAGGCAATCTTGACCCTGCTATTCTTCTAGCCCCATGGAATGTTATTGAACAGCGGGCGAAGGAAATACTAGATGAAGGAATGGAAGAGCCGGGCTTTATTTTTAATGTAGGAAAAGGAATTTTCCCGGAAGTCCAAGTCGAAACATTGCAGCGGCTGACGGCCTTCATTCATGATTATTCTGCTAAACGGATGGGGTGAAAGATGATGGCAAAGCGAACAATCGGACTGCTCGTCATGGCTTATGGAACGCCAAGAAGCCTTGATGAGGTGGAAAAATATTATACCCACATTCGCCACGGGAGGAAACCGTCAGAAGAGCAGTTGAAAGATTTAACAGAGCGTTATGAAAAAATCGGCGGGATTTCACCACTGGCAAAAACGACAGAAGCACAAGCTCACAAACTCGAACAAAAACTAAATGAAATGTATGAAGATATCGAGTTTAAAAGCTATTTAGGTTTAAAGCACATTGACCCATTTATTGAAGATGCGGTACAGCAAATGAAAAAAGATGGAATTCGTGAAGCAATTAGCCTTGTCCTGGCGCCGCATTATTCAACATTCAGTGTAAAATCATATAATTCAAGAGCGGTGGAAGAGTCGGGATCAATCGGCGGCCCGAAAATTACAACGATTGACAGCTGGTATGAAGAGCCGAAGTTTATCGACTATTGGGTAAAACAAATCACTCACTTGATGAAAACGATTCCGTCAAGTGAAGAGGAGAAAACGGTCGTTATTTTCTCGGCACATAGTCTTCCAGAACGTATTTTACAAATGGGCGATCCTTACCCGGAGCAGTTGCAAGAAACGGCAAGACTCATTGCGGAAAAAGCCAATATTAAACATTATGCCATCGGCTGGCAAAGCGCGGGGAACACGCCGGAGCCATGGATCGGTCCAGACGTACAAGATTTAACGCGAGACTTGCATAAAGAGCACGGCTATACATCCTACATTTATTGTCCAGTCGGCTTTGTGGCGGAACATTTAGAAGTGTTATATGACAATGATTATGAATGTAAGGTTGTCACGGATGAACTTGGAGCGAACTACTACCGACCGCCGATGCCAAATGCCCAGGATGAATTTATTGATTGCCTTGCAGAGGTTGTAAGCAAAGCGTTAAAGTAATCAGAGCTAGAAAAGGAACATAGAAAGAATGTGAGTGGTATGGCAAGGAAGAAGGAAGTTTTAATAATTGGCGGAGGAATTACGGGGCTTACTGCCGCCTATTATTTAAAAAAAGAGATAGAGGAAAACGGGTTGCCGTTATCATTTACGCTAATTGAAGGAAGCGAGCGTCTTGGCGGGAAGATCGAGACCATTTGCCGCGACGGCTTCGTGATTGAGCGGGGGCCAGACTCCTATTTAAAACGCAAGACGGAAATGACACGGCTTATTGAAAGCGTTGGCCTTAAAGATAAACTGGTATCGAACAATACTGGACAATCCTATGTCCTTGCACGAAACAAATTAAACCCGATTCCTGAAGGCGCGGTGATGGGGATACCGACAAAGCTTACTCCTTTTATTACGACAGGGCTTTTTTCCTTAAAGGGCAAGATGCGAGCATCGCTTGATTTTGTTTTGCCTAAAAGGGAAGATGTAGAAAATGACATCTCAATTGGTCACTTTTTTCGAAGGCGCCTTGGCGGCGAGGTGCTGGAAAACTTAATTGAGCCACTTCTCTCAGGGATTTACGCCGGGGACATTGACAGGCTCAGCTTACAGTCGACCTTTCCGCAGTTCCATGAAGTAGAGAAACGTTCAAAAAGTCTTATTCTCGGAATGAAGAGAACGTTGCCGACAAATCCGAAGCAACCGGGAGCAAGCAGAAAACCTGGCCAATTTTACACATTAACAACCGGGCTTGAGTCATTGATTGACAAGCTTGAAGAAGCAATTGGTAATGAACGCATTTTGAAAGGGAATAAAGTTACTTCATTTTCCCGCGAACCCGATGGTCGGTATCAAGTCGAATTGGAAGACGGAACAAAGAAAATCGGAGATGTTGTATTATTTACCACGCCGTACATGGTAACGCGCAAACTGCTGCCTGAAGATCTCGATATCAAAGATTTTCATGTGACCCCACCGACATCGGTTGCAACGGTTGCCATGGCTTTTGATCAGTCAGCATTAAAAAATGACATAAATGGAACAGGTTTTGTCATCTCGAGAAGAGAAGATTATACGATTACCGCTTGTACCTGGACACACCGAAAATGGCCGCATACGACACCAAAAGGAAAAGTGTTGCTCCGCTGTTATGTCGGGAGGGCATCGGATCAGGAAATCGTCTTTCGATCAGATGAAGAAATAATGGAAGCCGTTAGTCGGGATTTGCAAAAAATCATGGGAATTACCGCTACACCTGATTTTTACTATGTCTCACGGTGGAAAAAAGCGATGCCGCAGTACGAAGTAAATCATCAACAGAAACTAAAAAAATTAATGGAAAAATTAGAGCAGCATTTACCGGGCGTTTATCTCGCCGGAGCCTCTTACGACGGGATCGGCCTTCCGGATTGCATCGTCTCGGCAGAAAAAGCTGTCGGGCAAATTCTTGGAATTTAAGCGATATATCCAATGGGATGTATCGCTTGATTCATGTTGTGATAAAAAAATTGCAATATTATGTTGTAAAAAGCTGAAAATGGGTAGTAAAATTATTCAGAATGGTTTACTTGTTGTTCTAAATGGGTAAATCATTACATAAATAGATGAAAAAGGAGGGGTAACTATGTATGATTCGTATTCAACTACGGGGGATGATTTCACTTTATTTGCATTATTAGCTTCTTTCTTCCTGATTTTTCTGGTCATTGGAATCATTATGTACATCTTTTTGGGAATTGGCCTTATGAGAATGGCCAAAAGGGAAGGAATTGAAAACGAATGGTTAGCATGGGTACCAATTGCCCAAATGTATATTTTGGGAAAAATTGTTTCCCATAAACTCGGGCCGAATGGCGGATTTATTTTGCTTGGCGTCAGCATTGGAGCTTTTGTGCTTAGTTTTATACCAATTCTAGGGGCGATCATTGGTTTTGCAATTGGAATTTTCATGTTTTTCGTATATCATTGGACGTACGACAAGTATTCGGATAAAGCCGTTCTCATGACTGTATTTACTGTATTAACGTGCGGGGGTTTAGCGCCTATCTTCATTTTTGCGATTCGCAATAATCATAAAATGAATACAGTAGCTGCATAATAATAAGCGAAAGTCAGGAAAATACCTGACTTTTTTTTATTATCATATTGAAACTGAAAGGGTAAAGTGGTATGTTTAAAAATGACCAAATTCAAAATTCGGTCATTGAAAGGAACAGCGACAATGATTGATCGAAGGCAAAACATTATTGAAGCAGCTTCAAAATCGTTCACTTTATTTGGCTATAAAGCAACGACAATGGAACAGGTCGCCAAAATTGCCAACGTTGGAAAAGGAACGATCTATACTTTTTTTGAAACAAAGGAAGAATTGTTTAAAGAAATTGTCAAAGATTTGATTAAACAAATTCGTGAAGTGGCTGTAGCCGCTATTCATGAGGATCGGCCGTTCCACGAAAATCTCCATTCCGCTTTGTACGGAATTCTTGATTTCCGTAAGAACCACCAGCTAGCCATTAAAATTACGCAAGAAGTAAAAGAAATGAACACCCCGGCTGTTCGGGAAGCATCGCAAATGCTGGAATCAGCGGTGCTTAAATTTGTAAAAAAAGAATTGGAAAAGGCCATTGAAAAAGGCGAAATAAAACCGTGCAATACCGAAATTACAGCCTTTTTAATGATCAGGATGTATGTCTCTCTTGTATTTGATTGGGAGAGGGAACATCAACCGCTTTCGAAGGAAGAAATTGCCCACGTGCTGGAAAATGTATTAATTAACGGATTGCGCAATCATTAAATGCTTGAAGTATTCATAAGAACATGGTATGTTCTAGAATGACCAAAAAACTGATTCAGTCATATAGATCTTTTCCGGGGAAGAAAGGTCTATTTTTTCATGATAGGTTGACCAAATGACTAATCTGGTCATTTGTTAGAAGGAAAAAAGGAAGGTGATTGGAGTCATGTTACTTCATCAGTTAAAAGAGGTTGTTCGGAATAAAAAGCTATTAATCTCAATTAGTGCTATTTTATTTATTCCGATTCTCTACAGTGGCGTTTATTTATGGGCATTCTGGGACCCATATAAACAAGTTGACCATTTAAAAATCGCGGTCGTTAATGAAGACCACGGAACAGAATTTAAAGGGAAAAACCTTCATATCGGGAAAGACCTTGTAAAGGAATTAAAAAAGGATCCTAAATTTGATTGGGTGTTTACGAGTAAAAAAGAAGCAGATAAAGGAATAGAGAATAATAAATATTATGCGGAAATTGTTTTGCCAGATGACTTTTCGAAAAAAGCGACGACAGTTTTAGACGAACATCCGAAAAAGCTTGAGATAAACTATCGAACCAATTCCAGCTATAACTATTTATCAACGCAAATCAGCGAAAAAGGAATCGGAAAAATACGTGAAAGCCTTTCTCATACGATTACTGAAAAATATTATGCCGTATTAATGGATACATTCGGAGACAACTTAAAGAAAGCGAAAAACGGAGCAACAAAACTTGCCGATGGAGCGGATAAAGCGGCAAATGGAGCAAATGACTTGAAAAACGGCGCAGGGAAACTTGCAGATGGTGCCTCCAATTTACACAAGGGACTTTCAAAAGCAGAGAAAGGATCTTCTGACCTGACGAACGGCCTTGAACAATCTTACAATGGAACGCAAAGCTTATATAATGGCTTAAAAGCGAAGACGCCGGAAATTAACAAGTTGTCAGGCGGTGCAACTGAACTGGAGCAAGGAGCGAAAAGCCTCGCAGGAGGACTTGGACAATTAACGGACGCCGACAAACAACTAGTAGACGGCCAGCAGAAGCTAAAAGACGGCAACGATGGACTATATGCCGGCATCCAAAAATCAGCAAATGGCATTTATACATTGCAATCGAAAAGCCCTGAATTAGTAGAAGGATCGGCAAAGTTAGATAAAGGCGCTAACGAGATTGCAAGACAGCTCAATGAATTTTCGCCAAAAGTCGATGAAGCATCTAAAGGCGTAGAGGAACTGCAAAAAGTATTGGGGGACTTTGCGAATGACCCGAATACTCCCCCGGAATTGAAAGAAAAATTGAAGTTGTTAAATGGGAAAATTGGAGGGGTAGGTAGTGATCTGCAAAAGTTCAAAGAATTAAACAAAGGGGTTAATGATCTGGCAAGAGGCGCGACAATGCTTCATAACGGTGAAGTTCAATTTAATAAAGGGCTTAACCAGGTAGCCGGTGGCCAGAAAGCATTGCTAGACGGTGCGAAAAAATTAAACGATGGCCAACAAGAAGAGCTGAAGAACATGAAAAAGTTTCACGGAAAGTTAAGTGAAGCCAGCAATGGAGCAAACCAATTAGCTGGAGGTATCGGACAACTAGCAAATGGAACCGGACAAATCGGAAAGAGCTGGTCTGACCTTGTCAACAACGTGTCGAAGCTTAACAACGGACAAAGCCAGCTTCTCGATGGAAGCAAACAATTATCAAAAGGCATTTCAGCGGCCAATGCAGGTTCCGGCGATTTAGCGAGTGGGGCGGCTAAATTAGAAAAAGGAACGATTGACCTTAATTCCGGCCTCGATGAGCTAAAAGACGGAAATCATAACCTTAAAGAGAAGTTAGGAAAAGCCTCGGCGGAAACAAACAAAGCAAAAGATAATAAAGATGAACAGAAAATGTTTTCCGATCCTGTGAAGACGAAAGATATGAGCACAAACAAAGACATGAAATACGGAACCGGATTTGCCCCGTATTTTATATCAATCGGTTTATTTGTCGGAGCATTAACTTTGACGATTATTTTCCCAATGACAGAACCTGCAAGAGAGCCCAAAAATGCATTCGGCTGGTTTATAAGCAAGTATGGATTTATGGCGATCGCCGGCATCATTCAGTCATTGATTGCGGATTGCATACTAATGTATGGATTAGGACTTCATGTTGAAAGTGTTCCGAGATTTATTCTATTTACCATTATTACGAGCTTAACCTTTATGGCGATCATCCAATTTCTTGTCACAACGATGGGGAATCCAGGAAGATTTATCGGTATCGTCCTATTGATTTTGCAATTAACCTCAAGTGCAGGAACGTATCCGCTTGAACTAGTGCCATCCGTCTTGCAAAAACTGCATAGCTTCTTGCCGATGAGCTACTCGATTGCGGGATTCAGGGCGGTCATTTCAGCAGGGGATTATAGTCTCATGTGGCAAAATGTTATTTCTTTATTGGCCTTTATGGTTCCAGCATTGTTATTGACTTACATCTTCTATGTAGTTAAGATGAAGAAATATCGCATAGATAAACAAGAAAACATCGCTGAAAGCATGTAAGTAAAGGCACTCTCTTTGTAAAGGGAGTGCCTTTTCTAATGATTCTTAAATGATATGGATACCGGAATCGGCTGTTCGCCGATTCTAAACCATCCAACCTGGTTCTTATAGAACTTTACTGAGGAATAATTTCGTACGTTCGTGCTGTGGATTGCCAAAAAGTTCAGAAGGCTTGTTTTCTTCTACAATATAGCCGCCATCCATAAAGAAAACACGGTCTCCAACTTCTCTGGCGAATCCCATTTCGTGTGTGACGACGACCATCGTCATTCCTTCCTTCGCCAATTGCTTCATGACTTCAAGCACTTCTCCGACCATTTCCGGATCAAGGGCGGAAGTGGGCTCATCGAACAATAAAATTTTCGGGTCCATTGCCAGTGCCCGGGCGATGGCGACACGCTGCTTTTGTCCGCCGGAAAGCTGTCCGGGGTAGCTGTCGGCTTTATCGCGAAGCCCAACTTTCGCAAGAAGATTAAGCCCTTTTTCTTTTGCAGCAACTTTGTCCATTTTTTTTACTTTGATCGGGGCAAGAGTGACATTTTCCAACACTGTTTTATGAGGAAACAAGTTAAACTGCTGGAAGACCATCCCGACATCTTCCCGCACTTTATTAATATTCACTTTCGGATCGGTAAGGTCGAAGCCGTTGACGACAACTTTCCCGCCTGTAATGTCTTCCAATTTATTTAAACAGCGGAGGAATGTGCTTTTCCCTGAGCCTGACGGGCCGATCACACAAACTACTTCCTGTTCTTTAATGACGGCATTGATGTCTTTTAACACTTCAAGATCGCCGAATGACTTTTTTAAATTGCGAACTTCAATCATACGTTATGGAAAACTCCCTTCTTTATTGAAGTGGATGGTTATTCTATTAATTATACCCTTCCTCTAAATAGAAAGCGACAACTTAACCTGGCTAAATCGTGGAATGGCCGTCAAGAATAGAGAATGGGTCTTATACTAGTCAATGGGAGTGAATGAAATGAAGCTTACGGTTCTTGGCTTTTGGGGAGGCTATCCGGCAGCAGGTAGCGCGACTTCCGGTTATCTTCTGCAAAAAGAAGGATTTAACTTGCTGATCGATTGTGGAAGTGGCGTGCTGGCACAATTGCAACATTTCATTAAGGTGGAAGAATTGAATGCCGTCATCCTTTCTCATTACCACCATGATCATGTCGCTGATATTGGAGTGCTCCAGTACGGAAGACTCATTCAATCATACTTGCAAAAAGGTTTGTCGCCTCTTCCAATTTATGGACATCGGCAGGATGAAAAAGGATTTGCGTCCTTAACATATAAAAATCTGACGACGGGAATGGAGTATAACCCTCTCATGCCGCTTGAAATCGGCCCATTCACGATTTCATTTTTAGAAACGAAGCATCCGGCCGTTTGTTACGCCATGCGGGTGACTGATGGTAAAAAAACGGTTGTGTATACAGCAGATTCCTCCTTTCAAGAAGTATTCATCCCATTTAGTAAGAATGCGGACTTGCTCATTTGTGAATGTAATTTGTATAAACATCAGGATGGAAGCGCACAGGGGCATATGAATTCTCATGATGCCGCAAAAATAGCCAATGGAGCGGATGTGCAACAGCTGCTTTTAACCCATCTTCCGCATTTTGGCGAGTGCGAACAGCTTGCGAGAGAAGCAAAAGAATTGTATAACGGAATTATAGAGCTTGCTCGCACCGGCTGGACATGGGAGAGCTAAACTAACGGTTAAAGGAGAAAAAGGCATGCTTTTTATTGATAATCAAAACATTACCGACCCGCGAATAAACCTTGCCATCGAAGAATACGCTCTTAAACATCTGGACATCAATCAAACGTATTTGTTGTTTTACATTAATGAACCTTCCATTATTATTGGCAAAAATCAAAATACCGTTGAAGAGATTAATGCGGAGTATGTAAAAGAAAACAACATCCATGTTGTCCGCCGCTTATCGGGAGGCGGGGCCGTATATCATGACAAAGGCAATTTAAATTTTAGCTTTATTACAAAGGATGACGGGAATTCATTTCATGATTTTAAAAAATTTACCGATCCTGTAGTAAAAGCATTGAAAAAGCTTGGGGTCAACGCGGAACTGAGCGGCAGGAATGATATTTTAGTGGACGGAAAGAAAATCTCGGGAAATGCCCAGTTTTCAACAAAAGGACGAATGTTCAGCCACGGAACCCTCATGTTTGACTCGGAAATCGACCATGTTGTATCAGCGCTAAATGTCAAAATGGACAAGATCCAGTCAAAAGGAATTAAATCCATTAGAAGCCGTGTCACCAATATTCGCGAACACCTGCCAAAGGACATATCGATGGAAGAATTCAAGCAAACCCTTTTACAATATCTTTTCGAAGGTTTTGTTGAAATTCCACAATATGTATTAACGGATGACGATTGGGAAAAAATTAACGAAATTTCGGAAAACAGGTACCGCAATTGGGAGTGGAATTACGGGAAGTCACCAAAGTTCAATGTCGAACTATCCAATCGTTTTGCCGCAGGTTCAATCGATATTCGCTTGCAAATTGAAAAAGGAATTATACAAGAATGTAAGATTTATGGAGACTTTTTTGGCGTCGGTGATGTAAGTGATATTGAAGAGCGTCTCGTCGGTACGCGCTATGACCGGACTGAATTGGAACAAGCATTAAGCGACATTGATTTAAAATTTTATTTTGGCAATGTGTCACGTCAGGAAATGTTGGACTTGCTTTATTAAAAAGTAAGTCCAAACACTTTTATAAAGGAAATGGAAGGATAGTTATAGAAATATACAATTACTATTCTCATCTTTCTTTAGGAGATTATTATGAATGGCTTTTTTCATTTAGGATTATCTATTATACTTTTGTTTATTATCGGAATGGTCATTTTCTACGGACGTAAAGAAGAGGTATTCCTGAAAAAGAAACAATTATTTCGAAGGATCTGGTATTTGTTTTTAATCATTGCATTCATTTGTTATTTTATGGTCAACGGCCTGGATTTGAAATTGTGGCGAGACATGTTGATCATTGTTTCCATGTTTATTTTTGTTGATATCGCCATTTTTCTAACACCATCCATTTCTAAAATTTGGGGTGCGGAATTGATTTTAGATGAGGTTGTGAAGACAAGCAAGGAACTTGAAGAAAAAGTAACTTCAACGAACGCTAAGATCGATTTATTTTCCGATATTTTAGGAAGGATCAATACAGACGATTTAAAGAGCATTTCATGGAAGACGGAAGATGACTACATCGATGATTTGCAATCCTTTTTGCAAGTCTATTCCAATCAGTGCTTTCAGGAAGTGTATGTGATCAACTACCAAAATAAAGTAGAGGTAGTTCAAAGCACAAGAATACTTGGCTTCCATTTGGAGAACGCTCATCTCGAAAGTTTAGAAGAGACCGGAATTATTCAAATAGATGACCAAATTGCCATTATGCTGATAAAAATCGTATATCCGGTCATTATTATCGCTAAAGCACAGCAGAAATCGATTCAAGATGTAGACTTTGTCAATTTGATTAATATGGCAACCATTCACAGCTGGCATAAAGCATGTTAAAATAGAAGCATAAGGATGTGATCAAGGATGAGTGTAAATGCGCAGAAGATCCCTGATGACCGGAAGAAAAAGGTATCCCTGTTAAGCGAGAATCCGAATCGCGTAAAAATTCCAATAGACTTAGCAACGAAACATATTATTGAAAAAAATAAAAATGCCCTGCAAAAGCTAAAGAATTTTATTTAAATTCGTGTTCAAAAAGGAGAACAAACAGGGCCAAGAAGTTCAAGGAAGCGTAGACTCCGAGTACCGGAGCGACGAGCAATGCAACCAGATTCACTGCGAGTTGCACCGAGGAAGCAAACTTCGGAGCAATGCTAGTAGACACAGGTGCATATATTCTTTAATACGTGAGGAACGAAGGAGCAAGCTGACGCGGAAATTCGCAGGCAATGTTTCCCGGACTTTTTGAACATCTTCTAAAGACATGGTGACCCATGTCTTTTTTTGTGTGCATTGTGATGAAACAGCATATACTAAAAATAACTAATTACCGATTAAGGGGCATAATGAATGAAGGAAAAAAGGAAAGTTCAGCTGCTTCAAGAAGCTCCATTCCCCCGGCCTAAAGTCGATTTTGATAAGGGGGAATTAATGAAAATGTGTAAGAAGATACAAAAATTGATCCGAAAACTATCCTGAAAAAATAAATGAAAAGGGATCACTTCAAAAAAGAAGAGACCCCTTTTCATTTTTTTATGAACTTCAACAATTGACAGAAAAATAGATAAACGATACACTTTAACTAGAAGTATTACAAAATAGTGTGTAAACGGATTAAAAACGTTATATTGTTTAAAACGAATTGTAAGGGCTTACATTTTGGGTGAGAGGTGAAGAAAGTGATTTTTAATCCGGAAATGGAATGTATGGATGCGGATAAGAAGGAAGAATTGCAGCTTGAGCGACTGAAACAAACGGTCCGAAATGTTTACGAGCGAGTTCCTTTTTATCGCCAAAAATTCGATGAATCGGGAATTAAACCTGAAGACATAACTTCTCTTAAAGATCTTGAAAGGCTCCCGTTTACAAAGAAACAAGATTTACGCGATCATTATCCGTTTGGCCTGTTTGCCGCAAGCAAAAAAGAAATCGTTCGCATTCATGCGTCTTCGGGGACAAGCGGAAAACCGACCGTCGTTGGTTATACGGCAAAAGACATTGACAATTGGGCTGAAATGGTCGCCCGCTCAATTGCGATCGCTGGAGGTGAGCCAGGGAATGTGTTGCATAATGCGTACGGGTATGGCCTTTTTACAGGTGGACTCGGGCTTCATTACGGTTCAGAAAAGCTAGGGATGGCGACCGTTCCTGTCTCTGGGGGAAACACGGAACGGCAAATTCTCTTGATTGAAGATTTTAAGCCGCAAGTCATTTGCGGAACGCCTTCTTATATTTTAACCCTTGCCGAAAAGATGGAGGAAATGGGCAAGAATCCGAGGGAAACATCTCTTCAATACGGAATTTTCGGAGCTGAATCGTGGTCGGAGGAAATGCGGGCGACGTTAGAAGAGAAATTGGGCATTAAAGCGCAGGACATTTACGGGCTTAGTGAAGTCATGGGGCCGGGAGTAGCGATGGAATGCCATGAAGCTCAAGATGGCCTGCACGTAATGGACGATCATTTCATTGTCGAAGTGATTAACCCTGATACACTGGAGCCAGTTCCTGACGGTGTAGAAGGCGAACTTGTTTTCACAAGTTTAACGAAAGAAGCATTTCCGATCATTCGCTATCGAACCGGAGATATTGCTTCTATTAAAAAAGAGCCGTGCATCTGCGGGCGGACCTCTGTCAGAATGTCGAGAATCAAGGGCAGGATTGACGATATGCTCATTATCAGGGGCGTTAACGTGTTCCCATCACAAGTGGAAAACTGTTTACTGCAAGTAAAGGATATTGTTCCTCATTATCAGCTTCACCTCATTCAAAAAGGGCTAAAAGAAAAAGTGGAGCTTCATGTGGAAGTGACCGAAGAATTTTTCGGAAACGTTTGCCAGGACATGGAGCATGAACTTGTTCACGATCTTAAGGAAAAAGTAAAGCATAAAGTGAAAAACAACTGCCTTGTTACATTAAATGTTGTTGTCCTGCCGCCAAAGTCCATTCCGCGTTCTGAAGGAAAAGCCGTACGGGTGGTCAAGCATTTAATTGAAGAGTTAAGCATATAATAGATTGCCAAAATATATAACGTTATTTTATAATGACGGTAATAAAACGTCATACAATTGGAGGGGAGTATAGTGCAAGCAGGTGTACAGTTTGATCAGTTGACGGAAGAGGAAAAGCACCAGCACTTTATGGATCGAATCAATAGGGGAGAAAAGATCGAAGCGGATGATTGGATGCCGGAGGATTACCGGATGTCGTTAATTCGATTAATTGCCATGCATGGTATTTCGGAAATTATGGGAGCGCTTCCAGAGAAAGAATGGGTGCCGAAAGCCCCTTCGCTTCACCGGAAGTTAGCGATCATGGCAAAAGTGCAGGATGAAATGGGACACGGCCAATTGCTTCTTCGCGTAGCAGAAGACTTAATGGCGCCGCTAGGGAAAAACCGTGAAGATATTATGCAAGATTTATTTGCGAAAAGGTTGAAGTTTCATAATGTCTTTCATATGGAAGCTCCGACGTGGGGGGATGCGGGAATGATTGCCTGGCTCGTTGATGGGGCAGCAATCATTTCACAAAGCATGATGCTCGATTCTTCATATGGCCCATATGCCAGAGCGTTGAAACGGATTTGTGCCGAGGAAGTATTCCACGCCCAGCACGGGGAAAGCATCATTCTCGCTCTGGCTGAAGGAACACCCGAACAGCGGAAACTTTTGCAAGATGCGCTTAACCGCTGGTGGCCATCGCTCATTATGTTCTTCGGTCCGAAATCAGCGAAAGAAACAGGCAACTCTCATGCCGATAAAAACATCATGTATAAAATTCGTACGAAAACAAACGAGGAATTGCGTCAGGAGTTTTTTACAAAATATGTGCCAAGAATCTGGGCATTAGGATTAACGATCCCTGATGAAACCATTCACTTTGATGAAGAACAGCAGTTGTGGATTTATAAAGATGTTGATTGGAACGAATTTAAGCAAATTGTCTCGGGCAACGGGCCGCGTTCAGCGAATCGCCTCGATTTACGGAAACGTTCTTACGATAATAACGCCTGGGTCAGAGAAGCGCTTGCTGCTAAAAAAGCAATCTAGTTTTGGGAGAGGAGGGGGACCCCTATGAGTGAAGAGAAAAATGACTTTTACAACATTTATGAAGTGTTCAGTAAGAAAACAGATAAATCTCCATTTCAGCATCAATTTAGCCTGCTGGCACCCAATGAAGATATGGCATTAATTATGGCGAAAGAAAATTTTTTCAGGCGTGAAGCTGTCAGCGATATCTGGGTAGTTAAACGGGATCATATCCGCGGGCTATCGCAAAGCGAAAAAGAGATGCTGAAACGGTTGGATAAAGATTACCGGGAAACAAAAGGATACGGTTATTTAAAGAAAAAGTGGCGCGAGTACAATCAGGAACAATTTACGGAAAAACACATCATGGGTGGAAGGGGAGACAGCTGATGAACAAAGAAACGATGAAACCCGAAGAGCGCCAGGCACTTGTTGAGCTATTATACCAGCTGGCTGATGATGATTTCATTCTTAGCTTTAGAGGATCGGAATGGCTTGGTCTTGCGCCGCACATTGAAGAAGATGTAGCCTTCTCTTCGATTAACCAGGACATGATGGGGCATGCTTCGATGTATTTCCGCCTGCTTGAGGAGCTGGGGGAAGGCGACAGTGACAGCATCGCCCATTTAAGAAAGCCGGAACAGTTCCGCAATGCGATTATTCTTGAAGAAGTGAACGGTCCTGGAACGTATTTGGAGAAGCCGGATTACGATTGGGCGTTTGCTGTTGTGCGTAATTACTTTTATGCGGTAGCCAAGCAAATCCGCCTTGAGTCGCTCCGGATTTGTTCGTATGAGCCGCTTCGGGAGGCGGCAAAAAAGATTTTGATGGAACAATATTATCATCTAATGCATTGGGAGCTATGGTTTAAGCAGCTTGTTACAAGCACGGATGAAGCGAAAAAACGGATGACAGATGCCATCCAAAAGGTATGGAAAGACTTCGGTGGCGTATTGACCCTTGGCCCGTACTACGCTGATATCGTGAAAGCCAATTTAATCGAAGACGAAGCGCTTTTAAAGAAACGGTGGATGAATAAGATGGAAGCTGTTTTTAAAGAAGTCGGGCTGGACTTCCCGGGTGCTCCCCGAATGGAGAGAGGAAATGGGAGAAAGGGAGAACATACTTCAGATCTAGAAGGAGCTTTATCCACATTGTCTGAAGTGTATAGGGCGAATCCGGCTGCCGGCTGGTAAGTTGACGATCGTATCTAGATGGAAAGGAGACAACAAAGATGGCAACAATGACTCTTCAAGAGAAGATCCTGTTCAAGCTTCAGGATGTGAAGGATCCTGAAATTGCCTCCATTAGTATAGTAGATCTAGGAATGGTGCACGAAGTGAAGGTGGATGGCAGCCGGGTAACGGTCAGCGTGTTGCCTACTTTTGTTGGTTGTCCTGCTCTTCACATCATCGAAAGGGATATTGAAAACGCGATCATATCCATTGATGAAGTCGAGGACGTGAAAGTTGATTTTGTCTACACGCCGCAATGGACATCGGATCGCATTTCGCCTGAAGGAAGAGAGCGGTTGAAGGAGTTTGGAATTGCTCCGCCGCCGCTTGACCATGTCATGGGAGAGCCATGGAGCATTGAATGCCCGTATTGCGGATCGCCATATGTGACGATGGAAAACATCTTTGGCCCAACCGCCTGCCGGTGCATTTTATATTGCAAGTCTTGTAAAAATCCGTTTGAAGCGATGAAGCCTGTCCTTAATTTGGATTAAAGACAAAAGAATTTGTTTTGAATAGATTATTTATTTGAAAGGATGATAGATATGGTAAAACTAATTGCGCTTTATAAAACACCTGAAAACACAGAGGAATTTGATAAGCACTATTACGGGGAGCATACAGAAATTACGAAAAAGATTCCAGGGCTTCGCAAAATGAAAGTGACGAAAATCGTCGGTTCGCCCATGGGCAAAAGCGAATATTACCTTTATTGCGAAATGTACTATGATGATCATGAGTCATTGAAGGCGGGTCTAAAATCGGCCGAAGGAAAGGCATCCGGAAAAGACTTAATGTCATTTGCCGGCGATCTTGTCACATTGATGATCGGTGAGGAAATCGATGAGTAATTTTACTACGATTGTGACAAAAGTGGAGGATGGCATTGGACTAGTCGAGCTGAACCGTCCGAAAGTGCTGAATGCGATCAATCGTCAAATGGTAACCGAACTTTTGGCGGCTTTTGAGCAATTTGAAGGTGATGATAACGTAAAAGCGATTGTCCTTACCGGAAATGAACGCGCTTTTGCCGCTGGAGCGGATATCGATGAAATGAAGGATGATGATGCGATTACGCTTGAATTGCTCAATCAGTTCAAAGAATGGGACCGGCTCGCGCTTATCAAAAAGCCGATCATTGGTGCGGTAAGCGGATATTGTTTTGGCGGCGGATTTGAACTCGCCCTTTGCTGTGATCTTTTATTTGCTTCAGAAAAAGCGCAATTCGGCTTTCCGGAAATTAAGCTTGGCGTTATGCCGGGCGCAGGCGGAACGGTCAAACTGACAAAACTGATGGGGCAGAAAAAGGCGCTTGAGTGGCTCTGGCTTGGAGAGCCAATGACGGCAAAAGAAGCGCTGCATTACGGTGTGATTAACCGAATCGTTGCCCCGGAACTCGTTGTCAGTGAAGCGGTGAAATTCGCGAAAACCCTTGCCCAAAAAGCGCCTTTGTCTCTTCGTTTGATTAAAGAAACGGTCTACAAAGCCGTTGACTATTCGGTCTATGAAGGCATGCAGTATGAACGGAAAAACTTTTACTTGCTTTTCTCATCTGAAGACCAAAAAGAAGGCATGAGAGCATTTGTTGAAAAACGCCGTGCAAAGTTTAAAGGAAAATAGAGCGGGAGGGTTCACATGTTCGAAACGATCACATATGAAACAAGAAGAAATGTCGCCTGGATTACATTAAACCGGCCGGATAAATTGAATGCCTTTACGAGCCAAATGCACAAAGAGCTGCTGTCGGCATTAAAAACAGCGAATAAAGAAGAGGAAGTCCGTGCTGTCGTGATTACAGGAGCAGGACGTGCCTTTTGTTCCGGGCAGGACTTAGGGAATGCCGAATCGTTAGATTATGGAGACGTTCTCCGTAATGGCTACAACCCGGTTATTCAGGCCATTGTTTCAATGGAAAAACCGGTCATTGCAGCAGTAAATGGGGTGGCCGCAGGTGCCGGAGCCAGTCTTGCGTTTGCCTGTGATTTCAGGCTTGTCTCTGAAAAAGCGAGTTTTATTGAAGCATTTATTCATGTCGGCCTCGTTCCGGATTCAGGTAATCTCTACTTTTTGCCGCGTCTTGTCGGGCACGCGAAAGCGATGGAGCTTGCCGTCTTAGGAGAAAAAATACCAGCCGAAGAAGCCAATCGTCTCGGGCTTGTTACGAGATTGGTAAAAGAAGAGTCATGGGTTGAAGAAGTTGAAACATTTGCTGAAAAGCTCAGCTCGATGCCGACTAAAGCGATCGGCTTGATCAAGCGGTACTTGAATAAAAGCTGGGATGCCGATCTTAATGAAGTGCTTGAGTATGAAGCGCTCGCCCAGACGGCGGCCGGAAATACCGCTGACCATAAAGAAGGGGTCGCAGCATTTATGGAAAAACGAAAGCCTGTTTTTATAGGAAAATAAATTTACAGAATGAAATTGTCTGATAGACGAATCAATGAGCTATTTAGACGAAAAAACGTAAAATCAAGTACTCTCGTAGAGCCAGAACGGAGAAGGAGTGGGAGAAAATGACGACAACACGAGAAGAGCAGGCAGTAAAATCGATGAAACGCGATTTTTACGAAATGGTGATTAACGGGGAAAGTGTAAAAGGGGCGAACGGAGAACATTTTATCACTTATAATCCGGCAACGGGCGAGGCGCTTGCGAAAGTGGCAAAAGCGACAAAAGAAGACGTTGATCGTGCGGTTCGTGCGGCAAGACAAGCCTTTGATCATGGGAAATGGAAGCGCTCCCCTGTAGGAAAACGGGCTCGTACCCTCAATAAAATCGCGAGTATTATGCGTTCTCGCTTCAATGAATTAGTAGAGTTAGAGGTTTTGAACAGCGGAAAATCACTTACTGCAGCACAAGGACAAGTGATGCAGGCAATTGAGGACTTCGAATTTTATGCAGGAGCGATTGTCGGACACCGCGGTTCTGTTAACAATGTACCAGGACCGTTTATGAACTATACGTTAAAAGAGCCTCTTGGCGTGTGCGCACAAATTATTCCATGGAATTATCCGATGATGATGGCGGCATGGAAAATTGCGCCGGCCATTGCTGCAGGTTGTTCCATCGTGTTAAAGCCGGCCAGCCTGACGCCATTAACCGCCATTGTGCTTACGGAAATCTGCCATGAAGCGGGAGTTCCAGAAGGCGTCGTCAACATCGTTACGGGGGATGGCGCGACAGTTGGCGCTTATCTTGCCGAACACGAAGGTGTTGACAAAGTAGCATTTACCGGAGAAACAGGAACAGGGAAAGACATTATGGCGAAAGCTTCGAAAACGTTAAAACGAGTGACGCTTGAACTTGGCGGTAAATCGCCAAATCTCGTCTTTGAAGACGCGGATATCGATGCGGCCGTGGATGGATCACTATTCGGCATTTTCTACAATACCGGGCAATCATGTGAGGCACGGTCACGCCTTTACATCCAGGAAAGCATATACGGACAATTTATGGAAAAATTTGTTGCGAAAGCAAAACAATTGACGCTTGGAGATCCATTAAGCAAGGAAACGCATGTTGGTGCGATCATTAGTGAAAAGCAGCTTGAAGTGATTGACAGCTACGTTCAATCCGCAAAAGAAGAAGGGGCAACGATCGTGCTTGGAGGCGGCCGCGCGAAAGTGGACGGCTTCGAAGGCGGTCACTGGTATTTGCCAACGATTATAGCCGATGTTACGGAAAATATGAAAGTCGTAAAGGAAGAAATCTTCGGACCGGTTGTTGTCGTATCGAAATTCAAAGACGAGAAGGAAGCGATTCAACTTGCAAATAACACCGACTATGGATTAGCGGCTGCCATTTGGACGAAGGATCACGCTCGCGCGACCCGTGTAGCTGGGATGATTCAAGCAGGAACGATTATGATTAATTCTCCATTCTCAGCGTTTCCTGGAACACCGTTTGGCGGATATAAACAATCTGGATTTGGGCGCGAGTTGTGCATTGAAACACTTGACCTTTATACAGAAACAAAGAGCGTGCTTTCTTATACGGGATCGCGTCCATTAAATCCATTCGGCCTTTGATAGGATGTTTAAAAAGTCCGGGAAACATTGCCGTCGAATTTCTTCGTTGGCTTGCTTTTGTGCTACTCACGTATTCACTGTATACGCTCCGTTGCGCAAAGCTTCGCCGCCTCGAACTTCTCGGCTCTGTTTGTCCTCCTTTTTAAACGTCGATTAAGTGTAAATGAAATAATGCGAGCTTTTTCTTGGAGAAAGCTCGCTTTTCCATACTTTACTTGCGGAGGGATACCAGTGATTCAATCAGTTGTTGTTATTGGTTCAGGCGTCATGGGACGCGGGATTGCATATGTTGCGGCTGTTGGCGGTTTTCAAGTCCAGCTTGTTGATGTGAAAGAAGAAGCGCTCCAAAATGCACAAAAAGAAATCGAAGGAATTTTTGCAAAAGCCATTCAGAGACAAAAACTGACGGAGACGGAAGCTCTTGAAGCAAAAGAAAAGCTTACCTATTCCAACCAATTAACCGTTTCAGTCAGCGGGGCGGATCTAGTAATAGAAGCCGTTCCGGAAAATATTGAGATTAAAAAGTCCGTTTTTGAAGAGATCGATCAAGCGGCACCAGACCACTGTTATTTTGCGACAAATACGTCGACGATGAGTCCGACAGAAATCGGCTCATTTACAAATCGTCCAGAAAAAGTGATTGCGATGCATTTCTTTAACCCGGTCCATCGCATGCCGCTTGTTGAAATCATCCGCGGACATGAGACAAGCGACGAAACGGTAGAAGTGGCAAAAGAAGTGGCGGCGAAAATGGGGAAAGAAACTGTCATTATTAATGAATTTCCGGGATTTGTAACAAGCCGCATTTCCGCCATGATCGGAAATGAAGCGTTTTACATGCTTCAAGAAGGAGTAGGCACGCCAGAAGATATTGATAAGGCGATTAAGCTTGGTTTGAACTTTCCGATGGGGCCGTTTGAGCTTGGTGATTTGGTCGGACTCGATACGCGCCTGAACAACTTAAACTATCTCCACCAAACACTTGGAGAAAAGTATCGCCCATGCCCGCTACTCGTCAAATACGTCAAATCCGGCAGGCTTGGCCGGAAAACAGGCCGCGGTGTCTATGATTACACAAAAGAGAAGGGCGGAGTCACAAAATGAGGGAAGTCGTCATTGTTGATGCGGTCAGAACGCCGATCGGACGATATAAAGGGGCTTTAAAACATGTGCGACCGGACGATTTAGGCGCGGTCGTTATTAAGGCATTGGTCGAGCGCAATCCGAACGTTTCTCCACATGAAATTGAGGAAGTCGTATTAGGAAATGCAAACGGAGCGGGAGAAGATAACCGTAATGTTGCGCGTATGTCCACCCTTTTAGCCGGCCTTCCGGTTGAAGTCGCCGCGACAACGATCAACCGTCTATGCGGTTCAGGGCTTGATGCGGTAATTTACGCCGCCCGGGCGATTATGGCGGAAGAAGGCGATGTTTTTATTGCCGGCGGAACGGAAAGTATGACGCGCGCCCCGTTCGTAATGGCAAAACCAAATGCCGAGTTTCCGCGCGGAGACATGAAAATGTTCGACACGACGATCGGCTGGCGTTTTATCAATCCAGCCCTGGAAGAGAAATACGGCACTGACTCGATGCCGCAAACAGCCGAAAATGTCGCTAAACGTTTCAACGTAACGAGGGAAGCCCAGGATCAGTTCGCTTACGAGAGCCAGATGCGAGCGAAAAAAGCAATCGAAGAAAACCGGTTTAAGGAGGAACTAGTTCCTGTCACCTATAAAGATAAAAAAGGAAATGAGATTGTGGTCGCTGAAGATGAACATCCAAGGCCCGATACAACGCTTGAGAAGCTTGCCCAGTTAAAACCGCTGTTTGCCGGGGGAACGATTACGGCTGGAAACGCATCAGGAGTAAATGACGGAGCATCGGCTCTTTTATTAATGAGTGCGGATAAGGCAAAAGAACTGGGCATCAAGCCGCTGGCGAAATATGTGGCATCCGGTGTTGCAGGCTTAGAGCCGGCGATTATGGGGCTTGGCCCGATTGAAGCGAGCCGCAAAGCGTTAAAACGCGCCGGGCTAAACGCAAGTGATCTCGGGCTTGTTGAGCTTAACGAGGCATTTGCTTCACAATCACTTGAATGCATCAGACAGCTAGAGCTTGATCCCGAAAAAGTGAATGTCAACGGCGGAGCGATCGCGTTTGGTCATCCACTCGGCGCAAGCGGTGCGCGCATTTTGACGACGCTTGTCCATGAAATGAAAAAACGCGAAGTCAAATACGGGTTAGCGACGATGTGCATCGGCGTTGGCCAGGGAATTGCCGCTATTATCGAAAAGATTGACTAAGGGAGGAAGACAATGTCGACCATATTATATGAAGTAAAAGACTATATCGCCTATGTAACCATTCACCGTCCGGAAGTCTTGAATTGCTTTAATTACGCCACGCTGCAAAAACTCGGAGAAACGGTGGAGGCGATTCATAACGATCCCGGGGTGCGAGTTGTCATTTTTACAGGAGCGGGCGAGAAAGCGTTCAGCGCCGGGGCGGACTTGAAAGAACGCCGGACGCTCTCGGATGCTGAAGTGAAACGGAATGTCCGCAAAATCCGCGACGTGTTTTCAGCCATTGAAGCATTACCTCAGCCGACAATTGCAGCGATGAACGGCCACGCTTTTGGTGGAGGTTTTGAGCTTGCCCTTGCGTGCGATTTCCGCGTTTGCGTTCAGGAAGCGACAATGGGTCTTACGGAAGTCAGCTGGGCCATTATTCCGGGAGCAGGCGGTACGCAACGGCTTCCAAGATTAATCGGCCAGGCGAAAGCGATGGAGCTCATTTTGACGGCGAAAAAGCTATCCGCCGAGGAAGCGCTAGGCTATGGCATTTTAAACAAAGTGGTAGAAAGGAAGCAATTGATCCCAACCTGTGAAGAATATGCCGCCCTCATTATGAAAAACGGACCGGTCGCTGTTCAGCAGGCAAAATACGCGATCAAGCATGGGATGGAAGTCGATTTGCAAACCGGTCTTGCGATCGAAGCGAAAGCATATGAAGTGACCATTCCGACAAAAGACCGGATCGAAGCGCTTAACGCGTTTAGCGAAAAGCGGCCGCCGCAATTTAAGGGAGAATGAGCCGGCTTGTTTTAGATCACTCTATTTGGTAGGATTATTCTTTAGATACGTAAAAAATGAGGGTACATCATGCAAAACAGTTTAAATACACGATCAATGATTTTCACCCTTTACGGGGATTATATACGTCATTATGGCAATGAAATATGGATTGGGAGCCTCATACGTTTATTGGAACAGTTCGGGCATAACGAACAGGCGGTTCGCGCAGCCATCTCGCGGATGAATAAGCAAGGCTGGATTGCTTCCCGCAAGGAAGGGAATAAAAGTTTTTATTATTTGACGCCGCGGGGAATTCGCCGTATGGATGAAGCGGCTAACCGAATTTTTAAATTGCAGCCGGATGTTTGGGATGGGAAATGGTATATGTTTACGTATACGATTCCTGAAGAAAAACGAAGCATCCGTGATGAGCTCCGAAAAGAACTTTTATGGAGCGGTTTTGGTTTGCTTGCGAACAGCTTTTGGATTTCACCAAACAACTTGAAAGAGCAAATGAAAGAATTAGTCGCAAAATATGAGATTGAAGAATACGTCCATTTCTTTACAGCATCCTACGAAGGCCCTCACGAAAATGCAAAATTAGTTCAGGAATGCTGGGATTTGCGCGACATTAATGCGCGATATGATGAGTTTATTAAAACGTATTCGCAAAAATATGTTATCGATAAAAACAAAATCGATAAAGGCGAAATGACGGACGGCGAATGCTTTGTTGAACGGACGAAACTTGTTCATGAATACCGGAAGTTTCTTTTCGTCGATCCAGGGCTTCCTGAAGAATTATTGCCGGCAGACTGGCTCGGCAGCCACGCGGCGTCACTATTTAGCGATTACTATAAAGCACTGGCGCTTCCTGCGAGCCGTTTCTTTGAAAGCATTTATAAAGAAGGAAATGAATTGCATAAAAAAGACAAGGAATACGATGTGTTCAATCATCCGCTAATGCAAGAGCAAAAATAGAAAGCACTTTCAGTTAAGAAAGTGCTTTTTTCAAAGTTATTTTTTTAGTTCAACCATCATTTGACGGCTCTTGTTGTAATACGTTTCGATCGTCAATTGAAGCAACTTGAAGTCTTTGTCAGTCAGCTCACGGACGACTTTTCCCGGTGAGCCCATTACCATTGTCCGTGGAGGGATTTTTTTGCCCGGCGGTAATAATGTATTGGCTCCGATGAAAGCTTGTTCACCGATTTCAACGCCGTCTAAAATGGTCGATCCCATTCCAACGAGGGCACCTTTTTTGATCGTGCAGCCGTGAAGAATGACGTTATGCCCGATCGATACTTCATCTTCAAGAACAAGCGGAAATCCTTCATATAGGTGCAATGTGCAATTATCCTGGACATTGCAGCGTTCCCCGATCATGATCGGACCTTCGTCACCGCGCAGAACGCTGTTAAACCAGATACTTGAACCCTGGCCGATGGTTACATCACCAATAATATGTACACCCGGGGCAACAAAGACGCTTTGATCCACTTGAGGGGATTTGCCGTTAAAAGGGTAAAGCATAGAACAACCTCCTTAATTTAGCGAATCTTATAAAAAGTATAGCACAATTTAAAGAAAAGAAAGGGGCGAAAGCGATGAATCGATTATGTGAACTCCTGAATATTCAATATCCAATCATTCAGGGTGGGATGGGAAATGTGAGCAATGCCCCTTTAACCGCGGCTATTTCTGAAGCGGGGGCAATGGGCACGATCGGCGCAGGAACGATGGACCTTGAAGACATTGAACGGTTAATGATAGAGACAAAAGAAAGAACTTCGCAGCCGTTTGCCGTCAATGTCCCGCTTTCGGTTGCTTCAAATGTAAAAGAGATATTCCAATTGATCATCAAGCATGGCATTAAAGTTGTCTCTTTATCTGCAGGCAATCCGGCTCCATTTATTCCGAAACTAAAGGAACATGGGATTACGGTCATGTGTGTTGTCGCTTCAGTCTATCACGCGAAAAAAGCGGAAGAAGCTGGCTGTGATATTCTTGTGGCGGAAGGGTATGAGGCGGCAGGTCTGAACTCGCCATATGAGACAACGACGATGACGCTCATCCCGCAGGTTGCGGATGCAGTATCTATTCCGCTTGTTGCAGCCGGAGGAATAGCTGATGGGCGGGGACTGGCGGCAGCGCTCGCTCTCGGGGCAAGCGGCGTACAGATGGGCACACGTTTTATCGCGACAAAGGAAGCACCGTTTCATGTGACATATAAAAACAAGCTGATCGAAGCAAACGATACGAGTACGGTCATCATCGGCCGGACTGTCGGCACGATTCGGCGCGTTTATAAAACGCCCTATGCTGAAAAAGTGTTAGAGCTTGAAAAAGAAGGAATCTCATCGGAGAAATATTTGACGCTCACATCAGAAGAGCAACATATATTAGGGGCGATGAAAGGGGACCTGGAAAAAGGGTTTATTAACAGTGGCCAAATTGCAGGTGCGATTCAAGACATCCCTACCGTAAGTATGCTGCTAGAATCGATGATGGATGAAGCGAGAAACGTGCTCCCGATCGTCAATCAATATTTAAAGTAATGTTAAAAATAACGGTCCATAGTTGGACCGTTATTTTTTCTGGAATCCTTATTATTATTTAGATTCAAAGACCGCTTGATAAAGTCGATCTTACTGTTATATTGAACACGCTTTTCACCTTACGAAAGATGAAGTGAACATCCATTTCATCTCGGGCATCCTTAAAAGCTGTTCCGAAAAGATGCCATTTAAATTGCATCAAACGCTAAATTTTTGAAACTCAAAACGACGAAAGCCCTGCCTCTCTTTCATCCTTACGGCCCCGTAGCCGCGCCAGTGTGAATTGTGCTGCAAAAAACATTCAACGATTACCTTTTTCATTACCATCTTTATTTCTAGAGAGTTATTGGATTCATGGGTGAGTAAAAGAAGTGATATAAAAGAAGAAATTTTTCTTTATGAAAAAAGGATATTAAATAGAAGTTATTCGTGCTCAATAAAATACAACTAATTAACAATACCATATAAAATGTTAAATGTCAAAGCAAGATGTTATATTCCGACTTGTAAGTTTGATAATTGGTAATCATTCTCAGATGATCATTTATTCATTGTAACCTTTTTGTTACCATATTACAGATTTATAGATTTATAATAACATTTGTAACGAAATTGTAATATTAAGGTGAGGGACAATCATGAAAAAGGTAATGTTCGTTATCATAACAACGGCGCTACTATGCACAATTATTTTTGGAGAAAAAGTGGAAGCAGCTGCTTCTAACCAATTTCTCGTTATAAATACATTAAAAAATCAACTTGCGTACTATAAAGATGGAAGAATCGTCAAGACATTTAAAGTCGCGACAGGTAAAACTTTAACTCCGACTCCAACGGGCAAATTTTTTATTGTCAATAAAATAAAAAACCGTCCGTACTACAGCGGGAACATTAAGGGAGGAGATCCTCGCAACCCGCTTGGAGACCGCTGGCTAGGGTTAAATGTGAACGGTACATGGGGAACGACGTATGCGATCCATGGAAACAATAACGAAAAATCAATCGGGCTTCATGTGTCAGCAGGCTGCATTCGAATGCATAACAAGGAAATCAGGTGGCTGTATGACCGTTTATCGGTATATACTCAGGTTTTGATTGTTAAATCGAACGCTTCATTTAATACTATGGCGAAGTCGAACGGTTTTTATGCAATAAATTAAGAGTGTTGGTTTTAAACCAACACTCTTTTTGTATATCTCATATTTCTGCATGTTAACATAGTTTCAAATGTTCAGCCTAATTATTGACGGTTTATTCTACAAAATGATATCATTACGTTAGGAAAACGTTATATAAATTATAGTCAGAACAAGCATTTAGATTACGCTGACAAAGAGGTGAAAGAATTGAAGCCAGGAATGAATATTGGAAACAAAGCGACAATTACAGCCGTTGTTACACCTGAAATGTTTGCACAGTTTGAAGGGAACCTTGTTCACCCTGCTTATTCAACAGTGTCCATGGTTTATCATATGGAATGGGCGGCGCGCCAGATCATTTTGCCGTATTTAGAAGATCATGAAGAAGGAATTGGAGGCGGCGTAACGGCCCGTCATCTTGCACCAACGCCGGAAGGAATGAAATTGGAGATTACTGCAACCTTACGGGAAATTAAAGGAAAAGCGGTCATATGCGATGTTGAAGTACGAAATGAACGAACAGTGGTTGGAGAAGGGGAGGTTACACAATTTATTTTGCCGAAAGAAGCAATTAGAGAGAAACTTAAAAAAATGCAAGTGTAGTCTGCCATTAAATGAAAGCGCTTTCACTTTAAAGCGAAAAAGCATAAACGCAACAAAGATGATAGTGCCCCTTCAGCAAGAAAGTTCTTATTTTCAAGAAGAAATTTTCACCTGTGAAAAAGATAAGAAGCTGGAAGCAAAAAACAGGATCAAACTTCTTTAGTAGTGGTGCTATTTTCATGGCATTTGGACAATAAACAGTTGATTTCCGACAATAAATTAATACTATCGGACAATTAATGGCCTCAGTCGGACAATAAATTTAGTATTTTTTTATTTATTATCCAAAAGCAGGATTTTCTTGTCTAAACCGGATGATTTATTGTCCAGATAAGAGCACTTATTGTCCGAGAACGAAATCATTTTAAATGATGTAACATTCTTGATTGTTTTTCCTCATTTCACAGATCTAACGAGGTGTTCTTAAAATAAGAATGTCCTATTACTGAAATCCAAACTTTTTTTCTAGAAGGGGCAATTGAGGCTAAGCCAATTAGCCGGGAGCAAGCGAATGCAGCAGGAGGAGAAACCATGTTTGAAAAGATTTCACAGCACGAATCTGTATTATTTTGCAACGATCCATCAACTGGATTGAAGGCCATCATTGCCATCCACGATACAACATTAGGGCCGGCTTTAGGCGGGTGCCGGATGAGGCCTTATCCATCGACGGATGAAGCGATTGAAGATGCTCTGCGATTATCAAAGGGAATGACCTATAAATGTGCCGGTGCTGATGTTGATTTTGGCGGCGGAAAAGCGGTCATTATTGGAGACCCGCTAACCGACAAAAGTCCTGAGCTGTTTCGGGCGTTTGGACAGTTTGTCGATTCGTTGAACGGCCGTTTTTATACAGGAACAGACATGGGCACGACGCCGGAAGACTTTGTCCATTCACAAAAGGAAACGCCATGTATTGTAGGGATCCCTGAAGAATTTGGCGGCAGCGGGGATTCTTCCGTTCCGACAGCGCAGGGAGTCATTTACAGCCTTCGTGCAACAATGCAGGCAATGGAAGGAACGGACGATTTATCCGGAAAATCATATAGCATTCAAGGCCTGGGGAAAGTCGGATTTAAAGTAGCGGAAAAACTGCTTGAAGATGGCGCACATCTCTATGTTACAGATATTAATGGGAAAGCGCTTCAACAGATCATTGAGAAGGCTGAATTTCTCCCTGGCACGCTTGAAGTCGTAGAAGGAGAAGAAATTTATGGGGTGAATGCGGATGTTTTTATCCCGTGTGCACTTGGAGGAATTATCAACGATTATACGATTGACCGATTAAAAGTGAAGGCAGTTGTCGGCAGTGCGAACAACCAGCTTCTTGAAGATAGACATGGAGTCTACCTCGGGCAAAAAGGCATTTTGTATGCGCCGGATTATATTGTCAACGCTGGCGGTCTCATTCAAGTGGCAGATGAATTATACGGGCCGAATAAAGCGCGCGTTTTAAATAAAACAAAAGCCATTTATGATTCGTTACTAAAAATTTTTCAAACAAGTAAAGAACAAAACATTTCAACTGTGGAAGCGGCCAATCGCTTCTGTGAAATGAAAATCGAGCAAAGAAAAACGAGAAATAGCTTCTTTTCACATTCTAAACGTCCAAAATGGCAGGTCAAACATTAAAAGAGAAATTCAATCGTTAAAGGGAGGGTCTTTAATGGAAGAGAGATTTCCGATGCTTCAGATCGTAAATGGAAACGGAGAAGTTGTTGATGAAGCTTACCGAAGCGAGTTGACAGAAGAGTTAACGAAAGAACTGTATACGAAAATGCTGCGCATCCGATTGTTTGACAGAAAAGGTGTCAATCTTCAGCGGCAAGGACGAATTGGGACGTATGTGCCGTTTGAAGGGCAGGAGGCTTCGCAGGTAGGCAGTGCAATGGCGATGGGAGAAGGCGATTGGATGTTCCCTACTTACCGTGACCATGGGGCAACATTAACCTTCGGACATTCGCTCAAAACGATGTTCCTTTACTGGAAAGGGCGCCATGAAGGCTGCCTGCCGCCGGAAGGGAAGAAGATTTTTCCGCCGGCCGTTCCGATTGCTTCTCAATTGCTTCACGCGACAGGTGCAGCATGGGCGGAAAAGATGAAAGGGACGGATCGGGCCTCCATCGTTTATTTTGGCGACGGTGCAACTTCAGAAGGAGACTTCCACGAAGGATTGAACTTTGCCAGCGTCTTTAATGTTCCGGTTATCTTTTTCAATCAAAATAATGGGTTTGCCATTTCTGTTCCCATGCATAAGCAAATGAAAGCAAAAACGATCGCCCAAAAAGCGCTCGGCTATGATATCGAAGGGATCCGCATTGACGGGAATGATGCATTTGCCGTTTACTTTCATACAAAAAAAGCAGTTGAGCGGGCTCGTAACGGAGGCGGTCCTACATTAATCGAAGCGGTGACATGGCGCTATGGTGCCCATACAACGAGCGATGATCCTTCCAAATACCGAGATCAAAGCGAAACAGAAATTCGCCGGAAAACAACGGATCCCGTTCTTCGCCTCGAGCGCTTTATGAAAAACGAAAACATGTGGGACGAAAAATGGGCGAAGCAGCTAGAGGAAGAGCTTACGGCTGAAATTGAGGAAGCGGTAAACGAAATGGAAAACGAGCCGGATGCAAATATCAATGACATGTTTGATTACGTATTCGAATCGAATCCATGGCCAATTGAGGAACAAAAAGAAGCATTTATGGCGGGGAGAGGTGAATAAAAATGACGACAGCTATCGGTACAAAGAAAATGACGCTTGTGCAAGCGGTAACAGACGGACTTCGGACGATGATGAAGGAACATGACGATGTCATTGTTTTAGGTGAAGATGTTGGAAAGAACGGCGGTGTATTCAGGGCGACGGATGGATTATATGATGAGTTCGGCGAAGCACGTGTCATCGATACGCCTCTTGCAGAATCCGGAATTATCGGAACATCTATTGGCCTTGCGATCAATGGCTTTCGTCCGGTCGCTGAAATTCAATTTTTCGGCTTTATCTACCCGGCGTTTAATCAAATCATGACACATGCGACTCGCATTCGTTCAAGAACGCTCGGCGCTTTTACCGTTCCAATGGTTATCCGGGCTCCATATGGCGCTGGTGTTCGTGCACCGGAAATTCATTCTGATTCCGTTGAAGCCTTGTTCACTCAGATGCCAGGGATCAAAGTCGTCGTTCCATCCAATCCGTATGATGCAAAAGGCTTGTTAATCGCGAGCATCGAAGATCCCGATCCGGTGTTGTTCCTGGAGCCGATGAGACATTACCGCAGTTCGAAAATGGATGTCCCTGAAGGAAAATACACGGTGGAAATCGGAAAAGGCGCACGGCGAAAAGAAGGAGAAGATGTTACCGTCATCGCCTATGGAGCAATGATGGATGTCGCCGTAAAAGCTGCTGAAAAGGCCGAAAAACAGGGCATTTCTGTTGACCTTATCGACCTTCGCACCCTTTATCCGCTTGATAAAGATTTAATTGCTGAAAGTGTGCAAAAAACGGGCCGAGTTGTCATTGTCCATGAAGCTCCTTCAACCGGTGGGCTCGGTGATACGATCATCTCGTTAATTAATGACACATCGTTCCTATATATGAGGGCGCCGATTGAGCGGGTGACCGGCTTCGATACACCAGTTCCAATGTTTTCGCTTGAAAACGATTATTTACCGAATGAAAAGCGGGTGTTCGATGCGATTCAGAAAGTCATTCGATTCTAATACGTGAACGTAAACGATCTATTCGAATCTCAAGGGCGACCATAACAAGAGCGCGATCGCCCGGGTTTTCTTAGAGGATAAAATCGATTTTGGAGGTGTGTCCATGGTTGAAGTAAAGCTGCATGATATTGGAGAAGGAATGCATGAAGGGGAAATTATACAATTTCTCGTAAATGTTGGAGATACGGTGAAAATTGATCAACCGCTCGTAGAAGTTCAAACTGATAAAGTTTCCGCAGAACTTCCGTCGCCTGTTTCCGGAAAAGTAGCGGAAATTAAGGTGAAAGAAGGCGAAGTTGTTGAAGTCGGTACAGTTTTAATGCTGCTTGAAGGAAATTCTTCAGGTGGAGTAGATCAACCGAAAGAAATAAACAACGGGAACAAAGAGGCAAAAACAGAAGCGCAACCTGCTCCTAGGGCCTCCGCCTCAAGATCAAGTGTTGCCATCTTATCGAAACGGATACTCGCGGCTCCCTATACAAGAAAAATTGCCCGCGAGCATGGGATCGATATCGAACAAATAAAAGGTACCGGCCCTGGCGGGAGAGTAACGGATGAAGACGTTTATCGTTTCATTCATAATGACGTTCAGCAAAAAGAAGAGCCATCTGTAATAAAACCGAAAGAAGAAACAGTGGTTGCCCGCGAATCTATTCCATTTAGAGGACGAAGGAAGCAAATCGCGAAAAAGATGGCCCAATCGTTGTACACGATTCCACATGTCACCCATTTTGAAGAAGTAGATGTGACAAACGTCATGGAATTAAAGAAACAACTAAAAAGCCTCGATCCGGACAATAAAAAGGGATTAAACGTTTCGGTCGCTGCCTTTTTTGTAAAGGCGCTTCAACTGGCATTAAAAGATTTTCCGATTTTTAACGCAAAACTTGATGAAGAAAACGAAATGATCCATCTTGAAAAAGAGGTCAACATCGGAATTGCGACAGATGCAGAAGAGGGTCTTATCGTTCCTGTGATCAAACAAATTGAAAAGAAAAATGTAAAAGAGATCGCCAGGGAAATGAAAGAGAAAATTAAAAAAGCACAAGAAAACAAGCTAACGAGAGAAGAATTAACCGGGGGAACGTTTACGATTTCAAACGTTGGCCCGCTCGGCAGCATGGGAGCGACACCGATTATTAATCACCCGGAAGTCGCGTTAATGGCGTTCCATAAAACAAAGAAAATGCCTGTGGTCATCGATGATGAAATTGTTATTCGCCAAATGATGAATGTATCAATGTCGTTTGACCATCGTGTAGCAGACGGTGGAGCGGCTGTACAGTTCACCAATCGTTTTAAAGAGCTAATCGAAAATCCGAGTGTTATGGTATTGGAGCTGATCTAAATGGTAGTCGGAGAATTTGCACAGAAACGTCAGCTGATCATTATTGGCGGAGGGCCGGGCGGCTATAATGCAGCCATTCGCGCCGCCCAGCTTGGAATGGAAGTCACTTTAATAGAAAAGGAAAAACTCGGAGGAGTTTGCTTAAACAAAGGCTGTATTCCATCAAAGGTGTTGACATATGCAGCCAGCCAGTATAAAGGTGTTCATCAATTGAACGGAATGGGGATAGAGACGAGGGGTGCTGTCTTTCATCCAGAAAAATTTAGAGAATATCAAACGACAATTGTGTCGAACTTGCAAAAAGGGGTAGAGGCTCTTTGCAAGGCGAATAAAATCGAAATCGTGGCGGGCACTGCATCCTTTATGTCGGAAAACCGCATCGGTGTCGATTCTGGCCACCATTTTGAAATGTATGAATATGAACATGCGATGATTGCGACCGGGGCACACCCGGTGTTACCTGAAGGAATCGAAAAAGCGGGCGACCGCATTTTATCCGGTTATGATCTCGTGAACTTAGATGTTGTGCCAGAGCACTTTATTGTGTACGGTTCGGATTATATTGCGCTTGAGACGGCAACCGCTTACCGGAATCTAGGAAGCAATGTGACGTTAATCATGAAAGAAGAAACATTCGCCTTTGATTCTACGATTACAAAAGAACTTCTGCGTGTATTAAAGAAAGCGAAAATCAAAGTCTTAAAAAGCAGCAAACTAATTGAAACTGTTTCTGATGATGAGAAAGTGGCCGTTACCGTACAATCCGAAAGTGGAGAGAAAGCAACAATTGAAGGATCGCATCTATTCATTTCATTTGAGTATAAATCGAACACGAAAGATCTTGGGTTAGAAATGGTGAATATTGACCTTGATGAAAAGGGCTCGATTCTCGTTAATGATGTAAGTCAGACGAATGTGGAAAATATTTATGCGGTTGGAGATTGTACAATTGGGCCGAAGCTTGCGAGCCGGGCCATTAAACAAGGAAAAACAGCGGCGGAGCATATTGCGGGAATAAAGAGCAGCTACAATTTATCGTTTGTGCCGATGATCGTCCATACAACTCCTCCGATTGCGACCGTCGGGTTAACCGAAGAAGAAGCAAGAGAACAGGGCTATAAGGTGAGGACGGGGCAGTTTGCGATAAGCGGAAACGGCTATGCCGCCATTCTCGGGCAAAAAGAAGGCGTGGCGAAAATGATCGTCGACAAAGAAACCGATCTCTTATTAGGCGTTCATATGATGGGCGCAGGAGCCGTTGAAATGATTCACGCCGGCACGCTTGCCCTTGAAATGGTCGCAAGGGAAGAAGATGTTTCGTACCCCATCTTTGCCCATCCTTCTCTGAATGAAAGCTGGCTGGAGGCAATCGAAAATGTCACCGGAAAGGCGATCCACATCGCCCCGCCAAAGAAGAAAGAGACAAGCAATGTTTAAATAGCATTGAGAAAAGAGGGCTGGCCCGGGGCCGCCCTCAATTTATGGAGAAATCCAGCTTCTAAACATAATTCAACAAATTTTAAAGATAATTCAACCAGAGCTGGTCATAATTCAGCCGAATTTAGAACTAATTCCGCCGATTGAAGACATAATTCCGTCGAATGAAAACACAATTCCGCCGATTTAAGGCATAATTCCGTCAATTTAAAACATAATTCCGCCAATGGAGAGATTATGTATGAATAAACGACCTGTTTTCGCGAAAACTGTTGTGCACGATTAATTTTGAGATAGTCCTTTTTCTCTCTATGATTTTATGGGAAATCATAAGGGTTGGATTCGGAAAAGAAAGTTTTGGAATATGGTTTTTACCGACCTTTTTCATTATTGTGTTTGGGACGATAGGTATAACTATTTACCGTATTGTTCGCTTACGTTAAAATGCCAGAACCTTTGAAGGGTTCCGGCATTATGTTTACGTGCCTTTAAAATGCTCGTTAAGCCATTTTATCATGTATTCCGCCATCCCGATCGTAATGACATGCGTGACTCCGGGAAAGGATTGAAACTCAACGTTAGAAGCTTCCTTACCGTAAATAGAGATGGCTTGTTCGTAATAGATTCTTTGTTCATCTATCGGGATAATTGGATCATTTGCCCCGTGCAGTAACAAGATTGGTCGTTTCTTTTCGTGATCGATACGATGAATCGGATCAAATTCTCTTATTTTCTTTCGTTCATCTCCGTTAAGTTTTGGCCTTCCATCACGCTTTCTAAAAATAATTTCGGATTCTTCCCAGGCGCAAGAACCGATGAGGTTAATTAATCCTTCAACTTTATAAGATTGGGCAAAAATGCCAGCCGCAATGCACCCTCCCATGGAACTTCCTGCAACAACTAGTTTATGATCCTTGGATAAACAAGACAAATTATCAATCAGTTTTTTTGACTCCTTCACCGTTTTAATAATCACTTCCCAAAAATAAGCTTGCATCGTTTTTGGATCAAAGAAGTTGATAAATGGCCGTTCTCTTTCCCCGTGATATACGCAATCAGGAATGATCACTTCATATCCATAAAAGGTTAAAAGCTTGCCGAGAAATTGTTGATTTTCCTTGCACGACCCCCAGCCGTGATAAAGAAGAATAGCTGTGTTTTTTTCCTGAGCTGGTTCTGGTTTTAAACTCAGGCAAGGAATATTATTGATTGAAATTCGTTGTTCAATAATCATTTGAAGTTGCTCCAAGTCTATTTTTTTCCATAATACATAATCATCGTGACAAAGCAGGTAGAATCGCTAGTATTTTCATAGATATGCTCATAATCGCCGCTGAAGCGGATGGACTGGCCTTTACATAGCGTGTACGTATTTTCATTAACGATGACGTTTAAACTTCCTTCTTCTACGATTAAATATTCTTCCACTCCGCCCGGGTGGGGGGAAGAGACGTAATGGCAGCCCGACTTGAGTTCAACGGAATAAATTTCAAGCGGCTTTCCTCCTTCCATTGGATATAATGGACGGACAATATATTTCCCGTTATTTTCTTTAAGTGAATCGACATCATCACGATCCACAATTTTTATTACCGGCTCATCATTTTCCAAAAACGTTGTAAACGGTACGCCGAATCCGTTGGCAATTTTCCAAAGCGTACTGACGGTCGGATTAGACTCCCCTCGTTCAATCTGGCTGAGCATCGGTTTACTCACCTCAGTCATGGTGGCCGTCTCTTCTAAACTCCATTTTCTTTCCTTTCGAAGCTGTTTTAATTTCTTTCCAATTACTTGATTTAAATTCATTGAAAAAACTCCTTGAGAATTGAAATATAATAACATACAATATGTATAATATAACATACGAATGATTTTGAAAAATCAAAAAAGGGGTGTTTGATCTATGCTGCCGTTATCTGCTGAAATCAAGGGCAATTTGTCGTTTCGTACAGGGGTGCAGGCTGGAATCTCGCTTGCTATTGGCTACATGCCGATTGCATTTGCTTATGGATTGCTTTCGAAAACGACAGGCTTAACGTTCTGGGAAACTGTGGCGATGAGCGCATTTGTTTTTGCTGGTGCTTCGCAATATACAGCCTTATCAATGATCGCTGCCGGAGCAAATCTTCTTGAAATCGTTTTAACAACCTTTTTTATGAATATTCGCCATTTGTTAATGAGTACCTCCATTAATGAAAAAGTAGAGCCGGATAAATGGTGGAAAAAAGCGTTGTACGGGTTCATGATTACGGATGAATCGTTTTCCGTTGCCGCTACGAGAGAAGAAAAAATGCTCAGTACGCCATTTATGTTCGGTTTGGGAGTCATTGGATATGGAAGCTGGGTCGTTAATTCGGCGCTCGGCTATTTAATTGGAGCAGGATTACCGCAAACGCTTCAAACAGGCATGGCAGTCGCTCTTTATGCGATGTTTATCGGCTTGCTCGTGCCGGCAGCCAAAAAATCAAGAAAAGTCATTTTACTTGCAGGTACGGCAGCGATTTTAAACAGCCTTTTTTCATTGTATGAACCGTTAAACGCAGGATGGAGAATCATTTTATCGACTTTAATTTCGGCGGTCTTGATTGAATTTATTTCAAAGGGGGAATAAAGAATGACAGAAGAGATTTATTGGATGATCGCCGGAATGGCTATCGTTACTTATACACCACGAATGCTGCCGCTCGTTTTATTGAATGCGAGCCGGATTCACCCGCGGCTGCAAGGGATTTTGAAAAATGTCCCGTATGCGATATTGGGAGCATTGATTTTTCCAGGAGTTATAACGATTGACCCGAATCATCTGTCATTCGGCATCATTGGCGCACTAGTTGCCTTCATTGCTGCTTATTTGAATTGGAATGTCATTCTGGTCGTCCTTAGCTCTATTTTAGCTTTAAGCCTGTATTCATTTATTGAAAAATAAAATGAAATTCAAACTATGAAAGCCGCTCAACATCTAATTTTGAGCGGCTTTTTTGGCGATAAATAATGATCCGTCTTCTTGAAGCTGTGCAAAATACACTTCATCAATGGAGGAGATACCGGCTTTATCAAGCTGCTTTGTTAACCAGTTTTCCGTTAACCCGTATTCTTTCAAATTTCGTTTCATCACGATGCCTTCTACGATCACCTGTGACGGCAAATATTTCGGTTCGATTTTCGAAATGTTCATATCTTCCCGGCACAAACTTTCTTTTTCCCTTTTCTTCTTAATGCTTAATTCGCCGTTCGGCTCCATGATTGCGTAATCGACTTCCATAATGGAAAATACGTCTTTAATTCTCAGCATCATTGATAAGTCGTCCATCCCGAGGCTTAATTTTTTCAAAGCTTCTTGAATGATTTCCCCTTTTTTAATAAGGATCGTCGGCTCGCTTTTAAGAACAACCTTCGCCTTTGAAGGTTTACGGGTGGCAAACTCAATAATGAAAATTAAAAGGCCCCAGACAAACATCGTTATGATCCCATCAAGGATTTTAATGTCCCTATGGATAATCATATCTCCAATAATGCCACCTGTCGCGATTCCAGTCACGTAGTTAAAATAAGTAAGTTCCCCGAGCTGCTTCTTCCCCAGCACACGAGTTAGAACGAGTAAAACTGAAAATCCGATTATTGTCCGTATGACCATAATCCAATGATCGTTCATAATCCACCTCGACAAATTCTCTACCAACAGTAGTTTCGCCATAGAAAACAGAAATCAAACCAAGAAAAAGGCAGAGCATTATGACTCTGCCTTCAGCGTTTGCCCCATTGGAACCGGGTGTTCATCACTTTTCGTAAAATAAAATAACAGATCGTACCTGTCAGTATGGCACGAATATAGTAAGAAAAAATATTAGACTGATCGGAAAAATTATCTTGAGCAAAGAAAGAGCCACCGAACATGCTAAAGCAAATAATGACTCCGATCATAAAAAAAGGTTTAAGGCGGTCAAACACAAGAATTTTTCCGTTATTCTCACAGTGTGCATGCTTATATAAGAGAACTCCTATAATAAGGCTAACTATTATATAAAGAATGGGTATAACAAGTAGCATGAGAGAAGGCGTTCCCATTTGAAAACTTTCTTTCGTAGCAGAATATTCTTCAAAGAAAAATAGCAGCTTGGGTAATGTTATTGCGTTAAAGAAATCTCGTATTTTATCAGAATACAAATAAAAGGACTGATTACCTTGTGACCAATGTACTTGAATAAAGGACATCATTAGTTCAAATAAACCATAAGGTAAATAAAGGAAAATGATGTTTAGGGAGATCTGGGAAAAAATGCTTCCGCAAATGGTTCCTACAAATAGTGAAAAAGTGTAAACAGCAATAAAGGTCAATAAGGAAAATAAGTAAAACCAAAGCCATGTATCTACGTCTTCAAATCGATCAAGGATGCTCGTTTTTATGACAAGGACAACAAGTGCTGAACTAATTGTAGTTGCTCCAAAAATATGTGTTACCCCTATAAACCACTTTGACAAGAATAGTGTGGTTCGTTGAAACGGGAGAGAGAACGAAAAATCCATCGTAGATGAAGAGCGCTCTAAGCCAATTAAAACAGATGCTAAGCCTATCAAAATGAACATTTCGAAAATCGTCCATTGCAAATTAGGATAATATTCATAATGAAAATCAGGAAACTTTTTTATTAAATAAGCCGTTTTTTGCGCTTTTTGATAGTAGGTAAAAGGCAAAAAGTACAACGGAACTAGCCATAATGCCCAAATAAGAAACTTCGAATGCTTATAATTCAGTTTCCACAACGCTTTATGAAACATTATGCTCACCTCCAAGTGTTGTGACGAAAACGTCTTCTAATGTCATCGGCAGCTCTTCAAGCAAGATTGGATTTTCCATTTTAAAGCGTTCCATTGTTTCATCGACATTTCCTTTAATTAAGAGAGTGGTCACCCGTCCGGTTTTGTTTAAGATTACGATATTTGAAAGATCCTCGAGTTTTTCAGGTAAGGAATGTTTATAAACGACCTGGATTTTTTTAAAGGAATTTTTCGCTTCATCCATTGATGTGATTGACTCGATGCTTGCTTCTTTCATCATGATGACGGTATCCGCTATTTTCTCCATTTCATCCAGATGATGTGTCGAGAGCAATACGGTAATGTCCCGTTCTGACACTTCTTCGATTAAAAATTGGAGGATTTGCCGCTTTATGATTGGATCAAGCCCATTTGTCGGTTCATCTAAAATAATCAAATCTGCCTTTGTGGAAAAAGATAGAATCATATTCAATAAGGCTTGCATTCCTTTTGAAAACCCGCGTATTTTACGGTCGGGCAAGTTAAACCGGTTGAGCAATTCATAAAAATAGTCCGTATCGAAATCGTTATAAATCATTTCATAAAGCTTAACGATTTCTTTAATGCTGTAATTTCGCAGCAGGTTTGTCGAATCGGGAACGTATGCGATTTTTTGCTTGATTTCAGGATGAGTATGTATATTGACATTATTATAAGTCACGCTTCCAGAATCAGGATCGAGAATGCCGACAAGCGTGCGGAGCAACGTCGTTTTCCCCACACCGTTTCGTCCGATCAGCCCGGCGATTTTTCCTTTTTCAAGCGAAAAAGAAATATCATCTAAAATGAGTTTCCCTTCAATCGATTTCCTGATGTTATTCACGCTCAGCATCGTTCGTTCCTCCTAATTCATTCATGCATTTTTCAACCCAGAGGAAAAAAGTTTCCCTATCAATTCCTAAATATTGCGCTTCAATGATGAGCTGTTTCAAAGATTGGCGAATGGCTTCCGCTTTTTTTTCATCCGCTTTTGGTGTTATGTTGGCGGCAACAAATGTCCCTTTTCCCCTTAATGTTTCAATAATCCCTTGCCGTTCAAGTTCCTGATAGGCTTTGCTTACGGTGTTCGGATTGATTAACAGATTGGAAGCTAACTCGCGAACGGAAGGCAGCTTATCTTCCGGAAGAAGGACTTCTTTTAAAATCAGTTCCTTAATTTGATGGACGACCTGCTCCCAAATCGGCGTGCTGCTTCGTGGGTCAAGATTTAATAACAAGTTTATCCCACCTTACTTGTCTTTTGTGTATTACTTAGAGTAGTACGCTATATACAGTATGATATAACTTAAGTCTTGTCAATCATTTTTTGGAGAAACTAAACTGGACAGAGTTCATTCATTTCGGGCATCATGAATATAAAAAGGAGTGTGTGTGAAGTTGAAAGAAATGATTCAACAAAGCAAGCTGTTAATTTTTGATTTGGACGGAACGCTTTATGAAGATACGGAGCATTTTGATTATTATTGTAAGCTGCTTCAGAAAAAGGTGGACCCTGAAATCGCTGATGAGTTTTATGAAACGTATGAGAAAATGAAAGAGGGCATTCATCCAGTTAAAATCGGGAAAGTATATGATCTCCAAAATGATGCCGCCATTACGATTGAGCCATTAACTATGCAAATTACAGCAGTACATAATTGGGATGGAAGCGAATGGACAAGAGAGAAGAGGGAGAAGGAGTACGGAGAAACGATTTCTTTTGATTTAAAGCGGATGATTGCGATCGGGGACGGCTGGTGGCTGCCGTTTGTAACAGCCGTTCATTACGGATTAACCGAGCAGGATACATGGGAAGCTTATAATCTAACAAAAGAGTATATGGTTTCCGACCAATTTTCATTAACGAAAACGCCGGGGTTGAAAGAAGCGCTTACCCGGCTGAAAGAAGAGAAAATCATCGCCGTTTTAACGAACAGCGAGCATGAGGATGTGATGAGGCTTTTAAGGGAACTTGGATTAGAAGGGCTGTTCCATGAAGTTGTTACATCGGCTTTAAAGCCGGTAAAAACGAAAGAGCGGTTTACGTATTTGCTCGAAAAATACAAGGTGAAGCCCGAAGAAGCCGTTTCGATTGGAGATAATATTTTGAATGAAATCGCGCCCGCACTTCTTTCAGGGATGAAGGCCATCTATATTCAGCCAAACGGCTTTGAGACGGAACATGAAAATTTAACTGTCGTTCCGACACTTGCAAATGCTTTTTAAGAGGGCGAAATAGCCCTCTTAAATGATCGGCATGCTTATTTCAACCATAGCTCAATAAGTGGACCCCGATCTCCAAAAACAGGGTCTTTTTTCGGGAGTGGAACCTTTCGGATATTTTCCAAAACCCCTGGCCGTTCTTCAGGTTTGCCGGTGCATAAGTCCCACTTTTGCCCTTTCGGATAAGCGCCCACTACTGAAAAATCGGAACTGGATTGTATGTTTTTATGCCCGACCCCTGCGGGGATGACAGCGACATCCCCCTGTTTCATTTTTACAGCTTCGCCCTGCTGGCCGCCAAATTGCACGATTGCTTCCCCTTGGATCACACCTAAAACTTCATGGGCCGTACTGTGAAAATGATGAAAAGGAAAAATGCCATTTACCCACACGCCATCCCAACCATTTTTCAAAAATAAATCTTTGCAGGACGCCTCCTGTAAAACGTCTGAATAAATAACTAATTCTAAATCGGGATGGTTAGGGATCTTGCCATCGTCCGTGAATTTGTACGTTTGTATATTCAAATCTTTGCCCTCCTGTTAATGGCATTACATTACAAGCCATAATTAATCGAACCGCTTTTGCTATGCTTTTACAGTTGCGGAAGAAATCCTTGAAGAAGAAATACAAAGAAATGGAATGCCGCTGATCAACTTGTTGCCGTGATAAAGAAAGGCGAAACGACACCGTTTGCGATGTAGTCTATAACAAAGAAGGTCGTAGTGTCACATTATATCAGAAAGGCTTATGTTATATGTAGAAATTGGCGTAAGAATTGAAAAAGTTAAAAGTTATAAATAACAGGTGGTAAAAATTGTTTTGTTATGAAATGGTTTCTTTTATAATTGGATTTTATTTATTGGGCTCAGGATTTTATATGATTTTAAAAGATAAAGACCAGGAGAAATTTAAAGGTTTCATTGCTGGATTTATTGATTTAATTTCTGACCCAATCACAAGCGCGTTTTTTATTTGGAGGAGTTTTTTTGGGAATTGGATTGCTTCTTATGTTTTTATAACAAATATAACATCCAATTAAGTTTATAAAAAGATTATTTAAGCTTACTTGAAAATGGATAATCTGCTTAACAATATTAAAATAAGCGACATCAGGAGTGAGACTGTGACATGCTTGATGGAGATTCAGGAGATAACCCAACAAGTGGAAGAAGCGATTTCAACGGCATTGAAAGTGGAAACGGAAATTGTGGGTGAGACGATTACTGTTGTCGCTGGAACAGGGAAATTAAAGAAAAGGATTAATACAAAAGAAGAAGGCGGGCAAAGGAAACGGGATATGTGTATGGGCGTGAGATTCAATGATGTCAGGCTCCGCATGGGCTTTCGTTGGATTTTGTTATTATCTTTATATTACGAAGTTGTTTCAACGCGCACCGCAATTTGAATTTAAAGAAGCGTTGTAAAATAGAAAGGAGATGCGAAAGAGAATCTCCTTTCTATTTTTTTGTTCTAATTTGGACAAAGTGACTTAAACTAGGAGTAGGTGTAAGAAAGGTGGGAAGCAAGATGAAAAAGGCATTATGGTTCGGACTCGGTTTTGTGATGTTTGCGATCCTTATGTGGTATTACTTGTTTCATTGGGCGAATACGGAGCTTCCTTTGCATTTAAAAGGAACGGCTGCGGATCCTTCAATGTTTATGAATGAACGGCAGCAAGAGTTAAGCCATGAATTTTCAAGAATGAAAGACTTTATTTACTTTATATCCGTACCGCTTAATTGGCTTATTTATCTTCTCGTATTAGGCTTCGGCCTGTCCAAAAAGTTTAGGGAAGCATCGAGCGGAGTCACACGCTTTTCAATTATACATACCGCTCTTTATGTCCTTCTTTTATCCATTGTAAGCTACATTTTTACATTTCCGCTTGACTATTACAGCTATACTGTTTCTAAAGAGTATAACGTATCGGTACAATCCTTTTCAGGCTGGATGAAGGATGGCCTCATTTCCTTCTGGGTGGACTATTTATTCACGGTTTTAACGGTGCTCGTAATTTTCTTTTTTATCCGCAAAAGCAAAAGGCGATGGTGGTTTTATGCATGGCTCGTTTCCATCCCGTTTACCATTTTCCTTTATTTCATTCAGCCTGTTGTCATCGATCCGCTATACAATGATTTTTATCCATTAAAAGATAAGGTGTTAAAAGAGAGAATTCTTGCTCTGGCTGATCGGGCCGATATTCCTGCATCCAACGTGTATGAAGTGAACATGTCGGAAAAAACGAATTCGCTTAATGCTTATGTGAATGGTATTGGTTCGAATTTACGAATTGTTTTATGGGATACGACATTAAAGCAGTTAAGTGAAAACCAGGTTTTATTTGTCATGGCTCACGAAATGGGGCATTATGTCATGCATCACTTGTATTGGAATCTTTTGATCGCCTTTATCGAGTCATTTATCGGCCTCTTTCTTGGAAACAAGCTCTATCAATGGGCGGTAAACCGTTGGGGCGACAGGTGGGGGATTAAAGGGGTGGAAGATATAGCCGGCCTGCCTGTTCTGCTTCTCATTTTTGCTTTATTGTCGTTTGCTGTGAGTCCTGTCGAAAGTGCGATATCAAGAAAGGTGGAATATGATGCCGACAAATATGCGATTGAAATGACAAAGGATCCAAAGGCAGCAGTAGGCGCTTTTCAAAAGTTGACGATTTCAGGGCTTAGTGAAGTTAATCCGCCGAAACTTGTGAAATTTTTCTTGTATGACCATCCGACAATGCTTGACCGCATTTCATTTTTGGAAGATTATCAAAAGAGCCGTGAACCGAAGGTAAAGGAGAAGAAAAAATAAAGAAAAAGCGCATTATAGGCGCTTTTTCCTTACTTCGCTTTCTTAATATCGTAATTAGGCAAAATTAATACTTCTACACGCCGGTTTTTAGCTCGACCATCTTCTGTTTGATTAGAAGCTTTTGGATGGTATTCTCCATATCCGCTCGCGCTAACCGACTTTGGAGGAAGTTCGGGATTTTCAATCAATATGCGCATAAAATTGACCGCACGCATGGCGCTTAACTCCCAGTTTGATGGATATTGAGAGGTTTTAATCGGCACATTGTCCGTATGACCTGCAATAACGATATTTCGCGCAGGATGGGTTACTAAAAGCTTAGACAATTTTTTTGCAAGTTTCACAGAACCCGGTTTTACGGTTGCGCTGCCGGAATCAAAGAGCGCATTATTTAAAATCGTAATTAAAAGCCCGTTTTCTGTCAGTTCTGTTTGCAGGCTTTTATTTAAGTGATTGTCACTTATAAAATGATCCAATTTTTCTTGCAACCGTTGTAACGATTCCAGTTCTTTTTTTGCTTTTTCCAGCCTTTCATGATCTTCCTTTGTTAGATGATCATTTTTTTCCTTTTCTGGAATGGACGGCGTTTCAGGAGGAACAGGCGCTTGTTCTTCCATAATTCCGGTTCCGCCATTGAACTGATTGCGAAAGGCGCTTGCCATTTGCTTGAATTTCGAAGCATCGATTTCACTCATTGCAAATAAAACAATGAACAGGGCAAGCAAAAGGGTTAATAAGTCAGCATATGGAATAAGCCAGGACTCATCAATATGGTCATCTTTTTTTTTCTTCTTTTTAGCCATTCGTACCACCATCTTTATAAGCATCCCGTTCACTTGCAGGAAGATATGTTAATAATTTTTCTTCTAAAATTTTCGGGGAAGTTCCATCCTGGATGGAAAGCAGCCCTTCGATCATAATTTGCTTGATCATTACTTCGTGTTGGGATTTTCGTTTTAATTTATTTGCAAATGGGTGCCAGAGAACATACCCGGAAAAAATCCCAAACAATGTTGCGATAAAAGCTGCGGAAATCGCGTGGCCAAGTTCTTCAATATCGGCCATATTGCCTAGAGCAGCCACAAGGCCGATAACCGCTCCAAGAACACCCAGTGTCGGTGCATACGTGCCTGCCTGGGAAAAGATAGAGGCGTTGTTTAAATGCCGTTCTTCCATTGTTTCAACATCTTTCATTAAGACGTCGCGAATAAATTCAGGGGACTGGCCGTCTACGATCATTTTTATTCCTTGTTGCAGGAATGGATCATCCACTTCCTCAGCTTTCGGTTCAAGAGCAAGCAGCCCTTCCTTTCTCGCGATAGTTGCCCATTCAATAAACAATTCAATAAGTGTAGTGATCTTCAATAACTTTTGTTCAGTAAACAAAATCTTAAATAGTTTTGGAAGTTTTTTTATTTCGCTTAAAGGGAATGCGATTAATATAGTGGCAAGTGTTCCTGCGAAAATGATAAGTATGGCTGCCGGATTGATAAGGGCAATCGGGCTGACGCCTTTTAAGATCATTCCAACAGCTATAGCAATAAATCCGATAATTATACCGATGATGCTTGTTATGTCCATCGTTGTCATCCTCACTTTATTCTCTCGTTGTGCATGTGTTCGAATTATATATCGGCTAAAATTCAATATTCTTTATAAGTACGAATATAGGCTAAAACTCCTATTTTCTTTAAAATTTAAAAAGAATGGTCAATATCATACCGAAGACAAATAGGAGAAAAGGATATATAATGGAGTCAAAGAGCGAAAATTTTAAAAACTGACGATAAAGAGGCTTGTTATGAAAGTAAAACCGTTGTTCATTCTTCTCATCCTTCTAGCCCTTATAGGAATCGCCGTCTGGGCATCACGTCAGGAAGGGAAACCTCTTATTGATAATCCTTCCGAAACGTTTGAGAGCAGGGATTATAACGGGAAGACAGGTTTAAATCCCGGAAACCGTGCACCCAATTTCACGTTAACTTCATTAGATGGGCAAAAAATCGCGCTTGATGACTACCAAGGAAAAAAAGTCATTTTAAATTTCTGGCAAACTTCATGTGTGCCTTGCCGAAAAGAAATGCCAGCACTCCAAAAGTATTATAAAAAATACCAAGCAAAAGATGTAGAAATTCTTGCAATTAATTTAACGTATAATGAAAAAAACAGGGACGACATTGAATCGTTTGTGAAGGAATATGATGCATGGTTTCCCATTTTGCTTGATCAAAATGCAGAAGCCGTAAAAAAATACGAAATTCTATCTGCCCCGACAAGTTACATTATTGATTCGAAAGGGATTATTCAAAAAAAACATCTCGGTCCAATGTCATATGCATTTATTAACAACATTATAGGAAAAATCAAGTAAAAATCACCGCCAGTCCTTCTATTTTCAATATTTATGAAGGGCTTTTCTGTCTTGGGCTGACTGAAAAGTTAGTAAAAAAGAACTAAAATAGATAGTGTTGAAAATAGGATATTTGCACAATAGGATTGTCTCTAGATTTGTCGAAGAGATAACACGGAAAATATTTATGCAATAAAATGATAAAATAACAAAGTAAAGGGGTTTCAGTACGGATGGTCGAGCAGGATCTAGAAGTCATTCAATTGAAAAGAGAAATCCGTCAGTTACGGGACCGTTTACACATGCTAGAGTCTCGTTATGTTAAACCATTTACGGAAACGTTGCACTTGAATCCAGTTTATACTTTTCGGCTAAAGCGGTCACCTAAAGGTTTTTTAATCGCATTTTTGAAAGAACATACTGTAAGTGATCTTGAGAAGGATGAAGATCGTTTCCGTAATATGAACGAACTATTTTCCGAGCATGCATTGGCAGATTGGACACCCTTCATCGAAGAAGCTTTTGAAGGAAAGATTTCGACATTAATGACGCATTATAACAAACACAGCTTCTATACTACGCTTATTCCCATAACTGATCATGGGAATGTAATCGAAGTGATTGGCACTTCCGTAGACGTAAAGCATCACTTTTTTGTTCAAGATCAGGATGAATCAAAGTTCAAAGAGCTGTTCAAAAATGCGCTTGATGCCTTTATTCTCCTTAATGATGATCGCCAAATCATTGATGTAAATCCAGCCGCATGCAAACTATTCGGAAGAGCGGAAGATGATCTATTAATGCAAAAATTGGATCCTTTTTTTGATGGGGTTAATTGCCAAAAGAGTGTATCGTCGTACTGGAAGGAGTTATTCCAGGAAGAAAAATTAATCGGTGAATGCCAACTGCGTCATAGAAGCGGTGAAATAAAGCATATTCATTTTACATGTAAAAAAGATATACATCCCGGCATTCATCTTGCCATTTTTCATGACGTGACCCGGCAAAGGGAAACGGAAGAAAAACTAAGAAAAGCCGAAACGTTAAATGTTGTCGGGGAACTTGCCGCTGGTGTCGCCCATGAAATCCGCAATCCTTTAACTTCATTAAAAGGATTCATTCAATTGATTAAGGCGGAAAGCAACATCAATGAATCGTATTTTTCCATCGTTTTAGGTGAAGTGGATCGAATTGAACATATTATAAAAGAATTTTTATTGCTTGCAAAGACAGATCGAAACCACCTTGAAAAAAACAATCTTGGCGAAACGTTAAAAGATACGGTATCATTGCTCCGGACACAGGCCATTTTGAAAAACGTTGATTTATTTTTAGGAATCAATGAACCGCTGCCTGAAATCTATTGCGATTCGTTTCAAATTAAACAAGTTTTCATCAATTTAATTAAAAATGCAATAGAAGCAACACCAGAAGGCGGAACAATTGAGATTACCGCAACGATGAAAGGTGACGATTCAATTTGCTTCACTTTTAAAGATAGCGGTGTAGGAATGAACAAAGAAGTACTTGAAAAAATAGGGCAGCCGTTTTTTACGACAAAAGAAGAAGGCACCGGGCTTGGACTTATGGTCAGCCATAAAATTATAAAAAACCATAAAGGAATGCTCTATGTCACGAGTGAAAAAGGAAAAGGAACGACGTTTGAATTACTTTTGCCGGTGAGACAAAAAGAACCAACGGTTACGAATTGGTAATCAATCGTATAATAGCTGTAAAAATGAAGAAAATAATAAGACCCCATCTTTATAAGATGGAGTCTTGAATGATTTATCCAATGAATTGTTGTGTAAACATTTTGCCATAAGGGCCGCCGTCTACGATCCCAATGCCCACTTTTGTATAAGATGGGTTAAGAATGTTTTCGCGGTGTCCTTGTGAGTTCATTAACGCTGTATGAGCAGCTTGTACTGTTTGGTTGCCTGCAATGTTTTCGCCTGCAGTATTATAAGAAATGCCAAACTTTTTCATCATATCAAACGGAGAACCGTAAGTTGGCGAATTGTGGTCGAAATAGTTTTTGTCAATCATGTCTTTTGATTTAAGACGGGCTGTTTTTACTAAACGCATGTCGATTTCAAGCGGCTTAACGCCAGCTTTTTGACGTTCTTTGTTGACAAGATCAAACATTTGTTTCTCATCTGCCGTTAATTGAGAAGTAGATGGTGCTTTTGCAGTTTCATTGGTTTGTTGTTTTTCCGTTGTTGGCTGTTTTGGAGCCGGTTTTGCCTCAGGTGCTTTTGCTTGTTCAGGCACCTTTACTTGTACTTGTTTGTTTGGTTTTGCTTCTTCTTGCTTCCAATTGTCGCTTTTCTTAATCACATGAACATTTTCTAGTCCATATTTTTGAATAAGCTCCTGGATATAGTTGTTGAAATCTTCGTTATTAAAATATTTATTAAAATCTTCGTTCGAGAATTGAACGTTGCAGTCATTGTTTGTTTGCGGTGCCGCTGCGTGAGAAACACCTGCGTTTACACCAATTAGAGAAGCTCCTAAAATAGATGCAACTAATAACTTTTTCATGGATGAGTACCTCCTGTTTTTTCGTAATGTTAGTTACGCAAATAGGTTTCGGGAAAGCGTGGGGGTCAATGGGGGTGTGGTAACATCTACCAAACTATGATTATAGTTGGCTCACTTTAAATAGGTTCCGGACCTATTTTTTTTATGCCCGGGTCGATAACCGTTTTACTTTAACGAATGATGTATATGTATAGTTTAAGAAAAGGGAGAGAAGGGAGAACTTAAAGTGTACCCTGAATTAAAGCAATTCGTTGAAATGAGTGAGGAATACGAGGAAAAAATTAAAGCGGCAACTCAAAAATGGAACAAATTAAATAAACAAAAAGAAAACGCCTCGAAAGAATATGAAGATCTTTTAAATGAATATGGGAGGCGGAATTCAAAAATAGGAAGGGAAGAGCTTCAGGAAAGCAGGGATGTTTTTTTGCGGTATCTTTCTAAAGAACGAGAAGCGCTCGAGGAACTGGATGCTTTAAAGGAAAGTAAAAACGATCGAATGGATGAGTTTGTACGAACGTTAAATGAAGCAAGGGACCGGGAAGTGGAAGCGGCCACACGCCACATGCGCAAAAAAATCAATGAACTTGAACGAATGAAAGCAGAATATTTTATGATTGTCCAGCAACTCCATCAAATCCAACAGTATGTCAATTCCATTGAAGAAGATACAAAGAAAGCGGTTGAGTCTCTCGGCCGGCGCTATGAAAGAGGGAGAAGCACATCCATTTATCCCGCCATCTCGAAAGTTGAAATTCCCCACCGCGAACTGATTCAAGTATTTGAACAAGGAGAACTTCCGCTTTATTTAAGACGATATGTAAATGGCGGGAAATAAAAAAAGCCATAATCCTGAAGAGGAATTATGGCAAAACGAACGCATGATGAAGAAATGGGGGTAGGGAATTGCAAAACTGCCGCTTGAAAGCCAGGGACACAAACTGAGGTTCCGCCCCCCCTACTTTAAGCCGGGCAGGAGAGAATTCATCTCACATCCATATAGTATGTATAAAAGAAAAAAGGGTCTGGACAAGTGTCTCGGGTGGCGGAAAACAGGCGTTTATTAGGGGAGTTATAGGAGGCGGAGCATGCGAGCAAACGACATTTCGAGCTGGGAAGAGTGGAAAGAGATTTTTACAAATGAAGTTTATTGGGAGGCGGCGATTAAAGAAATTTGCAAAAAGGAAAATATCAAGTGCCATTCTGTGCAAAAAGGATATCCGGGAACACACGCCGTCTTCATGATTGATGGTGTTTACGTGCTGAAGATTTTTATGCCGCTCATTCCCAACGATTTTTATTCGGAGCGTGATACATACCTCCATTTAAAAGATGTTAATTTGCCGATTCCACGTCTTATTGCCGTTGGCCAATATGGCGGATGGAATTATTTGATTGTAACGAAAATTGAAGGAGAGGCGGTTCGCGAGGTTTTCGATAATATGACCGAAAGTAATAAAATAGAAATAGCGCGCGAGCTCGGGGGCATCATCGCAAAACTTCATGGTTACCCCGTTGGTGATCTTTCCGATAAAATGAATGCTTACTTAAGTAGTTGGGAGTTACTTCAAGAGGAAAGAAAAGAGAAAGTCGTGAAGGAACTTACCGGTGTCCTGCCACAAGAAGTTATTCTTGAAATCGGGGCGTTTCTGACCAATTATGACGAACATCAATGGGAGAGCTGCCTCGTTCATGCCGATTTAACAACTGATCATCTTCTTTTGGATAAAGACGGTGAAAACTATGAAATTGCAGGGCTTATTGATTTAGCCGACTGTCGGATTGCTCCTCCAGAATATGAGTGGGTATGCCTTTATACAGATTTATTATCCCAACATTCGCCGGCCATGCAAGCATTCATGAACAGCTATCGGCCAGGGGTGAAATTGGATGCCGCCTGGCGGAGAAAAATGATGTATGTCACCCTCACCCATTTATACGGCGTGAATTTGATCAAGTGGGTATTAAATGAACGCGGCAATCCAATCATCCGTTCAATGGATCAATTGCAAGAACTGATCTGGCCAAAGGAGCTGGGAAATGCTTGATTAAGCATTGTTTCCAAATCAATTGACTTAAAACTGATTTTCTATCCCTCATTTCTGAGAGATAACAAGAAAGCATTAATCTTAAAAAAGCTTGCTAAAGGACTATTTTTCATGAGGTAGCCTGGATTTTGTTCGCATAGAGCCGTTCTCAAGGACAAAAATGAGTCCTTGAGGTAGAAATGTGTCCAATAGAGCCCGTCTCAAGGACAAAAATGAGTCCTTGAGGTAAAAATGTGTCCAATAGAGCCCGCCTCAAGGACAAAAATAAAGAGTGGAGGCAAAATTTTGTCCGATAGAGCTCGTCTCAAGGACTAAAGCGAGTCCCGGAGGTGAAAATATCTCCAATGGAACCGTACTGCAGGGCATTTTTTATGTCGTGGGCTTCAATTTTTCCCCAAAGTGCCTATATGTAAAAGCATTTAATTGGGGGTTCACCAGTTTTGAAGATAGAAGTGAAGAATTCTTATCCAATCTGCTAAAGGATGAAATTCAAAACCAATGATGAAATTGATAAGAACCATCCGATTCCCTCGGTAAGAATAATGAACTTGTACTATTGATTTCCATTCCTGAATACGCTGTACCAATGGACTCGGGATTAGGGGTGACGGATAATGGATTGGTTTCAGGCGATGATTTTGGGGATCATACAAGGATTAACGGAGTTTCTTCCGATAAGTTCAACGGGTCATTTGCTTTTAGGACGGCACCTGTTTCATTTGGATGATGCGGGTTTGTTTCTTGACGCCATGCTGCACTTCGGCACATTAATTGCTGTTATTACCGTCTATTGGAGAGAACTGCTTGACCTTTTGAAAAAACCGTTCTCCCGAATAGGACTGCTATTAATTGCGGGAACGATTCCGACCGTTATTATCGGTCTATCTTTTAAAGATTATTTTGAAGAAATTTCGAAAACGGGTGTGACGGTCGGATGGGAGTTTTTAGCGACCGGTTTCATCTTGTGGGCAGCAGATTCAATGAAAGAAAAAGGATTTAAAAAACTTCATCAAATTTCGTTTGCGGATGCAATTGTCATTGGCACGTTTCAAGGCGCAGCCATTTTGCCAGCTATTTCGCGATCAGGTCTCACAATCGCCGCAGCGCTTTTTCGGAAAATCGATAAAGAGACGGCAGCTTACTTTTCATTTTTCCTCTCCATTCCGGCAATAGCCGGCGGCTGTTTGTTGCAGGCGAAAGATCTTTTTACAGAACAAGCGGAGTCGATATCGTTTGGCGCATTGGCCATTGGCACGATCATGTCGGCTCTATTTGGCTATATTGCGGTCAGATGGATGATTTCTCTATTAAAAAAAGGAACTTTAAAAGGATTTGCCATTTACGTCTGGGGGCTGGGCCTCATTATTGTCGTCCTTCAGCTTACTGGTAAATTTTAATAAAATGATTGACAATTTTCGCTAGGAGGATTAAATTAGACTTAAATTCCTACGAACTGAATAAATGCCTTGAAAATCGCTGAATTCTAAATGTGTGTTTAAAAAGGAGAGCCTGAAAGCTTCCCAAACTTTTTAAACTATCACAAAAAAAGAAGCGGGGGACCCAATCATTCCGGGGTGAATCTTGCATTTGCAGCAAGAGGGGATACTCCATTCCCTAATCCGACAGCTAACCTCGTAAGCGTTATTTGGGAGAAAGGACAGTTTTAACACAGGCTGACCATTTTTCGCAATGGTCTTTTTTTGTTGTTTTCATTTTGTATTCAACATAAGGAGAGAGAGCATGGACAAGCAATTTGCAGTAATTGGTTTAGGACGTTTTGGAGGCAGCATTTGTCGTGAGTTTTCTAATATGGGATATGAAGTGCTCGCGATTGATAGGGATATTGAGCGCGTCAATGAATTTTCCAACATTGTCACACAGGCAGTTCAGGCCAATTCGACCGATGAAAAGGCGCTGCAGGCACTTGGCATTCGCAATTTTAATCACGTTATTGTTTCAATCGGGGACGACATTCAATCGAGCATTTTGACAACATTGTTGTTGAAAGAAATGGGAGTCAAGAAAGTCTGGGTAAAGGCACAGGATGATTATCATCATAAGGTGCTGGAGAAACTAGGGGCAGACAGAATCATTCACCCTGAACGGGATATGGCACAAAGGGTCGCACAACTGATCACATCAGATAAAATCATTGATTTTATTGAACTATCGAATGAATATAGCATCATTGAGATTCCCGTTTCTGATAAGTTGATCGGGAAAACGTTAACGGAATTGGATGTTCGCGCCCGTTTCGGCTGCAACATTGTTGCTATTAAACGAAAGGAAGAGATTTTTGTCTCCTCCATTGCCAACGTAAAACTTCAAAACGGAGATATTCTCGTTGTCATCGGAAGAAATGAAGATTTAAACAGGTTTGAGGCAGAAGGAGTGTAACAGAAAGTGGCTCTTAGAGTAAAAGAGAAAAAGCCATACATGTATAATCCAATTAAATTAAATCCGCCACAAATATTAGCACTCATCTTTCTTTCGCTTGTTATTATCGGTGGGTTGTTATTAAAGCTTCCAATTGCAACAGAAAAACCAATTTCCTGGATCGATTCTTTTTTTATCGCAGTATCGGCTTCAACGGTGACAGGATTAACTTCTATTGACCCGGGTTCTTCCTTTACGTTATTCGGTGAGATTGTCATCATGTTTTTAATTCAAGTCGGTGGCCTGGGAATTATGTCGTTCGCCGTTTTGGTCGTCATTATGATGGGAAAAAGGATTGGCATTAAGCAGAGGCTAATTATGCAAGAAGCCTTAAACCAGCCCTCGATTGGCGGAGTTATTCGCCTTGTACGGAATCTTTTCTTATTTACCGTTTCAATCGAACTGATCGCAATCTTCTTTTTATGCTTAAAATGGGTGCCGGAGATGGGGTTCGCAAAGGGCTTGTACTATAGAATCTTTCATACCATTGCAGCATATAACAATGCTGGATTTGCCCTCTGGCCTGATAATTTGGCCCGTTATGTCGGTGACCCGACGATAAATATGGTGATTACGTTACTTATTATAGTAGGCGGACTTGGATTTACCGTTCTTGTTGATCTTTGGGCGAGCAGGAAATGGAAGAATTTATCCCTGCATTCAAAAGTAATGATCATAGGTACGATTGCCGTTAATATTGTGGCGTTTATTGCCATTTATTTAATGGAACGAAATAACCCGGGAACGCTCGGGAAGCTTTCAGGAGCGGATAAAGTTTGGGCGGCCTACTTTCAGGCGATTGTTCCAAGAACAGCGGGATTCAGCACGATCGATATCGGACATATGGAACCCGCAACATGTCTGTTAACCATTCTCTTAATGTTTGTTGGTGCCGGAAGCACATCAACAGGCGGTGGGATTAAATTAACGACGTTTATCGTGATTGTGGCTGCTGTCGTTACATTTTTACGTGGAAAAGATGAAACGGTTATCATGAAACGGACCATTCGAAATACGATTGTTTTGCGTGCATTGGCCATCTCCTGTATTAGTGCCATCTTTATTTTTCTTGCTGTAATGATTATGAGCGTGACCGAAAAAGGATCATTTTTGCAAATATTGTTTGAAGTCGTATCCGCCTTTGGGACGGTCGGATTAACAATGGATTTTACGATGAATTTAACTGTAGTCGGAAAAATTGTGATTATTTTCATGATGTTTCTCGGGAAAATCGGCCCGCTCACACTTGCCTTTTCGTTGGCAAAACCCGCCGATAAGGCGAATATTAGATACCCCGATGGAGAATTATTTACGGGATGAAAAAAGGCAGGGAACTTACCCTGCTTTTTTTTCATCATTCAATTTACTATGCTTGCGTCCGTAAAAGAAATAGACGATAAAACCGATAGCAATCCAAATGACAAACGAGATCCAGGTTACTTTGGACAGGCTGATCATCAAGTAACCGCAAATGAAGACGGTAATGATCGGCAAAACAGGCACAAACGGAACTTTAAACGCTCTTTTCAAGTTAGGATGCGTTTTTCTCAAAATAATTACTGCAATAGCGACTAAAGTAAACGCGGACAAAGTTCCGATATTCACCAATTCCGCAAGCGTGTTTAAATCAACTATTCCGGAAATAATTGCGGCAATGCATCCGATTAACCACGTATTTGCAAATGGTGTTTTGAATTTTGGATGAACTTTTGAAAAAACAGGCGGCAAAAGTCCATCCCGGCTCATTGCAAAAGAGATTCGAACCTGTCCGTATAACATAACGAGAAGAACGGTTGTAATCCCTGTAATGGCCCCGACAGATATTAATCCAGCAATTGTATTTTGGCCTACAAAGTGAAGCGCAAAAGCAACGGGATCAGAAACATTTAATTTCGCAAATGGGACAATCCCAGTTAAGACTAACGAAACAATAATATATAATGTCGTACAAATGACCAGTGATGAAATGATCCCGATCGGCAAGTCACGTTGTGGCTTGCGTACTTCTTCGGCTGCCGTTGATACTGCATCAAAACCGATATAGGCAAAAAAGACTGTCGCCGCGCCCGCCATAATTCCCTGGAAGCCAAAAGGCATAAAAGGTGTCCAGTTATCCGGTTTCACATATCCTACACCTGCAACAATAAATAAAATGACAACGGCTAATTTGATAAAAACCATAATATTGTTTACTTTTGCACTTTCCCGAATGCCTTTACTTAATAATGCAGTAATAATTAAAATTATGACAATTGCGGGCAAATCGACAATTCCGCCTTTTCCCGCTCCCGGAGCGGAAGATAAAACAGCTGGGATGTGAATGCCAAATCCGCTGAGCAATGATTGAAAATAAGCCGACCAACCGGTAGCGACGGATGAGACAGCGAGCAAATATTCAAGCATTAAGTCCCAGCCAATAAGAAATGCGACAATTTCCCCGATCGTTGCGTATGTGTACGTATATACGCTTCCGGCAATCGGCACAGATGAAGAGAATTCGGCATAGCATAATGCCGCACATCCGCAAGCAATAGCGGAAATAATAAAGGATATAATAAGGGATGGCCCTGCATGCTGTGCCGCGGCAACACCTGTCAATACAAAAATCCCCGTTCCGATAATGGCGCCGATTCCGAGAAGTGTTAAATCAAACGCTCCGAGAGAACGGCTTAATGCTTTTTTATTACTTTCAGAAATCATTTGTGAAATAGATTTCTTTCTCATGATGTTCATAGTAATGATGCCTCCATAAAAATAATTGAATTTATTGAAAATTTAATACTACGAACATTTTGTAGTATATTGTCGAAATTTATTTTTGTCAACCAATTTCAATATTTTTATAAATTAAAATATCGATTTGGAAGAACTGGAATATGTCGGCATCATCATTTTTCATTAATCTTCTTGAAGTAATAAAGACAATCGATCGCGATAACGTTCTTTTTCTTGAAAATCCTGCGCCTGGTTAAACCGGTTCAGGGTGTCTTTAATTAATTGATCTTGTTGGAATCGTGACCATTTAACATACGATTGATAAACGGGTTCAGATAGAAAACGAGTCAGCATCGCATGATTCGGTCCGAAGAAAAAATCTAAATGATCGTGGAACATCGTGAAGCTGTTTAAATGAACAGCTTTAATTTGATTGCCTAAATGGTATTTGTATACATTTTCTGCATCGCGTGAAAAAGAGATCGCATACATTTCTGAATCATCCAATAGTCCTTTTGCCGTAGGCAAAATCAAATATGGAATGCTTTCGGCATCATAGCCGATAAAAAAATCTTCGCCATTTTCATCCGCGACCGGAGTACGGCTCATCACGGCACGGACGATCTCCCTTTGAACTTCCAGCATGATCATCACTCTCTTTCATCTCATTTAGTAGTAACATCATTGCCGGTAGATTCATAGTTTATACATCAATTCCTTTAATTTGATAAACTGATAAGTTGTTGAAAGGTAATTGACGGAATTTTTCAAAGCAAATAAACTGTATGTAAAGCAAAACATCTCAAATAATGGCGTAATTTTGTATGCCTGATGAAAGGAGGCTGTGTCTGGAGTGGTAAATTTCTGGATACAGCCTCCTATTTTCATTTCTTTATCACGATATAGAACTAATAGGAAAGAGGGAGAATATGGTCACATTAACTGGCAACACACTTACACTTGAGGAAATCAAACGTATTCTTGATGAAGGGGAACAGGTCACCGCTTCTGAAGAAAGCATGAAAAAGGTCGCTGACAGCAGGAAAGCGGTTGATTACATTGTGAATAATAATAAGGTGATTTATGGGATCACGACCGGTTTCGGCAAATTAAGCGATGTTTATATTGATCAAGGCGATGTTGAAGAACTTCAGCTGAATTTAATTCGCAGCCATGCATGCGGCGTAGGGGACCCGTTCCCGGAAAAAGTGGCTCGCCTTATGGTACTTCTTAGAGCGAATGCCCTTCTTAAAGGATTTTCCGGGGTTCGTCCGGTTGTTGTCGAAACATTATTGAAGCTCGTTAACCAGGAGGTGATCCCGGTTATTCCGCAGCAAGGCTCTCTTGGCGCAAGCGGTGATTTGGCGCCGTTATCTCACCTTGCACTCGTGTTGATTGGCGAAGGAGAAGTCTTTTACAAAGGAAAACGTGTCCCGGCAATTGAAGCATTAGGGGCGGAAGGCATTCTACCCATTACATTAACTGCCAAAGAAGGACTTGCCCTGATCAATGGAACACAAGCCATGACAGCACAGGGGGTTGTCGCTTATTTAGAAGCCGAACAATTGGCGTATCAAACCGAGGCGATAGCGGCACTAACAATGGAAGGCTTAAATGGTATTATTGATCCGTTTGATGAAGACATTCATTTAGCACGTGGATACAAAGAACAAATTGAAGTGGCTGAGCGCATTCGCAATTATTTGGAAGGAAGCCAGCTGACGACTCGCCAGGGAGAAATTCGGGTTCAGGATGCTTATTCGATCCGGTGTATTCCTCAAGTACACGGGGCTTCATGGCAAGCGCTTACGTATGTGAAAGAAAAGCTTGAGATCGAAATCAATGCGGCAACGGATAACCCGCTTATTTTTGACGAAGGAAGAAAGGTTATTTCAGGCGGTAACTTCCATGGACAGCCAGTCGCACTCGCAATGGATTTTCTGGGAATTGCAATGGCTGAATTTGCGAACATCTCCGAACGGCGCATTGAACGGATGGTAAACCCTCAGTTAAGCGGAGGACTGCCTGCATTTTTGAGCACGAATCCTGGTCTTGAATCCGGGGCAATGATTCTTCAATATGCAGCGGCCGCCCTTGTTTCTGAAAATAAAACACTCGCTCATCCGGCAAGCGTTGATTCCATTCCGTCATCTGCGAACCAGGAGGACCATGTAAGCATGGGAACAATTGGAGCCCGCCATGCGTATCAAATTATCGCGAACGTTCGCCGTGTACTTGCGATTGAAACCGTATGTGCTTTGCAAGCTGTTCATTATCGAGGGGCGGACAAATTAGCTCCGAAAACGAAGGAAGTTTACGAAGCAGCCCGGCAAGTTTGCCCTGTTATTACAAAAGACAGAGTGTTCTCTAAGGATGTTGAAAACATCGCAAAATGGCTGACTGATAAAAAGTGGAACGAATTGCTGTTAAAACAAAAATGCATAGTCAACTAAGCAAAACGAAAAAACCTGCGGCATTTAAACTTCCGCAGGTTTTTTTCGATATTTTTTCAGCATGAACTGCAATTTCGACCACCTCATTTCAATCAACGGCTGAGCAATAGTAACAACCGGCTTGCTCGCTAAAATTAACGTAATCGAAACCGCTAATAATAAGACGACGAAATAAGCGTGCTGATTCTTGAGCGTATGGAAAAATTCCGTCGTAAAAAGATATTTTAAAATAAATCCGTGCAACAAATAAATATATAATGTTCGTTGGCCCATCTCTGTAAAAAACATCTTCCTGCGTGGAATAATCGCAAGAAAGCTAAATGTCGCTAAAAAGGCAATCGTGTACATTCCAAGCCTGATAAAGCCCCCATACCATGCATTGTTTCCTAAAATGTCGGCATAGGATGAGGAGGCAAGCAGCCAGTCTTTTGAACTATCGGGAATGATGAAATGATAGAAAGCAAATAATGCAATTAAGAAAAGGCTGGCTAAAATTTTCATCGAAGGTTTAAAAATAAGGCGAAAATCTTTTTTCTCCAAATAATGTCCTAATAAAAATATAGGGAAGAACACGAACGTCCGTTGAATGCTTAAATACGTTCCCGCTTCTGTAAAATAGCCGACGGCAACGCCGATAATAATCGCAATAATAAGTGAATATTTAATTCTTGTAAATACGACAAGCATTAAATTCCAAAAGACGAGACTCAACAGAAACCACATGGCCCAATTCGGATCAAATAGCGTCAGATGAATATCGTCTTTATCGTATAATTTGTAGTAATAAATGGTGTAAATGATTTGGAAAATAATATAAGGGACAAGGACGTTTTTTAAAATCTTTTGAATGTACCCTTTTTTAAATACACCTTTTGTGAAAAATCCTGCAATTAAAATAAACGCAGGCATATGAAACGTATATATAAAGTTGTAAAGTGTATATAAGATATCTTTTTGATCTTTAATTGGTGTTAAGAAATGGCCTAAGACAACGAGAAAAATTAAGATGAACTTCGCATTGTCGAAATAATGGTCCCTTTCTTTCACTTTGGTATTCATAAAGACCTCCTTGCTGCTGTTTACATGAATACTATTTCGAGATAGAAATTTCCTTTCTGTAGTTCCCTTTCATATTTCCCACCTTTTCCATTTTTCTAACGCAAATTACGAAAACGATACGAACTTGTAATGTTTGTAAAAAAATAAAAAACTCGCAAATAAGCGAGTTTTAAAAATCGATTCTAAATTTTAAAAAGCCGGCACTTCTTAACGCTTCAAATATAATAACAATGGCAGGACCAACAATCAAACCGATCATTCCCAATACTTGAAATCCGAGATAAATGCTTATGAGCGCCGCAAGAGCAGATATTCCCAGGCTTGATCCAAGTATTTTAGGTTCGATAATTCGCCGGACAATAGTGATAACGGCAAACAGAATCAAAAGCCCTATAGCAAGAAAATCATTATTGACGACAAAGTTGTAAACCGCCCATGGGACAAGGAATGAGCCCGTTCCTAAAATTGGCAATATGTCAACGATAATAATTAACAACGCGATTAACATCGCGTAGTCTACGCGAAGAATAAGCAGGCCAATTAAAGCAAGAACGTAGGTTATAAAACTTAAAATTATTTGTGCTCGTATAAAGCCTACCGTTGCTTTTGACAATTGTGAGAAGACAAGATCGACTTTTTCCCTTGCTGAAAGAGTGAACATATTTAAAAAATTGTTTCTCAGCCGCGGTAAATCTAACAAAATTAAAAAGACGGCAACGAGGTAAATAATAAAATAGATAAGCAGCTCGGGGATATAGGTAATGATACCAAGGATCGCCCCTGTTAAACTGCTGGCAGCGTCAACCGCATATGTTTTTAGCCCCTCTAGGCCTTTTTCTACAGTTGAAACAACTTCGGGAGGAAGATTGGTGTAAAAGTTTTCAAATTTGTGAAAGTACTTTTCCGCCAGTTCAAATACGCTTTTTGAGTAAGAGGGCACCATTTGTGAAAATTGAATGACCTGTACTACGAGCGTTGTTGTCAGCCAAAAAATCAATAAACCGAGTAAGGCGAAAAATAAAATAAAGACAACCGTCACGGAAAATACACGTTTTAACTTTAACCTGTTAAAAAATTTAACGGCAGGCTCCAACATAACCGAAGTCGCCAGAGCAAGCAAGAGGGGAATGCTGTAAGGAATAAGGAAAATGCTAACTGAAACCAACAATAAAATAATGATAATATTTTTAACCGACATTTCAATCTCCCGTTCCAAAATAGAAATTAATCTTGCTTCACCAAAAATTGCAACGATATCTGTTTCCATCATCGTACGGAAGATTCTATAAGTCAATGCCTCTTATGAAAAATTTTTAGTATCTTCGTTTTTTGAAAGTTAAAAGAATCGCATTGATTTGCCCGCCGACGATCATAATCATGGCAGACAAATAAAACCAGATCATTAACGTTAAAAGGGCGCCGAGATTCCCGTAAACTTCCCGATAATCAAAAATAGTAACGTAATAGGAAAAACCGATGGAGATGAATTGCCAGCCGAATGTTGAAAAAAAGGCTCCGGGAAGCACATTTCGAATGCTCAATTTCCGATTCGGCGCAACGAGATAAAGTGTAATAAAAACAATCATTAAAATAAGAAAACTGAGCACCCAGCGTGAAATGTTCCATAGCTGCCAGATCGGGTTCCCCAGGCTGAAATGGTCAAATACGTAATAGCCGCCCACTTCCCCGAGCGTAAGGAGGAGAAGGGAAGTAATGACGGCAAAAACGAGCCCAAGCGTTAAAAAAATTCCAACAACGATTTCTTTTACTAGCGGTCTGCTTTCTTCCACTTGATAGGCCTTATTAAACACGCGAATAATTGCCAGTATTCCCATTGAAGCAAGCCATGTTGTGACAAGGATGCTGATATAAATCAATTCTCCTCTTTTCCGGTCCAAAATCGATGTCAAATTGTATTCGATAAGCCGGAATGCCTGTTTTGGCGCATATGGTTGAATGAGTTTTAATACGTCTTCTGTTGAAATGGGCAAAAAGCCGAGAAAAGTAAAAAGTAAAAAAAGAAAAGGGAACAGCGATACAAGGAAGTAATAAGCCAATTGAGCGGATAAATCAAAGACTTTGTCTTCAAAAAAGCGGGTTTTTAATTTATGAAAAAAAACAAGCATATCGATACACTCACCGTTCTTTACTTTAAAGAGGATGTTCAAAAAGTCCGGGAAACATTGCCGGTGAATTTCTACGTCAGCTTGCTCCTTCGCTCCTCACGTATCAAAAGCCATACGCTCCGGTGCTCGGAGACTGCGCTTCCTTGAACTTTTTGGCCCTGTTTGTCCTCCTTTTTGAACACGTATTTAAAGTAGTATTTCCATCGGATAAGAAATCAACACAGGCTTGTTTCATCTATATGAATGAGCCTTTTTATTTACTACTATATTTGGACAAAGGTTCATATATGTAAGTAGGAGACATGAGTGGAGGTTGAAAGATGGAGATCGTATCGATGGAGTTTCTAACGGCTTTGTTTTCCATTGTGGTCATTGACTTAGTGCTTGCCGGGGATAATGCGATCGTTATAGGGCTTGCGGCGAGAAATTTGCGCGAGGAACAGCAAAAGAAAGTGATTGTTTTAGGGACACTTGGAGCGGTCGTTATACGGGTATTCGCAACGCTTGCGGTCGTCTGGCTTTTGAAAGTACCGGGGCTTTTGCTTGTGGGCGGCCTAATGCTTATTTATATCGGGTTTAAATTGATGACAGAAGAGAAGGATCATGATATAGAGGCAAAAGACAATATCGTTAGTGCGATTATTACGATTATCGTTGCCGATGCGGCAATGGGGTTGGACAATGTGCTGGCAGTTGCCGGGGCGGCCCACGGCGGTTTTTTGCTTGTCGTACTCGGCTTGTTTATTTCCGTCCCGATCGTCGTTTGGGGAAGCACGATTTTTATCAAATTAATTGTCAGATTTCCGTTCATCATTACACTCGGCGCCGCGGTAATTGCATGGACGGCCGGAAAAATGATCGTAGAAGAGCCATTTTTGAAGGAGCATTTTAAAAACGAAAATATAAAGCATTTATTCGAGCTGCTTATCATTGCATTTGTTGTGATCACAGGCTATATCAAAAAATATAGAAATCAATCAACCCACCCTAAATCGCCTCCGATGTAATGGAGGCGGTTTTCAATGTCAAGAAATTGTTAAAAAGTTTCTCTTTACGAATGATAATCAATCTCATATAATTAAACTATCATCTACTGATAATAATTATCATTCTTATAGAGGTGGACGCCATGACATTAACAGACCTGCATGCTGGAGGAAAAGCGCGAATTATTAATACGGGACAAATCAATGAGCTTGTTCAACGCCGCTTATTGGATTTAGGCATTATGGAAGGCTCGGTTGTTAGCATTAAACGCATACTGCCGTTAGGTGGCCCTGTTGCCGTTGAAGCAAAAGGACAATTAATCGGGATCAGGCGCCGTGAAGCAAAAATGATTCAGGTGGAAATGGCGTGATGAATATTGCTTTAGCCGGTAATCCAAATACCGGGAAGACATCTTTGTTTAATACGCTTACAGGATCCTATGAATATGTAGGGAACTGGACAGGGGTAACGGTTGAGAAGAAAGTCGGCGTTTTAAAGAACAAGCGAGGGAATCTGATCGATCTCCCGGGAATTTATTCCTTGAATCCTTTATCGCGTGATGAAGGTGTCGCGACCCATTATCTTCTATATGATGATACTTCTATCATTTTAAATATTGTTGATGCATCACAACTTGAACGGAATTTATATTTAACGATACAGCTATTAGAATACGGAAAACCGCTTGTAATGGGCTTGAATATGATCGACGTCGCCAAAGGACGGGGAGTCGAGATTGACGATAAGCTGCTGGCTGAGCGCCTTGGCTGCACGGTCGTTCCTATTGTAGCGAGAACAGGAAAAGGCTGCGATGTCCTTGCCGGCAAACTTTCCGAACAAGAAGAGCGGGTGAATGCTCCACTTGTATTGGATTATGGCGGCAATTTAGAGGAAGCGATTGCCCGTTTAACAGCATTGCTGCCGGCTGACGAAAAACTGCCGCCGGGAAGATGGCTGGCCCTCCAATTTTTTGAAGGAAACCAGCTTGTGAAGGAAATGCTTACGGACTACATACCGTCCTCAACGTTGGAAGGTTTGTATAAGGAAACGGAACACGCTGTCCAATCGGAGACAAAAGCAAAATCAATGGCCCATCACATTCGCAAAGTACGGGGCAATTACATTCAAGCGCTATTAGCTTGTTGTGTAAATGATGTTGAAAAAATTGAATATACGCTTACTGATCGAATTGATAACATTTTGACGAATAAAATACTCGGTCTCCCGATTTTTCTGCTGTTCGCTTATTTAATGTTTAAATTAACATTTGATTGGATCGGGACGCCTATTTCTGATGCGTTGGACGGCTTTATTACAGGGACGCTTACCGATACGCTTGATGGCTGGCTGAAAGCAGCTGGAGCCACAGAATTTATTCGCGCTTTAATTTTGCAAGGGATTGTCGCGGGTGTCGGCGGAGTCATCGTTTTCGTTCCGCAAATCTTTATCCTTTTCTTTCTCATCTCCTTTATTGAGGATTCCGGCTATATGGCGCGTGTGGCCATGGTCATGGATAAGATTATGGAGTCGATCGGCTTAAACGGTAAAGCCTTTATCCCAATGATTATCGGGTTTGGCTGCAACGTTCCAGGCATTATGGCGGCACGGACGATTGAACAGCCGAAAGAAAGGCTGTTGACCGTAATTTTGACGCCGCTTATGTCATGCTCCGCTCGTTTAACAGTGTACAGCTTATTTGTCGGGGCATTTTTTAAGCAAAACCAGGCATTAATCGTATTGTCGCTGTATTTAATGGGAATCATCCTTGCGTTGACGCTGGCGAAGCTTTTTTCGTCAACGATTTTGAAACAGCAAAGTTCGTTCTTTGTTATTGAATTGCCGCCTTATCGAATTCCGCAATTCCGAACATTGTTAAAAAGCACGTGGGAAAAAGGGAAAGGATTTGTCCGCAAAGCAGGAACGTTTATATTCGGCGGATCTGTCGTCATCTGGCTGTTGACCTATGCGGGTCCGGGCGGCTTGAATGTGGAAATGAATAAAAGCTTTCTTGCCATGATTGGCGGGGTGCTGGCACCGATTCTTCATCCGCTCGGCTTTGGCAACTGGCAAGCGGGAGCCGCTCTTTTAACTGGCTTTCTCGCAAAAGAAGTCGTTGTTTCCACAATGAATATTATTTATGCTGCACCCGATTTGCATACGTTGCAAGGTGTCATGGCGGACTTTTTTACACCGCTGTCCGCTTATAGCTTTTTAGCGTTTATTTTATTGTATGTTCCATGTCTTGCAACGGTCGCTGTTATTCGAAAAGAAACCGGTTCGGCGAAATGGACGTGGTTTTCTGTTATTTACGCATTAGTCATCGCCTATATCGTATCGATTATTATTTATCAGGGCGGACGTCTTCTCGGCTTGAACTAATACTTCTAAAAGAAAGAAGGGATACGACAATGGTCATTAGCGTTGTCATTGGCGTACTTATTTTTGCATATGCAGGGTTTACCCTTTACCGATTCGTAAAAAGAAGCAAAATGGGAAAATGCGCGGGCTGTTCATTAAACAAAAGCTGTACAACCGCATGCAGCGAAGTAAAAGAAGAAACGATTCCATTTTCCGCTCGATATTCCCATGCAACAGCTGAAAAATAAAAGGCAAATGCCAGAGTGAAACGGAATGCGATCCTTCGCATTCCGTTTTTTAGTTAACTCAACTTCGACTCTTTTAAATTTTGAAAAATTCCTCTTGACGTGTACAAATGTCCATGATAAAGTAACTAACAAATATGAAACAACGATGATGAAGTTATGCTGTAAAGCTGGGGCGTAAAGAGAGCCGGTGGTTGGTGCGAATCGGTCGTTTCGTTTACAGATAAGCGCTTTGGAGTTGTCAGGCCGAACATCTTAGATTCGCATAAAAGATTAGTAGGTTTGTCCGGATGATCCGTTATCTCGAAGGTCATGGACCTGGTAAGGTTTTCTTTTGTGAAAAAGAAAACAAATGAGGGTGGTACCGCGAAATATACCTCTCGTCCCTCACTACAGTCGTAGTGTGTGGATGAGGGGTTTTTGTTTTTTGTACTTTCAGAAAATTTGCACTCAGGTTGCGAATGAAAGTATAAGAAAGAAAAACTATCGGCCGTTTGGTCACGGTTTTTCAAAGAGAAAAAGTGGATAATAAAAGGAGAGAGAACCATGTTTGAAGACAAATTAGTTTTACGCATTCCGGGGCCAACCCCTATCCCACATCGCGTTCAGCAAGCGATGAACCGCCCGATGATCGGGCACCGAAGCGGTGAATTTTCTAAGCTTTTCGCAAATACTGCCGAAAGGCTTAAGCCGATTTTCGGAACGAAGGAGGACGTTTTCATCATTGCAGGTAGCGGTACGAGTGCCCTTGAGATGAGTGTTGTCAATACCGTAAAGCCAGGGGAAGAAGTTGCTGTTTTAGTAAGCGGCGCGTTTGGCGACCGTTTCGCAAAGATTTGTGACCGCTATAACATCGTTGTCCATCGCTTAGAAGTAGAATGGGGCGAAGCAGTAACGCCGGAATTGCTCCAATCGTTTCTGAAGCAACATACAAATGTGAAAGCCGTGTTTGCGACATACTGTGAAACATCGACGGGGGTGTTGAATCCGGTTAAAGAATTAGCTGAAGTCGTGCATGAACAGACGGATGCGCTCTTTATCGTCGATGCGGTCAGCTGTTTAGGTGCTGTTCCATGTGAGATGGACGAATGGGGAATTGACATTATTGCTACCGGTTCACAAAAAGCATTTATGCTTCCAACTGGACTTGCGTTTCTTGCTGCAAGCAAACGGGCGTGGAAAACAATCGAAACCATTACCCCGCCTGCTTTTTACCTTGATTTAAAAGCGTACCGCAAGTCGTTAGAAAATCAAACGACGCCGTACACCGCAGCCGTTTCACTCGTTTTCGGATTGGCTGAAGTTTGTGAAATGATTGAAGAAGAAGGGCTTGCGCAAATTATTAAGCGCCATGAACTAATGCGTGACATGACACGTGCTGCGATCCGAGCCCTTGGCCTTCCGTTAATGACGAAAGATGAATATGCTTCGCCAACGGTAACGTCGATCGACCCGAAAGGCGCATTTGATTCAGAAGCATTACGCAAAGCATTGCGGACAACGCATAATGTCGTTGTTGCCGGCGGGCAGCAACATTTAAAAGGGAAAATTTTCAGGATCGGGCACATGGGATATTGTGAACCACTCGATGTTCTTACGGTAGTTTCCGCCATCGAAGTCGCTTTGAAACAAATTGGCGTGGAAATCGAACTGGGTGCAGGTGTGAAAGCAGCGCAGGAGGTGTTGATTCAACATGTTTAAAGTGCTCATTTCCGATCCGCTCAGCAAATCCGGCATTCAGCAATTGTTAGATGCCCCGGACGTAGAAGTGGTTCAGAATACGAATCTTTCCCCGGATGACTTACTAGCCGTTATTGGGGAATATGATGCGCTTCTAGTGCGTAGCCAAACGAAGGTGACGGCTGAAGTATTAAAAGCTGGAAAACGATTGAAAGCAATCGGCCGTGCCGGCGTCGGAGTTGATAATATTGATCTAAATGCGGCGACGGAAGCCGGAATTATCGTCATCAATGCGCCGGAAGGGAATACACTTTCGGCTGCGGAACATACGTTTGCGATGCTTATGGCCGTTTCGCGGAACATTCCCCAGGCGTATAAAAAATTAAGCGAAGGCATTTGGGATCGAAAAAGTTTTCAGGGAGTAGAGCTGAATAATAAAACGCTTGGTGTTGTCGGCATGGGGCGTATCGGTACAGAAGTTGCGAAACGGGCCAAAGCATTCAATATGCATGTCATCGGATATGATCCGTTTTTAACCGAGGAGCGCGCGAAAAAGCTCGGCGTCGTTTGCGGGTCTGTTGAAGATATTGTTACTGAAGCGGACTTTATTACAGTCCATACACCGCTTACGAAAGAAACGCATCATCTTCTAGGGGCCGCTGAATTTGCCAAAATGAAAGACGGGGTGCGGATCATTAACTGCGCCCGCGGTGGAATCATTGATGAGAAGGCATTGTATGATGCCATCCAAAACGGAAAAGTAGCCGGTGCCGCGCTCGATGTATTTGAAGAAGAGCCGCCGGTCGATAATCCGCTCATTAAGCTTCCGCAAGTCGTCACAACGCCGCACCTCGGGGCATCTACTGTTGAGGCCCAGGAAAATGTAGCCATTGATGTATCGGAGGAACTTATAAAAGTATTGCGCGGTGAACGCTTTAAAAACGCGGTAAATCTTCCATTTATCCCTCCTCATGTAATGGAGCGGGTTGAGCCTTACTTCGTGTTAGGTGAAAAGCTTGGCCGGTTTATCGCACAGTTGTCAGTTGGACCTGTACAAGAGATCACCATTACGTATAGCGGGGAATTGGCGGATGTCGATACAGCGCTGCTTACGAGAACGATTTTAAAAGGGGCGCTTTCCTTTAGAATCGGACCGGAAGTTAACTACGTCAATGCACTGTATCTTGCCAAAATGAGAGAAATCAATGTCGTAGAACAAAAGTCTTCACAAAGCCGCGGCTTTACGAACCGGTTAAAAGTCGAATTTAAAACGAGCACACAAAGCCATGTTGTAGCCGGCACCCTTCTCAATGGGTATGGGGCGCGGATCGTCAAAATCGACGACTATACGATCGATGCTGCTCCTGAAGGAAATTTGCTTTACGTTCACCATAATGACCGTCCTGGTGTTATCGGACGAGTGGGAACGATTCTTGGCAACAAAGATGTCAACATCGGTACGATGCAGGTAGGACGCCGTGGTGTCGGAGGAGATGCGATTATGCTGTTAACCGTTGACAAGCAGCTTTCCCCGGAAATGGTCGAAGAGCTTGTTGCCCTGCCGGAAATTATGAGTGTCACCCCAATTGAATTGTAAAAAGAAAAACACTGCTCAAAGGCAGTGTTTTCTTTTTGTTATTTTTGGTAAACTAACGGAATTTCACCTTCAAATAAGTGAACTATTTTCATCACATTATATTTCCTATCTTAATATACATCTCTTTTTGTAAAGGTAAAGAAAGAGATGATGAGTGCGGCCAGCGCCCAGATCAATAAAACAGCGATCGAGAATCCGAGCGTCATTCCTTCTATCGGCGGCTTCAAACCGTTTACGTAATTCGTCAGCTGCAAATTTACCATAAACAAATACTTCGCGCTGTGCCATGAAGAAACCATGTTCGTCAGGATGACGCCGCTAATGAGGGCGGCAAGCATAATTCCCATTACAGCTGCTGTACTTCTAAGTAATACCGAAAGCATAAAGGTAAGCGTACCGACTACGAAACATACAAACCAGACGAGGCCGAACTCCATCAAAATGTATTCCCAATGCGGAATCAAATGAACGCCTGTCGTGATCAATTCTTCACCCTTCGACGTAAATCCGGTCAACATTGGCATGCTCCAGCCGCCGTAACCAAAGACCAATCCTGAAATTCCATAAGTCAAAATTGCAACGCATAAAACGATAAAAGAAATGGACAGAAGCAAGGCTATATACTTGCTTAATAAAATTTTCCACCGTTTGACCGGCCGTGTCAAAAGAAGCTTAATCGTGCCGCCGCTCGCTTCAGAGGAGACTAAATCGGCGGCAATGACCATGACGAGCAAGGGGAGAAGCAACCCGATTGAATTCTCCGCAAATACGCGCATAAACGTCGGGGCACCTGGCGCATTTGGATTAATGTTGTGGTCAAGATAATATTGCTGCTGGGTCAGTCGGACTTTTAAAAACTGGCGGATATCCTCCTGGAGCCTGCTTGAGCTGAGACGGTTTTGCGTATCGACAATTTCTTGCTGCAGCTGGGTCCGCCAATCGGTCGTCCCGAGCCGTTCCTCCGTTGTTTTCACCTGTTTGTATTGCGCATATGTAAAAATAGGAACAAGAAAAGCGACGATCAAAATAATGACAAACAATCGCTTTTTTCGAAAAAGCTTTAATTGCTCATTGTAAACGAGGTTAATCAATGTGCTCTCCCCCAGTCAGTTCCAAAAACAAGTCTTCAAGCGCTGGCAGCTTTGCCTTCATTTCTTTTACTTTAACGCCTCGATCGACCAATTTTTTATTCCAATCCGCTATTTTTCCTTCGACATGTGGTGTAATCAAAATTCCGTTATCCCCAAGTTTAACATCGGTTTCTTCGGCTAATAATTGTTTCGCTACGTCAACCGGTTCGGCTTTCCATTCTACTCGCTCTTGCTCCTCAAGAAGGGAAGAGACCGTGTCAATGCGGATGATCTGCCCCTTTGAAATAATGGCTACCCGGTCGCATAACAATTGAATTTCACTCAGTAAATGGGAAGAGACAAGAACGCTTAAACCTTCCTTTTCCGCAAGAAAGCGGATAAATTCCCTCATTTCCCGAATACCGGCAGGATCAAGGCCGTTTGTCGGTTCATCTAAAATAAGAAGCTGAGGGTTCCCGAGCAATGCCTGCGCAATGCCAAGTCGCTGGCGCATCCCGAGCGAATACGTACCAACCCTGTCGTGAATGCGAAGTTTCAGGCCGACGAGATCGATCACTTCATCGAGCCGCTTTCTCGGAATGGAAGGGTCCATTCTTGCAAAGTGCTCAAGGTTTTCCCATCCGGTCAAGTAAGGGTAAAGCTCAGGATTTTCGACAATGCAGCCAAGATGTTTCATCGCGGCGGTGAACTCGGTTTGAACGTTTTTGCCCGAAATGAAAATGGATCCGGAGCTAGGTCGAATTAAACCGACGAGCATCCGGATCGTCGTCGTTTTGCCAGCGCCGTTTGGCCCTAAAAATCCGAAAACTTCCCCTGGATACAATTCAAATGAAAGCCCTTTAATTATTTCTTTGCCCGCGATCGTTTTTCGTAAATCGGTTACTTTTAATGCTGGCACCTGACTCACCTTTTCCCCTCCTCGCTGAATGTAATAAGGGCGGCAACCCGTTCCCCGATTAATTTATAGCCCGCTGCATTCGGATGGAATTTATCATTAAATAAGTAGTCATTTACATTCAGCTCAAATAAGTCAAATGTCGGCACGTAAACAATTTTTTTATAATCGGCAGCGGTATTTGCTGAATCGAAGTTCCACTGTCGGACAATAGTTGAGGTTAACTTCGATTTTTCCATGTCGATAAACGGATTGTACAGGCCGATATGGAATACGGTTGCTGATTGGTTAAGCGATCGGATCGTAGAATAAATTTTTTTAACGTTCGCCAAATACGTCTTTTCCGAACGTTTCATAAATGTCGGGTCGAGATGGGAAATGGCTTTTCCTCCTTGAAATAAATCATTTCCCCCAATCGTAAGAAGAATGATAGTTGCATTTTTAATTTGACGCCGGATTTCCGGCTCGGCCAGTTGTTTTACAAGCTGTGATGACGTTTGCCCTTTAATGGCGCTGTTTGACAGGGTAATCGGCTTTTTTGTCTTTTTCTTTAATTCCTGCATGAGGTAGCCGATATACCCTTTTCCTTCGGGATCACCGGTACCGCGGGTAAGGGAATCGCCAAAAGCCGCAATATGTATTTGTTGATGGGCAGGATGAGGGACTTCTTGTGCGGGTTGTGTTGTAACTTTCGTGTTTTTTGTCCCGATCAATTGATCTTTCATGACCCATCCAAGGCCGATAAGACAAAGAGCGGCAGACAAAATGGAACAAGCGGTAATGATCGTAATGATTCGTTTTTTCACATGACCAATCCTTCCAACTGAATTACCTAAAGAATACCAGAATCGCGAAAAAAAGATTAATACTTTGCATGGTTTTCCTATCTTCTTTATTGCCCACAAACGCCCCATCCATTCTGTAAGGTGGGGAAAAGCTAGTGCCCCTTCTAGAAAAAAAGTTTGGATTTCAATAATCAAACATTCGTTATTTTAAGAACACCTCGTTAGATCTGTGAAATGAGGAAAAACGATCACGAATTGTTACATCATTTAAAATGATTTCGTTCTCGGACCATAAGTGCTCTTATTTGGACAATAAATCATCCGGTTTAGACAATAACATCTTACTTTTGGACAATAAGCGAAAAATATACTAAATTTATTATCCGACTGAGGCCATTTATTGTCCGATGGAAACGATTTATTATCGGAAATCAACCGGTTATTGTCCAAATGCCATGAAAATAGCACCACACTAGAGAAGTTTGATCCTGTTTTTTGCTTCCATCTTCTTATCTTTTTTACAGGTGAAAATTTGTTCTTGAAAATAAGAACTTTCTTAGGTGAAGGGGCACAAGAGAGTAATTTTTCATTTGAAAAGAATTTTTATGGATGTACCACTCTCCCATCAAAGCTTCCATTCAACGAAAGGCGGGCATTTCATGGTGTAAATTTCATATTGACAAAGTAGGCTTTCTCATTGATAATGATAATGATTTTCAATGATTATCATTATCAGTTGAAATTGGAGGTATAGTCATGAAACAAAGGGGTTTCCTATCTATCGTCACCGCCTTTCTTTTCGTATACATAATACTTGGCTTATCCAACTATGCGCAAGCAGCAGTAAAACCGGAGGATGATGTCAAAAAAGCCGAGGAGCTTGTTGATCAAGCGATTAAGCTTGCGAAACAAAATAAGCTCGATGAAGCGAAAAAGACGTATGAAGATTTCAATAATCGCTGGCTTGAGATTGAAGATGGCGTGCGCAAAACATCGAGTGAAGCTTATGCGGACATTGAAGATAAAATGGGGCAAGTTTCCTTTGCCGTTATGCAAAATAAAAAAGAAACGTTGATCAGCACACTTGAATCATTAAAAAAAGCAAATGAAAAATTTATAAATGGAAACTATAAAGCTGGCAGTCATATTAAGAAAAATGTTAGTTTGAAAGATTATATTTCGCTGTTAAAAGAAACAAAATCGCTCATTAAGGACAATCAATACAATGAAGCGAAAGAACGAATGAATGAAGTGAAGTCGACATGGCTTAGCGTTGAAGGGAATGTCGTGAGCCAATCAAAAGCCGTTTATGATAGTACGGAACGGGATATGGGGACGGTTTCTGCCCTCCTTCATGCACAAAAACCAAATACCGAACATGCCGTAAAAATCATCGACCATATGATCGATGATCTCGAGCCGCTTGCCAACCAAAATGGCTATGGGATCATCGATGCCGCTTTAATCCCTATACGGGAAGGGCTTGAAGCGTTATTGGTGGTCGGCGCATTGCTTTCGTTTACGAAAAAAGCGAAAGCGCCTAAAGCAAATAAATGGATTATTGGCGGAGTCGGTGCGGGAATTCTCTCAAGTATTGCTCTCGCCCTGCTCGTCTCGTTTATTTTTACGTCCGTTTCCTTTGGCGACAACAACTTTTTAATCGTCGGCTGGACTGGGATTATCGCGGCCCTTATGTTGCTTTATGTGAGCTATTGGTTGCACCGTCAATCCCATATTAGCAACTGGACGTCCTATATTCGCGAGAAAAGCGAAGCGGCTCTTGGTACAGGAAAAATGTTTTCATTCGCTTTGCTCTCGTTTTTAGCAGTTTTTCGTGAAGGGACGGAAACGGTCTTATTTTTAATCGGCTTAATTCAGCATATGACGCCACTAAGACTACTTTCAGGAATTGCGCTTGGACTGGGAACATTGGCCGTAATTGCTTTTATTTTTATAAAAGTCGGCCTCAAAATACCTTTAAAGCCATTTTTTATCGTGTCGAGCGTGATTGTCTTTTATTTATGCCTTAAATTCACAGGAACAGGTATTCATAGCTTGCAATTGGCAGGAGTCATCCCGGCAAACGTGAATTTGCACTTGCCAAGTATTAACTTTATCGGCTTTTACCCGTCGTGGTACAGTGCGATTCCGCAAATTATATTAGTAGTGGCAGCAATCGCCGTTCTTCTTATTACAACCATTTCTAAAAAACAAAAAGCTGCACTGAAAGGATGAACCATTAATGAAACGTTTTACTTCGATTTTATCCGTACTGGTCGTTAGCTCTCTCGCTTTAAGCGCTTGTAATACTAATCAGGCAAACGACCAGAAAAATAATGAAAAAGCAAAAACGGCCCAATCTGCGCAAAATGCTGTAGGGGAAGGTACAGACAAATTACTTCAACTATCTGATGAGCTTACAAAAGCGCTCGATCAAAAAGACAGCGCCAAAGTGAAGAAATTAGGCGAGCAAATTAACAAAACATGGTTTTCGTTTGAAAATAAAGTACGCAAAACGGCTCCGCTTCTTTACACAGAAACGGAAAAATCGCTATTGCCACTTGTTTCAGGTACAAAGATCGAGCCAGTCGATCAGAAAACATTATCCGGCCTTAATGAAAAAATGGCCGTTAGCTTAAATAAATTGAAGAACTTTAAGCCTTCTAAAAAAGGGACTGCAAATGCTGACCTTAATAAGGCTGTTGAGCAATATAAAGAGTATGTCTTGAAGCAAAGCAATCAGCTTGTGGCAGCAACGGAAGAGTTTTCAAATGCCGTGATCAAAGGCGAGATGGAAAAGGCAAAGAAGCTATATCCGAATGCTAGAACGTATTATGAAAGAATTGAACCGATTGCCGAAAGCTTCGGAGACCTTGATCCGAAAATCGATGCCCGCGAAAATGATGTCTCAAGCCCTTCGGAATGGACGGGATTCCATGTCATTGAAAAGGCATTATGGGTGAATAAAACGACTAAAGGACAGGAGAAAGTTGTAAATCAGCTTATCCAGGACGTTAAAGAGCTTCACAAGAAGATTAAAGCTGTACAACTTGAGCCGGCTCAGGTCGTTGCCGGGGCGGTTGAATTGTTGGATGAAGCGGCGACTTCAAAAATTACCGGTGAAGAGGAACGTTACTCTCACGTTGACCTTGTCGACCTTGCGGCAAACGTCGAAGGATCGAAAGCGATATTTGATGTCGTAAAAGAGCCGTTAATGAAAAAAGACCCGGAGTTGGCAAACTCCATTGAAAAAGAGTTCAGCGCATTGCAACGTTCATTAAAACAATTTAAAAAAGGCGCTAGCTTCGTGTCATACAATCAATTAAAGGAAAAAGACACTCGCAAAATTAGCCAGCAGCTTAATACGTTGTCCGAATCGTTATCGAAAGTTGCTAAACTATTAAGCTAGTCGTTTCAAATTTAGGGGGAAGTCAAATGACAGCGCAGAATAAAAACGAACATGTTCAAATAGAGGATAAAGAGAATACAATCAGCCGGCGGGATATGTTGAAAATGACCGCGGTCGCCGGGGCGGGCGTCGCCCTTGGTGCAAGCGGCATGGGCGCTCTTTTCTCGCTAGATGCTCTCCGTCCTGGAGCAAAAGAGGGCAGTCAAACGAGTTCAGGCACGGTTCCATTTTATGGAGCAAAACAGGCCGGGATAACGACTCCCCAGCAAAAATACATGTGTTTTGCCGCATTTGACGTCACCCATAATGACAGGGATGAGTTAAAGAAACTATTGAAAACATGGACGGAATACAGCGAGCGGATGACAAAAGGCCGGATGGTTGGAGAGGAGCAGCCAAACGAATTCTTGCCTCCGGATGATACCGGCGAAGTATTGGGTCTTTCTGCATCCCGCTTAACGATTACGTTTGGATTTGGTGCAACGCTTTTTACGAAAAATGGGGAAGACCGATTTGGTTTTGCCGCGAAAAAGCCTGCCGAGCTAGCCGATATTCCGCCAATGCCGCGGGATGAACTGAAAAAGGAACTATCGGGCGGCGACATTTGCATCCAGGCATGCAGCGACGATCAGACGGTTGCCTTTCATGCGATCCGCAATCTTGCAAGAGTTGCACGCAGCGGTGCGGTCATTCGCTGGATGCAAAACGGCTTCATTAGCATACCAGATGGAAAAACGCCAAGAAATCTTTTCGGATTTAAAGACGGAACGGCCAATCGTGAACTTGGCGATAAAAAGGCGCAAGATCAATACTTGTGGGTGACCAAACAGGAACCTTCATGGATGCAAAACGGCACGTATTTAGTAGCCAGAAAGATTCGGATGTTTACAGAAACGTGGGATCGTACATCGTTTAAAGAACAAGAAGCAACATTCGGAAGGAAAAAAGTGAGCGGAGCGCCGTTTGGAAAGGTACATGAATACGATTCTGTATCATTGAATGATTTGCCGGCAAACTCGCACGTGCGCTTAGCACGCGAGACGAAAACGAAGATGCTCCGTAGAGCCTATTCGTATTCGGATGGGCTTGATCCAAAAACAGGGTATTTAGATGCAGGATTATTCTTTATCAGCTTTCAGCAAAGCGTAAAGAAACAATTCATTCCGATGCTCTCAAAAATGGCTCGAAGCGATGCTTTAAACGAATACATTCAGCACGTTTCAAGCAGCGTATTCGCATGTCCGCCGGGAGTGAAAAAAGGGGGCTTTATCGGCGAACAGCTTTTTCACATCATCTAAGTCAACCTAACAATCATTAGTTAGTGAATAATTTCCTCTAGATATGTTGAGGATAGTACTTTATAATGATATTCGTATAATACATCAATCGTAGAATTATTTTTTATCGCGTTTTTTGTTCTATAAAAGTTTCCTTCAATTAACAGATAGAAAATATTCAAAAAATACGATAAAATGGATTGGAATACTTAAAAATTTTGAAACCAGTAATCTTTACATCTAGGAGGAATTGAAGCATGTCAAAGACAGGTACAGAGCGTGTTAAACGCGGAATGGCAGAAATGCAAAAAGGCGGCGTCATTATGGACGTTGTCAACGCAGAGCAAGCGAAAATCGCAGAAGCAGCTGGAGCGGTAGCCGTAATGGCATTAGAACGCGTTCCTTCCGATATTCGCGCAGCAGGCGGTGTAGCCCGCATGGCTGACCCAACGATTGTCGAAGAAGTCGTGAATGCGGTTTCGATTCCTGTCATGGCGAAGGCGCGTATCGGCCATATCGTCGAAGCGCGCGTGCTTGAAGCGATGGGTGTAGACTACATTGACGAAAGTGAAGTGTTAACGCCGGCAGACGAAGTATTCCACTTGAACAAGCGCGATTATACGGTTCCATTCGTATGTGGAGCCCGCGACTTAGGCGAAGCAGCGCGCCGCATCGGAGAAGGCGCTTCCATGATCCGTACGAAAGGGGAGCCAGGAACAGGCAACATTGTTGAAGCGGTACGCCATATGCGCATGATCCAGGCGCAAATTCGTAAAGTCGTGTCGATGAGCAAGGACGAGCTAATGACCGAAGCGAAAAACCTTGGCGCGCCATACGAAATCCTTCTTCAAATTAAAGAAGCAGGCAAGCTTCCAGTTGTAAACTTTGCGGCAGGCGGCGTGGCAACTCCAGCGGACGCAGCACT